>NZ_LMSC01000007.1:62211-301659 GCF_001428025.1 Phycicoccus sp. Soil748 | reverse complement strand
GGCAGGTAACGGACGGAAGCGTGCGCAAGCACGTCGAACCGGACCCTGACCGGTGCGGCCCCGACCACCTGACCGGTGCGGGGCCCGTCACCTCTTCGGTGACGNGGCCCCGCCCGGATGGCTTGCACTCGAGCAGCTGGTCAGCTGTGGTCGTCGTCCCCGGGGCGCAGCGAGGAGTTCTGCTGCACCTGCATGAGGAACTCCGCGTTGCTGCGGGTCTTCTTGAGCCGGTCGATGAGCAGCTCGATGCCCTGCTGCTGGTCGAGGGCCGCCAGTACCCGGCGCAGCTTCCACATGATCTTGAGCTCCTCGCCCGAGAGGAGGATCTCCTCCTTGCGGGTGCCCGAGTTGTTGATGTCGACCGCGGGGAAGATCCGGCGGTTGGCCAGGCCCCGGTCGAGCTTGAGCTCCATGTTGCCGGTGCCCTTGAACTCCTCGAAGATCACCTCGTCCATGCGCGACCCGGTCTCCACCAGCGCCGTCGCGAGGATGGTCAGCGAGCCACCGTTCTCGATGTTGCGGGCGGCCCCGAAGAACTTCTTGGGCGGGTAGAGCGCGGCGCTGTCGACGCCACCGGACAGGATCCGGCCGCTCGCCGGCGCGGCGAGGTTGTAGGCGCGCCCGAGCTTGGTGATCGAGTCGAGCAGGACGACGACGTCGTGGCCCATCTCGACCAGGCGCTTGGCCCGCTCGATCGCGAGCTCGGCCACCGTGGTGTGGTCCTCCGCCGGCCGGTCGAAGGTCGAGGAGATGACCTCGCCCTTGACCGCGCGCTGCATGTCGGTGACCTCTTCGGGCCGCTCGTCGACGAGGACGACCATGAGGTGGCACTCGGGGTTGTTGGTCGTGATGGCGTTGGCGATGGCCTGCATGACCATGGTCTTGCCCGCCTTGGCCGGGGCGACGATGAGCCCGCGCTGGCCCTTGCCGATCGGCGCCACCAGGTCGATGACCCTGGTGGTGAGCAGGTGCGGGTCGGTCTCCAGGCGCAGCCGCTGCTGGGGGTAGAGCGGCGTCAGCTTGCCGAACTCGACCCGCTTGCGGGCCTCCTCCGGCGACATGCCGTTGACCGTGTCGAGGCGCACCAGGGCGTTGAACTTCTGGCGCTGGTTCTGCTGCTGGTCGTCCGCGTGGGCCTTGACCGCACCGGTGACGGCGTCACCCTTGCGCATGCCGTTCTTCTTGACGGTGCCCAACGGGACGTAGACGTCGTTCGCCCCGGGCAGGTAGCCGGAGGTGCGGACGAAGGCGTAGTTCTCCAGCACGTCGAGGATGCCGGCCACGGGGACGAGCACGTCGTCCTCGGCCACCTGGGGCTCGTTGTCGTAGTCGCCGTACTCGCGGCCGCGACCGCGCTTGTCACGGTTGCGGTTGCGGTTGCGGTTGCGTCGACGGCCGCCACGACCGTCCTCGTCGTCGCCGTAGCCCTGGTTCTGGCCCTGGCCCCCCTGACCGTCCTGCTGCTGGTCGCGCTGGCCCTGCTGACGGTCGGTGCGCTCGGGCTGCTGGCGGTCGTTGCGCTCGCCCTGCTGGTCGCGCTGACCCTGGCGGTCGCCGCGCTCGGCCTGCTGGCGGTCGTTGCGCTCGCCCTGCTGGTCGCGCTGACCCTGGCGGTCGTTGCGCTCGCCCTGCTGGTCGCGCTGACCCTGGCGGTCGCCGCGCTCGGGCTGCTGGCGGTCGCCGCGCTCGGGCTGCTGGCGGTCGCCGCGCTCGTTGCGGTCACCGCGCTCGCCCTGCTGGCGGTCGTCGCGAGTGGGCTGGCGGTCGTCCTGCTGGCGCTCGACCGCGGCCTCGCGGGACTGCTGGCGCTCCTCGCGCTGCTGCTGGGTGCGCTCACGGCGCTCGCCGCGCTCGCGACGGGCACGGGGGGCACCGTCCTGCGTGGGCGCGGCCTGCGACGGGGCCTGGGCGGAGTCGGCCTGCGCGACCTCGGCAGAGGGGGTGCTCTGCTGCTGGGAGGCCGGCGCGGTCGCGGTCTCGGTGGCCACGGAACGGCCGTGGTCGTTGCGCGGCGCCGGGCCACCGGACTGGCGGTCCTTGATGGCGGTGACGAGGTCACCCTTGCGCATCTTGGCGGTGCCGGTGATGCCCATGCTCGCGGCGAGCCCCTGGAGCTCGGCCACCTTCATGGTGCTCAGCGCGCCGGAACGGCGAGGCTTCTCGTCCTGCGACGACGCAGTGTCGAGAGTGGTGGTGTCTGTCACGAAGGATCCTTCCCCCTCGTATGCGGCCGGGTTCAGATCCCGGGCCGGTGCTTGGGTCAGGCAACGCTGACCGGTGGAGCCACATGCGGCACAGCGAGGCAGGCGGCCTCAAGGCCGCCAGCATGTGGAGGGTGCGACCCGCTGGTGGATGGGCGAAGGGGCGCCATCGGCTGCGGGTGCGTGCTCAATGTAACACCGTTGCCCCTGCCAGAAGTCCAACGTGCCCAGATTGTCGCCTCAGGGCCGGAGGCGCCTGACCTGCGCACCTGTGGACGGCACGCCGGGCGACAGGACGTCCCAGGCGTCGTCGACGAGGGCCTCCACGCCGTCGACCGGGCCGACGGTCGAGAGCACGAGGACCGAGGGGCCGGCGCCGGAGATGACGGCGGCGTGCCCGGCGGCCCGCAGCCGGTCGACGACCTCCATCGACCCGCCGAACGACTCGCGCCGGGCCTCCTGGTGGAGCCACTCCCGGGTGCCGGCCAGCAGGTGCTCCGGGTGCGCGGTCAGGGCCTGCACGAGCAGCGCCGCCCGCGCCGAGTTGAGCGCCGCGTCGCCGTGCCGGACGTGGGTCGGCAGCACCGAGCGGGCCTTCGCGGTGGACAGCTGCTTCGCCGGCACCAGGACGAGCACGCGCACGTCGGGGTGCAGGTCCAGCTGCAGGGTGTGCGTGGGGTCGTCGCCGCCGTCGGACCACGACAGGGTGAGGCCCCCGAAGACGGAGGCCGAGGAGTTGTCCGGGTGACCCTCCATGCGCGCGGCCAGCGTGTTGGTGAAGGCGAGGTCGACGTCGCCCTCGCACCCGCGGGATACGTCGTGAAGTGCCTGGGCCGCAACGATGCCCGTGACGATCGCGGTCGCCGACGAACCGAGGCCCCGCCCGTGGGGCACCTCGTTGCGGCACCGCAGGGAGAGGCCGAGAGGTGCAGCCACGCCGAGCTCGTCCCACGCCCGCAGCATCGAGCGGTGCACGAGGTGGGTGGCGTCGAGGGGCACCTCCCCCGCGCCCTGGCCCTCGACCTCGATCAGCAGCCCGGGTGCCTCGGTGACGGTGGCGACACAGGTGTCCCAGAGCCCGAGTGCCAGCCCCACCGAGTCGAAGCCGGGCCCGAGGTTGGCGCTGCTGGCCGGCACCCGCACCTCGACGGCCGCCCCCGCTCGCAGGGCAGCCGCCATCAGCCGTCCAGCCCCAGCGCTTGCGCGGCGGTGAACGCGTCGACCGGCACCCGCGTCGGCGTGACGTCGGATCCGTCGGCGTTGCGCAGGGCCCACTGCGGGTCCTTGAGGCCGTGGCCCGTGACGGTGCAGACGATCCTGGCCCCGGCGGGCACGTGCCCTGCCTCGGCGGCCTGCAGGAGCCCGGCGACGGACGCAGCGGAACCCGGCTCCACGAAGATGCCCTCACGCGAGGACAGCACCCGGTGGGCGTGCAGGATCTGCTCGTCGGTCACCGACTCGATCCGCCCGCCGGACTCGTCGCGGGCGGCCTCCGCCTGCTTCCACGAGGCCGGGTTGCCGATGCGGATCGCGGTGGCGACGGTGTCTGGCTCGTCGACCGGGTGGCCGAGGACGATCGGCGCCGCACCCGCGGCCTGGAAGCCCCACATCTGCGGCAGCCGCGTCGCCGGGCCGGGCTGGTCGGAGTCGCGGTGGTACTCGCGGTAGCCCTTCCAGTAGGCGGTGATGTTGCCGGCGTTGCCGACGGGGAGGCAGTGGATCTCAGGGGCGTCGCCGAGGGCGTCGACGACCTCGAAGGAGGCGGTCTTCTGCCCCTCGATGCGAGCGGGGTTGACCGAGTTGACCAGTTCGACGGGGTAGGCCTCGGCGAGCTTGCGGGCCAGCGTGAGGCAGGCGTCGAAGTTGCCGTCGACCTGCAGGAGGGTCGCCCCGTGGGCGATGGCCTGGCTGAGCTTGCCCATCGCGATCTTGCCGTCCGGGACGAGGACCGCACACGCCATACCCGCCTTGGTGGCGTAGGCCGCGGCGCTGGCGCTCGTGTTGCCCGTCGACGCGCAGATGACGGCCTTGGCGCCGTTGCGTGCGGCGACCGAGATCGCGGCCGTCATGCCCCGGTCCTTGAAGGAGCCGGTGGGGTTGAGCCCCTCGTACTTCACCCAGACGTCCGCCCCGGTGAGGGACGACAGGTGCTCCGCGGGGATGAGCGGTGTGCCGCCCTCCTGCAGCGTCACCACCGGCGCTCCGGCGAGCGTCGGGAGGCGGTCGGCGTACTCGCGGATGACGCCCTTCCACAACGTGGCCATCAGGCGCCCTCCACCCTCATCACGGAGGTGACCTCGCGCACGGTGTCGAGCGCGGCGAGGGCCTCCACCGTCGCGGACAGCGCGGCATCGGGGGCGGTGTGGGTGACGACGACGAGGCTGGCCTCGGTGGGCGCCCCGCCCTCCCCCTCGACCACCTTCTGGCGCACCGTCTCGATCGAGACGTCGTGGGCGGCGAACGCGGTGGCGACCTGGGCGAGCACGCCCGGGCGGTCGGCCACGGCGAGGCTGATGTGGTACCGCGTGAGGGCCTGGCCCATGCTCAGGACGGGCAGGTCGGCGTACGCCGACTCCCCCGGGCCGCGGCCTCCGCCGACCCGGTGGCGCGCCACGGCGACGACATCGCCGAGGACCGCGCTGGCGGTCGGGTCGCCGCCGGCACCCTTGCCGTAGAACATGAGCTGGCCGGCTGCGTCAGCCTCGACGAAGACCGCGTTGAACGCGTCGCGGACGCCACCGAGCGGGTGCGACCGCGGGATCATCGCCGGGTGGACCCGGACGCTGACCCCGGGCGCGGGCCGGCCGTCAGGACCGGCTGCCTCGGTGCGCTCGCAGATCGCGAGCAGCTTGACGACACAGTCCATCTCGCGCGCGGCCTGCACATCGGCAGCGCTGACCTCGGTGATGCCCTCGCGGTGGACCTGGTCGCTGGAGACCCGCGTGTGGAACGCCAGCGACGCCAGGATCGCGGCCTTCGCGGCGGCGTCGAAACCCTCGACGTCGGCGGTGGGGTCGGCCTCGGCGTAGCCGAGCGCCTGGGCCTGCTCGACGGCCTCGGCGAAGCCCATGCCGGTCGTGTCCATCTTGTCGAGGACGTAGTTGGTGGTGCCGTTGACGATGCCGAGGACCTTGCGCACGTCGTCGCCCGCGAGGGACTCACGGATGGGGCGCAGGATCGGTATGGCGCCCGCGACCGCGGCCTCGTAGTAGAGGTCCACGCCGTGCATCGCTGCCGAGGCGTAGAGGCTCGGGCCGGCCTCGGCGAGCAGCGCCTTGTTGGCTGACACGACCGACGCCCCGTGGGCCATGGCCTTCTCGATCAAGCCCTTGGCCGGCTCGATGCCGCCGATGACCTCGATGACGATGTCGGCGCGGGTGACGAGCGAGTCGGCGTCGGTGGTGAACAGCGACGGGTCGACGGGGAGGTCCGAGCGGTCGCGGCCGGCGCGCCGTACGGCGATGCCCACGAGCTCGAGCGGTCGGCCGACCCGCGCCGCCAGGTCGTCGGCGTGGTCCACGAGCATGCGGGCCACCGAGGACCCCACCACCCCACACCCGAGCAGGGCGACGCGCAGCGGCTCGCCTGCCGCGGCAATCTGGCTGTCACTCACGAGTGCTCCTCAGCGCCCCGAGGGGCTTGGTGTGCGTGCGGCCCATGGTGCCGCGTGACCACGTCGTGGACGCTCATTGTTCCGTCATCCGGACGATCTTGCGCCGGGGCGGACCCGTTGCGGGAGATCTCCTCACCCGACATCCAGCGCCAGCAGATCCTCCACCGTCTCGCGCCGCACGATGACGCGCGCCTGCCCGTCGCGCACCGCGATGACGGGGGGCCGCGGGGTGTGGTTGTACTGGCTGGCCATGCTGCGGCAGTAGGCCCCCGTGCCGGGGACGGCGAGCAGGTCCCCTGCCGTCACGTCGTCGGGCAGGTACTCGTCCATGACCACGATGTCGCCGCTCTCGCAGTGCCTGCCCACCACCCGGGCGAGGCGCGGTGCCGCGTCCGAGCGGCGGCTGGCCAGGGTGCACGAGTAGTCGGCGTCGTAGAGCGCTGTGCGGATGTTGTCGCTCATGCCGCCGTCGACCGACACGTAGGTGCGCTTCGCGCTGCCGCCGAGGTCGACGTCCTTGACGGTCCCCACCTCGTAGAGCGTGAACGTGCTGGGGCCGGCGATGGCCCGGCCCGGCTCGATCGACACTTTCGGGGCGGGGGTGCCGGGGCTGCCGTCGCCGACGGTCTTGAGCTCCCGCGCCACCAGGCCGGCCATCTGCTCGCCGAGCTGTCGCGGCGTCAGGGGCTCGTGCTCGGAGGTGTAGGCGATGCCGTAGCCGCCGCCGAGGTCGAGCTCGGGCATGTGCACCCCGTGGACGCGGGCCACCTCTGCGTGCAGCCCGATGAGTCGCCGCGCGGAGACCTCGAACCCCGACGTGTCGAAGATCTGCGAGCCGATGTGGGAGTGCAGGCCGAGCAGGTCGAGGGTCTCGGCGTGCTCGAGGATCCGGGCGATGGCCTCCGCCGCCCGTCCCCCGGCGAGGGAGAAGCCGAACTTCTGGTCCTCGTGGGCGGTCGCGATGAACTCGTGGGTGTGGGCCTCGACGCCCACCGTCACGCGCACCATCACCGGCGCGGGGACCCCGAGCTCGGCCGCCACCGCGGCGATGCGCTCGATCTCCTCGAACGAGTCCACCACGATCCGGCCCACGCCGTAGTCGAGTGCCTGGCGGATCTCGGCGACGCTCTTGTTGTTGCCGTGCAAGCCGATTCGCTGTGCAGGGAACCCCGCGCGCTGCGCGACGGCCAGCTCCCCGCCGGAGCAGACGTCGAGGCACAGGCCCTCGTCGGCCACCCACCGCGCGACCTCGGTGCACAGGAACGCCTTGCCCGCGTAGTAGACGTCGACTCCCCCGAGCTCGGCGAACGGCTCGGCGAAGTCGTCGCGGAACGCCCGCGCCCGCGCACGGAAGTCCTCCTCGTCCAGGACGTAGGCAGCCGTGCCGAACTCGCGCGCGATGCTCACGACGTCGAGGCCGCCGACGGTCAGGCGCCCTTCGTCGTCACGCGTGACGGTCTGGGGCCACAGCTGCGGCATCAGCTCGTTGACGTCGCCGGGCGTGGGCAGCCAGTGCGGTGGCCCGCCGTAACCCTCGGCGTGGAGGGCACCGGCCTCGTGAGCGCGCATGGGCTACATCCTGTCTGGTGCGGAGACCCCCAGGAGGTCCAGTCCGTTGGCCAAGACCTGACGCGTCGCGTCGTTGAGCCACAGCCGGCTGCGGTGCAGGTCGGTGACCTCCTCGTCGGCGGTCATCGGCCGCACGCGGCAGGTGTCGTACCACTTGTGGAAGTGGCCCGCGAGGTCCTCCAGGTAGCGCGCGACGCGGTGCGGCTCGCGCAGGTGGGCCGCCTGGGCGACGACCCGGGGGAAGTCGCCGAGGATGGCCAACAGCGCCGCCTCGGTGGGGTCGCCCAGGAGCGACGGGTCGAAGCCGTCCTCACGCCGTACGCCGTCCTCCCCCGCCAGCCGTGCGACGTTGGACGTCCGGGCGTGGGCGTACTGCACGTAGAAGACCGGGTTGTCGTTGGTCTGCTTGCGCAGCTCCTCGCCGTCGAGCGACAGCGGGCTGTCGGCCGGGTAGCGCGACAGGGAGTAGCGGATCGCGTCGGTGCCGATCCAGCCGATGAGGTCGCGCAGCTCGATGATGTTGCCGGCGCGCTTGGACAGCTTGGCGCCGCCGAGGTTGACCAGCTGGCCGATCTGCACCTCGATGTTGTGCTCCGGGTCGTCGCCGGCGCAGGCCGCGATGGCCTTGAGCCGGTTGATGTAGCCGTGGTGGTCGGCGCCGAGGAGGTAGATCTTCTCGTCGAAGCCCCGGTCCTTCTTGGACAGGTAGTAGGCGGCGTCGGCGGCGAAGTAGGTCGGCTCGCCGTTGGCCCGGATCAGCACCCGGTCCTTGTCGTCGGTGAAGTCGGTCGTGCGCAGCCAGACCGCGCCGTCCTCGTCGAAGACGTGGCCCTGCTCGCGCAGTCGCTCCACAGCCTGCTCGACGGCACCGGCATCGTGCAGCGCGGCCTCGGAGAACCACACGTCGAAGTGCACCCCGAAGTCGGCGAGCGTGGCCTTGATGTCCTGCAGCTGCGCGGCGTACGCGAGCCGGCGCACCTCGGCGAGCGCCTCGTCGGCGGGGAGCTCGAGCAGGTCGGGCCTGGCCGCGAGCGCCTGCGCGGCGAGGTCGTCGATGTAGGCGCCGGGGTACCCGCCCTCGGGCGTGGGCTCACCCTTGGCCCTGGCGAGGACCGAGGCGGCGAACTTGTCCATCTGGGCGCCGGCGTCGTTGATGTAGTACTCGGCCGTGACCGTCGCGCCGGACGCCTTGAGGAGCCGGCTCATCGCGTCGCCCAGGGCCGCCCAGCGGGTGTGCCCCAGGTGCAGCGGGCCGGTCGGGTTGGCCGAGATGTACTCGAGGTTGATGACGTGTCCGGCCTCGGAGTCGTTGTGGCCGTAGGTCGTTCCCGCCTCGACGATGCTGCGGGCGAGCTCCCCCGCCGATGCCGCGTCGAGCGTGATGTTGAGGAACCCGGGTCCGGCGATGTCGACGGCCTTGACCCCGTCGACCCGGCCGAGCCGGTCGGCGAGCAGCGCCGCGACGTCGCGCGGCGGCATACCGGCGCCCTTGGCCAGCTGCAGCGCGACGTTGGTGGACCAGTCGCCGTGGTCGCGGTTCCTCGGTCGCTCCACGCGCACCTCCGCGGACACGTCCACGACGAGGTCACCTGCGGCGACGGCGTCGGTGAGGGCGGTGCGCAGGGCAGCAGAAAGCTGTTCGGGGGTCACCGGGCAAGTCTAGGGCGACCTCAGGCGCCCACGGTGTGACCCCTGCCGCCCGCCATGTAGCCGCGGACGAGGTCGATGATGTCCTCGGGGTCGAACGGCTTGGAGACGAAGGCGTCGAAGCCGGAGGCGCGGGCCTGCACCCGGTCGTGCTGCTGCACCGAGGCCGTCACCATGATCACCGGGATGTCGGCCAGCCGCGGGTCGGCGCGGATGCGGCTGATGGCCCACCAGCCGTCGCGCGGCTCCATCTGCGCGTCGAGGGTGACCACCCCCGGCAGCGTCTCGCCGTGGTCGGCCCGGCGGGTCAGCACCTCGAGCAGCTCGCCGCCCTCGCTGGCCTCCTCGACCTCGAAGCCCTCGAGCTCCAGGTTGACCCGGATGAGGCGACGGATCGGCTCCGTGTCGTCGCAGACCACCACGAGTCCCCCGGGTTCCATGGAGCACACCCTAGGCTGCTAACCTCACCGAGCGCGTCCATCACCGGACGTGCATCGGCCCCCGTAGCTCAGGGGATAGAGCACCGCCCTCCGGAGGCGGGAGCGCAGGTTCGAATCCTGCCGGGGGCACCCAAAAAGGGCCGACCGCGACGCGGTCGGCCCTTCGCCGTGTCCGGACCGCACCCACCCCGCGTCGAGGTGGTGGCAGATCGTCCCGACCCGGCCCGGACAGGACGGTTTGCCACCACCTCGGCGAGGTTCCCGGGCGTCGCGGACCCGGGCCTGTGGATGACTGCGGACCGGTATGGCGCGCCTGCGCCACCCTGCGGTGCATGCCCGGTCGACCGACGCCCCTGCCCGCCACCCTGGCCGGCCGCGCGTTCAGCACCACCCAGGCAGCCGCGGCCGGCCTGACCGAGGGCCGCCTTCGTGGCGCCGACCTCGAGCGCCCCTTCCACGGCGTACGCCGCGTGGCCGCGACCGCAGGAGACCCGTCGCTCCGCGACCCGGGTGGGCCAGTCCTCGACGTCCGGGCGCAGGTACAGGCAGACGCCTGCGCGGCGGCGCTCGTGCTGCCGGACGACGCCGCCTTCTCGCACTGCACCGCGGCCCTGCTCCACGGCATACCGCTCCCCCGCAGCCACGAGCACGTCCGGCCACTGCACGTCATGCGCCCGACCGGGCGCAACCCGGTCGACCGCCCCGGCGTCACCCCGCACCTCGGCCTCCAGTCGCGCCACCTGGTGGTCGTGCGTGGGCTGCGCCTGGTCTCGATGGCCGACACGTGGGTCGACCTCGGCAGCCTGCTGGGCGTGGAGGACCTCGTCGTCGCCGGCGACCGGGTGGCGCGGCTGGCGGGGAGCACCGAGCCGCTGCGGCTGGCCCTCGACCGCCGCGGTCGGGGCGCCCGGGGCGTCCGCGGGCTTCGTGAGGCCCTGGCGTGGGTGAGGGTCGGGGCCGACTCGGCCATGGAGACGCGCAGCCGCCTGCTCTTCTGTCGTCACGGCCTGCCCGAGCCCGAGGTCAACGTCGCGGTGATGGCGGCCGACGGGTCGGGCTTCCTGTGCCGGGGCGACTTCGTCTGGCGAGAGCGCAAGGTGGTCGCGGAGTACCAGGGCGCTCACCACTTCGGCAACTTCCGCCGGGGCGACGACGACATCAGCCGCCGGCTGCTCGTGGAGGACGACGGCTGGAAGTACGTCGAGCTGACCCGCTCCGACCACACCAACCCGGCTCGGCGACACGCCCTCCTGCGCCGGCTGGCTGCCTACCTCGGCGTCGAGGTGGTGGCAGATCGCCCTCACCCCGCCTGGACGGGACGGTTTGACACCACCTCGACGTGTGAGGGGGGCGAGGTCCGGGCTGACGGGTGACCTCGACGTGTGGGTGAGGCGAGGCGCAGGTGGCGGAGGGCGGCTCAGCGCTGGGAGGCGTCGGTGACCTCGCCGACGAGCTCCTCGATGACGTCCTCCAGGAAGACGACGCCGATGGTCACCCCGTCGGTGTCGACCACCCGGGCCAGGTGGGCGCCCGTCAGCTGCATGGTCCGCAGCACGTCCTCGACCTCGTCCGCTGCCTGGACGGTCGCCAGCTTGCGGACGCGCTTGACCGGGACGGCGATGTCGCGCTCGGTGTCGTCGGCGTAGAGCACGTCCTTGAGGTGCAGGTAGCCGGCGAGCCCGCCCGCGCGGTCGACGAGCGGGTAGCGCGAGAAGCCGCGCTTGGCCACCAGCCGCTCGACGTCGTCGGGCGTGGCGGTGACCGGCAGGGTCACGAGGTCGTCGAGCGGCACGGCGACGTCGACCGCGTCCTTGTCGCTGAACTCCAGCGCCGCACCGACCAGCCCGTGCTGGCCCTCCTCGATCAGCCCCTCGTGGTGGCTCTCGGCGAGGATGTGCTCGACCTCCTCGACCGTGAACGTCGAGGTGATCTCGTCCTTGGGCTCGACCCCGAACAACCGGACCAGCGCCTTCGCCAGGTGCTCCATCACCGAGATGACGGGCCGCAGCGCGCGGGTGATGACCAGCAGCACCGGCACCAGGACCAGCGCCGAGCGCTCGGGTCCGGCGAGCGCGAGGTTCTTGGGGATCATCTCGCCGACCACGACGTGCAGGTAGACGACGATGAGCAGCGCGAGCGCCAGGGCCGCCCCGTCGGCGACCCCGGTCGGGAGCGACAGGTGCCTGACCACGGGCTCGAGGGCGTGGTGCAGGGCCGCCTCGGAGATGGCACCGAGCAGCACCGAGCAGACGGTGATGCCGAGCTGGGCGCAGGCGAGCAGCGACCCCATCTGCTCGAGGGCGTCGAGGCAGGTCTGGGCGCGGCGCGACCCCGCGGCGGCCAGCGGCTCCAGGGTGGAGCGGCGGGCGGCCATCGCCGCGAACTCGGCCCCGACGAAGAACGCGTTGAGCAGGAGCAGCAGGACCGTCACCCAGACGGCGGCGACGCTCACGGCCGCTCTCCCTCGGACTGGGCGGACGCCGTACCCGTCGACGGGGCACCACCAGCATCGACCTCGCCCTCAGCGGGCTCCTGCGCGCGGAACCGCAGCCGGTCCGCGCGCATCCCGTCCATGGCCAGGACCGTGATCTCCCACCCGGGGATGCTCACCGTGTCGCCGACGACGGGTATGCGCCCGAGCTCGGCCATCACGAACCCGCCCGTGGTCTCGTAGGCGGGACCGTCGGGCACCTCGGCGCCGAGGCGGTCGCGCACCTCGTCGGGGCGCCAGAGCCCGGGCACGGTCCACGACCCGTCGGTGAGCTCGCGGCCGGTCGTCCGGAACACGTCGTGCTCGTCGGACACCTCCCCCACGATCTCCTCGACGACGTCCTCGAGGGTGACGATGCCGGCGGTCCCGCCGTACTCGTCGACCACGATGGCGAGCTGCAGGCCGTGCTCGCGCAGCATGAGCAGCAGCGGGTCGAGCCGGATCGTCTCGGGCACGAGCAGCGGCGGCACCATCAGCGCGGAGACGGGGACGTCGGCGCGCCGTTCGTGCGGGACGGCGATGGCGCGCTTGACGTGGACGACGCCGTCGATGTCGTCCCAGTCCTCGCCGGTGACGGGGAAGCGGGAGTGGCCGGTACGGCGCGCGAGCCGGACGACGTCGTCGGCGGTCGCGGTGCGCTCGATGGACGACGACCGGGCGCGCGGGCTCATCACGTCGGCCGCGGTCTGCTCACCGAAGCCGAGGGACCGGGTGACGAGCCGGGCCGTCCCCTCGTCGAGGGTGCCCGCCTCGGCCGAGCGGCGGACCAGGGAGGCGAGCTCCTGCGGGGTCCGCGCCCCGGACAGCTCCTCCTGCGGGGTGATGCCGAGGGCGCGCAGGAAGAGGTTGGCGGAGCCGTTGAGGACCACGATCAGCGGGCGCGAGACGAGGGCGAACGCGCGGACCGGCATCGTCACGACCTTGGCCGTGGCCAGGGGCGCCGATATCCCCAGGAACTGCGGCAGCAGCTCGCCGAAGACCATGGAGAACACGGTGGCGATGGCCAGGGCGAGCGTCGAGGAGACGGAGTCGAGGGTGGTCCCGGCGAGCCCGAGCGCCCCGAGCGGCGTCTGCAGGAGCTTGCCCAGCGACGGGGTGGTGAGGAAACCGAGGACCAGGGTGGTCAGCGTGATGCCCACCTGCGCCGCGGACAGCTGCGTCGACAGCCGGCGCAGCGACCCCAGCACCGTCTCGGCGCGACCGTCGCCGGCGTCGATCGCCTTCTGCACCGTCGGGCGGTCCAGCGCGACGAGCGAGAACTCGGTCGCCACGAAGACAGCGGTCCCGGCCGTCAACCCCACGCCGGCAAGGACCAGCAACCATTCGGTCATAGTGCGGCCATCCTAGGGTCGCGCGACGCGCCGGGGACAAACCGCGTTGACCCTCCCCCCGCGTCAGTTGGGAGGATGGCGCCCATGCACCTGAGACCGGGGGAACGATGACCACCACCACACCGACCACACCGACGAGCGGCGCGCACGGCGCCGGGCGCATCGAGGTCCGCAACCTCACCAAGCGCTTCGGCAGCTTCACCGCCGTCGACGACCTGTCCTTCACCGTCGAGCCCGGCCGCATCACCGGCTTCCTCGGGCCCAACGGCGCCGGCAAGACCACGACCCTGCGCATGCTGCTCGGGCTCGTGCGTCCCACGTCCGGCACGGCCACCATCGGCGGCCACGCCTACCACGAGATCGCGGCCCCCCTGCGGGTCGTCGGTTCGGCCCTCGAGGCGACCAACTTCCACCCGGGCCGCTCCGGGCGCGACCACCTGCGGGTGCTCGCGGACACCTGCGGCATCGGCACCGCCCGGGTCGACGAGATGCTCGAGCTCGTCGGCATCCCCGCGGCGGCCCGCAAGCGGGCGGGCGGCTACTCGATGGGTATGCGGCAGCGCCTCGGCCTCGCCGCGGCCATGCTCGGCGACCCCGAGGTCCTGATCCTCGACGAACCGGCCAACGGCCTCGACCCCGAGGGCATCCGCTGGCTGCGCGGGTTCCTGCGCCACCTGTCCAGCCAGGGCAAGACCATCCTCGTCTCGAGCCACATGCTCCAGGAGGTCGAGCAGACCGTCGACGACGTCGTCATCATCAGCAACGGCAAGCTCGTCCAGCAGGGCCCGATGGCCGACCTGCACGGCGAGGCGCGCTCCCTGGTCCGCACCTCCTCCACCGACGAGCTCGCCGGCGCCCTGCGGGTGGCCGACGTCACGAGCGAGGTGCAGCCCGACGGCGGGCTCATGGTCCACACGGGCGACCTGCGCCTCGTCGGTGACGTGGCCCTGCGGGCAGGCCTTCCGGTCTACGAGCTGCGCAGCGCCACCAGCGACCTGGAGGCCGTCTTCTTCGAGCTCACCGAGGGCACCAACCGCAACCTCGGCCAGGGTGGGTCCGCGCCCACGGCACCGTCGACCGACCCGGAAGGGGTGTCTGCCTGATGGGCGGCGCGATCAAGTCCGAGATCCGCAAGATCTTCACGACCCGTCTGTGGTGGGGGCTCGGCCTGGGGATGTTCGTCCTCAGCGCGCTCATCTCGGTGGGCTTCGCTGCCCTGGTCGGCCTCGAGCCGGAGGGCGGCGGCGGTGAGGGCCAGGTCCTGTCGGCGAGCTCGCCGGGTGCCGCCCAGTTCGTCTACTCCGCCGGGTTCATCATCTTCAGCATCGCGGCGCTCTTCCCGCTGGCGCTGGGGGTCCTGCTCATCACCCAGGAGTTCCGCCACAAGACGTTCACGGCGACCGTGCTGTCGACGCCGGTGCGGTGGAAGGTGCTGGTGTCCAAGGTCGTGGCGATCCTGCTGATCAGCGCCGTCTACGCGGTGATCTACGACATCGCGGCCGTGGCCGGTGGCGCGGGGATGCTGTCGATCAAGGGTCACGCGACGTTCCTCGGCAACGGCGAGGTCCAGAAGACGCTGGCCGTCATGATCCTGGCCTTCGTCGTGTGGACGCTGCTCGGCTTCGGCTTCGGGATGCTGGTGCGCAACCAGATCGCCGCGGTCCTCATCGCGGTCGGCATCGCCTTCCTGCTCCAGATGATCCTCAACATCGTGTTCGGGATCCTGGGCTGGACGACCGCGTCGAAGTTCGTCCCGGGCAACCTGACCGCCGGGATGCTCGTCACCAGCGACCCCACCGGGGGCGCGGGCGGGGACGCGAGCCCGTACTTCTCGTGGTGGCTGTCCGCCCTGATCCTCACCGGCTACGCCGCGGTCCTGTCCGTGGTCGGCTCGGTGCTCACGGCACGGCGCGACATCACCTGAGACCCGACAGCACCGCGGCCGTGGGGCCGGTTTCCGTGAGGAGGCCGGCCCCGCGGCATACCCGCAGGTGGGGAGGGGTATGGCGCGGCCGGTGAGCCCCGTCTCGCGGCGGCTCACCCGGATGACGCCGAGCACGCCGACGGGGATAGGCTGGGGGGACCCATTGCCCGTCATTGTCGACGCTACGAAAGAGGCGTATCCGCCGTGCCCGACCAGTCCCCGACCAGCGACCCCATGGCGGCCTTCGGGCCGAACGAGTGGCTCGTGGACGAGCTCTATGAGCAGTACAAGAACGACAAGAACTCCGTCGACAAGGCGTGGTGGTCGTTCTTCGAGGACTACCAGCCGTCGGAGGGCGAGGGCAACGGGTCGGTGAACGGCGGCACGTCGTCGGCCCCGACCGCGCAGGCCCCGACCGCCCCGGCCGCGTCGAAGCCCGCCGCGCAGGAGAGCGCCCCGGCCAAGGCGAGCGCCGCCGCGCAGGCCACCAAGCCGGCCTCGGCGAGCGCCCAGCCGGCCACCACCGCGAAGGCGTCGTCGGCCACCGACTCGGGCAAGCCGCAGGCGACGAGCACCGACCGCTCCGACGCGAAGACCGACACGGCCGTCGCCGACAAGCCGGAGGACAAGGAGGCCGCGGCCGCCAAGGAGCAGCCCAAGCCCCGCGACCCCGAGGTCCCCAAGGCCACCGGCCCGGTCAACCAGGACGAGGTCAAGCCGCTGCGAGGCGCGAGCGCCCGCACGGTGACCAACATGGAGTCGTCGCTGACGGTGCCGACCGCGACCAGCGTGCGCGCGGTCCCGGCCAAGCTCCTCATCGACAACCGCGTCGTCATCAACAACCACCTGGCCCGCTCGCGCGGTGGCAAGGTGTCGTTCACCCACCTCATCGGCTACGCCCTGGTCAAGGCGCTGGGCCACATGCCGGAGATGAACAACGGCTACACCACCGACGAGAAGGGCAAGCCGGCGCTGGTCGTGCCCGGCCACGTCAACCTCGGCCTCGCCATCGACATGGCCAAGCCCGACGGCACCCGCCAGCTGCTCGTCCCCTCGATCAAGTCCGCCGAGTCGATGGACTTCGCGCACTTCTGGACCGCCTACGAGGACGTCGTCAAGAAGGCCCGCGGCGGCAAGCTGACGGTCGAGGACTTCCAGGGCACGACGCTCACGCTGACCAACCCGGGCACGATCGGCACCGTCCACTCGGTGCCGCGCCTGATGGCCGGCCAGGGCGCGATCATCGGCGTCGGCGCGCTGGAGTACCCCGCCGAGTGGCAGGGCGCGAGCCAGGAGACCCTCAACCGCAACGCCGTCTCCAAGATCCTCACCCTGACCAGCACCTACGACCACCGCATCATCCAGGGCGCGCAGTCCGGTGACTTCCTGCGGATCGTGCACCAGCTGCTGCTCGGCGAGAACGGCTTCTACGACGAGATCTTCGAGTCGCTGCGCCTGCCCTACGAGCCGGTCCGCTGGGTCCAGGACATCTCCGCCCACCACGACGACGACGTCAACAAGACGGCGCGCGTGCAGGAGCTCATCCACGCCTACCGCGTGCGCGGCCACCTGATGGCCGACACCGACCCGCTGGAGTACCGCCAGCGCCGCCACCCCGACCTCGACGTGACGTCGCACGGGCTCACGCTGTGGGACCTCGAGCGCGACTTCGCGACCGGCGGGTTCGGCGGGGCGCCGATGCTGCGGCTGCGCAAGATCCTCGGCATCCTGCGTGACTCCTACTGCCGCACCATCGGCACCGAGTACATGCACATCCAGGACCCCGAGCAGCGCCGCTGGCTCCAGGCCAAGATCGAGGTCGGCTACGCCAAGCCCGGTCCCGACGAGCAGCTGCGGATCCTGCGCCGCCTCAACGCCGCCGAGGCGTTCGAGACGTTCCTGCAGACCAAGTTCGTGGGCCAGAAGCGGTTCAGCCTCGAGGGTGGCGAGTCGGTCATCGCGCTGCTCGACCGCATCCTGTGCCGCGCCGCCGCCGACTCCATGGACGAGGTGTGCATCGGTATGCCGCACCGCGGCCGCCTCAACGTGCTCGCCAACATCGCGGGCAAGTCCTACGGCCAGATCTTCCGCGAGTTCGAGGGCAAGCAGGACCCCAAGTCCGTGCAGGGCTCCGGCGACGTGAAGTACCACCTGGGCACCGAGGGCGAGTTCGTCGCCGAGGACGGCAGCAAGACCAAGGTCTACCTCGCCGCCAACCCCTCCCACCTCGAGGCCGTCAACCCGGTGCTCGAGGGCATCACCCGCGCCAAGCAGGACCGCCTCGACCTCGCCGGTGAGGACTTCACCGTGCTGCCGCTGCTCATGCACGGTGACGCGGCGTTCGCCGGTCAGGGTGTCGTGGCCGAGACGCTCAACCTCTCGCAGCTGCGCGGCTACCGCACCGGCGGCACGATCCACGTCGTCATCAACAACCAGGTCGGCTTCACGACCTCGCCGAGCGCCTCGCGGTCGAGCACGTACTCCACCGACGTCGCCCGCATGATCCAGGCGCCGATCTTCCACGTGAACGGTGACGACCCGGAGGCCTGTGTCCGCGTGGCCGAGCTGGCCTACGAGTTCCGGCAGGAGTTCAACAAGGACGTCGTCATCGACATGGTGTGCTACCGCCGCCGTGGCCACAACGAGGGCGACGACCCGTCGATGACCCAGCCGCTCATGTACAACCTCATCGAGGCCAAGCGCTCGGTCCGCAAGCTCTACACCGAGGCCCTCATCGGCCGCGGCGACATCGGGCAGGAGGAGGCGGAGGCAGCGCTGCGCGACTACCAGCAGCAGCTCGAGCGGGTCTTCGTCGAGACCAAGGCGGCCCTCAAGGAGGCCTCCGAGGAGGCCACCAACCCCACGCTGGCCGGCACCGACGCCGAGGGCCACTCGGGCCTCGAGCCGCCGTCGGCGCAGGCGAAGGACACCAGCACGCGTGCCGCCGACCAGACGGCCATCACCGCGGACGTGCTGCAGCACATCGGCGACGCGTTCGTGAACCCGCCGCCCGGCTTCACCGTCCACCCGAAGCTGGCGCAGGCGATGGAGAAGCGCGCGGCCTCGATGCGCGACGGCGGCATCGACTGGGCCACCGGCGAGCTCGCGGCGTTCGGGTCGCTGCTCATGGAGGGCACCCCGGTGCGCCTCGCCGGGCAGGACAGCCGGCGTGGCACGTTCGTCCAGCGCCACGCCGTGCTCATCGACAAGAGCACCGCCGAGGAGTGGACGCCGCTGCTCTACCTCGGCGACGGCCAGGCCCGGTTCTGGGTCTACGACTCGCTGCTGTCGGAGTTCGCGGCGATGGGCTTCGAGTACGGCTACTCGGTCGAGCGCCCCGACGCGCTCGTGCTGTGGGAGGCGCAGTTCGGCGACTTCTTCAACGGCGCGCAGACCGTCGTCGACGAGTTCATCTCCTCCTCGGAGCAGAAGTGGGGCCAGCGCTCGTCCGTCGTGCTGCTGCTCCCCCACGGCTACGAGGGCCAGGGACCGGACCACTCCTCGGCCCGTATCGAGCGCTTCCTGACCATGTGCGCCGAGGACAACATGACGGTGGCCTACCCGTCGACGCCGGCGAGCTACTTCCACCTGCTGCGTCGCCAGGCCTACGCCCGTCCGCGTCGTCCGCTCATCGTCTTCACCCCGAAGTCGATGCTGCGGCTCAAGGCGGCAAGCAGCATGCCGGAGGACTTCACCACCGGCACGTTCCGCCCGGTGCTGCCCGAGCGCAAGCAGCTCGACGCGTCTGCGGTGACGCGGGTGCTGCTCGCGAGCGGCAAGGTGGTCTACGACCTCGAGGCCGCCCGCGACAAGGCCGACGACGGCGCGACCGCGATCGTGCGGGTGGAGCAGCTCGCTCCCCTGCCGGCCAAGGAGATCGCCGCCGAGCTCGCGAAGTACCCGAACGCCGACGTGGTCTGGGTGCAGGACGAGCCCCGCAACCAGGGCGCGTGGCCGTTCATGGCGCTCAACCTGCCGCAGGCCCTCGCCGACCTCGGCGAGACCCGCGCCCTGCAGGTGGTGTCGCGCAAGGCCTCGGCCTCGCCGGCCACCGGGTCGAGCAAGCGCCACGCCGAGCAGCAGGCCGAGCTGATCGCCGCCGCCCTGGCTCGCTGACCGACAGCCACAACCCCACGCAACGACAGGTATGCCGCGTGGCCCACGGGCCGCGCGGCATACCTGTGTCCAAAGCGAACTCATCTGGCGTTACAGCGGGAAGACGCCTGACGCCTCGTTCTTCCGGTGGGGGCCGAACCAGCCGATCGACTGAGGCGGGGGCCGGTTGGGCGCTGGGAGGATCCGGGGGTGCAGCCGATCACTGACACCAAGCCAGCGCCCAGCGCCCGCGACCGCCGTGGGGAGCGCCGCCGCCGCCTGGTGTCCGTGCTGCTGGTCGCCTTCGCCGTCGTCGACGCCGTCCTCATCTACGAGGCGATGACGAAGTAGGCGCTCGTGTCGCCGTGGGCGCGTGCCCTCGTCAGGCTCGGGGCCGCGCCCCGTTAGTGTTGCAGCGTGTACTTCACCGATCGTGGAATCGAGGAGCTCGCGGCGCGACGGGGCGAGGAAGAGGTCTCCTTCGAGTGGCTGGCCGAGCAGCTGCGGACGTTCGTCGACCTCAACCCCGAGTTCGAGACCCCCGTCGAGCGGCTGGCCACCTGGCTGGCCCGGCTCGACGACGATGACGAGTGAACGAGACGACCAGATGACGACGATGAGGACCAGCGCGTGAGCGAGCCCACCTTCACCCCGAGTGCCGAGTTCCAGGTCGTCGCCGACGGGCCCCGCGACGTCGCGATGGTCTTCCTCGGCGCCTCGATGGTGGCCGGGGTCGGCGACCCCAAGGGCCAGGGCTGGGTGTCCCGCGTCGTGGGGCGCACGCACCACCCCGACCTCGAGCTCACGGCATACAACCTCGGCGTCCGCGGCGACACCTCGGCGGACATCCTCGGGCGCTGGAAGAGCGAGTGCGCGCCGCGCTGGCGCGGCCGCTCGGAGAAGCGCCTGGTGATCTCGGTCGGCACCAACGACGCCGCGTCCGGCGTGACCCTGGCCCGGCACCGGCTCAACCTCGCCAACATCCTGGACGACGCGGCGAGCGCCGGCATCGGCACGTTCGTGGTCAGCCCTCCCCCGACCGACGACGACGAGCTCAACACCAAGCTCGACGTCCTGGTGGAGGCACAGGCCGACGTCTGCAACCGGCGGGATGTGCCGTTCGTCGACTGCTACCGGCCGCTGCTCGGGCACGAGCAGTGGCGCACCGACCTCGCGGCCAGCCGGGTGGCCCACCACCCGGGCCAGGCGGGGTACGGCCTGATCGCGTGGCTGGTGCTCCACAACGGCTGGTACGACTGGCTGCAGATCTCACCCAGCTGACCGCGCCACCCGCGGGCGGCCCGCGCCACGCGTTGGCCGTCCCCGCCCGTCGCGCCGGTCAGACGGTGAAGACGATCTTGCCGAAGACGTCGCCGGCGGCCATCTTCGCGAACCCGTCCCGCGCCTGCGCCAGGGGCATGACCGAGTCGACCACCGGCTCGATACCCCGGTGCGCGACGAACTGCGCGAGCCGCTCGAGCTCGCCCCGCGTGCCCATCGTGGAGCCGACCACGCGCAGCTGCTTGAAGAAGATCTTCGTCAGCTCGGCCTTGGCCGGGGCGTCGCCCGAGGTGGCGCCGGAGATGACGATGGTGCCGCCGGGGTTGAGCGAGTTGACCGAGTGCGACCAGGTCGCGGCGCCGACGGTCTCCATGACGGCGTCGACCCGGGCCGGCAGGCGCTCGCCGCTGCCGAACGCACGGTCGGCGCCGATCTCGACGGCCCGGCGCCCCTTCTCCTCGTCGCGCGTGGTCACCCACATGCGGTATCCAGCGGCGTTGCCGAGCTGCACGAGGGCGGTGGCCACACCGCCGCCCGCGCCCTGGACCAGCACGGTCGCGCCCGGCGTGAGGGCGGCGTTGGTGAACAGCATCCGGTAGGCGGTGAGCCACGCGGTGGACAGGCAGGCCGCGTGCTCCCACGACAGACCCTCGGGCTTGGGGACGAGGTTGCCGACGGGCACGCTGACCTTCTGGGCCAGCGTGCCGTCGTGCAGCTCGGACAGCAGGGTGCGGCGGGGGTCGAGGGTCTCGTCGCCGCGCCAGCCGTCGCTGGGGATGACCGCGTGGACGATGACCTCGTTGCCATCGGGGTCGACGCCGGCGCCGTCACAGCCGAGGACCATCGGGAGGCGGTCGGCCGGGAGGCCCACCCCGCGCAGCGACCACACGTCGTGGTGGTTGAGGCCGGAGGCGCGCAGCGAGACGGTGGTCCAGCCCTCGCGGGGCTCGGGGTCGGGCCGCTCGCCCACCTCGAGGCCGGAGAGCGGGTCGTCGGCGGACTGGCTGGAGGCGTAGGCGGCGAGCATGGGTCCGAGACTATGGCCCCACTCCGTCAGTCGCCCCCTCGGCAGTCACCCAACCGATCCCAGACGCAATCTTGACCGACTGCTGACCGAGTCGCCCGTACGTTTCCGCCCATGCCCCCGCGTAACCAGTGTCCCGTCTGCCTGTGGTCGGTGCGCGCCCAGGACGGGGTCGTCGTCGAGCACGATCGCATCTCCTTCGGTCTCACCGAGCGTTGCACGGGATCGGCCAAACCGGTCCAGCCGGCAGCCGCTGGTAGGTAGACCGCCCAAGGGCCAGCTGACAGGGTGCGCGCGATGAGTTAGCGAGTCGCTGCCGTGCCGGCCTCGGACCGGACCGCTCGCTGAGGGGTCTCCTGCAACGGTCCGTAGTTCCCGCTGTAGTAGCCGGCACTCGAGCTCTTCGGCGAGACGCGGTTGAGCACGACGCCGAGCGTGTGGCCGTTGACGGTGGCGAGGTTGGCGAGCGCGTCCCGCAGCTGGGTGTCGAGCGTGTGCCCGGCGCTCACGACGACCAGGGCACCGTCGGCCGAGGCGGTCAGCACCGCGGCATCGGTCACCGGGAGCAGCGGCGGGGCGTCGACGATAACCGTGTAGGTCTCCCCCAGTCCCTCGAGCAGTCGTCGCATGGCCTTCGAGCCGAGCATCTCGCTGGGGTTCGGGGGCACCCGGCCGGCGGCGAGCACCGACAGGTTGGGCAGGCCGCCCACCTGCTGCACGACCTCCTCGAACTCCACGCTGCCGATGAGCACGTCCGTGAGGCCGAGGCCCTCGATGAGCCCGAAGCTCTCGGCCACGACAGGGCGGCGCAGGTCGCCGTCGATGAGCACGACGCGACGGTCCGACATCGACAGCGCGGCCGCGAGGTTCATCGCCACGGTCGACTTGCCGTCGCCGGGGAGCGGGCTGGTGATGACGATGATCCGCGGCGGGTTGTCGATGTCCATGAACTGCAGGTTGGTGCGCAGCTTGAGGAACGACTCGGCCGAGTGCACCGGGTCCTTCTCCTTGCTCGTCCCGGCCACGACGAGGGGCACCAGGCCGCCCTTCTTGCGCACGAGGGCGGACGTCTCCGGGATGGCACCGGCCACGGTGACGCCGAAGTCCCGCTCGACCACCTCCGGCTCACGGACGCGCCGGTCGAGCTGGCTGCGCAGCAGCGCGTAGCCCAGGCCCAGCATCAGCCCGAGCACGAAGCCGAGGGCGAGGTTGCGGCGGGTGTTCGGTGACACCGGGCTGGCCGGCAGGGCAGCAGACTCGATCGGCACGACGCGCAGGGCCTGCGCGGCCTTGCCGGTCGGGTTCTCGACTGCCTGCACCTGACGGGCCAGGGCGGCCACCCAGGCGTCCGCGAGCTGCTGCGCCCCGCGCGGCGTCGCGGCCCGTGCGCTGATCTTGAGCAGCACGGTGTCGACAGGCTGCGTGACGGTGATGCTGCCGATCAGGCCGGCCGGCTGGGCGCCGAGGCCGAGCGTGTTGATGACGTCCTGCGCCGTGGCCCGGCTCTTGGCCAGGTCTACGTATGACGTGGCGCGCGACTTGGCGAGGGAGTCACCCACGGACGCCTCGCCGGGGTTGCTGCTGGCGCCGGCGCTGACGAAGCCGCTCGCGTCGGCCTGGTAGACCTTCGGCGTGACGAGGCTCAACCCACCTGCCACGGCGACCCCCAGCAGCATGAATGCCACCAGGCCTCGCCAGTAGGTGCGGGCAACGCGCAGGTAGTCGGTGAGTTCCACGGCTGGTGTGTCCCCTAAGAAAAGCGCCCGGGCAGGGCGAACTGCAGCGAAAGGAGGCTAACTGTCCCTCTGCTCCCTTAGGGTCGGGATGTGGCAAGTTCATCCGATCACCCGAGGGCCCGCACGATCCGTTTGGTCGCCCTTGGGGCGAGCGTGGCGGTCCAGGTCGACGGCAACCGGGCGGATGCGGCGATCGCCGAGATCGAGCGCGTGTGGCACCTGTGTGCGGGCACCGACCATGACGGGGCCGATGCCCGGGTGTTCGTGACCCATGACGACTCCAGCGAGACCGGTGCCGACCTGGACGCCGGCGTCGTGACGGGGTCCGTGCTGCCCGACCTGATGCAGCTCATCACCCAGGCAGTCACCCGAGCGGCCATCGATGCCCAAAAGGGTCGTGTGGTGATGCTTCACGCCGCTGGGATCCAGTCTCCTGAGACCGGTGCCGTCGTCGCCCTTGTGGGCCCAGGAGGCACAGGCAAGACCACCCTCGTACGCACCCTGGGCGTCGGGCGCGGATACGTCTCGGACGAGACGGTGGCCGTGACCGCCGACGACACCGTGCTCCCCTATCCCAAGCCGCTCTCGGTACGGCGCGAGCCGGCCGGCCCGTGGAAGGACGAGACCGACCCGCTCGAGCTCGGGGTCCTGGCGCCCGCGCCGCAGGCGACGCTCGCCGCGATCGTCCTGCTCGACCGACAGGACGGGTATGCCGGTCCCCCGGCCGTGGAGCAGATCCCGACGCTCGATGCGATCGCCGCGCTCACCCCTGAGACCTCGCACCTGCCGGAAATGGAGAAGCCGATGCAGCGAATGGCTGCCCTGTGCGACGGCGTCGGCGGTGTGATGCGGGTGACCTACCGCGAGGCCGAGCACCTCGCCCCTCTGCTGGATGGCTGGCTGGAGACGGGCGCGTGAGGGCCCGCAGGGTCCCCGTGCACGACGAGGTGGTCCGCGACGGGGAGTCGGTGGTGCTGCTCGGGCGCCAGGTCATCCGGCTGTCGGCCATCGGCACGACGTTGCTCGAGCTGACCGGGGACTGGCGCGACGTCGACGAGCTGACGGTCGACCTCACCGACCGGTTCGGCCACCCGCCCACTGGCCACAGTGCGACGGAGATGACCGAGGCCGCGCTCCAGGCGTTGCAGCAGCAGGGGCTGGTCGAGCTTGGCTGAGACCGCCGAGCTGCGACTGTCCGAGGCGGTGCCTCTGGCACATGCCCTGGTGGCGCGGCTCGCGGAGCTCCAGGGCGTCCGAATACTGTTCATCAAGGGGCCGACCGCGGTGGCGCTTGGCGCACGGCCGCCGCGCGTGTCCACTGACGTGGACGTGCTTTGCGAGCCGGGGGGCCTCGAGCGCCTAGGGCCTGCAATGGAGCACAGTGGCTGGCGACGGCGGCTACGGAAGACCGCCGAGACCCGCTTTGTGCACGCGTCTCAGTATCTCTTTGACCACTCCATCCATTACATCCACGACGAGTGGCCATGCGACATCGATATTCACTTCAACTTCCCCGGCTTCCTCGCACCAGACGACGTCGTCTTTGAAGAGCTGTGGACACGGCACACCTCTCTAAATGTCGCGCACTGGCCGGTCCCGTGCGCGGACTACCTCGGTCAGGCAGCGATCGTCGCGCTGCACGCTCTGCGCGACCCCCACCTGGCCCACACAGCTCCAGACCTGCAGTTCGTCACCCAATCACTACGCGGCCGTGGAGCGCCTGCCTCACATGACCTCGCCGCATTGGCAGCTGCGACCGGAAGCGCCGAGACGCTTCGTCCGGTCTTGGAGGAACTGGAGATAACTGCGCCCCAGGGCCCGTCGCCCGATCACGAGCTTCTGCGCCGGTGGCGGGTCCGCACCGGCGATGGCAGTGTCCCCACGACCCTATGGATGATCGAAGTCCGTAACGCGAAGTGGAGCGCCAAGCCCCGGTTGGTTCTGCGAGCGCTACTTCCTCCCACCGATGCGTTGTACAGCAGCCATCCGGACGTGCCACGCTCCTCGCGAAACACGACGCGCCTTCTTCGTAAGCGCTGGAGACGCGCCCTTCCTCACCTGCGTCGCGGCGTCAACGCCGCGCGCCGGGCCGAGGGCAGGTAGGTAGCGATGTCGCGCATCTGGTCGCGCGCTGATGGTGTTGCGTTCGTTGACGATGGGGAGAGAGTCATCGTCCTCGACCTGCGAAATCCCTGGTGCACCAAGCCTGTGCTCCTGTCTGAGAACGCCTCCAGAGTTTGGCGCGCACTTGGCATGGACGAAGCCGTATCGGTCGAGAGGTCACTCGCGGCGGAGCCGCCGAGGGGCCATAGCTCGGCGCTTCCTTCCGACGCGCTGGCGATGACCCTCGAGGCCATGCAAGCGCACGGCCTCGTTACAAGGCGGCAGTGATTAGCTGCCGTTCACCGTGTAGCTGAAAGGCACGTTGTCGAGAGCACCCGTAACAACAGTCTGGGCCCAGTTCAGGTTCTGGCTGGGAGGCGCCGGGGCCGGCTGGGTCAGGGTGACGCTGACTCCGGTCCCAATGTCATTTCGGGTGACAGCGCTGTTCGGCCAGGTAGAGGACGGACCGCCAGACCCGTTTTGCTTGAGACCAGCCGTGACCACGCTAGTGATCGTGAGCTTGCTGTTGCTGTTCCTGAGCGCACTGAAGTTGAACGTGAAGGTTCGCCTCGTGGAGCTCGCTGTCGTGACCGAGATGGGAGTAGGCGAGGAGAGAGCCGTTACTGCGTCCACCGTCACGGGATAGTCAGGAGCCGCCACCGTATTCGTCGAGTAACGCAGGTTAGAGGCCGTAGGTTGTATGGAGGGGGAGGCGCCCGTCGTCATCGTGAAGGACTTGGTCTCGATCCCTAGGGTGTATGACTGCGGCTGCGTGAATGTGAGGGCCGGATTCGCACCTTGCGCGAGGCCACTGAAAGAGATCGTGTTGTCCCTCCCGGTGCTCTTGACCGAGACAACCAAGGTGATGGAGGCGTCTCCGCTGGCACTGGCAGGCACGTAGGTGGCAGCCACGGACTGGATCGACACGCTCCCGGACGCCGCCGCCGCAGGGGCCGCCGTGGCGACAATGACCACGGGCACCGTCCAGGCCACACCCTTGGTGATCGCTCGACGGTCGATCTCCCGGCCCCCCGGCGCAGACTTCTCTGCGGCCGACTCATCCTTGAACATGCTGCCCCCTGCCGAAAGCGCCAAGCCCCTGTGCTTAGCGGTTGACCAGGAAACTAACCATTCAGGTCAAGCAATGCCTTGATTTTGGTAAATGTTTCTTAAAGTGAATGCGGCATTGCGACCGTTTTACACCGATTACTGCCCTCAAACCTCAACCGTTCGGCTGACATCGAGCTCAGTTGCATAGAGCGGTGGCAAGCCGAACACCGGCGGTGATGCCGCTGACGGGCCCGGACTGCACGACCGCCCCGAGGATGATGCGGTCTTGCCGGTGGGCACCGTGTTGGGTGTCGTGGCGGCGATCGTTTTGGCGTCGATGCCAGAGACCCGGGCAAGCACGCCGCGACAGGTGATGCCGGCCCGGGTGATCTCCTTGCGTGCCGGGATCACGGCGCCGTCCCGACCGAAGACGGCCGCCGAGGTGTTGGCGTTGACGGTGGCGATCGAGTAGTGGTTGCCGACGAAGGTTACGTTCTGGCTAGATGCGTGCGCGGAGAACGACGCCGGGAGCGCCGTACCAGTGTCGCGGCTGGGCAGCCGGTGACGGTGTTGTCTGACCCGGCGGTAGCGCCGAAGGTGTCGAGGATGGTGACGTTGCAGTCGGTGGAGGCGGCGGTGCCCGCCTTGCGGATGCCGAAGAATCGGCCGGTGGCGGCCGGCCCGACGCTCGGGATCGGAGTCGCGGCTGGCGAGGACGACATCTTCGCGTCGACCGCGCGCACAGGCCTAACGTCGAACGCGAAGACCTACGTTTTCCCTGGCCCGGGCCTGGTGGCCTTCACTCCGGCCGGGAGCGTCGTCAAGGTCGGCATCGCAGCCCCCTCCACCGGCACCTCCCAGGTGGTTACGGTCGCTCTCCCGGGCTACCTGCTGAAGCGCCAGCTCGGCACCTGGCGCGACCGTTCGAGTCGTCGCCAGGACCAGCCCCAGCAGAGCCCACGCAGGGCATGGGAACGCACCCGTGGTGAGGAACCACACACCCACCATCACGACCACGGCCCTGCTGACAGGGCTACCCGCCCTTCGGAAGAGCGCAACCATCCAAGCTATGAGCAGTAGCAGCCCCACGCCGCCCAGGTAGGCCAGCCAGTCGAGATAGAGGGCGTGGAGGCTGTTGATCGAGGTCAGGCCGACTGGCAGTCGCTGCCACCCCGCCCCGACGAACGGGTTCACCGCTTCCAGCACACCCCCAGTGGCCGATGCGAGGTTGGCATGGATGTGCAGCGTCTGCCCCGCGTCGCTGCGAAGGCGCGGGCCGAACACCACGACCGCCACGGCGCCGATCACAGCGAGCAATGGCGCAAAGGGACGCGCCCTGCGCAGCGTCGATCCAGAGAGCCCCTGCACGACCAGCAGCCCGAGGGCGGCGGCGACCATCGAGGAGATGGATCGGCAGTAGAACAGCCCTAGGGCGCCCACCCCGAGGAGCGCCCAGCGCCGTAGCCCGGTGCGGAGCCACCCGACGAGCAACAACATGGCGGCGATGGAGCCGAGCTGGTTCGGCCCTCCGGCATACCCTGCGAGGCGGGCATCGCCGTGGTTCTGCACCGCGAGAACGTCACCGACGGTGACGAAGGGGGCAGTCAGCACTACGGCGGCCCCGACGACGGCTGCGGTCGACCACATGCGGCGCTCATCAACCAGACGGGGCAGCGACCACGCCAGCAGCAGCGGCTCGAGCACCCGGATGAAGGACACGACGCCGGGGTCAAAGTTCGTGCGGACCAGACCCCAGCCGACCATCGCCAGCGTGAGGGCGCGCACGCTTGGGTGCATGGTCGCCGGCTTGGTGCCTCTGACTGCGGCGGCGGCCGCCACATAGACGACTGCCGCGTCGGTGAAGCGCAAGTCCACCGGCCCGACGGAGGCGATGACGGGTAGCGCCTCTGCGACCACGAGCCCCGACGCGATACCGATACCGGCGATGAGGGTGCGCGGGCCGATGACGAAGACGAGCGCGGCGACAGCGAAGCCAACGAGCGGGACAGCCAACGGGCCCACCGCCACATAGCCACCGATGACTCCAGCAGCGGCGATCAGTGCCGGCCACCCCAAACGACGCATGGGCCGAATCCTCCCATATGAGGCGGCGGTGACGCCGCGGGTTCCCTGGATGCCACCGACCACCACAAAGGAGACCCCCACACGCGCCGCGGGCTGGCGCGTCGCGTGCAGGGGCCGAACGACCACCCTCACACCGGAAGCGTGATCACGCATGAGGACGACAGCGCATCTCCAGCCCACACTCAACGCCGCACGCGGCATCCGCAGCGTGGGGGTCACAGGAGACAGGGACGCGTCGGTAGGAGTTACTCGCAGCCAGCGCCGGGCCTCAGCGTGGTCGTCTGCGGGAGGACCAGCGGCTGGACCAGGGTGGTCACCGGACCGCGCGCTGTGACCGGCTCTGCGATCTTCATGCGCAGGATGCGAGTCTGACCGGGCTTGATCTCCACGCTCGCGGTAAAGACCGGCCGTCCTCGCTCGGAGTCAACCGCCAACAGCGCTTGCTTCCCGTCCAGCGTGGCGTCCGAGAACGCTGCACCCTTCGTGGCGAAGTAGCCCACCAGTAACAGGTTGCTTCCCCTGACCGTCGACACCGGCGAGTGGTCTTCGCGCCCGGCCACATAGTTGCTCAACCCGGACTTTGGAGCGCGGTTGGTAAGGCGGATGGTGACTATGGCCTCGTGCGAGGGGAGGCCACCGCATGGCGCGCCTTGATAAATGACACTTCGCGCGAGGTAGTAGTCGAGCTTGTTACCGCCCGCATTGTTGATGACGACGCCAGAGAACAAGTTCTTGGTGTCGCTCAACGCCCCACCCACAGCATGCGAAGCGAGAACACCTTGCTCGCCGGCCCGCGTGCTGTATATCAGCAGTCGGCGCTGCGACGTCGCCGTCCTCAGTGCGAGGACGGACTCCGTCGGCTGGGCGGGGAGCGCGCGAAGGATCTGATCAGCGGCGGCCTTGGCCACCCCGATCAGGTACCGCTTGCGCTCATCAGGGTCCGCGAATTTCTGATAGGCATCCCGCTCCGTTAGGGCAACGACGTTGGCGGAGGAGACCGTCGCGCCATCAGGAAGGGATGCCGGTCCACTGACGCCGAGCAGCAGAGACAAGACGGTGGGGTCAATGGCCGCAGCGCCGTCCAAGCCCTTTCCGGTCTTGGCGTTGTAATACCGCATCAACAGCCGGGCACCGTCGGGGAAGTGCGGGCTGACCGTGGTGTTTCCGAAGTACCGACCTGGATCAGCCCCTGCGTAGTGGCCCTCGTAACCCTGGCTGAGCCCCGACACCGGGACCCTGATCCCCTTGAAGTCGCCGGGTACTCCATAGCGCACGATCGAGAGCTTCCCCCGATCCGCTTGCACGATGGCGTATACGCCGGGCAGGCCACCGGCGCCCCTGGCCTCGGCATTGTTCTGGAATGCCAACAGGTAGCGGCGCGACCCCTGCGCGCCGAGCATCGGGGGTAGCACTCTCGTCACGTCGTGAACCGCATGCAGCTGTCCCGTCAAGGACTCGAGCTGTTCGATCAGCCGGGTCCGGCCACGGTCCACAGGGCCGATGCGGCTAACGGGAAGCGCGCGGACGCCAGCCGCGAGCCCCTCCGCCGCTTGCCCTGCCCGGCCAAGCGGGCCCTCCACCTTCATCACCGGGCCGAGGTCGATGCCTCCGCCCGCCCTTCTGAGATCAGTGTGCAGCACCGTGTCGCGAGCACTCACAACTGGGGGAATCACTGAGCGCGCAACGCCGTCCACTGCTGTGGCGGCGCCCTGCACCGTAGAGAACGGTCGACCGAGCACAGGCACACCTGTGGCCAACCTCCAAGGAAGTGTTCGCGTTGCTTGGTGGGCAGCAGCCGCCTCATGCTGCAGGATGCGCAGCTGTCCATCCAACGTCGCCGAGGTCGAATCCACGCGCGTCACGGATGTCCTCAACAAGCCGACCGCCGCCTGCGCATTGCGCAGGTGGCGGTCGGTCTGGAGGGCTATATAGCCGAGGACGATGACGTAAAGAACCACAACGATCGCTGTGGCAAGTCCGGCATTACGGAGCCGGCGGCGTCGAACCGGCTTCACAATGGAACTCAGGCGGTAGCGTTGACGCGCTTGCGCCGCTTGCTCGCCATGAGCATCGCCGCACCACCGATGAGCAGGAGGCCACCGGTACCAGCGGCCTTGAACGTGTCAGATCCGGTGAAGGCGAGGGAGCCATTGCCGGACGGAACCGCGGATGCAGCCGGGGCGGCCACGACGGTGAAGGTGACCGACTTCTCGACGCCGGAGGTGGCACCCACCACGGTCAGGGTGTGCTGTCCGAGGGAGACCTGGGGCACCTTGAAGCTGCCCTTGGCCACACCCGCAGGTGACACCTTCGTGGTGTCGACGACGACGGGAGTCGAGTGCACCGTTGCAGTCGCCGTCTCCTTCGGGGAGTAACCCGTACCGCGGTAGCTGACCTTCTGGCCCACCACGACCTGGCTGTCGCTGATCGTCAGGGTGCACGAGGCGGGCGGGTAGCCGCCCACGCAGTCCGCCGCGCTCGCGGGTCCGGCGAAGCTGATGGCGCTTCCGGTCAGAGCGGCAGAAAGGCCGATGGTCACTGCAGCAGCTTTCATACCGCGCATGGTTGTTTTCCCCTCGTACAAGAATCGGTGAGCGTTCGCGCGAAACGTACCATTGATCAGGGTTGTCTCGTGCACTTCGCCAGCCTGAAGGACCCCGCTTGCACCGACCCTCGTCCGTTCGGTTGATTTTCGGCGCCCCTCGGCCCACGTCGTCCGAACAGGCCGTGCCTGACCTGCGGCTTTGCCACGGTGGCTGATGTCCAGCCCTTGGCGACGCGTCGCCTCAGGCCACTGGACATGACCTACACTCATGCGGGCATTCGGCGCCGAACGGACAAAGGGAGAACGCGGGTGGGAAGTGGGGGGAGCGCACGGCGGCAGCGCATGCACCGTTGGGTGTGGGCGATTGGCGACGTCATCATCTGGGTTGGCGCCGTTCTCGGCGCCGCGTGGATGCGTTACGACTTCTCCACGGTTCTAGTGCTCACCCGCGGGGTAGGCAGTGCCTGCGCGATCGCTGTGCTGGTTCACCTCGTGGTCGGCGCGGTTGTGGGGCCGTACGCCGTAGGTCACGACCGCGGCTCCTTCGAGGAGACCCGCGACGTCGGACGGACTGCGGCCCTGACGACGATCGTGTTGATCCTTGTCACCTTCTCGCGTCACCTGGTGGACGGTGTGCCGCGCAGCGTGCCAATCACCGCTGGCGCGTTTGCCATGGTGGGGATGTTCGCCATCAGGTTCATCATCCGATCGTGGCGGTCCCGCCGGCAGGACGCCGAGGGCGAGGAGAAGAAGGTCCTCATCTTCGGGGCTGGCGAGGCTGGCCAGCGCCTCACCCGCAGCCTTATCCGCGACCAGCACAGCGGCTTCCACCCTGTGGCCCTACTGGATGACGACCGGTCTAAGGCTCGGCTGCGCATGGAGGGCATCCGGGTGCGCGGCACCCGTCGGGAGATGGCCGCGGTCGCAGACAAGTACGACGCCAGCACCCTGATCATCGCCCTGCCCTTGGCAGCGGCCAGCACGATCCGCGACATCACCGAGCTGGCAACCGACGCCGGGCTCGATGTCCTGGTGCTTCCTAAGATCAGCGAGATCATGGGTGGCCGCCCCACCGCCGGCGACCTGCGCGACGTCAATGTCGCCGACCTCCTCGGCCGCCGACCCGTCGAGCTCGACATGGCTGCGATCGCCGACCAGATCGCGGGCAAGAAGGTGCTCGTCACCGGCGCCGGCGGTTCGATCGGCTCGGAGCTGTGCCGCCAGATCGCCCGCTTCGGCCCCGACAAGCTCTACCTGCTCGACCGTGACGAGTCCGGTTTGCAGGCCACCCAGATGAGCCTCGACGGCCACGGGCTGCTCGACAGTGACCAGATCATTCTGGGCAACATCCGCGACACCGAAACGATGGAGCACGTCTTCTCGACGACCAAGCCCGACATCGTCTTCCACGCAGCCGCGCTCAAGCACTTGCCTCTGCTCGAGTCCTACCCGCTGGAGGCGTGGAAGACCAACGTGCTGGGCACGCTGAATGTGCTGACTGCGGCCGCGAACGTGGGCGTCGGCACCTTCGTCAACATCTCGACCGATAAGGCGGCGAATCCCAGTTGCGTGCTCGGCTACAGCAAGCGAGTGGCTGAGCGCCTTACGGCTGACTTCGCGGCGCGTTTCGCCGGTCAGTACGTCTCCGTGCGGTTCGGCAACGTGCTGGGCTCGCGTGGTTCGGTCGTCCACGCGTTCACGGCCCAGATCGAGCGCGGCGGCCCCGTTACGGTCACCCACCCCGACGTCGAGCGGTACTTCATGCTCATCCCCGAGGCGTGCCAGCTCGTGCTCCAGGCGTCGACCATTGGCTCCGACGGTGAGGTCATGGTGCTGGAGATGGGCGAGCAGGTGAAGATTGTCGACGTCGCGCACACCCTCATCCGCATGTCGGGGCGTAAGGACATCGAGATCGTCTTTACAGGTCTGCGCTCAGGCGAGAAGCTCGGCGAGGAGCTGTTTTCTCCCCATGAGGACCGCAAGCAGACCTCGCACGAGCTGGTCTACAGCGTTGAGGTGCCCGCCATCGACTCCGAAGGTGCCCGGCGAGAGTCGCTCAAGACCCACAAGCGTGCAGCCGACTGGATGCGCTGCGAGGCTACCGTCGACCAACCAAAGGACACGAGAGTCAGCGCGTGATCCCGTTCCTGATCAGCCTGATCGTGACCCTCGCCACTGCGCCGGTAATACGATGGGCACTTATTAACCGCGGCATACTCGATGTCCCCAACCACCGTTCCTCTCATAGGACCCCCACACCCCGTGGTGGAGGCTTGTCCTGCGTTCTTGGCGTAGTGGTCGCGTTCATGGTGTCCCACATCATGGGCCTACCAGTGCCTTGGTTAGCTGCCGGCGCAGCCCTGGGCTTGGCGGCCATCGGATTCGCCGACGACCGCGCGGGACTCGCCCCTGTGCTGCGCCTCGCCGGTCAGGTGGGCGCTGGGACCGTAATGGGAGTCGCGGCGGGCGGAGGCTGGCTGATTCCGATAGGCGCGCTCGTGGCACCCGTCATCGTCAATGTCGTGAACTTCATGGACGGCATCAATGGCATCACCGGCTTCAGTATGGGCGTTTGGGGTGTAACAGCTTGGCTCGCCGGTGTCTCGGCGAACGCACCACCAGTATGGGTCCTCGGCGCAGCGGCGGCTGGTGCTGCTTTCGGGTTCCTCCCATGGAACGCCCCGACAGCCCGGCTTTTCCTCGGGGACGTCGGCAGCTACCTTTTTGGCGGCCTAATTGCAGCGGCCGTGGTTGTGGGCTTAGCCACCAAAGCCTCCCCCGTAGTCCTTATCGCCCCCTTGGTTCTCTATCTTGCTGACACTGGGACCGTTGTGCTGAGTCGAGCCGCGCGGGGAGTCTCGCTCATGGAAGCCCACCGCGAGCACGCCTACCAGCGACTGACCGGTGATGTCGGCGTAAGCCACGTAGCAGTGGCGCTTAGCATCGCTCTCGTAGCAGCAGCGTCCGCGGCGATGTGGGCGCTAACACCCCGCGCGCTGGCGACCCTATTTACAATCTGTGCCGTAGCCCTCTACTTGATGCTGCCGAACCTACTCACGGCTAAGCGGAGTCAATGAAGCATTCAACCTCTTGCGTCCCCAATTCCTTACCGCACGGTGACGACGTCTTACTCGCACCGGCTACCTTTAGTTGGATATCAACTGTGGCAACGGTAAGCCAATGAAGATCTTGCGGATTGCCGAACGCACCCTTCCCTTGCGCGGCGGCAAGGAGGTGCACGTAGCGGAACTTACAAGAGCGCAGGTGGCAATGGGCCACGAAGTGACTTTGTTATACAGCGCTGGCGACGGCGGGTTGGACGGACAGTCCCAGCAGATAATGCTTCCCAGCGTCGCGCGTCAGTTCCGGGGCCTGTCTAGGACATTCCTGTTTGCGGCCGCGGCCACTCGTCATATGAGCCGCGGATATGACCTCATCCACGCCCACGGTGACCTTGCGGAGGCCTGGTGGATTAGCCGACGCTGGAGTCCTGCGGCCCCAACAGTCCTTACCGTGCATGGACAGCTGAATCCTCGATACTCGAGGCTGTCGCGGTTGGCGTTTCGGAATATCGGCGCTTTCATCGCACTGGGCGATAACGTTCATGAAGACTTGTTGGGTTGCGGCGTCCCCGATTCACGCATCGTCACGATGTCGAGCGGCGTCAATCGCGGCATGCTAGCGGCGGTTGAGGCTCCCAGGAAGCCTGGCCATATCACTTGCGTCGGATCTTTGGACGCGGTCAAGAATGTAGAGACGGTAATTGCAGCTGTTAGATCTCTACCGACAAACATTCTGGTGCACTTGGACATAATTGGTGACGGCCCCCTTCGACAGCAGCTGGAGATCCAGGCGGCCGGAGATCCGCGTATCTCATTCCATGGCCAACTTCCTCGGGAGCGCGTCTACGAGCACGTGCAAGCCTCTGACCTGTTTATCATCGCCTCCCGCCGCCTTGCCTCGAAGGGCGAGGGCGTACCCACTGCCCTTCTCGAGGCCATGGCGTTGGGAACGGCATGTCTCGTTTCCTCCGAAGCCACGCCCGGTTCAGCCATCCCACGGTCGGATTCATACGTTGTATTCGACCCGTTGGACACGAAGTCCCTCTCAGATCTTATTCTTCGATGCCTAACCGACGCCGAACAACTCCGGCGGTTGGGCACCTTAGCCAGTGAGGCTGTCGCTCATTTGGACTGGCCGAACCAAGCGCAACGCGTCATGGGAGCATACGAAAGGGCAATCGAGCACCACAGCGCCGTAATTGGGCGCCGCCAGAACTGGAGCCACCCCAGTGCTTAGGCGGTTTCTCGCGCGACGACTCAATAGCAGCTTTGTCAAGGATTTCACTTGGCTTTCCGCCAGCAACCAGCTATCGACCGTGGCTTCCATGGCGGCCTTCCTGATTCTGACGCGACGGGAGGACGTGCCGCAGGTCGGACGTGTCGTATTCGCGCAAGCGATTGCAGCCCTGGTCATGATAATCCTCGACGTTCGTTTCGAAGACGCAGCACAGCGCTACTATCCCCTCATTGCACGGTCAGCCAAGCAGGAGGCTCAACTTTTCTTCTGGAGAATAGTGCGCCTGGACCTGATGTTCGGCATTTCCGTTTCAGTATTGTCAGTTGCGCTCTGGCTCACGTCCGCGCTCCCCCGAACTCATGTCCTCGACCCCGAATTCCTGACTTTGTCGCTCGCCGCCGCTGGCTTAGGTACGGCGACCGGCACACTTCGAGCTGGGTTCGCAATCAGCGACAATTTAGCGCATTACAGCAGGGTTTCATTCTATGCGTCCCTTGCCACTTCTGCCTTGCTCGTCCTCGGCACAGTCGTCGCCGGCGCGCGAGGATATCTTTCAGCGACGGTGGCCGGAGCGTGCGTACAACTTGTGTGGCTCTGGATAACGTGTAGAGGACACCTATCGCCAGCTCGTCACTCACCCAAGAACGCGCAACCCCCAGTCCCTGAAGGTTTCTACCGCTTCCTGTTCTCTACGTCAGCCTCATCCTCTCTAGCACTCGGCTCCGAGTCAGGAGTCCTTGCTATGAGTGGTCTTCTCGGGGGGCCCGCCCTGACGGCATTCCTGAAAGTTGCCCAAGCGCCCGGGCGGGTTGCACAAACCGCTTTCAGCCCCCTTTCAACACAATCGTTTCCCCGGATAGCGCACGCGGCCGCCTCTGGTGACAGGGACGCCATCACAAGACTCGTTCAGCGAATGACCATCACCGTCTTAGGCGTCGGCCTCCTGGGGCTTCTCGTACTCTCACCGTTGATGTCGAGGCTCATCGCCATCATGTACGGTCATGAGTATGCTTCTGTCGCACTGCCCGCCACCATCTTCGCTGCGGGTGGACTTGTAAGATCCGCCTTCTCGTGGACGAAGGTCTTCGCCGCCGCAATGGGCCGCCCGGGCGTCCGGTTGGGCGCGGTCGCGATGGAGGCCGTGATCACACTCGGCTGTACCTCCGTCCTCATCGTGCACTTCACCGACTTGAAGATGAGGCTGGCGGCGCTTGCGACTCTAAACCTTACGATCGCCATCGGTCTTGCAGTGTTTTGGAAAAATGCTGTATCCAGCGCGTCAATGTTCCCAGTCAGTCCATCACGGCAAGAATCCACCCGCACGCCTCAGGCCGGCGGCTGCGCGAATACCAGACAGGGTGAAGTTGAGTGACAGATAAACGACTAATCTATGTGCTCAACCATTATTCGGCGCGAAGCGCGAGCCACTTTAATCATGTCCTGCCGCTCCTGGAGGCTCTGGTGCGGCGAGGGATTGAGATCAGATTGCTCATCGAGAAGGCCGACGACCCACTCTTCCTCGGCACTGGTATCGAAGTGCGGCATCCGCGCACTCCTCTGCACCCCGCACTTCGGTGGATGTGGCTTGTTCGTGAGGTTCGACGGGCGCGAGCAAAGGGGTTTAGCACCGCTTTCGTTCGCATCGCCTCGTTTAGCGCTCTAGCGACGATTCTGGCGTTGGGCCGCCGTGGCCGAGTGTACTTTTGGTTGAGCGGAACCACACTTGAATTCGACAAGTCGCAACCTCGCAGCATTAACAAACTCAAATGGTGGGCGCGAACTTATTTTCCAACTCGCTTGGTGTGGAGGTACTGCCACACTTTTGTTACCGGTCCCGAACACATGGCCGCTTACTACGCCTCTCACGGAGTGCGCCGAGAAAAAATTCGCGTACTGTACAACGATGTCGTTGTCCGTCGCTTTCAGGGAACAACCCCCAACGCCCGAGAGTCCGCACGGGCTGCCCTGAGGGAGCAACTGCAGATTCCCGAACACAGCATCGTCTTGCTGTTCGTTCACCGACTGTCCCCGGTGCGCCGGACGCTTGATTATCTCCCTTACGCGCTTCACCATCTGCGGCGCCTTGACCTATTGGACGACACGCATCTCCTGATTGTCGGCGGGGGTCCAGACCTCCCGAAACTCATGGACCAAGCACGGGACGGTGGCCTTCGCCGCCACGTGCACTCGATTGGAGAGCAACCCAATACAGAGGTCGAGAAGCTCTATGCAGCTGCAGATGTCTTTATTCAGCCTAGCCACGCGGAGGGGTTCCCGCGCGTGATGCTGGAGGCTATGGCGAGCGGCCTACCCGTGGTTACAACCGACGCAGGGGGTTCCGGTGACATCCTTGGAAGGCTTCAACAGAGGTACGTCGTATCCAAGGACGATCCGCATGCATTCGCCGACCGCCTGGCCATGCTGCTCACGGAGAGAGACCGTTGGCAGGAGTTGCGGGCGGAGAACTCCCGTAGAGTACAGGATTTCGACACTCTAAAGGTCGCAAGGATGTACGAAGAGGTATTGTTCGATGGCTAATCGACTTCTTGTCGTCTCGGGCAATTGCTTCGACTCCGATCCATGGCGGGACCACACTGCACGGATCTGGGCGGAGTTTGCCGAGCGATTTGATGAAGTGCATATATTCGCCCGGTCCGTCGATCAGACGTTCAAGTCCGCCTCACAAGGCAACATATATCTCCACCTCATCCCGCGCGGCCCTCGTCCAATGGCGACGTTCCTTCTCAGCAGCTGGCTAGCACCTTTATTTGCTGTCCGCTGGGGAGCTACTCACATCTTGGCTCAATCCCCTGTGCATGGTGGCCCTGCCGCTGTCGTGACGGGGCGATTGCTGAAGAATCCCGTCTATCTGGAGTTTCACGGCGAACAGTACTTTCGCAGTCGCCCGAAGGGGGCCCTAGCTCACTGGCTCTTCTATAGACCGCTTAGCCTTTTAACTACCGCAGGCGCCACAAGACTTAGGGCGCTGTCGCCAGAAATGCGGGATGAAATCGCACGAGTATATCCGCGCAGCGTGACTAAGACGGTCGTTGTCCCTAATCGAGTGAATCTCCAAACTTTCCGCCCTGTAAAGCGCACCTACGAGTCGTCCGGGCCACTGCGCGTTATCACAGTCGGAGCATTGGTACAGCGCAAGAACCACTTGGCCCTCCTTCGAGCTCTGTCAGATTCATCTTGTCCCGTGACTTTGACCATCGTTGGTTCGGGACCACTAAGTCGGGAGCTCCAGGCCGAGGCTGACCGAGTCGGTATCGAACTCGAGATCTTGGGTAACCAAACGCATGAGCAACTAGCGTGCCGTTTGCGGGCGTCAGACGTCTACATTCACTTCGCAACATCCGAAGGTGTACCTCGAGCTATTCTGGAGGCGATGGCGATTGGCCTGCCAGTTATAGCCACGAGCGTGGGCTTCATGCGCGGCATTGTGAATCACGGCCGAAACGGTCTTCTACTTGATGCCTCCGGCGATGGCCTCGATCCAGCACTTCATTCGGTACAGGACGCAGCTTTTCGTAGGCGACTAGGCGAGGCAGCGTCACGTACTATAGAAGAGGAGCACGAGTGGCATGCGGTATTTGCTCAATATGTCGACTCTGTTCTTTACATGCGGAACGCTAAGACGACATGAGTCGTACACGCGAGAGAGAGATCGTAATTGCGCGAACGGCAGTCGCCGTCGCCTTTGCCGCTATTGCAGTGATGGCCAAAATTCTATCTTGGCCGCTAATCTTGGTCGGGGTTTCCGCCCTCCTTACCGTGGCAGCTTTTCTGCGCTTTGCACTGCGACATTTTGGTGAGCCCCCCACTCCGAAAAAATCCGCACACACTGGAAGGCCTATCTAAGATGCTGCCTCGTCGCCGAATTCTATTGGCCACCACAATTCCTCGCACCGCGCATCTTTTCTACCGTGAACTGTTTCACGAGTTCAAGTCCCGTGGCTTCGAGGTCCACCTGGCCACGTCTGATGGCCCGGAGATATCGTCCCTTCGTGATGTAGTCGACACGGTTCACATCGTTCCCATGTCTCGCCCGGTGTCCCTATTCAAAGACATTTCAAGCTTCGTGCGCTGGATAACGCTCCTGCGCAGAGTTCGACCCAATTATGTGTTCTGCGGCACACCCAAGGCGGGCCTCCTGGGCATGCTCAGTTCGCGTGTAGTCAGGGTGGAGAGGCGGGTCTACTTCTTACAGGGCCTGCGATTGGAGGGTGTGCAGGGGTGGAGCGGCCGGGTCCTGTCGGCAATGGAACGCTTGGCAAGTTGGTCCAGTCAGACGGTCGTCGCTGTATCTGATTCTCTAGCAGGCGAGTATGAGAGTCGCCGATTGTCGGCCTCGCGCCCCGTCGTGGTCCCGCACCACGGCAGCAGCCACGGTGTCAACACCGTTCACTTTGCTCCGACCCCGCCTGATAGGGGGTTGCTGCGCTCCTTGGGCATGTCGCCCGAGTATCCGACAATCGTGTTCCTAGGCCGATTGACTGCCGACAAAGGGCCTTCCGTTCTCGCGGAGGCGCTTGATCGAATGCATAGCCAAGGCGTATACGCACAGTTGCTGATACTGGGTGCCCAGGATGAGCGGGATTCGGCTTTCCATAGCCAGCGTCTTGTCGCCGATAGGCCATGGGTCCGCGTCGTGGACCATGTCTCCGACGTGAGGCCCTATCTCGCGGCTTCCCAGTTGTGTGTGCTGCCCACACGTAGGGAAGGGTTCCCTAATGTGGTGTTAGAGGCGAGTGCGATGGGTCTGCCTTGCGTGACTACGGAGGCCACTGGAGCTATAGATTCAGTCATCCACGGTCGGACTGGTCTCATAGTTCCGGTCGACGACGCCGACTCCCTAAGCACAGCAATGCGAACTTTGATAAACGACCCGGCTCTCCGAGCAAGCATGGGTGAAGCGGCTCGCCGGCGCGCTGTGGCGGATTTCCAACCGACCGATGTGGCTCGGGCGATTGCCGACATCGTGGAGGCGGAACAGGAGTGCTCGGTGCTCCTGGAGTCCCCGAGCGAACCCGTTTCATCGCGACTCGCGGGCAAGTGATCGGAAAGGCTCCGGTGATATTGGCCTGATCCTGTGCCATCCGTCAACAAACGGGGTGGCGATGTTATGGGTGGGTAAGCGCTGTTACGGCAGACGCGAACTCGGCAGCGTAACGCGAGACGGACCAATATGTCGTCGAGAGTTGAAGCAATGCATGATTCGCTTCGCCAAGCCTGGACACGCGACTAATGGCGTCAGCTAACGCGTCAGTGTCACCGACAGGAACAATTTCTATTCGGCCGTCGCCCACGTCCCGCGCCTCCGCTGCCCCTGCGAAGGCGGTGGCAATGATGGGAAGTCCCAAAGCCTGGGCTTCCATCAGAACCACCGGCAGTCCTTCGCGCAAGGAAGCATGGCATAGGGCATCGCTCGCCGTCATGACCGTCCAACCAGGCGACACCCGTCCCATGAGGTGGACGCGAGACTTCAAACCGAGTTCATCGATGGCGGCCTCAATGGTTGCCCTCATCGGCCCGTCTCCGGCGATAACGAGATGGGCGGCGGTATTGCTCACAGCAAGCGCCTTGACGAGGTTCAGGTGTCCCTTGTTCTCCGTCAGAGTGCCAACTGCACAAAGGAGCGGTGTCGCATCATCTAGACCGAGAGTTGCTCGAAAGTCGCGCTTGAAGTCAGGCTTTGCACGGATGAATTTCACCATTGCGTCCACGTCGACGCCACCATGGACGACGACAGTCCGCCGGAAGTTTCGACTGGTGGGTGCGCTTTGGACTTCCCGCCCCACGCAGATAGCTCCAGCCGCGAACCTGTCACTCAGTCGTGCCGCGACCCTGTAGGCAGCTCTCCAACGCGACGTGTGAATGACCTGAACAATTGGGCTGCGGACCAAACCCGCCGCCCAGGCGAGTTTCAAAAAGAAGGCAGGGCCCGGAGAGTGGACGACGATTGGAAGCGTGGAGGCACTTCTCCTCACAATTACGACCGCCTGGACTCCACCGATGAACAAATTGGAGGATGTCGATAACACCCTCAAGCCGTGACGCTGAAGCTGACTCTCGTAATGTGCCTCGTGCGGAGCCGTGTTCACAACAGTGCGATCACTGCTGGTGCCGTCCGCCACCTCCCGCACGAGTCTTTGAGTCAGCAGGGCCTCGGCGCCACCTAGCCCCAGGCCGCGGATCACCTCCATATGACGGGGCGCACTTCCTCCGCCCGAAGCCTGCGCAGCCGGGGTCTTGCCCAAAATGCAGGGCCCCGCGAGTTCCGATCAGACACTGTGAGCGATCCGCGAGATCATAGGGCCTCTACGGAGTTGCCGCTCATGATCCCACGAGTATCGAGAATCGCAGTGGCGATGGTTCCAAGCCTAGACAGATCAATTACCGCATGGGGCTGGAGGAGAACGACGATATCCGCCCCCTCCGCTGTGTCATAAAGCTCCTCTACGCTTTCCAGCACCACGTCAACGCCGTGTGGATGCCACTTAGGCACGAAGGGATCGAAGTAGCTGACGTCCGCTCCCCAAGCCAATAGGCGAGCTGCCAAGGGGTCAGCGGGACTTTCACGGCAGTCCGAGATGTTCGGCTTGTAGGTCACTCCGACGAGCAAAACCTTCGCCCCGTTGACCGATTTACGGCCTTGGTTGAGAAGCGCCCATACGCGCGTTGCCACGTAGTTCGGGGCAGCGTCGTTGATCTCTTCAGCCAACTCGACCATGCGGAAGGCGTAACCCAGCTTGGCCTTCACACGGTGGCTGAGGTAGGAGGGGTCGACGGGAATGCAGTGACCGCCTACGCCAGGGCCCGGCCGGAAGGCCATGAAGCCGAAGGGCTTCGTCTCAGCGCAGTCGATAGCGTTCCACAAGTCGATGTCGAGCTCGTCGGAGAACCGGACCATCTCGTTGACCAACGCTATGTTCACGTGCCGGAAGGTGTTCTCCAGCAGCTTGGCCATCTCAGCTTCCTTGGCGCCCTTGGCCTCGACAACCGTGTCGATGAACTGGCTGTAGAACTCCTTGGCAAGACGCGTGCACTCGGGCGTGATGCCTCCGACGACCTTGGGCGTGTTCTTGACCCCGAACTTCTCGTTGCCAGGGTCGATCCGCTCCGGCGAGAAAGCGATGTTGACGTCCTCCCCCACCTTGAACTGGTCACGGCAGACAAGAGGGGCAAAGACCTCTTCGGTGGTCCCCGGGTAGGTCGTCGACTCCAGGATGCAGAGAGTGCCCGGCGTCAGGTGCTCCCCGATAGCACCCGCTGCCGCCTCGACGGGACGCAGATCCGGGCCGCCGTCTGCGCTGAGCGGCGTCGGGACGCACACCACGACGACGTCAGCGTCCGCAATGCACGAGGCATCGGTGGACGCCAGATATCCGGCCTTAAGACCCGACTTGAGCTCATCGTCGGAGATGTCGTCGATGTGCGACACACCTGCGTTCAGGTTGTCCACGACCTTGGCGTTGGTGTCGAGCCCGACGACCGACATGCCTTCTTCGGCGGCGCGCAGCGCCATCGGAAGACCGACGTACCCCTGCCCAATGACTACGAGGGTCTTCATGACTGGATCTCCTTGAACCATGCAATCGTTTCGGAAAGGCCCTGCTCGAGCGACATGGGGTCGACGTCAGGAAAGAGTGAGCGAAGAACGGCGTTGTCCGCCTGCGAGTGCTTCACGTCCCCCGGGCGCGGCTCGCGGTGAAGGACCTCGGCCTTCAGACCAGCCGTCACCTCGATCTTCTCGATGAGCTGCATCAGCGTCGTGTTCGTGCCGAAGGCCAGATTCACCGGCTCCGGGTGCGAGAGGCGACGTTCCGCGGCGTCGAGCAAAACACGACAGACGGTCCCCACGAACGTGAAGTCACGGGAATTCGACCCGTCGCCATTCACTGGTAGAGGCGCACCCGCGAGGAGCGCATCGACGAAGACCGGAATCACCGCCGCGTAGACGTGCCCCGCCTTCTGGCGTGGGCCGAAGACGTTGAAGAAGCGGAAGGCCACGGTGCGCATGCCGTAGGACTGCTGGTAGGACAGCGGGTACTGCTCGGTCGCCAGCTTGGTCACTGCATAGGGGCTCATCGGACGCACCCACTCGCGCTCGCTCTTCGGGAGTGCGGGGTTGAGCCCATAGACCGAGGATGACGACGCCACAATCACGTGGTTGACGCCGGCGGCCCGAGCGGCCTCCAGAACGCTGAGCGTCCCTGTGGCATTCGCCGCGTGGGTTGCCACGGGGTCCTTGATGCTGCGCGGCACGCTCCCGAGCGCCGCGAGGTGGACCACGGACTCAACACCCTCCAGGGCGGATCCCATCGCCTCTTCGTCGAGAATTGTTCCCCTGACAAAGGTGACGTCCAGCCCCTCGAGGTTCTCCTCATACCCTGTGGAGAGGTCGTCGATGACGTTGACCTGGTGCCCCTGCTGAAGCGCCAGGCGCGCCAGGTTGGAGCCGATGAAACCGGCACCGCCGGTGATCAAAAGACGCACAAAATCCCCACTGCTGTAGAAAGCCCGCAAACGCCCCGCACTCTACAGCCTCAGGGACCGCCAGCCGTCGTCCTGTCTCATCCGTTCGGACGAATCTACGAAGGCCTCGGCCTCAAAGACGCAGCTCCGCGAGAGCCCGAGCGACGGTGTTGCAGACCCGCCCGTCGAACACGCTGGGCACGATCTCCCGCGCCGTCGGCTCGGGCACCAGTGACGCAATCGCCTGGGCGGCGGCGAGCTTCATCTGCTCGCTGACCTGTGGCGCCCCCGAGTCGAGGACGCCTCGAAAGATCCCGGGGAACGCCAGCACGTTGTTGATCTGGTTGGGGAAGTCCGAGCGCCCGGTGGCGACCACCGCGGCATACCTGGCAGCCAGCTCCGGGTGCACCTCCGGGTCGGGGTTGGCCAGCGCGAAGATGATGCAGTCCGGCGCCATCCGGGCGATCTCCGCCTCGGGCACGCTCCCCCCGGAGAGGCCGATGTAGACATCGGCGTCCACGAGGGCGTCCCCGAGCGCGCCGGTGAGGCCGCGCGGGTTGGTCGTCGCCGCCAAGCGCCGCTTGTGGTCGGCGAGGTCCGCTCGCGAGGGGGCAATGATCCCGCGGGAGTCGCAGACCACGAGGTCGGCGACACCGGCCCGCGCCAGGAGCTTGGTGACCGCCACCCCGGCCGCCCCTGCCCCAGCGACGACGACCCGCAGGGACTCCAGCGGCCGACCGACGACGCGCGCGGCGTTGATGAGGCCGGCGAGCACCACGATTGCGGTGCCGTGCTGGTCGTCGTGGAAGACCGGGATGTCCAGCCGCTCCTGAAGCCGGCGCTCGATTTCGAAGCACCGCGGCGCGGAGATGTCCTCAAGGTTGATCCCGCCATACGTCGGGGCGATGCGCGCGATGGCCTCGACGAGCTCGTCGACGGTGCCGGTCTCCATGCACACCGGCACGGCGTCCACCCCGCCGAAGTGCTTGAACAGCACCGCCTTGCCCTCCATGACCGGCATGGCGGCCAGCGGCCCGATGTCGCCGAGGCCGAGGACGGCGGTGCCGTCGGTGACGACCGCCACGGTGTTGCGACGCGACGTGTACCGGGCCGCGAGCGCCGGCTCGAGGGCGATGGCGCGGCACACGTCGGCCACCCCCGGCGTGTACAGGAGGGCGAGGTCGGCGCGGTCGCGTAGGGGCGAGGTGGCGTGCACCCCGAGCTTGCCCCCCTCGTGGGCGAGGAAGACCGGGTCGGACGGGTCGTGGGTCGGGTAGGCGGGGGTTGCTGCATTCGCAGACATGGAGGAATTCACCTCAGAGGAGAGAGGGAGGAGATGCGTGGGGCACAGCCGACGCAGCCGGACGGTCAGTCGGGCCGGGGTGTGGCCAATCAAACGCACAGTCGCGGGGGTTACCCGCGGGTTTCATCGTGGCACACGCGGTCCGGCGACCGACACCCTCGTGACGCGACTGTGACACGGATCGCGTCGGCAGGTGGCAGGATGCCGAGCAAGCCCCCACGGCGGACCCGTCGCCGCGAAAACGCACCACCTGAGGAAGGAATCACCCCGTAATGACCCAGCGTCTCCGTCCCACTGCCGTCCTCGTCGCCGGGCTCGCCACGGCGGGCCTGGCCCTCTCCGCGTGCGGCTCGGACTCACTTGACAGCACGTCCTCCTCGAGCTCGTCGAGCTCCAGCTCGTCCTCGACCAGCCAGTCGGTCGACCCCGCCCTGGCGGCCAAGGTCCCCCAGAAGATCAAGGACGCCGGCACGATCGTCGTGGGCTCCGACGCCTCCTACGCCCCCAACGAGTTCATCGACACCGACGGCAAGACCGTGGTCGGCATGGACGTCGACCTGTTCAACGCCGTTGCGGCCAAGCTCGGCCTCAAGGCGGAGTTCAAGAACGCCGGCTTCGACACGATCATCCTCGGTGTCACCTCCAGCAAGTACGACGTCGGGGTCTCCTCGTTCACCATCAACGACGAGCGCAAGAAGAGCGTCAACATGGTGAGCTACTTCAACGCCGGCACCCAGTGGGCCGTCAAGAAGGGCAACCCCAAGAAGGTCGACCCGGACAACGCCTGCGGCCTCAACATCGGCGTCCAGAAGGGCACCGTGCAGATCGACGACCTCACCGCCCGGTCCAAGAAGTGCACCGCTGCGGGCAAGCCAGCGATCAAGCAGATCATCGACGCCGACCAGAGCAAGGTCACTGCGAGCGTCATCTCGGGCAAGTCGGACGCCATGCTCGCCGACTCCCCCGTCGGCCTCTACGCCGTGAAGCAGACGGGCGGCCAGCTCGAGGCGCTCGGCGACATCTACGACGCCGCCCCCTACGGCTTCGTCGTCCCCAAGAGCGAGACCGACTTCGCCCAGGCGATCGCCGACGCCCTCAAGGCGATGGGCACCGACGGCAGCTACAAGGCCATCCTGAGCAAGTGGGGCAACGACACCGGCGCCATCACCGACTTCGCCGTCAATCCCTGACCGGCGCTGAGCACCTCCGGATCCGAGGCTCCCATGTCTGAAGACACCCAGGACCGGCCGGGGCGCATCTCCGCCCGGCCGGTCCCCCACCCGGGCCGGTGGGTGGCGGTCGCGGTGATCGCCGTCCTCCTGGCGATGATGGTCAGCTCGTTCGTCACCAACCCGCGCTGGGACTTCCCGTTCGCGCTGCGGGTGATGAACTTCAACCCCGTCCTGCGCGGCCTCATGTTCGGCACCATCATCGGGACGATCGGCTCGATGGTCATCGGCGTCGTGGTGGGGGTCGTCATCGGCATCATGCGCCTGTCGACCAACCCCGTGCTGCGAGGCGTCTCCTTCGTCTACACGTGGTTCTTCCGGGCCATCCCCCGCTACGTGCTGCTGACGATCCTCGGCACCGGTCTGGGCTACCTCTACAGCACCTTCGACATCGGGGCGCCCTTCGGGAAGCAGATCGCGCACGCCCTGGGGCTGTCCAGCGACCTGACGTTCCTCACCCTCGACGTCAACCAGTTCAGCAGCACCCTGGCCATGGGCGTCATCGGGCTGGGGCTGTCCGAGGCCGCCTACATGGCGGAGATCGCCCGCTCGGGCATCCAGTCCGTCGACGTCGGCCAGCGCGAGGCCGCGCAGGCGCTCGGCATGTCGTCCGGCAAGACGATGCGCCGCGTGGTCCTGCCCCAGGCGATGCGCGTCATCATCCCGCCGACCGGCAACGAGACCATCGCCATGGTGAAGGACACGTCCCTGCTCATCGCGCTCCCGGTCAACACCGAGCTCTTCTACCAGGTGTCGGTCATCGGCTCGCGGACGCTGAAGATCATGCCGACCTACGTCGCGGCCACCGCGTGGTACCTCATCGTGTGCAGCGTCCTCATGGTGGGCCAGTCCTTCCTCGAGAAGCGTTTCGGCCGCGGCTTCGGCGTGACCTCGAGCAGTGGTCCCGGAGCCTTCAAGGCCCGGATGCTGGCCCTGCGCGGCGGCGGAGGAGGCCTGTGATGGCGAACGAGACCACCCAGCCGCTGGTGCACGCCGTCAACGTCACCAAGGCCTTCCACGGCAACGAGGTCCTCAAGGGCATCGACATGGACGTGCGCAAGGGCGAGGTCGTGTGCCTGCTCGGGCCCTCGGGCTCGGGCAAGACGACGTTCCTGCGCTGCATCAACCAGCTCGAGACCATCGACGGCGGCCGCATCTGGGTCGACGGTGACCTCATGGGCTTCGACGACCGCGGTGGCACGCTGCACCACCTCACCGACAAGCAGGTGGCGGCCCAGCGACGCGACATCGGCATGGTGTTCCAGCGCTTCAACCTGTTCCCACACATGACCGCGCTCCAGAACGTCATGGAGGCCCCGATCCAGGTGAAGGGCGGGCGCAAGTCGCAGGTCAAGGAGCGGGCCCTCGAGCTGCTCGGCAGCGTCGGGCTCGCCGACAAGTGCACGGCCTACCCTGCCCAGCTCTCCGGCGGCCAGCAGCAGCGCGTCGCGATCGCCCGCGCGCTGGCGATGGAGCCCAAGCTGATGCTCTTCGACGAGCCCACCTCGGCGCTCGACCCCGAGCTCGTCGGCGAGGTGCTGCGGGTCATGCGCGACCTCGCCAAGGGCGGCATGACGATGATCGTCGTGACCCACGAGATGGGCTTCGCCCGTGACGTGGCCGACCGGGTCGTCTTCATGGACGGGGGCGTCGTCGTCGAGCAGGGTCCCCCGTCCGAGGTCATCGACAACCCCGAGCACCAGCGCACCCGGACCTTCCTCAGCCGGATGCGCCAGGAGGAGCAGCACTGATGGCGGTGGGCCTCGGGGTCGTCGTGGTCCGGGGGCGCTCGATGGAGCCCACCCTGCACACCGGCGACCGGATGGTCGTGCTGCGCGGGGCTCCACCCCGCTTGGGCCGGCTCGCCATCGTGCGCCTCCCCCCTGACGACGACGGCGTACCCCGCCCGCTCGCCATCAAGCGCGTGACCATGCGCGATCCCGCGGACCGCACCCGTTACTGGGTCGAGAGCGACAACCAGGGCCTGCTCGGTGTCGCCGACTCGTGGACGCACGGCATCGGCTCGCTCGCTCGTGACCAGATCCGCGCCCTGGTGCTCTTCCGCATACCGCAGCGCCTGCGCCTGCCGGGGTCACGCAGGGGGCGTGGTGCACCCGGGGCGGACGCGGGGTAGGTTGAGCGAGCACGTGATCATCCATCTCGCAGAAGGGATACGCATGCTCTCCCGCATCTTCCGCACCACCGAGGTCAGCGCCCACTGCGACCTGCCCTGCGGTGTGTACGACCCCGCACAGGCCCGCATCGAGGCGCAGTCCATCAAGGCGATCATCGCCAAGGTGGCCGACAACGACGACCCCGACTTCCGCACCCGGGCGATCCTCATCAAGGAGCAGCGCTCCGAGCTGGTCAAGCACCACCTGTGGGTGCTGTGGACCGACTACTTCAAGGCCCCGCACTTCGAGAAGTACCCCCAGCTGCACACCCTCTTCAACGAGGCCACGAAGCTGGCCGGCGCCACGGGCACCAAGGGCGAGCTCGACGCCGGCAAGGCCGACGAGCTGCTCGCCAAGATCGACGAGATCGACGCGATCTTCAAGGAGACCAAGGCCGCGTAGGCTTTCGGCTCCACACGCAAGCGCCCGCCCCGGATCACCGGGGCGGGCGCTTGCGTGTGCGTGGCTCAGACGCTGCCGGCGACCTGGTTGAACAGGCCGGAGAGGTTGCCACCCAGGAGGGAGACGGCGACGATGATGACGATGGCGATGAGGGCGACCATGAGGCCGTACTCCACGGCGGTGGCGCCGCGCTCGTTCATCTTCGACTGGAACTTGGCGATGTACTTGGTCATGTGAACCTCCGGTTTCCCCTGCATTGAGCTGCGGGCCCAGCGGCCCCCGCGTGGAGCCTCGCAGGGATGGGGAGGGGCGCCCATCCTCCGTTGCGGTGGACTGGTTGCACGAAGGGACTACCTGTTCCTTGTGGGTGCTTGCGGCACGCGCGTAGAGTCGTCGGTTGCAGGCGACACGACGCCGGTTGTCCGCACCTCCCGGCGTCTGCACGAAGTATCGGGATCCACGGCACACCCTGGGTCCGCGAAGGGGGCGGACGGGGGCGCGCAGCAGCGCCCCGGCACGGCTGGGCCCAGGCTGCCAGCTCGCACAAGGGGCACGCTCGTGACACGACCAACTCTCCTCGCCCTCGGCGCAGCCACCCTGCTGGGCCTCTCGGCGCCGATGCTGCCCGTGGTGGCAGCCGCCGGCGCCACGGCGCACACCAGCGCCTCCACCCGGACGATCGTTGCCGGCTCCACCGCCGGCACCTCTGCCAGCACCTCCTCGACGTACCACGAGCCGATCTGCCAGGCCCGTTCGTCCCTGTGCGCCGACACCTTCGACAACCCCTCCGACGAGTACGTCGGCCACGACGAGCCGTCCGTGCTGTTCAAGTCCGGGGTCCGGGGCTCCGGCAACGACATCACCTACACCGTCACCCTCCCCCGCGACCCGAAGAAGCAGCCCACCGCCTCCGGGGCCTCGGGGACCACCTGGAACTTCCAGCTTCGGCCCACCTTCTGGTTCGGCCTGACGCTCTGCGACACCGAGTCCGCACCGGAGTACACCAAGACCTGCACCCCGGACTCCGACGCCAACGACCTGGTCGGCACCAACCCGACGGCGGCCGACTACATCGGCAAGCACCCCGGCAACGCCTACATGGAGCTGCAGTTCTACGGCCCCGGCTACGTGCCGCAGTTCGAGGGCTTCGGGTGCACGGCCCACCAGTACTGCGCAGCCATGACGATCGACAGCTTCGTCAGCAACCAGAACACCGGTGTCGCCAACACGGCCGCCTGCGACAACTACATCCTCGGTGGCATCGAGCCGATCAACTGGGCCTACATCACCAGGAGCGGTCGCTCGCAGGCGCCGGCAAACCCGCTGTTCACCGGCACCTTCGACAACCCGGACCTGAGCGCGGTGACCCCGAACGCGGCCAAGGACCTCTTCATGAACCCCGGCGACCGGGTCCGGATCCACATGCACGACACGACCGCCGGCCTGCGGATCGACCTGGGCGACCTGACCACCGGACAGCACGGGTCGATGACCGCCTCGAAGGCAAACGGGTTCGGCCACATCCTCTACACGCCCACCTCGACGACGTGCCAGATGGCGCCCTACGCGTTCCACCCCGAGTACTCCACGGGCAACCCGCGCGGCAACACCTGGTCGGCGCACACCTACAACGTGGCCATGTCCGACGAGATCGGCCACTTCGAGAACTGCCTGGCGATCGACACGAACTTCAACTGCACCAAGCCGGGCAGCCAGGACGCCTCCGGGCTGGACGAGGACGACGACAATAGCTTCTGCGTCCCCGCGGAGGACTCCACGCTGGTCAAGATCAACGGGTGCCTGAGCTCGGACGAGGACTTCGACAGCCAGTCCTACCGCAACGACTGGCCTGGCACGCTGCGTGACGTCGCCCGCGACCAGGCGCTGCACCCCTCACCCCTGATGTTCACGAGCCCAGTGACCACCGGCTCGACGAACTACTCCAAGGTCGCCTTCGAGACCGACCTGCCCCGCATCGAGGCCGCGGACTCGCAGGACGCCGCCCCCTTCTGCGACCGGACGACCGGAGCGAACTGCGTGAACCCGCCGCGAGGGGCGCAGTTCTACCCGATCTTCACCACGACGCAGGACCACGGCACGTGCACCTGGCAGGAGGGCGGGCGCTTCATCCCCGGCACCACCAGGACGTTCGGGGGCACCTCGACGAGCGAGTACGGGCCCCTGCTCAAGACGGTCTACCCCATGCCCGGCTTCACCACCTCCACGCGCTTCAACAACTTCAACAGCGGCGACCTCGCCAACCCCTGCCGGGCCCAGTGACCAGCAGCTGAGTGACGGTGGCCGCGGGTGCTCTACGCGCTCGCGGCCACCGTCAACCTGTTACCAATGTGACGCCTGTGACCTCCCACGGTTACCCGCGAGTCGGGCGTACCGTGCACACCGGACTGCCACCTCGCAGTCACCAACTCATCATCTGGAGGCCAAGGTGAGCATCGACAGCGACGTCGACCACGACACCGTCCCACCCGCCAACAAGGGCCTGTTGGCCGTCGCCGGCGTCCTGCTGGCACTGCCGATGATCGCCCTGCTGTGGGTGAGCAGCTACTCCCGCAAGGACCCCGTCCTGTGGGGATTCCCGTTCTTCATCTGGTACCAGTTCCTCTGGGTCTTCCTGTGCTCGGCGTTGACCTACACCGCCTACCGGCTCGTCCTGCGCGCCCGGCCGCACCGCCCCATGACCGACGGCCGCACCGGCACCCAGCGTGAGGGGCACACCCGATGAACACCATGGTCCCCGCCGCGACGGGCACCGGCGGCGTCAACGGCGTCGCCCTCACCGTCCTCATCCTGCTCTTCGCCCTCGTCACCGGCATGGGCTTCTGGGCCACCCGGTGGCGCCGGGCCGACTCGATGGAGTCGCTCGACGAGTGGGGCCTCGGCGGCCGCCGCTTCGGCACCTGGGTCACCTGGTTCCTGCTCGGCGGTGACCTCTACACGGCGTACACGTTCGTCGCGGTCCCGGCGGCGATGTTCGCCCTCGGCGCGGTCAGCGGCTTCTTCGCCGTGCCCTACACGATCGTGCTCTACCCGATCATCTTCATCTTCATGGCGCGGCTCTGGTCGGTCAGCCACCGGCACGGCTACGTGACCCCGGCCGACTTCGTCAAGGGCCGCTACGGATCGCGCGGGCTGTCGCTCGCGGTGTCGATCACCGGCATCCTCGCGACGATGCCCTACATCGCGCTGCAGCTCGTCGGCATCCAGGCGGTGCTCGAGGTCGCCGGCGTCGGGGGCAGCAACGCCCTCGCCAAGGACCTGCCGCTGTTCATCGCGTTCGCCCTGCTGGCCGCCTACACCTACTCCAGCGGCCTGCGCGCCCCGGCGGTCATCGCGTTCGTCAAGGACGCGCTGATCTACCTCGTGATCATCGTCGCCGTCATCTACCTGCCGTCCAAGGTCGGCGGTTGGGACCACGTGTTCAGCGCGGCCGAGGGGAAGATGGCCAAGCCCAACCCGGTGACCTCCAAGCCCACCGGTGCGTTCATCCCGAACAGCCAGCAGTACTGGGCCTACGCGACCCTGGCGTTCGGCTCGGCGCTCGCGCTGTTCATGTACCCGCACTCGATCACGGCGACCCTGTCGAGCTCGAGCCGCAACACGATCCGGCGCAACGCCTCGATCCTGCCCGCCTACTCGTTCGTGCTCGGCCTGCTGGCCCTGCTCGGATGGGTGGCGATCGCCGCCGGCACCAAGCCGATCGGCCTGGACGGGAAGCCGAACGCCCAGCTGGTCATCCCCCAACTGTTCGAGGACATGTTCCCGAGCTGGTTCGCCGGGGTGGCCTTCGCCGCCGTGGCGATCGGGGCGCTCGTCCCTGCCGCCATCATGTCCATTGCCGCGGCAAACACCTTCACCCGCAACATCTACCGCGACTTCATCAAGCCCGACGCGACGCATGCGCAGGAGGCGAAGATCGGCAAGCTCGTCTCCCTGCTGGTCAAGGCGTTCGCGCTGGTCTTCGTCCTCACGCTCGACAAGCAGAACGCCATCAACTTCCAGCTGCTCGGTGGCATCTGGATCCTGCAGACGTTCCCGGCGATCGTGTTCGGCCTCTATACCCGCTGGTTCCACCGCTGGGCCCTGCTCGTCGGCTGGGCCATCGGCATGGTCTACGGCACCGTCACCGCCTACAACGTCATCAACCCCGCCACCAAGGGCCACTTCGGCGGCTCGCTCGACATGATCCCGACGATCGGCAAGATGGGCTACATCGGCATGACCGCCTTCGTCATCAACCTGGTCATCGCCGCCGTCCTGTCGTTCGTGTTCAACGCGATGAAGGTCGACGCGGGTCACGACGAGACCATCAAGGGCGACTACTTCGCCGACGCGGGCGACCCCCGCGTCGAGAAGAACCTCGGCATGGACGCCCACCTCACCACCGGTACGCCGTAGCGGCGCCGACTACGACGCCCACGTGGAGGGGCGGTGCAGGGACCTGGTCCCTGCACCGCCCCTTCGTCGTACCCGCGCCGCGTCGGCCGGTCAGCCGGGGCCCGAGGCGCCGGCGCGCCGGCGCCGCTCGAGGACCCGGGTCAACGAGTCCACCACTCGGGGGTCGTACTCGTAGCCCAGGCCGAGGTGGATGCGCTCCATCGCCCGCTCGTCGTGGGCGCCGCCGGCCCCGACGAGGTCGTCGTAGGCGTTGGCCACCTTGATGATCCTGCTCGCCATCGGCAGGTCCTGGCCGAACTCGCGCACCTGCCGGTAGGGCGTCGTCTGCGCCTCCAGGATCGTGGCGACGTTGTCGAGCACCCCGGTGCTGCGGACGATCTCGGCGCCGTCGTGGGCGATGCGCTGCTGGTCGGCCGGCGCCGCCATCACCGTCGCCCCGGCAGGGATGGGCTCACGCAGGGCGATCTGGCCCAGGTCGTGCAGCAACGCTGCGTACTCGAGGTCGGTCAGCTCGCGCTGGCCCATCCCGAGGTCACGGCCGACCGCGACGGAGGTGTCGGTGACGCGCTGCGCGTGGTGGGTGCCGGTGTACCCGGCCAGCTCGGTGAGGCTCGAGAGGGCACCGATGGTCTGGCGGTAGGTCATGCGGATGGTGGCGTAGCGCTGGACGGCGAAGTAGGTGAGGACGAGGGGGAAGAGGAACAGCGGCAGGGCGGTGACGCCGATCGCGAACTCAGCCAGGGCGATGAGCGCACCCGACGCGACCAGGGCGGTGGCCAGCCCTGCAGCAGAACGGATCTCGTCGAGGACAGCGGGCACGAGCGGCGCGTGGTCGCGGCCGGCGCGGACCGCCGCCTCGAGGGTGAGGTCGACCAGCATCGCGACGATGCCCACGAGCAGCATCACCACCCCGACGAACCACCGCAGGTCGTCCCACGTCTCCTGCCAGGACAGCAGGGTCCGGCCGTCGAACGTCGCGTGACGGTAGATCAACGGCGCCACCGCGGCACCCACGATGCGGGCGGCAGTGTCGGCCCAACGCACGCTGCCGTTGACCACGCGCAGGAACACGGTGCCGGCGACCATGCCGAGGCAGATCGTGGACACGATGACCGCAGCGCCCATCGGATCCTCGCCGGGACCGCGCACCGCCGACAGCGACAGGCCCAGGGCCGCCGCGGTCGACATCGGGGCCGTCTCGCGACCGGTGAGGATCGTCAGCCGCGCGGTCTCCCCCAGCGCGATCGCCACGAGGAAGACCAAGAGGTAGACGAGGTCACCCCTGCCGAGGTGCGGCACGTCGTCGATGGCGGTCCAGAAGCTGGCCAGCGTGGTGACGATCCCGGCGACGACGACGGGCACCGTGAGGTCGACACGGCGGATGTGCACCCGGCTCACCTGAGCCCCTCCACTGCGTCGACGTCCACCGCGGCCTGACGGCCCTGCGCAGCCGTCACCGACTCGAGACCGCGCTGTGGTGCACCCTCGATCCGGCGGCGCAGGTCCGGCCGGGCGGCCAGCAGGTCCGAGGTCTCGGGCTCGTCGTGGTCGATCGCCACCCCGGCAGCCATGAGCTCCTCGTCGGTGCGCACGGTGGGCCTCCACTCGTGGCGGGCCAGCGCACGGCCGAGCGCCTCGACGACCACGGGGTCGAACTGCGTGCCGGCCCGCTGGTTCATGACGTCCAGCGCCTCGGTGACCGACAGCGCGGGACGGTAGGCGCGAGAGGTGGTCAACCCGTCGAACACGTCGGCGACCGCCACGACCCGCGCAGAGAACGGGATCTGCTCGCCGGCCAGCCCGGCGGGGTAGCCGAGGCCGTCGAACCGCTCGTGGTGGTGGGCGATGCCGTCCACGGACCCCGAGAGGAAGTCGATGTCCTGCACCATCCGGACGCCCGCCAGGGCGTGGTCGGCGATGGTGACGAGGTCGTCGTCGGTCAGCTCGCGCCGGGCACGCAGGAGGCGGGTCGGCACCCCGAGCTTGCCCACGTCGTGGAGCATGCCGGCGGTGCGGACGTCCTGGATCTCCTTGTGCCCCAACCCCAGGCTCTCCACGAGCCACGCGCTCAGCTGGGCCACGCGCTCGCTGTGGCCGGCGTTGTGCGGCTCCTTGGTCTCCACGGCGGTGACCAGGGCACGCAGGGTGCTCTCGTGGGCGCGGAACTCGTCGCCGTACTGGACGAACGCCCAGCGGGCCACGAACAGCGGCGCGAGCACGAGGACGGCACTGAACCACCCCACGCGTGCGGGGATCCACAGCACGACGAAGAGGAAGCCGATCACGCCGTAGCCGATGTAGGCCAGGCCGGTGGTGCTGAGCAGCTTGTAGACCTGCGTGCGGATCGGGCTGCCCGTGGCGACCCGGAGCACCCCCGCGAGGAGCAGGGCGTTGAGCAGGCACTGTGCGATGTCGGTGACGATGAGCGGGAGCCCGACGCCGAGCAGGATCCGCGCCGCGGAGGTCATGGTCGACGCCTCGTCGAGGCCACCGACCCCGAGGTAGACGAGCCCTCCGAGCGAACCCATGCTGCTGAAGAGGGCGACGTTGAAGATGCGGACGATCAGCTTCTCTGGATCGACCTGCACGATGGTGGCCAGTCCCCCGACCACTGCTGCCCCGACGGGGCCACCGATGACGGCGGCCGCGAGGAGGATGATGCTGAGGAACGAGAGGGTGACCCGCTCGCCCACGTTGGCGCCGCGAAGCATCCAGCTCGCGATGCCGAGACCCGACAGGACCGCTACCGCCAGCCAGCTGCGCGGCTGGCCCGTGGTGAACATGCCAGCGACGACCAGGGCGACCGCGACTGTGACCGCGAAGGCCACGTAGAGCACGGTCCCGCCGTCACTTCGGCGTGCGCGGGTGGGGTGCCCGGGGTGGTCGGTGCTCACGACACCAATCTAGGCCCCGGGATTGCCGGTGCGGCGCGGGTTCAGCTGGTCCAGCCCCAGGCGCGCTGCGCGGAGAAGTCGCTCGGGCCGTCGTTGGGGGTCCACACGAGGGAGTCGTCGTTGCCGAGGATGGACTCGAAGATGGTGGTGATAGCCTTCATGGCGGGAAACTCCTTCTGCTCGTATGAGGTCCTACTCATCCGTTCGGACCAATCGAGCGGTCAATGCACCGGGTAGCCAGGGGTGCTACGTGGTTGCAGGACTATGATGGCCCCCCACCGGACCGCCCGCTTGCGGACCAAGGCGTTCTTTGCCAAATCTTGAAGGTCCTCTCCGACCTATGGTTGCCCTTTTGTCGGCTGACCAGGTCGTAAGCCCCGTGACGGACCGGAGCACCCGCCGGCTGTGAGAGAATGGCCACCGGCAGGGCGCTTTTTCGCGCCACACCACCACCGACGGAGTGACTCCCATGAGCAAGCGCGCCCGCAAGCGCCGCTCGCGCAAGGGCAACGCGGCCAACCACGGTCGCAAGCCCAACGCCTGAGCCAGCGCACGATGCACGAGAGCGGCGGCCAGATCCCTTGTGGATCCGGCCGCCGCTCTCTGCGTGCTGGGGGTGACGCCTGCAGCGGGGCTGCGAGCGCTCCCTACTCGGAGATCTCGTAGCGGATCGTGGTGATCCGGGCCATGATCTGCGTCCGCAGCTCGACGGGGGCCTCCTCGCAGGCGCACGACCTCTTCACCAGCGCCTTGAGCGCCTGGTCGAGGTCGTACTGCTTGAGGCAGGGTGAGCAGGCCTCGAGGTGGTGGGCGATCTTGGCCGTGTCGTCACGGGTCATCTCGCCGTCGAGGTACTCGTAGACGCGGTGCAGCACCTCCGAGCAGTCCGTCCCGGCGGCGTCGCCCTGTCCGGAGTCAGGTCCACACTTCATGAGTCCGCTCCCTGGGTCGCGAAGCCGCGCTCGGCGGCATACTCGGTCAGCAGCTCACGCAGCTGACGCCTGCCTCGGTGCAGCCGGGACATCACGGTGCCGATCGGCGTCTCCATGATCTCGGCGATCTCCTTGTAGGCGAAGCCCTCGACGTCGGCGAGGTAGACCGCCATGCGGAAGTCCTCCGGCAGCGCCTGCAGCGCCCGCTTCACCTCGGTGTCGGGGAGGTGGTCCAGCGCCTCGGTCTCGGCCGAGCGCAGGCCCGCGGAGGAGTGGGACTCAGCCCGGGCGAGCTGGTAGTCCTCGATCTCCGCAGCGTCGGACTGCAGCGGCTCGCGCTGCTTCTTGCGGTAGCTGTTGATGTAGGTGTTGGTGAGGATGCGGTACATCCACGCCTTGAAGTTCGTACCCGGCCGGTACTGGTGGAACGCGGCGAAGGCCTTGGTGTAGGTCTCCTGCACCAGGTCCTCGGCGTCGGCGGGGTTGCGCGTGGTGCGCAGCGCCGCCGAGTACAGCTGGTCGAGCAGGGGCATCGCCTCGCGCTCGAAGCGGGCCTGCCGGTCATCCCTCGACTCGGTGGCCACGTCGACGCTCGCGTCGGGGGCAGGGGTCTCAGTCATCACCCTCCAGCCTAGCCCGCGCTCGGCGCGGTCAGGCTCGTCGGTCGTGGCGGACAGGCCGAGCACGACCCGACCACCGGCCGGCGGGCGCGAGCCCGGAGCCACGGAGGTGCTGCCCTCGGACGGCAGGGCGGTCAGCAGTGGCACGTGCGGGGCTCCTGTGCTGGGGTACGGGGTTCCCTCGGTTCAACCGACGCCGCGACGGGGTCATTCCCGGTGGTCACCCGCGACCCGCTCCAGGAAGTGGCGCGTCGCCGCCACGACGTCGGCCGGCTCACGGCCGAAGCTGTGGGTGCCCTTGGCCGCCGAGACCAGGTCAGGCGTGGGCAGCTCCGCGCGCACCTCCTCCGGGGTCCCGAACGGGTCACGCACGCCCTGGACGACGTGCAGGGGCAGGCCCGCGGCCACGGGCAGCCGCAGCTCGTCGGCGCGGGACCTCTCCGGCGCCCCGGGCGGGTGCAGGGGGAAGCTGAGGCACAGCACGGCGTCGGCGCCGACGGCCTGGGCGGTGCGGCAGGCGACGCGGGCGCCGGCGCTGCGTCCGCCGACGACGAGGGGACGCGGCAGGGCAGCCCGGCCGCCCATGAGCGCCCCGACCACCGGCAGCCACGCCTCGTCGAGCGTCGGCGGCCGGCTCGCCACCTTGAGTCCCTTGAGCCGCCAGGGCTGGTCGACGAGGACCACGGCCCAGCCGAGCCCCGTCATCTCCCGGGTCACGGCGACCACGTCGCCGGTCCACCCGTGGCCACCGGCGCCATGCCCGAGGACCAGCGTGGCGTGCGCCCTGCGGGGGCGGTGGACCGTGGCGCGGGCGGTGCCGTGGGGCGTCTCCACGTCGAGGACCCGCGTCGGGCGGGGCAGGTCCGCGGTCACGACGAGCCGCCGACGATCTCCCCGGTCATCGGGTCGACCACTCCCTCCAGCTCGTCGGGCCCGGCAGGCTCGACGAGCTGGGGACCGTTGCTGCGGTTGGAGGAGACGGCCGTGCCGACCGGGTGCGCGTCGAACCGGCCAGGCTGGTGGAACGCCAGCATCCGCCCGACCTCGTCGAGGTCGGTCATGGTCGGGTCGAGCCACGTGGCCCAGTCCTCCCGCTCCAGGACGAGCGGCTGGCGGTCGTGGATGCGGTCCAGCCCGGGCTCGGCGTCGGTGGTCACGATGGTGAACGACGTCAGCCAGGCCTGCGGGTCGTCGGCGTCGGGGATCGCGCGGTCACGCCAGAACTCGTAGAGACCGGCGAAGGCGACGACGTCGCCGTCGGCCCGGTGGATGAAGAACGGCTGCTTGCGCGGCTTGCCCTTGGCATCGACCGCGACCGGCGACTTCTGCCACTCGTACCAGCCCTGTGCCGGCACCAGGCACCGACGGGACTTCGCCGCCTTCGCGAAGCTGCCCTTCTCCAGCACCGACTCGGCGCGGGCGTTGATCATGCGCATCCCGACCTTGACGTCCTTGGCCCAGCTCGGCACCAGGCCCCAGGTGAGGAGCCGCAGCTGGCGCACACCGTCGGCCGGGGCGCCCTCCGCAGCACCCTCCGAAGCACCCCCGGCGCGGCCGGCAGCCTGCTCGGCGCTCGCCTCCCCACGGGGGACCCGGGACAGCACGACCGGGGCCAGCTTGCTGGGCGCGAGGTTCCAGTCAGGGGTGCCGGCGGGAGGGCTCTGCGGGTTCTTCAGGACGGTGCGGACCGGGTCGGCGGTGCGGTCCTGCTCGACCTCGAACTCCTCGACGAGCTCGTCGGGGTTGGCAGTCGCCGCATACCGTCCGCACATGGTGGACAGGGTACGCAGCGACGTGGACCCGGCCATACGGTAGGAAGGGACGCGCAGGCCCCGCGCCTCGCGCACCGCCCGTCCCAGCAGCGACCAGCAGGAGTGACCATGACCCTCGTCCGCCGCGTGGCCCGACCGATGCTGGCCGCGATCTTCGTCGTCCAGGGCCTCGAGCAGCTCCGGCACCCCGCAGCGCTCAAGGCGAAGGTCGCGCCCTTCGCCGAGCAGGTCGCCCCCCTCGGGCTGCCCAACGACCCCGAGCTCCTGGTGCGCGCCAACGGCGCCACCATGGTCGGCGGCGGGGCGCTGCTCGCCACCGGTCGCGTGCCGCGCCTGGCGGCGCTCGCGCTGGTCGGTTCGCTGGTGCCGACGACGTATGTGGGACACCGGTTCTGGGAGGAGAGCGACCCCACGACGCGCAACGTCCAGCGCATCGGGTTCCTCAAGAACGTCGGCCTCCTCGGCGGCCTGCTGCTCGCCAGCGTCGACACCGAGGGCAAGCCCGGGCTGGCCTACCGAGCCGGGCTCGCGACGGACTCCGCACGGCGGGCCGCGAAGCGCACCAAGCGCGAGGCGAAGCACGCGACGGCCGCGGCTCGGCGCGAGGCGAAGATGGCGACGAAGGCAGCTCGGCGCGAGGCCAGGCTCGTCGCGACCCAGGCCCACGATGCCCTCACCTGATCCCGCGCATCCCGCTCGTCCCCCGCAGGTCGTCGAGGGTGACTGGCACGCCCCGTCCGCCGACCGTCCCGTCGACGACGAGGTCCACCTCCCCGGCAGCAAGTCGCTGACCAACCGCTTCCTGGTCCTCGCTGCCCTGGCCAACGGCCCGTCGCTCCTGCGCCGCCCGCTGCACTCGCGCGACACCCTCCTCATGGCCCAGGCCCTGCGTCAGCTCGGGGCCGGCGTCGAGGACACCACCACCCACCCGGGACTGCGCCCCGACTGGCTCGTCACCCCCGCGTCGCTGCGCGGCGGCGGCGCCGTCGACTGCGGCCTCGCCGGCACGGTGATGCGCTTCCTCCCGCCCGTCGCTGCGCTCGCCTCGGGCACCGTCGACTTCGACGGCGACGCGCAGGCCAGGGTGCGGCCCATGGGCCCGGTGCTCGACGCACTGCGCGCCCTCGGGGTCGACCTCGACGACGGCGGCCGGGGCACGCTGCCCTTCACCGTGAGGGGGCAGGGTCACGTCCGCGGGGGCGCCGTCACCCTCGACGCCTCGGCCTCATCGCAGTTCATCTCCGCGCTCCTGCTCGCGGGTGCCCGCTACGACGAGGGTGTGACCGTCCACCACCGCGGCAAGCCGGTCCCCAGCGAGCCGCACATCGAGATGACCGTCGAGACGCTGCGCGACTCCGGCGTCGTGGTCGACGACAGCGAACCGGACACCTGGCGGGTCGAGCCCTCCGAGGTCAACGCGCTCGACGTCCAGGTCGAGCCCGACCTGTCCAACGCCGCACCCTTCCTCGCAGCAGGACTCGTGACCGCCGGTCGGGTCACCGTGCCCGGGTGGCCGCACCACACCACCCAGGCCGGCGACGCGATCCGCGACATCCTCGACGCCATGGGTGCCGACGTCTCGCTCACCCGCGAGGGGCTCACCGTCAGGGGCACGGGCCAGGTCTCCGGCATCGACGCCGACCTGCACGACGCCTCCGAGCTGACCCCGGTCGTCGCCGCCGTCGCGGCGCTCGCGGACTCCCCCACAGTCATCCGCGGCGTGGCGCACATCCGGGGTCACGAGACCGACCGGCTGGCGGCGCTGGCGCGCGAGCTGGGCGCCCTCGGCACCTCCGTCACCGAGACCGAGGACGGCCTGCGCATCGAGCCGAAACCGTTGCGGGCAGGGCTCTTCCACACCTACGCCGACCACCGCATGGTGATGGCGGGCGCGGTCCTCGGCCTCGGCGTCCCCGGCCTCCGCGTCGAGGATGCCGCAACCGTCGCCAAGACGCTGCCCGAGTTCGTCGACCTGTGGCACGGGCTCGTCGCGCCCGGGACGAGCGCAGCGACCGCATGAGCCGCAAGGCCTCCGACTACGACGAGAGCGACGTCCGCGTCCGACCCAGCCGTCGCGGCTCCCGCCCACGGTCCAAGGACCGCCCGGCCCACGAGGACGCCGTGTCGGGCTTCGTGATCGCCGTCGACCGGGGTCGCTACCACGTTCTGGTCCCCCGGGGTCCGGGACGCAAGGCGGCCCCCGAGCGGCTCGTGACCGCCATGAAGGCACGCGAGCTCGGCCGCAAGGGCATCGTCGTCGGCGACGACGTCGAGCTCGTCGGCGACACCAGCGGCAACCCCGACGGCCTCGCCCGCATCGTCCGCCTCACCCCGCGGCGGTCGGTCCTGCGCCGCAGCGCCGACGACACCGACCCCGTCGAGCGCGTCATCGTGGCCAACGCCGACCAGCTGGTCATCGTCTCCGCGCTGGCCAACCCCGAACCCCGCCCCCGGCTGATCGACCGCTGCCTCGTCGCCGCGTACGACGCGGGGCTCGACCCGCTGCTCGTGCTCACCAAGGCGGACCTCAAGGACCCCGCGGCCTTCCTCGGTAGCTACGCCCCGCTCAACGTCCCGGCCGTCGTGACCTCCACGGGAGAGTCGGGGTTCGACGGCCTCGAGGCCCTGACCGAGCGCCTCGCGGGCCGGGTCAGCGTCCTCGTCGGGCACTCCGGTGTCGGCAAGTCGACGCTCGTCAACGGCCTGGTGCCCGACGCCCACCGCGCGACCGGCATCGTCAACGACGTCACCGGCCGTGGCCGGCACACCTCCTCCTCGGCCGTCGCCCTGCGGCTGCCCGGTGACGAGGGATGGGTCATCGACACCCCCGGCGTGCGCTCGTTCGGCCTGGCCCACGTCGACCTCGGCCGGATCATCCAGCTCTTCCCCGACCTCGAGGCCGGCACCAGCCAGTGCCCCCGGGGATGCAGCCACGACGAGGAGGAGTGCGGCCTCGACGAGTGGGTGGCCTCCGGTCAGGCCGGACCTGCTGGCGCCTCCAGGCTCGAGTCGCTGAGGAGGCTGCTCCGGGCCCGGTCCGGCGAGGCCGACTGACGCCCAACCGCTGCGCGACGACCCCAGACGAGGTCGCCCGCGAAGGCGAGAACCGTTGCCAGCAGCGGGAACCCGACGAGCATCGACACCTGCACCCGCACGGGTGCCGAGAGCATCGTGTACTCGTCGAGCCGCTCGGACCACCACAGCAGGACCGCCGGCCCGGCGACGACGACGATGGTCGCCAGACGGGCGACGACGTGCCGGCGGCGCAGCAGCAGGCCGCCCACGACGAAGGCCGCCAGGAACGGGATCCCCTGGCCGGCGAAGATCACCATGCCTGGCACCACCGCCAGCCGGGCCACCCGGCGCCAGCCCGTGCGTGACCTGGCCGCCGCGGAGGCCCCGACACCCGCGCCGAGGACGGCGGCCAGCGCGACGATCGCCAGCGACCCCACCCAGCTGAACTCGGGCGTCGTCGACACGAGCCTCATCCAGACCCGTGCTGCGGCACCCCACAGCCCTCCGAGCGCGGCGCCGACCACCGCCGCCCGCGCCGCGCTCGGGCCGAGCTCGCGGGCGTGTCGCGCGCTCCGCCATCGGGGTGAGGTGCGGGTGATGTCCATGAGGTCTCCTTGGGTGTGGCGCGATGGTGCTGACACCACAGACAGACGGGGCTGCCGGCCCCGCGGGTGACACCGCGAGCCGACGCAGATTCGTGCCCCTGAGATGTCACCCGGCAGCGCCCCAGGGTCGTCTGTCGAGGTGATGGGATCCATGGATGTGGTGACGACGGACCGGGTCCGGACGGGGGCGGCGCCGGCCACCGACGACCTGGTCAGAGCGCTGTTCGTCACCGAGTCCGCCCGCTTGGTGTCGTTGGCACGGTTCTTCGTCGACGACCGCACGGCAGCCGAGGACCTGGTGCAGGAGGCCTTCATCCGGCTGGCCCGCGCGAGCCACCGCATCCGCGACGAGGGCCGGGCCGCGGCTTACCTGCGCTCGATCGTCATCAACCTGGCCCGGGACCACAACCGCCGCGGGCTGGTCTCGCTGCGGCACCGACCACCGGCGGTCCTCGACGAGCCCTCGGCGGAGGAGACCGCCTCGGCGCAGGAGTCACGGCGCGAGGTGGTGGAGGCCCTGAGGGAGCTGCCCCGGCGGCAGCGGGACTGCGTGGTCCTGCGCTACTACCTCGACCTCGGCATCGAGGACATCGCGACCACCCTGGGGGTCTCCCCCAACTCCGTGAAGACGCACCTGACCCGCGGCCTGCGCTCGCTGGCCGCCCGGCTCGAGGAGAGACGATGAGCGCACTCGAGGACCGGCTGCACGAGGCCCTGGGTGCCGAGGGCGCGAGCCGCGCGCCGTCGGCCGACCTCTTCACGCGGGTGGTCGACAGCATCCACGACGACGCACGGCGCCGACGGCGGCGCCGTACGGCCATCGCGCTCTGGACCACGGGCGCCGTGCTGTCGGTCGCCGCGGTGGTCACGCTCACGCCCCGAGGAGAGGACGGACTGCACATGCCCTGGTGGATCCTGGAGGTCGCCACGAACGCCGTGCTGCTGGCGGTCGCGCTGTGGCTGGGCCCCTTCATCAAGCGGTTCGGGCGCGCCTACGCAGCCGACGTCTTCCACGACAACCCGCTCACCGGCAAGAGCTACATCGTGCTGACCGACATCGTCTACTACCTGATCTTCGCGGCCTACATCCTCTTCTCGGTGCACTTCGCGCCGCAGCAGGAGTGGGGCAACGAGATCTCGGAGCACGTGACGGCCGAGCAGCTGACCTTCGAGGTGGGACGGGTCGGGGGGATCCTGCTCGTCATCGGGATCCTGCACGGCCTCAACATCGTCCTGATGCCGGTGCTGGGGCGGCTGTTCTCGCTCAACCGCCGGCTCCCCGGGGCCTGAGGGGGAACGCGGCCGCGCCGCTCCCCCAGTGGGGAAGCGGCGCGGTCACGGTTGGCGCGAGCGTCAGACAGTGTCGTCAGACGGTGTCGTCAGACGGTGTTGCCGACCTCGTCCTGCTGGTCGGAGACGTCGACCGTCTCGATGATCTCCCGCGGCTGCGCGAAGTGGCAGGCCGACAGGTGGGTGGCGACGCCGTCAGGACGCATCTCCAGCAGCGGGATGTCGGTCTTGCACTTGTCCTGCGCCTTCCAGCACCGGGTGTGGAACCGGCAGCCCGACGGCGGGTTGGCCGGCGAGGGAACGTCGCCCTTGAGGACGATCTGCTCCTTCTTGTCACGCAGCGTCGGGTCCGGCACGGGCACCGCCGACAGCAGGGCCTGGGTGTAGGGGTGGGTGGGACGACCGTAGATGTCGTCCTCCTCCCCCAGCTCCGCCATCTTGCCGAGGTACATCACGCCGACACGGTCGGAGATGTGGCGGACCACGGACAGGTCGTGGGCGATGAAGATGTAGGACAGGCCGAGCTCGTCCTGCAGCTTCTCCATCAGGTTGACGACCTGCGCCTGCACCGACACGTCGAGCGCGGAGACCGGCTCGTCGCAGATCAGCACCTTCGGGTTGAGCGCGATGCCGCGGGCGATGCCGATGCGCTGGCGCTGGCCACCCGAGAACTGGTGCGGGTAGCGGTTGATGTGCTCCGGGTTGAGACCCACGAGGTCGAGCAGGTCCTGCACGGCCTTGCGGCGGCCCTTCTTCGGCACCACGTCGGGGTGGATGTCGAAGGGCTCCCCCACGATGTCGCCGACCGTCTTGCGAGGGTTGAGCGAGGTGTAGGGGTCCTGGAACACGATCTGGATGTCGCGACGCAGCTTGCGCATCGCACGCCCCCGCTGGGCGTACATGTCGACGCCATCGAAGACGACCGAGCCCGAGGTGGGCTCCTCCAGGCGCATCAGGAGGCGGCCGAGGGTGGACTTGCCGCACCCGGACTCGCCGACGATGCCGAGCGTCTCGCCCTTGAGGAGCTCGAAGCTCACGCCGTCGACGGCCTTGACGTGTCCAACGGTGCGGCGCAGGACGCCGCCCTTGATCGGGTAGTGCTTGACCAGGTCGGTCGCGGTCAGAATGGCCTCAGCCATTGAGGACCTCCTCGGCAAAGTGGCAGGCGGACTCACGGCCGGGGGCGACGAGCTGCAGGGTGGGCCGGTCCTCCCGGCACACGTCCTGGGCGAACTTGCAGCGCGGGTTGAACGCACAGCCCTGCGGGATGTGCATGAGGTTCGGCGGCAGGCCACCGATGGCTGCGAGCTGCTGGCCCTTCTGGTCCAGGCGCGGGATCGACTCGAGCAGGCCCTTGGTGTAGGGGTGCGCGGGCTGGCGGTAGAGGTCGTAGACGTCTGCCCGCTCCACGATCCGACCGGCGTACATCACGGCGATCTTGTCGGCCACGTCAGCCACGACACCGAGGTCGTGGGTGATGAGGATGAGCCCCATCTGGCGCTCCTCCTGCAGCTCTTGCAGCAGGGCCATGATCTGCGCCTGGACGGTGACGTCCAGGGCCGTGGTCGGCTCGTCGGCAATGAGCACCGCCGGGTCGAGCGCGATCGCCATGGCGATCATGATGCGCTGGCGCATACCGCCGGAGAACTGGTGCGGGTAGGCCTTCACCCGCTCCTTGGCGGCGGGGATCTGCACCCGCTGCATGAGCTTGACCGCGCGCTCGAGGGAGTCGGAGCGGTTCATGCCCCGGTGGATCCGGAACATCTCGGCGATCTGCCAGCCCACCGGGAACACCGGGTTGAGCGAGGACAGCGCGTCCTGGAAGACCATGGAGATCTCCGGGCCACGGGTCTTGCGGCGCTGCTCGGCCGGCATCGTCAGCAGGTCCTGGCCGCAGTAGCGGATCTGCCCCTTGGGGATCACCGCCGGCGGCATGTCCAGGATGCCCATGATCGCCTGCGCGGTCACGGACTTGCCCGAGCCGGACTCGCCGAGGATGGCGAGCGTCTCCCCCTGGTTGAGGGAGAAGTCCACGCCGTTGATGGCCTTGGCGATCCCGTCCGCGGTGTGGAACTCGACGTGGAGGTCCTCCACCTCGAGGAGCAGCCCGTCCTGCGGGTGGTACTCGGAGCCGGTCGCGGTTTTGGCGCGACGCCGGCTCGTGGTCTCAGTAGTCGTCATCTGTGAGTCTCTCCTGCTCAGCGTGACTTCGGGTCGAAGGCGTCGCGCACGGCGTCACCGAGCATGATGAAGGCCAGCACCGCCAGGGACAGGAACAGGCTGGGGAACAGCAGGATGTGCGGCGTCGTCCGGAGTGCCACGAGGGCGTCCGAGATCGCCACGCCCCAGGACACGGCCGGCGGCGTGAGCCCGATGCCGAGGAAGCTCAGGGTCGCCTCGACGGTGATGAAGACACCGAGGTTGATCGTGGACACGACGATGACCGGCGCCAGGGCGTTGGGCATGACGTGGGACCGGATGATCCGCCACGGGCTCGCCCCGAGGGCACGAGCCGCCTGGACGTAGTCGTTGGGCTTGACCTGCAGCACGCTGGACCGCATGAGGCGGGCGATGCTCGGCCAGCCGAACACGGCCATCACGAGCACGACCTTGCCGACGACGACCAGGTAGCGCGAGTTCTCGTCGTTGGGGAACGTGGACATGAACAGGATGCCGCCGAGCAGCAGCGGGATCGCGAAGAACATGTCGGTGATGCGCGAGACCAGTGAGTCCAGCCAGCCGCCGTAGTAGCCGGCGAGCACGCCCATGGTCACGCCGATGACGACCGTGACCAGCGTGGTGAGCACGCCCACCAGGATGGAGGCGCGGGCACCGTAGATCGTGCGGGCGTAGATGTCGTAGCCCTGGATGTCGCGGCCGAACCACGCGTTGGCGTTGGGACGCTCGCGCGCCTGCTTCAGCACCGCGGCGTTGGGGTCGACGTTGGTGAACAGCTGCGGCACCGCAGCCATGACGATGAACAGCACGATGAGCGTGACCGACACCCAGAAGATGGGGTTGCGCTTGAGCTGCCGCCACGCGTCGGAGGCGAGTGAACGCCCCTCGTCCGCCTGGCCACCGGTGGGGGCGCCGGCCTCGGCGCCTACGGCAATGGTCGATGCCTCAGTCATGGCTGATCCTCGGGTCGAGCACGCCGTACAGGAGGTCGACGAGCAGGTTCACGACAAGGAAGACGAGCACCAGGATGGTCACGGTGCCCACGACACTCACCGGGTCGCGGTTGCGGATGCCGGTGAACAGGAAGCCACCGACGCCCTGGATGTTGAAGATGCGCTCGGTGACGATGGCGCCACCGAGCAGGCCGCCGAAGTCGGCGCCGATGAAGGTGACGACCGGGATGAGCGAGTTGCGCAGGGCGTGCACGCCGAGCATGCGTGGACGCGACATCCCCTTGGCGATGGCCGTGCGCAGGTAGTCGGCGCGCAGGTTCTCGACGAGGTTGGTGCGCGTGAGTCGTGCGGCGTACGCGATGGACGCGCTGCCGAGCACGAACGCAGGCAGGACCAGGCGGTAGACCGTGGCGTCCGAGCCGACGGTGGCCGGGAAGATGGGCCACTTCAGGCCGAAGGAGTACTGGAGCGAGACACCGATGACGAAGACCGGCACGGAGATGACGAAGAGCGTGCTCACCAGGACCAGGTTGTCGATGAACTTGCCCTTGCGGATGCCCGCGAGGACACCGGCGATGATGCCGATGACCGTCTCGAAGAGGATGGCCATGGCGGCCAGCTTCGTCGTGACCGGGTAGCGCTGGGCGAGCTCGTCGACGACCTTGATGTCACGGAAGTTCGTGCCCAGGTCGCCTTGGAGGAGGTTGCCCATGTAGGTGAGGTAGCGGACGTGCAGCGGGTCGTTGAGCCCGTGCTTGTCGCGGAACTCCGCGACGAAGGCCGCCGGGCAGGGGCGCTCACCGCAGAGGCCGATCGTGGGATCGCCGGGGAGCGCGTAGACCATGGCAAAAATGATGAACGTGGCGCCAAGCAGAACCGGGATCATCTGGATCAATCGCCGCAAGATGTACTTGTACACGTCACCTCCTCTGGTTTGACGCCACCGGGTGGGGGTGTTCCCGCTGGCGTGGCTGGACGAGCCGGGACGTTACATCACGTGGGCGCCGCTGCTCATCACAACATAGTCGTATGGGGGGTGCTGGGGGCAGGAGGCGGGGTCTCCCCTCGACTGCCCCCGGACAGGCCATCGGCCTGCCGACACTGGGCCGGCAGGCCGACGACGCTGTGGGTGGGTCACCCTGCGGTTGCAGGGATTCCCGGGACGGCTTACTTCAGCGCGAGGCTGGAGAAGTCGATCGTGCCGAACGCGGTGATCTTGACACCGGTGACCTTGTCGGACCAGCCGAAGGTGGCGGTGGAGTACCACATCGGGATGGCCGGCATGTCGTTCGCGAGGAGCGCCTCGGCCTGCTGGTACTTGGCGTTCGCCTGGGCGGCGTCCGTCTGGGCAGCAGCCTCGTTGAGGAGCTTGTCGAACTCGGGGTTGCTGTAGTCACCGTCGTTGGAGGACGCGCCGGTCTTGAAGATCGGGGCGAGGAAGTTCTCGATCGACGGGTAGTCCATCTGCCAGCCGGTGCGGAACATGCCCTTCATCTTGCGGGCCGCGATGTTGGCGCGGAAGGTGGAGAAGTCCACGACCGGGGTGGCGACACAGTCGACACCGAGGGCACCCTTGATGGAGTTGCAGGTCGCCTCGACCCACGCCTTGTGAGAGGCGTCGGCGTTGTAGGAGATGGTCATCTTGCCGCCCTTGAAGCCACCGGCCTCGTCGAGCTTGGCCTTCGCCTTGGCAGCGTCGAACGTGCACCACTCGCCACACTGGTTGGCCTTGTAGCCGTCCACGACCGGGGAGACCCAGCCGGTGGCGGGCTGACGGGTGTTGTTGAAGATCTGCTTGATGATCGTCGGGCGGTCGATCGCCATCGAGATCGCCTGGCGGACCTTCGGGTCGGCGTAGTTCGGGTCGACCTTGGACGGCGCGAACGTGATCGTCTGGATGACGCCGACGGCCTTCTGGGCGTTGCGGTCCGGAAGGTCCTGCTTGTACTTGTCGTCGATCATCGCCGAGGAGGGAACCTCGTCGGTCACGTCGAGGTTGTTGGCCTGGACGTCGGTGTAGGCAGCGTCAGCGTCCTGGTAAATCTTGAACGTGATGTTGTCGAGCTTGCCACCGAACTTGCCCGAGTAGTCAGCGAACTTGCTGAGCTTGATCTCGGTGTTCTTGGTCCAGGAGTCGAACTTGAACGGGCCGGCGCCGATCGGCTTCTCGCCGAAGGCCTTCGGGTCGTTGAAGAACGAGTCGGGCAGCGGGGAGAAGGCCGAGTAGCCGAGACGGACCGGCATGTTGGAGACCTTCTCGGTCGTCTTGATGGTGAAGGTGTAGTCGTCCTTCACCACGAGACCGGTCATGGTCTTGGCCTTCGGGGTGTAACCCTTGCAGGGGTCCTCGGAGTCCTTGCCCGCGCACTGCAGGTCGCCGAAGCCCTCGATGGGCTCCATGAAGTAGCCGGAGGACTGGGCGTTCGGGCCGTAGGCCGCGTAGTTCCAGGCGTCGACGAAGTTCTTGGACTTGACCTCGGTGCCGTCGTGGAACTTGTAACCCTTCTTCAGGGTGACGGTGAAGTTCTGGTTGTCCGTGGACTCGATCTTGTCCGCGATGTCGTTCTCGGGAGCAGCCGTCTCCGGGTTGTAGTGGACGAGCTTGGCCGTGATGGCGTCGAGCACGTTTCCACCACAGGTCTCCGTGGTGTTGCTGGGGATGAGCGGGTTCTGGGGGTTGCACCCACGGACCGTGACAGTGCCGCCGGTCTTGCCGCCGCTGGCACTGGAGCTGGCGCCCGTCTTGTCGCTACCGCCACCGCACGCTGCAGCAAGCAGCGCGACAGAGGCAACACCGGCAAACAGGGTCACCGTGCGAGTAGTTCCTCGCATTGATGTCCTCCTACTTAAGGGTCAGCCGTCCGGAATCGGACGGGTCGGTCCGGGCTGCTCACCGGGTGGAGCGCAGCCCTGTAACGCACAGGGCGTTCGTGTTGTGGCACCCATGAAAGAGCAAGCAAGGAGTAAAGGCGACGTTCTCAGCCAACCCGAGACAAAAACGTGATCGTCCCGAGCCCTTGCCGAGAGCAGATCTTCGGCGGGCGCGGCGTTTGGCCGGTTCGGGGCCTTCGTCCGGAAGCCGTTCGCCGTGCCGGTCAGCGGGCGGCCACCGTGGCGGTCCCCCGCCCGGCGACGCCGACGGGCTAGCGTGGGCAGGTGCCCTACGACGACGACCTGCGCCTTGCCCACGTCCTGGCGGACGCCGTCGAGCGGATCACGATGGCCCGGTTCAGGGCGGAGGACCTCGTCGTCGAGTCCAAGCCCGACCTCACCCTCGTGAGCGACGCGGACAAGGCGGCCGAGGAGCTCGTCCGCAGCCAGCTCAAGCGGACCCGACCTCGTGACGCCGTCGAGGGCGAGGAGTTCGAGACCACCGGGCACGGACCCCGGCGCTGGGTCATCGACCCGATCGACGGCACCCACAACTTCGTGCGGGGTGTGCCGGCCTGGGCCACCCTGATCTCGCTCGTCGACGACGGCATGCCGGTGCTCGGCCTCGTCGCCGCACCGGCACTCGGGCGGCGGTGGTGGGCGGCGAACGGCTCGGGCGCCTGGTCGGGTCGCTCGCTGGCTGCCGCCAAGCGCATCCACGTCTCGAAGGTGTCGCGCGTCGAGGACGCGTCCCTGTCCTACTCGAGCCTCGCCGGCTGGCGCCGGGTCGACCGCCACGCGCAGTTCCTCGAGCTGACCGACGACTGCTGGCGCACCCGCGCCTTCGGCGACTTCTGGTCCTACATGCTCGTGGCCGAGGGTGCGGTCGACATCGCCGCGGAGCCGGAGCTGGCCGTGCACGACATGGCCGCCCTGGTGCCCATCGTCACCGAGGCCGGCGGCCGCTTCACCTCCCTCGCCGGACAGGACGGGCCGTGGGGCGGGAACGCGTTGGCCACCAACGGGATCCTGCACGACGAGGTGCTCGAGCGGCTCGGGACCGACGCCCGGGCCTGACCCCTCAGTTGGGGACTACCGCGACCTCTCCGCGGCCCAGGCTCCGGATCCCCTCGGCGTGTGCCGACGCGTCACCGACCACGACCACCGTCCACTCCCCCTGCACCCAGCGCCGGTAGGCCGTGACGAGGTCGTCGGCCGTCAGCGCGCGGATGCGCTCGAGGTTGCTGGTCGTGAACTCGGTCGTCAGGCCCTCCAGCGCCAGCGTCGCGGCCTCGTCGGCGACGGCGTCGGCGGTGGCGAAGCGCCCGGGGGCGGTCTTGCTCACGAAGTCGACCCCCGCCCGGACCTCGTCGTCGGTGAGCCCCTCACGCACACCGTCGAGGATGTCGAGCAGCAGGCCCACCGACTCCACCGTGGAGTTGGCGCGCACCGAGCCCGAGGTGAGGAAGAGACCGCCGGAGCTGCGGGGCCGGAACACCGAGCGGATGCCGTAGGTGTAGCCCTTCTCCTCGCGCAGCACCGCGTCGACCCGCGCGTTCGGCGAGCCTCCGATGACGAAGCCCAACACCGGGTACGGCGCCCAGCCGCCCTCGGCGCGCCGGTCGGGTCCGGCGCAACCCACGAAGAGCTCGCTCTGCACCGAGCCGGGGCGGTCGACCAGGACGATGCGCGCGGCATCGGGTGAGCGCACCGCGGCCGCGCCGGGCGTGGTCTGCCTCGTCGCCTCCCACGAGCCGAGCGTCTGCTCGAAGTCGTCGACCACGTCCAGGCCGGAGAGGTCTCCGGCGACGACCACGGTCATGCCCTGCGGGCCGACGTGACGGGCGTGGAAGGCCACGACGTCCTGCCGGGTGAGCGCACCGACGGTCTCGGCCGTCCCGGCGCTCGGGCGCGAGGCCCGGTCGTCGGCGTCGTAGAAGGTGGCGACGAACTCACGGGCGGCCCGTTGCGGCGCGAGTGCACGCTCCTGCTCGATCTCGGCCAGGCGCGTCCGGCGGATGCGCTCGACCTCCGCCTGCGGGAAGACCGGCTCGGCGAGGGCCAGCCTGAGCAGCCCCAGCGCCTCCGGGAGGTGGCGCTTGGGCACGTCGAGGTCGACGCCGAGGCCGGCCTCGTTGACCGACGCGCCGAGCGCGATGCCCTTGCGTTCCAACAGCTCTGCGAACTCCTCGGGCGAGTGCTCGGCAGTGCCCTCGTCGAGCAGCCGGGCCATCGCCGTGGCCACGCCCTCGATGTGGCGCGGCTCGGCCGACAGCGGCAGCGGCAGCACGGTGCGTACGGAGACGACGTACTGGCCCGGGATGTCGTAGGCGAGCAGCTCGATGCCGTTGGACAAGGTGTGCCGGGCGGGGACCGGGAAGCTCCACGGGCCCGGTGGGGCGACCTCGGGGCGCGCCGCGTCGCCCTGGGCCTCGGTCACGGTGCTCATGCGGCGTCCTCCTCGGCGGCCACGAGGTGCCGCACGACGGCCCGGCTCTCAGGGCGCAGCCAGGCGGCGGCGGCCTCCCGCACCTGGTCGGGCGTGACCTGGCCGATGCGGTCGAGGAACGTGTTGACGAACTGCTCGTCGTCATGGAGGAGGACGTGCTGGCTGATGAGGTCGGCCCGCTCCTCGTGCCCGGCCAGGGCAGAGAGCCAGCTGCGCTCGGACTGGGCCAGCGCCGACTCCATCTCCACGGCGGTCGGCCCCTCGACGGCGAACCGCTCGAGCTCCTCGACGACGGCCGCCTCCAAGGTCGCGGGGTCCTGGCCGTCGGCGACGTCGAGGACGAAGAACCCGAGCGACACCCCGTCCACGAAGCCCATGGCGTGGGCCTGCACGGCGTTGGCGACCTGCTCGCGACGAACGAGCCGTTGCACCAGGCGCGAGGTCGACAGCCCCCCGAGGGCGTCGATGGCCAGCGCAGAGGCGAAGAACTCGTCGGTGTTGTCGACCGGCAGCCGGAAGGCGATGTGGACGCGATCGTTGGGCACGGCGCCGGGACGGTCGACCGTGACCGGTGCGGTGAGGGGCGCCAGCTGCGGCAGGGTGTCGCGCGGCGTCTCGGCCGTCGCCGGCAGGTGCCCGAAGTAGCGCTCGGCCGCGGCGAACCCCTCCTCCGCGGTGAGGTCGCCGACCAGGGTCAGCACCGTGTTGTTGGGCCCGTAGTAGCGCCGGAAGAACGCGTGCACGTCCTCGAGGCTCGCGGCGTCGAGGTCCTCCATCGAGCCGATCGTCGGGTGGTGGTAGGGGTGCTCGGGCGGGAAGACCGCGGCATACACCTCGATCAGGGCCTTGCCGTAGGGGACGTTGTCGTAGCGCTGGCGCTTCTCCTCCTTGACGACGTCCCGCTGGTTGTCGAGGTTCTCCTGCGTCACGGCGTCCAGGAGGTGGCCGTGGCGGTCGGCCTCCATCCACAGCGCCAGCTCGTAGGCACCCTTGGGCACCGTCTCGAAGTAGTTGGTGCGGTCGAACCAGGTCGTCGCGTTGAGTCGGCCGCCCTCGGCCATCAGCCGCGTGAAGTGCTCACCGCTGGCGATGTTGCGCGACCCCTGGAACATCAGGTGCTCGAAGAGGTGCGCGAACCCGGTGCGGCCCGGCGTCTCGTGCCGCGAACCCACGTTGACCCACAGGTTGACCGTGACGGTCGGGACGCTCGGGTCGGGCGAGACGACGACGCGCAGGCCGTTCGCCAGGGTCCGCTGGTGGATCGGGTAGTCCAGGGGCATGGCCAAACCCTAGGCGAAGCCCCCGGCTCGCGCGCCCGACCTGGGCCGGCACCGCGTCGGGGTCAGAGGGTGCTGCTGCCCTGCTCGCGGGCCTGGGCGACGGACTGGGCCGGCGGTCGCTTGTCGGCGGGCACCCGCGGCAGGGAGGGCGCGTACCCCTCCCCCAGCTGCTCGATCGCGGTGCGCGCGAACACCTGCTGCTCGGTCACCGTGCGCTCCGACCGGCCGCGGCCGACGAAGCTGACGGCCCAGTGCAGCAGCGTGGTCAGGCGGTGCTTGAACCCGATGATGTAGACGAGGTGCACCGCGAGCCACAGCACCCAGGCGGCGAAGCCGCTGAAGTGCAGCTTGCCGATCGAGGCGACCGCGCTGAACCGCGAGATCGTCGCCATCGAGCCCTTGTCCTTGTAGGCGAACGGGCCGGCCGGCTCCTTCCCGGCGAGGCGGCGCTTGATCTGGTCCGCGGCGTAGCGGGAGCCCTGGATGGCCACCTGGGCCACACCGGGGTAGCCCTTGAGGGCCGCCATGTCGCCGACGACGAAGACCTCCGGGTGGCCCGGGAGGGTCAGGTCGTCGTTGACCTGCACGCGGCCGGCGCGGTCGACCTGGGCACCGGACTGCTCGGCGAGCTGGGCGCCGAGCTCCGAGGCCTGGACCCCGGCGGCCCAGACCTTGGTCACGGCCTCGATGCGTCGGGTGCTGCCGTCGGAGTCCTTGACGTCGATGCCCGTGGCGTCGACGCCCGTGACCATGGCGCCGAGCTGCACCTCGACCCCGAGGCTGCGCAGCTTCTCGGCCGCCTTCGCGCCGAGGTGGTCACCGAACGCGCCGAGCACGGTCGGAGCCGCGTCGAGCAGGACGATGCGGGCGCGGCTGGTGTCGATGGCCCGGAAGTCACGCCGGAGGGTGCGCCGCGACAGCTCCGCGATCTGGCCGGCCATCTCGACCCCGGTGGGGCCGGCGCCCACGACGACGAACGTCATGAGGCGCTGGATCTCCTTGGGGGTGCTGGCCAGCTCGGCCCACTCGAACGCACCGAAGATGCGACCGCGCAGCTCGAGGGCGTCGTCGATCGACTTCATGCCGGGGGCGTAGCGGGCGAACTGGTCGTTGCCGAAGTAGGACTGGCCGGCCCCGGCGGCCACGATGATCGAGTCGTAGGCCGTGACCGTCTCGCGGTCGAGCACCCGCGAGGTGACCGTGCGGGCGGCGAGGTCGATGTGCGTGACGTTGCCGAGCAGGACCCGCGCGTTGTCCTGCCGGGCGAGCACCTCGCGCGTCGCCGGGGCGATCTCGCCCTCGGAGAGGATGCCCGTGGCCACCTGGTAGAGCAGCGGCTGGAACAGGTGGTGCGTGGTCTTGGCGATGAGCGTGATGTCGACGTCGGCGCGCTTGAGCGCCTGGGTGCCGAACAACCCCCCGAATCCCGAGCCGATGACGACGACGCGGTGGCGGGGGCGGGTCTGGGCCTCGTGCGACATACCGACAACTCTCCTGTGAAAGACGAAGGACGGCCACCCCACCGATGGGGGGTGCCGTCCTCGATGACGCTCGTGCGTTGTGGTCAACAACCCTAGTGGCAGGGGTATGCCGCGGCTGCGGTCCGTGCTCGCGGTGCGACCGGCGTCACGTCGGGCGTCTCAGCCCGTGGCCCCCGGGGTCGTGTCGGAGGGCGCCGGCACGACCGGGTCCGAGGGCGGCGTCGTGGTGGTCGGCGGAGCTGGCGTGGTGGTCGAGGACGAGCTCGGGGGCGGCACGGGTGTGCGGGTCGGTGGCGCCGTCCTCGTCGTCGACGGGGCGCTCGGGGCCGTCGTCCGGGTGGTGGCGGGTCGCGTGGTGGTGCTCGCCGTGCTCGTGGTGGACGAGCTGGTGGTGGACGAGGTGCTCGAGGTCGTCGAGGTCTCGGGGACCGGCAGGTCGCTCGCCCGGCCACCGGACCCGACCCTGAACGCCACGTCGTCCATCGCGGCCAGCCCGTGCCGGCTGAAGAACGCGACCCAGTCGGTGACGGCTGCGACGTAGTCACCCGAGAAGTTGTAGGACAGGATCGCCGAGCGCAGCTGCCCGTCGGCTCGCAGGTCGCGCCCGTCCGCACACAGGTACCCGGCCGTGGCCAGGGCTGCGTCGAAGACGTTCTGGGGGTCGCGGCGACCGTCGCCGTCACCGTCGCGACCCGCCCAGCGCCAGGTGCCGGGGAGGAACTGCAGCGGGCCCATCGCGCGGTCGTAGCTGCTGTCACCGTCGTACGCGCCACCGTCGCTGTCGTGCACGACCGCGAACGGACCGCCGTCCAGCAGCGGACCGTAGATCTGGGGCGTCACCCGGTGGTCGCCGTCGACCGACCGTCCGCCGACCGACCCGGACTCGACCTGGCCGATGGCTGCGAGGTGGGCGGCGCTGAGGTGGCAGCCGTCCGGCGCCTTGGCCACGGCGGACACATAGGCCTTGGCCAGGACTGCCTGCGGGGTGCCGGGTGCGGGCATCGCGCCGGTGGCGGCGGTGCGGGGAGGTCGCGGCGGCCGGCGGACGGCGGCAGCCCGGGTCACCCGGGCGACAGCGACAGCCTGCACCACCACGGGCCGGGCACGGTCACGGTCGTCGAAGGACCACGTGTCGGGGACGTCGGCGGTGGACAGGACGGCGGGAGCCGCCACGGCAGCGTGACTGCCCGCGGGCTGCGCGGTGACGGACCGCTGCACCACGGCCGCCTGCAGGCCGAAGGCCGCGACCAGGCCGCCGAGCACGGCCAGCTTGAACACCTTCACGCCGTCCCCTGCCCCTCTCTCGACCCCAGCAGCCTGCCCTGCGACGCCTGCAAGGGCTCGTGGACGGCACGTGTTCGGCACGAACGGACGAGGCCAGAACGGTCACTGGCACCACCAGCCACACCGGCACCGCCGGCGACCACCGACCCACGCCCACCCGCGCCGGCGGACGCGTGGTCGCAGGGCGTCAGAAGAGCCGCTGTGACCGCGTGTCCTCGGACTCCTCCACCGCGAGCAGGAACCGCTTGCGGTCCAGGCCCCCGGCATACCCCACCAGGCTGCCGTCGGCACCGACCACCCGGTGGCACGGGACCACGATGGCCAGCGGGTTGCGTCCGTTCGCAGCACCCACCGCCTGGCTGAACCCGACATCGCCCAGGGCCCGCGCGAGGTCGCCGTAGCTGCGGGTCTCGCCGTACGGGATCTCGCGCAGCAGGGCCCAGACCCGCTGCTCGAAGGCGTTGCCCACCGGTGCGAGGGGCAGGTCGAAGGACGTGCGCCTGCGGTCGAAGTACTCCTCGAGCTGGGTCGCCGCAGCCTCGAACGCGTCGTCGTCGCGCTCACCGAACCACGAGTCGTCGGGACGGTGCTTCGCCGCGTCCATGTGGACCGCCACGAGCGCGCCGTCCTGCGCCACGACGGTGAGCTCACCGATCGGGGACGCGAGGACCGAGTGGGTCCTCGGGCCACCCGGTGCCGCGCCGCTCATGCGCGGGGAGGCTCGAGGGCGGCGGCGACGCGAGCGGCGTACTCCCGTGCCTCGTCGTCCGAGGCGTACTTGGTGCGCGGCCAGAAGAACCCGCGCAGGCCGTCGCCCTTGGTGCGCGGCACGACGTGCACGTGCAGGTGCGGGACCGACTGCGACACGACGTTGTTCATCGCGACGAACGAGCCCTGCGCGCCGAGCCCCGCGACGACGGCCCCGGCCGTGCGCTGGGCTGCCCCCATGAGCACCGGCAGCAGCTCGGCGGGCAGGTCGGCGAAGGTGTCGACGTGGATGCGCGGCACCAGCAGGACGTGCCCCTTGAACAGCGGACGGGTGTCGAGGAACCCGAGGACGAACGGCTCGTCGACGACGACGGTGGCCGGCACGGAGCCGTCGACGATCCGGCAAAAGAGGCAGTCCACCCGATGGACCCTAGCCGCCGGGTCGGACAGTGCGGGCGCCCCTCAGGCCTTCCTGGGCGGACGGGGAAGGAAGTAGCTCGTGCGCTGGCGGTAATCGGCGTAGCCGGGTCGCTCGCCCATGTGCTTCTCGAGCAACCGGGCGCCGGTGGCGAAGACGAGGAAGTAGGTCATGACGACCGGCGACAGGAAGGTCAGGACCCCGGGCCATGCGCTCGCGGAGACCAGGTAGATGCCCCACCAGACGCAGGAGTCGCCGAAGTAGTTGGGGTGCCGCGTCCAGGACCACAGGCCACGGTCCATGACCTTGCCCTTGTTGGAGGAGTCGGCCTTGAACGCCCTGAGCTGGGCGTCGCCGACCGCCTCGAAGGCGAGCCCGACCGCCCAGAGCAGCAGTCCGACGACGGCCACCGCGGTGACCCCGGGGCCGGCCGCGGCACTGACCTGGATGGGCAGGGAGACGAACCACACGGCCGCGCCCTGCACGAGGTAGACCTTGCGGATCGCGACCCAGGTGGGGTTGCCCTCCTCCTTGGCCAGCATCTCCTCATAGCGCGGGTCCTCGCCCTTACCGGCGTTGCGCCGCGTGACGTGCCAGGCGAGGCGCAGGCCCCACACGGCGACGACCAGCACGAGGGCGAGTCGCCGCCAGCCGGTGCCGTCGCCGACGAGGGCAGCCACGAGCGCCACGACGACGAACCCGAGCCCCCACGTGGTGTCGACCACGCTGACCCGCCCCTGGCGCGCGCCCACCACGGCGGTCACGGCCATGAGCACGAGGACTGCCAGCAGCGAGAGTCCGCTGACCGCAACGAAGTTCGAGCCGTCGAACATCACGACCACGTCGTCGGTCGCTGCGGGGGAAGACCCGAGGTGCCGCGGTCCGGGCGGACGGAGAGGATCTGGTCGACCCCCATGCGACCGTCGCGGAAGGCCATCGACCCACCCACGAGGTAGAGGCGCCAGACCCGCGCCACCTCCTCGCCCACGAGGGCGACGGCGCGGTCCCAGTTGGCCTCGAACGTGTCGTGCCAGGCGTCGACGGTGCGCACGTAGTGCTCACGCAGGGCGTGCACGTCGCGCACCTCCAGCCCCGACTCCTCGATCAGGTCGACGGTCTGCCCGACCGGGCGCATCGTCATGTCGGGGGCGATGAAGGACTCGATGAACGGCCCACCGCCCGGGTGACGGCCCCGGCGCGACATCTGCTGGATGAGGACCCGCCCACCGGGGCGGACGCGGTTGTGCAGCACGTGGGTGTAGGTGCGGTAGTTGCGCTGCCCGACGTGCTCCCCCATCTCCAACGAGACGACCGCGTCGAAGCCGCTGTCCGGCACGTCGCGGTAGTCCTGCAGCCGGATCTCGACCCTGTCCTGCAGGCCGCGCTCGGCGATGCGGGCGTCGATGAGCTTCTTCTGCTCGGCGGCGATCGTCACCCCGGTGACCTGGGCGCCGAAGTGCTCGGCGGCGTACAGGCTCATCGAGCCCCAGCCACAGCCGATGTCGAGCAGCCGCATCCCGGGCTCGAGGCCGAGCTTGCGGCAGACGAGGTCGAGCTTGTCCCGCTGGGCGTCCTCGACCGTGTAGTCGGGATCGTCGGAGGTCCAGTAGCCGCACGAGTAGGCCATGTGCGGGTCGAGGATGAGCTCGTAGAACTCGTTGGACAGGTCGTAGTGGTGGTGGATGGCCTGCCTGTCGCGGCCGAGGCTGTGCAGGCGCCCCTTGAGGACGGCCTGGCTCGCCGGAGGGGGCAGCGGGATGCTTAGTGCCCCAACGCTCTTCGCCACCTTGACGACTGCGGCGAGCGTCGCCGGCGTCGGGCGTATGCCGCCCAGCCCGCGCTCGTGCGCGACGTCCCACACGTGGGTCAGTGCCGTGCCGAGGTCGCCCTCCACGTCGAGCTCGCCGGTGACGTAGGCCTGCGCCGCGCCGAGCTCGCCGGGGTGGCGCAGCAGGCGTCGCAGCGCCCGCGGCGAGCGGAGCACGACATGGGGCGCATCGGCCGGTCCGGCGCTGCTGCCGTCCCAGGCGGTCAGGCGCACGGGCAGCTCACCGCCCACGAACGGCGCCAGGGCCTCGGCGACCTCGGTCGCCACCCCCGGCACGGACGTCGTCGTGGTGCGGGTGGTGGTGGTCTGCGTCGCGGTCATCGGCCCCCCTCCCTCTCGAGGACGAGCTGTTGGACGTCGAGGTAGCCGGAGCGGAAGCCCGCCCGCGAGTACTCGAGGTAGAAGTGCCACATGCGGTCGAAGACCTCGTCGAAGCCGAGCTGGTGGATGCGGTCGAGCGAGGCCAGGAAGCGCTCGTCCCACAGCCGCAACGTCTCACCGTAGTGCTGGCCGAAGGAGAGCCGCTCGGTCACGCGGAGCGAGGTCTCTACGCGGTTGACGTCGATGATCGCCTGGGTCGAGGGCAGGAAGCCCCCGGGGAAGATGTACTTGTGGATCCACGTGTAGGTGTAGCGCGTGGCCAGCATGCGGTCGTGCGGCATGGTGATCGCCTGGACCGCCACCTTGCCGCCCGGCGCGAGCACCCGGTCGATGGTGCGGAAGTACTCACCCCAGTAGTCGTGGCCCACGGCCTCGATCATCTCCACGGAGACGACCGCGTCGAACTCGCCCTCGACGAGCCGGTAGTCGAGCAGCTCGACGTCGACCCTGTCGGCGAACCCGGCTGCGGCGATACGCTCGCGGGCGAGAGCCTGCTGCTCCGACGACAGCGTCACCGAGACGACGCTGGCCCCCCGCCGGGCGGCGCGGATCGCCAGCTCACCCCACCCGGTGCCGATCTCCAGCACCCGCGTCCCGTCGCCCACCCCGGCCGAGTCGAGCATGCGCTCCACCTTGCGGCCCTGGGCCTCGGCCAGCGCCTCCCACGTGGGCACGAGGTGCGGGGTGCTGAGCGTCACGCGCTCCCCCGCCAGCGGGGTGCCGGCCACGTCGTCCGCCTCGAACAGGGCCGAGGAGTAGCTCAGCGTGCTGTCGAGGAACGTCGCGAACATGTCGTTGGACAGGTCGTAGTGGCGCGCGATGTTGTTGCGGGTGTTGGTCGTCGTGTTCTTCTCGGTGTGCGGGGCCCGGGCGACGTAGAACGCGCGCAGCCGCTGCAGCGGCTCGGGGATCAGGGTGCCCATCTGGGCGGCGAAGATCTCGAGCAGCCCGCCGAGGTCCTCGGCGTTCCAGTCACCGACCATGTAGGACTCGCCGAAGCCGATGAGCCCCCCGGCTCCGACGGCCGCGAAGAACGCGTCGGGCCGCTCGATCACCATGAGGGGCGCGGCAAGGTCGCCGATGCCCCCGCCGACGATCGCCTCGCGGCCGATCTGCACGCGCACGGGCAGGCGGCGGACGACGGACAGGAAGATGCGGCGCGCGACAGCGCCCTCGACGGCGCGACGGACCCTGGCCCGACGGGCCGTCAGGTCGGGCCAGCGGGTGGGGTCGATGACCGGGCTCGTGGAGAGGCCGGCGGTGGCGGTGGTCACTGGACTGCCTCCTGGTGGTGGGAAGGTCGGGGCTGGACCGGCAGGCGCCGCAGCCACAGCCAGATGCCGTGGATGCGGATGCGCGCCGAGACGGCCAGGGGTTCGAGGGGTTGGGTGAGCGCCAAGCGCAGGACGGTGCTGGTCCGCACCGGCAGCGCCCGGCCGGTCATGCCGGCGACGAACGGGGCGTGGCCCGGACGGCGCAGGACGACCTGGACGCGGAGCTGGTCGTCGGGCTCGGGCACCACGAGGCTGTAGGAGCCGGAGACGTCGTTGAAGGGGCTGACGTAGAGCGCCTTGTCGACCTCCGCACGGCCGCGGTCGTCGGCGTGCACGAGGTAGGCGTGGCGGTCGCCGTAGGTGTTGTGCACCTCGACCACGGTGCACACCAGGCGTCCGTCGCGGCCGTGGCACCAGAAGAGACTGATCGGGTTGAAGACGGTCCCGAGCACCCGGGGCACGGCGAGCATCATCACCCGTCCGCCCCCGAGGTCGACGCCCCGGGACGCGAGGAAGGTGTCGATGTTCTGCCGCAGGGTGCGTCCCGGGTCGCCGAGGTGGTCACGCGACTCGAACCGTGCCAGGGGCGCGAGGCGTCCCAGCTGCGGCAGGTCGTCGACGTCGACGAGCCACTGCTGGCTGCGGGTCCGGAACCGGTGTGCCACCGGCTCCTTGCGCGCATGGTGGACCGAGGTCGCGTAGATGCGCGTCGAGGCCGGGGCCTTCACCGCACCGCCGCTTCCGTCGGCACCGGCCGCCCTGCCGGCTCGTCCCAGTCGACGCCCAGGGCCGCTGCGGCGCGGACGCCCGCGAGGGCGCCGTCCTCGTGGAACCCCCAGCCGTGGTAGGCGCCGGCGAACGCGATGCGCGCAGTGTTGATCACCGGCAGGCGACGTTGCGCCGCAACGGATTCCGGCGTGTAGAGGGGGTGCTCGTAGTACATGGTGTCGAGCACCTTCGCCTGGTCGACGCAGTCCATGCCGTTGAGGGTGACCAGGAACCGCGGTCCCCGCACGTCCAGCCGCTGCAGCCGCGTGAGGTCGTAGGTCACCAGGACCCCGGTGCCGGCGGCAGCCGAGGGCCGCCGCCAGTAGTTCCACGAGGCCCGCGCACCCTCGCTGCGAGGCAGGACCGCCTCGTCGGTGTGCAGCTGGGCGACGTTGCTGGAATAGTGGATCGAGGAGAGCACCTCACGCTGGGTAGGGGTCGCCTCGCCGAGCATGGCGAGCGCCTGGTGCGGGTGGGCGGCGACCACGACCGAGTCGTACGTCTCCGATCCACCCCGGGCGTCCTCGACGACGACGCCGAGCGAGGTCTCCACGACGGAGCGCACCGGGCTGGAGAGGCGGATCTCGTCGAGACCGGCTGCGAGCGCGTCGACGTAGCGCTTGGAGCCACCGGTGACGGTGCGCCACGTCGGCGACCCGAAGACGGTGAGCATGCCGTGGTGGTCGAGGAACTCGAACAGGTAGCGGGCCGGGTAGTCCAGGGACAGGGACGGGTCGCAGGACCAGACGGCGGCCACGACCGGCTCGAGGAAGTGCCGCGTGAAGTAGGTGGTGAAGCCGACGCGCTCGGCGAAGCCACCCAGGGTCTCGTCGACGCCGTCGTCGCCGAGCGTCCGGGCCAGGACCGCACGCGCCTCGCGGTGGAACGTGCGCACCTCGGTCAGCATCCGCAGGTACGCGGCGTCGGTGAGGTTGCGCCTGCGGGGGAACAGGCCCTTGGCCTTCTTGGCGCCGGCGTACTCCAGGCCCGACTCGTCGTCCCGGACGGACATGCTCATGTCCGACTCCTGCGTCGCCACACCCAGCTCGGCGAACAGGCGCAGCAGGGTCGGGTAGGTGCGGTCGTTGTGCACGATGAAGCCGGTGTCGATGCCGACGGTGCGACCTCCCACCTGCACCTCGTGGGTGTCGGCGTGGCCGCCGAGGCGGCTGTCGGCTTCGTACAGGGTGACGGGGCCGCGCGTGCTGAGCACGTGCGCGGCCGCGAGTCCTGCGATCCCGCTGCCGATGACGGCGCGGCGTGGTGCTGGCATTGGTGTCCATCCGATCGTGGTCAACTGCTGGTCGTTCGTCGTGTGCGCCTGGTCGGATTGCCTCAGCCGGGGTGCCCCCGGTGGACAGCGGGCTCGAGCCTTGGCAGCCGCCGCGCCCACCGGCCGGCCTGTTGGGAGAACACGGCGACGACCGTCTCGAGCGGACCGCGCAGTGGCACGAGGGCGAAGAACGCCCCCACCACGGCCACCACGAGCACCTGGTCGTCGAAGTGCTCGGGAGCCTCCCAGTCGGGCCACCAGCCCTGCGCCATCAGCAGCACGTGCAGCGTGTAGAGGGACAGGGTCATCGCGCCGGCCCCGAACACCGCAGCCCACACGTCCGGCCGGCGGCGCACCAGCAGGACGCAACCGCCGACCACGGCCATCGCCGAGCCGGTCGTCTGTGCCAGGTCGAGGGCGGTCCCCGAGTGGGGTGCCACCGTGGCCAGCCACCACCAGGAACCGGTGGGCGTGGTCCCGGACAGGCCGTGGGTCAGCAGGGCGTCGAGGGCGCCGGGGTCGGTCCGCAGCTCGGGGTCGGCGTGCGCGAGGTCGGGGTAGGTCGAGGCCAGGGCCGCTCGCGCACCCGGGCGGCCCAGCAGCGCCGCGGAGACCAGCGTCGCGGCGACGGCCGTGACCACCCCGACGACGGCGACGCGCGCCGCGGTCGCGGTGCGGCGCAGGTCGAGGCGACCCAGCGCCATACCCGCGAGGAGGTAGGCGAGCCAGACCGCGGCCGGGTAGTAGCCGGTCAGGAGCAGCTCGGAGAGCAGGTGCCCCGGTCGCAGGAGGTCGCCCGGCGTGGGGCTGCCGACCTCGTGCGGCGGCAGGTGGGGACGCAGCAGGTGGGCGGCCACCGGGGCAACCAGCGCCCAGCCGACCGCCCAGCCCGCCAGCGCCCGGGCCCGAAGGCCCAGGAAGGGAAGACCGAGGACGAACAGCAGGCCGTAGTAGGCCAGGATGACCGCGATCACCGTGGGCACCGTGCCGAGGGCGAGCCCGAGGGCGCCGATGAGCAGCGCCCGCACGACCAGGCGCACCGACACATCCCGGCGCGCGGTGCCGTGCAGCGGGGTGGTGCGCCCGCTGACCAGCGCGATGCTGACCCCGGCCAGCACGGCGAACAGGGCCGACGCGCGACCGCCCGCGAGCTGTTGGACCCACGGCACCTCGTCGCCGACCCGGCCAGGCAGGACGTGGGTGGCCATCATGCCGACCAGCGCCAGCGCCCGCGCGACGTCGACCCCGACGATCCGGCCCGCCGCCACGTCGGGCAGCACCGGCTCGCTCATGAGCCTATCCTGACAGCAGCGGTGCTCCGCCGCGCGTCTCCCGGCACGGGGCAACGGCAGCGCGAGGGGTCTCGGCCGGACCCCGACGCGCTGGAGCGCGTCACAGCGCGTCGGGGCCGTGCCGGGCAGACCGGGAGGGGCCATCCACGGTCCGCCCGCGCAGGGGCTGCCAGAGGGACAGCCCGAGCCACGGGGATGGACACAGGAGTCGGGCCAGGTCACCGTGTCCAATCTCTGTTCAAGGTCTCTCAAGAACGATGGTGCCCCTCGTCCACGCCGTTGTCCAGCCTTTGCCCAAGGATGCGGACTAGCCTTTCCGGGGTGTACACGATCGGGCACGCGGCGCAGCTGACCGGCGTACCCGCAGCCACCCTGCGCGTGTGGGAGCGGCGCTACGGCCTGGTCCACCCGCAGCGCACCGAGGGCGGCTACCGCCTGTACGACGACCACGCGTTGCAGGTGGTCCGCGCGATGTCGTCGCTGGTGGCTGCGGGGTGGTCACCGCAGACGGCGGCCGCCCACCTGCTGGGCGAGGCCCAGGCCTTGCCCGTGGACGGGCACCGGCGCCTGGCAGCTGCCCCTCCCCCGGCCGGTCCCAGCGGCAGGACGTGGGACACCACCGCACTGGCCCAGGCAGCCGCTGATCTCGACCGGGAGGCCGTCGCCGCCGCCCTCGACACCGCCTTCGCCGGCGCCGGGTTCGAGCAGGTCGTCGACGAGTGGCTGATGCCGTCGCTCGAGACCGTCGGGACGTGGTGGCGTGACGGCGTGGTCGACGTCGCGGGCGAGCACCTCGTGAGCGCAGCGGTCCAGCGACGCCTCGGCGCGGCCCTGGACGCCGTCATCGTCCCCGTGCACCGCCCGCGGGTCGCCGTGGGGCTGGCGCGTGGGGCCCTGCACGAGCTCGGGGTCCTCGCGTTCGCGGTCGCGCTGCGACGCCTCGGGGTCGACGTGGTCTACCTCGGCGCCGACCTCCCCGTACCCAGCTGGGTCGGCCTCGTCGGCGCGCGGTCCCCGGCCGCGGTGGTCATCGGCGCCCCGATGGGGATGGACGTGGTCGCCGTGCGCGAGACGGTCGAGGCCCTGCGGGCCGCGCACCCTGAACTGCCGCTGTGCGTCGGGGGCTCGGCGCAGGACGACGTCGGGCACGGGACCCGCCCGCTCGGCCACACGATCCAGGCGGCCTCGCAGGCGCTGGCCGCGGCCCTCGACGAGGCTCCGCGGCACTGAGGCACCCCACGCGGGGTACGCCGAGTGGGCCCAGGGCACAGAGGCGGCGTAGGCCGCCTCTCTGCCACGTGGCCGGCCTACCGCTTCTCGAGCGCCTCCGTCAGCAGGGCCACCAGGGCCTCGAGCTGGATGTCCTCGGAGGAGCTGACGTCCTCGTCGGAGCCGTCGAGCGCGCGCGCCGCGAGTCCCGCCTTGCCGTCGATGAGCTGGGCGACCTTGGGGTCGATGGTCTGCGCGGCGATGATCCGCCACGCGGTGACCGGCTCACCCTGGCCGATGCGGTGCACCCGGTCGATGGCCTGCGTCTGCTCCGCGTCGGTCCACGACAGCTCTGCGAGCACGACGTTGGACGCGACCTGCAGGTTGAGGCCGACCCCCGCCGCCGTGAGCGAGCAGACGACCACCGCCACGTCGGGGTCCTGCACGAAGGCCGCGATCGCCGCCTCGCGCTGCCTGGGCGTCTGGTCACCGCGGATCGACGAGTAGCGCAGCCCCCGCTTGGCGAAGGTCTCCTCCGCGACGTCCATGACGTCGATGTGCTTGGCGAAGAACACGACCTTGCCGACGCTGCGGGCCAGCTGCGCGGCGTAGTCGGCGGCGAGGCCGGCCTTCGCCTGGCCGATGCGCCGCATGACGCCGAAGACGTTCTCCTCGGTCGCCGAGGGGCTGGTGTCCTCCCGCTCCCACCGCGCCACGCGCCGTACGAGCTCGTGGTCGATCCCCTCGACGAGGACGCTGGACCTGCGGGTCTCCATGGCGCTGTCGTAGCGCGCCACCAGGCGCCTGGCCAGCTCGCGCTCCGCGGCCCGGATCGAGCGCCCGGCCTCGTCGTCGAGCTCCACCGGGAGGTCGGCGATGCGACGCGCCGGGATGTCGGAGGCGACGTCGACCTTGCGCCGGCGCACGATGCCCTGGTCGATGACGCTGGCGCGGGCCGCGGTGTAGAAGCCGGGATCCGCCGGGGTCAGCCCGGTCTGCTCGAGCGCGTGCATGAGCGGCCCGAGCGGCTTCTTGTCGTCGATCCAGCCGAGGAACTGCCAGATGGCCCGGAAGTCCTCGATGTCGTTGATGAGCGGGGTGCCGGTGAGGGCCATGAGGAGCGGGCGCACGGTGCGGGTGCGGATGCGCTCCGAGAGCTGCAGCACGTGCTGCGAGCGCTGCGAGGTCTTGTTCTTGATGAAGTGGGCCTCGTCGACGACCATGCCCCGGAACCCGAGGTCGCCCAGCCACCCGACGTGGCGGTCGAGCACCTCGTAGTTGACGACGACGATGTCGGCGAACCCGTCGATGTCCTCGCCGTTGCCGTGCACCACGGTCACGGGGTGCTCCGGGGTCCACAGCTGCGCCTCGCGGGCCCAGTTGGTCTTGACGACGTTCGGCACCACGACGAGCAGCGGGTATGCCTCGGCTGCCCGCGCGGCGAGCAGCGCCTGCGCGGTCTTCCCGAGGCCCGGCTCGTCGGCCAGCAGGAAGGTGCGGTGCCCCTGGGCCGCCGACTCGACGAGCTGCGCCTGGTGGTGCATCAGCTCCATACCGGGCGGGGTGGCCAGCGGTCCGGGCTCGGGCAGGTCCATGCAGGAGGAGGCGCCACCGTACTCGAAGGAGCGGAACAGCGGGCCGAGCAGCTCCCAGCTGCCGAGGCGGCCGGTCACGGGGCGGTGGTGCTCGACGGCGGAGAAGTCGGGGGAGAGGAACGGGTTGGAGAGCTGGCGCGCGACGACCGACCTGGGCACGACCCGGCGGTCCACGGTGGCCGTCACGGTCTCGGGCTCGGGTTCGGGCTCCTCCTCCTCGGGGAGCGCGAGCCCCGCCGCCACCTGCATCTCGCGGCGCAGGACCTTCGCGTCGTCGGAGACCGTGGCGTCCTCGGCCAGGAGGACCAGCAGCGAGGTGTCGCGGGCAGCCGTCTTGGCGAGGATGGTCGCGATGCCGTCGAGCCGCTTGAGCTGCTCGGCGCGCTGGCCCTCGGTCAGGCTGGTGTCGGCCTTGAGCCGCGCACGCTCCTCGCGCACGAGCAGGGCCACGACCTGGAAGGTGGTGCGGCCAGAGGGGCGGACACGACCGCGCTGGGCGGCGGTCTCCACCTCCCGGACCGCCTTGGCGAGCACCGGGATGATGCCCTCGTTGTCGAGCTCGCGGAGCCGCCGACCGGGTCGGGAACCCCCGTCGCCGGCGCGCCGGGACGCACCGCCCCGGCCGGGACCGCCGGCTGAACCGCCGCTGCGGGCGGCGCCGTTCTGGCGCTGGCCTCGAGCCAACTGACTCCTCCTCCGCGTAGACCGCGACGAGCTGGTGTGCGGACTGACAACCGGCGCGCACGTCACGGCCGGACGATCGGACGTCGGGTCGGTCCGAGGACCCCCACGACGCGACTCGGCACCACCCACCCGCTGGAGGTCGGGGCGGCCAGGCGGCTCACCCCCGAGTGGCACCGACGAACTCCTGGACGACAGCCGCCGAGCACCGGGCCGAGCCGGGGCGAGATGGGGCGGTCCGGCCGGGAGCCGGTACTGCTCCGATCGTACCGCCCAGCGGCGCCGGTGGCGGACGGCAGGGCCGGTCCGGGTCGGGAAGGGCAAGGTCGGAAGACCGCAAGGGACATATCTCCCCTGGTTGTGGGTAGGGTCGGGGCACTGTTCGAGGGGCCTACGCGGAAGAGTCGACATGAGCATTGCCACCCCGCCAGAGACTTCTGGGACGGCGCCGACGGAGCCCAGCCCTGACTACGCGAGGCCGGCGACCGAGGCGATGGAGCCGGCGCACGACCCGGTCGGCACGACGACGGACGCGACCCCCGACAAGGACGCCGTCGACGTCAACGACCCTTGGGACGCCCCGTTGAACCCGCTCGTGGCCGTCGCTGCCGGCACCTCAGAGCCGGCCGCGAGGTTCCGCTACGACGTGCCCACCGGCTCGTGGTGGTGGTCGCCGGGCATGTTCGCGCTCCACGGGTTCGAGACCGGTGAGGTCGACCCGAGCACCGACCTCCTGATGGCGCACAAGCACCCCGAGGACCTCCTCGCGACCGAGGACACGCTGCGAGGCGTCCTCACGACGGGCGAGCCCTTCTGCTGCCGCCACCGCGTCGTCGACGCCCGCGGCCGGGTCCGTGAGGTGCTCTCGGTGGGTGAGGGCTTCTGCGACGACGACGGGAACGTCATCGCCGTGCAGGGCTACTTCGTCGACCTCACGCACGCCTTCTCCGGGCACGCCGACGACGCCCGTACGCAGAGCACCCCGTCGCTCGAGCACCTCATCGCCCTCGAGCAGGCCAAGGGCATCCTCATCGGCGCCTTCCGGCTCACGGCCGGCGCGGCCCTCGAGCTCCTGCGGTGGCGGTCGGAGGAGACCGGCGAGCCCGTCGAGGTCATCGCGCAGGGCCTGGTCACCGAGTTCGTCGCGGTCGAGGACGACGACGACCTCAGCCCGGCGCGGCGTGCCTGCACCTACCTGGGCCTCAAGCCCCTCGAGGACGACTGAGGGACGCCCGGCCCGGCTGGTCGCCCGGCCCGGCTGGTCGCCCGGCCCGGCTGGTCGCTCGGACCGGCCTACGGTGCGTCAGCGGACGGTGAACGTCTTGTCGTCGGTGGCCGGTCCGGCGCCCTCGCCACCCGACGGGTCGTCGGTCGAGAGGGTGACGGTGTAGGTCCCGGGCCGCAGCCGCGTCGTGAAGGACAGCTGCCCGAATCCGCCGGTGCCGGTCCCGCCCATGGCGGTCCCGCGGGCCACGACCGCTCCGGCCCTGGTCCGCACGACCCAGCCGAACGTGGCCTCGAACGACGTGCCGTACCCGGTGAACCTGACCGAGCCCGCCTTGCGGACCTCGCCGTACTGGGGTGAGGTCACCCACGCCTGCGCCTGGACGTCCTGCAGCGGGGCGCGGCGGGTGGGGGTGCCGATGCGCAGGACGCCCCAGACGTCGGCGGGGCCGCCGTCCTTGGTGATGGTGACCGTCGTGGCGGGGGTGCCGTTCTGGTACGCCGCCGCGGTCGCCGTGTAGACGAGCTGCTGGATGGCCGTCGCCGCGACCTCACTGCCGACGTCGTGGTTGGAGAACGCGTCGGCGGAGAGGTCCACGGTGATCGTGGTGCCCCGCTGCGACACCGTCATCCGGCTGGCGGGTCGCCACGGCGTCATGTAGTCCGGGTCGAGTGGGGCCAGCCGGGTCATCGCGCGCACGGCCGACGCGACCGCCCCGCCCGCGTCGGGGACGGTGCGGAACTCGCGGTACAGCCGGAACGAGCGCTGGGACTCGGCGATGTAGTAGACGGGGATGCTCGGGAGGGTGCGGGCGGGCAGGGTGGACGAGCCGTGGGGGGTGGTCGACGTGGCGCCACCCGGTGTGGTGGAGCTGGACGGGCCTGCGCTCGAAGAGCTGCTGCTCGACGACGCGCTCGGCTGGGTGGACGAGGTCGTTGCCGTCGACGAGGACGAGCTGGACGTGGCGTCGTTGCCCGCTCCGGCACACGCCGTGACCGTGGCGAGCAGCGCGACAGCCCCCGCCACCACCTTTGCTCGTCGACTCCTCATGACGTCTTCTCCCTCTTCTCCCTCCCCCACAGCACACCGCATGCCTGCGACTGCCTCCAGGGTCGAAAGCCCCGTCCCTTACTCCTCGTTGACGATTCATCTCGGCGCCGAGCTCTCGACCAACGTCGGCACGGGACCTAGGGCCCTGTGGAGCCGCCCCACCGGACGCACAGACTGGCCTCCCGGACACCAGAATGGAGGCTGCCATGAAGGCACAGCCTGGAGACCGCATCGTCCTCGCGCCGGTCGTCGTGGAGGGCCCGGTCAGGGACGGGGAGGTGCTCGAGGCCCGGGGGCCGGGCGGCACACCGCCGTTCCTCGTCAAGTGGAGTGACGGCCACGAGGGCCTGATCTACCCGGGTCCCGGGGCGGTCCTGCGCATCGGCGCACCGCCGCACCACGAGGACGGGCACCACGAGGGCCACGACGGGAACGGCCGGCACGAGGAGGCCGGCCACGGGACCTCCGCGGCACCCAGGGCGGCCGGTGGTGACAGCCCGCACCACGTCCGCGACTGGCAGGTGCGGATCAGCATCTTCGGCTCCGACGACGAGACCGACGCCCACGTCCTGCTCGTGGCCGACTCACCGAACAGGCTGAGCGCCAGCGGCCACAGCGAGCGGAGCCCCCACGACCTGGTGACCCCCGAGATCGGTGAGGAGGTGGCGGTCGCCCGGGCCCTGCGCCGGCTCGCCGACCAGCTGCTCGAGACGGCCGAGGGCGACATCGAGGACCGCACCGGCGAGCACGACGTCACCCTGCGCCCCCGCTGACTGAGGGCGGCACCTCGCTCCCTGACGAACCCCTTGGCGGACCCGCGGGCGCTGGCGGGTCAGGGGAGGTAGCGCCGCGCGCCCGCGAACTGCGCGGCGTACGACGGCGTGGCCACCGGGATGGTCTGCACGGCCTGCCCGGTGGCCGGCGACTGGACCATGAGCCCTCCCCCGGCATACATCGACACGTGGTGGACGTAGCCGGACGCCGTCGCGTAGAAGAGCAGGTCGCCGGCCTGCAGCGCGCTGGAGGACACGCTCCTGCCCCTCGTGGCCTGCGCGTCGGCGTCCCGGGGGACGACCACGCCGTGCACGCGGTGGACCAGCGACGTCAGGCCCGAGCAGTCGAAGCCGAACCCCGAGCGTCCCGCCCAGAGGTACGGCAGCCCGGTGAAGGCCTGGGCCGACTGCACGAGCGAGGCGCCGGTGGTCGGCTGCGCCGCGGCCGTACCGCTCCGGCGGGCGACGAGCCCCGCGTCGACCCGGCGGACCATGCCGCCGGGCAGCCCCACGCGCAGCCGGCTCCCGACACCGGCCAGCACCGGCAGGCGCGTGCCGTAGCTGATCTCCACGACCGGGGTGGCAGCGGCGGAGTCGGTGCGCAGCCACGCGGTCCGTGACACGACCGTGGCGTACTCGGTCGCCGATGCGGCGGGTGCGGCGCTGAGCTGGCGCAGCGGCAGCCACCCCGGGTAGCCGCGGGCGTCGAGCGGGGTGGGCTGGTCGGGCACGACGACCTTCGCCCACGTGCCGGAGATGGCGACCACCAGCACGCGGTCGCCCAGGAGCGCCTGGGTGTCGGCCCGGCCCTGGAGGCCACGACGGTCGGACAGGGTCATCGCCGCGAGCCACCCGCGGATGTCGGCCGGGGCGCGCAGCGCGGGCTGGTCCACGGCCCGCGGCGAGGACCACGAGCGCCAGAGGGTCGCGACGGACACGGCGACCCACGCGGAGTGCCCGGCCCGCGGTGTCACCTGGCTGCTCGTCCGGGAGGGGGCGGAAGCCGTCGTGGTGTGCGTCCGAGGAGAGGTCGACGTGTGGGCCGCACTCGACCGGGGCGACGACGTCGACGGCCCGGCAGTGGCGTCGTGCGTCGTCGTGCTCCGGGAGCCCGAGGTCGTGGTGGTGGCCGTGGCGGCGGTGGCGGGGCGCAGCGTCGAGGGCGTCGGACGCGAGGGGCCCGCACACGCGGTCAGGGCGAGCCCCCACACGAGGGTCACTGCGGTGACGACGATCCTGGAGCCCACGCCTCGACCGTCTGCCCCGCGACCGCGCGGCACCAGTGCTCGACGTCCCGGCACGGCGCCGTAACCTCAGCCTGAACGCAGGGGCCGGGGTCGCGCGCGCCACGCACGAGACGTCCAGCCCGTCGGCGCTCCCGGCGTCGACGAACACGGCGACCACCGACGGCAGGCACCCGAGGTGGCCGACCACGTGCTGCTGCGCCGGCACCACGACGACGCGGCTGTGGGTCTCCTGCGCGGTGACCGCGGAGAGGTTGGCCGGTGGGTCCTGCGGGTCGCCGTCGCCGGTCACCCACAGCACCGGGGTGTCGGTGCGGACCGCGGCGGCGTCGTCGGCCGGGACCACGCCCTTCGGCAGGTGGGCGCAGAGGGCGGCGCGCTGCCGTGCCAGCGCCAGCTCCCGGGCGAGGGCGAAGGACCGGGCGCCCTGCCGCGCCACCTCCACCGGGTCGTACCGCGCCCAGCTCTCGGAGCAGGTGATGACGTCGGCCATGAGCAGGCGCGGACCGCCGCCATCCGAGGTGCCGATGAGCCGGGCGGCCTCGACCAGCCGGCCCCGGTAGGCGAGGTGGAGTGCCAGCGGGAGCTGCGCCGCACCGGACTCGGTCAGCAGCGCAGCGTGGACCGCGGTGGCGAGCATGACCTTGTCCACCGTCTGCGTCGCGCCGGAGGCGGGGTCGACGACGGTGACCGGGTGGCCGAACCGCTTCACCAGCCCGTTCCACTCGGCGCCCAGGCGCGGGAATGCGTGGTGGCACGCCGGGTCGGCTGCGCATCGGCGGAACAGCAGGTCGAGGGCCGCCTGGCTGTTGCGCCCTATCCGTTCGAGCACCGGCACGTCGACCGGCGTCGACCCGTCGAGGACCGCCACCCGTACCCGGTCGCCGTGCTGGCGCAGGTAGTACTGGGCGACGGTGCCGCCGTAGGACGTGCCGTACAGGTCGACCTTGGCGTAGCCCAGGGCCGCCCTGACCGCGTCGAGGTCGTCCGCTGCGACCGAGGTCGTGTAGAGCCGTGGGTCGGCGTCCAGCGACGCGAGGCCTGCGCGGGACCAGGCCGTCAGGCGCTGGTCGGCGCGAGAAGGTGACTGTCCCGTGGTGTCCGGCGGCTGCGGCAGGGTCAAGGGGTGGGACCCACCGGTGCCACGCTGGTCGACGAGCACGATGTCGCGCGTCGCGTGGAGGTCCTTGAACACCGACGGCAGCCACGCGAAGAACTGGGTCGCCACGTCCCCCGGACCACCGGCCAGCACGAACACGGGGTCCGGATCATGGTGCGGCGCAACGGCTGGCACCACCGCCACCCTCAGGCCGACCTGTCGGCCGCCACTCGTGGACCGGTCCTCCGGCACGGACAGGACTCCGCACAGGGCAGCCGCCTGCGCCTTGACCGGCTGCTCACCGCTGATGGTGCAGGCCGCCATCGGTGTCCCCGCCAGCGTCCTTCCCTCCACCACCCTCGCCGTGGGCGGCGTCCGGGTGCCGCTGGAGGGGGTGCCCGGCGACGTCGTACAGGCGACGGCCAGAGCCAGCACTGCGGGGCAGAGCGCGGCGACGCGGACCCGTGTGCTGCCACGTGCTCCCACCACGCACCTCCCACGCTGCACGCACATCCCTGTCGCCGGCGTCCGTGCCCCACCGCGTGCGGCACGGACGCCGTCCACCCCGCGCTCCAGCATGGGTCGAGGGCGCCGGCACCGCGCAGAGGCGAAGGTCCCCACCCCCACCCCACGACCAGCGGCTCACACTTTTGCGGGTTGTCGCCCCGGCGGGCGCGCCGGAGGCTGGAGTGCGTGGCGAAGGGAGGCCCATGAGCAGCAAACAGAACATCGACACACCGCACGAGCAGCGCCCCTACCGGGACCACGGCCACATGGACGTGGTCACGCTGGGTGGCTTCACCCTCGGCCGTGGCGTCTTCGAACCGGGCTGGCGCTGGTCCGAGGACGTGAAGCCCATCGCCGGCACCACCTCGTGCCAGACGCACCACACCGGCATCTGCCTCTCCGGACGCATGACCGTGCAGGCCGACGACGGCACCGAGCTCGAGGTCGGCCCCGGCGACGTCGTGGACATCGAGCCCGGGCACGACGCGTGGACCGTGGGTGACGAGGCCTGCGTCCTCCTCGACACCGGCATCGCTGCCTACGCGCAACCGCGCTGAGGACCCTCCGCGGAGGTGACCTCTGGATCTTCGCCGACGGCGTGGGCCTGGTTCAGCGCGTGAGGCTCGATGCGGCACGCGTGGGGTTGGACGCGGCACCGGAGCTCATCCGCAGGTGCACGACGACACCGGACGCTGCCGTGAGGGCGGCGACGACCCAGATGGCCGGCCGAACACCCCACAGGTCGGCGATGGCTCCGGCGAGAAGGGCGCCGGCTGCGAAGCCGCCGTCGCGCCACAGGCGGTAGATGCCGACGGACCGGGCGCGCCACGATGGGTGGGCAACGTCGCCGATGGCGGCGAGCAAGGTCGGGTACACCATCGCGGTGCCGGCGCCGAGGAGGACGGCTGCTGCCAGCCAGGTCCAGAAGGTGCCGCTGAGGGCGACGAGGGCGAGGGCGACGGCCTGGGTGAGCATGCCGGTGACGATGAACGGTTTGCGGCCCCACCGGTCGGACAGTGCACCGGTGGCGACCTGCCCGATTCCCCAGACGGCTGGGTAGGTGGCTGCGAGCCATCCGATGCGACTCACGGACAGGCCGGCGCTGGTGAAGAGGACGGGGAACAGCCCCCAGGCGAGGCCGTCGTTGAGGTTGTTCACGAGACCTGCCTGGCTGACCGAGGACAGGGTGCGGTCGCGCCAGCTGGTCCGGGCGAAGATGTCCCGGTCGGACAGGGAGGCCCGTTGCAGGTGTCCGGACGCCGCCGTGCTGGCCTCGTGGTGGGCGTGGTCGTGGGTCTCACGGACGAACAGGGCCGAGGCCCCCAGACCGAGGGCAGCGAAGGCGATGCCGAGGTAGAACGGCTCGGGTCGCAGGCCGGCGTGCGCCGCGATGTAGCCGGTCGCCAGCGCCGTGGCGGCGACAGCTCCGTACCCGGCTGCCTCGTTCAGTCCCATGGCGAGGCCGCGTCGGGCTGGGCCCGCGAGGTCGATCTTCATGACGACGGTGGTCGACCAGCTCAGCCCTTGGCTCACACCCAACAGGACGTTCGCGACGATGACCCACGTCCAGGAGGGTGCCCAGATGAGCAGGAGGGGCACCGGGACGGCCACCAGCCACCCTGCGACGAGGACCGGTTTGCGTCCGTACCGGTCGGACCAGGTCCCAGCCGCGTAGTTCGCGACCGCCTTGGACAGCCCGAAGGCGGCGATGAACGTCAACGCTGCCGTGTGGGCGGTGAGTCCGAACTCCCCCGCGGCGAGCAGCGGCAGGACGGTGCGTTCCTGGCCGAGCATGCCGCCGACGAGGGCGTTGACGGCCACCAGGAGGACGAACTGCGGCAGGTTCGCTCGAAGGCCGAGGGCGGGCGCACTCGTGCCGCCGCCGCTGCGGGCGGCGCGTGCGGACAGGTCAGGCAAGGGTGAGGAAGAGCTTCTCCATGGTGGCCTGGTCCTCGGAGCTGATGCCGTCGGGTGAGGTCATGCACTCGCGCATGCCGGAGGACACGATGGCGAACCCGGCCCGGTCCAGCGCGCGGTTGACGGCGGCGAGCTGGGTGACGACGTCGCGGCAGTCCCGCCCCTCCTCGATGAGGCGGATGACGCCGCCGAGCTGGCCCTGGGCGCGGCGCAGGCGGTTGATGACGGGGGTCATGTCGTCGGTGTTGAGGGTGACCATCGTGACGCTCCTGAGCGGGGTGTGGAAGGGCGGGTGGGACGGGGTCAGGCGGTGAGGGCGGCCAGGGCGGCAGTGAGTCGTTCGCGGGCGTCGGCAGCGACGGGCGCGAGGTTCTCGTTGCCGGTCATGGTGACCATGACCTCGGGGTCCATCGCCTCGACCATGGTGGTGGTGTCGTCGATGGCTCGGACGACGACGTTGCACGGCAGGAGCAGCCCGATGGACGGCTCGGCCTGCACGGCTGCGTACGCCAGCGGGGGTCGGCAGGCGCCGAGGATGACCTGGGCAGGAATGTCGACGTCGAGCTTGGCCTTGAGGGTGGCCGCGAGGTCGATCTCGGTCAGGACGCCGAAGCCCTCCTCGACCAACGCCGACCGCGCGGCGTAGAGGACGGGCTCGAACGGCTGGTTCACGGTGGTGCTCAGGGCGTAGCCCATGGCGGGTCTCCTTGGTCGGCGCTGGCGTTCGGGCGGGTCGAGGGTGCGGGGTGCTTGGTTCAGGCGGGCTGGTTCTGCTGGGCGAGCTCGGCCCGGATGGCGTCCATGTCGAGGGCGCGGACGCCGGCGATGACCTGCTCGAGGCCGGCTGCTGGCAGGGCGCCCGGCTGGGAGAAGACGAGGATGCCGTCGCGGAACGCCATCAGGGTGGGGATGGACGTGATCTGTGCGGCTGCCGCGAGGGCCTGCTCGGCCTCGGTGTCGACCTTGCCGAAGACGATGTCCTCGTGCCGGGTCGAGGCGGCCTCGAAGACGGGCGCGAACTGGCGGCACGGGCCGCACCACGAGGCCCAGAAGTCGACGAGGACGATGCCGCCGGCGGTGATGGTGGACTCGAAGTTCTGACCGGTCAGGGTGGTGGCGCTCATGGGTTCTCCTTGGTCTGCTGAGCTGAGGATATACCTGCTGGGGTATGCAGCGTCCCACCAGTCTCGTCCATTCCCGCCGCGTCGACTGATACCCCGTGGGGTACGTCACAACAGCCATCTCGATTTGACGGCCATGCCCCCGGGGGTACTACCGTTGGCTCCATCGCATACCCCGCTGGGTATCAATGACCACGTGAAGGAGAGCAGCCAGATGTCCGAGGTCAGCCTCGAAGCGTTCGCCGCCGCCCACGCCGACGGAGCCACCGTCATCGACGTCCGCGAGCCCGGCGAGTACGTCGGCGGCCACGTGCCCGGCGCGGTGCTGATGCCCATGGGACAGCTGCCCTCGCGCACCAGCGAGCTCGACCGGACCCGGACCGTGTACGTCATCTGCGCCAGCGGCAACCGCTCCGGCGCCATGACCGACTACCTGGCCCACTCGGGCTTCGACGCCCTCTCGGTCGCCGGCGGCACCTCCGCCTGGGTCAGCGCGGGCCGCCCGGTGGTCACCGGGCAGCGCCCGCACGCCTGACCTCCCGACCTCCCCCGCACCCTGTCCCGGAAAGGACCATCCATGAACACCAGCGCCTCGCCCGTGAGTGCCCCGGTCATCATCCCCATCGACACCCCCACCCTCGGCGACCGCTCCTACCTCGCCCACGACGGGCAGGTCGCCGTCGTCATCGACCCCCAACGCGACATCGACCGCGTCCTGTCCCTCGCCGTCGAGGCCGGCGTGCGCATCACGGACGTCTTCGAGACCCACATCCACAACGACTACGTGACCGGTGGCCTCGCCCTGGCGCAGGCCACCGGCGCGCGGTACCACGTCAACGCGGCGGACGAGGTGTCCTACGAGCGGTCGCCCATCAGCGACGACGACGTCATCGAGGTGTCCGACACGATGCGGGTCCGCGCCATCGCGACCCCCGGCCACACCTTCACCCACCTGTCCTACGCCCTCGAGGCCTCCTCCACGGACCGTGAGGGTTTCGAGCCGGTCGGCGTGTTCACCGGCGGGTCACTGCTGTTCGGCGCCACCGGCCGGCCGGACCTGCTCGGCCACGACCACACCCATGACCTGGTCCACCACCAGTTCGCCTCCGCGCACCGCCTCGCCGACCAGCTGCCAGAGCACACGCACGTCCTGCCCACCCACGGGTTCGGGTCCTTCTGCTCGGCCGGGTCCACGGGCGAGGCCACCGCCTCCACCATCGGGGACGAGAAGCGCCAGAACCCGGCCCTGACCCAGGAGCAGGAGCGGTGGGTGGCCGACACCCTTGCCGGGCTGGACGCCTACCCCGCCTACTACGCCCACATGGGGCCGGCCAACAGCTCGGGCCCCAGCGCGCCGGACCTGACCGCACCCGAGGCTGCCGACAAGGACACCCTCGCCACCCGGATCGCGGCCGGGGAGTGGGTGGTCGACCTGCGCACCCGTACCGCGTTCGCCGCCGGGCACGTCACCGGCACCCTCAACTTCGGCGTCGACGGGCAGTTCGCCACCTACCTCGGCTGGCTGATCCCGTGGGGCACACCGCTCACCCTGCTCGGAGAGTCACCCGAGCAGGTGGCCGAAGCCCAGCGCGAGCTCGTCCGCATCGGCATCGACCACCTCGCCGGCGCCGCGACCGGCACCCCGGACCAGTGGACCGACAACCCCTTGGGCAGCTTCGAGCGGGCCGTCTTCGCCGACCTCGCGCAGGTCCGCCACCACCGGCAGGTCACCGTCCTGGACGTTCGTCGCACCTCCGAGTTCGACGAGGGCCACATCGACGGCGCCGTGAACATCCCCCTGCACGAGCTCCTCGGCCGCGTCGGCGAGGTCCCCGCCGGAGAGGTCTGGGTGCACTGTGCCGGCGGGTACCGCGCCTCCATCGCCGCCTCCGTCCTCGCCGCCCGCGGTGTCCCCGTGGTCGCCGTCGACGACAGCTACGGCGAGAATGCCGCCGGTTCCGGCCTGCCCGTCACCGCGGCAGCCTGACCCCCGCACCAGTTCCTACGCCCCATCCCCTCACCCGCAAGGAGAACCACCATGTGCCGTCCCGTGAGCTGCAAGGTCTGCGGCAAGACCACCTGGGCCGGTTGCGGCCAACACGTCGACCAGGTCATGGCCGGAGTGCCCCGCGCTGACCGCTGTCCCGGTCACAGCGCCGACGAGGCTGCGGCCACGACCGGCGGGTCGTTCCTCGGCCGGCTCTTCGGCAGGAGCTGACCCGCTCCCTCCCCCCCAGGACCGGGCGTCGCCGCCATCCCCCTGTCAGGCGGCGCCCGAGCGACCAGGACGCACGCGCCCCCTTCCGCGTCCTGGTCAACCCCGTCGGGGGGCCGGTGCCCCACTGCCCGGCCCCCCGACGGGCCCACTAAACCCAGGAGAGAACCCCACCGTGTCGCCTCTGGTCCTGCCCCTCGGACTGCTCATCGGCCTCGCGCTCGGCGCGCTCGGCGGAGGCGGGTCCATCCTCACCGTCCCCGCCCTGGTGTACCTGCTCGACCAGGACCCGCGCTCGGCCACGACCAGCTCGCTGCTCATCGTCGGCGCCACGTCCCTCATCGCCCTTGTGCCGCACGCTCGTGCAGGCCGCGTCCGGTTCGGGCAGGGCCTGATGTTCGGAGCCCTCGGCACCGCCGGGTCCTTCGCCGGGTCCGCGCTGGCCAGCCGTGTCGACCCCGAGGTCCTGCTGACCGCGTTCGCGGGGTTGATGCTCGTCGTCGCGACCCTGATGATCCGCCGCTCCCTACGCAGCACCGGCGCGAGCGGCGCCGTCGACGACCCCACGGTCGAGCCCATCCTCACCTTCCGCCCCATCACCTGCGCCTGCCCACGGCTGGCCAAGGTCGTCGTCACCGCCACCGCGGTGGGCCTGCTCACCGGGTTCTTCGGTGTCGGTGGCGGCTTCGTCCTGGTGCCGGCTCTGGTGCTGGCACTCTCATTCCCGATGCCGGTCGCCGTCGGCACCTCGCTGCTGGTCATCGCCGTCAACAGCGCCACCGCACTGACCGCCCGCATCACCACCGGGGCCATCCACCTGGACTGGCCCCTCATCGCGGGCTTCACCGCTGCGGCCGTCATCGGCAGCCTGTTCGGCGGCCGCATCACCGCCCGCGTCAAGCCCACGCACCTGACCCGGGCGTTCGCCGTCCTGCTCGTTGCCGTCGCGCTGTACACGGCCGTTCGCAGCATCCCCGCCCTGTTCTGACCCGCCATCGTCCGCGGCTCGCAGGCTCCCACCCGGCAGCGCACGCGCCCTGCTGACCTGCGCCGGGACCGACCCGGCGCGCCCTCGAAAGGAAACGATGACCCACCCCACGAACACCCCCACCACGGCTCAGGCCGGCACCGGGCTGCGTCGCCCCGCTGCGCTGGACGCTCACGCCGTGCAGGACTGGCTCACCGCCGCGGACGGGCCACGCCTCCTCGACGTGCGCAGCCCCGCCGAGTTCACCACCGCGCACATCCCCGGGTCCTACAACGTCCCGCTGGACCTGCTGCGTGAGCACAGGGACGAGCTGCGCACCCACCTGGGTGACGACGTCGTCCTCGTCTGCCGCTCCGGTGCCCGCGCCGCCCAGGCCGAGACCGTCCTGGCCGCAACAGGTCCGGGGAACCTACACGTCCTGTCCGGCGGCATCACCGCCTGGGAGGCCGCCGGAGGACCCCTGAGGCGTGGGGCGCAGACGTGGGAGCTCGAACGACAGGTTCGCCTGGTCGCCGGCAGCATCGTCCTGGCCGGAGTGCTGGCCAGCACCGTCGCGCCGTGGGCCAAGTGGCTCTCCGCCGGCATCGGGGCAGGCCTGGCCGGGGCTGCGCTGACGAACAGCTGCGCCATGGGCATGCTGCTGTCGAAGCTGCCCTACAACCGTCGCAACACCCCGGACCTGGCGGCCGTCCTGCGCCAGCTGCACGAAGACCGCTAGCCGGTCCGGGGTCGACCACCGGCACAGCAGAAGGCCCGGACCACTGGTCCGGGCCTTCTGTCGCTGACGCGTTGGTAGCGGGGGCAGGATTTGAACCTGCGACCTCCGGGTTATGAGCCCGGCGAGCTACCGAGCTGCTCCACCCCGCGTCGGTAGTCACCACTGTACGTGAAGCCCTGCGCCCGAACCAAATCGGGCGCAGGGCTCCACCTGACCACGCTCAGGGGGTCGACGTCGCCGACGGTGACGGGGAGGTCGACGGCGACGGCGACGGGGTCGCCGTGCCGGTGGTGGTCGGCGTCGGCGTGACGGTGGCCGTGCCGCCCTTCGGCGAGGCGGCGACCGCCCGCTGGATCGCGTCGTCGAGCCGCTTCTGCGCCTCGCCGTACGCGGTGAAGTCACCCTTCTTCAGCGCGGCCTGGCCGTCCGCGTACGCCGCCTGCAGGTCGGCGAGCGCCTTGGCGAGGGCCTTGGCGTCCCCGGCCGAGGGGGCGGTCGGCGTGCCGCCACCCGTACCGGTGCCACCCGTGCCCGTGCCGCCGGTCCCGGAGTCTCCGGCGGTGGCGCCGGAGTTGCCGCCGAACAGGCCGTCGAGCGCACCGTCGAGGGTGTCCGACCACGCCAGCTTGTTGCCGAACGCGACCACGGTCGCGCGGGACAGCGGGAAGGCGGTCGTCGTGTTGGCGCTGACGTAGATGGGCTGCACGTAGAGCAGTCCCCCACCGACGGGCAGCGTGAGCAGGTTGCCCAGCGTCACCCGCGACCCCTGCTGCCGCGCGTTGTTGAGGAACTGCGACAGCGTCAGGCTGAACGCCGGCGACGTCTGGTTGGACGAGCCGATGTCGTTCTGGACCTGGCCCGGACCCTTGACCTGGCTGTCCTTGGGCAGCTCGAGCAGCCGCAGGTTGCCGTAGTCGGCACTCGGCCTGCCCGCCTGCGAGCCGGCGTCGGCGTCGACGGACAGGAAGCCCGAGAGCACCTGACGGTCACCGACCGGCTTGAACGTCGTCGTCAGCGAGAACTTGGCGCTGGCCTGGTCGGGCATCTTCAGCGTCAGGTAGTAGGGCGGCTGGTCGACGTTGCGCTCCTCCTGGGCCGGGTCCTCTGGTACCTCCCAGAAGTCCTGGCCGCCGTAGAAGGAGGCTGCGTCGGTGACGTGGTAGCGCGTGAGCATCTGGCGCTGCACCTTGAACAGGTCCTCGGGGTAGCGCAGGTGCGACATCAGGTCGCTGCTGATCTCCGACAGCGGGCGCACAGTGTTGCCGAACGCCTTGCTCCAGGCCTTGAGCAGCGGGTCCTGGTTGTCCCACGCGTACAGCTTGATCGAGCCGTCGTAGGCGTCGACCGTCGCCTTCACCGAGTTGCGGATGTAGTTGACCTGGCCGGCGCCGATCGTCGTCACCGCGCTCGAGCGCGCGGTGGTCGAGTCGGAGGTGGCGTTGTCGATCTCGGTGAGCCGCGAGTAGGGGTAGTCGGCCGAGGTCGTGTAGCCGTCGATGATCCACTGCACCCGGCCGTCGACGACCGCAGGGTAGGGGTTGCCGTCGGCGGTCAGCCACGGCGCGACGCGCTTGACGCGCTCGAGCGGCGTGCGGTGGTCGAGGATCCTGCTGTCCTTGTTGACCGCGTCGGAGAGCAGGAAGTTGAGCTCGCGGTACTTCAGGGCGTAGGCCGCCTTGCGGGCGAACGAGCCGATGGAGACGCCGCCCTTGCCGGTGTAGGTCGTGTTCTTCTGACCGGCTGCGCTGTTGTCGGGGTAGTCGAACTCGCGCGGCGACGCCGACGAGGAGGCCCCGACCACGGAGTACTGGGGCGACTTCTCCCCGAAGTAGACGCGGGGCTCGAAGGTGCCGAGCGGCCCGGTCTGGGGGATGTTGCGCTCGTAGAAGACCGGCTCACCGTCAGGGGTGCGCTGGTTGCCGTACGCGGCGACGACGCCGAAGCCGTGGGTGTAGACGGTGTGGTCGTTGAGCCAGTTGCGCTGGTTGGTGGGGACACCCTGCAGGTCGAGCTCACGCACGGCCACGACGGTGTCACGGGTCTTGCCGTCGACGGTGTAGCGGTCGACGTCGAGCGCGTCCGGGAACGCGTAGTAGGACTTCACCGACTGCAGCTGCTTGAACGTCGGCGACACCACGATCGGGTCGACGAGGCGGATGCCGGGGATGGTCTCGGCGTCGTCGCGCAGCTGGCCCTGGCTCGCCTCGGTGGTGGCGGCGTACGGCGTGGTCTTGACCGACTCGATGCCGTAGGCGGCGCGCGTCGCCTTGATGCTGCGCTCGATGTAGGGCTGCTCCTTGGACTTCTCCGACGGCTTCACCTCGAAGCGCTGCACCAGGGCGGGGTAGATGCTGCCGACGACCACTGAGGTGATCACCAGGAGGGCGACCCCGACGACGGGCAGGCGCCACGAGCGGGTCCAGATCGAGGCGACGAAGATGCCGGCCACCATGACGGCCGACACGGCGAGGATCGCCTTGGCCGGCAGCACGGCGTGCGCGTCGGTGTAGCGGATGCCGGTCAGCAGCGAGGAGTCCTTGACCGCCAGCGAGTAGCGGTCGAACCAGTACGTCGCCCCGCGGACCAGCACCAGGACGGCGACGAGGACGGCGAGGTGGGTGCGGGCGGCACGCGTGGTTCGCTCGGCCCGGGCCTGGATCTGGAGACCGCCGTAGACGTAGTGGGTGAAGGCCGCCGCCAGCAGCGCCATCACCAGCGCCATGGTGAAGAACCCGAGGATGAAGCGGATCCACGGCAGCTCGAAGACGAAGAACGAGAGGTCCCTGTCGAACTGCGGGTCCGTGGTGCCGAACGTCCCGCCGTTGCGCCACAGCAGGAACGTCTGCCACTGGCCCGCGGCACCGGTGCCGGCGAGCAGCCCCAGGACGGCGGGGACGCCGAACATGGCGACCTTGCGCAGCGGCTCGATGGCCTCGCGGTACTGGTCGAGGTTCTGCTGCTGGGTCGTGACGGGCGCGTAGATCGGGCGCGTCCGGTACGCGATGAGCAGGCTCGAGGCGACCAGTGCCGCGGTGATGACGAACCCGATGACGAACAGCAGGATCTTCGTGGTCAGCTGGGTGGTGAACACGCTCTCGTAGCCGACGGAGTCGAACCACAGCACCTCGGTCCACAGCGACGACGCGATGGACACGATGAACCCGAGGACGACGAGGATGAGGATCGTCGGCAGCAGCGGGCCGCGGCGCCGCCGGAAGCTCAGGGTCGGGGGACGTCGTCCGCCCGCTCCCCCACGGGGTGGACCCGCCGGCCGACCGCCCTCGCCCGGTTCGCCCTGGCCGAACCACTCTGAAGAACTCACTGCACGCCCGATCTGCCGCGCCACCGCCCACGGTGGCGGCCTGCTGGTAGTGGGACCAACTTACCGACCACCGCTGGGGTTCCCGCTGCGTACCCGGACATGCCGCTCGCCGCCCGAGGACCGCCGCGTGGCCCCCGCACGGCGGGGTACGGCACGATGGGCGCGTGAGCCAGACCTCCCAGCCCGTCGCCGACCCGCTGTCCATCGCAGCCCTCGACACCGAGCGGCACGTCGCCGCCTCCGGGTGGGACCAGAACCCGCGCCTGTTCGCGCTCGTGCCCACCTCGGACCTCGTCGCTCGCGAGCCGCACCTCAAGGCGCAGCTGAAGGGGGCAGACCTCGCCGAGGGTGCGCTGAGCGCCATCGAGCAGGAGGACCTCCCCCGCACCTCCAACCTCGAGTCGCTGCTCGGGGGGATCGCCTGGCCCGACACCGTCGTGGGGGCCGCCCTGGCGATCGAGCGCATCGTCGTCCCGCCGGAGGCCGAGCGCGACCTGCCGGTCCACGCCGAGTCGGCCGTCGACGCCCTGGCCGCGCACCCGCTGCGCCAGGACGTGCGCCTGCTCGTCGCCGTCACCCGCGACGGCCAGAGCCGCTGCCTGCTGCGCCAGCGCGCCCACGACCGCGACGACCAGGTCGCCCTCGGCGAGGACATCGCGCCGGGCCTCGTGCACGCCCTGCGCGCGACCCTGCAGGACTGACGCAGTCACCGGCCGTCGCCCGTTGCGGGCACGCGGCCGGTGACCTGGCGCCCGGTGAGCTACTTCGTGCAGGTGGGCAGGTCCGTGGCCCTGCCTGCCGCGATGGCCTCGACGGACTTCCTCGCTTCGTCGAAGGACGCGATCCGCACGACCCGCAGCCCGTCGGGCACGTGGCCGACGACCTCGTCGCAGTTGGATGCCGGGGCCAGGAACCACTTGGCCCCGCCGTCGCGGGCGCCGACGAGCTTCTGGCGGATGCCCCCGATCGCGCCCACCGTGCCGGTCGCGTCGATGGTGCCCGTGCCGGCGATCTTCTGCCCGCCGGTCAGCGCCCCGGGCGTGATGCGGTCGTAGACACCGAGGGCGAACATCGTCCCCGCCGAGGGCCCGCCCACGTTGCCCGCGTCGATCTTGACGTCGAACGGGAAGTCGAACCTCGTCCCGAGGAACACACCCACCGTGGTGCGGCCGTCGGACTCACGGGTCTTCGCCTCGACCTGCACGTCCTTGCCGTTGCGCAGCAGGCTCAAGGCGACGGTGTCGCCCGGCTTGTGCGTGCTGATGGCGCTGCGGATGGCGTCGGGCCCGTCGACCTTCTTGCCGTCGACGGCAAGCACCCGGTCACCGGCCTTGAGCAGCGCGGCCGACGGCGCGTCCTGGGCGACCTGGCCGATGACGACCTGGGTCGGCACCTTCTGCCCGGTGGCCTTGAGCGCCACCGCGATCGCCTCCTGCTGGGAGTCGATCATCTCGGCCGTGCTCTCCTCCTCGACCTGCTTGTCGGTCACGCCCTTGGGGAAGTAGAGCTCCTCCTTGACGACCGCCTCGTTCGGGTCGACCGCCGCCTTGAGGACGTCCCACACGGTGACGCGGAAGCCGGGGCCGCCGGCGACCCGCACCGTCGTGAAGTCGAGGGCACCCTGAGTGGGGTAGGTCGGGGCCCCCGAGACGGTGATGAGGTCCTTGCCGGAGAGCTTGCCGAGGGTGTTGGTGATGGGGCCGGGCTTCATGATCACGTAGGGCAGGCCCACGATGGTCGACAGCGCGGCGAGGGCGATGAGCAGGAACATCACCACGAGACCGGTCGCCGACCGGCGCCCGAGCCGGTACGGGTCCTGGGTCACGGGACTCCCCGGGGCGCCGGGCGCACCAGGTGCACCGGGTGCGCCGTACGAACCCGGGCCGGGCGTGCCGAAGGAACCGGACTGGCCGGTGGACGGGGTCGTCACGGCAGCCCCACCCACTCGTCGGAGCCGTCGGAGAACTGCTGGTGCTTCCAGATCGGGACGGTCGACTTCAGCGTGTCGACGAGGTCGCGGCACGCCTCGAACGCCTGGCCGCGGTGCGGGGCCGACACCGCCGCCACCACGGCCGTGTCGCCGATCTCGAGGTGGCCCACCCGGTGGACCGCGCCGAGGCGGGCGACGGGGTGGCGGGAGGCGACCTGCTCGCAGACCGCGCGAAGCTCGGCCACGACGGACGGGTGCGCGGAGTAGTCCAGCGCCGCCACCGCCTCGCCGTGGTCGTGGTCGCGGACGACGCCGACGAACACCACGATCCCCCCGCAGCGGGGGTGGCGGACCAGCCCCATGACCTCGTCGACGCTCAGCGCCTCGTCACGGACATCGCAGAGGACGACCTCGGGCACATCGGTGTCCAGGTCCGTGGGTGTGGTGACCGGTTCGCTCATGCGCTGGCACCCTTCCTGCGGCGGCGCCGCATGATCGCCGCGGTGCCCACCAGGGCCACCGCGGCACTGGCCGCCCCGAGGGCGGCGTCCTTGCGGTCGAGGCGTCGCGCCGCGACCGCGTGTGAGCCCCGGATGGCGTCCAGGAGGACACCGAGGCACGTCTCATTGTCATGGACCGGCACCCACCCGTGTCCCAGCAGCGTGTGGGAGGATACCGCCCACGGGAACGCGACGAACGCCAGGTCACTGGCGGGTGCCGGCAAGACCCCAACGCGGTGGAGGCGGTCGGCGGTTCCCATGGCCGCGCCCATGCTCAGCTCCACGCTGCGCATCCCCGTCAGCCGCTCGAGGTCGGCCTGGGTGAGGTGCCCGGGCGCACCGACGGCAACGGCTCCCTCGATGGCGCAGGCGACGACGGCCGCGACGGCCGAGCCCAGGTCGTCGACGTGGCAGAACTGCCACGCCGCGTCCGCGCCGCGCACCGACAGCAGGCGCGGCGCCTCGAAGTGGCGGGTGGTGACCGTGTCGACGCCGTCACCCACGAGGGCGGCCGGCCGCACGACGGTGGTGCGCATCCCCGGGTGCACCTCGCGGGCCACCGCCACGAGATGCTCGACGTCCATGAGGTCACCGACCTGGCCCTCGTCCGAGGGCGCCCGCAGTGGCGCGTCGTCCTCGAGCGGCACCGGGTTGTCCGGCAGGGCGCCGTACACCTGTGCGCCGGTGACGACCACGAGGTGCCGCACCCCTGCGGCCGCCGCGGCGGTGACGACGGTCTGGGCACGTCGCAGGCTGCGCTCACGGCGCACCCGCGCGCCGAGGGCGAGGTCCTGCTCGAGGTTCGTGCTCGCCGCGACGTACACCGCCGCGTGGACGCCGGCGAGCGCGGTCACGAGCGCGGGGTCGGCCGGGTCCGCGTAGCGGAAGTCCACGCCGCCCACGGACGGGCGCTCGGTGTCGACCGCGACCACGGTGCCGACCCGCGACTGCGCCCCGGGCGCACCGGGTACGGCGTGCCCGCGGGCCGCCGCGACCACGAGGGCGCGCAGCACGGCGCGGCTGGCCGGGTCGGCGGTGCCGACGACGGCCACGTCGATCGCGCTACGCCGCGAGCGAACGCCGCCCCGCCCGGCGCGGGCAGGGGAACTCACACAGGCCTCCGCGTGGTTGTCTTGGGTGGAAGCCCATCCTCTCAGGACAGCCCAGGAGCAGTCGTGCCCGACCACCCGCAGTCCCCCGACGCACCCCGTGACGGGTCCGGTGACGAGTCCGGCTCCGGCCTGCCACCCGAGCTCGAGGAGGTGCTGAAGGGCCTCACCGGCGGGCACCTCGACCCCGAGATGGCCAAGGCCCTCAAGGACATGGGCATCGACCGCGTCGACCCCGCGATGCTGCAGATGATGGTCGGCCAGATGCAGGCGATGTTCGCCAGCCCCGACACCGACCCCTTCAACGTCGCCCTGGCCACCGACACCGCGCGCAAGACCGTCTCCGCCGCGGGCGACACCACCGTCGGCGAGGCCGCGGGCCGCCAGGTCGCCCAGGCGGCCCAGGTCGCCGAGCTGTGGCTCGACGAGGTCACGGCGTTCGACGCGCCCGGCATCACGACTCACGCGTGGAGCCGCGCCGAGTGGGTCGAGGGCACCATGGCGACGTGGACCACGCTCGTGGAGCCGGTGGCCGAGGGTGTCGGGCGCGCCGTCGGTGACGCCATGCGCACCCAGCTCCAGCAGCTCGGTGAGGGTGGCCTGCCGGAGGGCCTCATCCCCGAGGGCCTGCTGCCCGCGGGCACCGACCCCTCCGCCCTGCTCGGCCAGGTCGAGCCGATGATGGCCAAGATGAGCGGCTCGATGTTCGGGTTGCAGGTCGGCCAGGCGCTCGGCGCGCTCGCCACGGAGACGGTCAGCGGTACGGAGGTGGGTCTGCCCCTCGTCGCCGACCGCTCCGTCGTGCTGCTGCCGGCCAACGTCGAGGCGTTCGCCGACGGCCTGGGCGTCGACCTCGACCAGGTGCGCCTCTACCTCGCGGTGCGCGAGGCGGCTCGCGTGCGGCTGTTCTCCGAGGTGCCCTGGATCGGGCCGCAGCTGCTCGCTGCGGTCCGCGACTACGCCCGCGACATCAGCATCGACACCGACCGCATCGAGTCGGCGCTGACCTCGGTCGACGCCAGCGACCCGACGGCGCTCCAGTCCGCGCTGCAGGACCAGCTGTTCCGTCCCGAGCCCAGCCCCAGCCAGCGGGCCGCCCTCGCCCGGCTCGAGACCTACCTCGCCCTCGTAGAGGGCTGGGTCGACGTCGTGTCGGAGCGCGCGACCAGGGCCCACCTCCCCCAGGCCGCGAGCCTCGGCGAGGCCGTACGCCGCCGCCGCGCCACCGGCGGGCCCGCCGAGAAGGTCTTCGCCGGCCTCGTGGGCCTCGAGCTGCGGCCGCGCCGACTGCGCGACGCCGCGAACCTGTGGGCCGCCCTCGAGGACCGCCACGGCCAGGACGGCCGGGACGCCGCCTGGGGCCACCCGGACGTCGCCCCCACCGCCGCCGACCTCGACGACCCGCTGGGCTACGTCGAGCGCCTCGGCGGGGCCGGTGACACGGACATGGACGCAGCCCTCGACGCCCTCCTGCGCGACGGCGACGCGCGCCCTGACGGTGGCGAGGACGCCGGGGACGGGCGGTGACCAGCGCTCCCCCCACGGAGGTCCCGGCTGCATACCTGTCGCTGCGTGAGGACGCCCTCGCCCGGCTGGAGGCCTGGCAGGCGCCGGACCCCCAGCAGGAACAGTGGCGTCGCGAGCTTGTCGAGCACTGCCTCGAGCACCCGGGCGCCCTGTGGAAGCAGGGACCACCGCAGCACCTCACCACCGGCGCCATCGTGCTCAGCCCTTCCCTCGACCGGGTCCTGCTGACGCTGCACGCCAAGGCCGGGATGTGGCTGCAGTTCGGGGGGCACTTCGAGCCCGAGGACACCACCGTCCTCGCCGCCGCGACCCGCGAGACCCGCGAGGAGAGCGGGCTGCCCGACATCGTGCTCGACCCACGGATCGTGGAGCTGCACCGGCACGAGCTGCTGGCCACGGCGTTCGGCCGCTGCGCAGAACACCTCGACATCCGGTTCGCCGGGGTGGCGCCGGACGACGCGGCCTTCGCGGTCAGCGACGAGTCGCTGGACGTCGCCTGGTGGCCGGCGGACGGCATGCCGCCGGAGACCGAGGCCGAGCTCGGCCCGCTCGTGCGGGCGGCGCAGCGGCTGCTCGCCTGACGCTCAGTCGGTGGCGCTGATGTCCAGGGCCGCTTCGCCGAGCTCGTCGCTGCGGTCGCTCACGTCGTCCTCGAGGTCGAGCCCGGCTGTGGCGGCGACGCCCTCGAGGTAGCCGCGGGCGCGTTCGGTGCGCGGGTAGCTCTCGAGCAGCGACCAGAACTCGGGTCCGTGCCCGGGCGCGAGCAGGTGGGCGAGCTCGTGCAGCACGACGTAGTCCAGGACGTAGGACGGCATGCCCTTGACCCGGGCCGAGATCCGGATGGTGCCGTCGGCGGGGGTGCACGAGCCCCAGCGCGAGTTCTGGTTGGTGACCCAGCGGATGCTCGTCGGCTTGGCCAGACCCCCGAGGTGCCGCTGCGACAGCTCCGTGGCCCGCTTGGCCAGCTGGCTGTCGCTGGGCCGGCGCCGCTGGTCGCCCTTCTCGAGCTTGGCCACCATGGTGGCCACCCACTGCTGCTCCTCGGCTCGGGTGAACCGGGCGGGGATCAGCACGATGGTGCGCCCGTTCTCGCGGTAGGCGCTCACGGTGCGGCGCCGACGCCGACTGCGCCTGACCTCGATGTCAGTGGTCCCCATGCTCCTCACGATAGGCGAGGACGCTGACAACGCCGGTGATCTGCGGCGCGACACCCGCGCCCCAGCCCGGGCCGGCCGGCGACTGGCACGACGGGCCCGGGCGCTACCGGCCGCGGAACTGCGGCGTACGGCGCGCCGCGGCGGCGGCGATGCCCTCCTGCACGTCCTCGGTGGCCAGGGTCGTGGCCTGCGCCAGCGCCTCCCACTGCAGGGCGGTCTCGTGGTCGGCGTGACCCCCCGAGCGCAGCGCCTGCAGGGTCAGACGCGTGGCGACCGGCGCGGCTGCGGCGATGCGCTCCGCCGCGGCCAGCGACTCGTCGAGCACCGCGTCCGCGGGCAGCGCGCGCGAGGCCAGCCCGAGCTGGACGGCCTCGGTCCCTGTGACCAGGCGCCCCGTGAGCAGCAGGTCGCGGGCCACGGCCGACCCGGCCACGTCGGGCAGCGACCACGTGGTCGCCATACCGGGGTGCAGGCCGAGGGCGGTGAAGGGCACGCCCAGCCTGGCGTCGGAGGCGACGTAGCGCAGGTCGCACGCGAGGGCGAGCGCCATCCCGGCCCCGATCGCCGCGCCGTTGACCGCGGCGATGGTCGGCACCTCGAGGTCGCGGACGGCCAGCCAAGACCGGTAGAACGCGAGCATCCTCGTGCGCAGGTCAGGCACCGAGGCGTCCGGGTCGGACACGAGCCACGTCAGGTCGCCGCCGGCGCAGAACGCGGGAGCCGCCCCGGTGACGACCACAGCCGCCAGGTCACCGTCGGCGCGCAGCAGCCGCATCACCTCGACCCACGACGCCGTCATCGGCCCGCTCATCGAGTTGCGCCGCTCCGGCAGGTCCAGGGTCACCACCGCCACCCGCCGACCGGACGCCTCGTGGGCCCTGACCTGCAGGTCCTCGTACTCCCCGTCCCACCACTCGTGACCCGTCACGGCACGAAGCCTAGGGGTGGCGCTGAGCACGGAGGACACGCCCCCTTCCGCGATTTTGTGCTCAGCATGGTCTACGGTGGCCGAAGTCCGACGGCGCAGCGTGCGCCGAGATCGACAAGGAGACATCGCGATGGCTGAAGAGACCTACAAGGGCGAGTTCTACTGCGTGAAGTGCAAGGAGAAGCGCGAGGCCGAGGGCCGTGTCGTGGAGACGAACGGCCGCCGCATGGCCAAGGGCGTCTGCCCCGTCTGCGGGACCAACCTCAACCGCATTCTCGGCAAGGCCTGACGCAGGCCGCCTTTGCGAGGGGCGGATCCGACCACGGTCGGGTCCGCCCCTCGCTGCGTCCCCGGGCCCGCCCGCTGCGGCCTGGACCGTCCGGGGCCGCCTGGGGGCGCCTGTGGATGAGTGGCGAGGGCGCCCACCGGCTGTGGCAGGTTGGCGCAGGTGACCCGAGGCCCCCTGCTCAAGACCGTCTGGCCCGTGCTGCGTCGTGGGCCCGGCCAGGTGCAGTTCGGCACCGACGTGGAGCGCGGGGCGGTGGTCGTCGGCCTGACGCCAGCGCAGGTAGCGGCCGTCGAGGCCCTCGACGGCACGCACGAGCTGCCCGAGGCCCTCACCACGCCGTCGGGCCGGGTGCTGCTCGACCACCTCCTCGCCCGCGGCCTCGTGGTCGACGCCACCGGCCCGGCCGCCCTGCCGCCGTCCACGCGGGCCGTGCTGTCGCCCGAGTCCGACGCCCTGCTGCGCACGTCCTCGCCGCCCGAGGCCGGGTACGGCGCGCTCGTGCGGCGCCACGCCGCCCACGTGCTGGTGTCGGGGCGCGGCGAGGTCCCGAGCGCCGTGGCGGTGGCCCTGCGCCGGGCCGGGGTGTCCCGCGTGTCGCAGGGAGCCAGGGCAGCGGACGACTGGGAGCACGCGCCGGCCGGCCTGCCCGACGTCGTCGTGCTGGTCGCCTCCGGCGCCGTCGACCCCGCGTCGGCGCAGCCCTGGCTGCGGCACGCCGTACCCGTCCTGCCGCTCGTGATGCACGAGGTGGAGGCCGTCGTCGGGCCGCTGGGTGTCACCGGAGGTCCGTGCCTGCGGTGCCTCGACCTCGCCCGGGCCGACCTCGACCCCGCCTGGCCGGCCCTCCTCGGCCAGCTCACCCGACCCACGGTCGGGCCGGGACAGGACGTCGGCGGCGAGGCGTCGCTCGTGGGCGTGGCCTCTGCGATGGCGGCGATGGTCGTCCTCGGCGTGCTGGACGGACAGCCGCTGCCGGTCGGCAGGTCGCTCGAGGTCGGGCTGCCGTGGCCGCGGGTNCCCGCCGACGCAACTCCCCCGCGACAGGTGAGAATGGCTGGATGAACGAGCTCCCGCGTCGCGCCGTCAGCCGCACGGCCCGCCTGGCCAGCCTGCCCCTCGGGTTCGCCGGGCGCACCGCGGTCGGCCTCGGCAAGCGCGTCGGCGGCAAGCCGGCCGAGCTCGTCGCCGCCGAGCTGCAGGCCCGCACCGCCCAGCAGCTCTTCACCGTGCTCGGGGAGCTCAAGGGCGGCGCCATGAAGTTCGGCCAGGCCATGTCGGTCATGGAGGCTGCCCTGCCCGAGGAGATGGCCGCGCCCTACCGCGCCACCCTCACCAAGCTGCAGGAGGCCGCGCCCCCGCTGCCCGCGGCCACGGTCCACACCGTCCTCGCCGAGGAGCTCGGCCCCCGCTGGCGCACGGCGAAGTTCCAGTCCTTCGACGACACCCCCGCAGCGGCCGCGTCCATCGGCCAGGTGCACCGCGCGGTGTGGCGCGACGGGCGCGAGGTCGCCGTGAAGATCCAGTACCCGGGAGCCGGCAAGGCGCTGCTGTCCGACCTCAACCAGCTCGCCCGCGTCGCCCGGCTGGCCGGTGGCTGGATCCCCGGCATGGACATCAAGCCGATCACCGACGAGCTGAAGTCGCGCATGTCCGAGGAGCTCGACTACAACCTCGAGGCCTCCAACCAGCGCAGGTTCGCCAAGGTGTTCCGCGACGACCCGCACTTCGTGGTGCCGGAGGTCCTGGTCCACAGCGAGCACGTCATCGTCTCCGAGTGGATGGACGGCACCCCGCTGTCGACGATCGTCGCCAAGGGCACGCCCGAGCAGCGCAACGCCGCCTCCCAGCGCTACATGGAGTTCCTGCTCGTGGGCCCGGCCCGCGCGGGGCTGCTCCACGCCGACCCGCACCCGGGCAACTTCCGGCTGCTCGAGGACGGCCGGCTCGGCGTCATCGACTACGGCGCCGTCAACCGCCTCCCCCACGGCCTGCCGTCCGCGATGGGCACGCTCGCGGCGGCCGCGCTGTGCGGTGACGCCCCGGCCCTCGAGGCGGGCCTGCGGTCCGAGGGCTTCATCAAGCCGACCATGTCGCTGGACGCCCACGCGCTGCTCGACTACCTCCAGCCGTTCATCGACCCGCTGATGCACGAGGAGTTCACCTTCAGCCGACCCTGGCTGCGCAGCGTCGCCGCCCACGTCAACGACGTGCGCCGGCCGGAGTTCCTCGTGGGCATGAAGCTCAACCTGCCGCCGTCGTACCTGCTCATCCACCGCGTCTGGCTCGGGGGGATCGGGGTGCTGTGCCAGCTGAACGGCACCATCCCCGCGCGCGCCATCGTCGTCGAGCACATGCCCGGGCTGAAGCTGCACACCCTGCCGCCGCCCCTCGACTGACCCATCCGGGGGCAGGCTCACCACCAGGCGCTGTCGAGCTTCCCCTCGATGCTGCGCAGGTGCTCGCGGCTGCAACGGTCACACGTCCAGACGTCGCGGCCGTCCTCGGTGCCGCGCGTCCAGGTGATGGCGGCCAGCGCCGGGTCGGGCGCCACCTGCCCGCAGGTGGCGCAGACCGGGGCGTCCTGCGCCACGGTCAGGCCTTGGCCGACTTGACCGGCTTGACCGGCTTGACCGAGGCGGCCTTCGCCTTCGCCTCGGCCTTGGCGGCCTGCTTGAACTCGCGCACCTTGGCCAGCGACTCGGCGTCGACGACGTCGGCCACCGACCGGTACGAGCCGTCCTCGGCGTAGGGACCGACGGCCTGCTGCCAGCCGGCCGGCCGCACGTCGAGCTGCTTGCCCACCAGTGCCGCGAAGATGCGGGCCTTCTGGTCGCCGAACCCGGGCAGCGCCCGGAGGCGCGCGAGCAGGTCGGCCGCGTCCGACGCCCCCGTCCAGATGGTCTCCGCGTCGCCGTCGTACTCGTCGCGGACCACCACGGCGAGCTGCTGGACGCGTCCTGCCATGGACCGGCCGTAGCGGTGGATGGCAGGAGGGGTCGAGCACAGGTCGGCGAACGCGTCGGGCTCGGCGTCGGCGATGGCCGAGGGGTCCAGCGTCCCGAATCGCTCGACGATCTTCCAGGGGCCGCGGAACGCGTGCTCCATCGGGTACTGCTGGTCCAGCAGCATGCCCACCAGGAGCGCGAACGGGTCCGAGCTGAGGACCGCGTCGGCGGCCTCGTCCTGGGCGATGCGGATCTGCGTGGCCATGGCGGCCAGCCTAGCCACGCGGGGTGGTGGTCGCAGCAGCCCTGAGGTGGTCAGAGGAGGTAGACGAAGCCGGGGCCCTCGTCGCGGTAGGGGATGCCGAGCGCCTCCAGCGCGGGCGCCCACGATCCGGTGACCGAGGGGTCGGCCGCCTCGAACCCGTGGTCGGCGGTGAGCAGGAAGGTGACCTCGTCGCGGACCCCCAGCGACTCGAGGTGGTCGAGGAACGCCACCAGCCGGGCGTCGCTCTGCCGCAGGGCGTCGCGTGCCATCGGCGAGCGAGGGCCACCACCGTGGTAGCCGGCATCGGTGACGACGTTGGCCCACCAGGTCAGCACCGGCGCGGTGTCGGCGTCCTCCCAGAGCTGCAGCACCTGCTGCAGGCCGAGGTCGTCGACCTGCATGCCCCAGTGGAAGTAGCTGTCGTCGAGGTGCTCGGGGTGCTGCAGGAACACCGACGTCGCCGGGTCGGGCATGAGGTCGCCCATGCCGTCGGCGGCCGCGTGGAACCCGCCGGCCTGGCGCAGCAGCGCCATGGTGCCGTAGTCCGCGCCCCGGTCGATCGCCTCGTCGACGCTGGCCGTTCGCGGCGAGCTGCGTTGCGGCACATGGTCGTTCACCATCTCGAAGACCGTGCGCACACCCGGCCGCAGCCACTCTGCACTGCGGTGCCAGGTCGCGGCTTCGTTGGGCACGACGCGCTCACCGGTGGCCCGGTCGAAGAAGACGTTGCCCAGCACCCCGTGCCGCCCCGGGCCGACGCCGGTGAGGATCGAGGTGTGGTTGGTCAGGGTGACGCTCGGGAACTCCGCCACCGCTCCCCCGCGCAGCGCCATCCCCCGCTCGAGGAGCCAGGCGACGCCGGGCAGCTCGCCGGCCTCCGCCATGGCGAGCAGGTCACCGCAGTGGGCGCCGTCCCAGAGGATGCCGACGACGCGACGAGGTGGGTTCGCCGGGACACCCTCTGCGTCGGTCCGCGGCTGCACCTCCGCTGCGGTCGGCCGGAGGTACTGCGTGAGCGGGGTGCCGTCCAGCGGCTCACCACCCGCATCGGCGAGGTCGGCCTCCGGGACACCGCAGAGCACGGCGAGCGTCGGGCCGACGTCGACGAGACGGGCGTGGTCGTCGACCGCGCCCAGCCGCTGCACCCCGGGACCGGCCATGACCAGGGGCGCGCGGGACTGGATCACGTCGAGCGACCCGTGCTCGCCGCGGTGGCCGCCCTCGTCGGGGAAGAAGTGGCGGGGCGTGTGCACCACCGCGACGTCGGGGCTGCGGTCGGCATCCCCGAACGCCGAGAGGATCCGCCGCGCCGCGTACGGGTAGGCGTTGTCGGTGGAGACGCGGGGACCCGGGGACGCGAGCTCGGCGGCATACGGCAGGAAGGCCATCGGGTCCGTCGAGGGCACCGGGTCCTGACCCGCCACCACCTCGTGGCGGCCGTCGGCGTGCAGCCGCACCCGGCCGAGGTGGTTGGCCGCCATCGCGGCGCCGTCCTCCACCCACACGACCAGGTCGACGACGGGGGCGAGCTCGGGCGCGGTCAGGGCTGCCACCACGGCGTCACGCGACATGCCGCGAGCCTAGGTGGTGCCGCCCGCGAGTGCCCGGACATGGATGAACCCGCCGGGACCACCTCGATACGGGGGTCCCGGCGGGTTCGGGGCGGCGGGTCACCGGGCCAGCATGCGAGGCATGGCCAGCAGCATCTCGTGCTGCGACTGTGCCTCGAGCCGGCGCTGGTACTCCCGCTGACGGCGCCGGCGATGGGCGCGCGCCAGGTCGGCGTACAAGGCCTGGAACATGATCGGTCTCCTGGTGGTGCGGTGCTGGACGGTGGTGGTGTGCGGGCGGCGCAGGAGCCGTCCCGTGGACCCGGCATCGACGGCCGGGTCCACGGGAGCCCCCTCAGGCACCCCCGCGATCGGGGTGGCGGTCACGACGGCGGCGCTCATGCGGCGACCGGGTTCTTCCGCGGGCGGCCGCGCGGCCGCTTGCGGGCGACGACGACCCCCTGGACGAAGAGCTCGCCTCCCCAGACGCCCCACGGCTCGGCACGGTCGATGGCTCCTGCGAGGCAGGCCATCCGGGCCGGGCACGTGTGGCACAGCGATTTCGCGAACTCGACGTCGGCGGGGCTCTCGGCGAACCACATCTCGGCGTCGTTCTCTCGACACGGGATGCCGTCGCCTGCCGTCGCGGCCTGCTCGTTCAGGTCGTGGAGTGCGCTCAACTGCATCGGGTGTCACCTCCCTCTCGTCGTCCCGCCACGGTGGTGGCAGTGGTGTGCGTCTCGTTCTCGCCGGTGGTTCCCCGGTCGGGGGCCGGCGTGTTCTCGTCGGTGCTGTCGTGCTTCATCGGTGGTGCTTCTCCCTGCAGGTCTGGTGCGGAAGAAATCTGTCTGGACAAACAGAAAGGCCGCGGATCCCGGATGTCGGGTTCCGCGGCCTCGGAGAGGTCCTGCTGGCTGGTGGCCTAGACAGGTGGCTCTCCGAAGGGACGGAACGCGAGATCCTTGACGGTGGTGCCGTTGCCGGCGCCGAAGCCGTCGACGTCGGACGTCGGGAGCTGGGCATCGGCGATGGCGCGGACGGCGATGGAGGCGGACACAGCGGTCCCCTGGGCGACCGGCCCACGGCCTGCGAGGACGACACGGGCGACCTCGGGGCACACGGAACGGACGCGGGACATGTGCGTCGCGTCGATCGTCATCGTGATGTTCTCCATGGGGTCACCCTCCTTCGCGGTGTCGTTCGGGCCCGGTCGGTGTTCCCACCGGGCGTGCTCGTCAAGGGTAGAGCAGCGTCCGAGGGGCCAGCAACGCATTTAACGAGAAATTCGGCAGAGAATTCTGCCGCCGGCGGTCAGTCTTCGGAATCTGTTGCAGCCGAACGAGTTCCGAGAACTTCTTCTACAGAGGAACCGCCGATCAGGGCGAGGACCTGCGCGCCGTACAGACCCAGCTTGCGGGCCCCGACACCGGAGATCTGCGCCAGCTGGCCCTCGGAGGAGGGCTCCCGCTCGGCGATGGCGGTGAGCGTGGCGTCGGTGAACACGACGTAGGCGGGCACGCTCGTCGCGCGGGCGACGGCCAGGCGCCACTCGCGGAGCCGGTCGAACACGGCCTCGGAGTAGGTGGGAGGGCAGTCGTCGCAGCGACCGGTCTTGCGCTGGGCCGCCGTCGTCAGCTCGGTGCCGCACGAGCGGCAGTGGGCAGGCAGCACGGGCTTCCCGGGCTTGCCCGCGGCGCCGCGCCGGCCGGAGCTGTTCTTGGGCTGGGACCGCGCGCCCTCACCGAGGATGCTCGAGGCGCCGTCGAGGAACCTCGACGGGCGACGGCTGGCCCGGGCGCCGGGCGTGCGGGCACCAGCCCACGACAGCCGCAGCTCGCGGCGGGCGCGGGTCACCCCGACGTAGGCGAGCCGGCGCTCCTCCTCGATCGCCTCGGGGGTGTCGGCCATGGTGATCGGCAGGTAGCCGTCGGACACCCCGGCCAGGAACACCACGTCCCACTCCAGGCCCTTGGCGGCGTGCAGCGAGGCGAGCGTGACACCCTGCACCGCCGGCGCGTGCTGGGCGGCGGCGCGTTCGTCGAGCTCTCGCACGAAGTCCGGCAGCCGAGCCTCCGGTGAGGCGGCGACGAGGTCGTCGGCCAGGGCGGCGAGCGCGGCGAGCGACTCCCAGCGCTCGCGGGCCGCCCCACCGGCGTTGGGCGCCTCCCGGGTCCACCCGGCGCCGAGGAGGACGTCCCGGACGAGGTCCGGGAGCGGGATCGACCCGTCGTCGGACCGCGCCGCGCCGCGCACCAGCAGGATCGCGTCGCGGACCTCCCGACGGGCGAAGAACCGCTCGCCACCGCGCACCAGGTAGGGGATGTCCCGCTCGGCCAGCGCCGCCTCGAAGGCCTCGGACTGGCCGTTGGTGCGGAACAGGACCGCCATGTCGCCCGGGGAGACGCCCTTGGCCACCCGGTCGGCGATCTCGCCCGCCACGGCGGCGGCCTCGGCCGGGTCGTCCGGGTGGGCGGTCAGCGAGGGGGTCGGGCCGTCGGCCGCCTGCGCCCGCAGGGTGACGGCGTTGCTGCGCATCGCGCCGGAGGGCCCGCGGACCACGAGGTTGGCGAGCCCCACGATCTGCGGTGTCGAGCGGTAGTTGCGCACCAGCCGTACGACCTGCGCCTTGGGGTGCGTGGCCGGGAACTCCAACAGGTGGCGGGGGCTCGCGCCGGTGAACGAGTAGATGGTCTGCGCGGGGTCGCCGACGACGCACAGGTCGGGGCGCTCACCCACCCACAGCTCGAGCAGCCGCTGCTGCAGCGTGTTGACGTCCTGGTACTCGTCGACGACGAAGTGCCGGTACTGCGCCCGCACGGCCCGCGCGATGTCCTCCCGCTCGGAGAGGATGCCGACGGTCAGGAGCAGCACGTCCTCGAAGTCGATGACCCCGCGCTGGGTCTTGACCTGCTCGTAGGCCTCGAGCACGCGGGCCATGGCCGTGGCGTCGAGGCCCGGCGGCTCACGGCGGGCGGCACGGGCGCCGGCGGCATACGTCTCCGGGGTGAGCATCGAGACCTTGGCCCACTCGACCTCGGCGGCGAGGTCGCGGATGGCGGTGCGGTCGCGAGCCAGGTCGAGGCGCAGCGACGCAGCCGCCTGGGCGACGGCCGCCGCCTTGTGCGGCATGACCTCGAGCGCGGCACCCCCGATGGCCTGCGGCCAGAAGTAGTGGAGCTGGCGCAGCGCGGCCGCGTGGAAGGTGCGCGCCTGCACCCCTCCCACCCCGAGGTCGCGCAGGCGGGTGCGCATCTCGCCGGCAGCGCGGGCGGTGAAGGTGACCGCCAGCACGCGCTGGGGCTGGTAGGCGCCGGAGTGGACCCCGTAGGCGATCCGGTGGGTGATGGCCCGGGTCTTGCCGGTGCCCGCCCCGGCGAGCACGCACATCGGCCCCAGGGGGTGGGCGGCCACCTCACGCTGCTCGGGGTCGAGGGCGGTGAGGATCTCGTCGGCGCTGGGCGTCGCAGGTGCAGGGGACATCGCCCGCGATCCTGTCAGACCCCGCTGACGGCGGCGTACGCGTGTCCCCAGCCCGGTCCGGCCCACGCGCCGGTCACTGCACCAGGCCGTAGACCTTGTGCACGTGGACCCGCAGGATGCGCCGGTGGTCGGCCACCATCGCCCGGCGGTAGTCGTCCCAGTCCGGGTGGTCCTCCCCGCGGATGGCCCGGTAGAGCTCGACGAGCTCCCCCACCGTGGGGTCGTCCTCCGCCCGCGCGACTTGCGACAGCTCGGCATCGCCCTCGAGCACGGTGTAGGACCAGCCGTCGGGCGAGGTGACGAGCAGGGACGCGCGCGGGTCGCGCTGCAGGTTCGCGACCTTGGCCCGGCCGTCGACGACCGACACCCTCGCCGTCGCCGTGTCGCCCTCGAGCGCGAGCGCGTAGTTGACCATGGACAGCTGGGGCCGGCCGTCGCGCTTGAGGGCAGCCAGGGCGGCGAGGTTGCGGGAGGCGGCGAGTCGCAGGAGCGCTGGGTCGAGGCGGGTTTCGGGCATGGGACATCATGGTCACCGACGTCACACCGGCGCAGGGGAAGACCGCGGCCCCCGTCGACGTTGACGACCGTGGCCCCACGACGGGGCCCGTACGACGATCCCGACCCCTCGAGAGAGCGAGTGCTGCCCGATGTCGACCCTGAAGGCCCCGGCCCCCGGTTCCGTGACCATGTTCACCACCTCGTGGTGCGGGTACTGCAACCGCCTCAAGGCGCAGATGGGCCGCGAGGGCATCGCGTTCACCGAGGTGAACATCGAGGACGAGGCCGACGCGGTGAAGTTCGTGATGGACGTCAACGGCGGCAACCAGACCGTCCCCACGCTGCTGTTCCCCGACGGCACCGCCGCGACGAACCCCTCGATCAACGAGGTCAAGAAGCGCCTCGCCTCCTGACCCGCTGGACAGCCCTCAGCCGCCCCACCCGTCCGGGTCCGGGCGGCTGAGCGCTGTCACGGGCGGTCGAGCTCGTGGCCCAGCCAGTGCTCCAGCAGGCGCCGCGAGATCGACAGCCGACCCGACATCGCGAGCCGGCCGTCCTCGACCGCGGCCAGGAGCTCCTCACGGGTGAACCAGCGGGCCTCCGCGATCTCCGAGTCCTGAAGGGCCAGGTCGACGCCCAGGGCCCGGGCCGTGAACCCCACCATCAGTGACGTCGGGAACGGCCACGGCTGGTCGCCGAGGTACTCCACGTCGGTGACCTCCAGGCCCACCTCCTCGCGGACCTCCCGGGCGACCGCGACGGGCAGGCTCTCCCCGGGCTCGAGGAACCCGGCGAGGACGGAGAACCTGCCCTCGCCCCAGCCCGCGCCACGGGCCAGCAGCAGCCGGTCGTCCTGGTCGACGACGGACATGATCACGGCAACGTCGGTGCGCGGGTAGTGCTCGCTGCCCTCGGCGGTGCAACGGCGTAGCCAGCCGCCGTGGGCCGGCTCGGTGGGGGCGCCGCAGCGCGGGCAGAACGGGTGCGCGCGGTGCCAGTTGGCCAGCGCGAGGGACGTCGTGAAGAGGGTGGCGTCGAGCGCCTCGAGGTGGGCACCGACCTGCCGCAGGGTACGCAGCCCGCCCCCCTCCACGCCGTGGGAGCCGTCCGGCCGTTCGTGATCCTCCGGGGGTGGGTCGAGCACCACGGCGACGTGGGCGGCGTCGTGGTCGTCGACGCCGAGGAAGAGTCCGAGCCGGTCGATGTCGCCGGCCTGCGGGGCCCGCAGCGACAACCGCGCGAGGCCTTCCTCCTCGCGGACCTCGACCCGGTCGCCGTGCAGCTCCAGGACGCGGGTCGTCGGCGTCGCGAGCAGGTCCGCCAGCAGACCGGGGTCGCTGCGGAGCTCGGCCGAGCGGTCGAGCCCTGGCTGGGCGAACGGCAGATTCGGGAGAGTTTTGGCGAAGGAGCCCACGCCTCCACCCTAGGTGCGCCCTCTCGGCATACGGTGGGCGCGTGGAACGCACCCCCCTCTTCCTCGCCGCACTGGCCAGCGCCGCCGTGCCGGGCCTGGACCCCGCGAGCGTCGAGGCACTGCCGGGGACCCCCGACCACCAGTACGACGTCGCGTTCGTCCAGGACACCCAGCACCGCCGGTGGGTGGTCCGGGTGCCGCGCAGCCAGGCTGCCGCGGCGCAGATGGAGTCCACCTTCGGGCTGCTCGGCCTCCTCGCGCGCCGGCTGCCGTTCAGCGTCCCCACGCCCAAGGGCTTCGCGCCGCTGAAGGAGGGCGGACGGGCCGCGATCTACCCCTTCCTGCCCGGCCAGAACATCGACTTCTCGGCCCTGCCCCCGGGCCCCGGCCTCGCCGCCGAGCTCGGACGCGCCATCGCCGCGCTGCACAACGCCGACCACGGGCTCTTCGAGGAGGCAGGGCTTCCGGCGTACGACGCCGACACCTACCGCACGCGCCGGCTCACCGAGCTCGACCGGGCGGCCGCCACGGGGCACGTGCCGACGGGCCTGCTCGCCCGGTGGGAGAAGCAGCTCGAGGACGTGGCCCTGTGGCGGTTCGCGCCCACCCCGACGCACGGCGACCTCACCGGCGACCAGGTGCTCGTGGTCTTCGAGGACGACCAGGACGCCTCCACCGGCCGCGTCAAGGCCTTCACCGGGTGGGAGGACGCCAAGGTCGCCGACCCGGCAGACGACTTCTCCGCCCTGGCGACCCAGGCGTCCGAGCCCGCGCTCGAGACGCTCATGGAGGCCTACGCCCACGCGCGCTCCGAACGCCCCGACCCCCACCTGCTGACCCGCGCCCGGCTCGTCGCCGAGATGCGGGTCCTGTCGGCACTGCTGGCAGCGGTCGGCAGCGCCGACCGCCTGCTCGTCGAGCGCCACGCGGCCGCGCTGCGCCGGCTCGAGGACGAGGTGCACGAGCGGGAGGAGGCGGCCCACGACTACCGGCGGGCCGGGACCACCCCTGCGCGCCGCCCCGGGCCTGTCGTGGTCCCGCCGGACGTCGTCGAGGACACCGAGGACGAGGAGGACGAGGACGTCGCGGTGATGTTCGCCCCCACGGTCAACGAGGACGAGGCTGCCGACTACCTCGACCAGGCGGCGGACGAGGACGAGCGTCGCGACGACGGCGACGAGTCCCCCGCTGACCCCGAGGACCACGAGGACGAACGGGAGCAGGAAGAGCCTGAGGGCCAGGAGCACCTCCTCCACGATCCCGCGCAGGACGACCACGACGAGCACCCCGTGCCTGAGCCGTATGACGACTCCACCACCGAGATCCCGGTCGCGTCACCGCCGGCGACCCCACGGCCACCCGCCTCCGCGGCCCCGGTGCAGTTCGACGACGACGACGAGGACCCGGGCCCGGAGTTCGAGCCGGGCTACTCGCGCCCCTAGCCGCCGGCGCCTCCCCTGCGCCTCCCCCGTGCTTCCTTCGGGGCTGGCCCGGACCGCCTGCGCAGCTCAGGTCCAGTCGGACAAGTCGGTGGGGCCACGACCACCGGCGGCGACCACCGACAGGGTGGCCAGGGTGGCGTCGACGCCGGCGTCCCCCACGTCCTCGCGCCACCTGGCCAGTTCCGCGCGGAAGGCCGACGCTGACAGCCTCAGCATGCGACGACCTGCAGGCGTGGGGACGAGCAGCTTCTGACGAGCGTCCCGCTCGACGGGCTCGCGCCGCAGGAGGCCCATCTCCTCGAGCGTCGACGCGGTCTTCGCGGCCGCCTGCTTCGAGACCCCGAGCCGCTCACCCAGCTCGACGCTCGTGCAGCCGGCCCCGATCGCCTGCATCGCGAACCCGTGCGTGGCCCGGACACCGGGGAACCCGTCATCGGCCAGCTGCGCGTGCACGGCGTCGACGAGGTTCCGGAACGCCGACATCAGCAGGAACGGCATTGCCAGGTCGTCCACTGGGTCCATACCCCCACCCTAGGCCTTGTCGACAACCTGGTTGACCGTATATGGTCAACCAGGTTGTCCATCTGAGGAGGAAGTCATGGAAGAAGTGGAAAAGAGGGAAGGGCGACACCGTCCCCGCTCCGAGGCCCGGGTCTTCGACCTGCACGGCGTCAGGTTCAGCTCGTTGGTGTCCAGCGCCAGCGGCGCCAGGAGCATCGCTGCCTGGCGAGCCGACTTTGCGCCGCACACCCCCGGACGGCCCCACACCATGACGGAGGAGGAGGTCCTGCACGTCCTCGCCGGTGAGCTCGACGTCGAGGTCGACCGCGAGCACTTCACCGCCCAGACCGGGGACGCCGTCCTCGTGCCGGCCGGGGCGGTGCTCACCGTCGGCAACAGCGCGGACGAACCAGCCTGCGCCTGGGTCACGTCCCTGGTGGGGATGAAGGCGTCGATGCAGCCGGGCGGCGAGGAGCTCGCGCCGCCCTGGGCGCAGTAGCGTCCCTGGTCGCGCTGTCCTGCTCGCGCCCTAGTCCGGTACCGCCGCGAGGAGCTGGGCGATGTGCGTGTCGTCAGGCAGCTCGGGGAAAACGGTCTCCCCCGAGCCCGCGTAGTAGAACGCGGCATCGACGTCCTCGAGGTCCAGGCCGCGCAGGCGGGCGAAGGCGACGCGGTAGGCAGCCAGCTGCAGTGCGCGCGCCCGGGCCACCTCCCCCGACGGCTTGGCCCCGGTCTTCCAGTCCACGACCGTGAAGCCACCGCCGGGGCGCGGGAACACCGCGTCGATGCGTCCGCGCACCGCGATGCCGTCGATCACGGTCTCCACCGCGATCTCGATCTCGGCCGGGGTGCGGGAGGCCCACTCGCTGGCGAGGAAGTGCTCCTTCATCACCGGCAGCTCGGCATCGTCTGCCGGGTCGTCGTCGGCGCTGCCGGGCAGGTCGAGGATGTCGACCATGGCCGCCTTCGCGAAGTGCTGCTCGACCCACGCGTGGAACGCGGTGCCTCGCCGGGCCGCGAGTGCGGGGGGCTCGGGCATCGGTCGACGGAGCGCCGACGCGAACCGCTCGGGGTCCTGCGCCAGCGACACCACCGCCGACGCCGACAGGTGGCGCGGCAGCAGGACGGCGACGTCGCCACGGGTCGCGAGCCGGCGCCGTTCCTCGAGCAGCAGGTCGAGCTCCTCGAGGACCGAGAGCCGTTCCCCCCGCAGCGGCAGCAGCCCCTGCTCGAGGGGGCCGTCGCCCCGTGACGTGCGCTGGTCGTAGTCCTCGATCGCCTGCTGCACCGCCATGGCGCCGTCGGCGAGGGCCGTCCTGCGCTCGGCCAGCGGGTCCGCCGGCCACTGCACCGAGACGACCTCCGCCGCGGCGGGGTTCTCCGCGCGCTCGGGCTCGAGCGGGTCGGGCATGTCGGCCCACTCCAGGACCTGCACGGAGAGGTCCTCACCCGCGAGGGCCTCGAGGAGGAAGCGCGAGGTCACCTTCGGTGTCTTCCCGTCGGTCCAGACCGGGGCCGTGAGCAGCATGTCGGTCTTCGCGCGGGTGAACGCGACGTAGGCGAGGCGCCGCTCCTCGGCGACTGCGTGCTCGCCCCCGGCGTGCAGGAACTCCTCGACCCGGCCGTCGATGTCTTTCCAGTCCTCGGCCGCACGCCAGTCCAGGACGGGCAGGCCGTGGGCGTCGCCGCGCAAGGCGTAGGGGATGCCGCCGTCCTGCAGGCCCGCGACCCAGCCGCGGGCCTTCGGCGTGGGCACGGCCCACTCGTCGTCGACGACCCGGCTGACCGCCGACGACAGGGCCGGGAACGACCCTTCCACGAGGCCGGGAACCGCCACGGCGTCCCACTCCAGGCCCTTGGCCGCATGGACGGTGAGCACCTGGACGGCATCGGTGGAGGCCTCGATGTAGCCCTTGTCGAGCCCGCGCTCCTCCTTGAGGGCAGCGGCGAGCCAGGCGAGGAAGCCCCCGAGGTTGGGACGGTCGGCGCTGACGGTGAAGCTCGCGGCGACGTCGGCGAAGGCGTCGAGGTGTGCGCGGGCGGCCGTCGGGGTGTAGCCCTCCCGAGCGAGGACCTCGATGTCGAGGCCGAGCACGCGCTCGGCCTCCCCGACGAGGTCGGCGAGGGGAAGGCTGCTCAGCGACCTGAGTCGGCGGATCGCATGCTGCAGACCCGCGAGCCGGCCGAGGGCGACGTCGCTGACCCTCTGGCCGTCGCGGCCGAGCCACCCCGAGGGCGGCAGGTCGTCGACGGCCTCGACGATGCTGACCCGGTCGGTGCTGTCCGGCGCCTGGTCGACCGGTTCGACCGTGGCGCCGCCCCCACCGGGGCCGGACTCCGTCGCGCCGCCGGTCGCCCTCGTCGCGTCGCCGGCCCCGTTGGCGGATTCGTCTCCTGCGGCACGACGGGCGGCGCTGATGCGCAGGTCCTGCTGGTGACGGGCCCAGGCCATCAGCCCGTCGAGGTCGGCAGCGCCGAGGCGGCACAGCGGACCGGTGAGCAGGCGCATGAGCTGGTCACCACGCGTCGGGTCGTGCACGACGTGCAGCAGTGAGGTGATGTCCTCCACCTCGGGGGTGAGCAGGAGGCCGCCGAGGCCCACGACCTCGTAGGGAACTCCCTCAGCCTCGAGGGCGTCGATCACGAGCGCGAACTGCGACCGCTTGCGGCACAGCACCGCGGCGGACTTCGCGCCTTGGGTGCGCCGGTCCCGCAGCCAGGTCGCGACGAGGGCGGCCTCCTGGGCGGCGGTGAGCACCCGGGCGGCGCTGACGCGGCCGGGACCGGACCCGGGGCGGGCCGACAGCTCCTCCACCGGGACGGCGGAGTCGGCGCGCAGCGACCCGGCCACGGCGTTGGCGACGTCGAGCACGGCTTCGTCGTTGCGCCAGCTCGTCGACAGCGGCTTGACCGGCGCCGGCGCGCCGGTCGCACCACCGTCGCGGAACACCTCGCGGAAGGCGCTGAGCGTGGTGGCACTGGCGCCGCGCCACCCGTAGATCGACTGGTGCGGGTCGCCGACCGCGGTCACGGGGACCGGCTCTCCCTCGGCGACGAACAGCGACCTCAGCAGCTCGAGCTGCGCCGCCGAGGTGTCCTGGAACTCGTCGAGCAGGACAGCCCCGAAACGCTGCCGCTCGATGGCGCCGATGTCCGGGAAGGTCATGGCCAGCCGGGCCGCGAGCGCCATCTGGTCGGAGAAGTCCATCGCGTCGCGCTGTCGCTTGAGGTCGAGGTAGCGCTCCACCATGGGCAGCACCCCCGCCCGGGCGCGCAGGGCGTCGCGCATCTTCCTGGCCTCGCCAGGCAGGTCCTTGGCGCGGCTGGTCCCCGGCGGCAGCGCAGCCAGGGAGGCGAGGACCTCCTCGAGGTGCTCGCGGACCTGGGCCGGGGTGACCAGGTGCTCGGCCATCTCGCCGGCGAGGTCGACGACGGCGGCGGTGACGGTCGACTCGGCGTTGGGCACGTGCTCCATCGGCCCGTCGTAGGCGGACACCACCTCCGAGGCGTACTGCCAGGCGGCGGCCTCGGACAGCAGCCGCGACTCCGACTCGTAGCCGAGCCGCAGGGCGTGCTCGCGGACCAGGCGACCTGCGTACGAGTGGTAGGTGGACACCGTCGGGGTGCCGCCGAGCACCTCGGCGCCGGTCTCCTCGTCGTCGGTGCGGGGGTGCCACACGTCACGCGACTGCAGCAGGCGCAGGCGGGCACCGATGCGCTCGGACAGCTCGGTGGCCGCCTTGCGGGTGAAGGTGAGGCCGAGGACCTGGTCGGGCTCGACGAGGCCGTTGGCCACGAGCCAGACGACGCGACCGGTCATCGTCTCGGTCTTGCCGGACCCGGCACCGGCGACCACGAGCAGGGGCGACAACGGCGCCTCGATGACGGCGACCTGCTGGGGCGTCGGCTCGGGCTGGCCCAGAGCCGCGGCGACCTCCTGGGCCGAGAGCCTGGCGCGCGGCTGTCCGTCGGTGCTCACAGCACCCTCCCCTCGGGCTGCACGGGGCAGGAGCTGCGCACCTGGCACTGCGTGCACCACTCACCCACCGTCGCGTGGAACGTCGACCCGGCCATGCCCTCGGCCGTCGCACCCACCAGCTCGGCGGCCCACTGCGGGTCCTCGTCCTCCCCCAGCGGCGGCTGGGTCTGCAGCGTGGTCTTCACCAGGGCGCTCTTGCCCACCTGCAGCAGGGCCGCCCCGGCGGTGGTCGTCCCGTGCTCGGGGAACGCGCCCTGCTCCACCCCGAGCTGGTAGGCGCCGAGCTGGGGGTGACGGGCCAGCTCGTCGGTGCGTGGCTTGCTGCTGCCGGTCTTGTAGTCGACGACCCGCAGGCCCTGGCCGTCGGGCGTCCGCTCCAGGCGGTCGACCTGGCCCGTGAGGACCGCGCGCCCCAGGACGACACGCAGGTCCAGCTCCGCTCCAAGCCGGGTCCAGCCGGCCGCCTCCGCCTCACGGAAGTAGCGGCCGAGCCGGCGCACCATGTCGTGCGCCTCGTGGCGCTTGCGGTCCGAGACCCAGCCCGACGCGAGCCCGAGGCGACCCCAGCGGGCGTCCACCTCCGCGACCATCCGCTCGGCGTCGGCGTCGCCGAGGTCGTGGGCGATGGCGTGCACCAGCGTGCCGATGTCGGCGGCCCCGACGGAGGGGCCGTCGCCGCCGACCGAGCTGAAGAGCCAGCGCAGCCCACACTTGCCGAACGCCTCGACCTTGCTCGGCGAGACCCGCACCTGCTGGTCGTCGGTGCGCAGTGGCCGGTCGTCGGACACCGACCGCATGACCCACCACTCACCGGGGTCGGCGCCGGGGACGCGCTCGTGGGTGAGGCGTGCCAGCGCGGCGACGGCGGTGTCGCGCTCGGCGGGGTCGGGGTCGAGGAGCTGGCGCCGCAGCTGGCCTACCAGGGTGGGGAGGGTCATGGTGCGGGCCACGTCGGCGAACGGTCGATCGCCTTGCTCCGCAATGGTTTCCGGGTCGACGACGTCGAGGTAGACCGAGGGCTGCTCGTCGTCGCTGCGGACCGCGGTGACGAGGACACGTTCGCTGGCGCGGGTGAGCGCGACGAGGAAGAGCCGGGTCTCGTCGTAGCGCACTGCTGCCTGCGCCGCCCGGAAGGTGGTCGACCGCCCGGACACGACGTCGACGAGGTGCTCGGAGCCCAGCAGCGAGCCGCGCAGCCTCAGGTCGGGCCACACCCCCTCCTGCACACCGGCGACGACGACGAACTGCCACTCCCGACCTGCCGCCGCCTGCGGGGTGGTGATGGTGACGGACTCACCGACCGGCGAGCGGGCGACGAGGGTGTCGCCCGGGATGTCCTGGCTGCCGATGTGGGTGAGGAACTCCTCGGGGCCGGCCTGGGGCAGCCGGTCGACGAACTTCGCTGCGGCGTCGAAGAGCCCGACGACGGCATCGAGGTCGCGGTCGGCGCGGGCCGAGGCCTGGCCGCCCGCGAGGGCGGCTGCCTGCCACTCCCGCGCCAGCCCGGTGGCCGACCACATCTCCCACAGCACCGACTCGGCGCTGACGCCCGTGGCCCACCGCCATGAGGCGCCCTCCACACCGCCCTTGGCGGCGCTGACCCCTGCGGCGATGGTGCGCGCGACCCGGCGCGCCGGGTTGGCCTCGGGCCCCAGCTCGACCAGCGCACCGGGGATGCACAGGGCCTCGGCGAGGAGCTCGTCGCTGGTGCGCCCACCGCCACCCTCGAGCTCGCGGCGCCGCAGCGCCCGACGCAGCCGGCGCAGGCCCACTGCGTCGGCGCCGCCCACCGGTGAGAGCAGCGCGTCGACGGCGACCTCGGGGGTGAGCGCGTCCTCGAGGCCCCGCGCCAGGTCGAGCACCACGCCCAGCAGGGCGAGCAGGGGCCGGACCGCCACCTCGTCGCGCACCGGCAGGTCGGTGGCCGACCCGGCGACGGGGACACCGGACGCCATGAGCACGCGGCGCAGCGTCGAGGTGCGTCCCTGGCCGCGCACGACGACGGCCATCTGCGACCACGGCACGCCGTGTCGCAGGTGGGCCTCGCGCAGCTCGGCGGCCACGCAGCTGGCCTCCTGGCTCACCGCCCGCAGCAGCCGCACCTCCACCTGGCCGCCGGGGCGGGCGGCGGTTGCCGCGCGCTGCGCCCCGCCCCCGAGCGCCCCGATCTTGGGCGCCACGCGACCGGCTGCCTCGTGGACCGCCGCAGGCAGGCGGTGGGCGGTGGGCAGCACCAGCGTGGGCCCGGTGCCCAGCTCGGTCCAGCCGTCGGCGAGGTATCGAGGGTCGGCGCCCCGGAAGGTCTGGACCGCGCTGTCGGGGTCGCCGAGGAGGACGAGGTCGATGCCCGGCGCCAGCACGGTCCGCAGGAGCCGCGCGGCCGCCGACGTGAGCTCCTGGGCGTCGTCGACCACGACGAGCCGCAGCCCGTCGCGCAGCCGGGCCAGGGCGTCGGGGTCCTCGACCAGCAGGTCGGCCGCGGCACCCAGGATCCACGCCGGGTCGTAGGCACCGGGCGCCGAGAGGGCGGTCACCTCGTCGTACTCGGCGAGGACGGACGCGGCGGCCACCCACTCCGGGCGGTCGCGCTCGCGTCCCCAGCGGGCGAGGTCGTGCGGCTCGAGGTCGAGCTCCACCGCGCGCATGAGCAGGTCGCGCAGCTCGTGCCGGAACCCGCGGGTGCCGAGGGCGGCGTGGACGCGCTCGGGCCACAGCGGCGCCTTCGTGTCGCCGGCCGCGTGCCCGGCGAGCAGCTCGCGAAGGATGACGTCCTGCTCGGGCCCGCTGAGCAGTCGTGGCGCGGGGTCGCCACGCAGCGCCGCGGCCTGCCGCAGGATGCCGAACCCGAAGGCCTGGTGGGTGCGGGCCAGCGGCTCGGTCGAGGTCCGCCCGAGCCGGGCCGTCACGCGCTCGCGCAAGGTCCCTGCCCCGACGCGCGACGACGTGAGGACCAGGCACTGGTCGGGCGTCGCCTCGCCGGCTGCGACCCTGGCCACGACGGCCTCGACGGCGGTGGTGGTCTTGCCGGTGCCGGGGCCCCCGAGCACACGCAGGACGCCGCCCCGGTGGTCGACGGCCTGCCGCTGCACGTCGTCGAGCGCGGGCGCGTCGACGACGAGGCTCGGGGCACGGCGCAGGGTCAGCACGGTCCTGATTCCATCACCTCGCGCCGACACCGCGCCGACACGTCCCGGCGCGTCACGCGCTGGGGCGCTGGGCGTCCTTCCAGCGGGCCACCGACAGGTCCACCCGCCTGCCGTCCAAGGCGCCACCCACCAGGGGGGTCCCCTCGGACCGGTAGTGCGCGAGCGCCTCGTCCTCCAGCCCCTGCGGGAAGTACCCCCCGGAGCGCAGCACGCGCCACCACGGCACGTCCGACCCGTACCGCGCCATCACCGAACCGACCCCGCGCGCGCCTCCGCGCCCGAGCACCTCGGCGATGTCGCCGTACGTCATGACCATGCCCTCCGGGATCTGGTCGACGACCTCGAGGACGTCGTCGGCGAACTCGCTGGGCGGGCCGAAGCCCGTGGCGTCGGTGACCACTGCTCAGTACACGGGCAGGCTCGGGTCGACGTCGCGCACCCACGCGAGCACCCCGCCGGTGAGGTTGCGGACGTCGTCGCGGCCCTGCGCCGCCAGCAGGCCGGCCGCCTCGGCGGACCGCACGCCGGACTTGCAGAGCACCACGACGGGTACGCCGCGCGGCAGCTCCTGCTCGGCGGTGCCAGCCCGGAAGGCGTCGAGGTGGACTGCTCGCGACCCGGGCACCGACACGATGTCGCGCTCCCCCGGCTCGCGGACGTCGACCAGCTCGAACTCGGCCTCCCCCCGCTCCCGCTCGGCGAGCAGCTGCGCCAGCTCGGTCGCCGACACCTCGGCGAAACCCGGGGTCTCCACGACCCCGGCCGCTGCTCCCCCGATCCCGCAGAAGTCGTCGTAGTCGACCAGCCCGGTGACCGTGGGCGACTCGCCGCACACCGGGCAGTCGGGGTCGGCGCGCACCCGGAGCGTGTCCCAGGTCTGGCGCAGGGAGTCGTGCACCAGCAGCCGCCCCACGAGCGGCTCGCCCCGCCCGACGACGAGCTTGACCGCCTCGGCCACCTGCACCGACCCGATCGACGCGCACAGCACGCCGAGCACCCCGCCGGTCGCGCAGGACGGCACGGCGTCCGGCGGCGGCGGGTCGGGGAACACGCAGCGGTAGCAGGGCCCGTGCCCGGCGAACCACACCGACACCTGGCCGTCGAACCGGTAGATGGACCCCCACACGTGCGGCAGGCCCAGCAGGACACAGGCGTCGTTGACGAGGTATCGGGTCGCGAAGTTGTCGGCGCCGTCGAGGACCACGTCGTAGTCGGCCAGGACCTGCAGGGCGTTGTCGGCGGTGAGCCGCAGGTCGTGGCGCACGACGGTCACGAGCGGGTTGACCGCGGCGACGCTCTCGGCGGCCGACTCCGTCTTGGGGCGCCCCACGTCGGCGACGCCGTGGACGACCTGCCGCTGGAGGTTGGAGGCGTCGACGACGTCGTCGTCGACGATGCCGATGGTGCCGACGCCGGCAGCGGCGAGGTAGAGCAGCGCGGGCGAGCCCAGGCCGCCGGCGCCCACGACGAGGACGCGCGCGTTGGACAGGCGTCGCTGGCCCTCGACCCCGATGTCGGGCAGCAGGATGTGCCGGGCGTAGCGGGCCTTCTGCTCGACCGTGAGCTCGGGCCCGGGAGCGACCAGCGGTGGGATCCCCATGTGACTCACGTTACCCGTGCGTACGATGTCACCGACACCTCCGCCTTGCGGTGGGCCAGCCACGAGAGAGGGACGCATGTCGCTTCGCGCCGAGACCGGCACCGACACGGCCAGGGGCCAGCGGATGCCGCGCTCCGCCCGCCGGGCGCAGCTGCTCGAGGCCGCGCAGGCGGCGTTCGTGGAGTCGGGCTACCACGCCGCCGCCATGGACGACATCGCCGACCGTGCGGGTGTGTCCAAACCCGTGCTCTACCAGCACTTCCCGGGCAAGCTCGAGCTCTACCTGGCCCTGCTCGACAAGCACAGCGAGGGACTCGAGCTCCTCGTGCGGGAGGCGCTGGCCTCGACCCACGAGAACAAGGACCGCGTCTACGCGACCATCAGCGCCTACTTCGACTTCGTCTCACGCGACGGCGCGGCGTTCCGGCTCATCTTCGAGTCCGACCTCACCAACGAGTCCGCTGTCCGCAACCGCCTCGACGCCGTCGGCCTGGTCTGCGCCGAGGCGGTGGCCGAGGTCATCGCCGAGGACACCAACCTCCCCGAGGAGGACGCCTCCCTGCTGGGCATGGCGCTGACCGGCCTCGCGCAGGTCAGCGCCCGCCACTGGCTCGCCCAGGGCTCCGACATCCCGAAGGACGAGGCCGCCCGCCTCGTCGGCACCCTCGCGTGGCGCGGCCTCGGCTCGTTCCCCAAGGTGGGCGGGGAAGGTTCCACCGAGGCGGCTCGTTAGCCTTGTCGACAGCAGCGCGCGGCCGGGTACGGCGCGTGCGCACCTCATCGCCGGGCGCCGCACCGCGGCCGGTCACCCCAGAACAGGAAGGCACCACCGTGGAGGTCAGGATCGGCGTGCAGAACGTCTCCCGCGAGGTCGTCATCGAGTCGAACCAGACCGCGGCCGAGGTCGAGGCGGCGGTGAGCGCCTCGCTCGGCGAGGGCGCCGTCCTGCGCCTCACCGACGACAAGGGCCGGCAGGTCCTCGTCCCCGCAGCCTCGGTCGGCTACGTCCAGATCGGCGAGTCCGAGAAGCGCGGCGTCGGCTTCGGCGTCTGAGGTCCCGAGGGCGGGGCGAGCAGGGTCCGGCCGGCCGCCCCGCACCGGGAGCTCCCTTATCGCAGGGCGCTGACCTGCGCAAACGCGCTAGGATCGTTCCCGAGCCGTGACCTCGACACTCCCTCGTCCAACGTGCGTCACCCGGCCTGAGCGTGTTGAGTACTCCGGTGAGGGCCGCACCGCGGCCTCGACAACAGCACAGCTCATCACGTGCAGAAGGAGTGAACGATGATTGGAACGATCATCGGGGCCATCATCGCTGGCCTCATCATTGGAGCCTTGGCGCGACTGGTGCTTCCCGGCAAGCAGAACATCTCGGTGCTGGTCACCATCATCCTCGGGATCCTCGGTTCCCTCGTGGGGTCGTGGCTCGTCTACCAGCTCGGCTACAACAACTCGAACGGCGGGTTCAAGATCATCCCGTTCCTGGCCGGCGTCGTGCTGGCAGCCGTCTTCATCGTGATCTACGAGCGCATGACCGGTCGCCGGGGCGCGACCCACGTCTGACCTCAGCCTGACAGCCGAGAGGCCCGGTCCTGGTGGACCGGGCCTCTCGCGCGTCCGGGGACGGGCTCAGGCAGCGAGGCCGAGGCGCCCCATACGACGCGTGTGCTCGTCGGTGAGCCGGGCGAACATGCGCCCCAGCTCGGCCAGGTCGGCACTCGGCCGCTGCTGGCCGCCCACACCACCCACGAGCAGGGACGCGAGCGCGTCGCGCTCGACGGCCACCTGCTGCGCCTGCGACAGGGCCTCACCCACGAGGCGGCGACCCCACAGCGCGAGGCGCCCGGCGATGCGGGGGTCGGTGCGGATCGCCTCGCGCACCACCTTGACCACGAAGTCCGCCTGCCCCACGTCCTGCATGGCCGAGTTGACGAGGTCACGGGTGGAGGGGTCCACGTAGGCGGCCACCTCGCGGTAGAAGTCGGTGGCGATGCCGTCGCCCACGTAGGCCTTGACGAGCCCCTCGAGCCAGGTGCTGGGCCGGGTGCGCTCGTGGAAGGCGTCGACGGCGGGGATGAACGGCGCCATGGCCGTCTCCGGCGCCACGCCCATGGCCTCCAGCCGGGCGACGATCATCTCGTAGTGGCGGAACTCGGCCACGGCGAGCCCCGCGACGGCGGCCTTGAGCGGCTGGGTGGGGGAGAGCTCGGAGTCGCCGGCGAGGCGCGTGAAGGCGGTGAGCTCGCCGTACGCGAGTGCGCCCAGCAGGTCAGCCACCGCCTCGCGGTACTGCGGGTCGGCGAGCCAGTCGTCCTGCGTCATGGTCGTCACCCTAACGGCGCTGGGTGCGGTCGATGCGGGCGAAACCGGACCACGGCGGTAGTCTGGGCCTCGTCAAAGGTGCCCGGTCGGCACGAATCAGCCGCGGAGACCCTCCGCGCCCCGCTCGACGAGCATTGACGAAGACCTCCGATCGGCCCGCTGCGCGTCGGCCTCCCACGCAGGGAGCGCCCCGATCGAGAGAACTCCATGACCGAGACCACGACGGACGCTGCTGCGCCCGCAACCCCCAGCTTCGCCGACTTCGACGTCCACCCCGACATTGTCGCGTCGCTCACCGACGCCGGCATCACCTCCCCCTTCCCCATCCAGGCGATGACCCTGCCCGTGGCGCTGTCCGGCCACGACATCATCGGCCAGGCCAAGACCGGTACGGGCAAGACGCTGGGCTTCGGCGTCCCCATGCTCAACCGCACCGTCGCGCGCGGCGACGCCGCCTGGGAGGGCATGCCCCACGCCGGCAAGCCGCAGGCCCTGGCCGTCGCCCCCACGCGTGAGCTCGCCGTCCAGGTGGCCGGCGACCTCGAGCGAGCCGGCAAGCGCCGTGGCATCCGCGTCCTCACCGTCTACGGCGGCCGGGCCTACGAGCCGCAGATCGACGCGCTCAAGGCCGGCGTGGAGATCGTCGTCGGCACGCCGGGTCGCCTCATCGACCTCGCGAAGCAGGGCCACCTCGACCTGTCCCACGTGAAGTCGGTCGTGCTCGACGAGGCCGACGAGATGCTGGACCTCGGCTTCCTGCCCGACGTGGAGAAGCNCGTGGCCCTCGCCCGCCGCTACATGAGCCAGCCCACGCACATCCGGGCGATGGGCGACGACCAGGAGAACGCCCACACCGTCAAGGCGGTCGAGCAGTTCGTCTACCGCGCGCACGCCATGGACAAGGTCGAGATGCTCGCCCGCATGCTCCAGGCGGAGGGGCGTGGCCTGACGATCATCTTCAGCCGCACCAAGCGCACGGCCGCGAAGGTCGCCGACGAGCTCGTCGACCGTGGGTTCGCCGCCGCGGCCATCCACGGCGACCTCGGCCAGGGGGCCCGCGAACAGGCGCTCCGGGCGTTCCGCAACGGCAAGGTCGACATCCTCGTCGCGACCGACGTGGCGGCCCGCGGCATCGACGTCGACAACGTCACGCACGTCATCAACTACCAGTGCCCCGAGGACGAGAAGACCTACCTGCACCGCATCGGCCGCACCGCGCGTGCCGGCAACACGGGCATCGCGGTCACCTTCGTCGACTGGGACGACATGCCGCGTTGGGGCCTGATCAACAAGACCCTCGACCTCGGCATCCCCGAGCCCGAGGAGACCTACTCCTCCTCCGACCACCTCTACGAGCAGCTCGACATCCCGCGCACGGCCAAGGGGCGCCTGCCCAGGTCGGAGCAGAAGCTGGCCGGGCTCGACGCCGAGGTGCTCGAGGACCTCGGCGAGACCGGCAAGTCCAGCGGGCGTCGTCCCGCCGGTGGCGGCCGCTCAGGCCGTGACGGTGGTCGTGACGGGGGCCGTGGTGGTCGTGACGGTGGTCGTGACAGTGGTCGTGACAGTGGCCGCGACGGCGGCCGTGGCGAGCGCCGCCCCGACTCGGCCCCCCAGGACGGCGACGCGGCGAGCAAGCCCCGACGCAACCGCAACCGTCGCCGCACCCGTGGTGGCGCGGGCGACTCCAGCCCGGCTGCCCAGGAGGGCTGACCCTCCCCCGGCGCGCCTGCCCGGCCCAGCGCCCTTCACCGGCCACCGCGGACTCCTGTCCGCGGTGGCCGGTCCCGTTGCGAAACGGTCACGACGGCTCCGTACGGGGCCGGGCAGGTGCCATCCTCGCGGCGTGGGTGACATCGCAGCGGGGGTCGGCCGCCGCACCGTGGCGCTCCTGCTCGTGGCCGCGGTCGCGGTCGCAGCGGTGGTCGTCGCCGTGCTGCGGCCGAGCGAGCAGGAGCGGTTCCGCGCATGGCTGCGGGCCCAGCCCGGCGTCGTGGCCGTGCAGCTGGTGGACCAGGCGCTCGCCTCCGGGAGCGCGGCGAGGGCGTTCGAGCCGACGTTGAGGGCGCAGCTCGCCGGCCCACCCGACGTCGCCGTCGTGCAGCGGCTGACCGGGGCCATCGAGGGGTATGCCGCCGAGCACCCTGCCGTCGCCGGCACCACGGTGGAGCTGCGCCACGGCCGCGACGTGGTGCTGGCCTCCACGAGCGCCGGCCCCAACGCCATCGCGCTGCGGGTGCTCCGCTCGATGCAGGCGCTGCCGGCGGTGACCTCGGTGGCCCTGCAGGTGCAGTCGGGCGCCGCTCCCTTCACCGCGACGGTCCGCACCGGCACCGACCTGGTGGCTGCCGCCGACGACCTGGCCGGGGCACTGCCCGAGCCGGGGACGTCCTGGCTCACGGGTGGCACGGCGGTCGCAGTGCGCGACGACGTCGGCCACGAGGTGCGGGTGGGTCCCGGTGCCGTCGTCACACCCTCAGCCGGCCGCGCGTTCGCACTCGCCGTGCAGCAGGACCCGACCCACCCCGTGGTCCTGGTCTCCCGCACCGGGGAGCAGCGCGCGACGAGCGTGATCCGGCTGGCCGGCTCGCCTCGCACGGAGGCGACCGCCGCCGCGCTGCACGACGCCGGGTTCGGCCTCACCCGGCTGGGCCAGCTGGTGGAGGGGCCGGGTGGGCCCATCCCGATGGACGAGCAGGCGTGGGCCTCGGCTGCAGCGCAGGCGCTCTCCCGGGTGCCCGGCGTCGTGGCGGCCACCGTCAACCCCGGCGACCGCGAGCACGACCTCCCCGTCACCGCCGACCTCCGGGTCGTCCCGGAGGTGTCGCTCGGCAGCGTCGTGCGTTCGCTGCCACCGGCCGTCGAGCGCGTCGAGCTCCACACCGCCGCGGCCGCGCCGGACTACGCCCGCGACGACGCCCTCGCGCCCGACCCCGAGGTCGACTGCCCGGCCGCGGCGGACGGCCGCCTCAACCTCGCCTACAGCGGGTCACCGGCGCAGCTCACCCGGGCCGCGAGCTACCTCGCGCTGCTCCTGGCCGCGGCACCGGCCGCCACCTGCGTGCACTGGGCCGAGCCCGCCGAGCACCGGCGACCCACGACCCAGTCGGTCCTGGTGCGCGTCCCCCTGAGGGGGTCGGCCTGGCGGCCGGTCCTGGACGTCGTCCGGGCCCGACGGGCCGACCTCGAGTCGGCGCACCCGGCACTGGTCCTGCTGCTGCCGGTGGCCGGCACGGCGCGGACCGCGGTGCTCAACGTCCCCGAGGGTGCCGCGCCGTCCGTCGGCACCCTCGGAGCAGACACCCGGGAGCAGGAGCGGGAGGCCGAGGCGGCACTTGCGCCGCTCGTCCGCTACTGGGCGACCGGGCGTTGACCGGCGGTCAGGAGCCGATCGTGGCCGTGTCGATGACGAAGCGGTAGCGCACGTCCGACTTCACGACGCGGTCGTAGGCCTCGTCGACCTGGTCGGCGCTGATCGTCTCAATCTCGGCGGCGATGTTGTGCTCGGCGCAGAAGTCGAGCATCTCCTGGGTGAGGGCGATGCCACCGATGTTGGACCCGGCCACCGTCTTGTCGCCGTTGATGAGCGCACCGAACGGCAGCTTCTGCGGGTTCGGCGGCAGGCCGACGGTCACGAACGTGCCGAACGGCTTGAGCAGCGACAGGTACTGCGCCAGGTCGAGGTCCGCGCTGATCGTCGAGATGATCACGTCGAACGAGCCGGCGAGCTCCTCGAAGGTCTTGGCGTCGCTGGTCGCGCGGTAGTCCTTGGCGCCGAAGCGACGGCCGTCCTTCTCCTTGGACAGGCCCTGGCTCAGCACGGTGACGTCGGCGCCCATGGCTGCCGCGATCTGCACGCCCATGTGGCCGAGGCCACCCATGCCGACGATGGCGACCTTGGCGTCAGGGCCGGCGTGGTCGAGCCAGCGCTTGAGCGGGGTGTAGAGCGTGATGCCGGCGCACAGCAGGGGCGCGGCCTTGTCGAGGTCCAGGCCGTCGGGGATGCGGACGACGAACCGGTCGGTCACGACGACCTGCTGGCTGTAGCCACCCTGGGTGGTCGTGCCGTCGACGTCGGTGTCGCCGTAGGTGAAGACGGTCTTCTTCCCGCAGAAGTTCTCGTGACCGGCCTGGCACTGGGCGCACTCGCCGCAGGAGTCGACCATGCAGCCGACGCCGACGCGGTCGCCGACCTTGAACTTCGTGACCTCGGGGCCGACCTCGCTGACGACGCCGGCGATCTCGTGGCCGGGGGTCAGCGGGTAGGACGTCTGGCCCCACTCGCCGCGCACGGTGTGGATGTCGCTGTGGCAGATGCCGGCGAACTTGATGTCGATGCGCACGTCGTCGGCGCGCAGGTCGCGACGCTCCACGGTCGTGGTCTGGAAGCGGCCGTCAGCGGACGGCATGGCCAGGGCTGCAGTGCGGGACATGGTTCTCCTCGGGGGTAGGGGGTCAGTCACCGTCCAGTGACAAGTCCCCGAACCCGGGAGGTATTCCGCCCGCCCTCAGAGTCTTGCGAGCTTCTTCGACAGCCCGGCGGCCACGTCGCGGTACGCCTTGGCGCCCTTGGAGGTGCGCGACGTGGCCAGGATCGACCGTCCGACCGCGGGCGCCTCCGCGAACCGGACCGTCTTCGGGATGGGCGGGTCGAGCACCGGCAGGCCGTAGCGCTCACCCACGTCGGCAAGCACCTCCTGGGCGTGGTTGCTGCGCCCGTCGAACAGCGTGGGCAGGATGCCGAGGACGGCGAGGTCCTTGTTGAGGATGCGCTGCACGTCGGCGACCGTGTCGAGGAGCTGGCCCACGCCACGGTGGCTGAGCATCTCGCACGGCATGGGGATGACCAGCCCCTGGCTGGCGGTGAGGGCGTTGAGGGTCAGCACGCCGAGGCTCGGGGAGCAGTCGAGCAGGATGACGTCGTACTCGGCGCGCACCTCCTCCAGCGCGGTGCGCAGCACGTACTCGCGGCCGGGCCGGGGCAGGAGCTGGGCCTCCGCCCCAGCCAGGTCGATGACGCTGGGCACGAGGTCGACGCCGTCCTCGCAGGTGACGCGCACGTCGGCGATGGTGGCCTTGCCGAGCAGCACCTCGTTGACCGAGGACTCGACCTCGTCCGGGTCGACCCCGAGGCTGAAGGTGAGGCAGGCCTGCGCGTCGAGGTCGACGAGCAGCACCCGCTTGCCCTGCTCGGCGAACGCGGCCCCCAGAGAGGCGACCGAGGTGGTCTTGGCCACGCCGCCCTTCTGGTTGGCGACGGACACGACGACCGCTGGTCTGGTGCGGGCTCTGGCCAACGCGACGGCCTTTCGTGCGGGAGGGCGTGCTGTCCGGGCCAGTCTGTCAGGTGGGTGGGAATCTCCATCGACGCGGCACGTCGACGGTCGACCCCTTATCGTGTGGGGTCAGAGCACGGCAAGAGCTCGGGCGGCACACCTGCCCGGAAGACAGGGGCTTGGCTGGTGGCAGTGCCGCAACACGGTGGCTTGGAGGGCGCCGCACGCGTGGACGTGTCGTTCCCCGATGCGCTGCGCACTGCCGTGAGGCGTAGCGGGCGCAGCCTGGAGTCGCTGCGCCGGCGGCTGGAGGAGCGCGGCTCCCCGGTGAGCATCGCCACGCTCAGCTACTGGCAGTCCGGCCGCAGCCAGCCCCAGCGGTCAGCCTCCCTGCAGGCCGTGGCCCACCTGGAGGAGATCCTCGGCGTGCCCCGCGGGCACCTCGTGAGCAGGCTGGGGCCCCCACGCCGCCCCGGGCCGGCTCGGGGCCTGCCGACGGCGGCGCCGCTCCCGGAGGAGATCCCGCTCGGCCAGCGGGCGCTCGAGGAGCTCGGGTTCGGGGTCCACCACGAGCTGGTCGACGTCACCGTGCACGACACCATCGACGTGGACGCCGCAGGGGTGCAGCGCGTGCGCACCATCCGCAACGTCGTCCGGGCCACCCGTGACGGCGCCCACCGCATCCCCGCCCTGCTGTCGGTCTCGGAGCCCACCGGTGAGGTGGCCGAGTTCGAGGCGGTGAGCGGGTGCCGCATCGGCCGGCAGGTCACCCACGCCCACGAAGGCGTCTTCGCCGCGGAGATCCTGCTCGAGCGTCCGCTGCGGATCGACGAGACGGCGGCGGCCGAGCACCGGGTCGTGTCGCCTCGCGGCGCTGCCCCCGACGACGCGGTGGAGTACTTCCTGCTGCACCGCGTCACCGAGATCATGGTCTGGGTGCGGTTCGACCCGAGCCGGCTCCCGACCGTCGTCGAGACCTACACCGTCGTCGACGGCCGGACCACGACCTCGCTGGTCGACCTCGGCGGCTCGACCAGCGTCCAGCACGTCGTGCACCGCATCGGCCCCGGCCGGGTCGGCATCAGGTGGAGCTTCTGACCCTCGGCGCGCTGCTGGTCACGCTCGCAGGCACGTCCTCCAGCGCGGCCCAGCTCGACTTCTCCGGACCGAACGCCTGGCCTTCCGGGCAGTGCGCCCGGAAGTCGCACCACTGGCACAGCGGGCCGACCGCGGCAGGGAAGCGCGCGGACTCGACCCCGCGCTCGGCGTAGTCGTCCTCCGCCCGCCGTGCGTCACGGGCGATGGACTCGGCCTCGGCGATCTTGCGCTTGAGGGACTCGCCCGTGTGCTCGTGGGCCGCCACCGTCCCGCTGGGCAGGTGGTGCAGCTCGACCCGGACGCAGCGCCGGCGGAACATCTTCCAGGCCGCCGCCGCGTAGAGCGCGAGCGGCAGCGAGGTGCGGGCGTCGTCGTCGGTGGGCTCCCAGCGGCTGGTCTTGTAGTCCACCACCGCGAGCTCGCTGCCCCGGTCGTCGAGCCGGTCGATGCGCCCCTGCAGGGCCAGCACCTCGGTCTTGAGCGACACGGTGCGCTCGATGCCGAGCGGCTGCTCGCCCGGGTCGACGTCGGCGAGGTAGCCGGTCACCTGGCGCTGGGCGCGCTGCCGCCACTGCGCCGACTGGTCGAGGTCACGGAACCCGGCCTCGATCCACGACGTGCGCACGAGCTCGGCGCCGGCGTCGGGCGTGCGCCGGGTGACGGGCAGGTCCCACCAGTCGCGCAGGGCGTTGTGCACGGCGGTGCCGACCGAGGTGTGGGCCCGCTGCGCACGCGGGGGCGGCGAGGGCCGGTCGAGGTACTGCATCCGGTAGCGCCGCGGGCAGTCCACCCAGGCGAGCAGGCGGCTCGGGCTCGCCCGGAACAGGCGCTGCGGCATACCCCCGAACGCCTCCTGCACGAACGCTCCCGGTCGTGCGCTCCCCGTCCCGCCGGGGCTCCCCTGCTCCATGCCCGCCACGCTAGGCGCTGGCACGGACAAAGGCGTGGACGCTGTCGGCCACCATCTGCACCGCGATCGCGGAGAGGAGCAGGCCGGCGATGCGGGTGATGAGGACGGTGCCGCTGTCCTTGAGCACCCGGTGCACCTGGCCGGCGAACCGGAAGAACAGCCACACGACGAACATGGTGGCCACCAGCCCGAGGGCGACGGCGATGTACTGGCTGGGGTGGTTCGCGCGCTGGACCTGCAGCATGGTGGCGACGATGGCGCCGGGGCCGGCGAGCAGAGGGGTGCCCAGCGGCACGAGGGCGACGTTGACGCCGGCGTCGGCGTGCTGCTCCTGCTCGGAACCGGTGAGGAGCTGCAGCGCCACGAGCAGCAGGAGCAGTCCACCGGCGCCCTGCAGGGCGGGCAGCGAGATGTGCAGGTAGGTCAGGATCTGCTGGCCGAACACCGCAAAGAGCACGATCACGCCGAGCGCCACCAGGGAGGCGCGCCGGGCCGCGGCGATCTTCTGCTTCTGGGTCAGGGTGCCGGTGAGGGCCAGGAAGATCGGCAGGGCGCCGGGCGGGTCCATGATCACCAGCAGCGTCACGAAGACCGAGCCGAAGACCTGCAGGTCGATGATGCTGTTCACGCGCTGACCACTCCCACGCCGCTGGTCGCCTCGTCCTCGATCTGCTTCAGGACCTCGGGGGCGGTGGTGTTCTCGCCGAGCCGGTTCTGCTTGCCGGTGCCGTGGTAGTCGCTCGAGCCCGTGGTGAACATCCCCAGCCGCGCGGCCAGCGTGTGCGCGTGGGCGCGCTCGCGGGTGGAGTGGTCGCGGTGGTCGGCCTCGAGGCCCGCCAGCCCGGCGTCGGCCATCTCGGCGACGACCTCGTCGGCGACGGTCCAGCCGCGCGCGTTGGCGAACGGGTGCGCCATCACCGGCACGCCGCCGGCCGCCCGCACGAGCTCTACCGCCCGCACGGCGTCGGGAGCGTAGTGCGAGGCGTAGTACGGGCTGCCGTTGCGCAGCACCTCGGCGAATGCCTCGTCGCGGGTGCCGACGTAGCCGCTCTCGACGAGGGCGTCGGCGATGTGGGGACGCCCCAGCGTGGCCCCCTCGCCGGCGAGTGCGTGGACCTGCTCGAGCGAGACCGGTATGCCGTCGGCCGCCATGGCGGCGACCATGCGGGCGACCCGTGTCTCCCGGGAGTCCTTGGCCCGGACGAGCTCGGCGTGCAGGCCCGGGTGCTCGGGGTCGACGAGGTAGGCGAGCAGGTGCACGCTGATGCCGCGGTGGGTGCACGAGATCTCCACGCCGCGCACGAGGTCGACCCCGAGCTCGAGGGCGGCGGCCTCGGCGGCCGGCCACCCGGAGTACGTGTCGTGGTCGGTCAGTGCCACGACGTCGAGGCCGGCCTGCGCGGCCGACCGGACGACCTCCGCCGGCAGCTGCGTGCCGTCGCTCGCCGAGGAGTGGGTATGGAGGTCGATCTGCACGACCCAAGGGTAGGGGCACCGGCGGGCCGGTCCGGCCAGCCGGTGGCGCGCCTCAGCCGGCCAGGGGGCGCAGCTCGACCGTCTCCCCCGGGCCGGAGAACCTCGCTGCCAGCTCCTCGGCCCGGGCCTGGTCGGCGACATCGATGAGGAAGAACCCGGCGAAGTGCTCGACCGTCTCGGCGTACGGCCCGTCGGTGACCTTGCGCCGGCCGCCCTCCCAGCGGAAGAGACGGGCGTCGCGGGGGTCGCCCAGCGCCTGGCTGCCGACCAGCTCCCCCCGCTCGGACAGGTCCTGCAGGAGCGCGTCGAAGTCGGCGCCCAGCCGCTCGCGCTCGCCAGCCGGGAGCGACTGGTACTCGGGCAGGAAGTCGCTGGTGGGGTGACCCCACGGCCGGGGGTTGGAGTGCATGAGGATGACGTACTTCATGGGCGGTGTCCCTGTCTCGGGTGCTGGTGGCCGGTGCGGCCCTGACACCACCCTGACGGTCGACACGCGACATCCTCGACATTTCCCTGCCGAAGATCTTCTGTGAGCGAACGCACGCCTGCCCCGGTGTCGCCCGGCGCTGGTCCTCGGCAGGATGGCCCCCATGCAGTTCGGACGCAGCTACGAGGAGTTCGAGGTCGGTGCCGTCTACAAGCACTGGCCCGGCAAGACGGTGACCGAGTACGACGACCACCTGTTCTGCCTCCTGACCATGAACCACCACCCCCTGCACCTCGACGCCAACTACGCCGAGAACACCACGCAGTTCGGCAAGAACGTCGTGGTGGGCAACTACATCTACTCGTTGCTGCTGGGCATGTCCGTCCCCGATGTCTCGGGCAAGGCCATCGCCAACCTCGAGGTCGAGTCGCTGCGCCACGTCGCGCCGACCTTCCACGGCGACACGATCTACGGCCAGACCGAGGTCCTCGACAAGTGGGAGTCGACGTCCAAGGACGACCGCGGCGTCGTCCACGTCGAGACCAAGGGCTACAAGCAGGACGGCACGCTCGTCTGCATCTTCCGCCGCAAGGTGATGGTGCCCAAGGACAGCTACCTCGCCGCCCGCGGCGGTGAGCAGCCCGGCCGCCCCGAGCTGGTCGAGCCCGCCCCCGAGAGCTAGGCCGGACGAGTCCGCGGCGGCCACCGCGGGCCGAGTCGGCGGCAGTCACCACGCCAGGGGGCGGTCGGCCTCGACCAGGGCGAGGACGGCGAGCTCGTCCGCCATGGCCACGAGCCGGTCCTCGCCGACGGACTCTGCCACCGTGGTCACTGCCACGAACAGCTGGCGCCGCAGCTCGCCCAGCAGCTCCTCCCCCTCCGGCGTGGTGGTGACGAGGCGTGCTCGCGCATCCAGGGGGCTGGGGGCCGTGTCGACCAGTCCCCGGCCGACCAGCTCCTTCACCAGCCGGCTGGTCGCCTGCGGGCTGATGCGCAGGCGGTGGGCCACGCTCACGATCGGCCCACCGCGACGTGCAAGCACCAGGACGTGCAGGGCGGTCAGCGGCAAGTTCGTGACGCTGGCACGGTCGAGCAGCTTCGCGAGCACGTCGTCGACGGCACGCGATGCCTCTCGCAAGGTGAACGGCAGGTGGTCGATGCGCTCGTCGAGCTCGGCCGCCTCGCGTCGCTCGTCCGCCTGCCGCGCCAGCCACTGCCACTCGCGGTCCTCGGCAGCCACCCAGCCGTCGTCGTACTCCCCCACGTCTTCCTCCCGATCACCCCGCCGACCCGCACCAGTCTGTGTCCGGAACACGAACCTGGGTTTCGGATATCCACACCCCAGGTTCGCGGTGCTCACCGCACGTCCCGCGCTCCCCGGATGGGCGGCCACGGCCGCCGAGGGGAGTCGGGTGGGGACGCGCCGGGAGGGGGCTTGTCGGCGCCACTAGGGTCGGGGCATGGCCGATTTCGTCGGAGCGGTTGACCAGGGAACGACGAGCACGCGGTTCATGGTGTTCGACCACGACGGAGCCGAGGTCGGCAGGCGCCAGCTCGAGCACGAGCAGATCCTCCCCCGCGCCGGATGGGTCGAGCACAGCCCGCTGGAGATCTGGGAGCGCACCCAGACCGTCATCGCCTCGACCCTGGCGCGGCTCGACCTGCAGGCCTCCGACCTGGCGGCCCTCGGCATCACCAACCAGCGCGAGACCACCGTGGTCTGGAACCGCCGGACCGGCCGCCCGCTGCACAACGCGATCGTCTGGCAGGACACCCGCACCGACCGGATCGCTCGCGCCCTGGACCAGTCCGGCCGGGGTGACGTCATCCGAGAGCGCGCCGGCATCCCCCCGGCTGCCTACTTCGCCGCAGGCAAGGTGCAGTGGGTCCTCGAGAACGTCGACGGTGCCCGGGCCGCCGCGGAGAAGGGCGACGCGATCTTCGGCACCATCGACACCTGGCTGCTGTGGAACCTCACAGGCGGGACCGACGGCGGCGTCCACGTCACCGACGTCACCAACGCCAGCCGCACGATGCTGATGGACCTGCGCACCCTCGACTGGGACGACGAGCTGCTGTCCTTCTTCGACATCCCGCGCTCGATGCTTCCCGAGATCCGGCCGAGCTCGGACCCCCGGCTGTACGGCACGACACGGGCCGGCGGGCCCCTCGGCGGCGAGGTGGCCCTGTCCGGCGACCTCGGCGACCAGCACGCAGCCACCGTGGGCCAGGTCTGCTTCAGCCCCGGCGAGGCCAAGAACACCTACGGCACCGGCAACTTCATGCTCCTCAACACCGGCGAGGAGATCGTCCGCAGCAAGTCGGGGCTCCTCACCACCGTCGCCTACCAGCTCGGCGACGCCCAGCCGGTCTACGCGCTCGAGGGCTCGATCGCCGTCACCGGGTCGGCGGTGCAGTGGCTGCGCGACCAGCTCGGCATCATCTCCGGCGCCAGCGACGTCGAGCGCCTCGCCCGCTCGGTCGACGATGCCGGCGGGATGTACTTCGTCCCGGCGTTCTCCGGGCTCTTCGCCCCCTACTGGAGACCGGACGCCCGCGGCGCCATCGTCGGCATGAGCAGGTTCAACACCAACGCCCACCTCGCGCGGGCCACGCTCGAGGCGATCTGTTACCAGAGCCGCGACGTCGCCGACGCCATGACCGCCGACTCCGGGGTCGAGCTCGAGGTGCTCAAGGTCGACGGCGGGGTCACGGCCAACAGCCTCTGCATGCAGCTCCAGGCCGACATCCTCGGCGTCCCCGTCTCACGCCCTGTGGTCGCCGAGACCACCGCGCTGGGCGCGGCCTACGCTGCTGGTCTGGCCACCGGCTTCTGGAAGGACACGCAGGAGCTGCGCGCCAACTGGCAGGAGTCCGAGCGGTGGTCGCCCAGCTGGAGCGACAAGCAGCGCGCCGACGGGTACGCCGGGTGGCGCAAGGCCGTGCAGCGCACCCTTGACTGGGTCGACGTCGACGAGGAGCAGGCATGAGCACCGGATCCGCCGCAGGGCTGTCGCCGCAGGCGAGGCAGCAGGCCATCGAGGCACTCAGGTCCGGCGAGGAGCTCGAGCTGCTGGTCATCGGCGGCGGTGTCGTCGGCAGCGGCACGGCCCTCGACGCCGTCACCCGCGGGCTGTCCACCGGGCTCATCGAGCAGCGCGACTTCGCCAGCGGGACCTCCTCGCGCTCCAGCAAGCTCATCCACGGCGGCCTGCGCTACCTCGAGATGCTCGACTTCGCCCTGGTCAAGGAGGCCCTGCACGAGCGCGGGCTGCTGCTGACCCGCCTGGCGCCCCACCTCGTGCGCCCTGTCCCGTTCCTCTACCCGCTCAACCACCACGTGTGGGAGCGCGCCTACGTCGGCTCGGGCATCGCCCTCTACGACGCCATGGCGATGGCCTCGAGCGGCGGTGCCGGCCTGCCCCACCACCGCCACCTCACGCGGCGCCAGGCGCTGCGGCTCATGCCCAGCCTGAGGAGCGACGCCCTCACCGGCGCGGTCCAGTACTACGACGCCCAGGTCGACGACGCCCGCCACACCATGGAGCTCGCGCGCACCGCGGCCCACTACGGCGCCCACGTCGCCAATCGCGTCGCGGCCATCGGCTTCCTGCGCCAGGGCGAGCGCGTCACCGGGGTCCGGGCGATCGACAAGCTCACCGACGAGGAGTTCGTCATCAACGCCCGGCAGATCGTCAACGCGACCGGCGTCTGGACCGACGACACCCAGGCGATGGTCGGCGAGCGCGGACAGTTCCACGTCCGGGCGTCCAAGGGCATCCACCTGGTCGTCCCACGCGACCGCATCCACTCCTCGACGGGCCTGATCCTGCGCACCGAGAAGTCGGTCCTCTTCGTGATCCCGTGGGGCCGCCACTGGATCATCGGCACCACGGACACCGACTGGGCGCTCGACAAGGCCCACCCCGCAGCCACCCGCGTCGACATCGACTACGTGCTCGACCACGTCAACCGGGTCCTGCAGACGCCGCTGACCCACGAGGACGTCGAGGGCGTCTACGCCGGCCTGCGCCCCCTGCTCGCGGGGGAGTCCGAGTCGACGAGCAAGCTCTCGCGCGAGCACGTCGTGGCCCACAGCGCCCCCGGTCTCGTCGTGGTCGCGGGTGGCAAGTACACGACGTACCGGGTCATGGCCAAGGACGCCGTCGACGAGGCGGTGCAGGCCATCTCGCGCCGGGTCCCCGAGTCCACCACCGACACCGTGCCCCTGGTCGGCGCGGTCGGCTTCCCCGCCGTGTGGAACCAGCGGCACACCCTCGCCAAGGACGCCGGCCTGCACGTCGCGCGCGTGGAGCACCTGCTGCGCCGGTACGGCGTGCTGGCCCAGGAGGTGCTCGACCTCGTCGCCGAGCGCCCCGAGCTCGGCGAGCCCCTCGAGGGCGCCGAGGACCACCTGCGCGCGGAGGTCGTGTACGCCGCGTCGCACGAGGGTGCGCTGCACCTCACCGACGTGCTCACGCGCCGTACCCGGATCTCCATCGAGGCCTGGGACCGGGGGGTGTCGGCGGCGCCGCACGCCGCCGCGCTGGTGGCCCCGGTGCTGGGCTGGAACGAGCAGCGGACCGCCGAGGAGATCGCGATGTACCTCGGGCGGGTCGAGGCGGAGCGGGTCAGCCAGACGATGCCCGACGACGCCTCCGCCGACAAGGCACGGCGCAGCGGTCCCGACGACCGGATCTGACCCGCAGTCCTCCAGCACCTCTCCGACAGGGCCTGACCTGCGGTTCTCGCTTAGGGTCCGGTCATGGCTCGCTTGCGCACCGTCTCCCCCGCCTCCCGCGGCTGGACCCGCCGTCGGGCGGGCAAGGGCTTCGTCTACCTCGACGCCGACGGGGTGCGCCTGCCCGCCGAGGAGGTCGAGCGCATCCGGTCCCTGGCGATCCCGCCAGCGTGGAGCAACGTGTGGATCTGCCCCGCCCCCAACGGGCACATCCAGGCCGTCGGCACCGACGTCGCGGGCCGGCGCCAGTACCTCTACCACCCCGACTGGCGGGTGAAGCGGGACGCGGCGAAGTTCGACCGCGTGCTCGGCGCCGCCACCCGCCTCCCAGCCGCCCGCAAGCGCGTGCTGAGCGACCTCGCCGCCGAGGGGATGCCAATGCACCGGGCGGCCGCCGCCGCCGTGCGCCTGCTCGACCTCGGCTACTTCCGCATCGGCAACGACGCCTACACCGAGGACAACGGGTCGTTCGGGCTGACGACGCTGGAGCGCCAGCACGTGCGCCGCAAGGGCGACGTCATCGTGTTCTGCTTCGTGGGGAAGTCAGGCATCGAGCACTGCATCGAGATCGACGACTCCGCTGCCATCGAGGCGCTGGAGCGGATGCGCCGCCGTCGCTCGGCCAGCAAGCGGCTGCTGGCCTACCAGGACCGCAGCCGGTGGGCCGACCTGGACGCGACGACCGTCAACGCCTACCTGCGCGAGCTGCTCGGCGGCGAGATGACCGCCAAGGACTTCCGCACCTGGCACGCGACGGTGCTCGCCGCGGTGGCCCTGCGTTCCAGCACCGAGCCCGGCGACACCAAGGCCTCGCGCAAGCGCGCCATCAAGGCGGCCGTCGAGGAGGTCGCCAGCTACCTCGGCAACACCCCGACCATCGCCAAGAGCTCCTACATCGACCCCCGGGTGCTCGACAGCTACGAGTCCGGCACCCTCATCGACGTCGACCCGAGCCGCTTCCGCAGTCCGGAGCGTCGTCAGGTGGCCATCGAGAAGGCCGTGCTCGCCCTGCTGTCCCCCAGCTGACCAGCAGCCGATGACCAGCCGACCGATCAGCAGCCCGGCCGGCTGACCAACCCGGCTCTCCCCCGGCGCCTGCCGCACGGCGGACGACCGTGGCACGATGCGGGGGTGAGCAGCGAAGAGCAGACCAAGCCGGAGAACCGCGCCCGCCCCACGACCGACGAGTTCCGGGCGTTCGTGGCCGAGGACTGGGCCCCGCGCCCACCGGGGCCGAGCGGGCTGAGCGAGGCCGCCCGGTACGCCGCCGAGCGTCGCGCCGCGGTCAGCAAGGCCTTCGAGGGCGACCGGCTCGTCGTCCCCGCCGGGGGCCTGAAGGTGCGCACCAACGACACCGACTACGTCTTCCGTCCCCACACCGCCTTCGTCCACCTCACCGGGCTGGGTGGCGACCGCGAGCCGGACGCCGTCCTCGTGATGGAGCCCCGTGACGACGGCACCCACGAGGCGGTCCTGTACTTCCGCCCCCTCGCAGGTCGCGACAGCGACGAGTTCTTCGCCGACGCCCGGTACGGCGAGTTCTGGGTCGGGGCACGCCCCACCCTCGAGGACGTCGAGACCGAGCTCGGGGTCACCGCCCGCCACATCGACGAGTTCGCCGACGCCGTCGCCAAGGACTCGGGCGAGGTGACGGTGCGCCTGGTCCGCGACGCCGACCGTGACCTGACCCGGCAGCTCGACGAGTCTCGCGCGCACGAGAACACCGACCACGACGCGCTCTCCGAGACCGATGACGAGCTCGCCCACTTCCTCTCCCACCTGCGGATGACCAAGGACGAGTGGGAGGTCGAGGAGATGCGCAAGGCCGTCGAGGCGACGCACCACGGGTTCGAGGCCGTCATCGCCGACCTGCCCGAGGCCGTCGCCAAGGGCCGCGGCGAGCGCTGGGTCGAGGGCGTCTTCGGCCTCACCGCGCGCCACGAGGGCAACGGCGTCGGCTACGACTCGATCTGCGCCGCCGGCGACCACGCCACCACGCTGCACTGGATCAAGAACACCGGCGAGATCCGCGAGGGCGACCTCGTCCTGCTCGACGCCGGCGTCGAGGTCGACTCCCTCTTCACCGCCGACATCACCCGCACCCTCCCGGCGAGCGGCACGTTCACCGACGCGCAGCGCGAGGTCTACGACGCCGTGTACGCCGCGCAGGAGGCGGGCCTCGCCGCGGTGAAGCCGGGCAACAAGTTCTCCGACGTGCACGCCGCCGCCATCCGCGTCATCGCCGAGCACCTGCACGCCTGGGGCCTGCTTCCCGAGGGCGTCGACGTGGAGGGGACGCTCGACAAGGAGCACGGCCAGTACCACCGTCGCTGGATGGTCCACGGCACGAGCCACCACCTCGGCCTCGACGTCCACGACTGCGCCCTCGCGACCCGCGAGGAGTACATGGACGCCGAGCTGCAGCCCGGCATGGTGCTGACCGTCGAGCCGGGGCTCTACTTCAAGGCCGACGACCTCAAGGCGCCCGAGAGGTTCCGCGGCATCGGCGTGCGCATCGAGGACGACGTCCTCGTGACGGCCGACGGCCACGAGAACCTGTCCGCCGGCATGCCCCGCACGTCCGCCGACGTGGAGGCGTGGATCCGCGAGGTCCAGTCCCGCTGAGGCCGGGCCTTCCTGGTCGCTGGGTCAGCGGCGGTCGACCACGTCGAACGTCACGGCGTGCTCGACCCCCGCGGCCCTGCCGCCCCAGCCCAGCACCATGGTGATCAGCTCCCGCGGTGAGGGGAACTCGGGCGGCAGCGCCGCGTTGTACGCCGCGTGGGCCTCGAGGGAGCCCACGGCCGCCTCGAGCAGCCCGTCGACCTCGACGTAGTGGGTGGGGGTGGGCGAGCCACCGAAGCAGAGCCGCTTCACGGTCCACGGCTCGAGTCCCTCCTCGAGCAGCTCGGGGAAGATCCACCGGTTGCCCGCGTCGGCCACGGCATGCGGCGGGCCGGCCGGGTCGCCGGGTGCCTGCGTCATCGGTCGAGGGTATGGCGGCACCCGTCCACGCCGCCTCCGTCAGCCGACGGAGTCGGCGCGCCTGCGCAGGGCGTCCTGGTCGACGACGTCCACGTGCCCCCGGCGCAGGGCCACCACCCCATCGCCGGCGAGGGCCTGCAGCACCCGGTTGGCCGTCGAACGTGAGGTGCCACCGAGGTCCGCGATCTCGTTCTGGGTCAACGGGATCCGCGTCGGCACCCCGTTACCACCACCCACGCCGTACTGGTCGCACAGTGCGGCGAGGCGGCGCACCACCCGCTGGTCGGCGGGCACGTAGAGGGCCTCCACCAGGTGGTCCGACAACCGCACCACGCGCTCGGCGAGGACGTCGACGAGGAGCCGCTCGACGCCGGGGTGGGCGTGGCGCAGCCGGTCGAACTCCACGAACCGCAGGCTGAGCGTCACGGCCGGCTCGAGGGCCACCACGGACGACGTGCGTCGTCCGCCCGGTGTGAGCATCGCCATCTCCCCGAAGGCCTCGCCCGGTCCCATGACCGCGAAGGTCGCGCTCTCCCCCGTGACCGTCGTCCGGCGTGCGGCGACCCGCCCCTCGGCCACGAAGTGCAGGGTGTCGGCGAGGTCACCCTCGTGGAACACGACCTCCGCCGCGCGGTAGCGGTGCCGCTGGGTGCCCGCGATGACCGCCCGGCGCTCCTGCTCGGACAGACCGCCGAGCAGCCGCCACTCCATGCGGCCAGTCCAGCACGGCCCGACCGGCTGTGTCACGGGCGGCACACAGCGGGGGTGCCGGGGAGCACAGACCCGCCGGACCCCCGGCAGCACCGTGGAGGTGCAGCACCCGAGGAGGCCGGTCCGCCGGCCAGGCACGAGGAGGACGCCATGACGACCACCCACCGACACCGTCCCGACGGCGCGCACCACCACCCCGCCGTACGCCGCGTGGGCAGCCGCTGGGGGTGGGAGTGCCGTTGCGGCGGCGCCTCGTGCCGCACCGGTACCGCGCGGGTCACCTGGCGGCAGGCGCTCGTCGAGGCCCTGCTGCACGCCACGGTCATCGCCCCGTGAGCCACCGACGTCCCCTGACCGTCCCGGGGAGGGGCCGGGGCGGTCAGGCGGGCAGTCAGGTCGAACAGTCAGGTCGGCAGTCAGGTCGGCACGGCCTCGGGGCGCAGGGCGGCCTGCGCCTCCGCCAGGAGGTGCCGCTCCGCCACGGCGTACAGGCGCTCGGCAGCCTCGGGCGACTCGGCGATCGCCGTCATGCCGACCCTGCCGTAGGCCGTCAGGGCGCTCATCATGTGGAAGACCACCCCGGTCTGGCGGGCCTGGTCGAAGTGCAGGCCCGCCAAGGCGACGAGGTCGAACAGGTCGTCCACCCGCAGGCCGCGCAGGCTGGGGTGCTCGAGGTGGTCGGTGGCCACGAGGTGCCGCTCCTCCCCGGCGGGGGTGAGGAACCTCCCCGTGTCCGCGTCGTACCTGCCGTCGGTGAGGAACTGCAGGGTGAGGAACGGGTGGGTGGTGCCCCCCTTGCGCAGGTTGACCTCGATGGCGTGCGCCGCCCACGTGTCCCCCTCCCGCACGGTGACGAAGTCGAGCGCGAAACGCCCCAGCACCCCCTTCTCGGCCAGCAGCTCCCCCACCCGCTGGGCGTCGCGGGTGATGAGCCCTGCGTACGCGGGATCGGCCGGGAAGCGGCACCCGAGGTAGGACTGGCCGCTCGGGCCGCCGAGGACCTGGTCGTGCGTCGAGAGCAGCTCGACCTCGCCGAGGGGCGTCACGCGCAGCTGCACGCTGGGGCTGCGGACCTCGTCGCCGGTGATGCGCTCCTCGACGATGCCCCCACGCTCGGCCAGCTTGGCGAGGTAGTCGGCGACCGGCACCCGTGTGTCCTCGAGCTCCATGGTGTCGACGCGACCCGCCAGCGCCGCCGGCTCGTCGGGGTCGCCCACCGGTGGCAGCCCGTCGAGCCGGACCAGGGCGTTGCCCGCGCCGGAGACACCCTCGTTGAGCTTCACCATCGCCCCGGTGGCCCCGGGCCGCGCCCGGCGCAGGTCGCGCAGGGCGTCCTGGAGGTCGGCGCGGGAGTGCAGGTCCTCGTACCCCGCGGGGTGGGACACCCCCGCCTCGCCGAAGAGCCTGCGACACCCCGTCTTGGTGCCGAGGGGGAACAGCCGCGGGTCGGCGCCGTACATGGGGATCCCCAGGACGAGGGCGAGGTCGCGCTCGAGCTCGGTGGTGTTGTACGGGATGAGGTGGGACCGCGCGCGGTTGGGGATGAGCGACCGGACCTGGGCGAGCAGCCTCGGTCGTGCCAGCAGCTTCTCGGTGAGCGGCTCGGGACCCGGGTCGCCGACCGGGACCAGGGTCAGGCGGGCCCTGGCGTGGCTGGGGATGACGCCGGGGAGCAGGGACAGGTAGTACTCCACCACCAGCGGGTTGATGGGCATGGACGTGACGTAGACCATCCGCAGGCGGGGCTGGCGCAGCAGCAGCAGGAAGAAGAGGAAGCGTTCCTCCAGGGCCTGGTTCATGCCGCCGGCGTTCGCCACGACCCGGTCGACCGTCATCGAGGGCACGACGACCACCGACTCGTCGGGCTCGTCGCGACGCATGTCGCGCCAGACCTGCGGCATCCGTGCCTGGAGGTCGTCGAACGCGGCGTTCCGGGCCTCCTCGTCGAGCTCGGCCAGGGTGGGGCCTGAGGTGGAGGGGCGGGCGTTGCCGGGGTCCTGCTGCACGGTCGTCACCGGACCACCTCCACGTCCTGGGCGCCGATGACCTCGTGCGCCTCGACCGGTCGGCTGAACCCGCGCAGGGCGAGGGGGCCGACGCTCCTGCTGGTCACCGCGCCCGCAGCAGCGAGGACCCGAGGGGTGACCAGGATCTGGCCGGCCGCAGCCTCCGCGCAGAGACGGGCCGCGAGGTTGGTGACCGTGCCGATCGCCGCGTAGTCGTAGCGCCCCGGGAACCCGACGCGCCCCAGCGTGGCGTAGCCCTGGGCGATCCCCACCCCGAACCCCAGGTCGTGCCCGAGTCGCCGCCACGACGCCGAGAGCTCCTCCACGCGGGTGCGCATCTCCACCGCCATCCGCACCGCGCGCTCGGGGGCGTCCGGGCACGGTACGGGGTCGTTGAAGAACACGAGCAGGCCGTCCCCGGCGAAGTGCTCCAGGGTGCCCTCGTACCGGAACACCAGCTCCCCCAGGGCGCGGTGGTACTCCGCGAGCACCGCCATGGTCTCCTCCGGTTCGGCCGTCTCCGCGAACGGCGTGAAGCCCCGCAGGTCGGTGAACACCGCCGTGATCTCGCGCCGGTGGCTCTGCAGGAACGACTCGTCGCCGCTGTCGACGACGAGCTCGGCGACCTGCGGCGACAGGAAGCGACGCAGGCGCCCGAACCGTTCGAGCTCCTCGACCTGCGCCCTGACGCGCTCCTCCAGCTCGTGGTTCCAGGCCGCCAGCGCCTCCGCCTGGGCGGTCACGGTGTCGTGGTAGCGCTTGACCCGGACCAGCGACCGCACCCGGGCGAGGAGCTCGGCCTGGTCGAGCGGCTTGGTCACGAAGTCGTCGGCGCCCGCCTCGAGGGCGCGCAACCGCTGCGCGTCGCCGCTCGCGGTCACCATGACCACGGGCAGGTAGGAGGTGGCGGGGTCGGAGCGGATCCGCCGACAGGTCTCGTAGCCGTCGAGACCCGGCATCATGACGTCGAGCAGGACGACGTCTGGCAGCTCCCGGGCGAGGAGCGCGAGCGCCTCGGTGCCGGAGCTCGCCGCCACCACGGTGTAGCCGCGCGGCGACAGCACCGCGTCCATGAGCCGCACGTTCTGCGGCAGGTCGTCCACGACGAGCACCGTCCCCCCGGTGTCGGTCCCCGGCGCCCCGGCGGCGGTCACGGCGACCTCGGCGCGGACGGGCGCAGGTGCCTGCGCACCTGCTCGGGGAACTCGCGCACGCTGATCGGCTTCTCCAGGTAGCCGTCGAAGCCGGCCGACAGGGCCTGCTCACGGTCGGCGGCCATCGCGAACGCCGTCAGGGCCACGACGGGTATGCCCGCGGTGCGGGGATCATCGCGCAGCCTGGCGAGCGCGGCGTGGCCGCTGATCCCGGGCAGCTGCAGGTCCATCAGGACCAGGTCCGGCAGCGTGCGCGTCGCCTCGGCCACCGCCTGCTCCCCGTCCGTGGCCACGGTCACGGTGAACCCCGCGAACTCCAGGACGTCACGGGCGAGCTTGAGGTTGCGCTCGTTGTCCTCGACGAGCAGCACCGTGGCCCCGCTCACGACGAGGCCTCCGCGGTCGTCCCCCGACGCGCGACCTGGGCCAGGCGCTGCGCCAGGAGCCCGAGGTCGAGCTGGCTCTTGGACGCGACGAACTCGATGCGGCCCTGGAGACGTGCCCGGTCCTCGGCCGTCAGGGTCTTGGCGGTCAGCACCACCACCGGCACCGAGCGGGTCCTGGGGTCGGCGCGCAGGGCGTCGATGACCTCGAAGCCGTCGGTGTCCGGCATGCGCAGGTCGACCAGCACGACCGACGGGACGTCCCGGGCGATCGAGCGCAGGGCGTCGCTGCCCTGGGTGTGGGTCGCCACCGCCCACCCCTGCGGCTCGAGGGTCGCCCGGACCAGCTCGAGGGCGAGGGGGTCGTCGTCGATGGCCACCAGGGTGCGTCGACTCCCCCCGTCCGCGTGCCCGTCCGTGTGTCCGTCGGCGAGGTCGTGCTCGGCGACGGCCCTCCACACCGCGCCGAGCAGGACCTCGCCGGCCACCGGCTTCACGAGGTAGTCCGAGGCGCCCACGGCGAAGCCGCGTCCTCGGTCCGGGAGCACCGACACGACGACGACCGGCGTGCTGGCCAGCTCCGGGTCGGCCTTGAGCTCGCCCAGCACGTCCCAGCCGTCCATGCCCGGCAGGCGGATGTCGAGCACCACGGCGCTCGGGCGCAGGTCCCGCACCGCGGCCAGCCCCTCCTCACCGGTACGCACCGGCACGGCTCGCAGCCCGGCTGCCGCGAGGTGCACACCCACGAGCTCGGAGGAGCTGGGGTCGTCCTCGATGACGACCACGGTCGGTCGGGCGTCGTCGAGGGCCGGCCGGCTCCAGCCCGGTTCGTCACCCGCCGTGTAGGGCTGCGGCTGGGGCAGGCTGAAGCCGAAGGTGCTCCCGGCGCCCGGCTCGCTCGTCACCCAGACGCGTCCGCCGTGGAGCTCGACGATGCGCCGGGTGAGCGTCAGGCCGAGGCCGGTCCCCTCGGTAGCGGATGCGGAGCGCGTGCCCTGCTGGAAGGAGTCGAAGATCCGCTCCTGGTCCTCGTGCGCGATACCCACGCCGGTGTCGGCCACGGTCACGGTGAGCTCGTCGCCGTCGCGCCTGACGGCCACGGTGACGGTCCCGCCGTCGGGGGTGAACTTGACCGCGTTGCCCACGAGGTTGAGCAGGACCTGCTTGAGCCGCAGGTGGTCGGCAGTGACGGGCGGCAGGCCCGGGGCCACGTCGAGGAGCAGGCTGATGTCGTGCTGGGTCGCCCTCTCGCGCAGGAGCGCGAGGACGGGCTGCACGGCCTCGGCCACCGGGAAGGAGCTCGGCTCGAGCTCCATCCGGCCTGCCTCGACCTTCGACAGGTCAAGGACGTCGTTGAGCAGCTCCAGCAGGTGGCGCCCGGCGCTGAGGATGTCCTGCAGGTAGTCCTCCTGCCGCTCGTTGAGGTCGCCGAACATGCGCTCGAGCAGCACCTCGGAGAACCCGATGACCGCGTTGAGCGGGGTGCGCAGCTCGTGCGACATGCTCGCGAGGAACTCCGACTTGTGCTGGCTGGTGACGGCGAGCTCGGTGCGCTGCTGCTCCAGCTCGCGGTAGAGCCGGGCGTTGACGAGCGCCACGGCCGACTGGCTCGCGAAGGCGGACAGCATGTCGCAGGTCTCGTCGCTGAACGCCCCTGTCGACTTGCGGCGCACCACGAGCACCCCAACCGTCCGGCCGGAGTGCGTCAGGGGGATCGCGACCAGCGAGCGCCACCCGGCGTCGTGCAGCACCCGCAGGTGGGGGTCGAGCTCGATGTCGGCGAGGTCCGGCACCTGGATGGCGGTCCCCGACCGCGCGGCGCTGCCCACGACGGTCTCGTCGAGGTGGATCCGCGTGCCCTTGAGCGCGGTGATGGTGCCCGGGTCGGTGCCGTAGGCGGTGCGCACGCGGAACAGGCCGGACTCCTCGTCGTACTCCATCAGCGAGCCCCCGTCGGCGCCGGAGAGCTCGACGGCGTGCAGCACTATCGTGCCGAGCACCTCGTCGGGGTCCAGGGTCGAGCTGATGGCCTGCCCGACCTCCGCCAGCGCCTCGAGCTGCTCGACCTTGCGCGCCAGCTGGTCACCGCTCTCCTGCACCGCGTGGACGAGCTCCACGGTCCGCAGCGCCAGCGCAGCCTGGGCCGCGAACGTGAGGAGGACCGCTTCGTCCTGCTCGTCGAACGGGGCCACCGTGCGCCGCCACACCGACAGCACCCCGACGACCTCGTCGTCGACGAGCATCGGCACCCCCATGATCGTGCGGAAGCCGCCCACGTGCTGGTACTCCGAGCCCGAGTACTCGGGGTCGGCGAGCACGTCGGTGATCTGCTGCGGGGCGCGGTCCAGGGCGACCCGGCCGACGAGTGTGGCCCTCGTCCGGACGCTGGGGCGCACCCTGGTCACCACCTCGACGTACTCGGGGGTCGTGCCGGCCGAGCGGACCAGGAGGAACTCGCCGCCCTCGACGACCTGGATCTGCGCGGCGTCGGCGTCGCACAGCTGCCTCGCCCGGCCGACGATCGCGTCGAACACCTCCTCGGGCGACGTGGCGGAGGTCGAGAGGACCGTCAGGATCTCGCTCGTGGCCGCGAGCTGGTCCTGGGTCTCGCGCAGGGCCTCACCCAGGGCCTGGGAAGGCGTCTCGGGGGGCACGGGCGCGTCGTCCTGCGGGACGGGGTCGACGAGGTCGTCGGCGGGCCGGGCCATGGGGCCCCCTGAGAGCGGGACTGCGGGACAGCTTGGCGGATGCCAACTAGCAGTGTGCTCCCGGTGGCGTCGGCTTGCCTACGGCTGTCGACGTAGGACCGGGCTGCCCCGGGTTCAGGGGGTGGGCGGGTGCTCCTGCTCGGCCTGGGCGCGACGCGCGGCGTCGAGGTTCGCCTGGGCCTGCGCCTGCGCGGCCGCCATGGGGTCCATCTGGGTGAGCAGCTCACGCGCCTGGGCGGCGAACTTGTGCTCGACGAGCACCTCGTACTGCGTGGCCACGACCTGGGTGACGGAGGTGAAGTCACGCGGGCCACGGGTGAGCTGGTAGCCGAGCAGGCTCCAGACGAGGCCGAAGAGGGCGCCGAACGCGACGGTGGCGAGGATGCTGGAGAGGCCGGCCGAGCTCGAGGTGTCGAGCAGGGAGAAGATCAGGCCGACGAACAGGCCGAGCCAGGCGCCGGAGATGATGCCGCCGATGGCTGCACGGCCCCGGGTGAGCCGGCCGGTGACACGCTCGAGCTGCTTGAGGTCGGTGCCGACGATGAGGACGTTCTGGACGGGGAACTCGTGGTCGGACAGGTAGTCGACCGCGAACTGTGCCTTGTCGTAGGTGTCGTAGCGACCCAGGGACATCGGGTACTCCAGCGCGAGGACGGCGCGGGAGCGGCTCAGGGCGTTCGGCTGCGTGCTCATGACCCCAGTGTGTCAAAACCCGCTGGGAGCGCGCTGCACGATCCCGTCCTGTCGGCGCTGCTCACCCCTCGAGGGCGCTGCTCACCCCTTGAGGGCGAAGTCCTCGAGCAGCCGTCGGCCGATGATCATCTTCTGGATCTCGGCCGTGCCCTCACCGATGAGCAGCATCGGGGCCTCGCGGTAGAGGCGCTCGATCTCGTACTCCTTGGAGTAGCCGTAGCCGCCGTGGATGCGGAACGACTGCTCGACGACGTCGGCGCAGTTCTCGGCCGCGAGGTACTTGGCCATGCCTGCCTCCAGGTCGTTGCGCTCCCCGGCGTCCTTGAGCCGGGCTGCCTTGACCATCATCTGGTGGCTGGCCTCGACCTTGGTCGCCATGTCGGCGAGGCGGAACAGGATGCCCTGGTGCTGCGCGATCTTCTTGCCGAACGCCTCGCGCTGCTGGGCGTAGGTGATGCCGAGCTCGAACGCCCGCATGGAGACACCGCAGGCGCGGGCGGCGACGTTGACGCGGCCCACCTCGACGCCGTCCATCATCTGGTAGAAGCCCTTGCCGGGCTCGCCGCCGAGGATCTTGGCCGAGGTGGTGCGGTGGCCGTCGAGGACGAGCTCGGTCGTGTCGACGCCCTTGTAGCCCATCTTCTCGATCTTCCCGGGGACGGTGACGCCCTGGGCGGTCTCGCCGAACCCGGGCTCCTTCTCGACCAGGAAGGTCGTCATGTTCTTGTACACCGAGTCGGCGCCGAGGTCCGTCTTCACCAGCACCGCAACGAGGTTCGAGCTGCCGCCGTTGGTCAGCCACATCTTCTGGCCGGTCAGCGTCCACTCGGTGTCAGGGCCCTCGCCGGCGCCCTTGACCGCCTTCGTCTTGATGGCCGCGACGTCGGACCCCAGGCCCGGCTCGCTCATCGAGAACGCGCCGCGCACCTCGCCGGTGGCCATGCGCGGCAGGTAGCGCTGCTTCTGCTCCTCGGTGCCGTGCTGCAGCAGCATGTAGGCGACGATGAAGTGGGTGTTGATGATGCCGCTGACCGACATCCAGCCGCGCGCGATCTCCTCCACCACCAGCGCGTAGGTCAGCAGTGACTCCCCCAGGCCGCCGTACTCCTCGGGGATCATGAGCCCGAAGATCCCCATCTCCTTCATGCCCTCGACGATCTTCTCGGGGTACTCGTCGGCGTGCTCGAGCTCCTGCGCCACCGGGATGATCTGCTCGTCGACGAACTCCCGCACGAGCTTGACCAGCTCGGTCTGCTCGTCGGTGAGGCCGTCGGTCGTCTGGAGTCGGGACATGCTGGCGAGTATGCCGAGTGCCCCCTGCGGTGGGTACCGGCCAGGCGTGTGAGCCTGCCCACCCGCGGACCCGGCGCCACGTGGTGCGTGCTGCACAGGGTTTATTCGGTAGCGAGCGTCACGTCACGGCTGCCACCATGGCAGCGCACGCCGCGCCACAGGCCGCGGCACGACTCCCCTGAAGGGGAGACCACATCGAACAGAAGGAGGGGCGACATGTCCATGACGGTCCCGGGCTGCCCTCGCGCCCACACCCCTTCCACGATGGAGTCTTCCGTTGCACGCTTCACAGGAGAACACCGAGTTCTCGTTCGACAGCCTTCCTGACGCACCGCCCGAGGGCGAGCGCTGGTCGAGCTGGGACGGTGCCACGCACGGTCCGAAACCCCGGCCCGACTGGGTCATCACCGCCCTCCGTGCCGTCGAGGCCGACCTCGGCGTGATCAAGACCGGCAAGGAGGCCGACGTCCACGTCGTGCGCCGCTGGGTGCCCGACGGCACGAGCGAGCCCGCCCTGGACAGCCACCTCGCCGCCAAGCGCTACCGCACCGGCGAGCACCGCATGTTCCACCGGGACGCCGGCTACCAGGAGGGCCGACGCGTCCGCCGCAGCCGCGAGATGCGGGCCATGGCGCGACGTACCGAGTTCGGTCGCGAGCTGCTGTCCGGGCAGTGGGCCGCAGCGGAGTTCGCGGCCCTCGGCACGCTGTGGGAGCTCGGCCTCCCGGTGCCCTACCCGGTGCAGCTGAGCGACCGCGAGATGCTCATGGAGCTGGTCGGCACCGACGGCGTCGCCGCGCCACGGCTGGCCCAGGCCCGGCCGGCGCCGGACCTGCTGGCCGAGCTCTTCGAGCAGCTGCGCCGCGCCATGGTGCTGCTCGCCCGGCAGGGCTGGACCCACGGCGACCTGTCGCCCTACAACGTGCTGCTCGACGGCGAGCGCCTGGTCATCATCGACTGGCCGCAGATCGTCGACATCATCGGCAACCCCCGCGGGTTCGAGTTCCTCGAGCGCGACGTGGGCAACATGTGCCGCTGGTTCGTGACGCGCGGGCTGCCGGTCGACGAGGGCGAGCTGCTCGGCGACCTGGTCGCGGAGGCCACGTCGCGCTGGTAGCCCCGGTTAGGCTCGCGGCATGGCGACGGTGAGCCGGCGGGGGGTGCTGCTGGGGGCGGCGGGAGCCGCTGCCGGCAGCGCGCTCTCGCTGGCGGCGTGCGCCGGTCCCCAGCCCGGGCGACGGTCCGGCACGCTGCACAGCCGCCACTGGCCCGGACGGGACGTCCACTGGCAGCTCGCCACGCCCACCGAGGGGCGCGACGACCAGCACCCCCTCGTCGTCGTCCTGCACGGCAAGGGTGGGGACGCCAGCCACGCCTTTCGCATCGTGGGCCTCGACGAGCACGTCCAGGACACCGGCCTCGCCGTCGCCGCAGTGGACGGCGGCGACTACTACTGGCACGCCAGGCGGGCGGGCGTCGACACCGGCGCCATGGTCGTCGACGACTTCCTGCCGATGCTGCACGAGCTCACCGGTTGGTCCGGCAAGGTCGCCTTCCTCGGGTGGTCCATGGGCGGGTACGGGTCGCTGCTGCTCGCCTCGCAGCTCGGCCCGGACCGGGTCGGTGCCGTCGTCGCGGAGAGCGCGGCGCTGTGGACCGACGCCGGGCTCAGCGCACCCGGCGCCTTCGACGACCGCGAGGACTTCATCGCCCACGACGTGTTCCGGCGCACCGACGTGCTCTCCCGCATACCGGTGCGGCTGGACTGCGGGCGGTCCGACCCGTTCGTCCCCGGCAACCGGGCCTTCGCCAGGGCCTTGCCGTCGGCGAGACCGACCTTCGACGAGGGCGGCCACACCGCGACCTACTGGCGCGACCACGCCGGGCCGCAGCTCGAGTGGATCGCGAAGACATTGCGCCAGTAGGGAGCTCGAGCCATGCCAGAACGGCGAAGGGTCGTCAGTAGACGACGACGCGACTCCCGATCGGCATGGTGTTGGTCGCCCAGATCATGTCCATCGCCGCGTTGGTGACGCGGGCGCAGCCGTGGGACGCCGGGTACCCGGGCACCGACCCGGCGCCGTGGACAGCGATGCCGCCGTTGAAGTAGCGCGGGCGCCACAGGTCGCCGAGGGGCCCCTTGTCGAGGTGGTCGACCGAGCGGAAGACCGAGTAGGTACCGACCGGCGTCGTGGCCGTGTACTCGACGCCGCCGCTCGTGTAGGGCTGGCCGCTGCCGGTGCTGGTGTTGAGGACCATGGTGACCGCACCACCCCGGACGACCAGGAGCAGCTGCCGGGCCTTGTCGATCTCGATGCCCGTGCCGCCGATGCGGGAGACGGGCCGCACACCGGCCTTCAGCGCCTGGCGGGTGGAGGGTCCGTAGACGCCGTCGCGTCCCAGGCCGGCCGCCTTCTGCAGCGCCATGACGGCCTGGGCGGTGAGCCCGCCGTACTGGCCGTCGGGGGTGCCGTTCCAGTAGCCGAGGTCGCTGAGCCGCTGCTGCACCGACCGGACGTAGGGGCCGGTGTCGCCGACGTGGAGCGTGTCGCCCTCGACCGGGGTCGGCTTGGGCTTCGGGGTGGTCGGTGTGGGGGCGGGCTTGGACGGGCTCGGCTTCGGCGTCGGCCTGGAGGTGCTGGGGCTGGGTGCGGAGGTGGTGGGCGCCGTGCTCGTCCCGCTGCTGGAGGTGCTGGGTGCAGTCACCGTCGGCGCCTCGCTCGTGGGGGACGGCGCCGAGGTGGACGACGCCGGGGCGGCGCCGGTGCTCGAGGAGGCGCTCCCCCCGAGGGACAGGCCGCCGCACCCGGAGAGCGCGGTGACCGCCGCGAGCACCCCCGCCGCGAGGACGGTGGTCGAGCGAAGCCGCTTCTGGTGCATGGTGTCCCTCTCGTCAGCGCACGCGGGGACTCCCCCGCCCGTACGGAACCTCACTCATGGTGACGCACCAGCACGCAAACTGGTTGTCGCGAAACCCGCCTCGTTGCCGACCCGAGACCTGGCGGGGCGCTGCAAGACCCGGCGGGACGCGGTCCGGGCCGGAAAGCATGGTGCGGCCGCCCTCCCCCCGAGGACGACCGCAACCACCCAGACGCGGTGGGGACGAGAAAGGTTGCCTCGATCTCCCGGTTGATTCCTCAACCGTTCGAGGCGCCCCCGGTGATGGCCTCGTGGACGGCCAGGACCCGGCTGGCGGTGTCGACGTGCAGCGCCTCGACCATCCGGCCCCGGTGCACCACGACCCCGGCCCCGGCGCCGGCCTCCCAGGCGGCGAGCAGGCCGCGGGCCTCCTCGACGGCCTCGGGGCTGGGAGCGAAGACCTCGTTGCAGGCCTCGACCTGACCCGGGTGGACGAGCGTCTTGCCGTCGAACCCGAGCTCCCGGCCCTGGCGGCACTCGGCGGCGAAACCATCGGCGTCGCGGACGTCGTTGTAGACGCCGTCGAGGATGGCCTTGCCGGTGGCCCGGGCGGCCAGCAGGCAGAGGCCGAGGCCCGCGAGCAGCGGCTGCCGGCCGGGCACGTGCTCCGCCCGCAGCTCCTTGGCCAGGTCGTTGGTGCCCATGACCAGGACGGTCAGGCGGTCGGACGCGGCGGCGATCTCCTCGCAGTGCAGCATCGCCCGCGGGGTCTCGACCATGGCCCAGAGCTCGGTGTGCGCGGGCGCGCCCGCCGCCTCCATCGCCCCGACGAGCCGACGGACCTCGTCGGCGGACCCGACCTTGGGCACCACGACGGCGTCCGGTCCGGCCGCGCACACCGCGCGCAGGTCGTCCTCGTGCCACTGGGTGCCGCTGCCGTTGACCCTGATGGTCACCTCGCGCCGGCCGTAGTCACCCGATCGTGCTGCAGCACAGGCGTTCTCGCGCGCCTCCACCTTTGCATCCGGGGCCACGGCATCCTCGAGGTCGAGGATCAGGGCGTCGACCGGCAGTGACTTGGCCTTCTCGAGCGCGCGCTCGTTGGACGCCGGCATGTAGAGCACGGACCTCCGCGGACGGTAGGCCGCCTGCTCCTGCGAGCCGTGGGGATCACCCATCACGCACCCCCGCCCGCAGGCTGGGGCGACTGCGCGGAGTACGCCTGCGCGAGCTCGGGGTCGAGCGCGGCGAGCCGCTCCGCGAGCTCGAGCATGACCAGGCACTGCTTGAGGGAGGCGTCGTCCTCCATCTTGCCGTCGAGCATCACCGCGCCGGTCCCGTCACCCATGGCCTCGACCACGCGACGCGCGTGCGCCACGTCCTCCGGTGAGGGGCTGAACACCCGCTTGGCGATCTCGACCTGCACCGGGTGCAGCGACCACGTGCCGACGCAGCCGAGCAGGAAGGCGTTGCGGAACTGGTCCTCGCAGGCGACGACGTCGGCGATGTCCCCGAACGGGCCGTAGTAGGGGAAGATCCCGTGCATCGCGCAGGCGTCGACCATGCGGGCGATCGTGTAGTGCCACAGGTCCTGCTGGTAGGTGGCCCGCGACGCGTGGACCGCGTCGTCGACGCCGGCGGGCGGGTCCTGGCGCACGAGGTAGGCAGGGTGGCCGCCGCCCACGCGCGTCGTCTTCATCCGGCGGTCGGCCGCGAGGTCGGCGGGTCCGAGGGAGATGCCCTGCATGCGCGGGCTCGCCCCGGCGATCTGCTCGACGTTGGCGACGCCGCGGGCGGTCTCGAGGATGGCGTGCACGAGGATCGGCCGGGTCAGGCCCGCCTTGGCCTCGAGCTGGGCCAGCAGGCGGTCGACGTAGTGGATGTCCTCCGGGCCCTGCACCTTGGGCACCATGATGACGTCGAGCTTGTCGCCGATCTCGGTGACCAGGGTGGTGAGGTCGTCGAGCACCCAGGGGCTGTCGAGGCTGTTGACCCGGGTCCACAGCTGGGTGGAGTCGCCGAAGTCGGTGGCCTTGGCGATCGCCACGAGCCCCTCGCGCGCCGCGACCTTGCGGTCGGCCTTGACGGCGTCCTCGAGGTTGCCGAGCAGGACGTCGACCGTGCCCACCATGGCAGGCACCTTCGCCGCCATCTTCTCGTTGCCCGGGTCGAAGAAGTGGATCACCCGGGAGGGCCTCGCGGGCACCTGCGTGAGGGGGGCGGGAGCGCCCACGGCCAGGGGTCGGAAGAAGTCCTTGGGGCTGCGCACGCGGCGACGCTAGCAGCGACGCAGCCGGGGCGGTTATGACACAGTTCACGTGTGACCGACACCGCCAGCGAGGGGCCCGGCGCCGCCCCGGCCGTGGCCGGCGCGACCCCCGCTGACGCGAGCGCGGGCCCGGCAGCGGTCACCCAGCTCAACGTCACCGCGCTCTTCGCGGAGGCTGCCGCCAAGTCCGGCCTGATGTGGGTGCAACCGCCCGGCGACCGCGCCTGGCCGTTCTGGCACGCGTGGGCCGACGACACCGTCTACGTCGTCTCGGGCCCGGGCGAGCAGACGCTGCCGTGGCTGCCTGCCGAGGTCGTGCTGGTGCTGCGCAGCAAGCACAACGGTGGCCGGCTCCTGACCGTCAACGCCAGCGTGCGCGAGGTCGGCCCGCAGGACGAGCAGTGGGCCGCGGCCACCGAGGCGCTCAAGGCCGGGCGCCTCAACGCCACCGACGACGTGGTCGAGCGCTGGTCGCGCGAGTGCACCGTCCGCGCCGTCACCCCCTTCGGGGCGCCGCTCGAGGCACCTGGCTCGTACGGCGCGGGGTCAGGGGCCGCACCTGTCCCGCCGTCCGACGCGACGACCTCCCACTGGCGCCCGTGGCACTGGCGTGGACGCCCGCGCCGCCGTCGCGGCAGCCACCTCCCTGCCGGGGACTGACCAGCCGGATAGCCTTGCGGCGTGAGCACTCCGTCGCGTGTCTTCGTGGGCCGCCTGACGAGCCTGAGCGTGTTCGACCCGCTCGGCGACCAGGTGGGTCGCGTCCGCGACGTCGTGGTGACGTTCGGCGCCTCCCGGCGACGTCCCCGCGTCATCGGCCTCGTCGTGGAGGTGCCCGGCCGACGTCGCGTCTTCGTGCCCATGACGAGGGTGACCTCCGTCGACGGCGGCCAGGTCATCACCACCGGCCTGGTCAACATGCGCCGCTTCGAGCAGCGCACCAACGAGGTCCTGGTCATGGCCGAGATCCTCGAGCGCCCGGTGACCGTGGCCGACCCCGAGGGGCCGTACGCCGCGACGGTCGAGGACGTCGCCATCGAGCAGGAGCGCAGCCGCGACTGGTCCATCTCCAAGGTCTTCGTCCGCCAGGGCGGTCCCGGCCGTGGCAGCCTCGGGCCGTTCCGCCGGCGTCGTGGAGCGACGGTGCTGGTCCCCGTCGAGGACGTCAGCGGCATCCACCAGTCCTCCAGCGGCCAGTCGGCGGCGCTGCTGCTCGAGACCTACGACGACCTCAAGTCCGCCGACCTCGCCGACGTCATCCACGACCTGTCCCCCAAGCGCCGGGCCGAGGTGGCCGAGGCGATGGACGACGACAAGCTGGCCGACGTCCTCGAGGAGCTGCCCGAGGACGACCAGGTGGAGATCCTCGACTCGCTGCCCGTCGAGCGCGCCGCCGACGTGCTCGAGGCCATGGAGCCCGACGACGCCACCGACCTGCTGCACAACCTCACGACGGAGAAGCAGGAGGAGCTGCTCCAGCTCATGGAGCCCGACGAGGCCGCCGACCTGCGCCGCCTGCTGACCTACGACGAGGAGTCGGCCGGCGGCATGATGACCACCGAGCCGGTGATCCTGGGGCCGGAGGCGTCGATCGCCGAGGCCCTCGCCGTCGTCCGTCGGGTCGAGCTCTCCCCCTCCCTGGCCTCCACCATCTACGTCTGCCGCGCACCGCACGAGACGCCGACGGGCAAGTACCTCGGCATGGTGCACATCCAGCGCCTGCTGCGCGAGCCCCCGCACGGCTCCATCGGCGGCATCCTCGACAAGGAGATCGAGCCCCTCACGGCCGACGCCCCGCTCGGCCAGGTCACGCGCATGCTCGCGACCTACAACCTCGTCGGCGTCCCGGTCGTCGACGCGGACGGCCGGCTGGTCGGCGCGGTCACCGTCGACGACGTGCTCGACCACATCCTCCCCGACGACTGGCGCGAGGAGCGGCACGAGGTGACCCGTGGCTGACCAGCGCCCCGGCCGCGCCGTCGCCCGGCTCGACCAGCCGCGCGAGACGCGCCGCACCCTGCTGCCCCGCCCATCCGTCAACCAGGAGACCTTCGGCGTCTGGAGCGAGCGCTTCGCCCGCTTCATGGGCACACCGCGCTTCCTCATCTACATGACCGCGTTCGTGGTCCTGTGGATCGGCTGGAACGCCGTCGGTCCAGCCGACCTGCGCTGGGACCCCTACGCGTTCATCTTCCTCACGCTCATGCTGAGCCTGCAGGCGTCGTACGCCGCGCCCCTGATCCTGCTCGCGCAGAACCGCCAGGCCGACCGCGACCGCGTGGCCCTGGAGCAGGACCGCGCGCGGGACGAGCGCAACCTCGCCGACACCGAGTTCCTGACCCGCGAGGTCGCGGCGCTGCGGCTGGCCATGCGCGACACCGCGACCCGCGACTTCGTCCGCTCCGAGCTGCGCAGCCTGCTCGAGGAGATGGAGGACCGCGGGCTCGAGGTGCGCCAGCGCAGTGACGAGGACGACAGCGCTGCCGGCGGCACCGGTTCTTCGCGCGACCTGCCCGCGACCTAGCATGGGGGCATGTCCCACCCCGCAGCCCCAGTGACCGACGAGGCCCTCCACCAAGCCCTGGCCACGGTCATCGACCCGGAGATCCGCAAGCCGGTCACCGAGCTCGGGATGGTGGAGAGCTGCACGGTCGACGAGGCCGGCCGCGTCGCCGTCACGATCCTGCTCACCGTGTCGGGCTGCCCGATGAAGGACACGCTCACCAAGGACACCACCCGCGCGCTGGCCGCCGTGCCCGGCGTCACCGGCGTGAAGGTCGACCTCGGCGTCATGAGCGACGAGCAGCGCACCGCCCTGCGCACCCAGCTGCGCGGTGGCACCGCCGAGCGCGAGATCCCCTTCGCCAAGCCCGGCAGCCTCACCCGCGTGTACGCCGTGGCGTCCGGCAAGGGTGGCGTCGGCAAGTCCTCGGTCACCGTCAACCTCGCGGCCTCGCTCGCCGCCTCCGGCCTGCGCGTGGGCGTCGTGGACGCCGACGTGTACGGGTTCTCGGTCCCGCGCATGCTCGGCGTCGAGCACCGCCCGACGCAGGTCGACGACATGATCCTGCCGCCGGTGAGCCACGACGTGAAGGTCATCTCGATCGGCATGTTCGTCCCCGGCAACCAGCCCGTCGTGTGGCGCGGCCCCATGCTCCACCGGGCGCTGCAGCAGTTCCTCGGCGACGTGTTCTGGGGCGACCTCGACGTCCTGCTCCTCGACCTGCCGCCCGGCACCGGTGACATCGCGATCTCGGTGGCCCAGCTCATCCCCGGCGCCGAGATCCTCGTGGTGACCACCCCGCAGCAGGCCGCCGCCGAGGTCGCCGAGCGCGCCGGGTCGATCGCCCTGCAGACGCACCAGCGGATCGTCGGCGTCATCGAGAACATGTCGTGGCTCGAGCTGCCCGACGGCTCGCGCCAGGAGATCTTCGGCTCGGGCGGCGGCCAGCGTGTTTCCGAGTCGCTCACCCGCGCGGTGGGCGCCGACGTGCCGCTGCTGGGCCAGATCCCGCTCGACACCAACCTGCGTGAGGGCGCCGACGAGGGCCTGCCCGTCGTGCTGCGCAACCCCGACTCCGCCGCCGGCGTGGCCCTGCGGGGCATCGCGCGCGGCCTCGCCACCCGCTCGCGCGGACTGGCCGGGCGCTCGCTCGGCCTCTCGCCCGTCGGCCGCTGAGGACCGGCTAGGTCGCGTCCTCGTCGTACGGCGTCGCCAGCGCGGGGTCGTGGGCGACCACCGCCGGGGTCGGCACCCCGGCCTCCTCGGCGTCCGGGGGCGGGTCGAACAGCGCCTCGCGGACGATCCGGCGCGGGTCGTACTGCCGCGGGTCGTACTGCTTCCAGTTGATGTCGTCGAACTCGGGACCCATCTGCTCGCGCAGCTGCCCCTTCGCGCCCTCGGCCATCGCGCGGGCCTGGCGGACGAAGCGGCCCAGCTTCGCGGCGTACTCGGGCAGCCGCTCGGGGCCGAGGATGACCACGGCGAGCACGATCAGGGCGACGAACTCCCACCCGTTGACGTCAAGCACAGTGCTCCGTCCTAGCTGCCCGAGGTGCCGGTCAGGGTGACCGTCACACTGATCGTCTCACTCCCGCGGCGCACCTTCATCGACACCCTGTCACCGACGCTCTTGGCGCGGATCGCGACCACGAGGTCGTCGGGGTCGTTGACCGGCCTGCCGTCGAACTCGACGATCACGTCACCGGGCTTGACCCCCGCCTTGCCGGCCGGGCCGTTGGGTGTGACCGGGTTGCCACTGCCGCCGGACGCGGACTCGAGGATCTTGACGCCCTCGCCGGTGTACTGCCGGTCGAGGATGACGCCGATGACCGGGTGCTCGGCCTTGCCGGTCTTGATGAGCTGCTGGGCGGTCTTGACGACCTGGTCGCTGGGGATCGAGAAGCCGACGCCGATGTTGCCGGACTGGCTGTCGCTCGAGCCGGGGATGCGGGCGATCGCGGAGTTGATGCCGATGACGTGGCCCTGCATGTCCAGCAGCGGGCCGCCGCTGTTGCCGGGGTTGATGGCCGCATCGGTCTGGATCGCGTTGATGAACGACTGCTGGTCGCCGTCACCGCCGGGGCTCACCGGGCGGTCGAGCGCGCTGACGATGCCGGACGTGACACTGGACTCCAGGCCGAGCGGCGCCCCGACCGCGATGACCTGGTCGCCGACGACGACGTCCTTGGACGACCCCATGACCAGGGGCTGCAGGTCGGTGCGGGAGGTCTTGAGGACGGCGAGGTCGTAGGAGCCGTCCCGGCCCACGATCGTCGCGCTGATCTCGGTGCCGTTGGAGAGCTCGACCTTGATCGTGCCGCCGTCGGCTGCGCTGGCGACCACGTGGTTGTTGGTGATGATGTGGCCGTCACGGTCGAGGACGAACCCCGACCCCGTGCCTGCGCCGTCGGCGCCCTTGACCTTGATGGTCACGACGCTGGGCAGCGCCTTGGCCGCGATGTTGGCGATGGACCCCTCGGGCCGCGCCGTGGCGCCCGCGCCCGCGGACGGGATCGAGGTCGGCGTGCGGTCCAGGCGGCCGAAGCCGAGCCGGTCGGTGGCGCCGAGCCAGCCGCCGAACATGCCACCGAGCGTGGCCGCGACGAGCGCCGCGACAGCGGCGACGGCCACGAGCGCGCCCCAGCCCGGTCCCTTCTGATGGGGGGCGGTGGCCGGTACGGGGTGGTCGCCGGCCCACCGGGCCCGCTGGCCGCCGTACCCGCCGTCGGCGTGGTCGGCCGTGATGGGGTCCCACCCGCCGTGGGCTGCGGCGGTCGGCACGCCGGCCGCCTGCCCCGCCGCGGCTGCAGACGGGTGGCTGTGGTTTCCGGGGTCGGTCTGGGCGCCGGGCACCGGCGAGCTCCCGAGCGGGGCCCGACCGCCGTGCGCGGCCTGGTCACCGGGCCAGCCGGTCGGCTCGTGGGCCCAGGCCGTCGGGGCGTCGTGGTGCGGGGCGTCTTCGTGGTGCGGCGTCCCGTGCCGGGGAGCGCCGACCCCCGGAGCACCCGAGATCTCCTGGGTGTGCGACAGGTCGACGGGCTGCGTGTGGTCGGCAGCGACCGGCTGGGTCTGGTCGACGGGCTGCGTGTGGTCGGCAGCGACCGGCTGGGTCTGGTCGACGGGCTGGGCGGCCTCGGCGGGCGGCGGGGCCCACGGGTCCCACGGCTGCGACGCGTGCTGGTCCTCGTGCCACTGCACGTCCTCGCGTGGCGCGGCCGGCTCGTGTGCCGCAGACTCGTGTGCCGCAGACTCGCGTGCCGCAGACCCCTGTGCCGCAGACCCCTGCGTGCCGGACCACTCCCCGCCCTCGGGGACCCTCCGCTGGTCGGGGCCGGGGGTGTCGGTGGCCGGGTCCCGCTCGTCGCTCATGGCGTCGATTGTGCCGAACCGAACCGCGCAGTGCCCACGCCGGGGGCGGACGTGGTGCTGCGGCCGGGGGTTGAGCGCGCCCCGAGGCCGGGGACGGTGAAGACGGCGGTGGCGAACACCGGGCCGGCGGGCCTGACGGGCTGCACGGTGCCGGGGGTGACGGTGGGAGCGGGCGACGCCACCCCGCCACCGGTCACGACCAGGCTCCAGGCCGCGGCGGCGGTGGCTCCCGCCGCGAGTCCGGCGAACACGGTCGCGCGGCGGGCGGAGCGGTGAAGGGCCGGCGCACCCCGGTCCACGACCCGTACGGGCGCGACGGGCACCGGGGGCACGGCCGGGCGGCGCACCGCCGGGCCCGCGTCAGGCCGGTCGTCCGCCGGGGACGACGCCGACAGCTCGGCGCCCATCGCCAGCAGCATGCCCCGCAGGTCACCGGGGACGCGTGAGGCGGAGGGTGAGCGCAGCGCGGCGAGCACCCGCCGCTCGTCCTCGACGGCGGCGCGGCAGCAGGCGCAGGCCACGACGTGCCGGTCCCACCGCAGCAGCGTGGCGGCGTCCAGCGTGCGGTCGGCGTAGGCGGTCAGGTCGGCCCCGAGGCAGCGACTGGCGGCTCCGGGCAGCCCGAGCCGGCTCACCGCGACCCCGGCACCGCTCGGCCGATGACCGGGAGCCGGCGCCGGGGGGCCGGGGTGCGGTCGACGTCGAGGGCCGGACGGGCGAGCGAGGGGTCGCGGTGGGCCAGGGCCTCGCGCAGCTGGGCGCGGCCGCGGTGGATGCGCGAGCGCACCGTACCGAGCTTGACGCCCAGGGTGGCCGCGATCTCCTCGTAGGACAGGCCCTCGATGTCGCACAGCACCACGGCGGCGCGGAAGTCGGGTGACAGGGCGTCGAGCGCGCGCTGCACGTCGTCGTCGAAGTGGGTGGCGTCGTACGCGGCCTCGGGGCCCGCCTCACGGGTGGGCAGGCGGGCGGCGCTCTCGTCGGACAGGGCGTCGAAGCGGATCCGCTGCTTGCGGCGCATCTTGTCGAGGAAGACGTTGGTGGTGATGCGGTGCAGCCAGCCCTCGAACGTGCCCGGCTGGTAGCTGTGCAGCGACCGGAAGACGCGGATGAACACGTCGTGGGTGAGGTCCTCGGCGTCGTGCGGGTTGCCGGTCAGCCGGTAGGCGAGGCGGTAGACGCGCGCGGAGTGCTGCTCGACGATCTCCTCCCACGTGGGGGGGACCCACGCGGGGGCCTCCTGGACGTCACCCCGGACATCACCGTGGACATCCCCTCGGGCCGGGCCGATCGTGTCGGTCGCGGTCACGTCCCTCACCTCCGTCGGGCGCCTGACGGCGCTCACCACATGCATCCGGTCCAGACGACCGGACGGTGTGAATGGTTCCCCACCAACCTGATTGTTTCCTGTACGTCGTGCGCACGGTGCGGTGGGCCCGCGGCAGTAGGGTTTCCCGCATGAGTGCACAGAAGCCGGCCAGCTGGGCGTACGCCGAGGAGTTCGTCGCCGAGAACGAGGTCATCGAGGGCGCCCGCCGCCGTGGCGAGGAGCTCGGGGCGACCCCCGTCGGCAACGGCGCCGGGGTGCTGCTGCGGCTGCTCGCGGCGGCAGCGAAGGCCCGGTCGGTCGTCGAGATCGGCACCGGTGCCGGCACCTCCGGCCTGTGGATGCTGCAGGGCATGCCCGAGGACGGGATCCTCACCACGATCGACGTCGAGGCCGAGCACCAGGGCGTCGCCAAGAAGGCGTACGCCGAGGCGGGCATCGCCCACCAGCGGACCCGCGTCATCACCGGCCGCGCGCTCGACGTCCTCCCCCGCATGACCGACGGCGCCTACGACATGGTCGTCGTCGACGGCGACAAGGCCGAGTACCCCCAGTACGTCGAGCACGCCATCCGGCTGCTGCGCTCCGGCGGTGTCCTCGTCCTGGACAACATGCTCTGGCACGACAAGGTCGCCGACCCGGCCTCCCGCGACCCGCAGACCACGGTGCTGCGCGACCTGGGCAAGAAGCTGCGCGACGACGAGCGCCTCGTGCCCGCGCTGCTGCCCGTCGGCGACGGCGTGCTCGCCGCCGTCAAGCGCTGAGGCACCCGTTCCAGACCCGGCCTGAGCCTCGGGCGGCGCAGCCTCAGGCCGTGCCGGGGCCGGGGCCGCGGCGGAACCGCTCGGGCCCCTCGGCGATCGCGACGACCTCGAACGGCTCCATCAGGATGGGGGCCGACCCGATGATCGAGCTGCCCGCCGAGTCCGCCGCCGTCCGGGCGAACTCCTCGAGGAAGTCGTCGCGGTAGACCTGCTGGTCGAACACGTAGGTGCCCTCGAACCATTCGCCCTCGACCATGCGCCACGTCTTGAAGGCGAGGCCGTCGAGGAACATGAAGTTCGCCATCGACGTGCCCACGACGTAGTCCCGCAGCGAGGTCGCCACGTCGGAGGGTGCGTCCTCCAGCGACCAGCGCACCGACAACCCGTATCCCGCGTTCATGCCATCTCCTCCAGCCAGGTGAGCAGCAGGCGGGCACCGAAGCCCGTCCCGCCCTTGGTGAGGAGCCCGCGGTCGACGTCGGAGCGTCCCACCCCGGCGATGTCGAGGTGCGCCCAGCGACGCTCGCCCACGAACTCGCGCAGGAACAATGCTGCCGTGATCGAGCCGGCGCCGACGGGAGTGCCCGCGATGTGGTTGACGTCGGCGACGGGGCTGTCCAGCGAGGGGCGGTAGTCCTCGACCAGGGGGAACGGCCACAGCAGCTCCCCGGTCGCGCGTCCGGCGGCGACGAGGGCCTCGCCGAGGCCGCCGTCGGTCGCGTAGACCGGCGCCATCGTGCGGCCCAGGGCGACGCGGGCCGCCCCGGTGAGGGTCGCGATGTCGAGCAGCACGTCGGGGTCGAGGTGCGCGTCGGCGTAGGCCAGCGCGTCGGCCATGACCATGCGGCCCTCGGCGTCGGTGTTCCCGATCTCGACCGTGCGCCCGCCGTACATGGTGACCACGTCGGAGGGGCGGTAGGCGGCGCCGCCCACGGCGTTCTCGGCGAGGGCGAGCAGTCCGGTCACGCGGACCGGCACGTCGAGCTCCCGGCAGGCCGCGAGGACCGCGAGGACGACGGCGGAGCCGGACATGTCGGTCTTCATCGCCAGCATGCCCTCGGCCGGCTTGATGTCGAGGCCACCGGTGTCGAAGGTGATGCCCTTGCCCACGAGCACCACGTGCGGAGTGGCAGCGGTGGCCGCCTGCGGGGCGTACGAGAGCTGCACGAGGCGCGGCGGGGTCACCGATCCGGCACCCACGGCGAGCAGGCCGCCGAAACCCTCGGCGCGCAGGTCGCGGTCGGACCAGACCTTGACCTCGAGCCCCGTGCGGCGACCGATGGCTCGTGCCTGGGCGGCCATCCAGGCGGGGTTCTTGGTGTTGGAGGGAACGACCGCGAGGTTGCGGGCCAGCATCGTGGCCCGGGCCCGCGCCACCGCGCGCAGGACGGCCCGCTCGTCCACCGCACCCACGAGGGTCACGGCCGAGGCCGGGGGCTTGGAGGGCGTCGTGCCCTCGGAGAGCCAGCGCGGCGAGGTGTAGCCGCCCAGGGCGATCCCCTCGGCGAGCGCGCCAGCGGACTCGGGCTCCTGGGCCAGCGCGCCGACGGCCACGACCAGGTCGGCCCGTCCCCTGCCCGCGCGACCCAGCGCTGCCCCGGCCGTCCGCAGGTCCGCGGCCGTGCCCTTGCCAACGCCGACCAGGAACACCGCGCGCGCGGCGCGCTCACCGGGTACGAGAGGGATGCGTGTCGTCGCCCCGGCCTCGGACGAGGGCTCGTGGGCCGCCTCGACATCGGCAGCGGCGAGGCCCACGAGCGCCAGGGCGGCACCGGCCCGCTCGTCCTGGCGCAGGCCGTCGTCCGGGACGGGGACCGCGAGCAGCAGGTCGGTCGGGTCGAGGTCCGCGAGCACGTCGCCGAGGGCGTCGGGGAGCACGGACCACCGGCTGGTGGCGGGGTCGGTCAGCTGCGGGGTGGGCACGAGGGCGACCCTACCCACCGGGGTCGTGGCCGTGTACGGAGCGGGGTCGCTCCGGCAGGTGCCCGGAGGTGCGAGGACCCCCACCGGCGTCGGCCGGTGGGGGTCCTCGAACAGGTGGGGAAGCAGCCCTACTTGAGGCCCTCGCAGTTGTCGATGGCGTCGCCCAGCGCCCGGACCTCGTCCGGCGTCATCTCGACCACGAGACGACCGCCACCCTCGAGGGGCATGCGCAGCACGATGCCGCGACCTTCCTTGGTCACCTCGAGCGGGCCGTCGCCAGTCCTCGGCTTCATTGCCGCCATGGGTCTGTCCCTTCCGTATGGCGTGGTCTGCTGCTGGGCACGCGGGTCCACGCCAGTGCTTGAGTTCCGCCCCGTGCGTGCCAGATTTGCTCCATTATCCCGTGAAGGGGCCCGCAGGCGAAATCCGTCCCGGGGCGCTGACCTGCGGCAGGGCATGATGGCGCCATGACGCAGACCCCCGCATCGCCGCAACCCGCCGACCAGCCCACCGCGCAGGACCCCGTGGTCGTCGAGCGGGCCGGGGCGGTCGCCACCGTGCGCCTCAACCGGCCCGACGCGATGAACTCCCTGGACACCCCCACCAAGGAGGCCCTGCTGGCCGCCCTCACCGAGGTCGCGGACGACCCGCAGGTGCGCTGCGTCGTGCTCACCGGCACCGGTCGGGCGTTCTGCGTCGGGCAGGACCTGCGCGAGCACATCCGCCTACAGCAGGCCGACGACGAGTCGCTGTGGCGCACCGTGCCCGAGCACTACAACCCGGTCGTCGAGCTCCTCACCACGATGGACAAGCCCGTCGTGGCCGCGGTCAACGGGGTGGCCGCCGGCGCCGGGGCGGCGTTCGCGATGGCGGCGGACTTCCGGGTCATGGTCGACACGGCCGGGTTCAACCTCGCCTTCGCGGGCATCGCCCTGTCGTGCGACTCCGGATCCTCCTGGACCCTGCAGCGGCTCGTCGGGCCGGCCCGCGCGAAGGAGCTGCTGCTCCTCCCGCGCACCGTCCCCGCCGACGAGTGCCTCTCCCTCGGCCTCGTGACCAGGGTCGTCGCGGCGGAGGACCTCGAGGCGACGGTCACCGAGCTCGCCACCACGCTCGCCCAGGGCCCCACGCTGGCCTACGGCTCGATCCGCCGCGCGGTCGCGTTCAGCGCGGGGCACGACCTGACCGCGTCGCTGGCGCAGGAGGCGGAGTACATGGCTCGCACGGGCGCGAGCGCTGACCACAAGGCGGCGGTCGCGGCGTTCCTGGCCAAGGAGAAGCCGGTCTTCAGCGGGAGTTGACGGGGCCGGGCCAGGTCAGGGCGGGGTCGCGGCCCACGGCACGTAGGTGAGCAGGGTGCAGGTGAACCACAGCTGCCCCGCGAGCAGGGCCAGCGCCACCAGCCCCACCCGCCGGCGCCAGTGCGGCACCACCGAGGCCCCCGTGGACGTGCGCATCGCCACCGACGCGACGAGCGCGGCGATCGGGAAGTCGAGCAGCAGGAACCGCCACATGCTGGTGATGGGCCGGACCACGGCGAGCAGGTAGAGGGGGTAGGCCAGCGCCCACACCCGCAGCTCGATGGCCAGCCACCTGCCGTGGCGGCCGAGGATGAGGGCGATGTAGGTCGCGACGAGTCCGACGAGGACGGCCACGCCGACGACGCCGTGCGCGTCCCAGGCCCAGGCGAGCCAGAGCACGAAGGGGCCCGACTCCGGTTTCTGCCCCCAGGCCGCCTGCACGTCGAAGAAGGCCATGGGCAGGCCGCTGGCGAGGCCGACCGCCACGGGCCACGCGAGCGAGGAGGCGGCCGTGGCCGCCAGCATGGCGACGGCCGAGGTGCGCTGCCCACCGAGGGGCCGGGTCCCCGCGGCGCGGTCCTCGCGCCAGCGCAGCACCAGGTGGGCGATCGCCGCGCAGGCGATCGCCGGGGCCGCGGCCCGGGTGAAGCCGAGGGCGATGGCCACGACCGCGACCAGGGCGTAGCTGCGCCGCATGAGCAGCAGCAGCGAGAGCGCGATGAGGGCGCCCGCGAGCGCCTCGGTGTAGGGCATGACGAGGATGGCCGTGGCGGGGTACAGGCACCACAGCAGGCCGGCCACGAGCGCGAGGCGCTCACGCGCCGGCTGGGGCGCTGCGTGCAGGGCGAAGTTGAAGCACTTCCAGACCAGCACCGTGCAGGCGGCGCCGAGCACCAGGTTGAGCGCGACGGCGGCGAGCTCGAACGGCAGGCCGGTCCACATGAGGACCCGCACGAGCATGGGGAACGCCGGGTAGAAGGCCCAGGCGCTGTAGGTGAGCAGCCCGGTCTCGGGGTCGGCCGGCAGTGGCACCGGGTAGCCGCCGGTCGCGATGCGCCGGTACCAGACGCTGTCCCAGCTCTCGAGGATGTCGCCCACCGACGGGTGCAGGTGGCCCACCCCGGCAGGCGTCTGGAACCACGTCGCGGCCACCCACATGGCGAGGAGCACGAGGACCCGGGTCACGGCGTACCAGAGCACGAGGAACACGACGGGTCGGCGCAGAGCCCACCCGGCGGCGGCGCTGCGTCCGTCGGAGGTCAGCAGCGAGGGCAGACGGCGACCGCCGAGACCGGCAGGAGCGGTGGGGGCGGTCACGGCGGGTAGTCCGCTGGGGGGTGGTAGACGAGCAGCTTCCAGATCCACGCCGCCTGGCCCACCACGCCGAGCGCGACCAGCACCCCGACGCGCACCCACAGCCAGCGCGCGGTCCGGGTGACCCATCCCCCGCCCAGCACGACGGCGACGAGGGGGAACAGGGGCAGCGCGTAGCGGAAGATGCTGGTGAAGGGGTCCAGCACGAGCGCGAGGTAGGCAGGGTAGGCGAGGCACCAGGTGCGCAGCTCCGGCCCGAGCCGCGTGGCCCAGGGACCGCAGGTGAGCACCAGGATGGTCGTCACGAGCGCGGCAAGGCCGACGGGGCCGAAGACCGCCGCCCCCTCGAAGTCGCGGAAGGCCCACTGCGACATGCCCAGCCACGGCTTGAGCGGTTCGATGTGGTTGCCTACCCGCCAGGACGCCATGGTGTCGGTGTACGCGGTGCGGGAGCCTGTGACGTACCAGGCGACCAGCGGCCACAGCACGGCCGCCAGGCAGGAGGTGGCAAGGGCCGCGCCCATGGCGAGGAGCTCGCCCCGGCGCAGCGGGTCCCGCTCCCGCGACCGCCAGCGCAGCCAGGCCGCGACGGCGACGACCGCCACGACGGGGACGGCGATGGGGCGCGTCAGCCCGAGGACCAGCGCCAGCACGGCCACCACACCCCAGCTCCGGCGCATCACCGCCCACAGGAGTCCGCAGAGCACGAGCATCGCCATCGACTCGGTGTAGGCCAGCTGGAGCGAGACCGACGCCGGGAACGCCGCCCACACGGCCACCGCCCCGAGCGCGACCGCCGGCCCGACCCGGTCGGCGAGCAGACGCGCCATGAGGACGGCTGCCCCCAGTCCGCACAGCAGGGCCAGTGTCGAGGCCACGGCCGGGAACCCCAGCCCGGTGACGCCCATGAGCATCCGCGACAGCAGCGGGAACAGCGGGTAGAACGCCCAGGCGTTCTGGGCCACGTGCCCGCTGGCCGGGTCGACCGGTAGCACGGTGGGGTACCCGTGCTCGGCGACGTGGCGGTACCAGCTGCCGTCCCACAGCACCGTCATGTCGATGAACTCGACGCTCGGGCCGGTCCAGTCCGGCATGACGACCTGGTCTCGGCTGGCGAGCAGCAGCAGCAGCGCCGACACCGCCCGCAGTCCCAGGTAGGTCACGGCCACCCTCGCGGTGAGGGTGCGCATCATGACCGCTCGCCGGCCGTCCCGCTGCCCAGGACTGCCGCGCGGTGGCACCCGGCCAGGTGGTCGTCGACGAGGCCGCACGCCTGCATCGCGGCATACATCGTCGTGGGGCCGACGAAGACGAACCCGGCCTTCTTGAGGCCCTTGGCGAGCGCGATGCTCTCCGGGGAGGTCGCGCGCAGCTCCGCCACCGAGCGCGGTGGCTGGTGATCCGCGGGCGCGTGCGACCAGATGAAGGCGTCGAGCCCGCCCTGCTCGCGCAGGGCCAGGACGGCAGCGGCGTTGCGGATGGCGGCGTCGACCTTGAGGCGGTTGCGCACGATGCCCGCGTCGGCCATCAACCGCTCGCGGTCGCGCTCGTCGAAGCGCGCGACGACCTCGGCGTCGAAGCCGGCGAACGCGGCTCGGAAGGCCTCGCGCTTGCGCAGGATCGTCAGCCACGACAGGCCGGACTGGAACGCCTCGAGGGTGAGGCGCTCGTACAGCGCCTGCTCACCGTGGACGGGTACGCCCCACTCGTTGTCGTGGTAGACGAGGTAGTCCGGCGTCGCACCGGCCCACGCGCAGCGGGTGAGCCCGTCCGCACCGGTGGAGAGGCCGGTCACCGCGGGATCCGGCGGGACGCCGCCCGCACCAGCATCGCGTCGATGGCGCGGCCGTAGAGCCAGGCGCTCGCGCGGTCGAGCAGCGGGTCGAAGAAGCGCTTGAAGGGCAGCGGCCGCACGACGACGTCCTCCACCCAGTCGAGCCGCGAGCCACCGTCCTCCCTCGGCGACACCGTGACCTCCGCCCAGCCGCCGAGCAGCCGTCCCGTCTTGACGACGCGGAAGACGCCTGTGGTGCCGTCGGCCGGCGGGTCCCAGCGGGTCACGAGCATCGAGTCGGAGAAGGCCAGGCGGCCGAGACCGGTGAGGCCGGCGAAGCCCCACCCCACGCGGGGCTGCCCCTCGTCGGTGACCATGCGCGTCATGGGCATCCACGCGCCGTACCCGTCGAACGCGGCGACGACGTCCCAGACCTGCGCGGGGGTCGCGGAGGTCTCGCGGACCAGGTGGAGGGCGGCCATGGTGTCAGCGCAGCGCGTCGGTGCCGTCGTGAGGCGCTTCGAGGCGCTCCTGCGGCTCGGCCACGCGCTGCTCCAGCTCGGCGATGCGGTCCTGCAGCCGGTCGAGGACCGTGTCGACCTGGTCCATGCGGTAGCCGCGCAGCGCGGTGTCGAAGCGCAGCGCGGAGATCTCGTCGGCCGCGAAGCCGTCGGGCAGGTGGGGCTCGCTCTGGGTCGTGGTCGCCTCGGCGAGCGGGTCGTAGTGCAGCCGGCCGGTCACGAGCGCGGCGAATCCCCCCACCAGCAGGACGGCGACGGCGATGAACAGGACCCAGATCACGCAGGTGATCGTCGCACGAGTTCCTCAGGACTTCCTATCCACCCCGCGGTGCGTGGCCACACGAGCAGCGGGAGACCAGCGCCGGGGAGCGGGAGGTCGAGGCCAGCCGGGGATCAGCCTGCGGTGTCGAGCCCCAGCGCCGGTTCGTCGTCGGAGTCGGCGTGCGCGACGGCGCTGCGCGCGAGCATCTCGACCACGGCGGGCACGTCCTCGGGCAGCAGGCGCACCGTGGCCCGGCAGACGCCGTCCTGCCAGATCGACAGCACCACCCGCCCGGACTCCGGGTGCCCCGAGACGCGCAGCGTGCGACCGGCGACGTCCCGTCCGACGACGACGTCACCATGCCTCGGCAGCGGCGAGATGGTCACCTGACCATCATCCGCCAGGACCACGGCCGCAGTCCATGGCTCACTCGGGTCGTCTGGCGGTGACTTCCTCGTCGGCGAGGGTGACGATGCGGACGGCCTCAGCCACGTCGTCGGTGAGGTGGAGCAGGTCGATGTCCTTGGCGTTGACGGTGCCCGCCTCCAGGACCGCGCCGCGCAGCCAGTCGAACAGCCCACCCCAGTACTCGGTGCCGATGAGGACGATCGGGAACGACGTGACCTTGCGCGTCTGCACGAGCGTCACCGCCTCGAACAGCTCGTCCAGGGTCCCGAATCCGCCGGGCAGCACGATGAACCCGCGCGCGTACTTGACGAACATCGTCTTGCGGGCGAAGAAGTAGCGGAAGTTGACGCCGAGGTTGACGTGCTCGTTGAGCCCCTGCTCGAAGGGGAGCTCGATCCCGAGCCCGACCGAGGCGCCGCCGGCCTCGATGGCACCCCGGTTCGCCGCCTCCATCGCGCCGGGCCCACCGCCGGTGATGACGGCATACCCCGCCTCGACCAGGGCACGCCCCAGCTCGGTGCCGAGCTCGTAGTAGGCCGTGCCGGGCTCCGTGCGCGCCGAGCCGAAGACGCTCACCGCCGGTCCGAGCTCGGCCAGCGCGCCGAAGCCCTCGACGAACTCGCTCTGGATGCGCATGACCCGCCACGGGTCCGTGTGCAGCCACTCGGTGGACCCGCGGCTGTCGAGAAGGCGCTGGTCGGTCGTGCTCGCCGGGACGCGCGAGCCGCGCAGGGTCACCGGGCCCGTGTGGTAGTCGAAGTCGTGCGGTCGGACGGGGCTCCCCGCCTCGACCGGCTGCTCGGTCGCGCCGGCCGTACGGGTCTGCTCGGGCTTGTCGCTCACGCGCGCCAACCTACGCGAGCCAGCGCAGCAGGGCCGCCTCTGCCGACTCCAGCTGCGGGACCGGGCAGCGCTCCTCGTCGTGGTGGGCGAGGTTGGGGTCACCGGGTCCGAAGTTCACCGCCGGCACGCCCATGGCGGCGAAGCGGGCCACGTCGGTCCAGCCCTGCTTGGCGACGACGTCGACGCCCAGCGCCGCGACGAACCCCTGTGCCGCCGGCAGGTCGAGTCCCGGGCGCGCACCTCCTGCGTTGTCCTTGATGGTGACGACGAACCCGCTGAACAGCTGGTCGACCAGGGCCGCCGCGTCGTCCTCGGACTTGTCGGGCGCGTAGCGGTAGTTGACCGTCACCACGCACCGGTCGGGGATGACGTTCCCCGCGATGCCACCGGTGATGCCCACGGCGTTCATCGCCTCGCGGTACTCCAGGCCGTCGACCACGACCGTCTCCGGCTGGTACTCCGCGAGCCGCGCCAGGACCTCGGCGGCGTCGTGGATGGCGTTGTGCCCGTTCCAGGGTCGCGCGCTGTGGGCGGCGATGCCCTTGGTGACGACCTCGGCCCGCAGGGTGCCCTTGCAGCCGCCCTCGACGATGGAGCCCGTCGGCTCGAGCAGCACCGCGAAGTCGGCGTCCTCGATGAGGTCGGGGCGCTGCTGCTGGATGTGGAGAAGCCCGTTGTACTCGCTGTCGATCTCCTCGCCCTCGTAGAAGACGAAGGTGAGGTCGCGGCTGGGCTCTGCGACCAGGGCGGCCTTGAGCTGCACGGCGACACCGCCCTTCATGTCGACGGTCCCGCGGCCCCACAGGTCGTCGCCCTCGCGGTGGGTGGGCAGGTTGGGCGGGTCGACCGTCAGCGGCACCGTGTCGATGTGGCCGGCGAGGACGACGCGCTCGTCGCGGCCGAGCTCGGTGCGCGCCACGAGGGTGTTGCCGATGCGGGTGACGGTGAGGTGCTCGAGCGGCTCGAGCGCTGACTCGATGGCGTCGCAGACCCGCTGCTCGTCCCGGCTGACCGACTCGATGTCGCACAGGGCAGCGGTGAGGCTGACGACGTCGGCGGTCAGGTCGAGGGGGGCGGGGTCGCCCGGAGCGGCCTCGTGCGTGCGGTTGTCGTCCAGGTCGTTCGCCATGCCGTGAGCCTATCCAGCGTCAGGGTCGGCCCCTCTGCTCCCCTAGGCTGGTCGCCATGAGCAGTGGGCGCAGCGCGTGGGGTTTCGGACTGGCGACGACGACCGACGACGGGACCGTCCTCGACACGTGGTTCCCGCAGCCGACGCTGGGCGCGCGACCGGATGGCGCGGCTGCCCCGGCCGAGCTCGAGGCCCTGGCGGGCGAGGACGAGGTGCGCCGCGTCCGGCGTGAGGTCGTCGACGTCGAGGTCGACCTCGATGCCGCACCGGCCGGCGCCAGCGACGCCTACCTGCGCCTGCACCTGCTCTCGCACTGCCTCGTCGAGCCCAACAGCATCAACCTCGACGGCATCTTCGGCGCCCTCGCCAACGTCGTCTGGACCACCCAGGGCCCCTGCGCGGTCGACGGCTTCGAGCTGACCCGCGCCCGCCTGCGTGCCCGCGGGCCGGTCAACGTGCTCGGGATCGACAAGTTCCCGCGCATGGTCGACTACGTCGTGCCCGCAGGAGTCCGCATCGCCGACGCCGACCGCGTGCGGCTCGGCGCCCACCTCGCCCCCGGCACCACCGTGATGCACGAGGGTTTCGTCAACTACAACGCCGGCACCCTGGGTAGCTCCATGGTCGAGGGCCGCATCTCCCAGGGCGTCGTCGTCGGCGACGGGTCCGACATCGGTGGCGGCGCGTCCACCATGGGCACCCTCTCCGGCGGTGGCACCGAGCGCGTCCGCGTCGGAGAGCGCTGCCTGCTCGGCGCGGAGTCGGGCCTGGGCATCGCGCTCGGGGACGACTGCGTCGTCGAGGCCGGGCTCTACCTCACCGCCGGCACCAAGGTGACCCTGGCCGACGGCCGGGTCGTCAAGGCCCGCGAGCTCTCCGGCCAGGACAACCTGCTGTTCATCCGCAACTCGGTGAGCGGCACCGTCGAGGCCAAGGCCCGCGACGGGCACGGCATCGTCCTCAACTCGGCACTCCACGCGAACGACTAGCCGTGGCACGCACCAGGCGGGGGGTGGTCCTCGCCGAGCAGTCGACCCCGTCGAGGACCCGGCGCCTGGTCACCCGGCTCGTCCTGCTGCTCTTCGCGGCAGGGCTCGTGTTCGCCGGCTGGGTCGGCGTGCGCGGCGTGGTGCACAACCTCGGCGGCCCCCGCTGCCAGGCCACCGCGCTGGGTACGAGCGTGGACTTCGACCCCAGCCAGACCGCGTACGCGGCCACGATGGTGGCCATCGCGGAGAAACGCGGCCTGCCCGCGCGGGCGGGCACCATCGCGATCGCCACGGCGCTCCAGGAGTCCAAGCTCCGCAACCTCACCTACGGCGACCGCGACTCCGTCGGGCTGTTCCAGCAGCGGCCGAGCCAGGGCTGGGGCACCGAGAAGCAGATCCTCGACCCGGTCTACGCCACGAACAAGTTCTACGACGCGCTGGTGAAGATCGACGGCTACGAGCAGATGCGCATCACCGAGATCGCCCAGAAGGTGCAGCGCTCGGCCTACCCCGAGGCCTACGCCGACCACGAGCAGGAGGGCCGCATCATGGCCTCCGCGCTCAGCGGCCACTCCCCCGGTGGCCTCGGGTGCCGGCTCGACCAAGCCGGCCAGGGCACCCCGAGCGCCCTGCGCGATGCCCTCTCCAAGGAGCTCGGCACCAAGGCCACCGTCAGCGGGCGCACGCTCACCGTGCGCGCCGGCAGTGAGCGCGGCGCCTGGACCGCCGGCTCGTACGCCGTCGCCAAGGCGTCGCAGTACGGCGTCACGAAGGTGCGCGTCGGGGCCAGGCAGTGGACCCGTACGCGCGACCCCGAGGGCTGGACCTGGACCAGGGCCAAGGGCGGCTCGGCCACGACCGTGACCGTCACCTTCGCCACCACCCCCGCCGCCCGCTGACCCGCGGCGCTGACCCGTACCGCTCCCCCGCGCTCAACACGCTGCGTTCAGTGAGCGCGAAGTGTCTCCATGGCGGCCCGATTCAGGCACTTGGCGCTCACTCAGCGGGGGGTGTGGACAACCCGGGTCCTTGGGCTGGGCTCTCGGTCAGGCTGGACCGTGTGGCTCGTGCCTTGTCCCCGCTCCCGCCCTCCCTGCGCGACGCAGCCTTCCGCGTCGCGGACGCGCGGGACCTGGACGTGCCCGCCAGCAGGCTGCGGCGGACAGACCTCCACCGCCCGACCCGCGGCGTGCGGAGCCTCGTGGCTGCCACCGACCTCGAGCAGCGCGCCCGACAGGTGGCGTTGACCCTTCCAGACCCGTGGGCCTGGTCCCACCTGACCGCTGCCCGGCTCTACCGGCTGCCCCTGCCGAAGCGCGAGTTCCTGGACGAACCGCTCCACGTGAGCCGACCCACCTCCGCGACCCAGGTGAGACGGCCAGGCGTGTTGGGACACCGCGGCCTGGAGCACCGTGAGGTGGTCGAGCTGCGTGGGCACCGGGTCACGTCAGAGGCATGGACCTGGGCGGACCTTGCGTCGCTCCCCGGCATCTCGCGCACCGACCTCGTGATCGCCGGTGACGCATTCGTCGCGCGGGTTCCCGCGTTGCTGCCGGACCTGCGCGCACTCGCCGCGGGCACGGAGGTCCGCCGTGGCGTGCGAGCGCTGCGCCAGGCAGCCGCGCTGTTGCGCGTCGGCTCTGGCTCGCCGATGGAGTCCCGGGCCAGGCTGGTCTTCGCCGATGCGTCCCTGCCGGAGCCCGAGCTCAACGGGGTCATCAGCGACGAAGGCGGCCAGTTCGTCGCGCGTGGAGACTTCGTGTGGCGCAGCGCAAAGGTGGTGGTGGAGTACGAGGGCGACCACCACCGCACCGACCGACGCCAGTGGCAGCACGACATCGCCCGCACCCGGCTGCTCGAGGCGCTGGGCTGGAAGGTCATCCGCATCACCGCTGCGGATCTGCACGACCCCCGCTCGCGTCGAGAGCTGCTGGCCGTGCTGCGGGGCCTGCTCACCTGACGTGCGCTCAGTGAGCGCGAAGTGTCGCCAACGGGCACGGATTCCGACACATTGCGCTCACTGAGCGCAAGACGGCGGGGAGCGCGAGCCGGCCTGCCACCATCGGAGGCGGGGCGGGTATGGCGCGAGGCCCGGTTCCGTGGGGAACCGGGCCTCGCGGCGTACTGGGTGCTCGTGGGATCAGCGGGCGCTGAAGTCCACGTAGTCGCGCTCGGTGGCGCCGGTGTAGATCTGGCGCGGGCGGCCGATCTTGGTTTCCGGGTCCTCGATCATCTCGCGCCACTGGGCGATCCAGCCGGGGAGGCGGCCGAGGGCGAACAGGACGGTGAACATCTTCGTCGGGAAGCCCATGGCCTTGTAGATCAGGCCGGTGTAGAAGTCGACGTTCGGGTAGAGCTTGCGCTCCACGAAGTAGTCGTCCTCGAGCGCGCGCTGCTCGAGCTGGAGCGCGATGTCGAGCAGCGGGTCCTTGACGCCGTCCTTGTTGATGATGGTGTCGGCGGTCTTCTTGATGATCGCGGCGCGCGGGTCGTAGTTCTTGTAGACCCGGTGGCCGAAGCCCATCAGCTTGACCCCGTCCTCCTTGTTCTTGACCTTCTTGACGAAGGTGTCGACGTCGCCGCCGTTCTTGGCGATGCCGTCGAGCATCTCCAGCACCGCCGAGTTGGCGCCGCCGTGCAGCGGGCCCGAGAGCGCGTGGATGCCGGCGGAGACGGAGTTGAACAGGTTGGCCTGCGCCGAGCCGACGAGGCGCACCGTCGAGGTGGAGCAGTTCTGCTCGTGGTCGGCGTGCAGGATCAGCAGGAGGTCGAGCGCCTTGACCATGTCGGGGTCGAGGTCGTAGGGCTCGGCCGGGAAGCCGAACGTCATGCGCAGGAAGTTCTCGGTGACCGACAGGGAGTTGTCGGGGTAGAGGAACGGCTGGCCGACCGACTTCTTGTAGGCGTAGGCCGCGATCGTCGGCAGCTTGGCCAGCAGGCGCACGGTCGAGATCTCGACCTGCTCCTTGTCGAACGGGTCGAGGCTGTCCTGGTAGAAGGTGCCGAGCGCGGAGACCGCGGAGGACAGCACCGGCATCGGGTGGGCGTCGCGCGGGAAGCCGCTGAAGAACGCCTTGAGGTCCTCGTGCAGCAGGGTGTGGCGACGGATCTTCTGGTCGAAGTCGTCGAGCTCGGCCTGCGTCGGCAGCTCGCCGTAGATGAGGAGGTAGGACACCTCGAGGAAGCTCGACTTCTCGGCCAGCTGCTCGATCGGGTAGCCGCGGTAGCGCAGGATGCCCTGGTCACCGTCGATGTAGGTGACGGCGCTGTTGCACGAGGCCGTGTTGACGAAACCGATGTCGAGGGTGGTGTTGCCGGTCGCCTTCATCAGCTTGCTGATGTCGTAGCCGTTGTTGCCCTCTGCTGCCTTCACCAGTGGAAGGGCGATCTCCTTGTCGCCCGTCTTCAGCGTGGCGCCAGTGGATCCGTCTTTGCTCATGTGTAACCATCCTCCAGTGTCCTGGGCGGGCACCTTCACACGGCGTGCCTCGCGCACGCTCGACGCTACCCCAGAACCCCGCAGGGCCTGAAAACGGGCCCGTCAGGAGCGGAGGCGCTCCACCGCGGTCGCGATGCGCTCGTCGGTGGCGGTGAGGGCGATCCGCACGTGCTCCCGGCCGGCCTGTCCGTAGAAGGTCCCGGGGGCGGCCAGGATCCCGCGCCGGGACAGGGCGTCGATGGTCGCCCAGGCGTCCTCGCCCCGGGTCGCCCAGAGGTAGAGGCCCGCGTCGGAGTGGTCGACGCGCAGGCCGAAAGACTCGACGGCCGTACGCAGCCGGGTGCGACGCGCCGCGTACCGCGCCTTCTGCTCCGCCACGTGGGCGTCGTCACCGAGCGCCGCGGTGAGGGCCTGCTGCACCGGCCAGGGCACGATCATCCCTGCGTGCTTGCGGACCTCGAGCAGCTGCCGGACCAGGGCGACGTCACCGGCCACGAAGGCCGCCCGGTAGCCGGCGAGGTTGGACTGCTTGCTCAGCGAGTAGACGGCGAGCAGCCCCTGGTGCGACCCACCGGTCACGCGGGGGTCGAGGATGCTGGGGGTCGTCGGCTCGGTCGAGTCCTTGCGCCAGTCGAGCTCGGCGTAGCACTCGTCGGAGGCGACCACGACGCCGTGCTGGCGCGCCCAGGCGACGACCTTCGCCAGGTGCTCGATGCCGAGAACGCGACCGGTCGGGTTGCTGGGACTGTTGAGCCACAACAGCTTTGGCGTCGTGGAGGGCGTCAGCGGGCCGAGCGCCGCGAGGCCGTCCACGACCTTCGGGGTCGCGCCGGCGAGCCGGGCGCCGACGTCGTAGGTCGGGTAGGCGACGCCCGGGAAGCCGACGACGTCCCCCTGGCCGAGGCCGAGCAGCGTCGGCAGCCAGGCCACGAGCTCCTTGGACCCGATGGTCGGCATCACGCCGTCCGGGTCGAGGTCCGGCACCCCGCGCCGGCGGGCGAACCACGCCGCCACGGCCTCCCGCAGCGGCGCGGTGCCATACGTCAGCGGGTAGCCGGGGGCGTCCGCGGCCGACCGCAGCGCCTCCTGCACCACCGCCGGGGTCGGGTCGACCGGGGTGCCGACCGACAGGTCGACGATCCCGCCGGAGACAGAACTCGCCCGCTCCTTGTACGGAGCGAGCGAGTCCCAGGGAAAGTCAGGAAGCGAGCGGACCGTCACTCGTCGTGCTCCTGCGGGGGGAGGTCCGCGATGATCGGGTGGTCCTTGGGGATGAGGCCGAGCTTGGCGGCGCCGCCGGGGCTGCCGAGGTCGTCGAAGAACTCGACGTTGGCCTTGTAGTAGTCGGCCCACTGCTCGGGGACGTCGTCCTCGTAGTAGATCGCCTCGACGGGGCAGACCGGCTCGCACGCACCGCAGTCGACGCACTCGTCGGGGTGGATGTAGAGGGACCGCTCACCTTCGTAGATGCAGTCGACCGGGCACTCTTCGATGCAGGCCTTGTCCTTGAGGTCAACGCAAGGCTGGGCGATCACGTACGTCATGGCGCACATACTATGCGGCTCATGTCGGCCGACGTCAGCAACCTCCCCCCGGGGTCACGTGTCGTGGTCAGGTGGCGGTTGGCACAGCCGGACCCGGCCTCGGGCGCGACCCTGACGGACAGCGTCGGCACCCTGACCGGCACCGACGCCACCCACCTCGAGGTGCTCACGGCGAGGGGCCCGGTGCGCATCGAGCGAGCCCGCGTCGTGGCTGCCAAGGAGGTGCCGCCGAAGCCCTCTCGCCGGGGCGCTGCCCACCTGGCCACGTCCATCGAGGACCTCCAGGGCGCCGTGGTGCCCTCGTGGGGCGCCCTCGAGCGCGAACAGCTCGGCGACTGGGCGCTGCGGGCGTCGCGCGGGTTCACCCAGCGCGGCAACTCCACCGTGCCCGTGGGCAGCCCCGGCATGCCTCTCGAGGCAGCGGTCGAGCGGGTGGAGCAGTGGTACGCCGCGCGGCAGCTCCCGGCGAAGCTCGCCCTCGCCGGGCCCGAGGGCTTCGACGTGGGCGACGACCCCCTCGGTGCGCTGTTGCTCGCCCGGGGCTACACCGTCGGCAGCCTCACCCTCGTGCTGACCGCCTCGGCGGCGACGGTCGCCGCTGCCGACCCCGGCGGCCCGTCCGTCTCCATCGAGCCGACGCCCGGCGACGCGTGGCTGCGGGCCTACCACGGCACCCGCAGGAGCGACCCGGAGACGGCCCGGGGCGTCCTCACCGGCAGCCCCCGACAGCTGTTCGGCTCGGTGCTGCCCGGCGGCGGGCTGTCGCAGCAGCTCGGGCTGCGGGCGCGTGACGCCGCGGGGACGACCCCGATCGCGTTGGCGCGGCTGGGGTTCGGCGCCGGCTGGGCCGGGCTGGGCGCGGTCTGGACCGACCCGGCCTACCGCGGGCGCGGGCTCGCGGCGCACCTGACCGCGCGGCTGGCGGACGCGGCCCTGCGCGAGGGGGTCAGCCTCCTGCACCTGCAGGTGGAGCACGACAACGCCACGGCGATCCGCCTCTACGAGCGGCTCGGCTTCGCCCACCACTCCTCCTACGCCTACCTGACCTCGCCGCAGGAGCCGGGCCCCGCCACCCCACCGGACGCATCGTCGTAAAGGGCTGGCGCCGGACCGCGGCGGCCCACGACAGTGGGAGCCATGACGTCACGCATCTCCCACACCACCGTCGACTCCAGCAACGCCTACGCCCAGTCCGTCTGGTGGGGGCAGGTGCTCGGGTTCGGCGAGGACCCGCGCGACCCCAACCTGCCGGGGCACGAGGAGTGCATGATCTTCTCGAGTGACGGGCGCCAGCGCGTGCTGTTCATCGAGGTGCCCGAGGGCAAGGTCGTCAAGAACCGGCTGCACTTCGACCTCTCCCCCACCGACGCGACCCGGGAGGAGGAGGTCGAGCGCCTGCTGGGCCTCGGCGCGCGGGTGTTCGCCGACCTGCGGGTCGAGGGCGGCGGCGGGTGGGTCACCATGCTCGACCCCGAGGGCAACGAGTTCTGCGTGCTGCGCAGCGAGTCCGAGCGCCCCGACCCGTACGCCCACCTCGTCAGCTGACCCTTACGGGTTGGTGCAGACGACGTCGTCCTCGGGGATGTAGTGCGTCGAGAACTGCGACGTCTTGACCACCTTCCCCGCCTTCTTGAAGATCCTGGAGACCGTCACGTCGAACCCGGGGGTCGGCGTCTGCGGGACGCAGCCCTTCTTGTCGTCGACGATGCGCTTGGGCTGGATCACGTTGCGGCGCGGGCCCTTCACGGCCTCGACGTCCCAGACCTTGGTGCCGTGGAACGTCACCGTGACGGTCTTGTCCGTGGCGACGGCCTGGATGAGGATCCCGTAGCCGGTGTCGTTGGTCCACTTCTGGTCGACGTCGGGCCAGGAGATGGTCGCCTCGCGGCCCTCGGGGTAGCGGGAGATGTAGAAGCTGTGCGGCAGGTACTGTTCGATGCGCACACCGGAGAAGAACGCGGCGTTGAAGGTCGTGGTGGACAGCTGGGAGATGCCGCCGCCGTAGTCCTTCGTCAGGCGTCCGTTGACGATGACCGGAGCCTCGTTGTAGCCCTTCGCGGCGGTGCGCTGGCCCAGCACCTTGTTGAGGCTGAACTGCTCGCCGGGGCCGACGTAGGTGCCGTTGAGCGTCCGCGCGGCGATCTGGATGTTCTCCGTGCGCGGCGGGTTGTACGGCAGGTTGGTCGTGAAGGTCGAGATGACCTCCTTGGGCATGATCTTGACCGCCTGCGCGGTCGTCAGCTTCGGCTGGACCACGGTGCTCTTCACCGTGGCGGTGCGCGTGGCCGAGGTCAGGGCGGGCACGAACGCGGCGACGACGGACCTGTCGTCGAGGCCCACCCCCGTGACGGCCGGCGCCACGGTGGGCTTCGTGCCGCGGAACAGGATCTTCGCGTCCCGTGCCCTGGTCTCCACGCCCGCGGTGGCCGCCGCCGCGTGGACCGAGGCGAGCAGCTTGGTGGTGTCGACGTCGGGCGCGAGGCGGCCGTCCTCGCCCGGCTTCATGGCGATCGCCGGCGCGTACTGCGCGGGCTTGAGCGCGAACCGCTTGGACCCCACGGCGATGGTGACCGGTCCCGACATTGCAGGCGTCGCGAACTCCTTCACCGCCCGGACGACCTCGTCGGCGGACACGGACGGCGCCAGGGTGTCGAGCTTGGCGGCCACGGCGCCCTTGGCGGGCCAGCGCGCGGCGACCTCGTCGGCGGTGCCCGGCACGGAGAGCTTCTGGCCCACGACGGGACGCACGACCGAGACCCTGCCCGAGGGGAACGTGATGCCGCCCTGCACCGCCTGCGTCTCGAGCCGGGGCTGGACGCCCTTGACGGCGTTCTCGAGCTGCTGCCGGTCGACGGAGGTCTTCAGCTGCTCCTCCTGGCCGCCGGTGAGGCGGTCCCACAGGTCGGCCGGCTTGAGGCTGAACCCGCTCAGGCCGTCGACCGTGCCGGCGAGGTCGAACCGGAGCCCGGCGGCGGCAGGGTCGAGCTGCACGGACTTGTCCCCGGCGCTCAGCGTGAGCTTGGCCTTCTCCTTGGGCGCGAGCGCGCGCTGCAGCGTCCTCTCGGCGGAGGCCGGCGCCATACCGCCGATGGGCACGCCCGCCACGGAGGTGTTGGCAGGCACGTGCCGCCCGAGGAACCACGCCAGCCCGAGGTACCCCGCGAGCAGGACCGCCACCGCGACACCGAGCCTCAGCCCGGCGGAGCCGCCTTCCTTCACGCCCACTCCCATCACCTCAGGACCTCGTAGCGGCTGCGGTAGTAGACCAGCGCGGCCGTCGGGTGCTCGTTGCTCGTCAGGGACACTACTTCGCCGACCACGATGCTGTGGTCACCTGCGGGGTGGACGTCCGTCGTCCGGCACTCGATCGTGGCGAGGGCACCGTCGAGGAGCGCGACACCCGTCGCTCCTCCACGGTGGTGCGCGACCCGGTCGAGCTGGCCGTGAAGCGGCCGGCCCTGGGTCGAGAGCCACTGGGCGACGGCGCGCTGCTCGGCGCCGAGGATGCTGACGCCCCAGACCCCTGCCTCCGTCACGGCGTCGTGGAACCTGGCGTCGACCTCCACGCAGACGAGCACGAGCAGCGGGTCCATCGACACCGAGGTGATGGCGTTGGCGGTCATGGCGTGGTCGTGACCGCCGGCCAGCGTCGTCAGGACGGTGACGCCCGTGGCGAACCGTCCCATGGCCAGGCGGAACTGGTCACGGTCGACCGCGTCGCTCACAGGGACTCCTCCAGCAGGTGGGTGCGTCGGGCCGGGGCGGGGTCGCCGCCAGCGCCGCCGACTCCGGGAACGGGGCGCCCCGTCTCCGGGTCGAGCAGGGCGAAGCCCTCGCGGCCGGACAACCGCGCCGCGATGTCGTTGGACAGGGCGAAGGTGTGTCCGTCGGCGCCCACGGTCACCTGGGTGACGTGGTGGCGCAGCGCCCCGGCCTGCGCCTCCACGAGCCCGGGCTCCACGACCTCGTGGGTGACCACGGCGTCGTCGACCACCGACGGCGGGTAGTCGCCATCGGGGTCGGGCAGGCTCCACGGCTCGGCCGGAGGGTGCGCCCGCAGCCACTCGCGGTCCTCCCTCGCCCACGAGGCCGGCGTGAGGACCGCGTAGAGCAGGGGACGCTCGTCGGCAGGCAGCGAGGCGACGGCCGCGCAGGTGACCCGGTGGGTCTGCACGTGGTCGGGGTGGAGGTAGCCTCCGTGCTCGTCGTAGGTGACGACGGCGGCGGGGCGCACGCGGCGTAGGACGTCGGCGACCATGGCGGCAGCGGCACCGAGGTCGGCGCCGACGAACGTGTCGGGCCGGGGCGGTAGGTCGACCCCCGCCATGCCGGAGTCGCGGAAGACCGAGAGCCGGCCGGCAGCGGGGTCCTCCCCCAGCACCTCGTGGGTCACGCCGAGCGCGGCCATGGCGGCCCGCAGCTCCTCACGCCGGTGCGCACCCAGCGCGTCGGAGTGCTGGGCGTCGAGGTGGTGCAGCTCGGCCGGGATGACCTCCCCCTCCTCCCCGAGGGTGCAGGTCAGCACGTGGACCCGGTGCCCGTCGCGGACGTGGCGGGCCATGGTGATGCCCGTCGTCAGGGTCTCGTCGTCGGGGTGGGCGTGGACGAGCAGCAGGGCCGGCCGGGCCTCGGTGGCGGGGGTGGTCACCTGCCTATCCCACACCCACGGTCGCGAGGTCGACGAAGCCGCCCAGCGCCTCGTTGGCGGACAGCCCGGTCACGGACGTGCCCGCGACGAACATCGAGCGCCGTTGCGCGAGGGCCACGAAGGCCCCCTGCGACGCCAGGCGCGCGTCCAGCTCGGCCCACGCCGCGGCCTGTGCCGCCGGGTCGGCCACGGTGGAGATCCGGCTGATCTCCCGGTCGACGGCCGCGTCGGCGAAGCCCCCGAGGTCGCGGCCGGTGCCGCTGGGGGTGAGGTTGAGCCGGCTGTCGAACAGGGGCGGGATGACCGTGGAGGCCGAGGGCCACGCCGGCGCCCAGTTGGCCCAGAACACGTCGGTGCGCTTGGCCTGCCCCGGGCGGGACATGGTCTCGAAGTAGTCCTTCTCGACCGGCTGCAGCTGCACGGAGAAGCCGGCGTCCTCCCACCCGTTGCTCAGGGCGGCCATCGCCTTGTCGGCGGTCGGGGTCGAGCGGTAGGCCACCCGGATCCTCACCGGCAGCGTCAGCCCGGAGGCCGCCAGCTCGGTGCGGGCCCGGGCAGTGTCGCCCGTGGGGCCGCCGCCGATGACGTCGGCGTCGCTGTGGCCCGGCAGGGCGGGACCGATGAGGCTGTAGGCGGGCTCGGCCGCGCTCGGGCCACCGAGGGCGGTGATGTAGCCCTCCCGGTTGGTGGCCAGGGCGAGCGCCTTGCGCACCTCGGGGCTGCGCATGACCCCGGACCCGGTCGACGGCGCGAGGTAGTCGACGAACTGCGCGGTGGGGTTGATGGCCCGGCGGCGCAGGCCGTCGTCGGACAGCACGTGCTGCTGCATCGCCGGCGGGGCCGAGTCGAGGGTGACGGCCTGCTTGCGGTCGCCCTCGTCGTTGATGACCTGCTGCACGGCCGTCTGCGACTCCGTGCCCTCGACGTACTCCACCGAGTCGGGGCCCGCCTTGCGGATGGGGTCCGAGGCCCGCTGCCAGTGGGGGTTGCGCACGAAGGTGCCGCCGGCGCTCGGGTCCCAGCCGCCCTTGAGCTGGTAGGGCCCGCTGGAGAACACCGCGTACGGGTCCTTGGACCCGCGGTCGTTGGCCTTCTTGACCGGTGCGAAGACCGACAGCGCCACCACCTGGTTGAAGTCCACCATCGGCGTGCTGAGCCGGAAGGTCACCGTCGAGCCCTTGCAGCTCACGGCCTTGTCGTACGACGCCTGGCCGGCACCCTGCCACGGACCGGTGTAGGTCGAGGTCCCGTCGGCCTTGCGCGGGATGTCGAGGTAGGCCAGGGGGTAGTTCAGGCCCTCGGTGGCGAACGGCTTGCCGAAGGACCGTGAGACGCCGTAGCTGACGTCGGCACACGTGACCGGCGTCCCGTCCTGCCAGGTCACCCCGTCGCGCAGGGTGAAGGACCAGACCTTGAGGGTCTTGTCGTGGGTGCCGGCGTCGGTGGCGAGGTCACCGACCACCTCGCGCCGGGCTGCGGCGTCGGGGCCGGCCGGGTGGGCGGTCAGGGTGCGGATGAACGTGCGCCCCGCGAACGCGATGTCCTGGGGTGTGGCGAGCCGCTGGGGGTCCCACGTGGCGACCGGCCCCAGGGAGAGCACGGACAGCCGGCCGGGTACGCCGCCGGCGTCCTCCTCCTTCGAGCCCCGGCTGCAGCCGGCGGCCGCCAGCACCGCGACGACGAGGACCACCAGCGCGGCGGTCAGCCGCGCTGGTGGCCTGTGACGGTGGTCGGTCTGCACCGGCACCCGTCCGAGGTCAGGCGTTGCGCGCCCGGGCAGCGGCGCGGGCGCGCAGGGTCTGGTCGAGCTCGACCTTGCGGATGCGGACGGCCTCCGGGGTCACCTCGACGCACTCGTCCTCGCGGCAGAACTCCAGCGACTGCTCGAGGCTGAGCTTGCGCGGGGGCACGATCTTCTCGAAGTTGTCGGAGGAGGAGGCGCGCACGTTGGTGAGCTTCTTCTCCTTGGTGATGTTGACGTCCATGTCGTCGGCGCGGGAGTTCTCGCCGATGATCATGCCCTCGTAGACCTCGGTGGTCGGCTCGACGAACAGCGTGCCGCGCTCCTGGAGGTTGACCATGGCGTAGGCCGTGACGACGCCGGTGCGGTCCGAGACGAGCGAGCCGCTGGTGCGGGTCACGATCGGGCCGAACCACGGCTCGTAGTCCTCGAAGACGTGGTGGGCGATGCCGGTGCCGCGGGTCTCGGTGAGGAACTCGGTGCGGAAGCCGATGAGCCCGCGCGACGGCACGAGGAACTCCATGCGGATCCAGCCGGTGCCGTGGTTGGTCATCTGCTCCATGCGGCCCTTGCGGGCGGCCATGATCTGCGTGATCGGCCCGAGGAACTCCTCGGGGGTGTCGATCGTGAGGCGCTCGACCGGCTCGTGCGTCTTGCCGTCGACCTCCCGGGTGACCACCTGCGGCTTGCCGACCGTCAGCTCGTAGCCCTCGCGGCGCATCTGCTCGACGAGGATGGCGAGCGCCAGCTCGCCACGGCCCTGGACCTCCCAGGCATCGGGGCGCTCGGTGTTGAGGACGCGCAGCGACACGTTGCCGATGAGCTCCTTGTCGAGGCGGTCCTTGACCATGCGCGCGGTGACCTTCGACCCACGCACACGGCCCACCATGGGGCTGGTGTTGGTGCCGATGGTCATGGAGATGGCGGGCTCGTCGACGGTGATGACGGGCAGCGGGATGGGGTTCTCCGCGTCGGCCAGGGTCTCGCCGATCATGATCTCGGGGATGCCGGCGATGGCGATGATGTCGCCGGGGCCGGCCGACTCGGCGGGCTTGCGCTCGAGCGCCTCGGTCATGAGCAGCTCGGTGATCTTGACGCGCTCGACCGTGCCGTCGACCTTGCACCACGCGACGTGCTGGCCCTTCTTGATCGTGCCGTTGTGCACGCGCAGCAGCGCGAGGCGGCCGAGGAAGTTGGAGGCGTCGAGGTTGGTGACGTGGGCCTGCAGCGGCGCCTCGTCGTCGTACGTCGGGGCGGGGATCGTCGACAGGATCGTCGCGAACAGGGCCTCGAGGTTGTCGGCGTCCGGGAGGCCACCGTTGTCCGGGCGGGTCATCGAGGCGCGACCGTTCTTGGCGGAGGCGTAGACGATGGGGAACTCGATCTGGTGCTCGTCGGCGTCGAGGTCCATGAACAGCTCGTAGACCTCGTCGACGACCTCGGCGATGCGCGAGTCGGGGCGGTCGACCTTGTTGATGCACAGGACGACGGGCATCTTGGCCGCGAGCGCCTTGCGCAGCACGAAGCGGGTCTGCGGCAGCGGGCCCTCGGACGCGTCGACGAGGAGCACGACACCGTCGACCATCGACAGGCCGCGCTCGACCTCGCCACCGAAGTCGGCGTGGCCGGGGGTGTCGATGATGTTGATGGTGGCGCCGTCGGACAGGCCCGCGTCGGCGGCCGCCTTGCCGGCGTAGTGGATCGCGGTGTTCTTCGCCAGGATGGTGATGCCCTTCTCCCGCTCGAGGTCACCGGAGTCCATCGCGCGCTCGTCGACGTGCTGGTGCTCGCCGAAGGCGCCGGCCTCCCAGAGCATCTTGTCGACCAGCGTGGTCTTTCCGTGGTCGACGTGGGCAACGATGGCGACATTGCGGATGTCACCGCGGGTCTTCATGGGCATGAGCACCATTGTCTCAGGAATTGGCCGTGCTCCCGACCACCCGGGGTGGGGGCTCGTTCGAGGCTCAGCGCAGGCGGGCGGCGACCGCGTCCACGATGGGGAGGTCCGCGGCCAGCCAGGGCACGCCGTACAGGTCCTGCGCGGTCAGCCACCGCACCTCGTCGTGCTCCTCCAGCGGCGCCGGCTCGCCGTCCACCACGACGGCCCACCAGACCGTCATGGCGTAGGCGTCCCCCAACGGCCAGCGGCCGTCCTCCAGCGGGCCCGGCAGCTGCTCCCCGAGCACCACCGACACGCCGAGCTCCTCGCCGAGCTCGCGGTGCAGCGCCTCCTGCGGAGACTCGCCCGGGTCGACCTTCCCGCCCGGGAACTCCCAGCCGCCCGCCAGGGCCGAGGGCTCCGTACGGCGCGCACCGAGAAGCCTCGTGGGCGCCTCCAGGTCGTCGACCAGGGCGGCACCGACGACGGCCCGTACGGGGGGCAGCTGGGCTCTTCCGGACATGGGTCTCACTTTTGTTAATTTCCGCGGCGTGGGGGTTCACCCACCGCACTTCTCGCTAGGGTCTGCGACCAACCGTAGAAGGTTTGCGCCTCGGCGCGCCCCTGCGGGCGGCTTCACCAGCACCACCTTTGGCGCCCGACCGGGTCGACCAACGTTCGCACACCAAGCGAGGTATTCATGAAGCTCACGCGGAAGGCGACCCCGGTCGTCTTGGCGACGACGCTGGCCCTCACCCTTGCTGCTTGCGCGCAGTCCAACCGGGACAGCGGCAGCGGCTCGTCGGGCAGCGGCAGCAACAACAAGGACACCATCACCTTCGGCGCGGCCGGAGCCCCGGAGCTCTTCGACCCCTTCTACGCCACCGACGGCGAGACCTTCCGGGTCACCCGGCAGATGATGGAGGGCCTGGTCGGCATCAAGCCCGGGACCGCCGACATCGAGCCGGAGCTGGCCACCAAGTGGGAGGCCTCCTCGGACGGCAAGGAGTGGACGTTCACGCTGCGCGAGGGCGTCAAGTTCTGGGACGGCGAGCCGTTCAACGCGGCGGCCGTCTGCTACAACTTCGAGCGCATGTTCGACCAGAACGAGGTCGCCGCGGGTGGCCCCGCCGGCTACTGGGCCGACGTGATGGGCTCGTTCAAGTCCGACGCCAAGAACGCCCTCTACCAGGGCTGCACGGCCAAGGACGACATGACGGCCGTCATCAAGATCAGCCGCCCCACCTCGAAGTTCCCCACCGCCCTGTCGCTGGACTCGTTCTCCATGCAGTCGCCCAAGGCGCTCAAGGCGGGCGACGCCAACAACGTCACCAAGCAGGGTGAGGGCTTCGGCTACCCGGCGTACTCCAAGAACCCGGTCGGCACCGGCCCCTACAAGCTCGAGAAGTTCGACGAGGCCAACAAGACGGTCACGCTCGTCGCCAACGACTCCTACTGGGGCGAGAAGCCGAAGACCAAGAAGATCGTCTTCAAGATCATCCCCGACGAGTCGACCCGTCGCCAGGAGCTCGAGGCCGGCAGCATCGACGGCTACGACCTGCCGAACCCGGCCGACTGGAAGGGCCTGAAGGACTCGGGCAACCAGCTGCTGATCCGCCCGGCGTTCAACATCCTCTACGTCGGCCTGAACCCGGCGAAGAACCCCAAGCTCAAGGACCTCAAGGTCCGTCAGGCGCTCTACTACGCCATGAACCGCGACCAGCTCGTCAAGACCCAGCTGCCCGAGGGCGCCATGGTCGCGACGCAGTTCATGCCGGAGACCGTCGCGGGCTACAACAAGAGCCTGCAGGCCTACCCGTACGACCCGGAGAAGGCCAAGAGCCTCCTCAAGGAGGCCGGCGCCGAGGGCATGACCCTCAACTTCGCCTACCCCTCCGACGTGTCGCGGCCCTACATGCCGAACCCGCAGAAGATCTACGAGGCCCTGCGCGGTGACCTCGAGAAGGTCGGCATCAAGGTCAACGTCAGCACCAAGCCGTGGAACGGTGGTTACCTCGACACCGTCGACAACGGCGGCTACGACGCGTGGCTGCTCGGCTGGACCGGTGACTACAACTCGGCCGACAACTTCATCGGCACGTTCTTCTCCAACCTCAAGGCGAACGACTTCCACACCAGCGCGACGTCCTACGGCGCACAGCTGACGAAGGACCTCGAAGCCGCCGACTCGATCGTCGACGAGGGGCAGCGGTCCGCCGCCTACGAGAAGATCAACCAGCAGATCCAGGAGGACTACCTGCCGGGCCTGGCGATCAGCCACTCCCCGCCGGCCCTCGTCGTGAGCGACAAGGTGAAGGGTCTCGTCCCGAGCCCGCTCACCGCGGAGACCTTCTCGACGGTGACCGTCAGCAAGTGAGCCGAGGACTGACCTCGGACAGCTCTTCCTAAGACTGTGGCCGTCCCAGCAGAATCGCTGGGACGGCCACAGTCGCGACTGAAGGAGATCGACCCCCCGTGCTCAGATTCATCCTCAGACGACTGCTCCAGATGGTGGGGGTGGTCATCGTGCTCTCGATGCTCGTCTTCCTCTGGCTGCGGTCCCTCCCCGGCGGCACCGTGTCCGCCATGCTCGGCGAGCGGGCCACCCCCGCCCGGCGGGCCGCGCTGGAGAAGGCCCTGGGCCTCGACCAGCCGATCTACGTGCAGTACTGGGAGTTCGTGAAGCGGGCCCTGCAGGGCAAGTTCGGAGCCAGCACGGGGGTGCAGGCCGGCACCGACGCGTTCGACATCTTCATGCAGCGGTTCCCCGCCACGATCGAGCTCGCGCTCTTCTCGATCGTGCTGGCGATCATCGTCGGTATCCCGCTGGGCTACCTGGCCGCGCGCCGGCGCGCGTCGTGGTTCGACAACCTCTCGGTGGTCGGGTCGCTGATCGGCGTGGCCGTGCCGGTGTTCTTCCTGGCCTTCCTGCTCAAGTACTTCTTCGCGATCCAGCTGCACTGGCTGCCCGTCTCCGGGCGCCAGGACTCGGGCATCGACGCGACCCGCGTGACCGGGTTCTTCGTGCTCGACGGCGTGCTCACCCGCGAGTGGGACTCCGCGTGGGACGCCATCAAGCACCTGATCCTGCCGGGCCTGGCGCTGGCGACGATCCCGTTCGCGGTGATCTTCCGCATCACGCGTGCCGCCGTCCTCGACGTCATGGACGAGGACTACGTCCGCACGGCGGAGTCCAAGGGCTTGACCCGGCGGGTCATCCGCGGTCGCCACGTCCTGCGCAACGCGCTGCTGCCCGTCGTGACGACCATCGGCCTGCAGACCGGCGGCCTGCTCGTGGGCGCGGTGCTCACCGAGCGCGTGTTCAGCTGGGGCGGCCTCGGCGAGGCGACGGCCCTGTCGTTCGAGCGCCGCGACTACGCAGTGCTCCAGGTGCTGCTGCTGATGTTCGCCATCACCTTCGTCGTCATCAACCTGCTGGTCGACATCGCGTACGCCGTGATCGACCCCCGAATCCGGACGAGGTGACCTGAGGTGCCCAACCCCCTCAACCCCAAGACCCGCAAGCAGCGGATCGACGACCTCGCCGCCTCCACGGCCGGCAAGGGACCGGCAGGTGGCGGCGTGGCCGTGGCCGAGCGCTCGGTCGCCGACGCCGGGCACGTGGAGGAGTCCGCCGGCGTCTCGCTCATCGCCAGCGCCTGGCGCCGGCTGCGTGGCAACCCGGTCTTCCTGCTCGGGGCCACGATCAGCGCGCTGTTCGTCCTGCTCGCGATCTTCTCCCCGCTGCTGGCGCCGCACGACCCCACAGCCCGCCTGCTCATCGACCAGGTGCGACCGCAGAGCAACCCCATCCCGGGCTCCCAGCCCGGATACCCCCTGGGAGCCGACTCGGTGGGGCGCGACATCCTCTCCCGGCTCATCGTCGGCAGCCGGCAGACCCTCATCGTCGGCGTGCTGGCGACGCTGTTCGGGTTCGCGGGCGGACTGACGCTCGGCACCCTCTCCGGTGCTTTCGGCGGCTGGGTCGACTCGCTCGTCATGCGCCTGGTCGACGTGATGCTGTCGATCCCGTCGCTGCTGCTCGCCGTGTCCATCGCGGCGCTGGCGTCCAAGCCGAGCCAGTGGACGGTCATCATCGCCATCGCGGTCGTCCAGGTGCCGATCTTCGCGCGGCTGCTGCGCGGTTCGCTGCTGGCCCAGCGCTCCAGCGACCACGTGCTCGCCGCGCGGGCCCTGGGTGTCAAGCGGTCGGCCATCGTGTTCCGGCACATGCTGCCCAACGCCCTCGGCCCGGTCATCGTGCAGGCGACCCTCGTGCTCGCCGGCGCCATCATCGACGCGGCCGCGCTGTCCTTCCTCGGTGTCGGCAACCCCGACGACCGCCAGCCGGAGTGGGGCCAGATGCTCGGCGCCGCCCAGGAGTACATCTACGACCACCCGGCCCTCGCCGTCTGGCCCGCCCTGTGCATCATCATCGTGGCCCTGGGCTTCACCCTCATGGGTGAGTCCCTGCGCGAGGCCCTCGACCCCAAGAGCCGGAGGTAACCCGACTCATGACTGAGCTCATCGAGAACACCCGAACCTCTCGCGGCGACGGCAGCGAGCCGCTGCTGTCGGTCCGCGACCTGACCGTCACCTTCCACCGCTCCGGCGACGAGCCGTTCGTGGCCGTCGACGGGGTCAGCTTCGACGTCCGCCCCGGCCAGACCGTCGGCCTCGTCGGCGAGTCCGGCTGCGGCAAGTCCGTGACGTCGCTGGCGATCATGGGCCTGCTGCCCACCCGCGGCGTGCGCGTCGAGGGTGAGGTGCTCTTCAACGGCGCCGACCTGCTCAAGGAGTCGCGCGACCAGATGCGCGACCGGCGCGGCCGCGACCTGGGCATGATCTTCCAGGACCCGCTGTCGTCGCTGAACCCGGTCGTCCCGATCGGCCTGCAGGTCACCGAGGTGCTCGAGCGGCACCGCGGCCTGTCCCGCAAGGCGGCCACACCCATCGCCCGCGAGATGCTCGACAAGGTCGGCATCCCCGACCCGGAACGGCGGCTCAAGGACTACCCGCACCAGCTGTCCGGCGGCATGCGCCAGCGCGCGCTCATCGCCATGGCCCTCGCGTGCGAACCCCGCCTGCTCATCGCCGACGAGCCCACCACGGCGCTCGACGTCACCATCCAGGCGCAGATCCTGGCGCTGCTCAAGGACCTCGTCGAGGACACCGGGACGGCGCTCATCATGATCACCCACGACCTCGGTGTGGTGGCGGGCATGGTGGACCGGGTCAACGTGCTCTACGGCGGCAAGATCGTCGAGCGCGGGGACCGCCACCCGCTGTTCGCCGAGCCGAGGCACCCGTACACCGTGGGGCTGCTGGGCTCCATCCCCCGCCTCGACGGGTCGCGCGGCGAGCGCCTCAACCCCATCCCGGGCTCGGTGGCTGACAACCTCCCGTGGGCCAGCGCGTGCGCCTTCGCCCCGCGGTGCCCCAACGCCGTCGACGAGTGCGTCCAGCACATGCCCCAGCTGGTGGAGGAGGGCCCGCGGGCCCTGCGCTGCTTCAACCCCGTCACCCACTCCCCGGAGGTGTCCCGATGACGGCGACTGCCGAGACCACGCCGGCCACCACCGCCGGCGACCGCCCGGTGCTCGTTGACGTCAAGGGCGTCAAGGTGCACTTCCCCATCAAGAAGGGCGTCATCTTCGACAGGACGGTCGGCCACGTCTACGCCGTGGACGGGGTCGACCTGCAGATCCGCCAGGGCGAGACCTACGGCCTGGTCGGCGAGTCCGGCTGCGGCAAGTCCACCCTGGGCCGGGCGATCCTCAACCTCGAGCCGCCCACCGAGGGCAGCGTCGAGTTCGACGGGGTCGACATCGCCTCGCTCAAGGGCGAGGAGCTGCGCCGCAAGCGCAAGGACATCCAGATGGTCTTCCAGGATCCGATGGGCAGCCTCGACCCGCGCCAGTCGGTCGAGTCGCTCCTCCTGGAGGGCATGAAGGCCCACGGGCTCGCCAAGGACGAGAAGCAGGCGTCCGCCCGGCTGCGCGAGCTGCTCAAGGCCGTCGGCCTGCCCGCCGCCGCGCTGAAGAAGTACCCGCACGAGTTCTCCGGCGGCCAGCGCCAGCGCATCGGCATCGCCCGCGCGCTGTCGGTCGACCCCAAGCTCATCGTCGCCGACGAGCCGGTCTCCGCCCTCGACGTGTCGGTGCAGGCCCAGGTCATCAACCTCCTCGAGCAGCTGCAGGACGAGTTCGACCTCACCTACCTGGTGGTCGCGCACGACCTGGCCGTGGTGCGCCACATCAGCGACCGCATCGGGGTCATGTACCTCGGGGCGCTCGTCGAGGAGGCTGCCGCCGACGACCTCTACACCAAGCCGCTGCACCCCTACACGCGGGCGCTGATGTCCGCGGTGCCGGTGCCGGACCCGGTGATCGAGGACCGTCGCGAGCGCATCCTGCTCCAGGGCGACCTGCCCTCCCCTGCCAACCCGCCGAAGGGCTGCCGCTTCCACACGCGGTGCCCGTGGCGGCAGGAGACCAAGTGCGACACCGAGCGCCCGCAGCTGCGCACGCTCGACATCGCCGGGGTGCCGTCCTCGCACCGCGTCGCCTGCCACTGGGCCGAGCAGATCGAGTCCGGCGAGCTGCAGATGCACACGGTCACCGCCCAGATCACCTCCCAGTCCGACACGGCCCAGGGTGGCGACGACTTCCTCGGACCCGCCTCGGTCCAGGAAGCCCTCTGACGAGCTGACCCGGGCCCGACAGGCCCCCTCCGGTATGCCGCGTGCGCGCCCAGCGCACGCGGCACACCACGTCCTGGGCCGGGTGGCTGCGAGGTGAGGTTGGCCTTCGGTGACAGCGCACCCGGTTCCTTGCGAGAGTGTGCACATGTCCCGACTGCTCACCGACGAGGAGCTCGACCGCCAGCTGCAGGACCTGCCCGGGTGGGCGGTCGACGGCACGCAGATCCTGGCCGGCTTCGAGGCTCCCGACTTCCCCACCGCCATCCGCCTCGTCGACGAGGTCGCCACCGAGGCGGAGGGCATGAACCACCACCCGGACATCGACATCCGCTGGCGCACGGTGCACTTCGCGCTCTCGACGCACGACAAGGGCGGCCTCACCCAGCTCGACGTGGAGCTGGCCCACCGCATCTCCCAGGCCGCGGGCCGGTTCGGGGCGCGGGCCCGTGGCTGAGCTCGAGAGCCCCGAGGTCGTCCCGCACGAGGGTGAGGCCCACGACGCCGCGATCGGCTCGCGCCTGAACTGGTTGCGCGCGGCAGTCCTCGGAGCCAACGACGGCATCGTCTCCACCGCCGGCATCGTCATCGGCGTCGCCGCCGCCACCAGCGAGCGCAGCGCCATCGTCACCGCCGGGGTCGCGGGTCTCGCAGCGGGGGCCATGAGCATGGCGGCCGGCGAGTACGTGTCGGTGAGCACCCAGCGCGACACCGAGAAGGCCCTGCTGGCCAAGGAGCGCCGCGAGCTGCGGGAGATGCCCGAGCAGGAGCTCGACGAGCTCACCGAGATCTACGCCGGCAAGGGCCTGACCCCGGAGCTCGCCCGTGAGGTGGCCGTCCAGCTCACCGAGCACGACGCCCTCGGCGCGCACGCGGAGGCCGAGCTCGGGATCGACCCCAACGACCTGACGAACCCCTGGCACGCGGCCTGGGCGTCGATGTCGGCGTTCACGGTCGGCGCGCTGCTGCCGCTCATCGCGATCCTGCTGCCCCCGCCCGGAGGTCGGGTCGCCATCACCGCCGGGGCGGTCGTCGTGGCGCTGGCTGCGACCGGCTGGGTCAGCGCCCAGCTCGGCGGTGCCCCGAGGCAGCGGGCGGTGCTGCGCAACGTCGCCGGTGGCGTGCTCGCGATGGCCGTGACCTACGGCATCGGCGCCCTGGTGGGCACCCAGCTCTAGTCGCCAGGTGAGTGCCCGGCGCCGGCCGCCTGCACGCGCCCCAGCCCCTCGTCCTCTGGTGGCCGTCGCTCAGCCGCGGACGTCCCGCCGGCCGAAGCCCCACACCGCGGCCGCGACCAGGACGGCGACGGTCAGGACCGCCACGACCACGGCGGGCCAGGAGACCCCCGCCCGCAGCGGGTCGTGGGCGGCGTACTGGTAGAACGGCGAGAGCCGCTGGAACGGGCGCAGCCAGTCCACGAGGCCGCCCAGGCCGTTGACGAGGTAGGCCAGGACCGCGACCGCGGCTGCCACTCCCCTGCTGCGGCCCGGGCTGCCGGTGGCGGCCCCCACCGCCAGGGCGAGGGCGCCGAACACCAGCCCCAGCAGGGCCAGGTGCAGCATCGCCGCCGCGGTGCGCCCGGCCGGCAGGCTCAGGTCGAACAGCCGGCCCACGAGCACCAGGGCGGCGCCGGTGGCCACGGCCAGCCCGAGCGTCCCGAGCACCATGGCCCCGGCCTTCTCCAGGACGACCCGGGCGCGGCTGACGGGCGAGCCCAGCAGCAGGTCGAGGGTGTGGCGGTCCTCCTCGCCAGCGACCGCGGAGCTCCCCTGCCCCACGGCGTACAGGATGAGCAGGGTCGGGCCCATGAAGCTCATGAGCTCGATCTGGATGTAGCCCACGGGCGTCGACATGTCGGCCCCTGCAGTGGCGAACAGGGACCGGAACGCCTCGGGCATCTGGTCGAGGAAGTCGCTCATCGACGGCTGGTCGCGGATGCTCGGCCAGATCGCGGCATACATGAGCACGAGCAGGACGACCGCGACGACCCAGCCGACGAGGCTGCGGCGCTGGTCGTGGAGGGTCTTGAGGGCGACGCTATGCAGCATCGTCCTCACCCCGGCCGTAGTAGGCGAGGAAGGTCTCCTCGAGCTCGGCCTCGGTGCACGTGAGGTCGCGCAGCGGGAACTGCCCCAGCGCCTTGACGATGCGGTCGAGGGAGGCCTCCGGGGCGGCACAGGTCAGCGTGTGGTCGACCACGGACAGCTCGCGGACCCCGTCGATGCCGGCGAAGGCCGCGACCGGCACCGGGGCGTCGAACGTGGCGTGCACGTGGTGCAGCGAGCGCGCGCGCAGGGCGTCGAGCCGGTCGACCGCGACGAGCCGACCCTTGCGCAGCAGGCCGACGCGGTCGGCCACCCGCTGCACCTCCCCGAGGACGTGCGAGCTGAGCAGGACCGTGCCACCGCCGTCGACGTGCTCGCGCATCAGGGTGTGCAGCTCCTGCTGCGCCAGGGGGTCCAGGCCACTGGTCGGCTCGTCGAGGACCAGCACGCGGGTCTGGGGCATCAGGGCCAGGACGACGGCGAGCTTCTGCCGGTTGCCCTTGGAGAGGTCGCGCGAGGGGGTGTCGAGGTCGAGGTCGAGGCGCTCGGCGAGGACCAGCGCCCGGGGGTACGGGTCTGCGCCGCGCAGGTGGCTGAGGTAGTCGACGTGCTGAAGGCCGGTGAGGGTCGGGTAGAGCGCCGGCTCCCCCGGCAGGAACCCCACGTGGCGGCGCACCGACGTGGACTCGTGCCACACGTCGTACCCGCAGACCCGGGCGCTGCCGCGCGTCGGGCGCAGCAGCCCCATGAGCAGGCGCAGCGTCGTCGTCTTGCCGGCGCCGTTGGGTCCGAGGTAGCCGAAGACCTCACCCCGGGCCAGGGTGAGGTCGAGGTCGCGCAGGGCGACCGCGTGGCCGAAGCTCTTGCTCAGGCCATGGGTCTCGATGACCGCCTCGGCGCGGATGGCGTCGTCGCGCTCGACGGGTGCGCTCGACACGGCACTACTCCAACGGTGGACGAGGGGCGTTGCGGCGACCAACGGCCAGGTAGGCCAGCGGCCCGACGGGGTTCACGAGGTCGGCCAGGGCCCAGGCCCACCGGGGTCCCCGCACCTCCTCACGACTGCGGCGCCGCAGGTCTCGCGCGACATACGCCTGCAGCGCGAGCTGCAGGCTGCCACCGACTACGACAGCGACCCGCTGGGTCGTGCTCAGCTCGGACCACTTGCGCTGCCTCATGCGTCTCCTCGATCCCTCGCGGTCAGACCACTGCACCAGAGAGGAGGCGCGCCCACTAGGGACGAAGGGCCGTGTCGCGCCGGCCGGCCACGGCGATCAGAGGGCTGGTGGGGCGGGCTCAGCGCTCGCAGACGAGCCCGTCGTGGTCGCGGTCCTGGTACCAGTCGTACTCGGGGTCCACGCCGCGCCGGTACGGGCCGTAGCCCGCGGCGTTGGCCTCCCTGCAGGTGCCGAACCGCGGGTCGGTGGCGGAGGCTGCGGGCGGCGCCACGCTGGGCTTCGGCGCCGTCGACCGGGTGGGAGCCGGCGCGACCGCCTCCACGGTTCCCCCGCCGAGCCGGACCACGCCGCCGCTGGGGAGGCCCTGCGTGGGGCAGGAGTCCAGCACGCGCAGGATCGCCGCGCGCTCGGCGCTGGTGACCCACAGCCCGTAGCGGCGCTTCACCGCGACCTGTCGGGCCACGTAGCTGCACCGGGTGGCCTTGCGGGGCGGGAGCCACGTGGCGGCGTCACCGTCGCTCTTGCGCTGGTTGCTGGGACCGTCCACGGCGAGGAGGTTGAGGGGGTCGTTGGCGAAGGCGGTGCGCTGCTGGGACGTCCACTTCTGGGCGCCCTTCTGCCACGCGTCGGAAAGGGCCACGACGTGGTCGATCTGGACGGCGGTGGAGGTGCTCTGCCCGCGGACGAAGCGGATGGTGGTGCCGGTGTACGGGTCGTGCAGGGTGCCGCGCAGGACGAGGCAGCCGCGCGTCCCGGCCTTGAGGACGAGCTGGCGCAGGTCGCGGCGCAGGATGTCGTTGCGGGTGTCGCAGCCGTTGCGGTCGACGTCGGCCCAGGCCTGGCCGAACTCGGCGCGGTCGTACCCCGTGCGGGGCGCGCGACCCTTGACCGGGATGGCGGCCAGGGTGGTCACCGCGGTGCCCGGCCGCACCGAGGTCGGGCTCGGCGAGGGGGCAGGGGTCGAGGTGGTGGAGGTCGCGGTCCCGGCCGGTTCGCTCGACGCCGCGGGCTCGGCCACGGGCTCCGTCGTCGACGGGTCCGAGGCAGGCAACGCCCGGGTGGCCGCCGGGCTCGAGGTCGTCGAGCGCCCGGACGCGGACCCTGAGTCGGACCCCGGGTCGGCGCTGGCCGGAACACATCCGGAGACGGCCAGGGTGATGACGAGCGGTCCGAGGACAGTCGGCCAGGAGAAGTCAGGGCGGTGGATCATGAGTCAGGACAGGCGCTTTCGGTGTCGGGTGCGCCCACCGTATGCCGCCGTGGGTCCGGCGGGGTGCGATCAGCCCTCGTTCGGACGCACGGCGCACGAACCCTGGCCGAACGGCCGACGCCGGGTTCAGGCGCGCACGCAGAGCTCGTTGCCGTCGGGGTCCAGGAGCGGCAGCCACTCCTCCGCCAGGCACGCCGGGTCAGCCAGGGCGGGGTCGACGCGGCTCGCGCCGAGCGCGACGAGGCGCTGCACCTCCGCCGTCACGCCGTCGTCCCCCACCGGCGACAGGTGCAGGTGGAGGCGGTTGCGGGCCGTCTTCTGCCGCACCGGAGGACCACCCCAGGAGATCTTCGACCCGCCACGCGGCGACTGGATGGCCGTCTCCTCGTCCTGGTCCCAGACCAGCGGCCAGCCCAGGGCCTGGCTCCAGAAGTAGCCCACCGCCTGCGAGCCGTCGCTCGACAGGGCGCCGATCGTCCCCGTACCGGCGAGGAAGTTGTTGCCCGGCGGGATCACGCAGAGCTCGTTGCCCTCCGGGTCGGCCATCACCACGTGCTCGGCGTCCGGGCCCTGGCCGATGTCGAGGTGGCTGCCGCCCAGCTCGAGGGCTCGGTCCACCGTCTCCTGCTGGTCCTCGAGGGAGGAGCTGGTCAGGTCGAAGTGCATCTGGTTGGGGACGTCCTTCGGCGCCGTCGTCGGCACGAACCGGATCGGGAACTCGGTCTCGGTGACGGGCAGGACCGCCGTGCCGACACCGAGCGGGCGTCGCAGGACCCCGGACCAGAACGACGCCAGCCCGGCCGGGTCGTCCGCGGCGACGACCAGCGCCTCGAGGTCACTCGTCATTGCCGCTTCCCCGCTTCGCCAGGCGCAGCCAGGTGTCGACGACGGTGTCGGGGTTGAGGGACATCGACTCGATGCCCTGGTCGAGCAGCCACTCGGCGAGGTCGGGGTGGTCCGAGGGACCCTGCCCGCAGATGCCGACGTACTTGCCCCGGGCCCGGCACGCCTCGATGGCCATCGACAGCATCCGCTTGACCGCCGGGTCCCGCTCGTCGAAGCCCTCGGCGACCAGGCTCGAGTCGCGGTCGATGCCGAGGGTCAGCTGGGTCAGGTCGTTGGACCCGATGGAGAACCCGTCGAAGTGGTCGAGGAAGGCGTCGGCGAGCACTGCGTTGGACGGGATCTCGCACATCATCACGACCTGGAGGTCGTTCTCGCCGCGGCGCAGGCCGTGCTCGGCGAGCAGGTCGATGACGCCCTTCGCCTCGGTCACGGTCCGCACGAACGGGATCATCACCTTGACGTTGGTGAGCCCCATCTCGTCGCGCACGTGGCGCAGCGCCTCCGCCTCCATGGCGAAGCACTCGGCGAAGTCCTCGGACAGGTACCTCGCGGCGCCGCGGTACCCGATCATCGGGTTCTCCTCGTGGGGCTCGTAGCGCTGCCCGCCCAGCAGCCCCGCGTACTCGTTGGACTTGAAGTCGGACATGCGCACGATCACCGGCTCGGGCGCGAACGCGGCCGCGAGCATGGACACGCCCTCGGCGACGCGCTTGACGAAGAAGTCGCGCGGGCTGTCGTACGCGGCGATGAGGGCCTCGACCTCCGCGCGGATCCCGGGCTCCTGGTCCTCGAGCTCGAGCAGCGCGCGGGGGTGGATGCCGATCTGGCGGTTGATGATGAACTCGAGGCGGGCGAGCCCGACACCGCGGTGCGGCAGGCGGGAGAACTCGAACGCCTGGTCCGGGGTGCCGACGTTCATCATGATCTTGACCGGCAGCTCTGGCATGTCGCCCAGCGCGGTCTCCGAGACCGTGAACCTGCGCAGCCCCTCGTAGACCCGGCCGGTGTCGCCCTCGGCCGCCGAGACGGTGACCTCCTGCCCGTCGGCGAGCGCGGTCGTCGCCGAGCCGGTGCCGACCACGGCGGGGATGCCGAGCTCGCGGGCGATGATCGCGGCGTGGCAGGTGCGGCCACCACGGTTGGTCACGATCGCGCTGGCCCGCTTCATGATCGGCTCCCAGTCGGGGTCAGTCATGTCGGCGACCAGCACGTTGCCGGGCTCGAAGTCGTGCATCTGCTCGGCGGAGGCGAGGATCCGCACCGGGCCCGCGCCGATCTTCTGGCCGATCGCCCGGCCCTCGACGAGCACCGGTCCGCGCTCGTCGAGGGTGAAGCGCTGCTGGCTGGTGCTCCCCTGGCGGGACTTCACCGTCTCGGGGCGCGCCTGGAGGATGTAGAGCTCGCCGTCGAGCCCGTCGCGGCCCCACTCGATGTCCATCGGGCGGCCGTAGTGCTCCTCGATGGCCAGCGCGTGCCGTGCCAGCTCGGTGACCTCGTCGTCGGTGAGGCTGAGCCGCACCCGTTCGGCCGGGTCGACGTCGACGAACTCGGTGGTGCGTCCCACCTCGGCGTCGTCGGTGTAGACCATCTTGGTGGCCTTGTCGCCGACGCCGCGCTTGAGGACGGCCGGGCGGCCGGCGCGCAGGGCGGGCTTGTAGACGTAGAACTCGTCCGGGTTGACCGCGCCCTGGACCACGGCCTCGCCCAGGCCGTAGCTGCTGGTGATGAACACCGCGTCGGGGAACCCGGACTCGGTGTCGATGGTGAACATGACGCCCGAGGCACCGATGTCCGAGCGCACCATCCGCTGCACGCCGGCCGAGAGCGCGACCACCGAGTGGTCGAAGTCGCTGTGCACGCGGTAGGCGATGGCGCGGTCGTTGTAGAGCGAGGCGAAGACCCGCTTGATCGCGAGCAGCACGCTGTCGATGCCGCGGACGTTGAGGAACGTCTCCTGCTGTCCGGCGAACGAGGCGTCGGGCAGGTCCTCCGCCGTCGCGCTCGAGCGGACCGCGAAGCTCACCTCGTCGACGTGCTCCCCCACGAGCCGCTCGTACGCCGTACGGATGTCCGCCTCGAGGTCCGGGGGGAAGGGCTGGCGCTCCACCGCCTCACGCAGCTGCCCGCCGACGTCCGCGAGGGCGCGGGTGTCCTCGACGTCGAGGGAGAACAGCATCCCGTTGATGCGGTCGGCCAGGCCCTCGTGCTCGAGGAAGCGCCGGTAGGCGTCGGCCGTGGTCGCGAACCCGTCGGGCACCCGGACGCCGGCGGCCGAGAGGTGTTGGACCATCTCGCCGAGCGACGCGTTCTTGCCTCCGACCGCGTCGACGTCGGTGAGACCGAGGTCGGCGAACCAGGCGACGTTGGGGGTGCTGCCGGTCACGGGCGTTCCTTTCGACGTGCGGCGCCGTTGCCGCGGTGCGTCAGAGGTTAGAGCAGGTTCCCGGGGACCCCGTCAGAGGAGCCCGTTGAGGTTGGTGCTCTGCATGATGACGGCCGCCATCTCCTCCACCGACATGGAGGCCGAGTTGATGGAGGGTATGCGGTGTGCCCGGTAGAGCGCCTCGGCCCGGCGCAGCTCGTAGCTGCACTGACCCATGCTGGCGTACACCGAGCCCGGGCGGCGCTCGCCGCGGACCTGGCTGAGGCGTGCAGGCGTCGACAGCAGGCCGAAGCACCGGTCGACCAGGCCCCGGATCGGCCGGGGCAGGCCGCCGACGTCGAAGTCCTCCTCGACCAGCGGGTAGTTGGCGACCTTGAGGCCGTGCTGCAGCGCGAGGTACATGGAGGTCGGGGTCTTCCCGCACCGCGACGGCGCCACGAGGATGAGGTCGGCGGACTCGAGGTGCCGGAGGCTGGCGCCGTCGTCGTGCTCCATCGCGTACTCGATCGCCTTCATCCGCGCGTCGTAGCGGCGGGTGTCCCCCAGGCCGTGGAGCGGGGCGCCGCCGTGGGTGGCGTTGACGCGCAGCACCCGCTCGATGGTGTCGAGGTGGGTGCCGAAGAGGTCGATGAACGCGCACCGCGTCTCCTGCAGCTCCTTGCGGACCTCGTCGTCGGAGACCGACGAGAAGACCAGAGGTGTCACCGAGCCCGTGCAGGCCTCGTCGAAGATCCCCCGCACCTCGCGGGCCCGCTCGATGGTCGTGACGAACGGGAACTTGCGCCGCTGGAACGTCACCGAGGGGAACTGCTGGAGCATGAGGTTGCCCAGCGTCTCGGCCGAGATGCCGGTGCCGCCCGCGACGAAGAAGACCGGTGTGCTGTGGGGGCTGGTCTCGACGTCGGAGGTCACGCACACACCTTGGCGTGCGCGTCAGCGGTCGGCAAGCAGGGTTCCTCCACCCGGAACCTCACACGCCGGTGACGGGGATGCCCAGATCCTCGAGCAGCGCGCTGACCCGGCGCTTGATCTCGTCGCGGATCGGGCGCACCGCGTCGACGCCCTGCCCGGCCGGGTCGTCGAGCTGCCAGTCGAGGTAGCGCTTCCCCGGGTAGAACGGGCACGCGTCGCCGCACCCCATGGTGATGACGACGTCGGACGCCTGCACCGCTTCGGGGGTCAGCAGCTTGGGCGTCTCCGCGCTGAGGTCGATGCCCTCCTCGAGCATGGCGTCCTGGACCGCGGGGTTGACGCTGTCCGCCGGCGCCGAGCCCGCGGACCGCACCTCCACCCGTCCTGCGGAGAGGTGGGTCGTGTAGGCCGCGGCCATCTGGGAGCGCCCGGCGTTGTGGACGCACACGTAGAGCACGGAAGGGCGGGGGTCAGGCACGGGGGGCCTCCTCGGGCGTGGGGTGCGGGAACCGGTTCCTCAGGGCGAGGCTGACGTAGACGAGGGCCACGAGGACGGGCACCTCGATCAGGGGGCCGACCACGCCCGCCAGGGCCTGGCCGGAGGCGACCCCGAAGGTGGCGATGGCAACGGCGATGGCCAGCTCGAAGTTGTTGCCGGCGGCGGTGAAGGCCAGGGTCGTGGTCCGCTCGTAGCCCAGCCCCAGGGCCCGGCCCAGCAGGTAGCCGCCGCCCCACATCAGGGCGAAGTACGCCAGCAGGGGCAGCGCGATCCGCGCGACGTCCAGAGGGTGGCTGGTGACCTGCTCGCCCTGGAGGGCGAACAGGACCACGATCGTGAACAGCAGCCCGTACAACGCCCACGGACCGATCCTGGGCAGGAAGGAACGCTCGTAGCGGTCGCGGCCGACGCTGCGCTCGCCGAGGCGCCGGCTGAGGTAGCCGGCGAGCAGCGGGACACCGAGGAAGACGAGGACGCTGCCGGCGATCTTCCACGGCGAGACGTCGAGGCTCGACCGGTCGAGGCCGAGCCACCCGGGCAGCACCGACAGGTAGAACCACCCGAGGACCGCGAACGCCACGACCTGGAACAGGGAGTTGAGCGCGACGAGGACGGCCGCCGCCTCGCGGTCGCCGCAGGCCAGGTCGTTCCAGATGACGACCATGGCGATGCACCGCGCCAGCCCGACGATGATGAGCCCCGTGCGGTACTCCGGGAGGTCGGGGAGCAGCAGCCACGCCAGGGCGAACATCAGCGCCGGCCCGACCAGCCAGTTGAGCACGACGCTCGAGACGAGCAGGCGGTGGTCCCCCGTCACCGTGTCGAGCCGGTCGTAGCGCACCTTGGCCAGCACGGGGTACATCATCACGAGCAGGCCGACGGCAATCGGCAGCGAGACCCCGTCGACCTGCACCGCGGACAGCACGTCGGACAGGCCGGGGACGAGCCGCCCCAGGAGGAGCCCGAGCGCCATGGCCGCCAGGATCCAGACCGGCAGGAAGCGGTCTAGCGTCGAGAGCCGGGCGGCTACCGCGGGCGACCGCACCCCGGTGGTGGGCGACGTCACGGCTTGCGCGCCCGGACGAACGCGCTCGCGAAGGCGCCGTCCAGCGCGTCGACGAGCTCTGAACGACCCATGCCCTCGGGCAGCTCGATTGCGTCGGTGACCTCCGCCATGCCTGTCAGGTCGTCGCGCGTGTAGCCGCGCGTCACCTCGACCTCGGCGTCCTCGAACCCGGCCGCCGCGAGCTTGTCGACGAACTCCTCGCTGCGCAGGGCCCCGGAGATGCAGCCCGTCCAGAGCCGGACGACGCCCTGCAGCTCGGTCGGGATCGGGCGCAGCAGCACGATGTCGGAGACGGCGAAGCGCCCACCCGGCCGGAGCACCCGGAACGCCTCGCGCAGGACGGCGTCCTTGTCGGTGGAGAGGTTGATGACGCAGTTGGAGATGACCACGTCGACGGAGGCGTCCGGGAGCGGCACGTCCTCGATGGCGCCCTGCAGGAACGTGGCGTTGTCGATCCCCGCCTCGGCCTGGTTGCGCCTGGCCAGCTCCAGCATCTCGTCGGTCATGTCCAGGCCGTACGCGGTGCCGCCCGGGGCGACCCGTCGCGCCGAGAGCAGCACGTCCAGGCCGCCACCCGACCCGAGGTCGAGGACATCCTGGCCGGGACGGAGCTCTGCCAGCGCGGTCGGGTTGCCGCAGCCCAGGGAGGCAGCGAGGGCCGTGCCTGACGGCACGGAGTCCGCGTCGTACAGGCCGCTGCTGATCGGGTCGACCGCCTGGGCGCTGGTGCCTCCGCAGCAGCCACCACCGCCGCAGCACCCGTTCTGTGCCTCCTGTGCCGAGCTCTCCCGGGCCGACGGGTCGCCGGTCGGTTCGCCCAGAAGGGTCGTGGCCGCGGCGGCATAGCGCTCGCGCACCGCCTCACGGACCTGCTCGTCACTCATCTGCACGTCGGCCATGGCCACTCCTTGATTTGAGAACTGTCGAATCAGCACGTCCAGCATGGTGCGCTGGTTTGACATCTGTCAAGATAGTCGCATGCCCGTCCTCGAGTCAGAGCCGAAGGTCCGCCAAGCCAGCTGCTGCGGCCTCGCGACCTCACCCGTCACCGCCGAGGACGCCGAGCGGCTGGCGCCGATGTTCAAGGCGCTGGGCGACCCGGTCCGGCTGCAGATGGCCTCGATGATCGCCGCCCAGCCGGAGCTGTGCGTCTGCGAGATCACGCCCGCCTTCGACCTCTCCTCGGGCACGATCTCCCACCACCTCAAGACCCTGCGCCAGGCCGGTCTCGTCGACTGCGAGCGCCGCGGCACCTTCGTCTACTACTGGGTCCGACCCGAGGCGCTCGCCGCCCTGTCCGCACTCCTCACCGCCTGAGGGCCCTGCCCGGCCATTCGTCGGTGAGGGCACCGGATGGGGTCAGGCGCCGAAGAACGACCGGCACTGCGCGAGGCCGTCGACCGTGACCTCGGGCCGGGGCCGCGACTGCCACCCGCTGCGGGTCAGCCGCAGCCGGTCGGAAACCAGGACCTCGTCTCCGCGGGCGTCACGCGAGATCCCGTCGTGCTCGTAGCCCAGCTTGCGGGACACCCCCTGGGACGCGGCGTTGTCCTGGAAGACCTCGGTGAGCGCGGCCTCGGCGCCGAGGTGGTCGAAGGCGAGGCTGAGCGCGGCCTCACGGGCCTGCGTACCCAGTCCTCGTCGGTGGTGCGCGAGGCCCAGCCACGAGGTCGTGGCCACCTCTCGCACGACCGGGAAGTCCGTGGCGCGCAGCGTGACCACGCCCACGGGTCGGTCGCCCTCGAAGACGCCCAGGCCCAGGCGCCAGTCGTCGACCTCCCACGCACCGAGCCGGTCCCAGTGCCCCTGGAGCACCGAGCGCGCGCGTTCCTCGGCGCTGCCCTCGGTCCACGGGGTGAGGAACGGGCGCTGGCCGGGCTCGTGCACCCCCAGCCCTGCGAGCTGCGCCAGCTCGGCGAGCTCCTCCTCGCGCGGGAGCCGCAGCTCGAGCCGAGGGGTGCGGATCGTGAGTCCGAAGAGGGGCCAGACGTCGTTGAGCATCCGGCGACCCTCTCACGGGCCCCCGCGGCTCGACCACCGGAATCGGGTCACCGCGAGGACCTGGCGCCGGGGCCTGTCGTCGCGACCTCGTCGTCAGGGCCCCGTCGCGAGGGTCGCCGTCGCGAGGGTCGCCGTCGCGAGGGTCGCCGTCGCGGGGGTCGCCGTCTTCGGTGGTCCGGGTTACGTTGAGGTCAGTAACCACGAGCCGGTCAAAACATGCGCCAGCTGCCCTGTCGGGCTGTGCTGGCGCACGCTCGACGCCTTCCCCTGGAGGATGTCTTGAGCATCGTTGTGGCTTCCATCCCGTCCGGTCACGTCTACGTCCGGCACCTGTCCCCCGTCCCCGGGGCCGGCCCTGGCCCCGCTGCGGTCAGCCGGCTCGCCGACCCGCCGGCGGGTGACTCCCCCGACTCTCCGTGGTGGCCCCCGCGCATGCTCACCGCCGAGTGGGTTCGTGCCCACGCCGCCGAGTTCGACGTCATGCACGTGCACTTCGGCTTCGACGCGCTCTCCCCGCAGGACCTGCGCGACGTCGTCACGGCCCTGCGCGAGCACGACAAGCCGCTGGTGCTGACTGTCCACGACCTGCGCAACCCGCACCACACCACGGCCGACGCCCACGACGCCCAGCTCGCGGTGCTCGTCGACGCAGCCGACCACCTCATCACGCTCACCCGAGGCGCGGCCGACACGATCGCCGCGCGCTGGGGTCGCACAGCCACCGTCCTGCCCCACCCCCACGTGGTGCCACAGGCCTGGGTCGAGCGCCCGCGACCCACGGGATCGGCGTTCGTGGTGGGCCTGCACGCAAAGAGCCTGCGCGCCAACATGGACCCCGTCGCGGACCTCGACGCCGTGGTCACTGCCCTGACCGGTGTGCCGGACGCCGTCCTGCGCGTCGACGTGCACACCGACGTCATGACACCCGGGATGCGCCACCACGACCCCGGCTTCGCCGCGCACGTCCACGACCTGGCTCGCCGCGGGCAGGTCGACCTGCACGTCCACGACTACTTCACCGACGACGAGCTCTGGGCCTACCTCCAGGGACTCGACGTGTCCGTGCTCCCCTACCGCTTCGGCACCCACTCCGGCTGGCTCGAGGCCTGTCACGACCTCGGGACGTGGGTGGTCGCCCCCGACTGCGGGTTCTACGCCGAGCAGCGACCCGTCCTGTCCTACTCGGCAGACGGTGCCGAGCGCGCGGCGACCCTCACCGCGGCCGTCCGGGTGGCGCACCGTCGCCACCAGGCAGGCCTGACGGCGCCCAGGGCCACCTGGCCGGCGCGAGCCGCCGAGCGCCACGAGCTGGCCGCGGCGCACGAGCACGTCTACGCCACGGCGCTCGAGCGGAGGCTCGCGTGCACGTCGTGATCCTCGGGGCCGCCAAGCACCCGTTGCGCCAGCCCTTCGCCGGCGGACTCGAGTCCCTGACCTGGGCCCTCGTGCGCGGCCTGCGCGCTCGAGGCATCGAGGTGACCCTGTTCGCCGGAGCCGGCAGCGACCCGGCGCTCGACGCCCGGGAGATCACGGTCGACCCCCTGGTGCTCAGCGAGGACGCGCGCGGTGACGTCAGCATGCCGCCGGAGACGTGGCTGGCTGAGCACCACGCCTACCTGCAGGTGATGCTCGAGCTGCAGCGACGGGGCGACGTGGACGTGATCCACAACAACAGCCTCCACTACCTGCCCGTGGCCCTCGCCCAGTCCTGCCCGGCCCCGATGTTGACGACGCTGCACACGCCACCGACCCCGTGGCTGGAGCCCGCGATCGCGCTCATGGACCAGAGCCGCAGCCGCTTCGTGGCCGTGAGCGAGCACACCGCCCGCCAGTGGGGCCACGTGACCCGAGCCGCCGTCGTGCACAACGGGGTCGACACCGCCAGGTGGACCCCGGGCCCCGGCGGCGAGGAGCTCGTGTGGATGGGACGGGTGGTCCCCGAGAAGGCCCCTCACGAGGCCGTGCGCATCGCCGCCGCCAGCGGACGGCGCATCCGCCTGGCCGGCCCGGTCGGCGACGTCGCCTACTTCCGCGACCGGCTCGAGCCGCTCCTCGGCGACCACGCGCAGTACGTCGGCCACCTCGAGGTCGCGGCTCTGCGTGACCTCGTGGGGCGCAGCGCCGCCCTGGTCGTCACCCCCGACTGGGACGAGCCCTACGGCCTCGTCGCCGCCGAGTCGATGGCCTGCGGGACACCGGTCGTGGGGTACCGGCGTGGGGGCCTCCCCGAGTTCGTCCCTGCCGACTGCGGCACGCTCGTCGAGCCCGGCGACGTGGCGGCGGCCGCGGCGGCGGTGGACGAGGTCTGTGCCATGGACCGTGCGCGGGCCCGCGCCCACGCGGTGGCCCACTGCTCGCTCGACGCCATGGTCGACGCCTACGTCGCGGCCTACGGCGACCTGCTCCTGGCTCCCGAGGTGGCCGCGTGATCGGGTACTACGCCCACCACCAGGGGGCGGGTCACCTCACACGGATGCGCGGCATCGCGGCCGCCCTCGATCAACCTGTCTGGGGCCTGAGCTCCGCCGCGCCACCGCCTGGGTGGGAGGGCGGCTGGACGACCCTGGCGCGCGACGACGACCCGCACCCCGGCGCCCTGGCGGACCGCGACCCGACCGCCCACGGGGTGCTGCACTGGGCCCCGACGCACCACGAGGGGCTGGCCCGCCGGTCGGCCCAGATCGCCCGGTGGGCGGCCGAGGAGCGCCCCAGCGCCCTGGTCGTGGACGTCTCCGTCGAGGTGACGCTCCTCGCCCGGCTCTGCGGGGTGCCCACCGTCGTCGTGGCGATGCCCGGTCGGCGCGACGACCGCCCCCACCGCCTGGCCTACGACACGGCCGACGCCCTACTGGCGCCGTGGCCGCGGGGTGCGCACGACCTGCACTGGCCGGACCGCTGGTTCGCCAAGGCGTGGTTCGTCGGCGCCATCTCGCGGTTCGACCACCGAAGCCTCCCGGACCCGGTCCCCGCAGCCCACCCGGGTCGCACGGTCCTGGTCCTCTGGGGTGCCGGTGGCCACTCCACGACGGCCGCCCAGGTGGAGCAGGCCCGAGCGGCCACCCCGGACTGGACGTGGGTGGAGCGGTCGCCCGGTCGGGGCGCGTCCGGGGACCTGTGGGCCGACCTGCAGGCCGCGGACGTCGTTGTCACCCACGGCGGCCAGAACGCCGTGGCCGAGGTCGCCGCGGCCCGCCGGCCCGCGGTCGTCGTCGCCCAGCCCCGGCCCCACGACGAGCAGGTGGCGACGGCACGCAGGGTGGACGACTGGCGCATCGCCGTGGGGTGCGCGTCGTGGCCGTCTCCCCGCGAGTGGCCCGAGCTGCTCGACCGCGCCCTGGCACGCGGCGGGCAGCGGTGGTCCCGCTGGTCGACGGGCGACGGCGCCGCCCGGGCGGCGGCCCACCTGGACCGGCTGGCCGGCGACCTCGTCCCGGGCGCAGGGTCGTGAGCACCCACCGGACAGCCGTCGTCACCATCGCCCGGGGACGCCACGAGCACCTGCGCGGGCAGGCGTGGGGCCTGCGCAGGCAGTCCCGCCCCGCGGACCTGCACGTCGTCGTGTCGATGGGCGACCCCGAGGTGGTCACCGTGGCCCGGGAGGTCCTGCCCGGGGTGCACACGTCCTTCATGGACGCCATAGGGGCCGACCTGCCGCTCGCCTCCGCGCGCAACGTCGGGGCGGCCGTCGCGCTCGAGGCGGGAGCCGACCGCCTGGTCTTCCTCGACGTCGACTGCATCCCAGCCGAGGGGACCGTCGCCCGCTACGACGAGGTCCTGCAGGGCGTGTCCGCACGCCCGTTCCCGGTGGTGGTGTGCGGCGAGGTGGCCTACCTGCCACCGGCTGACCATCCTGCCGACTACCGGCGTCCGGGGCTCTGCGACCTCGCCGACCCCCACCCGGCCCGTCCCCGGCTGGCCCCCCGGGAGGTGGCCGAGGACGGCGACGTCCGGCTGTTCTGGTCGCTCTCCTTCGGCGTGACCGCGGACCACTGGCGGCGTCTCGGCGGGTTCAGCGAGGACTACACGGGGTATGGCGCCGAGGACACCGACTTCGGTCAGCGGCTCGCCGCCGCGGGCGGGAGCCTCGTGTGGACAGGGGGCGCAGCGGCATACCACCAGCACCACCCCACGAGCTCGCCGCCGACGCAGCACCTGCACTCGATCGTCAACAACGCCAACGTGTTCCGCGACATCTGGGGATGGTTCCCCATGCAGGGATGGCTCGACGGGTTCGCGGAACTCGGATTGGCCCGTATGGACCCGTCGTCGGGCAGGTGGGTCGTCTCCCACTGACCACGGGCCGGCCCGTTGGCAGGCACCGGGACGCCAACGGTGTACGGGACCTTGTGCGAGGCGCCGCAGGACCCCTACCGTGGACAGACGCCGTCCGTCGTCGGGGGCGAGCGGCACGGGGTGGAAGAGGACGTCATGTCCAGACGCTCACGCATCGTTGCCATCGTCCTGGCCGGAGCCGTCTCACTCGGGATGTCGGCCACCAGCGGCTCTGCTGCCCCTGCCGCCTTCCCATCTGACCGCGGGGGTACGGCCAACGCCGCCGTCCCGGTGCTCGACTGGGGCCCGTGCGGTGACGACTTCGGGGGTTCGGAGGGGCCACCCGGAGCGACGTTCTCCTGTGCGTGGGCCACGGTCCCGCTCGACTACGACCGGACGCAGGGCCAGACGCTGCGGATCGCGCTCAAGAGGCTCGAGGCCAGTCAGCCGACGCGGCGGATCGGGACCCTGTTCATCAACCCCGGCGGCCCGGGCGGCTCGGGCGTCGACTTCGCCTCCTTCGCGTGGGCCCTCTTCCCCCAGGACGTGCTGGACAGGTTCGACGTCGTGGGCTTCGACCCCCGTGGCGTCGCCCGCAGTAACCCACTGGTCTGCTTCCGTTCCTTCCAACAGCTCGACAACGTCTTCGGTGGTGTCCCGGCCTTCCCCCTCACCCGGTCCGAGTACCGCACCGTCGATGCCGCCTACACGACCTACACCTCGCTCTGCGAGCGCAACGGCGGCCCGGTCCTGGATCACATGTCGACCGCCGACGTCGCCCGTGACCTCGACCTCCTGCGCCGTGCCGTCGGCGACCGTGGCCTGACCTACGCCGGCTACTCCTACGGGACACAGCTGGGCAGCGTCTACGCGAACCTGTTCCCCGGCAACGTACGGGCCCTGGTCGTCGACGGCGTGCTCGACCCCGTCGCCTGGACGACCGGTCGCAGCGCAGCCGACCGTCGACTCCCGTTCTCGTCGCGACTCGGCAGCGACCTCGGTGCGAGCGCGTCCCTGGGCCAGTTCTTCTCCCTGTGCGGACGGGCCGGCCCCGACGTCTGTGCCCTCGCCGCCCAGGGAGACCCGCGCACGGTGTACGACGCCACGCTTGCAGCGCTGCGGCGGAAGGGCCCGGTCGAGGTCGACTTCGGCGACGGCCCGGAGCCGGTCTCCTACCAGGACGTGGTGGGAGCCAGCCTCGGAACCTTCTACTCACCGTACGGATGGGGCGACCTCGCCTCGGGCGTGAGCCTGGTGGCCGCGGCCGTCGGCGTGGCGCCGGTCGCCGCGACCTCGCCGTCGTCGGCAGCTGCCGCGGCGGCCTCCGCGTTCGCCAAGCGGGAGCCGATGCCGCAGACCTTCGAGGGTTTCGAGGGGGTGGCCTGTTCGGACTCCGTGAACCCCACCTCTCGCGAGGCCTGGTGGGACGCAGGCATCGCACGCGACGCGCTGGCCCCGTACTTCGGCAGGGCCTGGACCTGGGCGTCGGCAGGGTGCGCCACCTGGCCCGGCCGGGCCGACGACCGCTACACCGGCCCGTGGACGGCGAAGACGTCGGCTCCGGTGCTCGTGGTCGGCAACACCTACGACCCTGCCACCCCGTACGCCGGGGCCCAGACGGTGACGAGGCTCCTTGCCGGTTCGCGCCTGCTCACGGTCGCGGGCTGGGGCCACACCTCGCTCGGCTACAGCACGTGTGCCACGACAGTGGTCGGTCGGTACCTCGTGAGCCGGGTGCTGCCGGTCCAGGGGACGCGCTGCTCGTTCGACGACGTGCCGTTCGAGGACGCCGGCTCAGCTGCTGCTCGCGCCACGGACGCGCGTGCGGCGGGTATCGAGCGGGCGCGGGCGATCGTGCTCTCCGGCCTGCCGCGGGCGCCCCGGCGGTGAGAACTCGCGCACCGGACCCGGCTGTCCGGGTGCCCGCCCGAACCGTGACCACGGTCAGACGTTGAAGCGGAACTCCACCACGTCGCCGTCGGCCATGACGTAGTCCTTGCCCTCGATGCGGACCTTGCCGGCGGCCTTCGCGGCGACCATCGAGCCGGCCTCGACGAGGTCGTCGAAGGAGACGATCTCGGCCTTGATGAACCCGCGCTGGAAGTCGGTGTGGATGACGCCGGCGGCCTGCGGCGCGGTCCAGCCGCGGCCGATGGTCCACGCGCGGGACTCCTTGGGACCTGCGGTGAGGTAGGTCTGCAGGCCGAGGGTGTGGAACCCGGTGCGGGCGAGCTGGTCGAGACCGGACTCGGTGGCCCCGAACGACTCGAGCAGCTCCATCGCCTCGTCGGCCTCCATGTCCATGAGGTCCATCTCGAGCTTGGCGTTGAGGAACACCGCGTCGGCGGGCTCCGCCAGGGCGCGCAGCGAGGCGTGGAGCTCGGCATCGCCGAGCTGGTCCTCGTCGAGGTTGAACACGAAGATGAACGGCTTGGTGGTCAGCAGGCCCAGCTGCTTCGCCTCGGCGAGGTCGACACCGGCGGCCGCGCCCGCGGCATACAGGGTCCTGCCCTCCTCGAGCACCTTCTGGGCGGCGACCGCGTTGTCGAGCAGCGGCTTGCTCTCCTTCTTGATCCGCGACTCCTTCTCGAGGCGCGGCACGGCCTTCTCGAGGGTCTGCAGGTCGGCGAGGATGAGCTCGGTGTGGATGGTATCGATGTCGGACGCGGGTGAGACCTTGCCGTCGACGTGGACGACGTCGCCGTCCTCGAACGCGCGGACGACCTGGCAGATCGCGTCCGCCTCACGGATGTTGGCGAGGAACTTGTTGCCCAGCCCCTCCCCCTCGGAGGCGCCGCGGACGATGCCCGCGATGTCCACGAACGACACCGTGGCGGGCAGGATCTTCTCCGACGAGAAGATCTCCGCGAGCTTGCCGAGGCGGGCATCCGGCAGGGGGACGACCCCGACGTTGGGCTCGATGGTGGCGAACGGGTAGTTCGCCGCGAGCACGTTGTTCTTGGTCAGGGCGTTGAACATCGTGGACTTGCCCACGTTGGGCAGGCCGACGATTCCGATAGTGAGAGCCACAAGGCCGAGAGTCTACCGTCGCGGTGTCGCGGCCCTCGCCAGCTGACGGGAGAGCGCGACCAGCCTGCCCTCGCTGTCCCAGACCTCGGCGTCCTCCTCGAGGTAACCGCCCGACATGGTGCGGCTGGTGAGGACGACGCGCAGCCAGCCGGGCGCCGGGCGGGCCCGCACGTGGGCCGTCAGCTCGAGCGTTGGCGCCCAGCCGGGCAGCCCGAGCTCGAAGGCTACCGGCGGCAGGGCGTCGACGGCGAGCAGGAGCAGCAGCGGGTCCGGCTCGCGGTCGTCGGCCATGCGCAGCCACCCGCGGATCACGCCGTTGCCCGACGGCTTGCCCATGGCCCAGCCGGTCGTGGCCGGGTCGAGGCGCAGGTCCAGGCGCTCGAGGAGAGAGGCGTGCTTGAGGAACTGCGGCGGCGCCTGCGCGGCCGAGACGCAGCGGTCCACGGGCGGCAGCTCCGGTGGCACCGCGGTGGTGCTCGCGTCCGCGTCCATCGTGGCGAGGTCGCCGTACGTCGCGAGCACCCGGAGGCGCTCGACCTCGCCGCCCGCCTCGTCGGGCTGCACGAGCGAGGCCTGCCCGTTGGAGACCGCCCGGCCGCGGCGCAGGACCGACGTCCGCACCGTCGCAGGGCCGGGCACGCCGGGCGTCAGGTAGTAGGCGCTGATGGCCAGCGGGTGCGGGTGCGCCGGTCGGTCGCCCTCCGCCTTGCCGAGCTCCTGCGAGAGGGCACGGCCGACGACCGAGAGCAGCAGGCCCCCGTTGACGCCTCCCCCGATGCGCCACCCCTCGCCGAGGGCGGCGTCATAGACCCCCGACTCACTAGCACGCGCCGAAACCGCCGAACCCTCGTCGAACTCGCTGAGCTGCGCGTCCATCGCTCGTCCTCACGTCCTCACTGCACCGCACCGACTCTCGGGACGAGAGCGTATGCCGCGACGGGGCGAGTCACGGCGCAGAGGTGGTCGACGCCACCTCCTCGCCAGGGACCGGCGCCGACGAGGAGCTCGCGCCGGCCGTCGAGGTCGTGGGGCTTCCCGAGGTGCTGGACGCGCTCGGGGCGGTCGAGCTCGCTGAGCCGGAGGTCGACGACGGGGTCGTCCCGGTGGACGCGGCACCACCCGAGGTCGGCGAAGGCTGCGCCCCGGAGCTGGTCGAGCCGGAGGGGGCCTGGCCGGTCGTGGTGGGCACTGTCGTGGGGTTGGTCGTGGAGCTGGTCGTGGAGCTGGTCGTGGGGGTGGTCGACGTCGCAGTGGACGAGTCGCCGCCGCGCGGCTCGACCCACGCCGGGTCCTTGCGCAGGATGGCGAGGATCTGGCGCTCGTAGTCGGCCAGCCGTCCCTGGAGCTCGCTCAGCGGGACGTCCTGGACGTGGTTCCCGAAGGCAGAGATCTCGGCCCACAGCGCGTTGAGCTCCGCCGTGCTGCGGGCGTCCAAGGGGCCGGAGAGAGTGACGACCAGCTGGGTCGCCAGGGCCTGCGTCACGCACTGCACGCAGTTGTAGTTGACGGCAGCGGCGATGTTCTCGGGGACGACGACGTGTGCGTCACCGATGATGACGACGACCTGGAAGGCGACCGCCACCGTCTGGCAGTCGGTGCAGGACGCCAGGGCGTAGGCCTCGTTGGTGTTCGCGACGCTGTTGCCGTCAGCCCACACGAGCGCGAAGGCGACGTCGTACTCGGAGGACCCGTTGGTCGTGTTGACGGCCAAGGCCTGGTTGTCACCCTCGCCGGGAGGGAGCGGGCGGTCGAACGGGAACACCCAGGTGGGCAGTGCCGACCCGTCCGGCGCGGTCTGGCCGGGCCGCGGCGCCATGACCACCGCGAGCACTGGCGCATCGGCGGTGGGAAGTGCCGCTCCCCTGCGCCAGATCGTGCGACCGGTGGCCTGCCGACCCTCTTGCAGCCGCTGCTGGGCCGGTGACACGAGCCCGGTGCGCGTGAAGGTCGTGTGGACCGCGTCGGCCAGCGTCCCCCGCTCGTACGCCTGCACGGGCCGGTAGGTGCCCGGTTGCGGCCACCAGGCCCAGGCCAGGCCCGCGACGACGGCGGCTGCCACGATCCCCGCGGCAGTGCGCCGTACTGGGTGTCCACTCGTCCTGCGCCACGTGCCGAGCACCACCTGGCGGACCAGGCGCGACACGATGAACGCCACCCCGAACACCGGCAGCGCGATGGCCACGATCGAGAGCACGCGGACGACCACGGCGAGCACGTCCCCGTCGGCGGCCTGCGTCTCCAGCCGGGCCCACTGCCGTGCCACCGACGCCCAGGCCGTGCCGGCGACCCGTGGGAAGCTGAGCACCATCATCACCATCGAGAAGGCCAGCACCGGCACGACGACCAGGACCCAGGTGGTGACGACCGCGCGGGCCCACGGCTTGAGCACCTTGGCCTCGGGATCGTTCCAGTGCCTCGGCAGCAGGGAGACCAGCGTCGGCTTGATCCGGTGGTAGAGGTCGGGGACGCCGGTGACGTCCGCGAGCACGTGGTAGCCGTCGAACCGGACCAGAGGAGCGAGCTGGCGCACCATCTGGAGCACCTGGGTGGCGATGATGAGCAGGATGGCGTCCCACCCGGTCGCCCACCACACGCCGAACATCAGGACGGCGACGATGGCGTTGAAGTAGAGACCGCCGAGGTCGGTGCGTACTCGGCCGGCGCGGCCGAGACGGTAGCTGTCGGTGACGTCGGTGTAGAAGGCCGGCCACACCAGGTACAACCCGGTACCCATCGCCCCCGGGGTGGCGCCGCCATACCTCGCGGCGGCAGCGTGGCCGAACTCGTGGAACCCCGCAGACACCACGGTCAGCGCGAAGACGGCGAGCAGCAGCGCAGGCTGGTCGAAGGCCTGGTGCGTCGCCGACCCCAGACCCTTGTGCATCATGACCCACCCGCACACCGCGAGGAACGCGACGACCAGCAGGGCCACGACCACGGGGGCGAACAGCAGCGCGAACGGCGCCGTGATGCTCCGCGTGAGCTTCGGATCCGTCACCACATAGCGGAACCGCAGTGCCAGCAAGGGGTTTGAGCGCTTCAGCTCGGGGTCCGAGCCGTCGACCCTCTTGAGCACCCCGATGGTGCGGAGCTTGGAGTCACACAGCGACTCGACGTCCTCGGCGCGCACCTGGCGGCCGATCGCGGCCCCGACCGCCTCGGCGATCTGGGCCGTCGTGCGCCGGCCGTCCACCTGTTCCAGGACGGCGTACAGGAGGGGTGTCAGCTGGATCGTCTGCCCGTCGCCGCGGCGCACGAGGGCCGGCGCCACGCGGTAGCCGGACCCCGGCACCTCACCGAGCAGCTGGACGCCGTCGGCCCGCACGGGGACCGGCTCGTCGGTCCGGTCGTCGGTCCGGTCGTCGGCCCCCGGTGCGAGGGCCGCCCCGGAGCCGGCTGGCTCGGGGGCAGGCTCGCGCCCGGCTGGGGCCCCAGGCCCCTCGAAGGGAGTCACGTCAGTGCGTCCTCGCGCCGACTACTGGGAGATGTCCGAGGTCTGGTCCGTCGACGCACTGGCGTCGGCGTCGATGTCCTGCGTGATGATGGCGTCCTGCTGCGAGATGGCCACGGCGTCGGAGTCGATCGAGCCGACGTTTCCAGCGACCGATGCGTCGATCGGCGCCGCGACGTTCGCGTTCGCTGCGACGGCGCCGGCGATCGGAGCCGCGAGGTCGAGGTCCGCGGCGAGGTCGACGTCGACGTTGAGCAGGGGGCCGTCGAGGGAGCCGCCCGCATCCACCGCGTCGGTCGACGAGGCGCCGTCGACCGGGACCGTCGAGTCCGCGGCAGGCGCCTGGGCCGCCGTGTCGGCCGGAGCCGGGGCTGCGTCTGCCTGGTCGATGGTGGAGTCCTGGCCGCCCTCGGCGACCGCCTCGCCCGTGATGCCCTGGTCGATGAGGACGCCCTGGTCTGAGAGCGCCTGGGCCTCGGAGCCCACCGAGAGCACGTTGGCCCCGACCGCGGCGTCGATCGGCGCCGCGACGTTGGCGTTGGCCGCGACTGCGAGGTCGATGGGCGCTGCCGCGTCCAGACCGATGTCGAGGTCGGCGTTGAGGTCGAGCAGGCTGATCACCTCCTTGTCGGGGAGGGCGGTGGTGCCTTCGGCAGCCAGCTCCTCCGCGGACAGTGGCGGCATGGTCGAGTCAGTCATGGTGCACTCCGTGTTTCGAACGAATTCCCCCGGCAAGATGACGTCGCGACAGTAGCGGGGTGTGGCGAGCCGCGCACGTCGAACGAGCGGCTGACCTGCAGGAATGCGTTACCGGGCGTTCCCACGCGGCGCACGGTTGGCCGCCGGGCGCGGGCTCACCTCACAGGGCCGGCAAGCCGTCCTCGAGGTAGGCCGTGGGGCCCCGGTGCCCGAGCAGGAAGGCAAGCAGCCGCTGGTTGTACGGCGCCACACGGCTCTCCAGCTCCTCCTCGCCGACCCAGTGCAGCGCGCGGATCTCCCTGGGCTGCAACGTGGCCCGCGTGACGAGCTCCTCGTCCGCGACGCCCAGGTCGAAGATGAAGGCCGTGGCGTCGGACCACCCGCGCCACGGGGGCAGCCAGTTGACGGCCAGCAGCGAGCGCACCTCGACCTCGACGCCGAGCTCCTCACGGACCTCGCGGACCACGCACTGCGCCGGCGACTCGTACGGGTCGACCACCCCGCCGGGAAGGTCCCACTCGTTCTTGTAGACCAGCTCGCACAGGAGCACCCGTCCAGCGGCGTCCCGCACCACGCCCTGGGCGATGGCCCGCTTGGTGGGCAGCGCGGCGTTGAGCTGGGCGATGAAGCCCTCGCGCGTGTGCGGCGGGGCGTCGTCGTCCAGGGCGCTGAGCACCATGACGTCGCCGCGACCGCCGGGGACGGTGACGGCCCGGCTGACACCCTCCTTGCGCAGCCCGGCGCGCATGGCGGAGCGCACCGCGCCGCGGTCCTCGTCCTCGACGCGGGTCTCGACCCGGCGCAGGCCGAGCTCGTCGAACCCCCAGCGCAGCACGAGCCGCAGGGCCCGCTCGACGACGCCGACGGCGCGGTACTCGGGTACGAACAGCCAGATGAGCTCGGCGTCGCCGGCATCGCCGTGCAGCAGCTCGACGCGACCGACCCGCTCGTGCTGCCAGATGGCCTCGAAGGCGACGACGCCGTCACCCACGGTCTCGTCGTCGAGCCCGTGCAGGACGAGGTCGTCGTCGACGAGCAGGGGCTCCGGCGCGGGGAGGTGGTCGGGCATGTCCGGCACGCTACCTCCGCGGCCCCTGCGCCATCCTGTCGGTGGGGGGTGGCATGGTCCTCGCCATGGAACTCGCCCTCGCCCTCCTCGCCGGACTCGCCCTCGGCGCCGCCGCAGCAGCGTTCGTCGTGCACCAGCTCGGTATGGCGCGTGCCGCCGGCGTGGCCGCGGAGCGGGACCTGCTGCGCGAGCGGGTCGTCGACCTCGAGGCTGCCCTGTCCGACGACGCCCAGACCGCCGCCGCCCTGGCGCCCCTGCGCGACGCGCTCGGTCGGGTCGAGCAGCAGGTGGGCACGTTGGAGCGCGACCGCACCCACCAGTTCGCGGCACTGGAGCAGACCATCGCCCAGGTGCACGCGTCCACCACGGCGCTCGGGCGCCAGACCCAGAGCCTGGCGGGCTCCCTCAACGCCTCGACCGTGCGGGGCGCCTGGGGGGAGGTCCAGCTGCGCCGCGTCCTCGAGCACGCGGGCCTGCTCGCCCGGTGCGACTTCGACGAGCAGGTGCACCGGGTCAGCCGTCACGACCGCCAGGTGCGCCCGGACGTCGTCGTCCGGCTGCCCGGCGACAAGTACCTCGTGGTCGACTCCAAGGCACCCATGGTCGCGTTCCTGCGGGCCCAGGCCGACGACCTGTCCGCGGAGGACCGCACCCGGTTGCTGCGCGAGCACGCCACGACCCTGCAGGGACACGCGCGGGCCCTGGCGGCCAAGGACTACTGGTCGGCGTTCGAGAGCAGCCCGGAGATGGTGGTGTGCTTCGTGCCCAGCGAGGCGATGCTCTCCGCCGCCCTGGCCGCCGACCCGAGCCTGCACGAGGACGCCATGGCCCGTCGGGTGGTGCTCGTCGGCCCCGGTGCGCTGATGGCCCTGCTGCGCACGGTGGCCTTCACCTGGCAGCAGGACGCGCTCACCGCCGGGGCGCGCGAGCTCATGACGGTCGGCCGCGAGCTCTACGACCGCCTCGGCACCCTGGGGGGTCACGCCGCGCGGATGGGGACCGCCCTGCAGCGCTCGGTCGAGACCTACAACCAGCTGGTCGGGGCGCTGGAGTCACGGGTCCTGGTCACCGCCCGCAAGATGCACGAGCTCGACATCGTCGAGGACACCCTGGCCACACCCCGACCTGTTGAGACGGGCCCACGGGTGCTCACCGCCGTCGAGCTCCTCGACGCGGCCACCGCGCAGGACGCCAGGCCTCAGCTCGACCTGGAGGCGGAGTCGGCGCCGAGGTGGACGGGCAGGGAGTCCACCGCGTAGACGATCGACTGGTCACGGAAGCGCAGTGACGACGGGTCGACCGTCAGGCGCATCTCGGGGAAGCGGCGGACCAGTCGCGGGAACGCTGTCCGCAGCTCGAGCCGCGCCAGCTCGGCGCCCACACAGCGGTGGAACCCGTACCCGAAGGCCAGGTGCGGCGACGGCGGACGGGTCGGGTCGAAGCGGTCGAGGTCGGGGCCGATGCGCCCGTCGCGGTCCGCGCGGCTCAGGGCGACCACGACCACGTCGCCCTTGCGGATGCGGCGGCCGAACAGGTCGAGGTCCTCCAGCGCGAACCGGGGGAACGCGATCTGCACCACTGACAGGTAGCGCAGCATCTCCTCGACCACGGGGTCCACCGAGGCGTCGTCGTCACGGATGAGGTCGAAGTGCTGCCGGTCGCGCAGGAGCACGAGCGACCCCAGCGCCAGCATGCTCGCGGTCGTCTCGTAGCCACCGGTGAAGACGCCATCGGCCAGGCCGGCGATCTCCTCGTCGCCGACCTCGTCGCCCACCGCCGCGATGATCCGGCCGAGCAGGCCGTCGCCCGGGCTCTCGCGCTGGCGGCGGGTTGCCTCGAGCAGGAAGCTCCGCGAGGACGAGATCGCCCCGAAGGCGCCCGCGCCCCCCGCCGAGACGTCGAACCGGGCGTGGCTGAGCGCCCGGAACCGCTCGCGGTCCTCAGGAGGCAGGCCGAGCAGCTCGCAGATCACGAGGAACGGGATGGGGAAGGCGAACCCGCCGACGAGGTCCGCCTCGGGGCCGGCGGCCGCCAGCTCGTCGAGCTGGGCGTCCACGATCTGCTCGATGCGGGGGGCCAACCGGTTGATCCGGCGCATGGTGAACTCCGGCGTGAGCAGCGAGCGCAGCCGGGTGTGCTCCGGGGGGTCGGTGAAGCCCAGGCCGCCGACGTTGGAGCTGCTGCTGCCGACGTACGGGCGCAGGTCGTTGCTGAAGCGGGACTGTTCGGCGAGGACCGCTCGTCCCTCCTCCTGACCGGAGACCAGCCAGATGTTCATCCCGAACATGTGCGCGAGGCGGTGCACCGGATCGGGCACGGTCGTCCCCAGCCGCGCCACCGGGTCGAGCCCGTCGCGACGCAGGGGGCGCAGCAGCCGGCGCGGCACCGAGTCGAGCGTCGACAGGTCGACCACGCCGGGGCTGCGGGCCACGAGGCGCTGCAGCACGCGCCGCCGCGTCGTCGCCAGGTCGATCACGGTCCCGACGCTACCGGCGGTGCCCCCGGATCGACAGGACCCGCGCCGTACCGGCCGCACGCCGTACCCGGCGGAGCGGGTCAGTGCAGGGAGCCGGCTTCCTCGAAGCTCGCGTCGTGGCGCATCTTGTCGCCCAGCCCACGCGCCTTGAGGTCGCGGCGGATCTCGTTGGGCAGGGAGAACAGCAGGCTCTCCTCGGCCGCCACCACAGGGCTGACGTCGCCGTACCCGCGCTCGGCCAGGTAGGTGAGCACGTCACGCACGAGCACCTCGGGCACGGAGGCGCCGGAGGTGACACCGACGGTGGTGACGCCGTCGAGCCACGAGTCGTCGATCTCGTCGGCGTAGTCCACGAGATGCCCTGCCCGGGAGCCGTGCTCGAGGGCGACCTCGACGAGGCGCACGGAGTTGGAGGAGTTGCGCGAGCCGACGACGACCATGAGGTCGCACTCGGGAGCCATCTGCTTGACCGCGAGCTGGCGGTTCTGGGTGGCGTAGCAGATGTCGTCGCTGGGCGGGTCCTGCAGCGCGGGGAACCGCTCGCGCAGGCGCCGCACGGTCTCCATGGTCTCGTCGACCGACAGCGTGGTCTGCGAGAGCCAGACGACCTTCTCGGGGTCGCGGACGGTGATGTTGGGGACGTCGTCCGGTCCGTCGACCAGCGTGATGTGGTCGGGTGCCTCACCTGCGGTGCCGACGACCTCCTCGTGGCCCTCGTGGCCGATGAGGAGGATGTCGAAGTCGTCGCCGGCGAAGCGGACGGCCTCGCGGTGCACCTTCGTGACCAGTGGGCAGGTGGCGTCGATCGTCTTCAGGCTCAGCGCCTTCGCCTCCTCGTGCACCACCGGGGCGACCCCGTGGGCACTGAAGATGACGGTGGCGCCCTCGGGCACGTCGTCGGTCTCCTCGACGAAGATCGCGCCGCGCTTCTCCAGGGTGGTCACGACGTGCTTGTTGTGCACGATCTCCTTGCGGACGTAGACCGGGGCACCGTAGAGCTCGAGGGCCTTCTCGACCGTGACCACGGCGCGGTCGACGCCCGCGCAGTACCCGCGGGGCGCGGCCAGCAGCACGCGCTTGGTGGGTCGTTCGGTGGTCTCAGTCATGCCTCCATGGTAGGTGGCGCCTCTCTGCCACCCCAATCCGCGTCGTGCGGCGGAGGGCCACGCTCCACCTCCTAGAGTGGGCCCGTGACCGGCCCCGACCAGCGCCCCGACCTCCCGGAGCGAGCCGGCGACACCACTGCCGAGTCGCCCTGGCCGGTCCGGCTGCTCAGCATGAAGATCGCCGAGTACGTCGAGAAGATGTCGGTGCTGTGGGTCGAGGGCCAGGTCGTGCAGCTGACCCGCCGCCCCGGTTCGCGCACCGCCTACCTCACGCTGCGCGACCCCGACGTCGACATGTCGCTGTCGGTGGCGATCTCGACCAACGCCCTCGACGCGATGCCCGTGCCGGTCGCGCAGGGCGCGCGCGTCGTCCTGCAGGCCAAGCCGGTGTTCTGGACCCAGCGCGGCTCGCTCATGCTCGACGCCCGCCAGATCCGTCCCGTCGGCGTCGGCGAGCTGCTCGCCCGGGTGGAGCACCTCAAGCGCACGCTGGCCTCCGAGGGGCTGTTCGACCCCCGGCGCAAGCGCCCCCTGCCGTTCCTGCCGCGCACCGTCGGGCTCGTCTGCGGCCGCGCCAGTGCGGCGGAGAAGGACGTCGTCGAGAACGCCCGTCGCCGCTGGCCGACGGTGCGTTTCGAGATCCGCGAGGTCGCTGTGCAAGGTCCCGCGGCGGTGCAGGAGGTCATGGGCGCCCTGAAGGAGCTCGACGGCCTCGACGGGGTCGACGTCATCGTGATCGCTCGCGGCGGCGGGTCGGTCGAGGACCTGCTCCCCTTCAGCAACGAGGCCCTCCTGCGGGCCGTCTCGGCGGCGCGGACCCCCGTGGTGTCGGCCATCGGCCACGACGTCGACACCCCGCTGCTCGACCACGTCGCCGACTGGCGCGCCTCCACCCCGACCGACGCCGGCAAGCGCGTGGTGCCGGACGCGCAGGCCGAGCGCGACGGCATACGCCAGGCCCGGGCCCGCGCCCGGCGAGCCCTCGCCGCCCACGTGTCCAGCGAGCGCCGCCACCTCGTCGCGCTGCGCTCGCGCCCCGTGGTGGCCAACCCCGCCGCCATGATCGACGCCCGGCGGGCCGAGCTCGACGCCCTGACCGACCGCGCCACCCGCCGGGTGCTCGGGTCGGTGCACCGGGCGGCCGACCAGGTCGGCCACCTCCGGGCGCAGGTGCGCACGCTCTCCCCGCTGTCCACCCTCGAGCGTGGGTATGCCGTGGTGCAGCACCGCGACGGCCGCGTGGTCATGGACCAGGACGAGGTCGTGCCCGACGAGCTGTTGCGCGTCCGCGTGGCCCGCGGCGACTTCGCGACCCGGGTCGTGGGGCTGGCCGCCGACGCCGGTTAGGCTCCTTCCCCATGGCCAAGGGAGAGCAGAAGCCGTCCGCTGCCGCGTCCGGGGGCGCCGACGACTTCGCGGACGTCGCCGAGTTGTCCTACGAGCAGGCCCGCGACGAGCTCATCGACATCGTGGCCCAGCTCGAGGGCGGCCAGGTCGGCCTCGAGGAGAGCATGCGGCTGTGGAAGCGGGGCGAGGCCCTGGCCGCCCACTGCAGCACCTGGCTGGACGGCGCCGAGGCCGCGCTCACCGAGGACGACCCGAAGTAGGGGCGCGCCACGGTCGCGGGACCAGCCCGCACCGGTCGGTCAGCTCTTGGGGACGGGGCGAAGGCTGTCGGCGAAGGCCGTGAGCTCGGGGAACGTGCCCGTGCCGGTGACGATCGTGGTGAGCTGCCCCGTGGCGCCCTTGTTGACCAGGCTGTTCTGCACCTTGCCGTTGCGCACGTAGGTGTCCCACGTCCGGCCACCGGCCTGCGTCGTGCCCGTCCTGGCCGCCCGGTTGGTCTGCGCCTCCACCCACCCGGAGGTGGCGTCCTTGGTCTGCTCGATCGCGACGTAGTTGCCGGTCGGTGACTGGTAGCCGGCGTGCCAGGTCATGAGGCCGTCGGTGGAGCGGACGTAGCGGACGCTGGTGGCCTTCCACCCGTCCGGCAGGCCCTCCGGGCGCTCGATGGCCCAGCCGCTGTCGCGGGCGACCTCCACGGACGCCCCGGTCACGTCCACCGGCGGCTGGCTGACGTTGTTGACGCGCGGCACGACCGCCACGAGGACGGCGACCAGCGCACCGATCACCAGCAGCGAACGGACCATGTTGGCCACGGAGCCGTTGGCGTACGAACTGCGGGGGGCCGGGGTGCTCACGTGCCCATCGTCCCTGACGCAGACCGGTCGGCGCCAACTGCCCCCGCCCCCGGTAGTCTGCGGGCACTCACCCGCCGCCGCGTGAAGGATCAGAACCAGTGTCCGAGCAGCACCTTCCCTCCGCCCTGCGGGTCGGCGTCGAGGCGCCTGACCGCAACCTCGCCCTCGAGCTCGTCCGCGTCACCGAGGCCGCCGCCATGGCCGGTGGCCGCTGGGTGGGCCGGGGCGACAAGAACGGCGCCGACGGCGCCGCCGTCGAGGCGATGCGCACCCTCATCTCCACGGTCTCCATGAAGGGCGTCGTCGTCATCGGCGAGGGCGAGAAGGACGACGCCCCGATGCTCTACAACGGCGAGGAGGTGGGCGACGGCAACGGCCCCGAGTGCGACGTCGCGGTCGACCCGATCGACGGGACGACCCTCACGGCCAAGGGCCAGTCCAACGCGGTCGCCGTCCTCGCCGTCGCCGACCGCGGCAGCATGTACGACCCGTCCGCCGTGTTCTACATGGACAAGCTCGTCACCGGGCCCGAGGCCGCCGACTCGGTCGACATCCGGCTCCCCGTGGCCGAGAACATCCGCCGCGTCGCCAAGGCCAAGCGCCAGACCGTCGAGGACGTCACGGTGGTCATGCTCGACCGTCCGCGCCACGAGAAGCTGGCGGCCGAGGTGCGCAGCGCGGGCGCCCGGCTGCGTTTCATCTCCGACGGTGACGTGGCCGGCGCCATCATGGCGGCCCGTGACGACACCGGCATCGACCTGCTCCTCGGGGTCGGCGGCACCCCGGAGGGCATCATCACCGCCTGCGCGATCAAGTGCCTCGGCGGCGTCATCCAGGGCCGGCTCGCGCCGCGCGACGACGAGGAGCGCCAGAAGGCCGTCGACGCCGGGCACGACCTCGACCGCGTGCTGTCCACCGACGACCTCGTCCGGGGCGAGAACTGCTTCTTCGTCGCCACCGGCATCACCGACGGCGAGCTGCTGCGGGGCGTCCGCTACCGCGCCGGCGGGGTGACGACCCACTCGCTGGTCATGCGCTCCAAGTCGGGGACCATCCGCCTCATCGAGAGCCACCACCAGCTGGCCAAGCTGCGGGCCTACAGCTCGATCGACTTCGACCACGCCATCCCCTCGGCCCAGGACGCCTGATGCACCCCCGGCTGCTGGTGGTCGGCGAGGCCCTGGTCGACATCGTCACCGACGCCAGCGGCGAGTCCGCCGAGCACGTCGGCGGCAGCCCTGCCAACGTCGCGGTCGGCCTCGCCCGGCTCGACCACCCGGTCGACTTCGCCACCTGGCTCGGCCATGACGAGCGCGGCGAGCGCATCGCCGCCCACCTGCGCCGCCATGGCGTCACCGTGCTGGCCGACAGCTTCGGCTCCTCGCCCACGTCGGTGGCGGCAGCCAGGCTCGACCAGTCCGGCGCGGCGACCTACGACTTCGACCTGCACTGGGAGCTGCCCGAGGTGGCGCTCCCGCAGGGCACCGGGCACGTGCACACCGGCTCGATCGCGACGGTGCTGCAGCCGGGCGCCGACAGTGTCACGTCAGTGTTGCGCGCGGTCCGTGAGCAGGGCACCGTCTCCTACGACCCCAACATCCGCCCGAGCATCATGGGCGACCTCGGCGCCGTACGGCTGCGCGTGGAGGAGCTGGTCGCCCTCTCGGACGTGGTCAAGGCCAGCGAGGACGACCTCGCGCTGCTGTACCCCGCCGAGTCGCCGGAGCAGGTCATGGCCCGGTGGGTGGGGCTCGGCGCCGGCCTGGCGGTCGTCACCCTGGGTGCCGACGGCGTCGCCTTCCGCGTCGCCTCCGAGGAGCGCACCGGCCGCGAGCGCGCGCGGGTGAAGGGCGTCGTCGACACCGTCGGCGCCGGCGACTCGTTCATGGCCGGACTGGTGTCCGGCCTCGTGGCCGCAGGCCTCCTGGGCGACCCGGGTGCACGGCAGCGGCTGCACGACGCGACACTGGAGGACGTGGGGCCCGCCATCGAGCGCGGCCTCGCCACGAGTGGAGTCACCGTCGGCAGGGCCGGGGCCTACGCCCCCAGCCTCGACGAGCTGTAGTCGCCCGCCGCGGCGACCCGAGGAACAGGAGCACCATGCCGGAGTTCGACCCGGAGTTCGACCCGGAGGCCGGGGTCCCCTACGAGGACCTGCTGCCCATCGGCCCCGACCAGACCGAGTACCGCCTGCTCACGACCGAGGGCGTGAGCACGGTCGAGGGCCCGGGCGGCCGCACCTTCCTGCAGGTGGAGCCGGAGGCGCTGCGGCTGCTGACCGACACGGCCATGCACGACATCGCGCACTACCTCCGACCCGCGCACCTCGCCCAGCTGCGCCGGATCATCGACGACCCGGAGGCGAGCAACAACGACAAGTTCGTCGCGCTCGACCTGCTCAAGAACGCCAACATCGCCGCCGGCGGTGTCCTGCCGATGTGCCAGGACACCGGCACCGCGATCGTCATGGGCAAGCGCGGCCAGCACGTCCTCACCGCCGGCACCGACGAGCGGGCCATCGCGCGCGGCGTCAGCGACGCCTACACCCGGCTCAACCTGCGCTACTCCCAGATGGCGCCCCTCACCACGTGGGAGGAGAAGAACACCGGCTCCAACCTCCCCGCGCAGATCGAGCTCTACGCCGACACCGCCGAGGGCCACGAGAACGCCTACAAGTTCCTCTTCATGGCCAAGGGCGGCGGCAGCGCCAACAAGTCCTTCCTCTACCAGGAGACCAAGGCGATCCTGAACCCCGAGCGCATGCTCGCGTTCCTCGACGAGAAGCTGCGCTCGCTCGGCACCGCGGCGTGCCCGCCCTACCACCTGGCCATCGTCATCGGCGGCACGAGTGCCGAGTTCGCCCTGAAGACAGCCAAGTACGCGAGCGCGAAGTACCTCGACGAGCTTCCTCGCGAGGGCTCGATGAGCGCCCACGGCTTCCGGGACACCGAGCTCGAGGAGCAGGTGCTCGAGCTGACGCGCAACTTCGGCATCGGCGCGCAGTTCGGCGGCAAGTACTTCTGCCACGACGTCCGCGTGGTCCGGCTCCCCCGCCACGGCGCGTCGCTCCCCGTCGCCATCGCAGTCTCCTGCTCCGCCGACCGGCAGGCCCTCGGCAAGATCACGCCCGAGGGTGTCTTCATCGAGGTCCTCGAGAAGGACCCGGCCCGCTTCCTGCCCGAGACGGCCGAGGAGCACCTCGAGGGCGAGGACGACGTCGTCCGGATCGACCTCAACCGGCCGATGGACGACATCCGTGCAGAGCTCGCGAAATACCCTGTGAAGACACGGCTCTCGCTCAGTGGACCCCTCGTCGTCGCCCGCGACATCGCGCACGCCAAGATCAAGGAGCGCCTCGACGCCGGCGACGGGATGCCGCAGTACCTCAAGGACCACGCCGTCTACTACGCCGGCCCGGCCAAGACGCCCGAGGGTTACGCCAGCGGCTCGTTCGGCCCGACGACGGCCGGCCGGATGGACTCCTACGTCGACCAGTTCCAGGCTGCCGGCGGCTCGATGGTCATGCTGGCCAAGGGAAACCGCTCCAAGCAGGTCACCGACGCCTGCGCCAGGCACGGCGGCTTCTACCTCGGGTCGATCGGCGGTCCTGCGGCGCGCCTCGCCCAGGACTGCATCCGCTCCGTCGAGGTCCTCGAGTACCCCGAGCTCGGCATGGAAGCCGTCTGGAAGATCGAGGTCGAGGACTTCCCCGCCTTCATCGTCGTCGACGACAAGGGCAACGACTTCTTCGCGTCCACCACCAAGCCGATGGCCATGTCCATCCCGAAGAGAGCGGGCCTGCTGTGAACGAGACATCCACCAAGGCAACGGGTTTCGACGACCTGATCGCTGCCAACCAGCGGTACGCCGAGACCGAGTTCACCACCGGCGGGTTCGACGGCATCGCCCATGCGGGCGTCGCCATCGTCACCTGCATGGACTCGCGCATCGACCCGTTGCGACTCGTCGGCCTCAAGCCCGGTGACGCCAAGATCTTCCGCAACCCCGGTGGCCGCGTGACGCTCAACGCCCTCGAGGCGCTGGTCCTCGGCGTGCACCTGCTCGGCGTCGAGCGCGTGCTCATCGTCCCCCACACCCGATGCGCCATGGCCAGCAGCTCCGAGCAGGAGCTGCGCGAGCGCGTCGGGGCGTCCGCCGGGCAGGACGCCTCGTGGCAGGGCTTCCACGTCGTCACCGACCAGCGGACCGCCCTCGCCGCCGACGTGGCCGCCGTGCGCAGCCACCCACTCATCCCCGACACGATCAAGGTCGGCGGGTTTCTCTNACGACGTCGACAGCGGCCTGATCGAACAGCTCTTCTGAGGGCCCGGCACACGACGGAGGGCGGGGTACGGCGCGTGGTGAGCACGCGCCGTACCCCGCCCTCTGCGT
>NZ_LMSC01000007.1:0-62186 GCF_001428025.1 Phycicoccus sp. Soil748 | reverse complement strand
GGGCGGCCGGGTCGCTCAGGCGCCCTTGCCGGTGATGGTGACGTCGATGTTGCCGCGGGTCGCCTTGGAGTAGGGGCAGACCTCGTGGGCAGCGTCGGCGAGCTTCTGCGCGGTCGCGTCGTCGACACCCGGGACGTCGGCAGTCAGCGCGACCGCGAGGCCGAAGCCGGTGTCGGTGCTGCCGAACTCGACGTTCGCGGTGACGGTGGAGGTGCTGACGTCGATGCCCTCCTTCTGGGCCACCGCAGCCAGGGCACCGCTGAAGCAGGCGGCGTAGCCGGACGCGAACAGCGTCTCCGGGTTGGCCTTGGGGTTGCTCGTGCTGCCGGGCTTGCCGAGCGGCAGGTCCACGACCCCGTCCTCGCTCCTGACCCGTCCCTGGCGCCCACCCTGGGCGGAGGCGGCGGTGGTGTAGAGCGTCTCGTTCACTGCTTCGAAGGGCATGGTGGTCCTGCCTGTCGGGGATGGGTACCTCTGGGGCAACCGCGGGCCCCTGGGGACCATTCCCTCGGTTTCGGTGGGTTCCACCACTTGGACCTAGGTTGGGGGCATGTCCAGGTCCCAGCGCGTCGTCGTGGTCGGCGGCGGCATCATCGGCCTGGCCGTCGCCGAGCGCCTGTGCCGCACCCGGCCCGGTACCGAGGTGACCGTGGTCGAGAAGGAGCCGGGCTGGGCCCGTCACCAGACCGGGCGCAACAGCGGCGTCATCCACTCCGGGCTCTACTACCCGCCGGGCTCGGCCAAGGCGCGCCTGTGCCGGGCGGGTGCGACGTTAATGGTCGAGTTCGCCCGCGCCGAGGGGATCCCGCACGAGGTGTGCGGCAAGCTCGTGGTGGCCACCAGGGCGGACGAGCTGCCGCGGCTCCGGCAGCTTGCCGCACGAGGTCGCGAGAACGGCCTGACAGTGACCGAGCTGGACCCTGCAGGGGCGCGCGAGCACGAGCCGCACGTCGATGCGCTCGCCGCCGTGCACGTCGCCGAGACGGGGGTCGTGGACTACGGCAGGGTCTGCGCGGCCCTCGTCCGCCGGCTGGAGGCGTACGGCGCCACGCTGCTGCTGGGCGTCGAGGTGCTCGGCACCTCGACGCCTGCTGCGCCGGCGCTCGGTACGGCGGGGATGGGCGCCCGCGGCGGCGTCACCGTCCGCACCACCCGGGGCGACCTCCCGGCCGACCTGGTCGTGGCGTGCGCGGGGCTGCACGCCGACGTGGTCGCCCGCCGGCTGGGGCACGAGCCCGACACCCGGATCGTCCCCTTCCGGGGTGAGTACCGCGTGCTCGCCCCCGCTGCCACGCACCTCGTGCGCGGGCTGGTCTACCCGGTGCCTGACCCGGACCTGCCGTTCCTCGGGGTCCACCTGACCCGGGGCATCGACGGCGAGGTGCACGCCGGGCCCAACGCTGTCCTCGCCCTCGCCCGTGAGGGCTACACCTGGGGCACGGCCTCGTGGCCCGACCTGCGGGACACCCTGGCCTTCCCCGGCTCCTGGCGGCTCGCCGCCCGCCACCTCCGGACAGGTGCGCACGAGATGGCACGGTCGCTGTCCGCACACCGGTTCGCCGACAGCCTGCGCCGACTGGTGCCGGAGCTGCGTGACGAGGACCTGCTGCCGGCCCCCGCTGGCGTCAGGGCCCAGGCCGTACGGCGCGACGGCAGCCTCGTGGACGACTTCCTGGTGAAGCGGTCAGGCCGGGTCGTGCACGTTCTCAACGCACCGTCACCGGCGGCGACGAGCGCGTTCGAGATCGCGCGGCACATCGTGGACGACCTGCTGCACGAGGGCTGACGGCGACAACCCGTCAAAGGTGCGCAACCCTAGAGGCTGAGGCGCTCCTTGACGACGTCGACCAGGCGTCCCGCGACCGCGTGGGCCTCGTCCTCCTCGGCCGCCTCGACCATGACGCGCACGACCGGCTCGGTGCCCGACTTGCGCAGCAGCACCCGGCCGGAGCCGGCGAGCGCCGCCTCCTCCTTGGCCACGGCCTCCTGCAGCTCCTCGTCGCTCTCGACCCGGGACTTGTCGACGCCCTTGACGTTGACGAGCACCTGCGGCAGGCGGCGCATGACGGCCGCCAGGTCGGCCAGGGACCGCCCGGTCGAGGCCATGCGAGCCGCCAGCATGAGCCCGGTGAGGACACCGTCGCCGGTGGTGCCGTGGTCGAGGAAGATCACGTGCCCGCTCTGCTCTCCCCCCAGGGACAGCTGGCTAGCGCGCATCTCCTCCAGCACGTAGCGGTCGCCGACGCCGGTCTGGCGCACGGTGATGCCTTCACGCTCCATGGCCTGGATGAGGCCGAGGTTGCTCATGACGGTGGCGACGAGGGTGTCCTGCGCCAGCACGCCGCGCTGCTTCATGTCGACCGCGAGGATCGCCATGATCTGGTCGCCGTCGACCTCGGTGCCGGCCGCGTCCACGGCCAGGCAGCGGTCGGCGTCCCCGTCGTGCGCGATCCCGAGGTCCGCCCCGCGGGCCAGCACGGCCGCCTTGAGGTGGTCGAGGTGGGTCGAGCCGTACCCGTCGTTGATGTTGAGGCCGTCGGGCTCCGTGCCGATCTCGTGGACCGTCGCCCCCGCGAGCCGGAACACCTCGGGTGAGACCGAGCTCGCGGCGCCGTGGGCGCCGTCGATGACGACCGAGACCCCGTCGAGCCGGTGGGGCAGCACGGCCAGCAGGTGGGAGATGTACCGCGTGTGGCCGTCGGGCATCGTCACGACGCGGCCCACGTCGGCCCCCGTCGGGCGCTCCCAGTCCTGGTCGAGCAGCGCAGCGATCTCGTCCTCGATCGCGTCGTCGAGCTTGTGCCCACCGGTCGCGAAGAACTTGATGCCGTTGTCGGGCATGGCGTTGTGCGACGCCGAGAGCATGACGCCGAAGTCGGCGTGGGTGTCGGCGGTGAGGAACGCGATGGCCGGGGTCGGCAGCACGTTCGCGTGGTAGACGTCGACGCCCGCAGAGGCGAGCCCGGCGATGACCGCGGCCGAGAGGAACTCGCCGGAGGCCCGCGGGTCGCGCCCGACGACGGCCTTGGGGCGACGACCGTGCTTGCGCGCCTCGTCGCCGAGGACGTGTGCCGCGGCGACGCTCAGCCGCAGGGCGAGCTCGGCGGTGATGTCGACGTTGGCGAGGCCGCGGACCCCGTCGGTCCCGAACAGTCGTGCCATGGAGGAAGAGCCTTTCGACGAACGGAGGTGCTCGCGGCATACCGGGATCGGCATCGGCACGCGGCAGGAGGCGTCTGGGCGAACCTACTCCCCCAGACGCCGAAGGCGGCACCCGCGTTGTGGGGTGCCGCCTTCGGGTCGATCCAGTGGGCGCCGGGTATGGCGCCCGGCCGGGATCAGCGCTTCGAGTACTGAGGCGCCTTGCGGGCCTTCTTGAGACCAGCCTTCTTGCGCTCCGGGACGCGGGCGTCGCGGGTGAGGAAGCCGGCCTTCTTGAGTGCCGGACGGTTCAGCTCCTCGTCCACGCCGTTCAGCGAGCGGGCGACGCCGAGGCGGACCGCGCCGGCCTGGCCGGAGGGGCCACCACCGTGGACGCGCACGAGCACGTCGTACGCACCGTCGAGCTCGAGCAGCGTGAGCGGCTCGTTGACGATCTGCTGGTGGACCTTGTTGGGGAAGTACTGCTCGAGCGTGCGCCCGTTGATCTTCCACTCACCGGTGCCGGGGACGATGCGCACGCGGGCGATGGCCTGCTTGCGACGACCGGTCGCGGCGCCGGGAGCCGACGCGCTGGGGCGACGGACGGCCTCGCCGGAGACGGGGCCCTCGGACTCGGAGGTGTACTCGGTGAGCTCGACCTCGTCGGTCGAGTCGATGTTCTCGGTGGTGTCAGCCACGTGATGTCCTCAATTCGCTTTCTTGCACAGGTCCTTGCGGACTTACTGCGCGACCTGTGAGATCTCGAAGGGCTTGGGCTGCTGCGCCTGGTGGGGGTGCTCGCCACCGGCGTAGACCTTGAGGTGCGTCAGCTGCTCGCGCCCCAGGGTGGTCTTCGGGAGCATGCCGCGGACGGCCTTCTCGATGGCCTTCTCGGGGCTCTTGGCGAGGAGCTCGGTGTAGGAGGTGCTCCGCAGGCCGCCCGGGAAGCCCGAGTGGCGGTAGGCCTTCTTCTGCTCGAGCTTGGCGCCGGTGAGGGCGACCTTGTCGGCGTTGACGATGATGACGAAGTCACCGCCGTCGACGTGCGGCGCGAAGGTGGTCTTGTGCTTGCCGCGCAGGAGGATCGCGGTCTGGCTCGCCAGGCGACCCAGGACGACGTCCGTGGCGTCGATGACGTGCCAGGTCCGAGTGACCTCGGCCGGCTTCGGGGTGAAAGTGCGCAATGTACTGGCCCTTTGCTTGCTGGGAAGGAACGGTGTGCCGTGGGCGCCCGAGGCGCTGGTGTGTCGCCTTGCGAGGGCGCACGGCACAACAGTGATCAAGTTTACGGGTGGCGCGACCAGCGCCCAAATCGCTCTGGGAACACCCGCGCACGCCCCCTGACCTGCGCAAACGTGACAGGGACTCCGTCGTGCCCAACTCTTGTGCAAACAGAGTGTGCACAGGTATTGTGCACGCATGGCCTCCGAGACCCCCTCCCGCTCCACCCCCCAGACGAGCGCCGGCCTGACGGGCATGCGGCTCGACGCCGCCTCCCTGAAGGTGCTGGCCCACCCCCTGCGCTCGCGGCTGCTGTCGAGGCTGCGCATCGGGGGCCCGGCCACCGCCACCGACCTCGCGGCCGCCCTCGGCACCAACTCGGGGGCCACCTCCTACCACCTGCGCAAGCTGGAGTCGGTCGGCCTGGTCAGCGACACCGGTGAGGGCGAGGGGAAGCGACGGCTGTGGCAGGCCGCCACCGAGAGCCACCAGTTCGAGCCGAGCGACTTCGTCGGCGACGAGGACTCCGAGACCGCACTCAACTGGCTGGTTCGCGACTACACGCGGCACTTCTCCGAGCAGTTCGAGCGGTGGCTCGACGTCGAAGGCACCTGGCCGACCGAGTGGCGCGACGCCGTGGGCATGAACGACTCCTTCATCGTCGCCACGGCCGCCCAGGTCGAGGAGCTCAAGGCCGAGCTCGACGAGCTCATCGCCCGCTACCGCCGCGTCGGGCAGGGCAACCCCAACGCGCGACGCCTGGCCGTCTACACCGCCACCTACCCCCTCGACCTCGACCGCGTACCGCGAGGAACGGAGCAGTCATGACCCACGCCCCCCTCACCGCCCGCCGCGCCCGCGCGGTCCTGCTCCTGCTGACGTTCACCCGCTGGTTCCCGGGCGGGCTGATCATCGGCGTGGTCACGCTGCTCGCCCTCGAGCGCCACATGAGCCTCGCCCAGATCGGCGTGATCTTCTCGATGCAGGGCTTCGTGGTGCTGGGTCTCGAGCTGCCCACCGGTGGGTTCGCCGACGCCCTCGGCCGGCGCCCGGTGCTCGTGGCCTCGGCAGTCGTGGCCCTCCTGTCGGCCCTGCTGTTCATCACCGCGCACACCTTCACCGCCTTCGTCGTGGCCATGCTGCTGCAGGGGGTCTTCCGCGCGCTCGACTCCGGGCCGCTCGAGTCCTGGTACGTCGACACCGCGCACGCCGACGACCCCACCACCAGGGTGGAGGACGCGCTCTCGCGCGCCGGGGTGGTGCTCGGCCTCGCCATCGCCTCGGGCGCGCTGCTCTCGGGTGGCCTCATCGCCTGGCACCCCGTGCGGTCGATGACCGCCCTGGAGTTCCCGTACTGGTGCGCCATCGGCTTCCTCGTGCTCCACCTGGTCGCGGTGTCCCTGCTGGTGCGCGAGCCGCGAACCCACGTCGACTCCACCGGCTTCCGGCGGGCGCTGCTGTCCGTCAGGCAGGCACCGGCTGTCGTCGTCGACGGCATCCGCACCCTGCGGACCTCGCGGGTGCTGCTGGCCCTGGTGCTGGTCGAGGTCTTCTGGTCCATCGGCATGATCGCCTTCGAGACCCTCATGCCGGTGCGCCTCGCCGAGGTCGCCGGCGGCGAGACCCGCGCAGGCGCCCTCATGGGCCCGGTGTCGGCGGCCGCGTGGGGCCTGTTCGCGGTCGGCTCCGCCGCCGCGGGGCTCACCAGCCGTCGTGTCGGCGTCGGCTGGACGGCCCTCGTGGCGCGGGTGCTCAACGGCGGCTTCGTCGTCGTCATGGGGCTCATGGCCGGCCCGGTCGGGCTCGTCACCGCGTTCCTCATCACCTACGCGCTGCACGGCTCGGGCGGCCCGGTGCACAGCACCCTGCTCCACCGGCAGGCGCAGCCACGCAACCGCACCACGGTGCTCTCGATGAACTCCATGGTCGCCGGTGGGTGCTACAGCCTCGGCCTGCTCGTCCTCGGTCCCCTCGCCGAGCACGCCGGCACCACCACGGCCATCATCGCGGCCGGTGCGTTCAGCATCCTCGGCGCGGCGCTCTACCTCCCGGCCATCCGGCAGGAACGCACCAGCACCGACCCCACTGCCGAAGACACCGCCGAACCCACCCCCGCCACCACTCCCGCCTGACCCCTCCTCCCCCTGAGAGCCCGAGAGCCCGAGGGCCCGGGAGCCCGAGGGCCCGGGAGCCCGGGAGCCCAAGACGACGGACCGGCCAAGCGATCTTCGACGGGCACGTGAGGGCAGGCAGGCGGCCCTCGGCGGGCACGTGAGGGCGGGGCGAGGCCGTCGCCGACGTCGAGGCAGCAGGTCGCGCGAGCACCCAGACTGGGCGCATGCGCGCCTTCCTCGCCGGAGTCCTGGCCACCCTCGTGGCCCTGGCCGTCACCGCCGTCCTCGTGGTCGCCTCGCTGCCGGTGGCCGACGCGGCGCCTTCCACGCGCGCCCCTGCGACGCCGTCCACTCCCCCGGCCGTCCCTGCACCCGCATCGGTCGCCAAGGGCGAGACGTGGCTGGCTGACGTCGACCTGTCCAGCAGCCGCGTGCTGACGTCGGACGGTCCCATGACCGACGTCACCGCCCGCGGCGCCGGCGTCCGCCTGACGACCGACGGCCTGCGTGCGCAACGGCTCGACCTCGACGCGGTCTTCCCCTTCGCCACGGTCGCCCGGCAGATCGGCAACAACGTCGAGCTCTACGACGCGGGCGGCGGTCGCGTCGGCGTGCGGCGGACCGAGACGGTCCTGGGCCGACGGCTCGCCGTCCGCGCCACCGCCACGGTCACCGCCGGCAACGGCCAGCTCGTCATCGTCCCCGCAAGCGTCGACCTCGGCGGTCCCGAACTGCTCGACTCCGCCCTGTCGACCGCGGCGCGCAAGCTCGTGACGATCCGCCACACGGTGACCGGACTACCTGCAGGAGTGCGGCTGACGGGGGTGAAGGTCGAGCAGGACGGGTTCCGCGCGACCCTCACCGGCAGCGACGTGGTCCTCACGCAGTAGGAACCAGGAACGCCGAGGTGGTGGCAGACCGTCTCCTTCCCCTCGGGAAAGGACGGTCTGCCACCACCTCGAGACGTGCCGGGCACTGGGCCGAGTGAGCCCGGTCAGTGCTGCACGAACACCGCCACCGTGCGTGCCGGCACCGTCGCCGAACCGGACGCCGCGTCCCACGTCGAGGCCTTCACGACCGTGTCGGCGCCACTGGCCTGCACCGGCGAGAGCGACAGGCTCGAACCGGCCAGGCCGGGCACCTTCTGCGTGACGGCGTCGGGCGAGGCGTTGATGACGACCACCAGGCCCTTGAGGGCAGGGTCGGCGTCGGTGCCGACCGTGTCGTCGATGCGCATCGCGATGACGCCGGCGTGCGAGTCTGCGGTGCCGCTGGCGGGGTAGCTGACCTTGGCGTTGATCGCACTCGCCGAACCCAGCCGGAACAGCGGCGTGGAGAACCGCAGTCGCAGCAGCTCCTGCGCCTGCGCCGTCGCGGACTGCACCTCGTTCGCCGACGGCTTGAAGGCGGAGTCTGCCAGCAGCGGCTTCATGTACGGCCACTTCGCCTCGTTGTCGCCCTTGAGCGGCAGCCCGTGCCCGAAGCCGTTGTCGGCCCCGGTCCAGTCGAGGGTGTTGAACCAGTCACCGCTGTCGTAGCTGTTGCGGTCGAGCGACTTGCTCCGCAGCAGGTCGGCGCCCGCGTGCCAGAACGACGGCGTCTGGGCTAGTGCCGTGGTCGCCAGCGAGATCGAGTTCATCCGCACGCGGTCGGCCATCGAGGTGGCCTGCGGCAGCTTGAACGCCAGGCTGTCGAACAGGGTCTCGTTGTCGTGCGCGTCGACGTAGCTGATGACCTCGTCGGGCTGGTCGGCGTAGCCGGCCGGGGCCCCGTTGTAGTCGACGTCCTTGCCCTGGGCGACCTGGCCGTTCTCGTTGAGCCGCATGGAGAACGTGCGCAGGTTGCCCGCCATCCCGAGCTGGACGAGGTCGGTGTCGTGCTTCAACCGCGTTGCGGCTGAAGGGTTTGCGGCGCTGTCACCGTTGGGGTCGGTGGCCTCGCCGCTGCCGAACCCCTGCGTGCGGGGGTCGTCGTCGAAGGGGCCACCGCCGCGGACGGCGTCACGGAGGCGGTCGGAGAACGTGCCGATGCCGGTGCCGCCGAGCTGGCCCTGGGTGGCCTGCTCGAAGCGGGCGTTGTTCGCCACCTCGCCGAAGTTCCAGCCCTCGCCGTAGAGATAGACCCTCTTCCCGTCGACCCCGTCCTTCGCGAGGGTCAGGGCGTCGAGCGCCGAACGCACCGCGAGCATGTTGGCCTTGCTGTGGTGGCCCATGAGGTCGAACCGGAAGCCGTCGACCTTGTACTGCTTGGCCCAGAGCACGACCGCGTCGACCATGGCCTTCTGCGCCATGGCGTGCTCGGTGGCGACGTTCTGGCAGCAGGTCGAGGTCTCCACCGCGCCGGAGGCGTTGAGGCGCTGGTAGTAGCCGGGGACGACCTTGTCGAGGACGCTGGTCGAGGCCTGCCCCGAGGTCGGGGTGTGGTTGAAGACCTGGTCGAGGACGACCCGGAGCCCGTCCTGGTGCAGCGCACCGACCATGGTGCGGAACTCCGCGACACGGGCACCGCCGTCGGCCTTGGCCGGCGTGGAGGCGTAGGAACCCTCCGGCGCCATCCAGTGCCACGGGTCGTAGCCCCAGTTGAAGGCGTCCCCGGAGCGGGTCGGCTCGATGCACGCCTGCTGCTGCTCGCTGTCGGGCGCGTAGGTCTTCAGGTCGCAGGCGGGCTTGACCTGCTTGGCCGGGTCCTCCTCGATCGAGGCGATGTCGAAGGTCGGCAGCAGGTGCACCGTGTTGAGCCCGGCAGCTGCGAGCGCCTTGAGGTGCTTGGTCCCGTTGCCGTTCTCCGCGAACGCCAGGTAGGAGCCGCGGTTCTCCCCGCTCACCGTCGGGTCGCCGACGGAGAAGTCACGCACGTGCAGCTCGTAGATCGTCGAGTCGACGTCCTGCTTGAGGGCGGGAGCCTTCGTCGTCGACCAGAGCGAGGGCCGGTAGGCCGCCTCGCCCAGGTCCACGGCAACTGACCTGGTCGAGTTCAGTGTCAGGGCAACGGAGTACGGGTCGGTGACCTGGGTGGTCTCCACCTTCCCGGTCGTGGGCACCCACACCGTGACCTCGTAGAGGTAGCGCGAGTTGCGCGTGCCCGCCGTCGCCGACCACGAGCCGTCGTCGGCCCGCTTCATCGCCGTGCGGGTCGCGGCGCTCGTCGGGGCGTCGGCCGCGGAGCCGGGCTCCCAGGTGAGCACGTTGACCTTCTGGGCGGTGGGCGCCCAGAGGCGGTAGGACGGCTTCGTCCCGGCGAAGCTGACGCCGTACGCGCGCTTGGCCGCCGCGGCGGCGTACACGTCGTCGAGCACGTAGGCGGTCTGCACACCCGTGGCGTCGAGCAGCCGGTTCAGGGAGTCGTACATGCCCACCGCCACCTGGCCCTCGAGGATGTCCGGCACCTGCGCGGCGGTGGCGCGGTCGAGCCGCAGGGCGAGGTAGCCCTTGAGCTCCGGGTGCGCGGCGACGACGCCGGCGGGCAGCCCCTTCGTGTCGTAGCGCAGCGCTGCGGACGAGCCACCGGTGATGTCCTCGGCGTCGACCGTCAGGCCGCCGGTGCGCGACCAGGCCAGGCGCCACTTCAGCAGCGCCGGGTTGGCGCCGTCCGGGACCATCGCGGCCGGCCACGCGACCGTGTCGCGGTTGACCCAGATGGCACGCTGCTTGGTCAGGTCGGGGGCCGAGCCTGCCCTGGCCACCTTGGTCGTGGTCTCGTGGGTCGCGAGGTCGTAGGAGATGGAGGTGACCATGCCGTCGGCCGGCACCGTGACGGAGATGTTGGCGCCGCCCGGCGCACCGCCCGCACCGTAGTTCTCGTCCCAGGTCAGGCCGTGGGCCACCTTGAACTCGTAGGTGCCGGCAGGGAGCTGGTCGCTGGACCAGGTGTAGGTGCCGTCACCGTCGGGGTCCTGCAGCCACGGCTTCATGCAGTCAGGACTCCAGTCGGCGGGGCAGCCCAGCTCGGACTGGAACGAGCCGGGAGCGGTGATGATGTCGCCCTCGGCGTCACTGGTCACCCAGTGCGTCGAGTGGTCGTAGTAGAAGCTGACCTGACCCGAGGCGGGCACGGTGTAGCTGATGTTGTCGCCGTTGGACCGTCCCCCAGCCCCGTAGTTCTCGTCCCACTTCTTGTCGATCGCGGCCTTGTAGGCGTGCGGTGCCACCGGGAGGGTGTAGCTGCCCTTCCAGACCTGGTCCTTGGGGTCCAGGGTCAGCTGCGCCTGCGGGCAGGCAGGGTCCCAGTCGCCGCCGCAGCCCATCTCGCTGTTGTGGTCGCCGGGGACGCTGACGCTGTCGGGCTGGGTCACCGGACCCACGCCGCCACCGTCGCCGCCGCCGCTGGCCTTGGGGCCGCCGACGATGCCGTACGACGAGGAGGCCGACAGGTGCCCCGCGCTGTCCTTGGCGACGGCGCGGTACTCCAGCAGGGTCCCCTTGGCGAAGCCCGTCACGTCGTGGAAGACGCGGTAGGGGGCGTTGTCGTCGGTCCCCAGCCGCTTCCAGCCGGTGGTGCCGACAGGGCGGTAGAGGAAGCTCACCTGGGCGAAGGTGTTGGCCGGGATGGCTGCGCCGATCTCGGCGCGACCGCCGACGACGTCGCCGGCACCGGGCGAGGTGAGGTAGACCGGGGGCGCCGACTTCGGCTTGTCCATCGGCGAGGTCGCCTTCCAGACGGAGACCGACTGGGCCGGGACGCTCACGCTCACGCGGCCGTCCTTGCCCGAGCGCACCGCACCGCTCGCGCCGTACACGGGCGTGAAGGTCTGGTTGTGGCCGTAGGTCGCGAAGGTCGCCGACGAGGTCGTCGTCGCGTTGTTCGCGGCCACGACGTACTCGACCCGCTTGCCCTGGTCGATGCGGGAGAACGCGTAGATGCCGGCGTTGTTGCTGGCGTAGCGGTGCACCTGGGCGCCGTCGGCCAGCGCCGGGTTGGCCGCGCGGACCGCCGCGAGCCCCTTGATGTGCTGGTAGAGCGGCGCGCTCGTGGAGTAGCGGTCCTGTGACCCGGCGGTGCCGCCGAGGACGGGCTGCGAGGCGTAACCCTTGTCGACCGAGCCGTCCGGCTTGGTCCGGTCCTCGACCTTGGTCGCGAACATGTCCTGCCGCGCGTCCTTGTCACCGCCGTAGCCGACGAAGCCCTGCTCGTCGCCGTAGTAGGTGATGGGTTGCCCGCGGGTGAGGTACATGAGGGAGTCCGCGAGCTCGACCCGCGCCATCAGCGCCGGGCCGACCGGGTCCTTGCCCTGCAGGAGGAAGCCGACGCGACCCATGTCGTGGTTGCCGAGGAACGTCGGCAGCTCGTAGGCGTTGGAGTCGGTGTCGGTGTAGTAGTCGTCGTCGGCGTAGAGGTCACGCAGGTCGGTGCCCGCCTTGCCCTGCGCCCAGCTGGTGGCCTGCGCCTGGAACCCGAAGTCGAGCGTCGCCGGCAGCTTGCCGGTCGTCGTGTACTGCGACATGTATAACGGGCGCGCGTCGTAGACCTCGCCGAACATGAAGAAGTCGTCGTTGCCGTCCTTGCGCGCCTGCTCCAGCATCGCGGGGCTGAAGGACTGCCAGAACTCCATGTTGACGTGCTTGACCGTGTCGATGCGGAAGCCGTCGACACCGAAGTCGACCCACGACTTGTAGATGTCCTCCATGCCCTGCTGGACGTTCAGCTTCTCGGTGAACAGGTCGTCGAGGCCGACGAAGTCGCCGTACTCCGCGGACTCGCCGGCGAAGGTCGAGTCACCCCGGTTGTGGTAGTTGGTGGGGTCGTTGAGCCAGGCCGGGACCTTGGCCGTCGCGTCGCCGGGGTTGGTGAAGACCGGGGTGTAGGGGAAGGAGGTGGCGGGGTCCATGGCCGGGAAGCCGGGCTTGCCCGCGTACTGCTTGTCGTCGAAGACCGTGCCGTCCGCGTCCTTGTAGGGGAAGGCCGTCTTGTCGCGGTAGGTGTACTGCTGCTCCTGGTAGTTGATGACGTCCGCGGTGTGGTTGGTGATGATGTCGAAGAAGACCTTCATCCCCTTCGCGTGCGCCGCGGCGATGAGTGCCTTGAGGTCGGCGTTGGTGCCGAGGTGCGGGTCGACCTGGGTGAAGTCGGTGATCCAGTAGCCGTGGTAGCCGGCACTTTCGCTGCCCGGGGTGCCCTGCACGGGCTTGTTCTTGAAGGACGGCGTCAGCCAGATCGCCGTCGTGCCGAGCCCCTTGATGTAGTCGAGCTTGCCCTGGATCCCCTTGAGGTCACCACCGTGGTAGAAGCCCTTGTCGGTGGGGTCGTAGCCGGTCTTGAGCCGGTCGCCCGACAGCCCGCCGAGGTCGTTGGCCTTGTCACCGTTGGCGAAGCGGTCCGCCATGACGAAGTAGTAGCGCTCCTTGGTGAGCGGCTGGCGCAGCGAGTCGCCGGCATACGCCTGGTCGGCCCGGGTGGCCGGACCCGACAGCCGGACCGGGCGCACGCCGATCTGGTGCGACGTGTCGTCATAGGTGAACTCGAGCTTCGCGGGGCCCTTGAGGACCAGCGGCAGGTTGGCGCCACCCTTGGTCCCGCCGGCGCCGTAGCTCTCGTCCCAGCTGTGGTCGATGGCGACCTTGTACTCGTAGGTCCCCGCCGGGACGGTCACCGCCTTGGCGTACGTCGTGGTGCCGGCCACCTGCGCGAGGTCGGTCGCGGTGCACGTCTCGTCCCAGTCCTTGCCGCAGCCGAGCTCGGACTGCAGGGAGCCGACGAGGGTCACCGTTCGCTGCGCGGCGTGGGCCGGCAGCGCGCTGAGCGGGACCAGCAGTCCCGAGACGACGAGGGCCGCCCCGCTGAGGGCGGCGACCAGGGGCCTGCGGGCCATGACAGCTCCTTTGCTGCGGAAGGTGGCCCACCTGCCAGAGGACCGCGGGCCACCCTAGGGCGCGGCGCCGACACCCCGCCAGAGGGCCTGTGCAAGTTTCTGCAAGAAATTGCACTCTCTTGACCTGCGGGAACCACCCTCAGCGGGCGCGGGCCACCCGCCCCTCGTCCCAGACCGGCTCGTTGCTCTCGTAGACCCGTCCGTCCGCGCCGAACACGAGGAACCGGTCGAAGCCGCGCGAGAACCACCGGTCGTGGGTGACGGCGATGACCGTCCCCTCGAACGCCGCCAGCCCCTCCTCCAGCGCCTCCGCGGAGTGCAGGTCGAGGTTGTCGGTGGGCTCGTCGAGCAGCAGGCACGTCGCGCCGGACAGCTCGAGCAGCAGGATCTGGAACCGCGCCTGCTGCCCACCCGAGAGCGAGTCGAACGTCTGCTCGCTCGCCCGTGCCAGGCCGTAGCGGTCCAGCGCCCGGGCGGCCTCCTCGCGGGCCTTGCCGGCCCGGTGCTCGTCGCCGCGGTGCAGGATCTCCAGGAGCGTGCGCCCGGTCAGCGACGGCTGCTCGTGGGTCTGGGCGAACCACCCGGGGCGCACGCGCGACCCCAGCCGCAGCCGACCGGCGTGCGCCACGGGCTTCGGCACGAAGTCCCCCACGGGCCGGTGCTCGGCATCGGGGTCGCTGCCACCGCCGGCGACCAGGCGCAGGAAGTGCGACTTGCCGGAGCCGTTGCTGCCCAGCACGGCGACGCGCTCCCCGAACCACACCTCGAGGTCGAACGGCCGCATGAGGCCGGTGAGCTCGAGGCCCTCGGCGATGACGGCGCGCTTGGCGGTGCGCCCGCCCTGCAACCGCATGCGGACGTTCTGCCGCAACGGGATCGCCTCGGGCGGACCCGCCTCGACGAACCGCCGCAGCCGGGTCTCGGCAGCCTGCAGCTTGGGGGCCATGTCGGAGTTGTAGGACGCCTTCTGCCGGTACATCACGACGAGCGCCTTGAGCTTGACGTGCTCCTCGTCCCAGCGCCGGCCCAGCTCCTCCAGCTTGGAGTTCCGGTCCTCGCGCGCCTGCTGGTAGGTCGCGAAGCGGCCCGGGTGCACCCACAGGCTCGAGCCGGAGCCCCCCGGCTCGAGGGTGGCGATCCTGGTGGCGACGCGGTCGAGCAGCTCGCGGTCGTGGCTGACGAACAGCACCGTCTTGGGCGAGGCGATCAGCTGGTCCTCGAGCCAGCGCTTGGCGGGCACGTCGAGGTAGTTGTCGGGCTCGTCGAGCAGCAGCACCTCCTCGGGTCCGCGGAGCAGAGCCTCGAGGACGACCCGCTTCTGCTCGCCACCCGAGAGCGTCGTGACCTTGCGCCACTGGGCCTTCTCGAACGGCATGCCGAGCGCGGCGACCGTGCAGACGTCCCAGAGGATCTCGTAGTCGTAGCCACCGACGTCGCCCCACGTCACCAGGGCCTGGGCGTAGGCCATCTGGTCGTCCTGGCTGTCGCGCTCCATCATCGCCAGCTCGGTGCGGTCGATCTCGGCGGCAGCGGCCCGCACGGCCGCCGGGGCGACCGAGACGAGCAGGTCGCGCACGGTGGACTCGTCGCGCAGCTGGCCCACGAACTGGCGCATCACGCCGAGCCCACCCGAGCGCGTCACCGCGCCGTCCTGGGGCACGAGGTCACCGGCGATGATCCGGCCCAGCGTCGTCTTCCCGGTGCCGTTGGGGCCGATGAGCGCGACCTTGGCGCCCTCCCCCACCCGCAGCGAGACCCCGCCGAGCAGCGGCCTGCCGTCGGGCAGGACGAAGGTGACGGAGTTGACGTCGATGTGGCCCACGGGTCCAGCCTGCTGCACGGGGCGCCCGTCCGTCACCTTCATATCGCGCGGACGCACGCCTTCCCGCCCGGGCACCCGCACGCCGGTCGCCCGAGTCCTGCCTGGACGAACGGTGGAGGCGACCGTAAAGCCTTGGCCAAGTTGGCGAGGGGCACCGGTGCGGCCGTCGGAGCATGGAGCGGTCGTCGAAAGGAACCTCCCGTGACCCCCCGCACCGCCCACCCGCTGCGCCTCGTGGCTATCGTCGCCCTCGTGGCCATCCTGGGCGCCGTGGGCGTCACCGCCGCAGGGGCCGCGCCGGTGCGGTCGACGACCGCGGCGGTGGCCACCTCGTCGCGCGCCGACCGCCCGGCTGCACCCCGCGCCATGTGGGTGTGGGACACCTCCGACCCCGAGTCCGTCGTCGCCCTCGCCACCACTCGGGGCATCGGCCAGCTGTACGCCGCCGTGCCCCCCAACGTGGGCACCTCACCGCAGCTCGCACAGCTGCGCCGGCTCGTGGAGCTGGCCGACGAGGCGGGCCTGCGCGTCGACGCCCTGGGCGGCGACCCCGGCTGGGTCGACAACCCCACCTGGGTGGTCAACAGCTGGCTCAAGCCCGCGCTCGCGACCGGCCTGTTCACCGGCGTGCACGTCGACATCGAGCCCTACACGACCGCTGCCTGGACGACGAACCGCAAGGCCGTCGTCAAGCGCTACCTCTCCACCCTCGACACGCTGCGCACGGCCGCGGGGACGGCGCCGATCGAGGCCGACATCCCCTTCTGGTACGACGAGATCGCTGCGAACGGCTCGACCCTCGACCGCGAGACCATACGGCGCACGACCGCCGTGACGGTGATGGCCTACCGCAACCTCGCCGACGGGGTCGACGGCTCGATCGCCCTGTCCGCCAACGAGATCCAAGCAGGCGCCGACCTGGGCCGCCAGGTGCGGATCGGCCAGGAGACCACCTTCCTGGGCACCGACCCGACCGAGGTGAAGCAGACCTTCTTCGGCCAGGGCTTGACCCAGATGGAGTCCCAGCTCAGCCGCATCACCGCCGCCTACGCGGGTTCCCCCTCGTTCGCCGGCCTCGCGGTGCACGACGCGGCGGGATACGCGGCCGTCACGGACTGAGCAGGACCCGGCACCACAGGTCCTCGAGCAGCTCCGACCAGCGCGTGGCCGACCACCCACGAGACTGCATCGCCAGCCAGTGGCCGGGAGCGTTGGTCGACCACACGATGTCGGCGACGTCCCGGTCGCTGAGGTCGTCGCGCAGCTCGCCGGTGGCCCGCAGGTCGCGGGCGAACAGGAGCATGTTGGCCGCCCGGCGGTCCATCACCGCCTGGTGGGCGCGGGCCGAGGCGTGGTCGGTCTCGCCCGCGCGTCGCAGCGCCTCGAGCAGCGGCGCCGTCCTCGGGACGAGGGTGCGCAGGGCCCCGGCATAGACCGCGATCTTCTCGCGTGCGGTCTCCGCGGCCCGCACCGCGACCACGTAGTCACGCTCCTCGGCGGGGACGGGCTCGTCGGACGACCCCAGGACCATGTCCACCACCGCGACCGCGAGCTCGGGCTTGCGTCCCACGCCGGCATAGACCGTGTCGACGGACACGCCTGCAGCCGCGGCGACCTGCGCCACCGACGTGCGCTCGTAACCCTGCTCGACGAAGAGGGTCCGCGCCGCGGCGAGCACCGAGCGGCGCGTCTGCCGGGCCTTCTCCGCCCGGACGGTCGAGCGGTAGGCGCGGGTCTTGACGGTGTCGGGCACGCCACCTACCGTAGCAATATTCGCCGGAATCTGGTTCGGGCGAAATGGACGAGGAGGCTTCCATGTCCGACGTCGACGCCATCGCGAGCCGCGCTGATGCGGATGATTCAACTGACCCGTCCGGCACGACGGATTCGCAGGTGGTGCACCGCCCCGCCGGCAGCGCCCGGGGCACCTGGGCCATGGGCAGCCTGTTCGAGCACCTGCTCACCGCCGAGGAGTCCGGAGGTCTCGTCGGCGTCGCCCTGGTCACCCAGCCGGTCGGGACGGCGACGCCGCTGCACCGCCACACCCGCGAGGCCGAAGCCTTCTACATCCTGTCCGGGACCATGACCTACCGCGCCGGCGACGACATCTTCCACCTGGCCGAGGGCGACTTCATCTGGCTCCCCGCCCACGTCCCCCACGCCTTCCGCGTCACCGGGGACGAGGGCGTCAGGTTCCTCGGCCTCACCGACCCGGGGCACCTCTTCGACCTCTACGACGAGGTGGGCCTCCCGGCCACCGCACGGCGGCTGCCGGGCGCCGACGGCCGCCCGATGGGCGAGGAGATCGCGCGCTGGAACGTCGTCGGGCCGCGCTACGGGCTCGAGGTCGTCGGTCCCCCGCTGCCCGAGACCGCCTGAGCGGGCGCATCCCGCCCGCCGTCCCCCTCGCCGGGACCCCCGGGCAGGCTGCGTACGGCGCGTGACTCGGCGGCGCGCGCGGCGAGCCCGGCGTCGTCGGGGTAGACGACCTGCTCCAGCGACAGACCGTGCGGAGGCATGACGCCCACCGCGGGGTCTCGTCGCCCGGCCGCCATGACCTCGGTCGGCCAGGCAGCGTCGCGACGCCCCTCCCCGACGGGGACGACCGCCCCCACGAGGGCCCTGACCATGGAGTGGCAGAACGCATCGGCCACCACGGTCGCCACGAGCGTCCCGTCGTCCAGGCGCAGCCACGAGTACTCCAGCAGTGTGCGCACCGTCGTGGCGCCCTCCCGCCGCCGGCAGAACGCCGCGAAGTCGTGCAGCCCCACCATCCGCCGGGCGGCCTCGTCCATGGCCGCGGCGTCCAGGGTCCGCCTGTGCAGCACGGTGTCGCGGCGCCGCAACGGGTCTGCTGACGTGGGGTCGTCGCAGAGGCGGTAGAGGTAGCGGCGCCGCAGCGCAGAGAAGCGCGCGTCGAAGCCCTCCGGCGCCACCCGTACGGAGTGCACGACCACGTCAGGGGGCAGCACCCCGCGCAGCCGCGACAGCGCCGCCTCGGCCGGTGCGCGGTCGGACCGTCCGGGGAGGGACTGCCAGGCTTGGAGGGCGACGTCTGCGTGGGCCACCTGGCCCCGGGCGTGCACGCCGGCATCGGTGCGCCCGGCCACGGTGAGCCGCACCGGGTCCGGGGCCCGCAGGACCGTGGTCAGGGCTGCAGACAGCTCGCCCTCGACGGTGCGCAGCCGCGGCTGGGCCGCCCAGCCCGAGAAGTCGGTGCCGTCGTAGGCGAGGTCGAACCGGACGCGCAGCGTGTCCCCCGGCGCAGGCGTCTCGACCATGGCGGCAGCCTAGCGACGGCTGCAGGACAGCCCCGTGCGCGGCCTGTGGACGAGGTCCCCGCCGGTGGCTCCGTCGCCGGTGACCGCGAGGGTGCGGGTACAGGTGACCGCGAGGGTGCGGGTGCCGGTGACCGCGAGGGTGCGGGTGCCGCGGCGCGTGGGCCCGCGCCTCCCCTGACCGTCTGGGACAGTGGCCCGGTGAGCCTGCAGCGGACCTCGACCGACCCCAGCGCCGACCTCGCCCGCCACCGCCTGGGCATCGCAGCGACGTTCGCGACGCAGGGCCTGCTCTTCATCTCGGTGACGACGCGGCTGCCACGGTTCCAGGAGCGCTGGGACCTCTCCGAGCTGTTCGTGACGGGACTGCTGCTCATGGTCGTCCTGCTCGCCGGCCTCGGGTCGGTCCTCGCCGAGCCAGGCGCTGCACGGCTCGGCAGTGCGCGCGTGCTGCGCACCGCGTTCGTGCTCATCGCCGTGGGGCTGGCGCTGGTCGCCCTCGCGCCGCAGCGGCCCGTCTTCGTGGCCGGTCTCGCCGTCTACGGCCTGGGGCTCGGCGCGGTCGACGCCGCCGGCAACATGCAGGCGGTGGCCCTGGAGCACCGGTGGGGACGAACCATCCTGCCGTCCTTCCACGGCGCCTGGACCGTGGGCGGCATCGCCGGGACGGTCGTGGCCATCGCGGTGACCGGGGCGGGGCTCACCGCCGGGCTCCTGCCACTGGCGGCGGTCGCCCTGCTCGTCCTGGCCGCACCCCTGCTCCCGCACGCCGTCTCCGCCGAGGCCGACGCCCCCGCCGCCGTCGCCGTCGAGGTGCCGTGGCGACGCCTCGGCCTGCTCGGGGCCGCGATGGTGCTCTTCTACATGGTCGACACCGCCGCGACGACGTGGGGCCCGGTGTTCCTCAAGTCGGCCCACAGCGCGCCCGCGTGGCTGCTCCCCCTCGCCACGCTCCCCTACCTCGTGGCCAGTGGCCTCACCCGGTTGCTCGGCGACCGGGCCGTCGAGCGGTTCGGCTCCGTCGCCCTGCTGCGCGCCGGCGCGGTCGTGGCCTGCCTGGGGCTGGCCGTGATCGTGTTCTCCCCCGGCTGGGCGGTCGCCGTGCTGGGGTTCACCGTCGTCGGCGCCTCGGTGGCGGTCATCGCCCCGCTCAGCTTCTCCGCCGCCGCAGCGGTCGCCGGGGACGGCGTCGACGGACAGGCGCGGCGGGCCCGGGTGGACGCGGTCATCGCCCGCTTCAACCAGTTCAACTACGTCGGGGGCCTGCTCGGCGCGGTGCTGACCGGGGCGGTCGGCCAGGGCTCACTGCGCGTCGGGTTCGCCGTCCCCATGGTGCTGGTCCTGGTCATCCTCCCGCTCGCAGGCGTCTTCAGGACCCGCCCCGCCCTCGTGTGACCCCGGGCCACTCCCGGACCGCAGAGATGGCGAAGGGCCGCCCACCCCCTGTGGGGTGAGCGGCCCTTCGACGGTGCAGCGGGTGGCTACCGGGTCAGGAACCGGCCTTGGTGAAACCGGCCTTCTCGGCGTCCTCGGCGGACTTGAACCAGAACTCGGCCTGCGTCTGCTCGAACCACTGGCCGTCGGCCTCGTGGTACTTGCCGGAGTCGGCGTTGCCCTTGACGACGTAGGCCTCGTCAGGCGAGGAACCGTCCTCGTTGGCAGCGATCGCACCCTCGGGCAGCGCGACCGCCTCGGTGGTCTCCTCGGCCTTGACCTCGTCCTCGGCGGCCTTGGTCTCAGCCGCGGCCTCCTTGGCCTCGGCCTGCTTGGCGGAGCGCTTGGTGGCGGCCTCCGCCTCCTTGACCGTGGCCTTCTTGGCGATGGGCTCGCGGACGAGCTCGATCACGGCCATGGGGGCGTTGTCACCCTTGCGGGCGCCGATCTTCGTGATGCGGGTGTAGCCGCCGGGGCGCTCGGCCATGTCGGGCGCGATCTCGGTGAAGAGACGGTGCACGACACCCTTGTCGGAGATGACCGACAGGACGCGACGACGGGCGTGCAGGTCACCGCGCTTGGCGAACGTCACCAGACGCTCGGCCAGCGGGCGCAGGCGCTTGGCCTTGGCCTCGGTGGTGGTGATGGAGTCGTGCTCGAAGAGCGAGCTGGCCAGGTTGGCCAGGATGAGCCGCTCGTGAGCCGGACCGCCGCCGAGACGGGGACCCTTGGTGGGCGTAGGCATGTTTGGGTTCTCCTTGGTGTGTGAGGCGGCGGCTTCCCGGCCGCCACCTCAGCGGCGGTTGGTCAGAGCTGCTCGTCTTCGGCCAGCGCGCGGCCGTCGTCAGCGAAGTCGTCGTCGTAGTCGCCGTAGTTGTCAGCGATCGCGCTCGGGTCGAACCCGGGCGGGCTGTCCTTGAGCGCCAGGCCCATGCCGACGAGCTTGGCCTTGACCTCGTCGATCGACTTCGCACCGAAGTTGCGGATGTCGAGCAGGTCGGCCTCGCTGCGCCCGACGAGCTCACCCACGGTGTGGATGCCCTCGCGCTTGAGGCAGTTGTAGGACCGGACGGTGAGGTCGAGGTCCTCGATCGGCAGGGCCAGGTCGGCAGCCAGGGCGGCGTCGGTCGGCGACGGGCCCATGTCGATGCCCTCGGCCTCGACGTTGAGCTCGCGGGCCAGGCCGAACAGCTCGACCAGGGTCTTGCCGGCAGAGGCCATGGCGTCGCGGGGAGCCATCGAGTTCTTGGTCTCGACGTCGACGATGAGCTTGTCGAAGTCGGTGCGCTGCTCGACACGGGTCGCCTCGACCTTGTAGGTCACGGCGAGCACGGGCGAGTAGATGGAGTCGACCGGGATGCGGCCGATCTCCTGGTCACCGGACTTGTTCTGGTTGGCCGAGACGTAGCCGCGACCGCGCTCGACGGTCAGCTCCATCTCGATCTTGCCCTTGCCGTTGAGCGTCGCGATGTGCAGGTCGGGGTTGTGCACCTCGACACCGGCCGGCGGCGCGATGTCCGCGGCGGTGACGGCGCCCGCACCCTGCTTGCGCAGGTACATGACGACCGGCTCGTCGTGCTCCGAGGAGACGACCAGGCCCTTGATGTTGAGGATGATCTCGGTGACGTCCTCCTTGACCCCGGGGATCGTGGAGAACTCGTGCAGCACACCGTCGATGCGGATGCTGGTGACGGCGGCGCCGGGGATGCTCGACAGGAGCGTGCGGCGCATGGAGTTGCCGAGCGTGTAGCCGAAGCCGGGCTCGAGGGGCTCGATGACGAAGCGGCTGCGGTTGTCCGCAACGACCTCTTCGCTGAGGGTGGGGCGCTGTGCGATGAGCACGGGTGATTCCTTTCTCGTCGGCGACCGCTATATGACGCCGAGGAATTCGGACCGGGTGGTCCAGGTCGCAGGCCCCCTCTGTCCGGGGCCACGACCGAGGGCGAGGTATGCCGCGGGGAGACCCCGCGGCATACCTCGTGCGATCAGTTCTTCGAGTAGAGCTCGACGATCAGCTGCTCGGTGAGGATCGTGTCGATCTGCTCACGCACGGGCAGGCTGTGGATCATGATCTGCAGCGTGCCCGGGACGACCTGCATCCAGGCCGGCGTGGGGCGCTCACCGAACGTCTGGCGAGCCAGCTCGATCGGGAAGGTGTTCGCGGACTTGGCGCGGACGGTGATGATGTCGTACTGCTCGACGCGGTAGGACGGGACGTCCACGCGCACGCCGTTGACCTCGAAGTGGCCGTGCGTGACGAGCTGGCGAGCCGCACGACGGGTGCGGGCCAGGCCGGCGCGGTAGACCACGTTGTCCAGGCGGGACTCGAGGATCTGCAGCAGGGTCTCACCGGTCTTGCCCGAGCGGCGCGAGGCCTCCTCGTAGTAACCGCGGAACTGCTTCTCCATGACGCCGTAGGTGAAGCGGGCCTTCTGCTTCTCCTGCAGCTGGGTGAGGTACTCCTTCTCCTGCATCCGGCGACGGCCGTGCTGGCCGGGCGGGAAGGGACGGAGCTCGAAGTTCTTGTCGCCGCCGACGAGGTCGACCTTGAGGCGACGCGACTTCTTGGTGATGGGGCCGGTGTAACGAGCCATGAGTGTTCTCTATCTCCCAGTTCTCAGACGCGACGGCGCTTGGGCGGGCGGACGCCGTTGTGCGGCGAGGGGGTGACGTCGCTGATGGCGCCGACCTCGAGGCCGGTGGCGGTCAGGGAGCGGATGGCGGTCTCACGACCGGAGCCCGGGCCCTTGACGAAGACGTCGACCTTGCGCATGCCGTGCTCCATGGCACGACGGGCGGCCGCCTCGGCAGCCATCTGCGCCGCGAACGGGGTGGACTTGCGCGAGCCCTTGAAGCCGACCTGGCCGGCGGAGGCCCACGAGATCACGGCGCCGGTGGGGTCCGTGATCGAGATGATGGTGTTGTTGAACGTGCTCTTGATGTGAGCGTGCCCGTGGGCGACGTTCTTCTTCTCCTTGCGGCGCACCTTCTTGGCGCCAGCGGTACGAGCCTTGGGAGGCATTACTTACCAACCTTCTTCTTGCCGGCGACGGTGCGCTTCGGGCCCTTGCGGGTGCGCGCGTTGGTCTTGGTGCGCTGACCACGCACGGGAAGGCCGCGTCGGTGGCGCAGGCCCTCGTAGGAGCCGATCTCGACCTTGCGGCGGATGTCGGCGGCGATCTCACGGCGGAGGTCACCTTCGATCTTGACGTTGGCCTCGAGGTAGTCGCGCAGGGCGACGAGGTCGTTGTCGGTGAGGTCGCGGACGCGGGTGCTCGGGTCGACCCCGGTGGCAGCCAACGCCTGCTGGGAGCGGGTACGACCCACTCCGAAGATGTAGGTGAGAGCGATCTCGACGCGCTTCTCGCGCGGGAGGTCCACACCAACAAGACGTGCCATGTTGTGTGTTTCCTTTGTTTCACCGGAGGTCTGGTGCAGTACCGGTCCGGGCGTGTTCCCGAAGCTTTCCTCGGGGCACCGGTCCCCGGCCTCCGGGCCGGGGGTGACGTCCTGGTCGGCATGGATGTCGTCGGTCGACGACGCCGCGCTCAGGGGCCGGGTACTGCGTCATTCACTTGTCTGCGCTTCTCGAAGAGATGCGACTCGTGCTCGGGCGCGAACCCGGGCGGAGGTCCCGTGCGGGACCCCGGTCATGCTCAGCCCTGGCGCTGCTTGTGGCGCAGGTTCTCGCAGATGACCATGACCCGGCCGTGACGGCGGATCACCTTGCACTTGTCGCAGATCTTCTTGACGCTCGGCTGAACCTTCATAGCCTCTGCTTCGAGTCGATCTGGCACTGCCGTCCCGGACGGGCCGGCAGGTCTTGCGGGGTGTGCGGACTGCTAGCGGTAGCGGAAGACGATCCGGCCACGGGTCAGGTCGTACGGGCTCAGCTCAACGACGACCCGGTCCTCGGGGAGGATCCGGATGTAGTGCTGACGCATCTTGCCCGAGATGTGAGCGAGAACCTTGTGACCGTTCGACAGCTCGACCCTGAACATCGCGTTCGGGAGAGCCTCGACGATCGTGCCCTCGATCTCGATGACACCGTCCTTCTTGGCCATAGCCTCCACAATCCGTTGCATCGGTCTGCCCCAGGCTGGGACACACGCATGGAAACCGGCACGCGCGCACACGCATGCCGACGTGACAGTCTACGTCAGTCCGTTCCCAGCACGAAATCGTGCTCAGCGGCCCCCACGGGCGCCTGCGCGTTCAGCCCAGCGGGGCGTACGGCGCGCCGGCGGCCTCGAGCCGCTCCCTGCCACCGTCGAGGGCGGTGAGCACCCACAGGCCCTCGTCGGTGACCGCCACGGTGTTCTCCCAGTGGGCGGCGCGCGAGCCGTCGGTGGTCACCACGGTCCAGTCGTCGCCGAGCACACGGGTCTCGGGCGAGCCCAGGGTGACCATCGGCTCGATGGCGACCGTCACGCCGGAGCGCACCGTGGGGCCCTTGTCGCGGACGCGGTAGTTGGGCACCTGGGGGTCCATGTGCATGGACGTGCCGATGCCGTGGCCGACGTACTCCTCGACGATGCCGTACTCGCGCCCCTGCCGCTCGCCGCTGGCGACGACACTGTCCTCGACCCCGGCGCCCACGGCGTACAGCGACTCCCCCACCGTCAGGGCGGCGATGCCGGCCCACATGGAGTCCTCGGTGGCGTCGATGAGCTCGAGGTCCTCGGGCCGGCCCGCGTCGCGGCCGCCGACGATGACCGAGATGGCGGCGTCGCCGTGCCAGCCGTCCACGATCGCACCGCAGTCGATCGAGATGAGGTCACCCTCGGCGAGCACCCGGGAGCCCGGGATGCCGTGGACGACCTCGTCGTTGACCGAGGTGCACAGCGAGCCCTTGAAGCCGTGGTAGCCCAGGAAGCTCGGGGTGGCCCCACAGCCGCGGATGTGCTCCTCGGCCAGCTCGTCGAGCTGCTTGGTGGTCATCCCCGGCCGCACGGTCTGCGCCATGAGCTGGAGCGTCTGGCCGACGACCAGACCCGCCTTGCGCATGCGCAGGATCTGGTCGGGCGTCTTGGTGTCGATGCGGGACCTGCCGAACATCAGGAGCGAGCAACCCCTTCGAGGGCGGTGCTGATCCGGGCGAAGACCTCGTCGACCGAGCCCATGCCGTCGACCTGCACGAGCAGCCCGCGGCCGGCGTAGACCTCGGTCAGCGGCGCGGTCTCGCGGCGGTAGATGGCCTGGCGCTCGCGGATGACCGCCTCGGTGTCGTCCTCGCGGCCCTCGATCTCGGCACGCTTGAGGAGCCGGGACACGACCGCGTCCTCGTCGACGGTGAGCTCGAGGACGGCCCCGAGCTGGTGGCCGTGCTCGGCGAGAATGGCGTCGAGGGCCTCGACCTGGGCCGAGGTGCGCGGGTAGCCGTCGAGCAGGAAGCCCTTCTCGGCGTCGTCCTCGAACAGGCGGTCACGCACGATGGCGTTGGTGATCTCGTCGGTGACGTAGCCGCCCGAGGCCAGGATGTCCTTCACCTGGCGCCCGAGGTCGGTCTCGTTCTTGATGTTGGCGCGGAAGATGTCGCCGGTCGAGATGGCGGGGATGCCGAACGCGTCGGCGATCTTCGCGGCCTGGGTGCCCTTACCCGCGCCGGGCGGGCCGAGGATGATGAGGCGCATTTACCGGAGGAACCCTTCGTAGTGACGCTGCTGCAGCTGGGACTCGATCTGCTTCACCGTCTCGAGGCCGACGCCGACGATGATGAGGATCGAGGTGCCACCGAACGGGAAGTTCTGGTTGGCGTTGACGAGCACCAGCGCGATGAGCGGGATCAGCGAGATGAGGCCGAGGTAGATGGCCCCGGGAACGGTGATGCGGGTGAGCACGTAGTCGAGGTACTCGGCCGTGGGTCGCCCGGCGCGGATACCTGGGATGAAGCCGCCGTAGCGCTTCATGTTGTCGGCGACCTCCACCGGGTTGAACGTGATCGACACGTAGAAGAACGTGAAGAACAGGATCAGCCCGATGTAGAGCGCCATGTAGATCGGGTGGTCACCCCGGACGAGGTGCTGCTCGATCCACGTCACCCAGCCGGCCTGGTTGCCGGTGGTCGACCGGTTGAACTGTGCCAGCAACGAGGGCAGCGCGAGCAGGGAGGAGGCGAAGATCACGGGGATGACGCCGGCCATGTTGACCTTGAGCGGGATGTAGGTGGACGTGCCCCCGTACATCTGGCGACCGACCTGGCGCTTGGCGTACTGCACCGGGATGCGGCGCTGGCTCTGCTCGACGAAGACGACGAGCGCGATGATGAGGAAGCCGAGCAGGATGACCCCGACGAAGATGTCCCAGCGGCCGTCCTGCTGCTGGATCGCCCACAGGGAGCCGGGGAACGAGCTGGCGATCGAGGTGAAGATCAGCAGCGACATGCCGTTGCCGATGCCCTTGTCGGTGACGAGCTCGCCGAGCCACATGACCACGCCGGTGCCGGCGGTCATGGTGAGCACCATGATGACCAGGGTCGGGATGGAGTCGTTGGGCAGGATGCTCGTGCAGCCGGGGCCGAACAGCGCCGTCGGGTTCTGGGCGAACGTGATCAGCGTCGAGGACTGCAGGATCGCGAGCCCGATCGTCAGGTAGCGCGTGTACTGCGTCATCTTCGTCTGGCCCTGCTGGCCCTCCTTCTTGAGGGCCTCGAACCGAGGGATGACCACGGTGAGGAGCTGCACGATGATGCTCGCCGTGATGTACGGCATGATCCCGAGCGCGAAGATCGACAGCTGGAGGAGCGCGCCACCGCTGAACAGGTTGGCCAGGCCCAGCACCCCGGAGTTGGTCGGCGCGTTCTTGATGCACGTCTGCACCGCCGTGTAGCTGACCCCCGGGACCGGCACGTGCGAGCCGAGCCGGAAGAGGATGACGATGGCGAGGGTGAACAGCAGCTTCCTGCGCAGGTCCGGCGTCTTGAACGCACGGGTGAAGGCGGTGAGCACAGGTCCTCCTGGGTGACGCGGGCGCATCGGCCACGCGGTGAGACGGTCAGGCAATCCTAGGCACGATACCCCGCGGGCCGTGCCGGTCGTCATCCAACACGACCCGTGACGGGCCGCGAGGGACGATCAGGACAAACAGGTATGCCGCGGGCTCACCGTGAAGCGGTGAGACCGCGGCATACCGTGGAACGTGGTGGTGCTCAGGCGGAGGTGACCGAGCCGCCGGCGGCCTCGATCTTCTCCTTGGCGGAGGCCGAGAACTTGTCAGCGGTCACGTTGACCTTGACGCTGATCTCGCCGTCGCCCAGCACCTTGACCGGTGCGCTGTCGCGGACCGCACCCTTGGCCACGAGGTCGTCGACGGTCACGTCGCCGCCCTGCGGGTAGAGGGCGGAGAGCTTGTCCAGGTTGACGACCTGGTACTCCACCTTGAACGGGTTCTTGAAGCCGCGGAGCTTGGGCAGCCGCATGTGCAGCGGCATGGCGCCACCCTCGAAGCGCTCCGGCACCTGGTAGCGGGCGCCGGTGCCCTTGGTGCCGCGACCGGCGGTCTTGCCCTTGGAGCCCTCACCGCGACCCACGCGGGTCTTGGCGGTCTTGGCACCCGGGGCGGGACGCAGGTGGTGCAGCTTCAGCGCTGCGCCCTCGACGGACTTCTCCGACTTCGCAGCGGCCTTGGTCGTGGCCTTCTTCTCTGCCATGGTCAGTCAACCTCCTCGACGGTCACCAGGTGGGTCACCGTCTTGACCATCCCGCGGATCTCGGGACGGTCCTCCTTGACGACGACGTCGCCAATGCGCTTCAGACCGAGGCTGCGCAGCGTGTCACGCTGGTTCTGCTTGCCGCCGATCTCGGAACGGGTCTGGGTCACCTTGAGACGCATCAGGCACCTGCCTTGGCGGCCTCGCGGCCAGCAGCCTGGGCGCGCAGCATGGCGGCCGGGGCGACCTGGTCCACGGGCAGGCCACGGCGGGCAGCCACGGCCTCCGGACGCTCGAGGCCCTGCAGGGCCGCGACCGTCGCGTGGACGATGTTGATCGCGTTGTCCGAGCCGAGCGACTTGCTCAGCACGTCGTGGATGCCGGCGCACTCGAGCACCGCACGCACCGGGCCACCGGCGATGACACCGGTACCGGGGGCGGCGGGGCGCAGCATGACGACACCCGCGGCGGCCTCACCCTGCACGGGGTGCGGGATGGTGCCCTGGATGCGCGGGACCTTGAAGAACTGCTTCTTGGCCTCCTCGACACCCTTGGCGATCGCGGCGGGAACTTCCTTGGCCTTGCCGTAGCCGACGCCGACGGTGCCGTCGCCGTCGCCCACGACCACGAGGGCGGTGAAGCTGAAGCGGCGGCCACCCTTGACGACCTTGGCGACGCGGTTGATGGTCACCACGCGCTCGACGTAGGCGCTCTTCTCGGCCTGGTCGCGGCCACCGTCACGACGGTTGTCGCGGCGGTCGCGGCGGTCGCCACGCTCGCCTCCGGCGGCGCCAGCGGCTCCAGTGCCTCGACGCTGGGGTCCGGGCATCAGACGTTCCTCATCTCAGTAACAGTCGAGTTCATTGCGGTGCCGGTCACAGGGACAGCCCACCCTCGCGGGCGCCCTCGGCGATGGCCGCGACGCGACCGTGGTAGCGGTTGCCGCCACGGTCGAAGACGACGGCCTCGATGCCGGCGCTCTTGGCACGCTCGGCGAGCAGCTCGCCCACCTTGCGGGCCTTGGCGGTCTTGTCACCCTCGAAGGTGCGCAGGTCCGCCTCCATGGTCGAGGCCGAGGCCACGGTCTTGCCGACCGTGTCGTCGACGACCTGGACGAAGACGTGGCGCGAGGAGCGCGAGACGACCATGCGGGGACGCACGGCGGTGCCGGTCACCTTCTTGCGCAGGCGCAGGTGGCGGCGGCCGCGTGCGGCGGACTTGCCCTTGGCGCGCTTGACGATCATTGCCATGACTTACTTACCGGCCTTTCCGACCTTGCGACGGATGTGCTCGCCCGCGTAGCGCACGCCCTTGCCCTTGTACGGGTCGGGCTTGCGCAGCTTGCGGATGTTCGCGGCAACCTCGCCGACCAGCTGCTTGTCGATGCCCTGCACCGCGAAGCGGGTCGGGTTCTCGACGGCGAAGGAGATGCCCTCGGGGGCCTCGACGGTGATCGGGTGGCTGTAGCCGAGCGCGAACTCGAGGTTCCCGCCCTTGTTGGCCACGCGGTAACCCGTGCCGTGGATCTCCATCTTCTTCTCGTAGCCCTCGGTGACACCGAGGACCATGTTGTTGATGAGCGAGCGGGTCAGGCCGTGCAGGGCACGGGACTGGCGCTCGTCGTTGGGGCGCTTGACCTCGAGGGCCTCGTCACCCTTCTCGACGGTGATCGGCTCGGCCACACGGTGGCTGAGCTCGCCCTTGGGGCCCTTCACCTTGACGGTCTGGCCGTCGACGGTGATGTCGACACCGCTGGGGATGGCGACCGGGAGTCGTCCAATACGCGACATGTCGAATACCCCTTACCAGACGTAGGCGAGGACTTCCCCGCCCACACCCTTGGAAGCCGCCTGGCGGTCCGTGAGGAGCCCAGACGAGGTGGAAATGATGGCCACACCGAGGCCACCGAGGACCTTGGGAAGGTTCGTCGACTTGGCGTAGACGCGCAGACCGGGCTTGGACACGCGCCGCACGCCAGCGATGGAACGCTCGCGGTTGGGGCCGTACTTCAGCTCGATCGTCAGCGTCTTGCCGACCTCGGCGTCCTCGACCTTCCAGGAGGCGATGTAGCCCTCGGCCTGGAGGATCTCGGCGATGTGGGACTTCAGCTTGGAAAACGGCATGGAGACTGCGTCGTGGTGCGCCGAGTTGGCGTTCCGGACGCGGGTCAACATGTCCGCAATCGGGTCAGTCATGGTCATGGGCTTCTCCGGCCCTCTCTCACCGCGGTTTCACTGCGCTTCGCGCTGCGACCTGCGATGTAGAACGAAATCAATGGGTGGGGTGGTGCTGAGCTTCTCTTACCAGGAGCTCTTGGTGACGCCGGGCAGCTCGCCGCGGTGGGCCATCTCGCGAAGGCACACACGGCACAGCCCGAACTTGCGGTAGACCGAGTGCGGTCGGCCGCAGCGCTGGCAACGGGTGTAGCCACGCACCTTGAACTTCGGCTTCTTGTTGGCCTTGTTGACCAGGGCGGTCTTCGCCATGTCAGTTCTCCTTGAAGGGGAAGCCGAGCGCCTTGAGCAGTGCGCGGCCCTCGTCGTCGTTGGTGGCGGTGGTCACCACGGTGATGTCCATGCCACGCACGCGGTCGATGCGGTCCTGGTCGATCTCGTGGAACATCGACTGCTCGGTGAGGCCGAAGGTGTAGTTGCCGTTGCCGTCGAACTGCTTCGGCGACAGGCCGCGGAAGTCGCGGATACGGGGCAGCGCCACGGACACGAGGCGGTCCAGGAACTCCCACATGCGGTCGCCACGGAGCGTGGTGTGCGCACCGATCGGCATGCCCTCGCGCAACTTGAACTGGGCGATGGACTTGCGCGCCCGGGTGACGATCGGCTTCTGGCCGGTGATGGCGGACAGGTCGCGGATGGCGCCCTCGATGAGCTTGGCGTCCTTGGCGGCGTCGCCGACACCCATGTTCACGACGACCTTGACGACGCCGGGCACCTGCATGACGTTGGCGTGGCCGAACTGCTGCTGCAGCTGGCCCTTGATCTCCTCGGCGTACCGCGTCTTCAGACGGGGCGCCTGCGTGGTTGCAGTCTCGGTCATGTCTCTCACAGGTCCTTGCCCGAGCGCACCGCAACGCGGGTGCGGACGGCCTTGTCGCGGCCGTTGCGCTCGACGGTCTCGACGCGGGTCTTGACCCGGGTCGGCTTCTTCTCGGTCGGGTCGACGATCGCCACGTTGCTCACGTGGATCGCGGCCTCCTGGACGACAAGGCCACCGGTGCGGGTGCCACGGGCGGACTGGCCGGCCTTCGTGTGGCGGGTCACGCGGTTGACACCCTCGACCAGCACGCGCTGGGTCTCCGGGTAGACGGCGATGACCTTGCCCTGCTTGGCCTTGTCCTTGCCCGTGAGGACCTGGACGAGGTCGCCCTTCTTGATCTTCATCTTTGCAGCCATGGCTCAGAGCACCTCCGGCGCCAGCGAGATGATCTTCATGAACTTCTTCTCACGCAGCTCGCGGCCCACGGGGCCGAAGATGCGGGTGCCACGGGGGTCCCCGTCGCCCTTGAGGATGACGGCGGCGTTCTCGTCGAACTTGATGTAGCTGCCGTCGGAGCGGCGACGCTCCTTCGTGGTGCGCACGATGACGGCCTTGACGACGTCGCCCTTCTTGACGTTGCCGCCGGGGATGGCGTCCTTGACGGCGGCGACGATCACGTCACCGATGCCGGCGTAACGACGACCGGAACCACCGAGAACACGGATGCAAAGGATCTCCTTGGCACCAGTGTTGTCGGCGACACGCAGTCGCGACTCCTGCTGGATCACTGTCTAACTCCTGTCGTCGAGCTGGTTCTCACTCACGGTGAGCCTTGCCGAACTGTGGGTGGTCTGTTGCCGCTCCCCCGCGGCATACCGACCGGGGCCGGTACGCCGCGGTGGCGGCGGATGCTTGGGTGGTGCAGGCCTGAAAGGACTACTTGGCCTTCTCGAGGATCTCCACCACGCGCCAGCGCTTGGTGGCCGACAGCGGACGGGTCTCCATGATCGAGACGCGGTCGCCGATGCCGGCAGCGTTGTTCTCGTCGTGGGCCTTGACCTTGCTCGAGCGCCGCAGGACCTTGCCGTAGAGCGCGTGCTTGACGCGGTCCTCGACCTCGACCACGACGGTCTTGTCCATCTTGTCGCTGACCACGTAACCCTGGCGGGTCTTGCGGTAGTTGCGGTCCTGCGCCGTCACGGCCTCATCCTTGTCGTTCTTGCTCATGCCGACTTCTCCGTGCTCTGCGGGGTGGCCCCACCGATGCCGAGCTCGCGCTCACGCAGCTCGGTGTAGATGCGTGCGATGTCCTTGCGGACCGCGCGCAGCCGCCCGTGGTTGTCCAGCTGGCCGGTGGCCGACTGGAACCGGAGGTTGAACAGCTCCTCCTTGGCCTTGCGCAGCTCGTCGACGAGACGCTCGTCGTCGAGACCACGCAGGTTCTCGGACGTCAGGTCCTTGGATCCGACTGCCATCAGATGTCACCACCCTCACGCCGAACGAAGCGGCACTTCATGGGGAGCTTGTGCATCGCCAGACGCATCGCCTCACGGGCGACCTCTTCGGACACACCGGAGACCTCGAACATCACGCGACCAGGCTTGATGTTGGCGATCCACCACTCGGGGGAACCCTTACCGGAACCCATGCGGGTCTCGGCGGGCTTCTTGGTCAGCGGGCGGTCGGGGTAGATGTTGATCCACACCTTTCCGCCACGCTTCATGTAACGCGTCATCGCGATACGAGCGGACTCGATCTGGCGGTTGGTGACGTAGGCGGGCTCGAGGGCCTGGATGCCGTAGTCGCCGAACGCGATCTTCGTGCCACCCTTCGCAGCGCCCGAGCGACCCGGGTGGTGCTGCTTGCGGTGCTTGACTCGACGAGGAATCAACATGTCAGGACTGCTCTCCCTCAGTGCTGGCGGCGGTCGCCTCGACGGCGGGTGCCTCAGCAGTGGTCTCGGTGGCGGCGGCCTCCGGACGCTCGCGACGAGCGCGGGCCGGACGGTCGGCGCCGTCGCGACGCGGGCCACGGCTCGGGCGCGGCGCAGCAGCCTGCTGCTGGGCCAGCTCGCGAGCGGTGACGTCGCCCTTGTAGATCCACACCTTGACGCCGATGCGCCCGAAGGTGGTGCGGGCCTCGTAGAAGCCGTAGTCGATCTGCGCACGCAGGGTGTGCAGCGGGACGCGACCCTCACGGTAGAACTCCGTGCGAGACATCTCCGCGCCGCCGAGGCGGCCGGAGACCTGCACACGGATGCCCTTGGCGCCGGCGCGGGTGGCGGACTGCATGCCCTTGCGCATCGCGCGGCGGAACGACACACGAGCAGAGAGCTGCTCGGCGATGCCCTGCGCGACGAGCTGGGAGTCGACCTCGGGGTTCTTGACCTCGAGGATGTTCAGCTGCACCTGCTTGCCCGTGAGCTTCTCGAGCTCGCCACGGATGCGGTCGGCCTCGGCGCCGCGGCGACCGATGACGATGCCGGGACGCGCGGTGTGGATGTCCACACGGACGCGGTCACGGGTGCGCTCGATCTCCACGCGGGAGATGCCTGCCCGCTCCATGCCCTCGGACATGAGCTTGCGGATGGCGACGTCTTCCTTGACGTAGTCGCGGTAACGCTGCCCCTCCTTGGTGGAGTCAGCGAACCAGCGGCTCTTGTGCTCGGTGGTGATGCCGAGGCGGAAGCCGTGCGGGTTGACCTTCTGGCCCATTAGCGGGTGCCTCCCTTGGGGGTCTTCGGCGTGACGACCACGGTGATGTGGCTGGTCCGCTTGTTGATGCGGGCCGCGCGGCCCTGGGCACGCGGGCGGAACCGCTTCATCGTCGGGCCCTCGTCGACGTAGGCGGCGCTGATGACGAGGTTGCGCTCGTCGAACGCCTCAGACGCCTTGTCGGCCTTGACCCGGGCGTTGGCGATGGCGCTCTCGAGCACCTTCTGGATCGGGTCGGACGCCGACTGCGGGGCGAACCGCAGCGTCGCGACGGCCTCGACGGCCTGCTTGCCGCGGATGAGGTCGATGATGCGACGCGCCTTCTGGGGCGTGACGCGGACGTGCCGCGCGCTCGCCTTGGCTTCCATCACGTTGTCCTTGTTCTCGGTGGGGGCGGCCATCAGCGACGACGCCCCTTCTTGTCTTCCTTCACGTGACCCTTGAACGTGCGGGTCGGCGCGAACTCGCCGAGCTTGTGGCCGACCATCGACTCGGTGACGAACACCGGGACGTGCTTGCGGCCGTCGTGCACGGCAAAGGTGTGACCGAGCATGTCGGGGCTGATGACCGACCGACGCGACCAGGTCTTGATGACTGTCTTGGTGCCCGCTTCGTTCTGGACGTCGACCTTCTTCTGAAGGTGGTCGTCGATGAAGGGGCCCTTCTTCAAGCTACGAGGCATGTTTCTTCAGGCTCCTTCTCAGCGCTTCTTGCCAGTACGACGGCGGCGCACGATCATCTTGTCGCTCGGCTTGCCGGGGCGGCGGGTGCGGCCCTCGGCCTGACCCCAGGGGCTGACCGGGTGGCGACCACCGGAGGTCTTGCCCTCACCACCACCGTGCGGGTGGTCGACCGGGTTCATGGCGACACCACGGACGGTCGGGCGCTTGCCCTTCCAGCGCATGCGGCCGGCCTTGCCCCAGTTGATGTTGGACTGCTCGGCGTTGCCCACCTCGCCGACCGTGGCGCGGCAGCGCAGGTCGACGTTGCGGATCTCACCGGACGGCATGCGCAGCTGCGCGTAGGGGCCGTCCTTGGCGACGAGCTGCACACGCACACCGGCCGAACGGGCGATCTTCGCGCCGCCACCGGGCTTCAGCTCGACGGCGTGGATGACCGTACCGGTCGGGATGTTGCGCATCGGCAGGCTGTTGCCGGGCTTGATGTCGGCACCGGGGCCGTTCTCGATGTTGGCGCCCTGCTCCAGGCCCTTGGGGGCCAGGATGTAGCGCTTCTCACCGTCGGCGTAGTGCAGCAGGGCGATACGTGCGGTGCGGTTGGGGTCGTACTCGATGTGAGCGACCTTGGCCGGCACGCCGTCCTTGTCGTGACGACGGAAGTCGATGACGCGGTAGGCGCGCTTGTGACCCCCACCGATGTGGCGGGTCGTGATGCGGCCGTTGCTGTTGCGTCCACCGGACTTCGTCAGTGGACGGACCAGCGACTTCTCCGGAGTGGAGCGCGTGACCTCGACGAAGTCGGCAACGCTGGAGCCTCGACGCCCAGGCGTCGTCGGCTTGTACTTGCGGATACCCATGTTCTAAGTCCCTAACGTCTCTTCAGCGTCCTGGTCAGGCGCCGGCACCGAAGATGTCGATCGAGCCCTCGCGGAGGGTGACGATCGCACGCTTGGTGTCCTTGCGCTTGCCGATGCCGAACCGCGTGCGACGGGTCTTGCCGACACGGTTGAGGGTGTGCACGGAGTCGACCTTGACGCCGAAGACACGCTCAACGGCGATCTTGATCTCGGTCTTGTTGGCCCGCGGGTCGACGATGAAGGTGTACTTGCCCTGGTCGAGCAGCGAGTACGACTTCTCCGACACGACCGGAGCGATCAGGATGTCGCGGGGGTCCTTGCCTGCAGCGAGCGTGCTCACTTGCCATCCTCCTCATCCGCGGTCTCGGCCTTGGCAGCCTTCGCGGGCTTGTCGGCCTTGTCGGCCTTGGCAGCAGCGGGCTTCTTCGCGGCGGCCTTCTTGGCGGGCTTCTCGGCCACGGCCTCGGTCACCTCGACCTCGACCTCGACGACGCCACCGACGGGCTGGGCACCGGACACGAACGCGTCCAGGGCGGCCTTGGTGAAGACGACGTCGTCCGACATCAGCACGTCGTAGGTGTTGAGCTGGTCGGCGGCCAGGACGTGGACGCCCTCGAGGTTGCGCACCGACTTCAGCGACACCAGGTCGCTGCGGTCGAGCACCACGAGCACGTTGGTCCGGGTGGTGAGGCCGGCCAGCAGCGCCGCCGCGTCCTTGGTCGACGGCGCGTCGGCCGTGACCAGGGAGTCGACCACGTGGACGCGGTCGTGACGGGCCCGGTCGGACAGGGCGCCACGCAGGGCGGCGGCCTTCATCTTCTTGGGGGTGCGCTGGGAGTAGTCGCGCGGCTGCGGGCCGTGGACGACGCCACCACCGGCGAACTGCGGCGCACGGGTCGAGCCCTGGCGGGCGCGGCCGGTGCCCTTCTGGCGGTAGGGCTTGCGGCCACCGCCGCGGACCTCGCCGCGGGTCTTGGTGGAGTGGGTGCCCTGGCGCGCGGCAGCCATCTGCGCCACGACGACCTGGTGGATCAGCGGCACGTTGACCTGGACGTCGAAGATCTCGGCGGGCAGGTCAGCAGCGACGGTCTTGGTAGCCATGGTGGTCAGGCTCCCTTCGCGGCCGTGCGGACGAGGACGGTGCCGCCACGGGGGCCGGGAACGGCACCCTTGACGAGCAGCAGGCCGCGCTCGACGTCCACGGCGTGGATCGTGAGGTTCTGGGTGGTCTGGCGCACGCCGCCCATGCGGCCGGCCATGCGCATGCCCTTGAAGACGCGACCCGGGGTGGCGCAGCCACCGATCGAGCCCGGCTTGCGGTGGTTCTTGTGGGCACCGTGGGAGGAGCTGACGCCGTGGAAGCCGTGACGCTTCATGACGCCGGCGAAGCCCTTGCCCTTAGTGGTGCCGGTGACGTCGATGTCCTGGCCGGCCTCGAAGGTCTCGACCGTGATCTCCTGGCCGAGCGAGTACTCGGCGGCGTCAGCGGTACGGAGCTCCACGAGGTGGCGACGCGGGGTCACGCCGGCCTTCTCGAAGTGCCCGGTGAGGGGCTTGGTCACCTTGCGCGGGTCGATGGCGCCGAACGCGATCTGGACGGCGTCGTAGCCGTCCTTCGCCGCGTCGCGCACCTGCGTGACGACGCAGGGGCCCGCCTCGATGACGGTGACGGGGACGAGCCGGTTGCCGGCGTCCCACACCTGGGTCATGCCGAGCTTCTTGCCCAGCACGCCCTTCACGGTCTTGGTAGCAGTGGTCATTGTCGCCAGCCTCAGAGCTTGATCTCGATGTTGACGTCAGCCGGCAGGTCGAGGCGCATCAGCGAGTCGACGGCCTTCGGCGTCGGGTCGATGATGTCGATCAAGCGCTTGTGGGTGCGCATCTCGAAGTGCTCGCGGCTGTCCTTGTACTTGTGGGGCGAACGGATGACCACGAAGACGTTCTTCTCCGTGGGCAGCGGCACGGGGCCGACCACCGTCGCGCCAGCACGGGTCACCGTGTCGACAATCTTGCGCGCCGAGTTGTCGATGACCTCGTGGTCATACGACTTCAAGCGGATGCGGATCTTCTGTCCCGCCATCTCCGTTACGTCTCTCTCTCGCCGAACATCTAGCTTGTGGCCGACCCTGTGGGCTTCTCCGACCCCCGCGGTCGGGTGTGTCGCACCCGCTCCGCGGCCCGACGACATGCGCTCTCACGCAGTGGTCGTACGGGTCGGTTCAGTCCGGCAAGGCCGGGGCTTGCGCTTCCCTGGAGTGTCGCCCCGAGCTCAGGTGGCTCGGTTCGAGGTGTGTCACCGGGGGTGGCGGCGTCGACATGGGTCAACGGCGCGCGTCAAGCAACCGGTCCAGTGTGCCAGAGGCCCCCGCGACCTACCAAATCGCGGTGGGCGGGCACCGCATCCCCGCGCGCGTGGCGCGTCGCGTCAGGGTACGCGGTGCCCGTCGCCCTCCCCGGCGCCGCGCCGCACGGCCTCCTCGCGCAGCTCGCGGCCCTCCTGTTCGTGCTCGCGCAGCTTCTGCGCCTTCTTCTCCGAGACCTTGGTGTCCCGCGGCGGCAGCTGCAGCGTGCGCTCGGCCTCGATGCCCGCGACGAGCTCGCGGGAGCGCTCGAGCTCGGAGTCCACCTCGGCACCGAAGAGCAGGGCCAGGTTGGTCAGCCACAGCCACAGCAGGAACACGATGACCCCGGCCAGCGAGCCGTAGGTCTTGTTGTACGAGCCGAAGTTGGCGACGTAGAAGCCGAAGGCCACCGACGCCACGATCCACACGAGGATGGCGATGGCGGCGCCGACGCTCATCCACCGGAACTTCGGCTGCCGCACGTTGGGCGTCGCGTGGTAGAGCATCGCGACCAGGACCACGACGATGGCCAGCATGACCGGCCACTTGGCGATGTTCCACGCGGTGACCGCGCCCTTGCCGAGGCCGATGGTGTCGCCGACCGACTGCGCCAGCGGACCGGTCACCACCAGGCCGACGAGCACGAGGGCCACGGCGATGACGCCGACCAGGGTGAGCAGCAGCTGCAGCGGGCGCAGCTTCCACGCCGGTCGCCCCTCGTCCACCTGGTAGACGCGGTTGAGGGCCCGCCCGAACGCGCCCACGTAGCCGGAGGCCGACCACAGGGCGCCGAGCAGCCCGAACACCAGGGCGAAGCCTGCCGAGTGGTTCTGGGTCATCTGCGTGATGGGGCCGCGCAGCTGGTTGGCCGTGTCGCCCTGCCCAAGGGACCGGACGAGGTCGAGGAGGGCGTTGGTGGTGGACTCGCCCTGGCCGAAGACGCCGAGGAGGGAGATGAGCGCCAGCAGTGCGGGAAACAGCGAGAGCACTGAGTAGTAGGTCAGCGCTGCGGCGAGGTCGGTGCACTGGTCGCGGGAGAACTCCGCCCAGGCCTTCTTCGCGGTGTAGGTCCAGGACCGGCTCGGCAGGTCACCCAGCGAGTCGGGCTTGCTGCTGTCGTCCGGCGGCGGTGCGGTGGCCGACTTCTCGGCGCTGGTGCCTGGGGTGGCCATGGTGCTCCTTCGTCTGGGGGACACCGTGGGAGTGCCCGCCCCGACGACCGGCAAACGTCCGGACACCACGGACCGGCCGGCGGCCGCGCCGCCGACCGGTCCGGTGTGCCTCAGTGACGGGCGCCCATCGCGGTGAGGAACGCCATGCCGTGCGGGCTCCCCACGCCGGTCACGTCGTCGTACCCGGGACGGGTGAAGATGGTCCCCGTCTGGTTGAGGGTCCGCAGGGACGTCACCGTGCCGTCGCTGGCGTTGAACCCGTTGACGAAGTCCACCCGGACGACGGCGTCGGTGACCCGCCGGCCGTGGTCGACGTCGCGGAGGGCCGAGCTGCCCGAGAGCGCGTACAGACGCGGATTCAGGAAGCCCAGCGGCGCGCCGTGGACCTGGTTGGCCACCGCGACGACACCGGCGAACAGCGGCGAGGACAACGAGGTGCCACCGATGCGGTACTCCGAGTAGCGGATGCTCCCGTCGGGGAAGGTCTGGCTCTGGCCGACGAGGAACCCGGTGTTCGGGTCGCCCACCATGGCGACGTCGGGCACCACCCGGTGCATCGTCCCGTCGCCGAAGTAGCCGGCGAGCTGGTCCGGGACCACGCCCTTCTGGTAGTCGGGCTCCCGGTACAGGTGGCTGGTGCCGCCTCCGCCGCCGTACAGGTAGGCCGGGGGGACCGGCGTCCAGGCGCCGTCGACGAGGGTCGACTTGCCCGTGCCCCAACCCTGCTCGAACCCGTAGCCGTTGGACTTCGTCACGGCCAGGGACGTGCCGCCCACCGCGGTGACCTTGGGGTCGGAGGCCGGCGAGTCGGTCTGCCGGGTCCCGGTGTTGAGGATCTCGTCGCCGTCGTCACCCGAGGAGAACACCATCGAGATGCCCTCCGCTGCGGCCTGCAGGAAGGTCTGGTGCTGGGCCACGAGGTCCGAGGCCAGCACGGCGTCGTCGGGTTCGCCGTAGGAGTTGGAGACGACCTGCGCGAGCTCGTTGTCGACGATGGTGTTCACCGCGGCGTTGATGTCGGAGTCCAGGCAGCTCCTGGCGCCGACGTAGAGGATCTTGGCGCCGGGCGCGGTGGCGTGGACGGCCTCGACGTCGAGGGTCTCCTCGCCGTACCACCCACCCGGGCCGCACAGCTTCGCGTGCGTGAAGGACCTGGGCACGATCTGCTTCAGCTGGCCGGACCGCAGCGGGTGCGCGGAGTCGTTGCGCCGGGCGTACGTGGCGGCGTCCTGCGCGATGAAGGGCGACGCGTAGGCGTCGACGATGGCGACCGTGCCGCCGCTGCCGTCGAGTCCTCCCGCAAGGGCGGTCTGCGTGCCATACGCACCGCGGACCTGGGCCGGCTTGTAGCCGCAGGGCGCGTAGGGCTGGGGGTTCTTGACGAGCTGCGGCACCCCGGTGGCGATCTTCTCGCCGTAGTAGGACGAGCAGGGGGTCGCGTTCCTGAACACCGGGTCGGGCGGGGGCAGCAGCTCGCTGGTCGCGCTGGAGGCGGCCCCGGCGCGTTGCTCGGTGGTGTCGGGCGTCGTGTGCAGCGGCACCGTGCGCTGGGAGGTGTCCAGACCGCCCACCCCGGCCACGACCCCCGCGAGGGCACCGGGCACCGAGTACTCCGCAGCCGGTGCGGTCACGTCGTGGCCGTCCTTCACGTAGGCGTCCAGCTGCGTCGACAGTGCCTTCTCCGTGGTCGACGTCGAGGCCGTGACCCTGACGTACCGGTGGTTGGCAGGCACCTCTACGACGTGGAACCCGTTGGACGTCAACCAGTCCGAGACCGCCCGGACCTGCGCGTCGGTCGGGGCGAAACGGGCTCGCCACTGCGCGGCGCTGAGGTAGTGCCCGTACTGCGCGCTCGACGGCGTGGAGACGGCGTCGGCGAGTGCCTCCGCTCCGGACGCGTCGCGCAGGTTGAGCACGAAGCTCAGGTCCTGCTGGGTCGAACCGGACAGGTGGCCGACGTGGTGGGCCCGTGCCGTCCACGTCGGGGCGTGCCCGAGGACGTGCCGGCTCGGGCTGCCTCCGGCCTGCGCCAGGCCGGGGGTGGCGAGGGTCAGGGCGAGGCAGCTCGTGACTGCCAACCCTGCCTGACTCCTGGTGAGAGCTTTCATGCCGCGATGACCTCCGAAGGGTGAAGAGCTGCGGGGCCCGCGGGGCCGCGTCCCCCTCACGAAGTTTCGTCCGGATTCCGCCGGTCACCGATGCCGGATGTCATGGCCCTGTCTACGCAGAATGACGGTTGCACAGGCGCACCAGATTCCATGGACCCAAACGGGGTCTGCCCCAGACGGATGCACGTGGTGACAGGATCGCGACATGAGGATCCCCGTGGGCCCCGGGCGGGCACGGCAGGCCGAGGTCTACGGCGCCGGCGTCCTGGGTCGCCGCCCCACCGTCCCTGCCGACCCCGCCGAGCTCGAGCGCCGTGCCCGGCGGGCCATGAGCCGCAAGGCGTGGGCGTACGTCGCGGGTGGGGCCGGGAGCGGAGCCACCATCCGGTCCAACCGGGCGGCGTTCGAGCGACGTCGGCTGGTCCCCCGGATGGCCGCCGGCCACCGCGAGCGTGACCTGTCCACGACGCTGCTCGGCCAGCGGCTGCCCTCCCCCCTCCTGCTCGCGCCCATCGGCGCGGCGGGCCTGGTGGCGCGGGGCAGCGACCTCGCGGTCGCGCGGGCAGCAGCCGAGCTCGGCACTCCGTACATCGTCTCCAACCAGGGCTGCTCCCCGATGGAGGACGTGGCACGGGCCATGGGCGACACCCCGTGGTGGTTCCAGCTGTACTGGTCGACCGACGAGGACCTCGTGGACAGCCTGTTGCAGCGGGCCGAGGCCAGCGGCGCAGGAGCCGTGGTCGTCACCCTGGACACCACGATGCTCGGCTGGCGACCCCGCGACCTCGACCTCGGCTCCCTGCCGTTCTCCCAAGGCATCGGCATCGCGCAGTACACCTCGGACCCCCGGTTCAGGCAGATCGTGGCGGAGCGCGTGGCCGACGCCCCCACCGGGCGCGACCGGGACGTCGAGGTCACTGTCGGTGCGCTGCGGTCGCTGCTCTCGATCAGCCGCGAGCACCCGGGGTCGTGGCTGGCCAACCTTCGCTCCCCCGTGCCCCGGGCGGCTGTCGAAACCTTCCTCGACATCTACTCCAACCCCGGTCTCGGTTGGGACCACCTGGCCACCCTGCCCGGGCGCACCCGGCTGCCCGTCGTGGTCAAGGGGGTGCTGCACCCTGACGACGCGCGTCGAGCGGTGGACCTCGGCGCGGCCGCTGTGGTGGTGAGCAACCACGGCGGCCGCCAGGTCGACGGTGCCGTCGCCTCGCTCGACGCCCTGGGCGCGGTCCGGTCCGCGGTCGGGACGCAGACGGCCGTCGTCCTCGACAGCGGGGTGAGGTCCGGCGCCGACGTCGTCAAGGCCCTCGCCCTCGGCGCCGACGCCGTCGCCCTCGGGCGGCCCTACGTCTACGGCCTCGCCCTCGACGGCCAGGCGGGGGTGCGCGACGTGGTCGCGAACGTCGTCGCCGAGCTCGACCTCACGCTGGGGCTCTGCGGGGTCGGCTCGGTGGCAGAGGTGGGGCCCGAGCTGCTGGCGGACGCCGGCTGACCACCGCCCGGCAGCCCGGGGCATGCAGAAGGGCCCCGCAGCCGAAGCTGCGGGGCCCTTCCGGGTGGTGCTGGGTGCGTCAGATCACTTGATGATCTTGGTGACGCGGCCGGCGCCGACGGTCCGGCCACCCTCGCGGATGGCGAACTTCAGGCCCTCTTCCATGGCGATGGGCTGGATGAGCTCGACCTTCATCTCGGTGTTGTCACCGGGCATGACCATCTCGGTGCCCTCGGGGAGGTGCACGACACCGGTCACGTCAGTCGTCCGGAAGTAGAACTGCGGACGGTAGTTGTCGTAGAACGGCGTGTGACGGCCACCCTCGTCCTTGGACAGGATGTAGACGTTCGCGTCGAACTCGGTGTGCGGGGTGATGGAACCCGGCTTGACGACGACCTGGCCACGCTCGACGTCCTCGCGCTTGGTGCCACGAAGGAGCAGGCCGACGTTCTCGCCAGCGCGACCCTCGTCGAGGAGCTTGCGGAACATCTCGACACCGGTGACGGTGGTCTTGGCCGGCGGGCCGGTGTGGATGCCGACGATCTCGACCTCCTCGTTGACCTTGAGGACACCGCGCTCGATGCGGCCGGTGACGACCGTGCCACGACCGGTGATCGTGAAGACGTCCTCGACGGGCATGAGGAACGGCTTGTCGATCTCGCGCTCGGGCTCCGGGATCGCGGTGTCGACGGCGTCCATGAGGTCGAGGACCGACTGGCCCCACTCCGGGTCGCCCTCGAGCGCCTTGAGCGCCGAGACCTTGACGACCGGGAGGTCGTCGCCGGGGAACTCGTAGGAGGACAGCAGCTCGCGGACCTCCATCTCGACGAGCTCGAGGATCTCCTCGTCGTCGACCATGTCGGCCTTGTTGAGCGCCACGACGATGTAGGGGACGCCGACCTGGCGGGCCAGGAGGACGTGCTCCTTCGTCTGCGGCATCGGGCCGTCGGTCGCCGCGACCACGAGGATCGCGCCGTCCATCTGCGCGGCACCCGTGATCATGTTCTTCACGTAGTCAGCGTGACCGGGGCAGTCGACGTGGGCGTAGTGACGACCCTCCGTCTGGTACTCGATGTGCGCGATCGAGATCGTGATGCCGCGCTGCTTCTCTTCCGGCGCCTTGTCGATGTCGTCGAACGCGAACTGCGGGTTCAGGTCCGGGTACTTGTCGTGCAGGACCTTGGAAATCGCAGCCGTCAGCGTCGTCTTACCGTGGTCGATGTGACCGATGGTGCCGATGTTGACGTGCGGCTTGGTCCGCTCGAACTTTGCCTTCGCCACTTGGTGTCCTCCTCAGGACTCTCTTCTTGGTGGAACGCCTTTGTGCCCAGGTGGGACGTGGCGCGCTGTGGGGGGTGGTGCTGGGGGTCAGACCGTGCTTCGACCGTTGATCTTAGCGGTCACTCACCACGGGTCTTCTTGATGATCTCCTCGGCGACGGCCTTGGGGACCTCGGCGTAGGAGTCGAACTCCATGGAGAAGCTCGCGCGGCCCTGCGTCTTGGAACGCAGGTCGCCGACGTAGCCGAACATCTCGGACAGCGGCACCAGGCCGCGGACGACCTTGGCGCCGCTGATGTCCTCCATGCCCTGGATCTGGCCACGGCGGGAGTTGATGTCACCGATGACGTCGCCCATGTAGTCCTCGGGCGTGCGCACCTCGACGGCCATCATCGGCTCGAGGAGCACGGGGTCGGCCTTGCGGACGGCCTCCTTGAGCGCCATGGAGCCGGCGATCTTGAACGCCATCTCGGAGGAGTCGACGTCGTGGTAGGCACCGTCGAGCAGGGTCGCCTTGATCCCGACCAGCGGGTAGCCGGCGAGCACGCCGTACTGCATGGCGTCCTGGATACCGGCGTCGACCGACGGGATGTACTCGCGCGGGACGCGGCCACCGGTGACCTTGTTCTCGAACTCGTAGAGCTCGCCGGACTCGGTGGTGTCGAGGGGCTCGATGGAGACCTGGACCTTCGCGAACTGGCCGGAGCCACCCGTCTGCTTCTTGTGGGTGTAGTCGAGCTTCTCCACCGTGCGGCGGATGGTCTCGCGGTAGGCCACCTGCGGCTTGCCGACGTTGGCCTCGACCTTGAACTCGCGCTTCATGCGGTCCACGAGGATGTCCAGGTGGAGCTCGCCCATGCCGGCGATGATCGTCTGGCCCGTCTCCTCGTCGAGGTGGACCTGGAAGGTCGGGTCCTCGGCGGAGAGCTTCTGGATGGCCGTCGACAGCTTCTCCTGGTCGCCCTTGGTCTTGGGCTCGATGGCCACCTGGATGACCGGGTCCGGGAAGGTCATCGACTCGAGCACGATCTGCTCGTTCGGGTCGCTCAGGGTGTCACCGGTCGTGGTGTCCTTCAGGCCGATCGCCGCGTAGATGTGGCCGGCGAGGGCCTCGTCCACGGGGTTCTCCTTGTTGGCGTGCATCTGGAAGAGCTTGCCGATGCGCTCCTTCTTGCCCTTGGTCGTGTTGACGACCGGCGAGCCCGCGGCGACGCGGCCGGAGTAGACCCGGATGAAGGTGAGCGTGCCGAAGAACGGGTGCGCCGCGACCTTGAACGCCAGGGCGGAGAACGGCTCGTCCTTGCTCGGCTTGCGGGTCATCTCGACCTCCTCGTGGTTCGGCTTGTGGCCGACCATCGGGGGGACGTCGAGGGGGGACGGCAGGTAGTCGACGACCGCGTCGAGCATGGGCTGCACACCGCGGTTCTTGAACGCCGAGCCGCACAGAACCGGGTAGAGCACGGAGTTGACCGTGAGCTTGCGGATGGCGCCCTTGATCTCCTCGGGCGTCAGCTCCTCGCCACCGAGGTACTTCTCCATGAGCTCGTCGTCGGACTCGGCGACGCGCTCGACGAGCTGGTGGCGGTACTCCTCCACCTTCTCGACCATGTCGGCCGGGATCTCCTGGATCTCGTACTTGGCACCCATGGTGACGTCACCCTTGGCGTCACCGGGCCACACGAGCGCACGGCGGTAGATGAGGTCGACGACACCGACGAAGTCGTTCTCGGCACCGATCGGCAGCTGGAGCACGAGCGGCTCGGCGCCGAGGCGGTCCTTGATGGTCTGCACGGTGAAGTAGAAGTCCGCGCCCAGCTTGTCCATCTTGTTGACGAACGCGATGCGGGGGACGTCGTACTTGTCGGCCTGGCGCCAGACGGTCTCGGACTGGGGCTCGACGCCCTCCTTGCCGTCGAACACCGCGACGGCGCCGTCGAGCACGCGCAGCGAGCGCTCGACCTCGACGGTGAAGTCGACGTGACCGGGGGTGTCGATGATGTTGATCTGGGTGCCCTCCCAGAAGGAGGTCACGGCGGCAGACGTGATCGTGATGCCGCGCTCCTTCTCCTGCTCCATCCAGTCGGTGGTGGAGGCACCGTCGTGGGTCTCACCGATCTTGTGGTTGACCCCGGTGTAGAAGAGGATGCGCTCAGTCGTCGTCGTCTTGCCGGCGTCGATGTGCGCCATGATCCCGATGTTGCGGACCTTGGTCAGGTCCGTCAGGACGTCGAGTGCCAATGTGATCGTCTCATCTCGCTCGTTACGAAAAATCTGTGTGGTGCGGGTGGCGCGTGGGCACCACGCACCTTCCGGTGTGCCGCGCGCGTCACGCGCGCGGCACACCGGGCGCTGCTACCAGCGGTAGTGCGCGAAGGCCTTGTTGGACTCGGCCATCTTGTGGGTGTCCTCGCGACGCTTCACCGCGGCACCGAGGCCGTTGGACGCGTCGAGGATCTCGTTCATGAGGCGCTCGGTCATCGTCTTCTCACGACGCTGACGCGAGTAGCCGACCATCCAGCGCAGGGCCAGCGTGGTCGCGCGGTTGGGCTTGACCTCGATCGGCACCTGGTAGGTCGCGCCACCGACACGGCGGGACTTGACCTCGAGGGTGGGACGGATGTTGTCGAGGGCACGCTTGAGCGTGACCACGGGGTCGGTCCCGGTCTTCTCGCGGCAGCCCTCGAGGGCGCCGTAGACGATCGTCTCCGCGATGGACTTCTTGCCATCGAGCAGGATCTTGTTGACCAGCTGGGTCACCAACGGGGAGTTGTGGACCGGGTCGACGACGAGGGGGCGCTTGGGCGCGGGTCCCTTGCGAGGCATTACTTCTTCTCCATCTTCGCGCCGTAACGGGAGCGGGCCTGCTTGCGGTTCTTGACACCCTGGGTGTCGAGCGAGCCGCGCACGATCTTGTAGCGCACGCCGGGGAGGTCCTTCACACGACCGCCACGCACGAGCACGATCGAGTGCTCCTGCAGGTTGTGGCCGACGCCCGGGATGTAGGCCGTGACCTCGATGCCGCTGGTGAGGCGCACACGGGCGACCTTGCGCAGGGCAGAGTTCGGCTTCTTGGGGGTGGTGGTGTACACACGCGTGCACACGCCACGGCGCTGGGGCGAGCCCTTGAGGGCAGGAGTCTTGGTCTTGGTGACCTTGTCCTGGCGCCCCTTGCGCACAAGCTGGTTGATCGTAGGCAACCTGTTCTCCGTACGTAGTTGATGTTCTGCACCCTGGGGCTGACGCCCCCTGGCACTCCTTGGTGTTGCCGCTCCGCCCGACCCCCGCACTCGGGTGTGTCGCGCTCGGCGCTCTCCCCTGCACTCCCCACGCGCCATCCATGCGGATCGGTCGTGGGTTGCCCGGCGAGAGGTGTGCTGGCCCGGCTGCCTGATCGGCGGCGGCTCCAGCGGGCATGCCCGAGGGTTGGCCCTCAGACACAGTGTTCAAAGATACCGCCTGCGTGGGACCCGACCAAATCGGTATGGGGCCCCTCCCCCGGCCACCGGCGGCGAGGGTGCACGCCCGAGGGGGCCGGCCCGGCGAACCGGGCCGACCCCCTCGGGTCGTGCTGTGCGAGCGACCGTCAGTCGAGCCCGAGCTCGGCGTCGTCGAGGCGGATGGCCTCGCCGGAACCGGGCCCGAAGACCGGGTAGTCGTACTCGTAGCTCGGCATCGAGTACATCGCCGCCTTGGCCTCTTCCGTGGCCTCGACCTTGATGTTCCGGTAGCGCGGGAGACCCGTGCCGGCCGGGATGAGCTTGCCGAGGATGACGTTCTCCTTCAGACCCAGCAGCGGGTCCGACTTGGCGTTCATCGCAGCCTCGGTGAGCACGCGGGTCGTCTCCTGGAAGGAGGCAGCCGACAGCCACGAGTCGGTCGCGAGCGAGGCCTTGGTGATGCCCATGAGCTCGGGACGACCCGAGGCGGGGCGACCGTTCTCGGCCACCACGCGACGGTTCTCGTTCTCGAAGCGGCCACGCTCGGCCAGCTCACCGGGGAGCAGGTCGGCGTCACCGGACTCGATGATCGTGATCCGGCGCAGCATCTGCCGCACGATGACCTCGATGTGCTTGTCGTGGATCGACACACCCTGCTGGCGGTAGACGTGCTGGACCTCGTCGACCAGGTGCATCTGGACCGCACGCGGCCCGAGGATGCGCAGGACCTGCTTCGGGTCGATGGAACCGACCGTCAGCTGGTGGCCGACCTCGACGTGCTCGCCGTCCTGGACGAGCAGGCGCGCACGCTTGCTCACCGGGTAGGCGTGCTCCTCGGAGCCGTCGTCCGGCGTCAGCATGAGGCGACGCGTCTTGTCGGTGTCCTCGATCGTGACGCGGCCGGAGGCCTCGGCGATCGGGGAGACACCCTTCGGGGTACGGGCCTCGAAGAGCTCGACGACACGCGGCAGACCCTGGGTGATGTCGTCACCGGCCACACCACCGGTGTGGAAGGTACGCATCGTCAGCTGGGTGCCGGGCTCACCGATGGACTGGGCGGCGATGATGCCGACCGCCTCACCGATGTCGACGAGCTTGCCGGTGGCCAGCGAACGGCCGTAGCAGGCGGCGCAGGTGCCGACGTGGGACTCACAGGTGAGCACCGAGCGGACCTTGACCTCCTCGACGCCTGCGGCGACGAGGGCGTCGATGACCACGTCACCGAGGTCGATGCCGGCCTCGGCGAGGACGGAGCCGTCCTTCTCGACGTCGGCGGCGAGCGTGCGGGCGTAGACCGAGGTCTCCACGTCGTCGTGCTCGACGAGCGCGCCGGCGCTGGTGCGCTGGGCGATCGGCATGGTCAGGCCGCGGTCGGTCCCGCAGTCGTCCTCGCGGATGATGACGTCCTGCGACACGTCCACCAGGCGACGGGTCAGGTAACCCGAGTCGGCGGTACGCAGCGCGGTGTCGGCAAGACCCTTGCGCGAACCGTGCGTGGAGATGAAGAACTCGAGCACCGACAGACCCTCGCGGAAGTTCGCGCGGATCGGACGCGGGATGATGTCGCCCTTCGGGTTGGACACCAGGCCACGCATACCGGCGATCTGGCGCAGCTGCATCCAGTTACCACGCGCACCCGAGGAGACCATCTTGTAGATGGTGTTGGTCTTCGGGAGGTTGGCCTCCATCTCCTTGGCGACCTCGTTGGTGGCCTGGGTCCAGATCTCGATGAGCTCCTGGCGACGCTCGTCGTCGGTGATCAGGCCTCGCTCGTACTGGACCTGGACCTTGGTGGCCTTGGTCTCGTAGCCCTCGAGGATCTCGAGCTTGCGCGGCGGGGTCACAACGTCGGAGATGGCGACCGTGGTGCCCGAGCGGGTCGCCCAGTGGAAGCCGTACTCCTTGAGCGCGTCGAGGCTCGCCGCCACCTGCACCTTGCTGTAGCGCTCGGCCAGGTCGTTGACGATCGTGGACAGCCGCTTCTTGTCGACGGGGGCGTCGACGAACGGGTAGTCCACCGGCAGCGTCTGGTTGAACAGCGCCCGGCCCAGCGTGGTCTCGACGGTGAGCGAGGGCACCTGGCCCAGCTCGTTGACCTCGACACCCTCGGGCAGCTCGGTGCCCGGGATCGGGACGACGTCGAGCAGGCGGATCTTGATCTTGCTGCCCAGCTCGAGCTTGCCGGCGTCGAAGGCCATGCGGGCCTCGGCGACCGAGGAGAACGCGCGACCGGTGCCCCGACCGTCCTCCACCTCGGAGGTGAGGTGGAACAGGCCGATGATCATGTCCTGGGTGGGCATGGTCACGGGACGGCCGTCAGCCGGCTTGAGGATGTTGTTGCTCGAGAGCATGAGGATGCGGGCCTCGGCCTGCGCCTCGGTGCTCAGGGGCACGTGCACGGCCATCTGGTCACCGTCGAAGTCGGCGTTGAAGGCCGAGCAGACGAGCGGGTGGATCTGGATGGCCTTGCCCTCGACGAGCTGCGGCTCGAAGGCCTGGATGCCGAGGCGGTGCAGCGTGGGTGCGCGGTTGAGCAGCACGGGGTGCTCGGTGATGACCTCTTCGAGGACGTCCCACACGACCGGACGGGCACGCTCGACCATGCGCTTGGCCGACTTGATGTTCTGCGCGTGGTCGAGGTCGACCAGGCGCTTCATCACGAACGGCTTGAAGAGCTCCAGCGCCATCTGCTTGGGCAGGCCGCACTGGTGCAGCTTGAGCTGCGGGCCGACGACGATGACCGAGCGGCCGGAGTAGTCGACGCGCTTGCCGAGCAGGTTCTGGCGGAACCGGCCCTGCTTGCCCTTGAGCATGTCGGACAGCGACTTGAGCGGACGGTTGCCGGGGCCCGTGACCGGGCGACCACGACGGCCGTTGTCGAAGAGGCTGTCGACGGCCTCCTGGAGCATGCGCTTCTCGTTGTTGACGATGATCTCCGGCGCACCGAGGTCGAGCAGGCGCTTGAGCCGGTTGTTGCGGTTGATCACGCGACGGTAGAGGTCGTTGAGGTCCGAGGTCGCGAACCGGCCACCGTCGAGCTGCACCATCGGGCGCAGGTCCGGCGGGATGACCGGGACGGCGTCGAGCACCATGCCGGCCGGCTTGTTGGTCGTGGCCTGGAACGCGGTGACGACCTTGAGGCGCTTGAGGGCGCGGGTCTTCTTCTGGCCCTTGCCCGTGGCGATGATCTCGCGCAGCAGCTCGGCCTCGGCCTCGAGGTCGAAGTCCTGCAGGCGCTTCTGGATCGCCGCGGCGCCCATGCCGCCCTCGAAGTAGAGGCCGAAACGGTCACGCATCTCGCGGTAGAGGATCTCGTCGCCCTCGAGGTCCTGGACCTTGAGGTTCTTGAACCGGTCCCAGACCTGGTCGATGCGCTCGATCTGCTGGTCCGCACGCTTGCGGATCTGGTTCATCTCGCGCTCGGCGGACTCGCGGACCTTGCGGCGCGCGTCGGCCTTGGCACCCTCGGCCTCGAGCTCGGCGATGTCGGACTCCAGGCGCTTGGCCCGGGCCTCGATCTCGGAGTCGCGACGGTTCTCGAACTCCTTCTTCTCGACCTCGATCTGGGCCTCGAGCGAGGGCAGGTCCTTGTGGCGCTGCTCCTCGTCGACCGAGGTGATCATGTAGGCCGCGAAGTAGATGACCTTCTCGAGGTCCTTCGGGGCGAGGTCGAGCAGGTAGCCCAGGCGCGACGGGACGCCCTTGAAGTACCAGATGTGGGTGACGGGGGCGGCGAGCTCGATGTGGCCCATCCGCTCACGACGCACCTTGGCGCGCGTGACCTCGACACCACAGCGCTCACAGATGATGCCCTTGAAGCGGACGCGCTTGTACTTGCCGCAGTTGCACTCCCAGTCCCGGGTGGGGCCGAAGATGCGCTCGCAGAACAGGCCCTCCTTCTCGGGCTTGAGCGTGCGGTAGTTGATGGTCTCCGGCTTCTTCACCTCACCGTGGCTCCACTGGCGGATGTCCTCCGCCGTGGCCAGGCCGATGCGCAGTTCGTCAAAGAAGTTGACGTCGAGCACGTGGTTCCTTCTCTCGTGTCTCTTGTTAAGTCTGGGGGTGGGTCGGGAGGAGGGGCGGTGTGCCGCGCGGCACCGGGGTGCGGGCGCGGCACACCGACGCCCTAGACCTCTTCGACCGAACTGGGCTCGCGCCGGGACAGGTCGATGCCGAGCTCCTCCGCCGCGCGGAAGACGTCCTCGTCGGACTCCTTCAGCTCGATGGAGGTGCCGTCACTGCTGAGCACCTCGACGTTGAGGCACAGCGACTGCATCTCCTTGATGAGCACCTTGAAGGACTCGGGGATGCCGGGCTCTGGGATGTTGTCGCCCTTGACGATCGCCTCGTAGACCTTGACGCGACCCTGCACGTCGTCGGACTTGATCGTCAGGAGCTCCTGCAGCGCGTAGGCCGCGCCGTAGGCCTCGAGGGCCCACACCTCCATCTCACCGAAGCGCTGGCCACCGAACTGCGCCTTACCACCCAGCGGCTGCTGCGTGATCATGGAGTACGGGCCGGTGCTGCGGGCGTGGATCTTGTCGTCCACGAGGTGGTGCAGCTTGAGGATGTACATGTAACCCACCGACACCGGCTCGGGGAACGGCTCGCCGGAGCGGCCGTCGAAGAGCCGGGACTTGCCGGAGCCGTCGATGAGGCGCACGTCGTCGCGGGTCTTGGTCGTCGAGTCGAGCAGACCGACGATCTCGTCCTCACGCACACCGTCGAACACCGGCGAGGCGACGCGGGTGCCGGCCGGGGCCTGGCGCGCGTCCTCCGGGATGAGCTTGGCCCAGTCCGGGTTGCCGGCGATCTCCCAGCCGCGCGAGGCGGCCCAGCCGAGGTGCAGCTCGAGGATCTGGCCGACGTTCATACGACCGGGGACACCGAGCGGGTTGAGCACGACGTCCACGGGGGTGCCGTCCTCGAGGAACGGCATGTCCTCGACGGGCAGGATCTTGGAGATGACGCCCTTGTTGCCGTGACGGCCGGCGAGCTTGTCACCATCGGTGATCTTGCGCTTGTTGGCGACGTAGACGCGCACCAGCTGGTTGACACCCGGGGGCAGGTCGTCGCCCTCGTCCTTGTCGAACACCTTGACGCCGATGACCGTGCCGGTCTCGCCGTGGGGCACCTTCAGGGACGTGTCGCGGACCTCGCGGGCCTTCTCACCGAAGATGGCGCGCAGCAGGCGCTCCTCCGGCGTCAGCTCGGTCTCACCCTTGGGCGTGACCTTGCCGACGAGCAGGTCGCCGTCGCGGACCTCGGCGCCGATGCGAATGATGCCGCGCTCGTCGAGGTCGGCGAGGACCTCCTCTGAGACGTTCGGGATGTCCCGGGTGATCTCCTCCGGCCCGAGCTTGGTGTCGCGGGCGTCGACCTCGTGCTCCTCGATGTGGATCGAGGAGAGGACGTCGTCCTGCACCAGGCGCTGGCTGAGGATGATCGCGTCCTCGTAGTTGTGGCCCTCCCACGGCATGAACGCCACGAGCAGGTTGCGCCCGAGCGCCATCTCGCCACCGTCGGTCGCGGGACCGTCGGCGATGACGCCGCCGGCCTCGACCCGGTCGCCCTCGTTGACCACGACGACCTGGTTGTAGGAGGTGCCCTGGTTGGAGCGCGCGAACTTCGCGATCCGGTAGGTGCGGCTGGTGCCGTCGTCACCGGCGACGGTGACGAGGTCGGCGGAGACCTCGGTGACCACACCAGCGGCCTCGGCTCGGACGACGTCGCCCGAGTCGAGGGCGGCGCGGTACTCCATGCCGGTGCCGACCAGCGGAGCCTCGGACTTGACCAGCGGCACCGCCTGGCGCTGCATGTTGGAGCCCATGAGCGCACGGTTGGCGTCGTCGTGCTCGAGGAACGGGATCAGCGCGGTCGCGGCGGACACCATCTGGCGGGCCGAGACGTCGATGAAGTCGACGTCCTCACCCGGGATGTAGTCGACCTCGCCGCCCTTGGTGCGGACCAGGACGCGCTCGTCGGTGAAGTTGCCCTCGGCGTCGATGACGGCGTTGGCCTGCGCGATGACGTGGCGGTCCTCCTCGTCGGCGGACAGGTACTGGATGTCGTCGGTGACGCGACCCTTGACCACCTTGCGGTAGGGGGTCTCGATGAAGCCGAACGCGTTGATCCGCCCGTAGGAAGCCAGCGAGCCGATGAGGCCGATGTTCGGGCCCTCAGGGGTCTCGATCGGGCACATGCGGCCGTAGTGCGACGGGTGGACGTCACGGACCTCCATGCCGGCGCGGTCACGGGAGAGACCACCCGGGCCGAGGGCCGACAGACGCCGCTTGTGCGTCAGGCCCGCGAGCGGGTTGTTCTGGTCCATGAACTGCGACAGCTGGGAGGTGCCGAAGAACTCCTTGATCGAGGCCACCACGGGGCGGATGTTGATCAGGGTCTGCGGCGTGATCGCCTCGACGTCCTGCGTGGTCATGCGCTCGCGGACGACGCGCTCCATGCGGGACAGGCCGGTGCGGACCTGGTTCTGGATGAGCTCGCCGACGTTGCGGAGGCGACGGTTGCCGAAGTGGTCGATGTCGTCGACCTCGACCACGACGTCCTCGCCGTTCTTGCCCTTGAGCGTGGTCTCTCCGGCGTGCAGGGCGACGATGTACTTGATCGTGGCCACCACGTCGTCGACCGACAGGACCGAGTCGCCGAGCTCGGCGGCGACGCCCAGCTTGCGGTCGATCTTGTAGCGGCCGACCTTGGCGAGGTCGTAGCGCTTGGGGTTGAAGTAGAGGTTGTCCAGCAGGGTCTGGGCGGCCTCACGGGTCGGCGGTTCGCCCGGGCGCAGCTTGCGGTAGATGTCGAGCAGCGCGTCGTCCTGGCCGGCCGTGTGGTCCTTCTCCAGGGTGAGCCGCATGGACTCGTAGTCGCCGAACTCCTCGAGGATGTCGGCCTCGGACATGCCGAGGGCCTTCAGGAGCACCGTGACCGACTGCTTGCGCTTGCGGTCGACGCGGACGCCGACCATGTCGCGCTTGTCGATCTCGAACTCGAGCCACGCACCGCGGCTCGGGATGATCTTCGACGTGTAGATGTCCTTGTCGGAGGTCTTGTCGGGCGTGCGCTCGAAGTAGACGCCCGGGCTGCGGACGAGCTGGGAGACGACGACGCGCTCGGTGCCGTTGATGACGAAGGTGCCGCGCTCGGTCATGAGCGGGAAGTCGCCCATGAACACGGTCTGGCTCTTGATCTCGCCCGTCGTGGTGTTCATGAACTCAGCGGTGACGAACAGGGGCGCGGAGTAGGTCTGGTCGCGCTCCTTGCAGTCCTCGATGGAGTACTTGACCTCTTCGAAGCGGTGGTCACGGAACGACAGCGACATCGAGCCGCTGAAGTCCTCGATCGGTGAGATTTCCTCGAAGATCTCCTCGAGGCCGGAGCGATCCGGCACATCCCCCCGGCCCGCGGCCTTGGCCTCTGCGACACGGGCCTGCCAGCGCTCGTTACCGAGCAGCCAGTCGAAGCTTTCCGTTTGCAGCGCCAGGAGGTCGGGGACCTCGAGGGGTTCGCGGATCTTCGCGAACGACAGACGGCCGGAAGCCGTCCGTGCGGTGGACACAGTCTGAGTCGCGTTGCGCGAGGCAGCCAAGGAGGGGTCCTTCCACGGGCCTGTCTTAAAACTGATGGTTCGAAACCGAAGTAGCGCCAGCCGCCATCACGGCTCCGTCACGGTCCTGGCCACGAATTCGTGCCGGAGGGCACGACGAAGGGCTGGTGTCTGGGGCGGGGTCGACGAAAGAGGGCAGCGCAAAGGATGAGCATACAGTAGAAGGGCAGCCTCGTCCAACCGTGTCCAGCGGGAAGGTCCAACGCCTTGACGGGGGTCTCGCCCCCACAAGGGGCGGGTGCGACGCAGACGAGGATGACGCCCCGGCGCCCACACGTCAAGGGCGCCACACGGGTGGGGGGCCGAACGGTGGGTGCAGACGCCTGCGGCGACGTCCCGGGAGGGACGTCGCCGCAGCTCAGCGTCGGTGCGGGAGGGCGCTCAGAAGGCGTCGACGCGGCTCACCAGCCACCGGTCGCCGACCTTGGACATGGTCGCCAGGACCCGGTTCTGGTCGACAACGGGGTCCTTCTGGTCGCTGCCGACGCGAGCCTGGTTGACGAAGGCCATCACCTTGACCGTGGTCGGCGTGGAGCTCATGACCCCGATGTCGGACACCCGGGCCTGCACGACCGTCTGGTTCTTCACGGCCAGCGGCTTGATCTGCTTGTCCATGGCGGCGGTGAACTCGCCCTTGAAGGCCCCCGTCAGCAGGCCCTCGATCTGCGCCGACTGGGCGTCGATGGTCTTGTAGTTGTAGCTGAGCATCTGCTCGATCGAGGTGCGCGCCTGGCTGGAGGCGGCGCGCTCGACCGAGGCCTCCTGCCCGGAGTCGCGCAGGCTGACGCCGAGGACCGTGCCCAGCACCGCGAGGCTGGCCACGAGGGCCACGAGGGGAACTGCCCACCGGCGCCGGCCGGCCCGGCTGCGGGACGGTGACCCCGCGGCCTCGGCGCCGGGCTCGCCGGCCTCGGCCCTGGGCTCGCCGGCCTCGGCCCTGGGCCCGCCGCCCTCGGCCCTGGGCTCGACAACCGGCTCGACAACCGGCTCGACGGCCGGCTCGACGACGGGCGTGGTCGCGGTGACCGGCGCGGGCTCTGCGGTGCGGTGGACGGGCTCCGCCGCGCGGGCGCGGGCCCGGTGCCCGGCCACCCTGGGACGGGGACGGGGGGTGTCAGCCGACGAACTCAAGGTTCTCCACCTTCCATGCCTCGCCGACCCGACGCAGCTCCAGGCGCATCCGGTAGGTCTTGGTCTCCCCCGCCGGGACTGCGGTGTTCTTCGTGGGGGCGACGACGCCCACCAGCGCCACCGCGGAGTCGCGGTCGCCCGAGACCAGCGCCGCCTCGGTGCGCTGGACGGTGGACACCGTCTTGTTGGCGACGAGGACCTTCTTCAGCTCCTCGACGGAGGTCGAGTAGCTCTTGAGGAACTGCCCCGTGGCGCCGGCGCGGACTCGGGCGGTGTCGGCGTCGACCTTGGTGTAGTCGACGCTGACGAAGTTGATGGCCAGCTGCCTGGCGGCGGCCACCGCGGCGGCGTGGGCCTGCTGGGTCTGGCGGGCTGCGTACCAGTCGCGACCGCGCGTGGCCCCCAGCGCGACGGACGCGGCGAGGGCGAGGACCACCAACGCCCAGACGAGGCGGGGCGTGATGCGGGCGACGCCGACCCGCGAGGGTGCGGCGGGCGCCGTACCGTCCTGCAGCTCGTGCTGTGTCGTGTCGGCAGCCGCGCCCGGGCGGGCGCGTCCGGCCTTCACCGCCCTCCCGGCGTGGGTGGTGATCGTGCTCATCGAGCAGCCTCCTTCATGATCCACAACCACGAGGGATCGCTGCCGTCACCCCCAGACGGGGGGACGGGGACCGACACCTGTGGCGTTGTCATGCCCAACGAGGCAGCCATGCCCGGGGATACGGGCTGGTCGCCGAAAGCGAGCGGCAGGGTGGAGTTCGTGCTCGAGCCGCCCGCGGGGCCGGGTGCGTTCTGGGCGCCGCGGACGGTGGTCCCCGAGCCGCGGGGCGCGGTGCAGCGGGCGGAGGTGTTGACCGGGGGCAGGTTGGTCGTCGTCTTGGGGTTGGTGCGCTTCGTGCCGCCGTAGCCCTGGGTGCAGACCGGCGGGTCCTGGGCCAGGGCCAGCCCGAAGTGGGCCGTCCCGTCCCCCGGGACCACCGTGTACCCACCGGCCACGACGTCGGGGTAGGTCACCAGCAGCTGCTGGATGCCGTCGAGCCGCGACGTGGTCACCTGGCCGATCGTGATGAGGTTGGCCAGGAGGGCCGCGAGGTTGCCCTTGTTGTCGCGGATCAGGGCCTCGAGCTCACCGGAGGCGACCGCTCCCCTGTCCAGCACCAGGCGCAGGTCGCCGTCGGACGTCTTGAGCGTCTGCGACAGCTCCTTGAAGTTCTTGGCGAAGACCTTGATCTGCCCCGAGGTGTCGCGCTGGGTGTCCAGGACGATCCGGCCGTCGTCGATGAGCTTCTCGGTCTGCGGCAGCGCCTCGGTGGCCGCCTTGGTGAGGGCGTCGCCGCTGTCGATGAGGCGCTGGAGGTCCTGCCCGCCGTGGGCGAAGCCGGTGCCCAGCTCGTCGACCACGGTGGCGAGGTCGCCGCGGTCCACCGAGTTGACGGTCTGGTCGAGGTCGAGCAGCAGCGTGTCGACGCGCAGGGGGTAGCCGGTGTCCTTGCGGGGGATGCTGTCGCCGTCGGCGAGGTCCGGTCCGCGGTCGCTACGGGGCTGGAAGTCGAGGTACTGCTCCCCCACCGCCGAGCGGTTCTCCACCACGACCTTGGTGTCCTTGGGGATCTTCACCCCTCGCTTGATCTTCGCCTCGACGACGACGCCGTCCTTGGACAACCGCAGGCGGTCGACCCGACCCACGGTGACGCCACGGTAGGACACCTCGGAGCCGACGAAGATGCCGCCGGACTGGGCGAAGTCGGCCGAGACGCGGTACTGGCCGCCCACGACGCGGTCGTAGAGCCCGACGTAGCGGGCCGAGAGCACCGAGACCGTGAGCAGGGTGATGAGCATGAAGGCGAAGAGCTGGACCTTCACCGAGCGGCGGATCACGAGCCACCTCCGTAGAGCGAGCGCCACGAGCCGTCGGAGCCCGAGGTCTGTGCCGACCCCGACTGCGACGACTGCTGGGATGAGCCCAGTGGGCAGAGCAGCCCCGTGCAGGTGGTCGAGGTCCCGGAGGAGGTCGAGGACCCGGTGGGCAGGCCGGGCAGCCCCGGAAGGCTGGGCAGCGAGCCGGTGGGCAGCGGGAGGGACGGCAGCGGCCCGGTGGGGAGCCCGGTCGGCAGGCCCGTCGGGAGCCCGGTGGGGGGCGCCGTCGGCAGTCCGAGGTTGCCCGCGAGGTTGACCAGGTTGAGGTCGAGGTCGGCCGACAGGTTGGTGTAGTCGCCCTTGATCGCGCCGGTCGCGCTGTCGGGGAACGGATAGGTGAGCAGGAGCTGCAGCGACTTGGGCAGGTCGTCGCCGGCCTTGGTCAGCTGCGCCAGGATCGGCGCGAGGGACTTGAGGTTGGCCGCGGTGTCGTCCTTGCTCTGCCGGATGACGTCGGTGCCGACGGCCCCGAGGCGGCTCAGCGCCGCGAGCATCTGGACCAGCTGCTTGCGCTGGTCGGCCAGGACCTTGAGGCCGCCGGGGAGCGCCTCGACCGCGCGGGCGAGGTCGTCCTTCTGCGCGGCGAGCTTGGCTGCCAGCTTGTCGATGTTGTCGATGGCCCGGACGATCTCGGACTTCTGCTGGTCGAGGCCGCCGACGAAGGTGTCGAGCTGCTTGATGAGGTCGCGGACCTGCGTCTGGTTGCCGCTCAGGGCGTTGTTGAGCTCGGCCTCGATGGTCTTGAGCTGGGCGACGCCTCCGCCGTTGAGGAGCAGCGACATGGCGCTGAGGACCTCCTCGACCTCCGGGTTGCGGCCCGTGCGGTCGAGCGGGATGTTGTCGCCGTCGCCGAGCGAGCCCTCGGGCTTGCCGGTGGTGGGAGGCCCGAGCTCGACGTACTTTTCACCGAGGAGCGAGGTCTGCTTGAGCTCGGCCACGGCGTTGTCGGGCAGCTTGACGTCCCTGGGCAGCCGCAGCGTCACCCGGGCCGTCCAGCCGTTGAGCTCGATCTTCTCGACCGAGCCGACCGTGACCTGGTCGACCTTCACCGAGGACTGGGGCACGAGGTCGAGGACATCGGCGAACTCCGCGGTGACCCGCATGACGTCGCCGTGCTGCGCGGCGCCCCCGGGCAGCGGGAGGTCGAACGCTCCCTGGCAGCCGCTGGTGACCAGCACCGCGGCTGCGGCGAGGCCGGCGACGGTCAGGCGGCTCCGCGGCGTACGGGTGGTGCGCGGCTCCGTGGGCTCGGTGGTCCGCATGGTCATCGCCCTCCCCCCAGCAGCCCACCGAGGGTGGGGTCGGCGCCGCGCATCTGCACGGTGGTGGTCGGCGCGCCGCCGGCCGCGGCCGCGCCGGGCTCGGGGCCAATGCCACCTTCCGAGCGGGGTATGGCGCTGAGCAGGTCGAGCGGCAGCTTCACCCCGGCGCCCTTGAGGGTGTCGAGCAGGTCGGTCACCGGCTTGAGCACCCCGGCCACCGTCTTGCAGACGCTCGCGGGCTGCCCGCTCGCCGTGATGAGGTTGCACAGCAGCGTCTGGAGCTTGAGGTTCTCGTTGATGTTCGCCCGGGTGTCGAGGGTGCCCGACTTGGGGTTGTAGGCGTTCTGCAGGTTGCTGATCGCGACGGGCGCGTTGGTCAGCGTCTCGGCGAGGGCGTCACGCTGCTTGGCCACCGTGCCGGTCACCGACGCCAGCTGCTGCAGGTTGGTGGTGAGGCCGGCGCGGTTGTCGTGGACGAAGGAGCTGACCTCGCTGAGCGCCACGGCGAGGTTCTTCAGCGCTGCGGCCAGGTCGCCGCGCTCGGCGTCGAGCTGGGTCGAGACGCTCGCGAGGTCGCTGTTGAGGCGGCGTACCTGCTGGTCGTTGGTGGCCAGCATCGTCGTGAACGTCTGCAGGTTCTTCACCGTCCCGAACAGGTCGTCGCGGCCACCAGACAGGGTCTCGAGGGCCTTGCTGAGGTCGCGGTTGGTGTCGTGGATCTTCTGCCCCTGGCCGTCGAGGTTCTTCGCCCCCGTGTCGAGGGCCTGGGCGAAGGCGCCCTCCTTGTTGGCCCCGGTGGGCCCGAGGGCGACCAGCAGGTCGTCCAGGCTCGAGGAGATGCGGTCCAGCTCGACGGGCACCGCCGTGCGGTCGAGCCCGATCTGCGCGCGGTCCTTCATGACCGGCCCGCCCGTGTATGCAGGGAAGAGCTGGACGTAGCGGTCGCTCACCAGCGAGGGCGCGACGACGGCTGCCTTGGCCTCGGCGGGCACCTTGTACTTGCGGTCGTACTCGAAGACCACCTCGACCTTGTCGCCCTTGGGCGTCACCTGCTTCACCTGGCCGACCTGGACCCCGAGGATGCGCACGTCCGAACCCGGGAAGAGGCCGACGGCCCGGCTGAACTCGCCGGTGACCCGTACGGTCTCGTGACGCGGCCAGAACGCGTACGCGCCGGCCACCAGCGCCACCACCGCGAGGGCGGCGACGAGGCGGGGTACGAGGCCCACGTGGGGCAGGCGCGGCAGCGAGGGCAGGCGGGCCATCAGTTGCCTCCCAGTTCGACGGGCGTCGTCAGGTTCTGGATGTAGGTGTCGAACCAGCGGCCGTTGCCCAGGACGTTGGCGAACAGGCGGGTGAAGGGCGCCATCGCGGCGATCGTGTCGCCGAGGTCCTGCTCGTGCTTCTGCAGGACGGCGAGGACCTTGGTCAGCTGGTCGAGGGCCGGCTTGAGCTCGGCGCGGTTGTCTCGGACGAGGCCGGTGATCTGCTGGGCCATCTTCGAGGTGTTGACGAACAGCGTGTGGATGTCCTCGCGCCGCTTGTCGAGCTCGACGAGGAGCAGGTCGGCGTTCTTGATGATCGACTCGACGGCCTTGTTGCGCTGCGCCACCGTGCCGGAGACGCTGTTGGCCGAGGCGAGCAGGCGCTTGAGCTCGGCGTCGCGCGAGGCGATGGTGCGCGAGAGGCGGCTCAGCCCGTCGAGCGCGGCCCGCACGTCCTGCGGGCTGTCCTTGAACTCGGTGGCGAGCGTGGTCAGCGACTTGGCGAGCTGGCCGGTGTCGATGCGCTCGGTCGTCGTCGCGAGGTCGCTGAAGGCGTTGACGATGTCGTAGGACGACACGGTCCGGTCGATCGGGATCTCGCTGCCCTCCTTCAGCTGGCCAGAGCCACCGGGCTCGAGGGCGAGGTACTTCTGGCCCAGGAGGGTCTTCATGCGCACCGAGGCCCCGGTCCGGGTGCCGAAGGCCGCCGGCTCGGTGACCTTGAAGTCGACGACGACGTGGTCGCCGGCGAGGTCGACGCCCTCGACCTTGCCGACCTTGACGCCGGCGATGCGGACGTCGTCACCCTTCAGCAGGCCGCCGGCCTCGCTGAAGGCGGCGCGGTAGTGGTCGCCCCCACCGATGAACGGGATGCTCTGGATGTTGAACGCCACCACCAGCAGCAGGGCGATGACCAGCAGGCCCGCCGCGCCGATCGGCACGGGGTTGCGCTCGCGGAACGGGATGGCCATCAGGAGCACCTCGCAGCGCTGAGGCCACCGGGCTTGTCCAGCTTCACCGGCGGACCGGCGGGCAGCTTGATGGTGCCGCTGAAGTCGCAGAGGTAGAAGTTGAACCAGGAGCCGTAGGTCGCGGTCCGGGTGATGGTCGCGATCTTGCCGGGCGAGGTCGAGAGGAACTTCTCGAACGTCGCCGTGTTGGACGGCTTGTTGAGGCCGGTGGCGAGCTGGCGCAGGTTGGTGATGTCCGTCTTGATGGACGGTCGGGTCACCTCGAGCAGGTCGGCGGTCTGCGCCGTGAGCGAGTTGATGTTGGTCAGCGAGGCGCCGATGGTCTCGCGATCGGCGGCGAGGCCGGACACGAAGCGCTGGAGCTGGTCGATGAGCTCCTTGAGCGCTGCGTCGTGCTCGTCGACCGTGCCGAGCACGGTGTTGAGGTTGCTGATCGTGCGGCCGATGACCTCGTCGCGGTCGGCCAGGGTCGAGGTCAGGGACGCGGTCTTGGCCAGCAGCGAGTTGATGTTGCCGCCCTCCCCCTGCAGGACGCTGATGATGTTGCCCGACAGCTCGTTGACGTCCTTGGGCGACAGCGCGGCGAACAGCGGCTTGAACCCGTTGAACAGGACGGTGAGGTCGAGGGCGGACTGGGTGTGGTCGAGCCCGATGGTGGCACCGTCCTTGAGCGGCAGGGCACCACCGGCCTCCTGGGTCAGGGCGATGTAGCGCTCACCGACGAGGTTGCGGTACTTGATGGTCGCCTTGGTGCCCTGGGTGAGGACGCTGGTCTTCAGCACCTTGAGCTCGACGTCGGCGTGGACGCGGTCGTGGGCGACCTTGATGCCGGTGACCTCACCGACCCGGACCCCGGCGATGCGCACCTCCTGGCCGTTGGCGAGCCCGGTGACGTCGTCGAACACCGCGGTGTAGGTCGCCTTGTCGCCGAACTGGATGTTGGCGATGGTGGCCGCCAGCGTGCCGGTCGCCAGCAGGGTCGCGACGACGAACACGATGAACTTCACGAGGCTGGAACGGGTGCTCATCGGGGTCCTCGCCAAGTATCGGAGCGACGAAGGAGCGGAGAACGTGGTGGGGTGATGTTCATTGTTGGCTCACCACCGTTCCGCGCAGCATGGGTCCGGCGAGCAGGGTGGTGATGGCCGATGGCGTGGCCGCTGACCCGTCGTCCGACAGCAGGGCGGCGACGACGTGCTGCTCCTGCTCGGTGCCGGCGAGGCCGGCGTCGGCGTTGCCGATGGCCAGGCCCGAGGCGCCGGTGAAGGCGGTGGGCAGGGCGCTGCCGGCGCTCGACCCGCTGCCGGCGGTGCCGTCACTGAAGTGGACTGGCCCCTTGGGGTGGGCCTGGCTGCCGTACGAGTCCGGCAGGCCGTAGCAGGTGGGTCCGCGGCTCTCGCCCCAGCGGGGTTCCTCTCCCGGCCGGTACCCCGCCCGCTGCGGCGCCACCTCGACCGTGATGTGGAACTGGTCGGACCGG
>NZ_LMSC01000006.1:531557-572345 GCF_001428025.1 Phycicoccus sp. Soil748 | reverse complement strand
TCCCACGTCATCCCCTCAGATCGAGGAGTCGCACTCCCTCAACCAACCTGCCAGGTCAGTACACCTAGCCGGACCGGTGGCCCGTCCGGCCGTCCACGCCGCTCGCCGTCACGACGAGGAGGGGTGTGGGGCGCGCCGGCCGGTCGGCCCGAACCGCCGGAGAAGACAACCCACGACGAGCAGCCCGAGGCCGAAGACGCCGAGGAGCAGGTCGTTCGCACCGGTGGCGGCGAGCTCTGGCGCTGCAGGTGCTGCGGTGGCTGGGGCGACGGGCCTCACGGGGCTGGTCCTCGTGCCGGGCCCAGGGCGCACCACCGCAACCGCGGGGAGGATGCGGACGCGCACGGCGTCCTCGACCTGGGTGGTCGCCGTCGGGTTCCACCTCGCCGACATCGTGAACGACTTCCCGGCAGCCCCGGGCAGCGCCTCGAGCCGGAAGCTGTACGTCGTGCTGCTTCCGGGAGGCACGGTCCCGCCCGCACCGCACTGGTAGGAGGCAGGGTCGGTGCCGCAGGTGGGTGGCAGGGAGACCCAGCGGAACAGCTCCTCGCCACCGCCCGGTCCCGAGTCGCTCATGGTGACCGAGCCCCGGAAGTCGTCGCCCACCGGGACGTCACCATCGTTCCGCAGGCGCACGACGACCGTGAACACCTGGCCCTCCCGCGCCGTGGCTGGTGCCGTCACGTCCACGTGCGCCTCGAGCGGCACCACGGTCACTGTCGCCGTGGCCACGTCGTCACCGGGGTCGGAGTCGCCCGGCACCGGGTCGACCGTGGCCGTGAGGACGAGGACCTGGCCCGGTGTCATGGCCCGGTCCACCGTCACCCGCATCTGCGGCCTGGCGCCCTCGGCAGGGCTGGTGCAGTGCACCGTGCGTGTCGCGGCGGAGACGGTGCACTGACCGTTCGATGCCTCGACCGCCAGGCCTCGGGGGTAGGTGACGCTGAAGCCGAGGTCAGCCCCGGCAGGCGGGGTGCCAGTCACGACGTAGCTGGGGGTGAGCAGGACCCAGCTGCCGGGCGGGACCTGCGCCGCGGGGGTGTCGAAGCTCAGGCCGGTGTCGAAGTCGGCCGCCTGGGCTGCCGCCGGCGCCTGCACCGCCATCGGCCGCGCCGAGGCGGGTCTCGCCGGCGAAGGTCGGGTCTCTGGCGACGGCTCGGCGGACGCCGAGCCCTGGCCCAGCACCAGCACGGCGCACGCGATCGTCGCTGCCCCTGGGAACCGCACTGCTCGCCCCATCGCGAACACCCCTCCGCCGTGCGCCGGCCCTTCACTGCGCGACGCTGGCGTCACCGTACTCCCGCGGCGCAAGCCCTGTATGCCCGTTGCCGTCCGTCCTCGCCGCCCCGACTCGGGCCTTGCGTGGTCCGCAGGCTCGGGTTGTCAGGCGCGGGCGCTCGGCAGGGTGAGGACCTCGACGCCGTCCTCGGTGATGGCGACGGTGTGCTCGCTGTGGGCGGTCCGGCAGCCGGTGGCGCTGCGCAGGGTCCAGCCGTCGGCGTCGGTGGTGAGTGCCGCGGTGTCGGCCATCACCCACGGCTCAAGGGCCAGCAGCAGCCCGGGGCGCAGGACATAGCCGCGGCCGGGCCGGCCGGTGTTGGGGACGTGCGGGTCCTGGTGCATCGTCGACCCGACGCCGTGGCCACCGAACTCGGTGTTCACGGAGTACCCGGCCGAGCCGAGGACGGAGCCGATGGCGTGGGAGACGTCGCCGAGGCGGGCACCCGGCCCGGCCGCGGCGATGCCGGCCTGCAGCGCACGCTCGGTGGCGGCGATGAGCGCCTCGTCCTCCGCCGACCCGGCGCCGCCCACGACGAAGCTGATCGCCGAGTCGGCGACGACACCGTCCAGGGACACCGCGAGGTCGAGGGACAGCAGGTCACCGTCGGCCAGCACCTCGTCGTGGGGCAGCCCGTGCAGGACGGCGTCGTTGAGCGACGTGCAGATGTAGTGGCCGAACGGCCCGCGCCCGAACGACGGCTCGTAGTCGACGTAGCAGGACTCCGCCCCGGCGGCGAGCATCATGTCCCGCGCCCACCGGTCGATGTCGAGCAGGTTGGTGCCGGCGACGCTGCGCGACCGCAGTGACGCCAGGATGTCGGCGACCAGGGCACCGGTCGCCCGCGCCCGGTCCACCTCGGTCGGGTCGAGGATCTCGATCACGCGGTGCGCTCCGACCCGGTCCCGGCACCCGCACCCGGACCGCCGTCGACGGCTTCGTCGGCGACGACGGTGCCCTGGTGGTGGCGCACCTGCCAGCGACCGCCGCTGCGCACCCACACCGAGCTGCGGTGCGCGCGGCGCGAGGGCGTGACGGAGTCGTAGGTGACCAGGACGACGCCGGGTGCCAGGCCGCTGGCGACGAGCTGCTCGGCACGGATGTCGACCGGCCCGGAGGCCGCCTCGTCCTCCATCATCTGCAGGATCGACTCGCGGTCCCAGACGACGCCCGACGCACCGAACTCGTGGAAGTCCTCGTGCAGCAGGAGGCCTGCGCTCAGGCGGTCACCGCGCACGGCTCCCGTCAGCAGGGCCCGCTCGCAGTCGGTGACGATCGCCAGGTCGTCGTCGGTCGGCATACCTGTCGTGGAGGTGGGCACTCAGCTGGCCTTCTTCGCGGTCTTCTTGGCGGCGGTCTTCTTCGCCGTGGTCGTCTTGGCGGTCGCCTTCTTGGCAGCCGGCTTCTCCTCCGTGGTCGACTCGCCGCGGGCGGCCTTGGCCTTGTCGACGGACTTCTTCAGCGCCGCGAGCAGGTCGACGACCTCGCCGGACTCGTCCTTGGACTCCTCGGCCACCTGCACCTCGCCGCCTTCGACCTTCGCCTTGACCAGGGACTGCAGCGCGAGGGCGTAGTCGTCCTCGTAGTCGTCGGGCTCGTAGTCGCCGGCCAGCTGCTCGATGAGGAGGTCGGCCATCGCGAGCTCCTGCTTGGTGGCCTTGCCGTCGTCGTCGAGGTGGGCGAAGTCGGGCTTGCGGATCTCGTCGGGCCACAGCATCGTCTGCATGACGATGACGCCTTCCCTCACCCGCAGCACCGCCATCGTCATGCGGGTGCGGATCGAGACGGAGACCACCGCCATGCGGTTCTCCTTCTCGAGCGCGTCACGCAGCAGCACGTAGGGCTTGGTGGAGGCCTTGTCGGGCTCGAGGTAGTAGCACTTGTCGAGCAGCATCGGGTCGATCTGGTCGGCCGGAACGAACTTCTCGACCGAGATCTCCTTGGAGCTGCGCGACGGCAGGTCCTTGAAGTCCTCGTCGGTCAGGACGACCATGTCGCCGTCCTCGGTCTCGTAGCCCTTCGCGATGTCGTCGTAGGACACGACCTCACCGTCGATGCTGCAGATCCGCTGGTACTTGATGCGGCCGCCGTCCTCACGGTGCACCTGGCGGAACTGGACGTCGTGGTTCTCGGTGGCGGAGTACAGCCGGATCGGTACGTTGACCAGCCCGAACGACACCGCTCCCTTCCAGATGGCTCGCATACCACCGATCTTGGCCCATACCGCGGGGTGGACGCCACGCGCACGGCTCACGAATGCCGAGGAGGCGCTCACCAGTACTGCGCGCAGGACTCAGGAACGCTGCCGGTCAGGACTCAGGAACACTGCCGGTCAGGGCTCAGGAACGCTGACCGTCGGGCCGCGCCAGCCACAGCAGCGCGGCCGCCGGCAGCACAGCCACCGCACCGACGTAGCCCGGGGAGCCGTAGCCGTGGGGAGCCACGACACAGGCGAACGCAGCCCAGGCCAGGGCCGCCGCCACGAGCCGGTCCCACCACACCGCGCGCGACACGGCCGCGAGGCCCAGGGCTGCGACCGCGGCAAGCCCGAGACCCGCCACGTCGTACCGCAGCTCCGCCATGCTGCCCACCGAGGTCATCGCCGACGCGTCGAGCCGAGTGATCGTCGCCACCCACGGCGCACAGACGAGCGCGGACAGCACGGCCAGCGCCGCCACGAGAGGGCGGACCGGCCACGGGTCGCGCCACAGACGCGCGCGGTCCGGCGACAGCGCCAGCCACGGACCGACCCAGAGCACCAGCGACACGGCGTACCGCGCCATGAGCTCGGGGAGGGAGGCGTGGTCCTGCGGCGCGACCAGGTCGTCCACGAACCAGACGACCTGTCCGAGCACCAGGGCCCGGACCGCGAGGACGCTGCGCCCGCGGGTCACCAGCACCACCAGGGCCGGACCCAGGGTCAGCATCTTGAACGCGGCGGCCCCCAGCGCGCCGAACGTCAGGGCATGGGGGTCGGGAAGGCGGTGGAGGACGACCATGGCGGTGCCGAACGAGGCCATGACCAGAGCCCATGCGGACAGCAGTGTGTAGAGGAGGCAGAGCACGAGGACGCGGACGCGTCCCCACGTGGACGCCGTCGTCGCTGCGGACGGGACTGCGAGAGGGGCGGACATGAGGACCTCCTTGGGTTGGCCGGTGTTGCCTCTCGAGGCTGCCGGGCCACGGGATCCGCGTCGTCCGCCGGCGCGGCCGAACTGCGTCTCCATCGGGTACGCGGGGTCGTCCTCGGGCAGGACGGCACTCGTCCCGCAGGACGACGCGGTGGTGACGGGACGGGCCTACCGTGGACGCATGTGGTGGGAGGCCGGGCGTCTCCGGGAGCTGGGTCGTGGACCCTTCACGGTCCTCGACGTGGCCCCTCCCTTGGCGCTCCTGCTCTGGGCCCAGGTCGACATCTGGACCGCGGACGTCGTGGTCGGTTCTCGCGAGGTGATGGCCGCCGCGCTGGTGGTGACCGCTACGACTCTCGTCACGCGCCGCCGGATCCCCTTCGCGGCGCTGTGCGTGACCGGTGGGTCGATCCTCGTGCCGGCGGCGTTGGGGACGACGATCGCCTCGGCCCCCGCGGTGTTCCTGCTCGTGCTCGCGGTCTTCGCCGCCGGCCGCCACGGCTCGGCGCGCCTGTCCTTGGTCGCCCTGCCGCTCGCGGTGGGCTGCGCACTCCTCGGCGGGGCCGCCAGCCCCCGCGAGACCCTCGCGTCGACGTGGCCCTGGAGCCTCAACATGGTCTGGATCTGGGGGCTCGGGTGGTGGCTGCGGGAAGCCGACCGGAGGGTCGAGGCCACCCAGCGGCAGTCGCGGGCGGACGCCCGGGCCGTCGCCGCCGAGGAACGGCTCCGCGTGGCCAGAGACCTGCACGACGTGCTCGCGCACAGCCTCTCGATCATCGTGGTCCAGGCCGAGGTCGCCGACGAGCTCCTCACCCGCGACCCCACGGCCGCCAAACGGGCGATCGGCAACATCCAGCGCACCGGCCGGTCCGCCCTGGACGAGACCCGCGGGGTCCTGGGCCTGCTGCGGCGGCCCGAGGTCGTGTCGCACGCCGGGCTCGCAGACCTCCCCGGTCTCGTGGAGGTGTTCCGGTCCGCAGGCCTGCCGGTCACCCTCGACACCCAACCCGGCCTGAGGCTCTCCACCGACGCCGAGGCGGGGGTCTTCCGGATGGTGCAGGAGGCCCTCACGAACTCGCTCCGCCACTCCGGCGCCCAAGCCACGTCCGTCCGCCTCGCCCTGGCCGCCGACGGCGTCAGCGTCCAGGTCGACAACGCGGGCACGACGGGGGCCACGGACCGCGAGGCACCAGCGGCCCGAGCGTCACGGGATACGCATGGCCCAGTCGCCGCATCCCTCAACGGCGGCCCTCGGGGGCGCGGCGGCGGGGCCGGGCACGGCCTCGAAGGCATGCGCGAGCGCATCGAGGCCTGCGGTGGGCGACTGGAGTCCGGACCCCTGCCCGACGGCGGTTTCCGGGTGCGCGCAGAGCTGCCCGGCTCGGTGCTCCTGCGATGATCCGGCTCGTCGTCGTCGACGACCAGGAGCTGGTGCGCGATGGTTTCGCGCTCATCCTCGACGCCCAGGACGACATCGAAGTGGTGGGCACGGCGGCCGACGGTGCCAGTGCCGTCGCCCTCTGTCGCGCGGAGCAGCCCGACGTGGCGCTCATGGACCTGAGGATGCCGGTGCTCGACGGGATCGAGGCGACCCGCAGGGTGGTCGTGCAGTGTCCGGGCGTCCGGGTCCTCGTGCTGACCACCTTCGACGACGACGAGAACGTCGTCCGGGCCCTTCGTGCCGGCGCCAGCGGCTTCCTCCTCAAGGACACCCCGCGGGCCGCCCTCGTGGCGTCGGTGCGGGCGGTCGCCGAGGGCGAGACCATGCTCGACGCCGCGGTCCTGCGCAGGTTGGTGTCAGGGCACCTGCGCGCACCCGGCCCCGCGCACGCGGCGGCCCTGGCCCGGCTGACGGGCCGGGAGTCGGAGGTGATGCGCTGTGTCGCGCAGGGGCAGACCAACGCGGAGATCGCCGCCGCGCTGCACATCTCGGAGACCACCGTGAAGACGCACGTGGCCCGCCTGCTGGCCAAGTGGGGCGCGCGGGACCGGGTCGCCCTCGTCGTCCTGGCCCACGAGGCCGGACTCGTGCCGTGAGGTGCGTCCGATCCCCTTCCGGTCTCACGCCACGCTGACACAATGCGGGCATGCGCCCCATGCTGGCCACTGCGGCCACCGCCATCCCCCACGGCGGGGACTGGGTGCACGAGGTGAAGTGGGACGGCATGCGGGTGCTCGCCGACATCCGCGACGGGCACCTCACCCTGACCTCCCGCGCCGGCAACGACGTCACGGCGAGCTACCCCGAGCTGGCACCCCTGGCCGACCTCTACGACGACATGCTGCTCGACGGTGAGGTGGTGGCCCTGGACGGCGGTCGCCCCTCCTTCGGGGCGCTCGCCGACCGGATGCACGTGAAGGACCGCCGCAAGGCGGAGCGCCTGTCGGCCGTGCGACCGGTCACGCTGATGGTGTTCGACCTGCTGCGGCTGTACGGCGCCGAACTCACCTCCCAGCCGCTGTCGGCGCGACGCGAGCTGCTCGAGCGGCTCGACCTCACCGGCCGCCACTGGCAGGTCCCGCCCGTCTACGACGACGGCGAGGAGCTGTTTGCCGCGACCCGTGAGCAGGGGCTCGAGGGCGTCGTGAGCAAGCGGCTCTCCGCGCCGTACCTGCCCGGACGGCGGTCCACCGACTGGCTGAAGTCACCGCACCGCACCACGGTGTCGGCCGTCGTCGGCGGCTGGCGGCCGGAGACCGGGACCACCGACCGCCTCGGCGCCGTCCTGCTCGGCATCGCCACGCCACAGGGCTGGAGGTATGCCGGGCGGATGGGTTCGGGGATCGCGGGCAAGGCTCAGCGCGAGCTGGCCGAGCTGCTGCGGCCGCTGGCGCGCGACACCGCACCCTTCGACACACCAGTCCCCCGCATCGACGCCGAGCGCGCCTTCTGGGTGGAGCCGCGCGTGGTCGTCGAGGCCCGCACCCTGGAGGTGACGCGCGACGGGCGGCTGCGGCAGCCCGCCTACCTCGGCGTGCGCACCGACCTCACCCCCGAGGACCTGCTGGCCGACGCCCGGGCGGAGGTCTCCGGTGAGTGAGAGCACCTCGGTCGTCGTCGAAGGCCGCAAGCTGAAGCTGACGAGCCTCGACAAGCTGCTCTTCCCCTCGACCGAGACGACCAAGGGCGAGGTGCTCAACTACTACGCGCAGGTCGCCGACGTGCTGCTGCCCCAGCTCGCCTCCCGGCCACTGACCCGGGTGCGCTGGCCCCATGGCACCGGCGACCAGAGCTTCTTCGAGAAGAACCTGCCGTCGGGGGCGCCGTCCTGGCTGCCCCGGGTCAAGGTCGACGACGTGACCTACCCCGTCGTGGAGGACCTCGCCCAGCTGACCTACCTGGTCAACCTCAACTCGATCGAGCTGCACGTGCCGCAGTGGAAGGTCGATGAGGACGGCGCGCGCCTGCACCCGGACCGGCTCGTCATCGACCTCGACCCCGGCACCGGGGCCGGCCTGCACGAGTGCGCCCGGGTCGCCGTCATGGTCCGCGACCGCCTCGGCGAGCTGGGTCTGGACCTGTTCCCCGTCACCAGCGGCAGCAAGGGCATGCAGCTGTACGCCGCCCTGCCGGGCGACCTGACGTCGGACCAGACCCGCGACCTCGCCCAGCAGCTGGCGCAGGAGCTGACCAAGAAGCATCCCGACCTCGTGGTCTGGAAGATGACCAAGTCGCTGCGCCCCGGCAAGGTGTTCCTCGACTGGAGCCAGAACGTCGCGGCCAAGACGACGATCTGCCCCTACTCGCTGCGCGGCAAGGAGACCCCGACGGTCGCGGCGCCCCGCACCTGGGACGAGGTCGAGGCCGGCGCCGAGGGCAGGAAGCTCGAGCAGCTGATGTTCGACGACGTGCTCGACCGGCTCGACGCCGACGGCGACCTGGTCGCCGACCTTCTCTGACCGGTGCCGGCGGAGCGCTCTGCTGCGCGTTCAGCTGGTGCCGAGGACGGCTTCGTAGGAGTACAGGTCGGCCCCGTTGCCTCGGCGCGTGAACCCCGCTCGTTCGAGGGTCCTCTGCGAGGCGATGTTGGCCCGGTCGGTATCGGCCGCGACGCGGTCAACACTGTGATCGGTCGCCACGCTGAGGAGGGCAGCCACGGCCTCGGCGGCGTAGCCGTTGCCCCTCGCCGAGGGGGTCAGGCCGTAGCCGATCTCGACGCTCCCACCGTCGGGTCCTCCTTTGAAGCCGATTCCTCCGATGGCCCGTCCGTCCGAGGCCCGGGTGATCCGGTAGAAGCCAAATGGGCGCTGCTCACCGCCATCCGCCGTACGGCGGAGGTAGGCAGCGACGGAGATGACGTCGCCTTCCTGCGGGAAGTCCGCCGCCCACAGGTCGTCGTCGCCCGCACTGCGCGAGATGATGCGTTCGCCCTCCGCGACGTCGACGGGGTGGAGGACCAGCCGTGGCGTGAACAGATCGGTCATGCGGCCAGCCAAGCGACGCCGGCTCGCCCACGCAAACGAAATAGCCGGGACGGCGCCCACGCGCGACCACGGAAGGGAACCGCCCGTGGGACCTGCGCCGGTGTCCTGCGCTCAGCGGCGGCGCAGGCGTGGGCAGCCGGCGCACTCGTGGGTGCCGGGCACGGCGTACAGGTAGCAGCACGAGGCCCGCTCGACCGGTCCGCGCCCGCGCAGCCTGGCCAACGCCATCGCCCACAGGTCGTCGACCATCGCCAGCCGCTGGTGCCGGCCGATCTTGACCCCGGGGTGGTAGCCCGCGGCGAGCTCCCGTCCGGCGTCGAGGTAGGCGTCCCTGGCCGCCGCCAGCCGGCGACCCGGGTCGTCGACGACCTCGCCGGCCGAGCGCAGCTGCAAGGTCGTCGGGTAGGCGGCGGTGGGCTCCACCGCGAAGCTCAGGCCGGCCGTGCGCGGGTCGAGCACCCACGGACCGGACAGCGCCGCCGCGGCGCCGAGGGTGGCCGGCAGCTCGAGGCACCACTGCAGGACGAAGGCCGCCGGCATCGCCGGCGGCGGAGGTGTGCCGTAGTACCGACCGGTCGCGCGGGCGAACGCCGCCCGCCACTCGGCCGTCGGGTCGCCATCGAGCGGTGCCATCAGCGAGGTCCACACCATCGGGAGGTCGGAGACTTCTCCGGATGCGGCGCCGAGACGCCACACAAGGTGCGGTCGAATGGCGCGCACCAGGGCGCCGAGGGAATCCTCCATCACGTTCGCCCAGGTCAACGACGCGGCCGGTGACATTCACGGGAAGCACCCGAAATGCCACCCGCCGGACCGTGGAGGGAGATGGTTCAGTGCGCCTTGTCGTAGGCGGCCTGGATCTCGGCCGAAATACGACCGCGCTCACTCACCTTGTGGCCATTCTGGCGAGCCCATTCGCGCACGTCCGCGAGGTCGCGCTTTCCTGCGGACGAGCGGGCGGAAGAGCCGCCACGTGAGGTGGAGCCGCGACGCCCACCGGAGCGGCGGCCGTGCCCGACGTAGGGCGCGAGGGCGTCTCGCAGGGCAGCGGCGTTGGCGCTGCTGAGGTCGATCTCGTAGCTGACGCCGTCGAGGGCGAAGGTCACGGTCTCGTCGGCGGGTCCGCCGTCGAGGTCGTCATCGAGGACGATGTTGACGCGCTGGGCCATCGGAATTCCTTTCGGACAATGTGCGGGGTGCCATCAAAGTATTGGTTCGGGCGCCCCCGCGCAAAGAGGTCCGTTCAGCCGTTTTTGTGGTCGGCCTCAGAATTCGTGGAATTGTCGCTGTTTTCTTCGTCGTGCTGGGTGTGGGCGGCATCCCATTGCGAATGTGCGAGGCGTTCTTTGCGGTCGCCCTCCATCATGTTCTTGATGACGACCCAGAAGAGCACGCCGACGCCTGCCGACGGGATCAGCGCCGCGACGTAGGGCCAGATCCCGCTCACCGGGTGGCCTCCGGCTTCAGGTGCGGGAAGAGGATCGTCTCGCGGATGTTGGCGCCGGTGAACAGCATGACGAGGCGGTCGATGCCGAGGCCGAGCCCGCCCATGGGCGGCGCGCCGTACTCCAGCGCCCGGAGGAAGTCCTCGTCGAGCTGCATCGCCTCGGGGTCGCCACCGGCCGCCTTGAGCGACTGCTCCTCCAGGACGCGGCGCTGGATGACGGGGTCGACGAGCTCGGAGAACGCGGTGCCACGCTCGACGCCCGCGATGATGAGGTCCCAGGCCTCGATGAGGTGCTCGGGGTCGTCGCGGTGCGGCCGGGCGAGCGGCTGGGCGTGCGGCGGGTAGTCGCACAGGAACGTCGGCTGGAGCAGGTGGGGCTCGACCAGCTCGCCGAGCAGCTCGGTGACGATCTTGGAGGCCTCCCACGCCGGGTCGACCTCGACGTCGTGGCGCGCCGCGATCGCCCGCAGGGTGCCTGCATCGGTGTCGGGGGTGATGGTCTCGCCCACCGCCTCGCTCACGCCCTGGTAGACCGGCAGCCAGCGCCACTCGCCGTCGAGGTCGACGACGCCCTTCGGGGTCTCCACCTGGCGGCTGCCGACGGCGTCGGCCGCGGCGAGGAACATCGCGCGCATGAGCTCGGCCATCGTGCGCTGGTCGCCGTAGGCCTCGTACGCCTCGAGCATCGTGAACTCGGGGCTGTGGGTGGAGTCGACGCCCTCGTTGCGGAAGATGCGGCCGATCTCGAAGACCTTGTCCACGCCACCCACGACGGCCTTCTTGAGGTTGAGCTCCAGCGCGATGCGCAGCGTCATGGGCTGGTCGAAGGCGTTGAGGTGGGTGTGGAACGGCCGGGCCGTGGCCCCGCCGTGGATCAGCTGGAGGACGGGGGTCTCGATCTCGAGGTAGCCGCTCTCCTCCAGCGTCGTCCGGACCGCCTTGACGATGGCGGCGCGGGTGCGCACCATGTCGCGGGCCTCCTGCCGCACGATGAGGTCGGCGTAGCGCTGGCGCACCCGCGACTCCTCGGACAGGTCCTTGTGCATGACCGGCATCGGGCGCAGCGCCTTGGAGGCCATCTCCCACCGGCTCGCCATCACCGAGAGCTCGCCGCGGCGGGAGGAGATGACGCGGCCCTCGACGAAGACGTGGTCACCGAGGTCGACGGTGCTCTTCCACTCGGCGAGCGCCTCCTCGCCGACCTCGGCCAGGCTGAGCATGACCTGCAGGCGGGTGCCGATGCCCTCCTGGAGGGTCGCGAACGCGAGCTTGCCGGTGTTGCGGATGAAGATGACGCGGCCGGCGACCCCGACGACGTCCTGGGTCTCCTCGCCGGTCTCCAGGTTCCCCCACTGCTCGCGGACCGCGGCGAGGGTGTGGGTGCGCGCCACCGAGACCGGGAACGCCTGCTTGCCCTCGGCGAGCAGGCGGTCGCGCTTGTCCCGGCGGACCTGCATCTGCTCGGGCAGGTCGGCCTCGGGCAGGGCGTCCGTCGGGTTCGCGGTGGTCACGGTGGGGGTTTCACTCACCCGCAAAGGGTACCCAGCGGCACACCGCGCCCTCGCATCGCGCCTGCCCGGCAACGGGCGGGTCAGCCGACGAGGTCGAGGGCGAGGTCGAGGATCGGCGAGGAGTGGGTGAGGCCGCCGACGCTGAGGTAGTCGACGCCGGTGAGGGCGTAGTCGCGGGCCACGTCGAGCGTCAGCCCGCCGGTCGCCTCGAGCTCGACGGCCTCGCCGGTCGCGCGGACCGCCTCGACCGTCTGGCGCAGCAGCTCCACGGACATGTTGTCGCACAGCAGGAACCGGGCGCCGACGCCGACCGACTCCAGCGCCTCCTCGGTGGTGGTGACCTCCACCTGCACCGGCACGTCGGGGTACTTGGCCCGCACCGCGGAGTACGCCGCCGCCAGCGAGCCGGCCGCGAGCTTGTGGTTGTCCTTGATCATGGCCACGTCGTGGAGGCCCATCCGCTTGTTGGTGCCCCCGCCGGCGCGGACGGCGTACTTCTCCAGCGCGCGGAGGCCGGGCGTGGTCTTGCGGGTGTCGAGGACGGTGGCGCCGGTGCCCTCGAGCCGCTCGGCCCACTGCCGCGTGTGGGTGGCGATGCCGGACAGGCGGCACAGGATGTTGAGCATCGTGCGCTCGCCGACGAGCACGACCTGCGTCGACCCCTCCAGGGTGGCGACCACGTCGCCGCGGACGAGCCCGTCGCCGTCGGCCCGCTCGAGCGTGGCGCGGACCGGCTCGACGCCGAGCCGACGGGCGACCTCGTCGAAGACCAGCGGGACGACGGGTATGCCGCCGAGCACGCCGTCGGCGCGCGCCACGACGTGTGCCCTGCTCACCTGCTCGGGAGGAATGGTGGCCGAGGTGGTGACGTCGACCCCGTCGGGGCCGCCGAGGTCCTCGTCGAGGGCGGTGCGGACGACGGCGAGCGCGGCATCCTCGGGGAAGTGCAGGTCGGTCATGCGAGGTCCTGTTCGGGGACGGGTTCGAAGGAGGTGGTGACCGTGCCGTCCGCGCCACGGACGAGGTGCGTGTGGCCGCGCCAGTCCGGGTCGACGAGCTCGGGGTGGTCGGAGCGGACGTGCCCGCCACGGGTCTCCTCGCGCAGCGTCGCGGCGAGGGTGAGCACCTGCCCGACGTGCAGGAGGTTGGTCGTCTCCCACGACTCGGGTCCGGGCTCCTCCGACGTCGCCGCAGCGGCCAGCTCCACGAGGGTTGCCGCGGTCTGCGCCAGCGACCCGGCGGAGCGCACCGCCCCGGCGCCGGCCGTCATGGCGGCCTGCACCTGCACCCGGGCCGACCCGTCCAGCAGTGCAGTGCCTGCCGGAGCGGGCGCCGGCTCGACCGGTGGGAGCTCGCCGGCGGCCAGTCGCGCGCTGATGTCATCGGCGATGCGGTGGGCGAAGACCAGGCCCTCGAGCAGGGAGTTGGACGCGAGCCGGTTGGCGCCGTGGACCCCCGTGCAGGACACCTCTCCACAGGCGTAGAGGCCGTCGAGGGAGGACCTGCCCTCGAGGTCGGTGCGCACTCCCCCGCTCGCGTAGTGCTGGGCCGGGGCCACGGGCAGCAGGTCGACCGCCGGGTCGAAGCCCAGCTCGCGGCACCGCGCCACGATCGAGGGGAACCGCTGCTCGAGGAACTCGCGGCCGAGGTGGCGGGCGTCGAGGAACACGTGCTGCTCCCCCGTCTCGTGCATCCGGTCGACGATGGCGCGGGACACCACGTCCCGGGGGGCGAGGTCGGCCAGCGGGTGCCGGCCCTGCATGAACCGCACCCCGTCGCGGTCGACCAGGAACGCACCCTCGCCGCGTACCGCCTCGGAGATCAGCGGCTGCTGCCCACTGGACCCCTCGCCCAGCCACAGCACCGTGGGGTGGAACTGGACGAACTCGACGTCGGTGAGCACCGCCCCTGCGCGCAGGGCTGCCGCGAGGCCGTCCCCGGTCGCCACGGAGGGGTTCGTCGTCGCGGAGTAGACCTGCCCCAGGCCGCCGGTGGCGAGCACGACGGCGCGGGCCAGGGCCGCTCCGACGCCGTCGATCTGGCCCTCGCCGATGACGTGGAGGGTCACGCCGCACACCCGCTCGTCGACGTCCTGGAGCAGGTCGACGACGAGGGCGTGCTCGATCACCTCGATGCCGGGGTCGTCCTGCACGGCGTGCAGGGCGGCGATGAGGGCGCGGGAGATCTCCTTGCCCGTCGCGTCGCCGCCGGCGTGGGCGATGCGGTCACGGTGGTGGCCGCCCTCGCGGGTGAGCCTCAGCTCACCCTCCTCGTCGAGGTCGAACTCGGCGCCGAGCGCCACGAGCTCGCGCACCCGCTCGGGCCCCTCGTGGACGAGGGCGGTGACGGCGGGGACGTCGCAGATCCCGCACCCTGCGACGAGGGTGTCGTGCAAGTGCTCCTGCGGGGAGTCGGCCGGGTCGAGCGCCGCGGCGATCCCGCCCTGCGCCCACTGGGTCGACCCCTCGCTGAGGACCGTCTTGGTGACCAGCAGCACCCGGTCGACGCGCTGGCGCAGCCGCAGCGCGGTGGTGAGCCCGGCGATGCCCGAGCCCACGACCACCACGTCGGCCGACGTGGTCCAGCCCGGTTCACCGGAGACCAGCCAGCGCGGGACGGCCAGCGGCGGACCGAGCGCCTGGTCGCCCGACGGGCGGTCAGCCCCCGGGCGGTCAGCCGACATGGGCGTGTCTGGTCACGGCGGAGGTGCGCAGCCCGAACCCGTCCGGCACGTCGCCCGGGTCGTCGCCGACCTCGACGACCCGGTTGTCCCGGTCCACGAAGACGACCCGCGGCTCGCGGGTGCGGGCCTCCTCCTCGTCCATGGCGGCGTACGCGATGACGATGACGAGGTCGCCGGGCGAGATGAGGCGGGCGGCCGCGCCGTTGATGCAGACGATGCCCGAACCGCGCTCGCCCTCGATGGCGTAGGTCGTGAGCCGGTTGCCGTTGTCGACGTCGACGACGTCCACCTGCTCGCCCGGCAGCAGGCCTGCCGCGTCCATGAGGTCGCGGTCCAGGGTGAGGGAGCCGACGTAGTGCAGGTCGGCCTGCGTCACCGTGGCGCGGTGGATCTTGGCGTGGAGCATGAAGCGCTGCATGGGTGGGTTCCCTCGGGGTGGGCTCAGGCGGTGGCGGTGTAGACGTCCGAGAAGACCTCGAGCGCCCGGCCGCCGGGCCCGACGAGCAGGGGCAGGTTGTCGATGAGCCGGGTGGTGCCGACCCGGCCCGCGACCGCGAGCAGGGCCTCTCCGCGGTACCACTCGGGGACGTCCTCGAGGGTCGACGGGTGCACGAGGACCAGGTAGTCCACCAGCGCGAGCGGCTCGCGGACGAGGACGGCACGGGCGGCGCGCCGGATGGCCGAGGGCCCCTCTGCGGCGGCAGCAGCGCCGGCGCGAAGGGCCTTGCTCAGGCAGAGGGCGACCTCGCGGTCGGACTCGGTGAGGTAGGTGTTGCGGCTGCTCATCGCGAGGCCGTCGGCCTCGCGGACGGTCGGCACGGAGACCACGTCGACCGGGAAGTCGAGGTCGCGCACCATACGGCGGATGAGCAGCAGCTGCTGGGCGTCCTTCTGGCCGAAGTAGGCGCTGTCGGCGCCGGTCAGGTGCAGCAGCTTGGCGACGACGGTGAGCATGCCGTCGAAGTGGCCGGGTCGCGCCTGCCCCTCGAGCACGGTGCCGAGCGGCCCCGCGGAGATCCGCACGCCCGGGTCGCCGTCCTGGTAGATCACGTCGGGGGTGGGCGCGAACACGAGGTCGACGCCGGCGGCCCGGCAGATCTCCATGTCGGAGTCGAAGGTCCGGGGGTAGCGGGACAGGTCCTCGCGCGGGCCGAACTGCAGCGGGTTGAGGAAGATCGTCACCACGACGTGGGCGGCCTTGCGCCGGGCGGTCTCGATGAGGGTCGCGTGCCCCTCGTGCAGGGCTCCCATGGTCATGACGACCGCGACGTCACCCCCGGTGAGGCTGGCGCGCGCGGTGCGCAGCTCGTCGCGGGTACGCGCGACCGCGGGGCCCGAGGTCCCGGGGACGGGGTCGGCACCGTCGGCGCTGACGGGGCGGGGGTGGCTCACTCAGTGCTCCTGATCGCTCGCGAGGATGTCCAGCAGTGGCGCCGCGGCGTGCGCGCGCAGGCGTCCGCTGGCCAGGGCCCGCTCGGCCGTCGCCCGCGCGAGCGCCACGTAGGTCGGCCGGATGTCGGGGGTGAGGCTCTGCAGTTGTCGCAGGTGCTCGGCCACCGTACCGGCATCCCCCCGCGCCACGGGGCCGGTGAGGGCAGCGTCACCTGCACGCAGGGCGTTGTCGAGCGCCGCGGCCACGAGGGGCCCGAGGACCCGTGACGGGTGCTCCACGCCGGCGGCGGCCAGGGCCTGGAGCGACTGGGCGACGAGGGTCACCAGGTGGTTCGCGCCGTGGGCGAGGGCCGCGTGGTAGAGCGGGCGCATCTCCTGCTCCACCCAGACCGGCTCCGAGCCGATCTCGAGGACGAGCGCCTCCGCCACCGGGCGCAGCGGCTCGGGCGCGGTCACGCCGAAGCAGCAGTCGGCCAGCCGGTCGAGGTCGAGCGCGGTCCCGGTGAACGTCATCGCCGGGTGCAGAGCCAGCCCGAGCACGTGCTGCTCGCGGGCGGCGTCGAAGACCTCGAGCCCGTGCCGGCCCGAGGTGTGCACGACGAGCTGACCCGCCTGCCAGACCCCGGTGCTCGCGAGCCCGGCCACGAGGTCGGCCAGCGCGTCGTCCGGCACGGCCAGGAGGACGAGCTCGGCACGCCGTACGACGTCCTCGACGGGCAGGAGAGGCACCCCGGGGAGCAGCGCCTCGGCCCGGTCCCGGGAGGCGTCGCTGACGCCCGAGGCGGCGACCACCTTGTGGCCCGCACGCCGCAGGGCGGCGCCCAGCACCGCGCCGACGCGGCCGCTCCCGACCACGCCGACGTCCAGCCGCGCGGGTCGCTCGTCCGCCGAAGTCACGCGAGCACGCTACCCCCTGCGCCGGTGGCTACCGTGGCGCCCATGGAGCGCGTGGAGTGGCAGCAGGCGTGGCAGGCAGCGCTCTACGGACCGCACGGCTTCTACCGCGAGGAGCGTGGCCCGGCCGGGCACTTCACGACCGCGACCCACGGGCGCACCGGCGCGGTCCTCGCCGGCGCCCTGGTCGCCCTCGCCCGGGAGAACGGCCTGACCCGGTTCGTCGACGTCGGCGCCGGACGTGGGGAGCTGCTCACGCACCTGTGTGCCGCGGCGCCGGACCTGCGCCTCACCGGCGTCGACGTCGTCGACCGTCCCGCCGGGCTGCCGGGGGCCTGCGACTGGGTCCGGTCCGGCGGCGGCGCCGAGCTGCCCGGCTCCCTCACCGACCTCGAGGACGCGCTGGTCGTCGCGCACGAGTGGCTCGACGTGGTCCCGTGCGCCGTCGCCGCCGTGGACGACGACTGCGTCCTGCGGCACCTCGAGGTGGACCCGGCAGCGGGGGTCGAGGAGCTGGGGCGCCCCGTCGACGGCGCGGAGCTCGAGTGGGCGCGGCGGCACTGGCCGGCCACCAGCCCGGGTGACCGGGTCGAGGTGGGGCTGAGCCGCGACGACGCCTGGGCCGACCTGCTGGGGCGGCTGCACCGCGGTGTGGCGGTGGCCGTCGACTACGGGCACCGGGCGGGTGGGCGGCCCCCGGGCGGCACGCTCGCGGCATACCGGGAGGGACGGACCGTCACCCCGGTGCCCGACGGCACGTGCGACCTCACCGCCCACGTCGCGATGGACACCCTCGACCACGACGAGCTGCTCGACCAGCGGGCCGCCCTGCGGCGGCTCGGCGTGGACGGCGCGACGCCGCCGCACGACCTCGCGCTGCGCGACCCCGGCGCCTACCTGCGCGCGCTGGAGCAGTCGTCGGCGGCGGCGTTGCTGACCGCGCCGGGCGGGTTCGGCGACTTCCTCTGGGCGGTCAAGCGGGTCGGCTGACCGGCGCCACCACGAGCCGTTCGAACCCGCGCAGCACGAAGGTCGGACGACGCTGCGCCTCGACGACCTCCAGGGCCGGGTACCGAGCCATCAGGGTCCGCAGCGACACCTCCAGCTCGAGCCGGGCCAGCGGGGCGCCGATGCAGAAGTGGATGCCGGCACCGAAGGCCAGGTGCGGGTTGGGGTCGCGGGTCGGGTCGAACCGGTCGGGGTCGGCGAAGACGGCCGGGTCGCGGTTGGCGGCTCCGAGCAGCGCCGCGACCTTGTCGCCGGGTTGCAGGTCGACACCCGCCACCGTGGCGGGTTCCTTGGCCGTGCGCTCGAAGAGGTGCAACGGGCTGTCGTGGCGCAGGAGCTCCTCGACCAGCCGGGCGCGCGCCGCAGGATCGGCCACGTCGACGGCGGGGCGTTCCGGCGCGGTGAGCCACGAGTGCAGCCCGTTGCCGAACCCGTTGACGCTCGCCTCGTGGCCGGCGTTGAGCAGCAGGACGGCAGTGGCGACCAGCTCGTGGGAGGACAGCCGGTCGCTGCCGTCGCGGGCCTGGACGAGGTCACTCAGCAGGTCCTCGCCGGGAGCGGCGGCCCGGTCGGCAGCGAGCTGCTCGACGTACGCGGCGAACTCGGCGGCCGCCTGCCGCGCCTGCGCCTCCACCTCCGGCGTCCGGTCGACCTCGTACATCCTCACGATCGCCTGGCTCCACGGCCGCAGGTGGTGCCGGTCGGCCTCGGGCACCCCGAGCAGCTCGGCGATGACGAGCACCGGCAACGGCTCGGCATACCCGGCCAGCACGTCGAACTCGCCGTCAGGCAGGTCGGCGAGCAACCCGGCCGCGAGCTCCTCGATGCGGGGCGCGAGCCGCTGCACGTGGCCCCGCCCGAACGCCCCGGCAACGAGCCGCCGCAGCCTCGTGTGCTTGGGCGGCTCGCTGTCGAGGATGGAGTCGGCGTGCAGCCAGTTGAAGGTGTCCCAGTCGTCCGCCGGTGTGCGGGCCGAGAACAGGCGGCCCAGGCGCCGGTCGCGCAGGACGGCCCCGGCCTCGGCGTGCCCGGTGGCGAGCCAGGTGCCCATCCCGCTGTGCCAGGCCAGCGGGGCCACGGCCCTCAGGGCGGCGAGGTGCGGGTACGGGTCGGCGACGACCGCAGGGTCGCCCAGGTCGAGCAGGTCGGCGGCATCGACCGGGGGGTCGGACGGGTTCTTCGGGGGCACGGAGGAAGCCTGCCGCAGCGCCACGGGTTTTGTCAGTCACGGCGGCGCGGGCAGACTGTGGGGTTGCTGACTCCTCGAAAGGACCCTCCTGTCCCCATGAAGCACCAGCTCCCCCGGACGACCAACCGCCGCGCCGCCTCCCTCACGACCACCCTCGCCGCGGCCACCGCGACCCTGGCCACCCTCGCGACTGCGGGCTGTGGTGGCGGCTCCCCCTCCGGCGTACCGGTGACCGTCACCGTGACCCCGACCGTCACTGCCGGCGGCGCCTCCTCCAGCTCCTCGAAGCCCGCCGCCCCCGAGGCCCCCACCAGCGACGACAAGGGCCGCGGCTACGACTACGGCACCGTGGCCAAGGTCAGCGAGGTGGCCGGCGTGAGCGTCATCGAGCTCGACCGGTGGACCTGGAAGAAGCTCGACGACGCGAAGCTCGCGAAGCAGGGCGTGCCGCTGACACCGTTCAAGGGCGCGGTCCCCTACGAGAACCAGAACGCCAAGATCACCTTCACGATCCCGGTCGCCGACGGTGCACGGATCCTCTACCACCACTGCGTCGCAGCCGACCAGCCGCTGCAGACGCGGTCGACCGACGCCAACGGCCTCGTGGGCCTGGCGGCTCGCGAGAGCACCGTCCTGGTCAAGCTCGACGACCAGGGCCGGCTCGTCGCTGCCGACAACATCCCGGGCTGCCCCGGCTAGCCTGCAGGCATGACGACCACCGGCGACCAGCGCGAGCTCACCGTCGGCCTCGGCGCCGGCGGCCTCGCCACCGCCGACATGGTCCTCAACATCGGCCCGCAGCACCCCGCCACGCACGGCGTCCTGCGGCTGCGCATCGTCGTCGACGGGGAGCGCATCGTGGCGGCCGAGCCGGTCGTCGGCTACATGCACCGCGGCGCCGAGAAGCTGTTCGAGGTGCGCGACTACCGGCAGATCGTCGTGCTCGCCAACCGCCACGACTGGCTGTCGGCGTTCTCCAACGAGCTCGGGGTCGTGCTCGGCGTGGAGCAGATGCTCGGCATGGAGGTGCCCGAGCGCGCGGTCTGGGCCCGCACCCTGCTGGCGGAGCTCAACCGGGTGCTCAACCACCTGATGTTCCTCGGCTCCTACCCCCTCGAGCTCGGCGCGATCACGCCGATCTTCTACGCGTTCCGCGAGCGGGAGGAGCTCCAGGCCGTCATGGAGGAGGCCTCGGGCGGCCGGATGCACTACATGTTCAACCGCGTCGGCGGCCTCAAGGAGGACCTGCCCGCGGGCTGGCTCGACCGAGTGGCGCACGCGCTCGCCGCCGTGCGGGGGCGCCTCCCCGACCTCGAGTCACTCATCGTCGGCAACGAGATCCTCGAGGCCCGCACCCGCGGCGTCGGGGTGCTCTCCCCCGAGACCATTGCGGCGTATGGGGTCTCGGGCCCCATCGCGCGCGGCTCCGGTGTCGACCTGGACCTCCGTCGGGACGAGCCCTACCTGGCCTACGGCGAGCTGTTCGCCCCGGGCGGCCCGGGCCGGGTCGTGACGCGCTCGGCCGGTGACTGCCTGTCGCGTCTCGAGGTGCTGCTCGAGCAGGTGCACGTCAGCCTCGACCTCGCCGACGCCTGCCTCGACCGGTTGCGGACGCTCCCCCGCGGCCCGGTCAACGTCAAGCTGCCCAAGGTGCTCAAGGTGCCCGAGGGCGACCTCTACACGGCCACGGAGAACCCGCTCGGGTTCAACGGCTACTACCTCGTCTCCCGGGGCGAGAAGACCCCGTGGCGGCTGAAGCTGCGGTCGGCGTCGTTCAACAACGTCGCGGTGCTGGCCGAGGTGCTCCCAGGCAACCTCATCGCCGACATGGTCGCGATCCTGGGCTCGATGTTCTTCGTCGTCGGCGACGTCGACAAGTAGCCGCTGCCGCCCGCAGGACGGGGTCAGTCCTCGTCGCCGCGGTCGGGCGGCTCGACCCGGCACATGCGCTGGGTGACCATGCCCGCGACGGTGAGCAGTGCGGCGGACGCGCACAGTGCCAGCAAGCGCCACAGCAGCTCGTGGTAGCCGGCGAAGTCGAGGTCGGCGAGCGCGTGGGCGACCTGCGCGAGGTACCAACCCAGAACCCCGGCGCCGGTGAGCGCCGCCGCCTGCGCGAGGACGAGCGTCCGGGCTGCGCGGATGGGGCTCAACGGACGGGTCGACTCACCGCGCAGGAACCGCCGCACCGGCAGCCCCGCCGCCACCACGAGCACCGCCATGATGACGATGAGCAGCGACGAGACCCAGGACGCGGGGCCGAGCAGGTTGCCGCTGCCCGCGAGGTAGATCCGCCACCCGATCCACGACAGCGCAGCCACCACGACGGTGATGCCGGCCAGCTGCGACCAGCGCAGGCCGTGGCCCTCGTTCACCACGGGCCCTCCAGCAGGTCGACGTCGGGGCCGGGGCGCACGCCCGAGGTGTCCAGCGTGGAGACGAGGTCGGCCACCCGGCGCACCGTCCCGTCGACGCGCAGCACGGCCTCGGGCTCGGCCTGCAGCCACGGCACCAGGACGAAGGCCCGCTCGTGGGCCCGCGGGTGCGGCAGCGTCAGGGTCGCGGAGTCCATGACCACGTCGGTGTCGAACACGGGGTCGCCGTACTGCACGAGGTCGAGGTCGAGCGTCCGTGGGCCCCAGCGCACCTCGCGGGTGCGGCCGTGCGCGCGCTCGATGTCGTGCAGCCCGGCGAGCAGCGAGGACGGGGCGAGGTGGGTCGTGCCGGTGACGACCGCGTTGAGGTAGGGCGGCTGGTCCGGTCCGCCGACCGGGTCGGTCTCCACCAGGGAAGAGACCTCGACGATGTCGAGCAGGGCGAAGAGGGCGACCGTCGCGTCGTGGAGGGTCTCGACCGACTCGCCGAGGTTGGAGCCCAGCGCGACCACGACCGGCGCCTGCCGCTCGCGCACGACGCGCACCTGCACGTCGGTGAACGGGTGCCCCACCGGGGCCTGCGGCTTGTGGACCACGACCTCGACCGCCTCGACGAGCGGACGGGCCAGCACGCGGTCTGCGATCCGGGCGGCGAGGGCCTCGATGAGGTCGAGCGGCTCGCCCTGCACGAGGGCGACCACGTCGCCGGCGACGTCGGCGTAGTTGACGGTGTCGGCGAGGTCGTCGCTGGCACCCGCGGGGGCGAGGTCGACCTGCATGGTCACGTCGACGACGAACGTCTGCCCGTCCCGCTTCTCGAAGTCGAGCACCCCGTGGTGCCCCACCGCCGAGATCCCCTTGAGCACGATCTGGTCGGACACAGCCGTCATCCTCCGTCGGTGGTGCGGTCGGTGGTGCGGTCAGTGGTGCGGTCGGTGGTGCTTTCGGTGGCGTGCTCGATGGCGGCGGTGGCCCGCAACGCATCGAGGGTGGACGGCACGTGGTGCACCCGTACGCCCCACGCGCCCAAGCGCGCGGCGTGGACCGACGTCGCCGCCGTGGCGACGTCGCGCTCCGCGGGCGGTCTCGACGCCTCGCCGTCGGCCAGCCCCAGCCTGCCGAGGAACGTCTTGCGCGAGGTGCCGACGAGCACCGGGTGCCCGAGGTCGAGGACCCGGTCGAGGTGGCGCAGCAGCAGCCAGTTGTGGTGGGCGAGCTTGGCGAACCCGAACCCCGGGTCGAGGACCAGCCGGTCGGCGTCGACGCCGGCGTCCATGATCACCCTGGCGCGCTCGGCGAGCTCGGCGCAGACCTCCGCGACCACGTCCTCGTAGACGGCCCGCGACTGCATGTCGGTGCTGTGCCCGCGCCAGTGCATGGCGATGTAGGGCGCACCCGTCCGGGCGACGACGCCCACCATCGCGTCATCGGCGAGGCCGCCGGACACGTCGTTGACGACGGCAGCGCCCGCCCGAAGGGCCTGCTCGGCGACCTGCGCCCGCATGGTGTCGACGGAGACCGCCACCCCCTGGTGTGACAGCGCCTCGACCACGGGCAGCACCCGGCGCAGCTCCTCCTCCACACTCGGCCGCTGGGCGCCCGGCCGGGTGGACTCGCCGCCCACGTCGACGAGGTCCGCGCCCTGGGCGACGAGCTCGAGGCCGTGCGCGATGGCAGCGGACGGCTCGAACCACTCGCCGCCGTCGCTGAAGGAGTCGGGGGTGACGTTGACGACGCCCATCACCACGGGCAGTCCGTCGTCGCGGCGCAGCGGCCAGCCGGGCCGGCTCACGTGTGGCCCCCGAACCAGCGCAGCCTCGGCCAGGTGAGGAACGCCTCGGCCTCCAGGGCAGCGAACCCGACGCGCGGCAGGTCGCCGGCGGCGGGGTACACGAGGAAGCGCGGCTGCCACGCCGGCTGGAACTTGGCGTTGAACCGGTACAGGCTCTCGATCTGCAGCCACCGCGAGGCGAACAGGAGCACGCGGCGCCACAGCCGCAGGACCGGGCCGGCGCCGAGCTTCTCCCCGCGCTCGAGGGCAGAGCGGAAGGCGGCGAAGTTGAGGGAGACCCGGCGCACGCCGAGCCCCTTGGCCGCCTGCAGGGCCTCGACGATCATCAGCTCGTTGACGCCACCCTCGGCGGTGGAGTCGCGACGCATGACGTCCAGGGACATGCCGTCGGCACCCCAGGGGACGAACTGCAGGAACGCGCGCACCACCCCATCCTGCCGTGCCGCGACGAAGACGCAGTCGGGGTCGGAGTCGTCGAGCAGTCGCCCGAGCGCCATGGAGAACCCACGCTCGGTGGCCGAGGACCGCCAGGCCGCCGCGTCGGCGAGCGCGGTCGCCCGCACGGAGGCGTCGACGTCGCGCACCCGGTCCACGTCGACCGTGTACCCGGCGCGGGCGATGCGGCCGACCATCTGGCGAACGTTGCGCATCGGCCGGCCCTGGAGGGTGAACTCGGTGGTGTCGACGACCGCCTCGTCGCCGAGCTCGAGCGCCGAGAAGCCCGTCTCGCGCACCCACACCGTGCCGGCGTACTCGGAGCAGCCGAGGACCGCGGGGGTCCAGGCGTGCTCCTGCGCCTCGTCGAGGAACGCGGAGATCGCGCCCGGCCACGCCTCGGGGTCGCCGATGGGGTCGCCACTGGCGAGCATCACCCCGGAGACCACGCGGTAGGCGATCGCCGACTTCCCGGTGGCCGACCAGACGAGGCTCTTGTCGCGGCGGGTGTTGAAGTAGGCAAGGGAGTCGGCGTGCCGGGCCATCAGCTCGCGCACGCGCTGCTCCTCGTCCTCGCCCACCTGCGGCAGCGGCTCGGGGCTGCGCAGGGCGAGGTAGGCCGGGGTCAGCAGCGTCATCAGTCCCAGGCCGAGCAGCAGCGACCCCACGACGTCGTTGGACCGGTCGCGGGTGAACACGAGCGGCCCGGTGGCGCCGACCATGCCGTAGGCCAGCTCGCGGACCAGGTCGCCCAGACCCGGGAACCCGCCGACGGTGTCGCGGCGGTTGAGCCAGATGACCAGGGTGCCCGCGACGAGCGACACGGCGAGCAGGGCGAAGAACAGGCGCACGGCGCGCCAGCGGGTGGAGGGGTCGCCGAGGGCCCGGAACTCGTCGCGGTGCCGCACCAGCAGCACGAGGCCTGCAGCGGCGACGAGGGCGGCGACGGGCTCGGGCTTGACGACGTGCAGCACCACCGAGAGGCCGAGCAGGGCCACGGCGGCTCGCCACGCACGCCGCTTGCGACGCTTGAGGGAGTGCCCGAGCAGGACGAGGAACACGCCGGAGACCACGGTGGCCGCCGCAGCGGCGTCGGTGAGGGCGCCGGGGAGGATCTCGGTGACCCCGTGCAGCCGCAGTCGCCAGGTGTGCAGCAGCCCCGTGAGCAGGTCGACCGCCCCGACGAGGTAGGTCAGGGTGCCGAGCAGCCGGGGGATGCCGGGCGCGGCGAGGAACGTCGGCAGGGTGGCGGCGGGCCTGGCGACCGGCCTGTGGCCGGCAGCGGGTTCGGAGCCGACAGGGGTCTTGGAGCCGACAGGGGTCTTGGAGCTGGTGCTCTGCTCGGGTCTGGTGGGGCGCGTGGAACCGCGTCCGCTCACCGCTTGCCACCGAGCAGCAGCGCCATGGCCTCGGCGCGGGTCGCCGGGTCGCGCAGCTGGCCGCGCACGGCCGAGGTGATGGTCCTCGAGCCGGGCTTGCGGATGCCCCGCATGGACATGCACAGGTGCTCGCACTCGATGACCACGATGACGCCCTGGGCTCCCACGTGCTCGACGAGGGCGTCGGCCACCTGGGTCGTGAGCCGCTCCTGGACCTGCGGGCGGCGGGCGTAGACCTCGACCAGCCTGGCCAGCTTGGACAGGCCGGTGACGCGCCCGTCCTTGGCCGGGATGTACCCCACGTGGGCGACGCCGTGGAACGGCACGAGGTGGTGCTCGCACATGCTGTAGACCTCGATGTCGCGCACGAGGATCATCTCCTCGTGCGCGATCTCGAAGGTCTTGGACAGCACCTCGGCCGCGTCGATGCGCAGGCCGGCGAAGAACTCGCCGTACGCCCGCGCGACCCGGGCCGGGGTCTCGACGAGGCCGTCGCGGTCGGGGTCCTCCCCTATGGCGAGCAGCAGCTCACGCACCGCGGCCTCGGCCCGGGCGTGGTCGACCACGTGCGCCCGGCCGTCAGTGCTCATTCGGGGAGACCTGGCCACCTTCGGGGACCTCGATGACCTGCGTGGGCGGGTGCTCCTCGGCCGCCTTCGGCGTGCCCGCCTCGGCCGCCCGGTCGATCGCCTCGGCGGTCTGGCGGTCCGAGCCTGCGGACTCCAGGCCGTGGGAGCCGTTCTGGGCCGCCCGCTCGGCGGGGGTCAGCACCGGCGGCTGGTCGGACAGGAACCGGGTCTCGCTCGAGAGCCAGGTGGGCCGCAGCGGGCGCTTGCGCACCGGCTCGAAGATCACGGCCAGCTCCTTGGCGTTGAGCGTCTCGTGCTCGAGCAGGTCGAGGACGAGCCGGTCGAGGATGTCGCGGTTGTCGTTGATGACGTGCCACGCCTCGTCGTGCGCGTGCTCGATGAGGGAGCGCACCTCGGTGTCGACGACGCTGGCGATCTCCTCGCTGTAGTCGCGCTGGTGGCCCATGTCGCGGCCGAGGAAGACCTCGCCCTGGCTCTGGCCCAGCTTGATCGCGCCGACGCGCTCGCTCATGCCGTACTCGGTGACCATCTTGCGGGCCATCGCGGTGGCCTTCTCGATGTCGTTGGCGGCGCCGGTGGTCGGGTCGTGGAAGACGACCTCCTCGGCGACGCGGCCGCCGAGGGCGTAGGCGAGCTGGTCGAGGATCTCGTTGCGAGTGGTGGAGTACTTGTCGTCGGTCGGCATGACCATCGTGTAGCCGAGCGCGCGGCCGCGGGGCAGGATCGTCACCTTGGTGACGGGGTCCAGGTGGTTCATCGCCGAGGCGACCAGGGCGTGGCCGGCCTCGTGGTAGGCCGTGATCTTGCGCTCCTTGGCGGACATGATCCGGGTGCGCTTCTGCGGGCCTGCGATGACGCGGTCGATGGCCTCGTCGAGCGCGGCGTCGTCGATGAGCTTGCCGTCACTGCGGGCGGTGAGCAGCGCCGCCTCGTTGAGGACGTTGGCGAGGTCGGCACCGGTGAACCCGGGGGTGCGACGGGCGACGGCCAGCAGGTCGACGCCGGCAGCCATCGGCTTGCCCTGCGAGTGGACCTCGAGGATGCGGTGGCGGCCGATCATGTCGGGTGCCTCGACGGCGATCTGGCGGTCGAAGCGGCCGGGGCGCAGCAGCGCCGGGTCGAGGATGTCGGGGCGGTTGGTGGCGGCGATGAGGATGACGTTGGTCTTGACGTCGAACCCGTCCATCTCCACGAGCAGCTGGTTGAGGGTCTGCTCGCGCTCGTCGTGGCCACCGCCCAGGCCGGCGCCGCGGTGGCGGCCGACGGCGTCGATCTCGTCGACGAACACGATCGCGGGGGCATTGGCCTTGGCCTGCTCGAACAGGTCGCGGACGCGGGAGGCACCGACACCGACGAACATCTCGACGAAGTCCGATCCGGAGATCGAGTAGAACGGCACGCCGGCCTCACCGGCGACCGCGCGGGCCAGCAGGGTCTTGCCGGTGCCGGGAGGACCGTAGAGCAGGACGCCCTTGGGGATCTTGGCGCCGACGGCCAGGAACTTCGACGGCTCGGAGAGGAACTCCTTGATCTCGTGGAGCTCCTCGACGGCCTCGTCGACCCCGGCGACGTCGGAGAAGGTGACCTTCGGGGTGTCCTTGGAGGCGAGCTTGGCCTTGGACTTGCCGAACTGCATGACGCGCGAGCCGCCGCCCTGCATCTGGGTCATGAGGAACCAGAACAGGCCCAGCAGGATGATGATCGGCAGCAGCGACCCGAGCAGGGCGACCAAGGGGTTGGTGCCCTTGTTGTCCTGGTTGAATCCACCGGGAGGCGGGTTGTCGGCGACCAGCTTGACGAAACCGGGGCCGGCGGCCTCGACGTACTCGGTCCGGACCTTGGTCGCGCCCTTGATGTTCTTGCCGTCGGAGTAGGTCTGACCACTCTTGAGGTCGATGTCCACGACCTCGTTGTTGGTGATCGTGACCTTCTCGACCTTCTTCTGCGTGATGAGCTGCTCGGCCGCAGAGGTGTCGATGCGGGTGTAGCCACCGGCGTCGCTGAGGCTGAAGACCATCAGCGTGATCGCGATGACCGCGACGACCCAGAACAACGGGGCCCGAAGGATGCGCTTGAAATCCATGTGTGTAGCGGGGCTGGCCGCCCCGTGCCTCCTGCTCGATCACGCTGTGTGCCGCGGCCCGGGTCGGGGAGCGGTCCCACCACGACGGTACTACGGAGGTGCCGGCGTGGTTCGTGCTGGACAACGACGCGGAGGAGCCCCGTGTTCCGCCCCGCCCGCGTCCCTTCCGCGTGGTGGACGCGCCGGCGCGCGGCGGCGTACGCCGTGGAGGGTCAGGCGTAGACGTGCGGGGCGAGGGTGCCGACGACGCGCAGGTTGCGGTAGCGCTCGGCGTAGTCGAGGCCGTAGCCGACGACGAACTCGTTGGCGATGTCGAACCCGACCCACCGGACGTCGATCTCGACCTTGGCGGCCTCGGGCTTGCGCAGCAGGGTGCAGATCTCCACGGAGGCGGGCGAGCGCGACTCCAGGTTGGACTTGATCCACGACAGGGTCAGGCCCGAGTCGACGATGTCCTCGACGATGAGCACGTGCTTGCCGGTGATGTCGGTGTCGAGGTCCTTGAGGATCCGCACGACGCCGGAGGACTTGGTGCCCGAGCCGTAGGAGGACACGGCCATCCAGTCGACGGGAGCCGTGCCCGGCAGCGCGCGCGACAGGTCGGCCATCACCATCACCGCACCCTTGAGCACGCCCACGAGCAGCAGGTCCTTGCCCTCGTACTCGGCCCAGACCTCGGCCGCCAGCTCCTCGAGCCGGGCGTGGATCTCCTCCTCGGTGATGAGGACCTTCTCCAGATCGGCTCCCATGTGGGCAGCGTCCACGGCTCTTCTCCTGGTGACGAATCGGGTGGTGCGTGAGCGGGGTGCGGTTGGGCCTGCGGGGCTATTCAACCGGAGCGGGCGCGACGATGGGTACCCGGATGGACACCCGGCCGTCGACGCGGGTGGCGCGCAGGCCCCCGGGCAGGCTCACCGGGCCCTGGCCGTGCCACCGGGTGAGCAGGGCGTCGCAGGCGTCGGTGTGCCGGGTGCTGAGCCGGCCGGCCGGGGCGCCGGCCACGACGGCGAGCCGCCGCCACACCCGCGTGCGCACCGGCCTCGGGGTGGCGAGGAGCCCGGCGACGTCCCAGGGACCGGCGCCGAGGGCCGCCGCCGCCTCGTCCGCGAGCGCGTCGAGCAGGTCGGTGTCCTCGCGCAGGTGGTCTGCGGTGCGGGCCAGTGCTGCGGCGACCCCCGGCCCGAGGTCGCGCTCGAGGTCGAGCAGGGCCCGGCGGGCGCGCACGCGCGTGTAGGCGGGGTCCTCGTTCATCGGGTCCTCCCACCACTGCAGGCCCTCCGCCCGACAGGACGCCCGGGTCTGCTCCCGGGTGACCCCGAGCAGCGGCCGCACGTGGTGGCCGCGGACACGCGGCATACCGGCCAGGGACCGGCCACCGGCGCCGCGGACCAGCCCGAGCAGCACCTGCTCGGCCTGGTCGTCGAGGGTGTGTCCCAGCAGGACGCGCGTGGCGCCGAGCCTGCCCGCGGCCTCGTCGAGCGCGGCGTACCGAGCCGACCTCGCCGCTGCTTCGGGACCGCCGGCCGCCGGGCCCACCTCCACGGTGGCGACCTCGACCGGGTCGAGGCCGAGGTCGCGGCACGCCTGCGCCGCCCGCTGCGCCACGGCGGCAGAGCCCGGCTGGAGGCCGTGGTCGACCACGACCGCGCCGGAGCGCAGGGCCAGCGCGGGCACCTCGAAGGCGGTGGCAGCCGCCAGGGCCAGGGAGTCGGCGCCCCCGCTCACGGCGACGAGCACGAGGTCGCCGGGACCGCACTCCTGCAGCGCGCGGCGGACAGCCAGGCGCGTCGCCGCGGTGGCCGGGTGCGGCCCGGTCACGTCAGCCGTGGACCCGGGCGACCCACGCCGCCGGCTTCTCGATCTCGGCCGGCTTGGGCAGCGTCTCGGGCGACTCCCAGACCCGGTTGAACCCGTCGGTGCCCACGGCGGCGGTGACCTCACGGACGAACACCGCTCCGTCGCGGTACTGGCGCATCTTGGCCTCGAGGCCGAGCAGTCGACGCAGCACGCGGTCGAAGGCACCGACGCCCTTGCGCCGCTCGTTGAAGCGCTGGCGGATGTGGGCCACGCTCGGGATGACCTGCGGACCGACCTCGTCCATGACGACGTCGGCGTGGCCCTCGAGCAGGGACATGACGGCGGTGACCTCGGCCAGGCGCTCGCGCTGCTCGGGTGTCGCGATGAGCTCGGTGATGCCCGCGCCTCCGCTGCGCAACGCGTCGGGGAGCTGGTGGACGACCCGCTGGAGCGTCTCCTGCATCGTCTCCGGGTCGGGCACGAGGTCGGTGGCGAGGGTGCGCACCCGCTCGACCATGTGGTTGCGCAGCCACGGCACCGCAGTGAACTGCACCCGGTGGGTCTCCTCGTGCATGCAGACCCACAGCCGGAAGTCGCTGGGGTCCAGGCCCAGCTCGCGCTCGACCTGCACGAGGTTGGGCGCCACGAGCAGCAGCTGGGGCGTTCCGTCGGGCGCCAGGTCGTACTGGCCCAGCACCTTGCCGGCCATGAAGGCGAGCATGGCGCCGGCCTCGGCGCCGGTGACCCGGCCACCGACGGCCTTGGCGAGGTCGCCGGGGGCCTTCTTCTGCTTGTCGATCAGGGTGCCGAAGACGGGGTCCATGAGGGCCGACATCGAGTCGGCGTTGAGGGCGATCCAGGTCGGCCGGTCGACGACCAGGGCGCCCGGAGCGTCACGGGGGGCGTGCATCCGCGCGGTGTCGGCGACGGGCTGGCGCGCCCGCCGGGCCGCCTCGCGCACCTCGGCCACCACGGAGGCGGCCTCGGCCGCCGTCACGCTGGGCCCCGCGGGCACGAGCCGGGAGCCGGTCGCCTTCGCGAACTCCCAGTCGACGTAGCGGGTGGTCGACTGTCGAGGCACGGTCATCCCCTCACGGTAGGTCAGCGGCAGCCGCAGGTCGCGAGCGCAGCCACGAAGCGGTCCAACGTCGCCCTCGCCGCCAGCGTTCCGACCCCGGCCGGGATCCGGTCGGCCTGGACGACGTAGGACAGCACGCGACCGTCGGCGTCGATGACCGTGCCGGCCATCGCGCTCGCACCGGTCAGGGTGCCCGTCTTGGCCCGGGCGATGCCGGCGGCGGGGCGCGTCAGAGTGGTCGTGAACCGGTCGTGCAGCGTGCCGGTGAGACCGGCGACGGGCAGGCCGGCCACCGTCTCCTGCATCGCCGGGACGGACCCGTCCGCGCCGAGCTGCAGGACGTCGGACAGCACACGCGGCGAGACCAGCTGGCCCGGGGAGAGCCCGCTGGTGTCCTTGATGGTCGACCCGGCGAGGTCGACGCCGTGGGCGGCGGCGACCTTCTCCACGAGGGCGACGGCCGAGGCGAAGGTGGCGGCACCCCCGGCCTTGACGGCGGCCTGCCGCGCCAGGCCCTCGGTGAGCGCGTTGTCGCTCTCGTCGAGGGCCAGGGCGAGGACGTCGCCGATGGGCGCCGACTCGACCCTGCCGAGCTCGAGGGCCCCTGCAGCCACCGGCGCGCTCCAGGTCCGCTCCGGCGTCAGCCTGGCCGTGATGCCCTGCTTGGCCAGCGCCGCCACGAACGCCGCGGCGGTGGACGCCTCGGGGTCGCGCGGGGCCGGGTGGCCGGGAACGGCCCGCTCACCGGCCAGGCCCAGCATCGAGACACCCCCGGTGTAGCCGGCGGCGACGTCGGCCGGGAGCCACGTGGGGGCGTACCGGGGTCCGCGGGCGTGGCTCAGGTCGAGGCGCAGGGTGATGGTGGTCGTGCCCGAGGCCTGCAGCGCCGAGGCGACCTGCCCGGCCAGGTCGGCGAGGCCGGCGCGCCCCTCGACCGCACCGGCCCGGCCCTTGCCGGGCGCCAGCATGGTGTCGCCGCCCGCGACGAGCACGATCTGGCCGGCCGTGGCGCCCTGGACCACCGTCGTCGGCATCGTCGCCGCCGGGTCGAGGGTGGTGTCCACCGCGAGGGCCGTCAGGAGCTTGAGGGTGGACGCCGGCACGTGCTCGCGGTCCACTCCCCGCTGCAGCAGGACCTGCCCGGTGAACGCGTCCCTCACCAGGACCCCCGGGGACGGGCCGAGCGACGGCTGGCGCAGGACGGCCGCCAGTGCGGCAGCCACACCCTTGGCCGACGGGATGGGCGCGCCCGCCGACGCCGGTGCGAGCGGCTGGGCGCCCGAGTCCATCGTCGGGACCACGACGGCGGGGTCGGTGGCCGTGGGCGTCGGAGAGCTGCCCGCGGGCGCGGTGCCGCTGTTGCTGCGGGGCGCGCGTGTCAGGAACCCCGGCACGAGGTCGTAGACGTCGAGCGCGCCGTAGCCGACCACCAGCACCAGCACGGCGACCGCCGCGGCGAGGAAGCGACGCACTCGACCCCCTCGGCGCTGGACTTGCGTCATACGGAACACTTGGGCGCGAGCCTAGGTCATAGGCGCGCGCACCAACGGAAGGGACCAGCGTCGTGGAGTTCGACGTCACCATCGAGATCCCGCAGGGACATCGCAACAAGTACGAGGTCGACCACGAGACGGGCCGCATCCGCCTCGACCGGCTGCTGTTCACCTCCACCCGCTACCCCGCCGACTACGGCTACGTCGAGGACAGCCTCGGCGAGGACAGCGACCCGCTCGACGCCCTGGTGCTGCTCGAGGAGCCGACGTTCCCCGGGTGCCTGGTGCGCGCCCGTCCCATCGGCATGTTCCACATGCGCGACGAGGCCGGCGGCGACGACAAGATCCTGTGCGTGCCGGCCGGCGACCCCCGCCAGGCACACATCACCGACCTCGAGCAGGTCAGCAGCTTCGACCGCCTCGAGATCCAGCACTTCTTCGAGACCTACAAGGACCTCGAGCCCGGCAAGTCCGTCGAGGGCGCCCACTGGGCGGGCCGCGAGGAGGCCGAGCGCGTCGTGCGCGAGGCCATCGACCGCGCCAAGGCTGCTGGCATGACCACGGCGCGCTGGCGCATGCCGGACACCATGGCCGAGCCGATGTCCGAGGCCCAGCCGCCGACGGAGTGACCCACCGGGGCCTCACCGCCCCCGTGCACCGTTGAGCCCCTGGACGACTCTGGTCGTCCGGGGGCTCTCTGGTTGGGGGCTGTCGGGCCTCGGGGCTACGGGCGGCCGCCGTAGGGCAGCAGGTCGGAGCGGTAGATGGACGCGTACCGGACGTTGGCTCCGGCGTGCGGTGCCTCGATCATCTGGTCACCGCCGACGTAGAGGCCGACGTGGTGGCTGGACTCGCCCGAGCTGCCGTAGAAGACGAGGTCACCGGGCTGCAGCTCGCTGATGGCGACACGGCTCGTCTCACCCCACTGGGCGCCGGTGTAGTGCGAGAGGTTGACGCCGGCCTGCTGCCACGCGCGCATCGTCAGGCCGGAGCAGTCGAAGCTGTCCGGACCCTCGGCGCCCCACAGGTAGGGCTTGCCGACCTGGGCGCGGGCGTAGGCGAGGACGGCCGACACGCCACCGTTCGAGGACGGCGGGGGCGGGGTGGGCGTCGGGTCGGCCGGGCGCGGCTTCGGCCGGGGCTGGGGCCTCGGCTGCGGCTTGTTCTGGGCAGCGGCCTTCTGGGCGGCCTCGGCGGCGGCGCGCTGGCGGGCGGCCTCGGCGGCGGCCCGGGCGGCGGCGCGCTGCGCCTCCTTCTTCGCGGCTGCGGTGCGGGCCGCGGCGGCGCGCTCCTCCGCCAGCTTGGCCTGTCGGGCGGCCTCCGCAGCTGCGGCGCGTGCGGCCGCGGCGGCGGCGAGGCCGTCCTGGCGCTGGCGCTCGAGGGCCACGGAGGTCCTGCGCAGCGTCGCCATGCGGGTGACGAGGGACGCCTGCTGCTTCTGGATGGAGACAGCTGCCGCCTGCGCCTGGTCGGCCTGGGCCTGCGCGGCGTCACGCGCGTCCTGGGCCGAGGTGGCGGCCTTGGCCTGGGCAGCCTGGGCCTGGGCGGCCTGGCGCTTCATGGTCGAGGCGACGATCGAGGTGGCCTGCGCCTCCTGCACGGAGCGGGCGCGGGCGTCGGCGACGGCCTCGAGGGCCGTGGCGCGGTCCATCAGGTCCTGGGGGCCGTCGCTGGACAGGTAGGCCTCGATCTCGCCGAGGCTGCCGCCCTGCTGGTAGACGCCTGCGGCGTACCGACGCACCTCGAGGCTGGCCGCCTCGGCGACCTTCTCGGCGGCGGCGGCGCGCTTCTGGGCGGCTGCGGTCTCGTCCGCCCGGCGCTGGAGCTGGAGGCGGGCCCCGTTGTAGGCCTCGGCCGCAGCGGCCGCGCGGTCCTGGACCTGGCTGAGCTGGGCGCTGGCCGCGGCGTACTGCGCGTCGAGGGCGGCGATCTGCCCGGCGGCGCCGGTGACGGCGGCCTTGGCGCGGTCGACCTGCGCCTTGGACGGGTAGACGGGGTCGGGCTCCGCGGTGGCGGCCAGGGCCGTGGTGAGCGTGAGCAGGCCGACGAGGGAGAGGGCCGAGCCGGCGCGGAGCGCGCGGTGGACAGACGGTGAGCCTGGCACGGGGGATGCCTCTTTCGACGGGGACTGGCAGCCGCAGCAGACTAGGGCCGGGTTTTCACTCCAAACCCTCTCGTCACACCAACCCCACGCCTCGAAGCCCTCTCCTCGAAATGACATTCGTGTGGTTCGGGGAGTTACACGGATGTTTTTCAGCAGGTGGCCGCGCTTCTTCGATCAGGTGTCCAGAAATGGTCACGAATCGGTCACGAAATCCGCGTTTGCGCAGGTGAGAGGCCTGCGGGGCACCTGTGGGAGGTCGGCAACAGGTCCTCGAACGGTCGGCGCGGGCCTCAGTGGGCGACGCTGCGGCCCGCACGCAGGGCGGCGTACGCGTCCGGGTCGGTCGCCGCGAGCTCGCGCCGGGCCCGGCGTCGGTAGCGCAGGATCTGCACCACCCCGAGGCCCCACACGAGGTACTGCACCGACATCGCCAGACGGAAGGTGTCGACGTCGTAGGTGCTCGGGCCCCCGGGGGCGACGCGGTCGAGGATGACCCCGATGAGCGTCACGGTCGACAGCGAGGCGAGGAAGCCGCCGACGTTGACGATGCCGGTGGCGCTGCCGAGGCGGGTCGGCGGGTTGAAGGTGCGTGCGAGGTCGAAGCCCACCATCGAGCCGGGCCCACCGACCGCGGTGACGACGACGAGCAGCACCAGCAGCGGCAGCGGGGCGCGCCCCGGCCACAGCAGGACGACCGCCCAGACGGTCATGATCGCGGCGACGATGCCGAGGATGAGCGTCGACCGCGAGAACGGGTAGCGGGTGACGAAGCCGCCGATGAGGGGGCTCGTGACCACCGTGGTCACCGTCATCAGCATGAGCAGCGTGCCGGCCGTCTCGGGCGAGAGCTCCTGCCCCGCCACGAGGAACGGGTAGCCCCACAGCAGCGCGAAGACGGTCGCCCCGAACTGCGCCGAGAAGTGCGACCACAGCCCGAGCCGGGTACCCGGTGTGCGCCAGGCCGCGCGCACCGTCCGGGCCAGCGCGCGGACCTTGATCTGGTCGAGCTCGTGGTTGGGGTACGGGGAGTCGCGGACCACGACGAGGACCAGCAGCCCCAGCACGACACCCGTCAGTCCGGCGGTGGCGTAGGTCGGCGTCCACCCCCACTGGTGCAGCGCGTGGACGAGCGGGGTCGCCGCGACCAGCGCCCCCACCTGGCCGAGCAGGCCGGTCAGCTGGGTCACCATCGGGATCCGCAGCGGCGGGAACCACAGGGCCACGATCCGGAGCAGCGGGATGAAGATCATCGAGTCGCCGATGCCGACGAATACCCGCGCGACGAGGCCGGCCGGGAACGAGGTGGCGAACGCGAACCCGAGCTGGGCGACGGTCAGGAAGGTCACCCCGGCCAGGAGCAGCCGCTTGGAGCCGAACCGGTCGAGCAGCGCCCCCACCGGGATCTGCATCGCGGCGTAGACGAGGAGCTGGACCATCGTGAAGACGGACAGCTGGGTCGCGGCGATGTGGAAGCGGTCCGCGGCGATCAGCCCCGCGACGCCGAGGGAGCTGCGGTGGAAGACGGCGAGCACGTAGATCGCGACCGACGCGCCGTAGACGACCCAGGCCCTCCTGCCGCCGAGCTGCACGGGCGCGGGGCGGGAGCTCACGGGTCCGATTGTCCCCCACGCCTGCGACCTGCTGCGCAGCGGTCCACGGGGGCTAGGTTCGACGGCGTGGAGCACTTCAACAGGGACGGCCTCACCTTCGACGTCACCGACGCGGGCCCGTCGGGCGGACCAGCGGACCGGCCCGTCGCGGTGCTCCTGCACGGATGGCCGCAGGACCGTTCCGCGTGGGCGCCGGTGACGTCCCGCCTGGTCGCGCAGGGCGTGCGCGTCCTCGCCCCCGACCAGCGCGGCTACTCCCCCGGCGCCCGCCCCCGCGGCGCGGCGGCATACCGGATGTCGCAGCTGGTCGCCGACGTGCTCGCCCTCGTCGACGCGAGCGGCGCGCCGCGGGTCCACCTCGTCGGGCACGACTGGGGCGGTGCCGTCGCATGGGCGTTCGCCGAGCGGCACCCCGACCGGCTGCACAGCCTCACCGTCGCCTCCACCCCCCACCCCGACGCGATGGCGTGGGCGCTGCGGCACGGCGACCAGGCACTCAAGAGCTGGTACATGCTCGCCTTCCAGGTCCCCGTCCTGCCGGAGGCCTTCCTGCGCCGCCGCCTGCCGTCCGTGCTGCGCGGGACCGGCCTGCCACCGGAGCAGGTCCAGCGGTACGTCGCGCGCTTCCGTGAGCCGGGCGCCGCCAGCGGCGGACTGGCCTGGTACCGCGCGCTGCGGCCCCGGCTCCCCCGCCTGCAGCCGTCCGACCTCCACCCGTCCCACCTGTGGGCCCGGCTCGCGGGCGGCGCGAAGGGACACGGGCCGGACCACGGTTTCGCGTCACCGGTCAGGGTGCCGACGACCTACCTCTGGGGCCGCCACGACCCTGCCCTCGGACGTGCCGCGGCGGAGCGGACCGCACGCTGCGTGGGGCCCGACTACCGGTTCGTCGAGCTCGACGCCGGCCACTGGCTCCCGGAGTCGCACCCGGACGAGGTGGCCGCGGCCGTCCTGGACCGGGTGCGCGCAACCCCTCAGGGGTAGAGCCGGCGCGGGCCGGACCAGCTGTCGCGCACGGCCCAGGCGGTCGCCCCGCGCAGCTCGGCGTCACCGGCCACGGCACGCAGCGACATCCGCAGGGCGTCCTCGCGCGTCGGGTAGATGCGGGCGGTCAGGGCACGGCCGTTGACGAACACCTCCAGCGCGGAGTGGTCGACCACGACACGCAGCTCCACCGACCCGTCGTCGCCGACCGGGAACGGACCGGAGCGCGGGGTGGCGTCGACGGTGGGGTCCAGGCTCGAGCGCGAACGGTCCAGGGTCACGGTGCCCGCCTCGGGGCGGTCGTCGGCCGTCACGCCGTTGCCCGCCGTCGTGCCGTTGCCGGCCGGGCCGTCGATCGTCCCCACCGCGCCCGCTCGCGTCAGCTCGAGGAGGGTCACCTCCGCCCCGTCCGGTGAGGCAGCCAGGGCGAGGGCGACGGTGGCCCCGGGCGGGAGGACCAGGGCGACCTCGAGGTCGCGCTGGTCGCCGCCGCCCAGCGGGAGGGGCGCGTCGGTCAGGCACTGTGCGGCGTACTCCTGCTGCGCACCGCGCAGGCTCGCCACCTCGGGCGCCGGCGCCTGGGCGAGCCGCCCGTCGGCGCCGAGCGCGACCACCCGCGGCAGCGACATGACCCCCGACCAGCCGGCCGCGACCATCGCCTCGTCGGTGCGACCCTCCTGCATCCAGCCGAAGACGATGCGCCGGCCGGTGGCGTCGCGGAAGCTCTGCGGGGCGTAGAAGTAGCGGCCTCCGTAGTCGAGCCGGTGCAGCTCCCGCGGCTCGAACGAGTCACCCCGGTAGCGGCCGGTCCAGTAGAGCGGGTGGTGGGTCACCCCGGCGTCCCACGCCGAGAACACCAGCACGTCGACAGGACTCGTCACGCCGTCCGCGCCGGCGTCACCGGTCGCCGCGGCGACACCGTCCGTGAGCGGGGGCCGGAACAGGTCGACGCACTCCCACATCGTGCCGGTCCAGTCACCACCCTCGACGGTGCCTACGGCGGCGTCGCCGGTGAGCAGCGGACCCACGAACCGCCAGCTGCGCAGGTCGGCGGACTCGTAGAGCAGCGCCGTGCCGCCTACCCCTGCGATGCCCGAACCCACCAGCTGGCGCCAGCGGCCGTCCTCGCGCCAGACGCAGTGGTCGCGGTACGCCGTCAGCTCCAGCCCCTCGGGGTAGCCGTCGATGACGGGGTTGGCCGGGTCCTTGACCCAGGTGGTGAGGTCGGCGGAACCGGTTGCGAGACAGGGCAGCTCGCGGTCGCCGTCACGTCCCGAGTAGAGGATGGTCGGGATACCGTCGTCGTCCACGAGCACCCCCGACCAGCACCCGTCCCGGTCGGGCCCGTCATCGCCCGGGCTGAGGGCGACGGGCTGGTCGGTCCAGGTGACCAGGTCGGTGCTCGTGGCGTGGCCCCAGTGGATCCGGTGGTGCAGCGCCGAGGCCGGGTTGTACTGGTAGAAGAGGTGGTAGGTCCCCTGCCACTGCGTCAACCCGTTGGGGTCGTTGAGCCAGCCCGCCGGCGACACGAAGTGGAAGCGCGGCCGGTGCCGGTCGGCCTCGGCCAGGTCGACCAAATTCGGCGCCTCGCGGCTCATGCCCCGGGGTCGTTGTCGATGTCGACCGGCTCCACGTCGTCGGCGAGGTCGTAGCCGAAGACCCGCGCGTAGAAGTACGCCTCGGCCTCCCGGGCCCGCACGATCGTCTCGGCGCGGCGGAACCCGTGCCCCTCCCCCTCGAACTCCAGGTGCGCGACAGGCAGGCCCTTGGCCCGCACGGCGTCGGCCATCCGGGTGGCCTGGTCGGGCGGCACGACCTCGTCGTCCAGCCCCTGCAGCAGGATCATCGGCGCGCTGAGGCTGTCGAGGTGGTGCAGGGGTGACCGCTCGCGGTAGACGTCCCGACCCTCGGGGTAGGGAGCCACCAGGCCGTCGAGGTAGCGGGACTCGAACTTGTGCGTGTCGCGGGCCAGCGCCTCGAGGTCGCCGACGCCGAAGTAGCTGGCGCCCACGGCGAAGACGTCCGTGCCGGTCAGGGCGGCCAGCGTGGTGAACCCGCCTGCCCTGCCGCCGCGGATGGCCAGCCGGGCGCCGTCGACCCGGCCCTGCTCGGCCATGGCGCGAGCCCCGGTCGAGCAGTCGTCCACGTCGACGACACCCCACCGACCGCGCAGCCGCTCCCGGTAGGCCCGTCCGTGCCCGGTGCTGCCGCCGTAGTTGACGTCGAGGACCGCCAGGCCGCGGCTGGTCCAGTAGGCGGTGTCGAGGCTGAGCGCCCCGACGGTCATCGAGGTGGGCCCACCGTGGAGCCTGACCACCAGCGGCGGCAGCTCGCCGTCAGGGGCCCGGAACGCCGGGTTGGACGGTGCGTGGAAGACCCCGTGCACCGTGTCGCCCGTCGAGTTGGTCCACGAGACGCCCTCCGGGGTCGTGACCATCCCAGCGGCCGGCTCCACCGCGGACTCGGCCCGCAGCACCCGCTCGGCGCCGGTGCCGAGGTCGATGGCCACCACGGATCGCGGCCGATCGACCCGGTCGACCAGGGCGACCACCGTGCGCCCCTCGACCGTGACGTGGTCGAACGCCACCCCCGGCACGTCCAGTGGCGACAGGCTCCCGTCGGCGACCGTGCCCAGCCGGCCCCGGCCGTCGGCGAACCACGTGCAGACCACCGTGCCGTCGCCGGTGAAGCCGAACGAGGGCCGGTCGAAGACCCACTGCGGCCAGCCCAGCTCGCGCCCGGCGTCGGTCAGGACAGCGGTGCTGCCGTCCGGGTGGACGACCGCCAGCTCGGCCCACCCCGTGCGGTCGGTGAGGTGGTAGAGGTCGCCGCCCGCGGACCACCGCGGCTCCGTGACGGCCACCCCCTCGCCGCCGGCCACCATCCTCGGGTCCGAGAGACCGTCGTCGGTCACCTCGGCCACCCACAGCTGCGTGGAGTCCCACGGCATGTTCGGGTGGTCCCACTGCAGCCAGGCGAGGCGCGCCCCGTCGGGGCTCAGCCTCGGCGCGGCGACGAAGTCGGGTCCGGCGACCAGCTCGGTCCCGCCGTCGGCGTTGTCGCCGTCGAGGTCGAGGCGCACCACCGTGTTCCGTGCCTCGCCCTCGCCGCGGTGGTCCTCGCGGACGCAGTAGAGCCGGCGGCCTCCGAGGTCGAGGCGCAGGTCGGCGTAGCGCAGCGACCCGTCGCCCTCGGGGGTCAGGACACGTGGGTCCGCGCCACCCTCGAGGAGCCGCACCCGTTGGTCGGCGAAGTCGACGAACGCCACGACGCCGTGGTCGACGGTGTAGGCGCCGCCGCCGTACTCGTGCACCCGCGAGCGCACGTTGAAGGGGGCCGGCGTCAGGTCCACCCCGTCCCGGACGAGGACCACCCGACCACCCTCGGTGCCACGACCCTCGAGCCAGTAGACGTGCCCGTCGTCGATCCTCGGCTGGTCGAGGACGACCCGTTCGCCGGCGAGGGCGGCGGCGCTCACGGGCGAGGCCCAGGCGCCGTACGGTGCGGTGGACCGAGGTGGCGTGGGAGTGCTCATTTCCGCAGTGTGCCAGCCCGTGCCGCGAAAAGACCCGAGCCCGGCACTCCCCTGCGGGGTGGCCGGGCTCGGGCTGTCTCGGGTGCGCGGGGGTGCGCTCGGTGGGCTCGGTGGGCTCGGTGCGGGGCGCCTCAGGTGGTGGCGGGGACCCGGGTGAGCTGGGTGAGCGCGAACTCGGTGATGCGCACCAGGGCGTGCTTGGCCGACTCGCGGTCGCGGGCGTCCACCGTGATGACGGGGATGTGGGCAGAGATCGCGAGGGCCTCACGGATCTCGTCGGGACCGAACTGGCCGGCGTCGTCGAACTGGTTGAGCGCGACGATGAACGGCAGCCCCTTGGCCTCGAAGTAGTCGACGGCCGCGAAGCTGTCGTCGAGACGACGGGTGTCGACCAGGACCACGGCACCGATGGCGCCCTTGACCAGGTCGTCCCACATGAACCAGAACCGGCGCTGTCCGGGGGTGCCGAACAGGTAGAGCACGAGGTTCTCTGCGAGCGTGATGCGGCCGAAGTCCATGGCCACCGTGGTGGTGTGCTTCTGCTGCACCTTGGAGATGTCGTCCTGGCCCGCGG
>NZ_LMSC01000006.1:428581-531514 GCF_001428025.1 Phycicoccus sp. Soil748 | reverse complement strand
CACGACAATCTTGGTCGAGGCGCTGTTGCGGCTAGAGGGCGCGTAGTCCACTGAGTGTCCTTTCGATGAGTTCACGTCGTTCGTCGGTCGTCGTGTTTTCGGAGATGGTGGCGCGGGTCCTGAGGTGTCCCGCGGTGATGAGGTCGCCCAGGAGCACCCTGGCGACCCCGAGGGGGATGTGGAGCTTGGCGGAGACCTCCGCCACCGACTGGGAGGTGGCACAGAGCTCGATGATGCGACCCGACATGTGTCCTTCGGGCCAGTTCGCGCTTCGTCCGGATGGCTGCACTTCGAGCGTGGCTTCGATCGGCAGGTCCACCACGGACTCGGTACGACCGGACGTCAGCGCGTAGGGCCGGACCAGCCTGGGTCCGGCCGACTCCTCGCGTGCGTCGGGCGCCATGACTACCCCGAGATCGGCGCCCGGGCAGCCGCGTCGATCATCTTGCCGACGCGGTCGACCAGCACCGCCATCTCGTAGCCGACCTGACCGATGTCGGAGTCCGTGCTCGTGAGGGCGGCGAGGTGCGAACCGTCGCCGACACTCATGAGCAGCAGGAAGCCGAGCTCCATCTCGATCACGGACTGCAGGACCGTGCCGCCCTGGAAGAGCCGGGCCGCACCGGAGGCCAGGCTCGCCATACCTGAGGCCACCGCCGCCATCTGCTCGGCTCGGTCCTCGGGCAGCTGCTCGCTGGAGGCCATGGGCAGGCCGTCGGCCGAGACCAGGATGGCGTGGGACACGCCAGGGGTCTCGGTCGCGAACTTGGCCACGAGCCAGTCGTACTCGCCCTTGGGCTGGGCCATGGCGTCAGTGCTGAACATCGGCTTCCTCTCGGTGGGTTCCGTCTTGTGCCTCGGTGCGCGCGGCGCTCACACCGTTCTTGTGGCGGGTCAGGCTGCGGCGAACAGCCTCGGGGTCGCGGCGCGACGTCGCGGGTGCGGCGGTCACCTCAGCCGGGGCGTCGGTCTCGCCGGGGTTCATGGTGGTGCCGGGCAGCCGCATCGGGAGGCCCGACGCGGACATCAGCGACCGGTAGATCGGGGTGTTCTCACCGACCGGTGCGGCGGGCGCGGCCTGGGGGTCAGCCTGCACGTCAATCTGCTCCTCGACCTGCTCGTCCTGGGTGGTGGGGTGTGCCGCGACGGTGGTCTCGGCCATGGTGGTGTCGGCGACGGCGTGCTGGTCGACCTCGAGGTCGGCGTCGGACACCGTGCGCGCCTTACGGGCTCCGAAGAACGACGTGTTGTGTGCCCGCAACGCCGGGCGGCCCGTGAAGGGCTCGGGCTCGGCGGCCACCGGGGTGGTCGAGCCGCTGGCACCGGGCACCCGGGTCGGCAGTGCCGGCTCGGTGGGCTGGGCGACGGCCTCGGCCGCCGGGGCGGCGTCCGCACTGTCGTCGGTGGCCTCGGCCACCCACGCGTCGGGAACCGTCAGCTCGGTGGTCTCCGGCGTCGCCGCGGCGTCCTCGGCAACGACGGGCTCGGTCGGGGTGGCCTCGCCGCGCTCCGCCTTCTCGCGCGCCTCGGTGACCGCCGCGCGGTGCTCGAGCCAGGCAGAGAGGTTGGAGGGCATGCGGTGCTCCTGCGCCTCCAGCGCCTCGATGCGAGCGGCCTCGGCAGCCTTGCGGCTGGGGAGCCAGCTCGTGAGCCGTCCACCCTTGGCCTTGTCGCCGCCCTTGTCCGCGGTGTCGGCCGTGGCCGGCGTCTCGGCGAACTCAGTGGCCTCGGTGATGCCCGTGGCGCGCGGCTTGCGCATCGGGAGCCCGGCAGCCGAGCGCGTGACCTCGGCCGTGGGTGCCGCGGCCTTGGCCTCTTCGGCGGCCTTGGCGGCCTCTGCAGCCTTCACCTCAGCAGCCTTCGCCTCAGCAGCCTTCGCCTCGGCTGCCTTGGCGTCCTCAGCAGCCTTCGCCTCGGCTGCCTTGGCGTCCTCAGCAGCCTTCGCCTTGGCAGCGGTCTCCGCCTGGGCCGCTTCAGCAGCCTTGGCGGCTTCGGCGGCCTTGCCAGCCTCTGCCTTCTCCTGGGCTGCGGTGTCCGCGGCGGCGTCACCATGGGTGTCGTGGCCACGCGCACCGTTGCTGCCATTGACCTCAGCCGGCGCACCGTTGCTGCCGTTGGCGCCGTTCGCCACCACGGAGTGGCCGTTGGTCGCGGCCTTCTCCTCGGCCGCGGCCTCGGCGCCCTCGATGACGGGCTTGATCGGGATCGAGGGGATGCCGCCGCCGGCCGTGGGGCCGTGCGCGCCGGGGGTACGGGTCGGGAGGACCTTCTTCGCCGCACCGGGCACGGGGCTCGGCCCGGTGCTCGGGGTGGGCGTGAGGCTCGGGGCTCCGCTGGCGCCACGGACGCGGGTCGGCAGGCCCGCCTTGGTCGTCCCGCCGACGGCCGGGGCGGTCGGCGTCGCGGCAGGAGCTGCGGGAGCAGGAGCTGCGGCGGCTGCTGCCGCTGCGGGGCGGACCGGGCGCTCGGCGCGGGCGTTGTCGGCCAGCAGGCCGGCGGGCAGGTGCACCGAGACCGTGACGCCCTGCTTGTCGGCGCCGTTGCGACGCAGGCGCACGGCGATGCCGTGGCGCTTGGCCAGGCTGCCGACCACGAACAGGCCCATGCGGCGTGCGGTGTCGGGGGTGATGTCGCCACCGTGCGCAAGGCGGTCGTTGAGCCCCGCGAGCTCCTTCGGCGGCATGCCGAGGCCCTTGTCGTCGACCTCGATCAGGAGGCCGCCCTCGGGCGTACGGGCACCGCGGATCCCCACGCGGGTGGTGGGCGGCGAGTAGGCCAGGGCGTTGTCGACGACCTCGGCGAGCAGGTGGATGAGGTCGGAGCCGACGGCGCCCAGGACGTGGTCGTTGGAGGTGTCGCCGATGTCGATGCGCTCGTAGTTCTCGACCTCGGACACGGCCGCGCGCACGGCGTCGGACACCGACACCGACCCGGACACACCGCGACGCGTGGAGGTCCCGGCGAGCACGAGCAGTGAGTCGCTGTTGCGACGCATACGGGCTGCGAGGTGGTCGAGGCGGAACAGGCTCTGCAGCCGCTTGGGGTCCTCCTCGTCGCTCTCGAGGCGCTCGATGAGCGAGAGCTGCTGGTCGATGAGTGAGGTGCTGCGGCGCGAGAGGGTCTCGAACATGTGGCCGACCTGCACGCGCAGGCGGGCCTGCTCACCGGCGAGGGTCAGCGCCTGGGTGTGGAGGTCGTCGACGGCGCGGGCCAGCTGGCCCATCTCCTCCCTGGTGTGGACCGGGATGGCCACGAACTCCGGCGGCTCGGTGCCGTCACGCATGGCGGCGACGGCCGCGGGCAGGCGCTTGTTGGCCACGTCGAGGGCGCCCTGGCGCACCGCGCGGATCGGCACGAGGAGCGAGCGGAGCAGGGCGAGCACGATGGCGAGGGCGGCGATGAGCGCCGCAGCCACGATGATCGCGTTGAGGATGGCGGTGCCGCGGAAGTCGGAGGCGCGCTGGCGCAGGTTGCTCTCGAGGGAGACGAGCTCGCTGTCGAGGAGCTTGGTGTACCCGGCGTTGCTCGACTCGACGACCGTGCCGAGCGCGGCGAGCTGGTCCTTGTCGATGCTCTCCTGCTGCAGCGTGTAGTTGCGGCGGCCGTTGTCGTTGAGCAGCTGGCGGACCTGGGCACCGCTGTCGGGCACCTCGGCCTGCAGGCGGGTGAGGGCAGCGGTCTCGGCGCCGACCTGGCCGATGGCGCGCAGCGTGGCGGCGCCGTCGTCGGTGTTGGCGAGGTTGAGCTGCTGCCCGGTCATCGCGCGCTGGGCGGCGAGGGTGTCCTGGACGGCGACGACGATCTTCGCCGAGGCGGAGTCGTCGGAGAGGCCGAGGTCGGCGACGGCGGTCGACAGGAGCGTCGCGATGCTGCCCGACCGGTCGATGACGACGTCGGAGAACCCGTTCTGGGTCTTGGCGCTGCGCACGGCCTGGCCGAGGGACAGCGCGCTGGTGCCGCTGCGCCGCACGCTCTCGGGGATGCCGGGGGTCTTCAGGGCGATGCGGAGGTCGGCCGCGGCGGACTCGTACTTGGTGATGGCGGCGATGACGCCACCGCCGCCGACGCTGCCGGCGGCCGCGAGGCGCTGCACGGCGAGGTTGTACTCGACCACGGGGCGGATGACCAGGACGGTGTCGGCCGCGCGGTCGAGCTTCGTCGACGTGTCGAAGTCGTTCTTGACGCGCAGGCCACCGAACACGAAGGCGAGCACCACCGGCAGGACGACAGCCGCAGCAAGCTTCCGTCGCAGGGGCCAGTCGCCGAAGGACCAGCCTTGGGGGACACGGCCAGCCGCCGACTGCAGTCTGGACACGGAGCCACCTTCCTCATCACGAAAACTTGGGTGATCGGCAAGATATGGGTCCGGATGAGGGGTCTGGGTAGGCCTGCGTGGTCGTTTCGAACGTTCGGACTCTGCAGATGTGGCCGAAGGGACTAGGCGCGTCGGGTGACAGCGTCGGACGGCTGACTGGACCCTCAACCGCACGTCCCGAAAGGCGACATAAGCCGCGCGGTCCGTCGGCGGGGTGTATACCGTGAGGCCGTCACCGTTGGGTGACGCAGGAGTGACGGGGATCCAGATGGAGAGCACGGTTTCGACAAGCGAGGTGCAGGCGCTTCGTCAGCTCTCGCGACTGATGAACAAGGCCAGCGGGCAGGAGAGCCTGCAGGACCTGCTCGACCTCGTGGTCGAGGGAGCAGCCGACATCGTGGGCTTCCAGGTCGCGGCGATCAGCCTCGTCCGGTCCAGCGGCGACCTCGAGATCGTCGCCATCGGCGGCCACCCGGACGCCACGGCCCAGCTCATGGGCCGGCGGACCTCGCGCGAGAGCATCGAGGCGGAGTTCGCCGTCGCCGAGCACTGGGGCTCGCTGCGCTTCATCCCGGCGGCCATGCTGCCGACCACCGCCCCGGCAGGCTGGGTCGCGTCGGAGTGGGAGGAACAGGTCATCGGCGACCCCGAGGCGTGGGACCCCGAGGACACCCTGCTCGCGCCGTTCTACGACCCGGCGGGCGAGATGATCGGGATGATCTCGGTCGACCTGCCGCTGTCGGCCAAGCGGCCCACCCAGGTGCAGCAGGGGGTCCTGGAGGTCTTCGCCAACCAGGCCGGCATCGCCATCAACTCGTTCCGCCAGCGCCAGACGCTCGCCGAGCAGGTCCGCCTCGCCGGCACCGTGCAGAACCTCGCCCGCATCTCCCAGGGCATCCTGGAGCCCTCGCGCGTGGTCGAGGCGATCGTCGACCCCATCAGGACCGGTATGGAGTGCCTGGGCCTGTGGGTCCGCGCCTTCTCCAACGAGGACGCCGCGACGACGGAGAGCCTCGCCGCCTACTCCCTGCACGGCCTGGAGCGCACCCCCCGCGAGATGGTCGACATCGCCCGTCGCATGGGTGAGTACTGCTGGAGCCAGCAGGTCGCAGCGGTGATCCGGGACGGCGTCGCGCGTCCGAGCGGTGTGCTGGAGGAGTCCGAGCTGCAGGCCGTCACGGACTTCCTGGAGCCCACCGGCGCCGGCTCGCTGCTGCTGGCGCCCATCGGCGCGGGCACCGAGTGCCTGGGCCACATGGTCCTCACGCGCTCGACGGACGCCCCGGCGTGGAGCGAGGCCGAGCGCGTCGCCGCCCTGGAGATCGGGCGGGACGTCGGCCGTTCGATCGTCAACGCCCGGCTCTTCGAGCTCGAGCGCCGGATGACCGCCGAGCTGCGACGGGCCGACCGCGCAAAGACGACCCTCTTCTCCACCATCTCGCACGAGCTGAAGAACCCGCTCGCCTCGATCATGGGTCACCTCGAGCTGCTCAAGGAGGACCCGACCGGCGACCCGGCCTGGTCGCTCAAGGTGATGGAGCGCAACACCCACCGCCTCCAGGGGCTGGTCGACGACCTGCTCACCCTGGCCAAGGTCAGCGACCCCGACCGGCCGCTGGTGCGCGAGCGCGTCGACATGGTCGCGCTCGTCCAGGACGCGGTCGACATGTTCCTGCCGCGGGCAGCGCAGGCGAACGTCACCATCACCGTCCAGGCGCCCCCGCAGGCCCCCTGCGCCTGGGGCAGCTCCGAAGAGCTGGCGCGCCTCGTGGACAACCTCATCAGCAACGCCGTGAAGTACACGACGGACGGTGGCGCCGTGACCGTGCAGCTGCGCACCGTCGGCGACCGGGTCGAGCTGGTCTGCTCCGACCAGGGCATCGGCATCTCCAGGGCCGACCAGCGCTCGCTGTTCACCGAGTTCTTCCGCAGCACCAACCCCGACGCCCTCGAGGTGCCCGGCACCGGACTGGGGCTGAGCATCGTGCAGCGCATCGTGTCGCGGCACCAGGGCTCCGTCGCGGTGGACTCCGAGCTCGGCAGGGGCACCTCCTTCACGGTCCTGCTGCCCACCGGCTGACCGGGTCTCGTAGGACCACCCCAGCCCGTTGACAGCCTGGCCACAGGCTGGGCCGAGACCTTCGTCGGAGAGCCTGCGCCACCCGGCGCGGCACACGAGAGGGGAGCACCACGTGCCCAGCAAGTCCATCGTCACGGCGGCCTGCGGGATCGCCGCAGCCACCGGCATCGTCATCGCCGCGGCCTCCCTGGCGAACGCGTCGGCCACCAACGCCCCTGCAGCCTCCGCCGGCTACGCGCTCGGCTACGGCCAGCAGGGCACCGCGCCCCAGGGCGGCCCCCAGGGCGACCGTGGCCCGGGTGGCAACCACACCCCCGTCACGGGCTCCGAGCTCACCAAGGTCACCGCCGCGGTCAAGGCCAAGGACTCCGCCGTCACCGTCACCTCCGCCCGGAAGGACGAGGACGGCTCCTACGACGTCTTCGGCACCAAGGCCGGTGCCCCCGTCAGGGTCGAGGTCAGCAAGGACCTCAAGACCGTGACCGTCGAGACCGGCGGTCCCGGTGGCGGCCGCGGCCATGGCGGTATGGGGGGCGGCATGGGCGGCAGCGCCGACACCCCGGTCACCGGCGCCGAGCTCACCAAGGTCACCGCCGCGGTGAAGGCCAAGGACTCGGCCGTCACCGTGTCGAGCGTGCGCAAGGACCCCGACGGCTCCTACGACGTGCTCGGCACCAAGGCCGGCGCCCCGGTCATGCTCGAGGTCAGCAAGGACCTCAAGACCATCACCACGCGCACCGGTGGCCCCGGCGGCCACGGACCAGACGGTGACCGGCCCGGCCTGCCCGGCACCCAGTCCGGTACGCAGTCCGGCACCGGCGCCAACACCCCGTCAGGGACGGCGACCGGTACCGCCTACCGCACCGTCTGACGGAGCCCACGCGCCACCTGCGCCGGTCCCTTCCCCCGGGGCCGGCGCAGGCCTCTGCTCGCCGCGCACCCCTCGGGCATCGCCCAGCCCCGGGAGCGCCCCACCGTCAGCTAGCGCACGACCTGGCGGTGGCTGCCGTCCACGCGACGCGTCCACCCGCGGTTGTCGAGGTGCTCCAGCAGCGGGACGGCGACCCGTCGCGTCGTCTCGAGGGCCTGCCGAGCCTCACTGAGCGTGAACGGCTGGGGCAGCCCGGCCAGCACCCGCATCGCCCGCGCGGGGGCGTCCGGTCGCAACAGCACCCCGTCGTCCAGGCGCATCAGCCGGCCGGCGCGGACGGCGGCGGCCACCTCAGCCCGGCCGAGGCCCCAGGCGTCGAGGTCGGGCTGCTCCGGCGCGGCGAAAGGCGTTGCGGCCAGGCGCTCCTCGAGCTCACGCAGACCGGACTCGGCCGCGCCGAGGGAGGCGCGCACGCCGGGTACCCAGACCCGACCCTCGACCAGCTCGAGGCCGGCCGCGTGGACCACCTGCGGCAGGAGCGCGCGGGCGGGGACACCGGCCACCGCCACCGCCGCCTCGGCGGTGAGACTCGGCTCGAGCGGCTGCTCGGCCACCCGGCGGTGCAGCGCCTGAGCAAGGGCCGCCGACCAGCCCTCGAGCGCAGACGTGGCCACGAGCCACGGACCGTGGACGGCCACCTCGTCGGAGTGCGTGGGGGGCAGCGGGATGCCGAGGGCGACGGCGTCCTCGACGCGCATGGCCCCCCGGCGCCCCACCTCCGCGGCCAGGTCGGGCGTGCCCGTGGCACGGGCCAGCTGCTCCGCCCACCGGCGGGCGGCCCCGCGCCGGCGCAGCTCGGGCGGGTCGGCGTCGAGCACCAGGGCGCCGGCGACGACCCGCTTGGCACCGGGGTCGCGCAGGATCGCGCGGTCACCCGCGACGAGGGGCAGCGGCCGGTCGAGGACGAGCCGTACGGCGTCCGCCCCGAGCGGCCGCACGTGCGCCTGCACGGCGGTGGTGCCCACGTGCAGCGTGAGCTGCGAGGGCAGGCGCTGCTGGGAGGCGCCGCCCGGCAGCCGCTCCGAGCCCCCGACCGGCTCGACCCGCACGTCCACGACCGCGGTCAGGCGCCACGCCCCCGGCGTGACCAGCACGTCGCCGCGAGCCACCTCGGACACACCCACCCCGCGGAGGTTGACCGCGACCCGGGACACGGGACCGACGCGGTCGTGCTGCTGCTCCATCGACTCCAGCCCGCGGACCCGGGCCGGCCGACCGGCGAGGTCGACCTCCTCACCCACCGCGATGGTCCCCTCCCCCAGGGTCCCGGTCACGACGGTGCCGCTGCCGCGGATGGTGAAGGCACGGTCGACCCACAGCCGCACCCGGCCGTCGGTGCGTGGCGGTGGCGTGGCGGCGGCGAGCCGCTCGAGGGCCGCCAGGAGCTCGGGCATCCCCTCCCCCGTCAGCGCCGACACCGGGACCCCCTCGACGTCACCGAGGCTGGTCCGGGCGATCCGCGAGCGGCCGTCCGCGAGCGCCGGGCCCGGGTCGGCGAGGTCGCTGCGGGTGACGACGAGCAGGCCTCTGCTGATGCCGAGGGCGTGCACTGCGGCGAGGTGCTCGCTCGACTGCTGGCGCCAGCCCTCGTCGGCGGCCACGACGAAGACCACCGCCGACGTCGGGCCGAGCCCGGCCAGCATGTTGCCGATGAACCGCTGGTGGCCCGGCACGTCGACGAACGCGACCTGCGCCCCCGACGGCAGCCGGGTCCATGCGTACCCGAGGTCGATGGTGAGCCCGCGGCGGCGCTCCTCGTCCCACCGGTCCGGCTCGATACCGGTGAGGGCCCGGACCAGCGCGGACTTGCCGTGGTCGACGTGGCCGGCCGTGGCGAAGACGTGCACCGCGCGGACCTCCTGGACGACTGTGGCGGAGGTGGACGGGAATCGAACCCGCCAGACCGAGATGCTCGGTCTCACCGGTGTTGAAGACCGGGGGGACCACCAGGAACCCTGACACCTCCGCGGCCACGCTATAACGCGGTCGGCGACAGTGCCGTGGCGACCCCGTGGGCGTGGGCGTCAGTTCCAGGATCCGCCGTTGCCCCAGCCGGGGCCGGGGCGCACCTTCGGCGGCGCGCCCTCCTCGCCCTCGTCGTGCCAGTCGTCGTCCCTGCGCCCCCGGAACCGGTTGACGACACCGACGACGATCACCCCCACGAACGCCACGACCCCCAGCCCGAAGATGCAGAACAGGACCACTGCGAACATCGGCCACCCTCCCCAGTGCGCGCACGCCGGCGCGTGGTCCGAATGTACTCCGCCGGCCGCCGCCCGGAGGGGCCGCGTTCGGCGCCCGCGCCATGAACGGTCGGCCGCGATGGTCGGCCGCAACGGTCGGCAGGACCGGCGCCGAGGCGCCGACATACAGTCGGCTCATGACGACCACGGCTGCACCGGTCCGCCTGACGCAGTTCGCCCACGGAGGGGGCTGCGCGTGCAAGATCCCCCCGGGCGAGCTCGAGGACATGGTGCGCGGGCTCACCGGCGTCGCCTCGCCCGACCTGCTCGTCGGGCTTGACGACGGTGACGACGCGGCGGCCGTGCGGGTCGAGGGAGACCTGGCCATCCTGGCCACGGCCGACTTCTTCACCCCGGTCGTCGACGACGCCTACGACTGGGGTCGGATCGCCGCGGCCAACGCCCTCTCGGACATCTACGCCATGGGGGGCCGGCCCGTGGTGGCGGTCAACCTGCTGGGCTGGCCGCGGGACGTCCTGCCGCCCGAGCTCGCGGCCGAGGTGCTGCGCGGGGGCCTGGACGTGGGCCGCCTCGCGGGGTGCCCGGTCGCCGGCGGCCACAGCATCGACGACCCGGAGCCGAAGTACGGCATGGCAGTGACGGGGGTCGCCCACCCGGACCGCCTGCTGCGCAACGACGCCGCGCAAGCCGGCCTGCCGATCTCCCTGACCAAACCGCTCGGGGTGGGCGTCCTCAACAACCGACACAAGGCGACCGGCGAGGTGTTCGCGCAGGCGGTCGCGTCGATGGCCGAGCTCAACGACCGCGCCTCGCGCGACGCCGTGGCCGCCGGGATCCGCGCGGCCACCGACGTCACCGGGTTCGGCCTGCTCGGCCACCTGTTCAAGATGGCCCGGGCCTCCGGCGTCACGGCGGTCGTGGACGCTGCTGCCGTCCCCTACCTCGACGGTGCTCGGCAGTCGCTGAGCGACGGGTTCGTCCCGGGGGGCAGCCAGCGCAACCTCGCCTGGGTGCGCCCATACCTCGACGCCGGGGTGGGTGAGGACGAGCTGGTGCTGCTCGCCGACGCCCAGACCAGCGGGGGGCTGCTCGTGGCCGGCGAGGTGCCGGGCGGCACCGTGGTGGGCGAGCTCGTCCCGCGCGGCGACTCGGTCCTGGTCGTCAGGTGACGCCCGACCCGTCGACCCCTGACGGGCAGCACGACGCGGCGGGGGTCGAGGCGCTCCTGGCCGAGGCACGATCCGGGCTGGACAGGCTCACCCCGGCGCAGGCGTACGACGCGGTGCTCTCGGGCGCGCTCCTCGTCGACACGCGCACCACCGAGCAGCGCGCGCGGCAGGGTGACCTGCCCGGCGCGGTCGTCATCGACCGGACCGTCTTCGAGTGGCGGCTCGACCCGGGCAGCCCCTGGCACATCCCGGAGGTCACCGGCCCCGACCAGCTCGTCGTCGTGGTCTGCCGGCAGGGGTACAGCTCGAGCCTTGCAGCGGCGTCGCTGCAGCGGCTGGGTCTGCGCCGGGCCACCGACGTCGTGGGTGGTGCCGAGGCGTGGTTCGCCGCCGGGCTGCCCCGGCACGACGGCCCCGTCGACGTCCGCGAGTAGCAGCTCGGACGAAGCCCGCCCGCCGCGCCGGGTCGGCGCAGCGGGCGGGCTCGTCGGTGCGGTAACCGTCAGTGGGCTGCGCCGGCTCCCCGGTCGGCTCCGGCTCGGTGCGTACCCGCGGCAGCGCCTGCACCGTGGTGCGGCTTGCGGGTGATGAGGGGGATGACCATGGCGACGATGGTGATGATCCCGATGATCGTGAACCCGCGGGTGTAGGACTTGCTGTCGCCGATGAGGCTGGCGATGAGCAGCGGCCCGATGACGCCGCCGATGCTCCACCCGACGAGCATGAGCCCGTAGATGGCGCCGACGTTCTTCACGCCGAAGAACTTGCCCGCCGTCGACGGCATGGTGCCGAACGCCCCGCCGTAGCAGGTGTAGATCAGCGCGGCGAGGACGGCGAACAGGGCCGTGTTGCTGGCGTGCGGGATGAGGAGCAGGCAGACGGCCTGGATGCCGAGGATGCCGAGGAACGCCGGCATCTTGCCGACCATGTCGGACAGCCACCCCCACAGGATGCGGCCGCCGCCGTTGAAGACGGCCAGGATGCCGACGAGGCTCGCGGCCGCGGTCTTGGAGTACCCGGCGATGTCGGTGGCGCTGCCGGCCGCCACCGCGATCAGCGAGATGCCGGCGGTGACGCTCATGGTGAGGATCAGGGTCAGCAGGTACCACTGCGGGGTGCGCAGGGCCTCGTCCACCGCGAAGTCGCGCTCACCCGAGACCGCGTCGACGGCCTTGTCGTCGTCCGCCGCTTCAGTCGTAGCCGTGGCAGCGCCGCCGGCCGGCGGGTTGGCGAAGAAGGTCGTGCCGATGAGCAGGGCGACGAGGTAGGCGATGCCGAGCCAGAGGAACGCGCGCGTCGGCTGCGACGGCGAGTTGTCGATGAGCGCCTGCCCGACCGGCGCGGTGATCACGGCGCCGAAGCCGAACCCGGCCACCGCGAGCCCGGTGATGAGCCCCGGCTTGTCGGGGAACCACTTCTGCAGCATGGCGATCGGCACGATGTAGACCATCCCGAGCCCGAACCCGCCGATGACGCCGTAACCCAGGACCAGCAGCCAGAACATGTCGGCGTTGGTCGCGAACGAGGCCATGATGACCCCGATGCTGTAGATGACCCCGCCGACCATCGCGACGACGCGCGGGCCCCGGCGGTCCTGCAGCCGGCCGCCGACGAAGCTGCCGATGAAGATCATCCCGAGGACGACGCTGAACGGCACCGCGGCCTTGGCCTTCGACCAGCCGAACGCCTCCTCGCTCTGCAGCGCCTTGGCGAACACGCTCCAGGCGTAGACCGACCCGATCGACAGCTGCACGAGGATGGCGCACACGAGGATGACCCAGCGGTTCGGGGCCCTGCCCGCGGCGCGGCCGTCCCGCGCGGAGACACCGGCCGTGGTGCTGCGAGTGCTGTCGCTCATCTCGTCCCTCCTTCTGCCCGTGTGGGTCCGGGCCCCTCCGCGAGCCGCCGGTCAGCGGCCCGTCGTGATCGAGTCGTGCGTCTGGCCGCGGCGGCGNCCCGCCTCGAACACGCCGAACCGTGTCAGGACCGAACCCGCCATCAACGCGAACCCGCTGAGCCCGGCGACGGTGCGGTTGCGGCCGAACAGGGCTGCGCCGACGGCACCTCCGGCCGTGAGCAGCTTGGCCGCCTTGAGCATCTGTCCGGGTCGGCCCTCGTGCAGCGGCTCGGCGACGACCGGGTGCATCCGGCGCTCCATGAGCTCCGAGGCGCCCAGCTCGACCGCGGCCCCGATGGTGGCCAGCCTGCGCGCCGGTCCGTTCTGGTCGGCGGGCGTCGCGAGCAGCGCGAGACCGGCTGCCGCCGCGTTGGCCGAGCCCACGAAGACGAACGGCAGCTCCTTGTAGGACTCGCGCCACGTCGGCGTGGTGGTGTCGGCGAGGAGTACCGCGGTGTATGCCGCGAGCGGCATGGAGAACGCCGTCGAGCCTGCCGTGGCGAGGGGGTCGACGCCCCGGGCGAGGCGCGCGAGCCTCGACCCGCGGGGCAGCACCGCTCCCGCGACCTCGGTCGCTGCGGCGGCGCCCGCGAAGGCGCCGAACCCGGTGAGGATCCACGAGCCGACCGACATGGGCGAGGTCACCTTGGCGACGCGCAGCATGTTGAGCGCGCGCTCGGGCCGGCCGAGGTCCTTGGCCAGGGCGGCACCACCGAGCGCCACCGAGGCGAGCGCGCCGAAGCGGCCGACGCGGCGCAGGGCCGGGCGGCTGGACACGGCGCCGCCCGCCCCGACCAGCCCGGACCCGCCGGCCAGGCCACCGAGGAAGAGGTAGGCGGCGATCTCGTGGCCCCACGGCGCCGGCTTGACGACGTTGTGGCCGTAGTAACTCGTGAACTCGGCGTCGGGCACGAGGACCGACTCGTCACGGCGACGCCGGCCGCCGCCGTCAGCCTTGCCACCGCCGCGCCGGCGCTGGCCGCGCGGGACCTCCGGGGGTCGGTCCGCGTCGAACGGGTTGGTGGTCACCGGCGCCTCCCAGCGAATGCAGCCACGGCCATGCCGAACATCGCCACCGCGGCGATGCCGGCCTTGCGGAACATGTCGGGCAGGTCGGCCGTCGGGACCCGCGGGTCCGGCGGGAGGCCGTAGACCTCCGGCTCGTCGAGCAGCAGGAAGACCGAGCCGGTGCCCCCCACCCCGTCATCGGCGTTGGCGCCGTAGAGGCGCGCCTCGGTGAAGCCGTTGTCGTGAAGCACCTCGACCCGGTCCCGTGCGGTGTCGAGCATCTCCGCCAGTGTCCCGAACTTGATCGACGTGGTCGGGCACGCCTGGGCGCACGCAGGGGTCTGGTCGTGGCCGAGCCGGTCGTAGCAGAGCGTGCACTTCTGGGCGACGCCGACGTTGCTGACGACCCCGCCGCCGCGCTTGTCGTCGCGCTCGTCCTCGCGACGCTCGATGACGCCGAACGGGCAGGCCGCCACGCAGTAGCCGCAGCCGTTGCACACGTCCGGCTGCACGACGACGGTGCCGTGCTCGGTGCGGAACAGCGCACCCGTCGGGCAGACGTCGAGGCAGCCGGCGTGGGTGCAGTGCTTGCAGACGTCGGAGGCCATCAGCCACCGGAAGTCCGGCAGCGTGCCCGTCGCATGGGCGGTCCGGGCGGCAGCCGCCATCGCGTCGAGCGAGCCGTCGTCGGCGACCGCGGTCGGGACGACGCCCTCGAGCCCGGCCGGTGCCGTGCCGGAGGCAGCGGACGGCGAGCCCTGCGGCGCGTCCGGCGGGCGCAACGCCGGCATACCGAGGTCGACGAGGCGGCGACCCGAGGCCCGCGCCTCCTCCACCCGGTCAGCTGTCTGCTCGATGAACGCCACGTGCCGCCACGTGCTCGCCCCCAGCGAGCCGGTGTTGTCGTAGGAGTTGCCGGTCAGCGACAGGCCGTCCTCCGGGATCGCGTTCCACTCCTTGCACGCGACCTCGCAGGCCTTGCATCCGATGCAGATCGAGGTGTCGGTGAAGAACCCCTTGCGGGGCTCGGGCTCCTCCCAGGCCGCGTCGTGCGACGGGTCTGTCGGCCCCGCGAGCTGGTGCTGCCAGAAGCCCATCAGGCGTCCGCCTCCTTCGACGAGCCGGACGCGCCGGCGGTGGTGGTGCGCAGCTGGTTGCTGGTCTCGACCGTGACCCCTGCGCGCGACTGGTACTCCTCCACCAGCCGCAGCAGCGCCTCGCCCTGGGGCCGTCGGCCGGGGACGATGTCGCACGACCCTGCCTTGGACTCCTGGATCTGGACGTTGGGGTCGAGAGCGATGCCGAGCAGGTCGTTGGCGGCGTCGCCAGAGACGACGGCGTCCCGGCCGACGCCCCAGTGGTAGGGCAGCCCGACCTGGTGGATCGTGCGACCGCCGATGACCAGCGGGGTCATGCGCTCGGTGACGAGGACCCGTGCCTCGACCGCGGACCGCGCCGAGACGATCGTCGCCCACCCGCCGTTGGCCAGGCCCCGCTCGGCCGCGAGCTCCGGCGAGACCTCGCAGAAGAACTCGGGCTGGAGCTCGGACAGGTAGGGCAGCCACCGGCTCATGCCACCGGCCGTGTGGTGCTCGGTGAGCCGGTAGGTGGTGAACACGAAGGGGTAGACCTCGGCGCCGGGCGCGTTGCCCGACGGGCTCCACAGGTTGTCCTTGCGCGGGAAGACCCTGCGCGCGGGGTTGGACTGCTGCCCGTAGAGAGGGTTCTGGACCGGCGACTCCTGCGGCTCGTAGTGCGTCGGCAGCGGGCCGTCGAGCATGCCCTTCGGCGCGAAGAGCCAGCCCTTGCCGTCGGCCATCATGACGAACGGGTCGTCACCGGCCAGGCCGTCGGGGCCACCGGTGCCCGGCTCCGGCCGGTAGGACGGCGCCTTGGTCTTGACGAAGTCCGGGGTGTCGATCCCGGTCCACTGCTGCTGCTCCTCGTCCCACCACACGTACTTCTTGCGCTCGCTCCACGGCTTGCCCTCGGGGTCGGCCGAGGCGCGGTTGTAGAGGATCCGCCGGTTGTCGGGCCAGGCCCAGCCCCACTCCTGCGCGGTCGGGCCCTGCTCGCGGCCGGGCTTGCGGTTGGCAGACCGGTTGACCCCGCCGGCGTAGACGCCGGAGTAGATCCAGCAGCCCGAGCTCGTGGACCCGTCAGCCTTGAGCTCGGTGTACATGCCGGCCAGCTCACCGGCCTTGTCACCGCTCAGGTGGCGCCCGTTGATCTCCTGCAGGACGGCCTCGCTGCTGATCTCCCCCTCGTCGTCGAGCGGGTAGTCCCAGGTGAGGTCGAGCAGCGGACGGTCGCGCGGGTCGTCGGAGTCGGCCAGCCTGGCGCGGATCCGCTTGCCCAGCTCGAAGAAGAACTCCAGCTCGCTCTGGCAGTCGCCCGGCGGGTTGACCGCCTTGTGCCGCCACTGCAGCAGCCGCTGGGTCTGGGTGAACGTGCCGGCCTTCTCGACATGCGAGGCCGGGGGCAGGAAGAACACCTCGGTGCCGATCTTCTCCGTCGACAGCTCGCCGGTGGCGATCTCGGGCGCGTCCTTCCAGAACGTCGCCGACTCGATCATCTGCAGGTCCCGGACCACGAGCCACTTCAGCTCGGCGAGGGCGAGCCGCTGCATCTTCGCGTGCGCCGAGCCCACGGCCGGGTTCTGCCCCAGCAGGAAGTAGCCCTCGACCTGGCCGTCCTTCATGGCCATCGTCGTCTGGTAGGTCCCGTGCGCCCCGCTCAGGCGCGGCAGGTAGTCGAAGGCCCAGTCGTTCTCCTTGGTCGCCGCGTCCCCCCACCACGCCTTGAGCAGGCTCACGGCATACGCGTCGGCGTTGGCCCAGAAGCCCTTCTGCTGCTTGTTGCCGATGGCGCTGACGTAGTCGTCCCACGTGTCGTGGTTGCCGACCATCGGCATGGCGAGGTAGCCGGGGAGGATGTTGTAGAGCGTCGGGATGTCGGTGGAACCCTGGATGCTGGCGTGGCCCCGCAGCGCCATGATCCCGCCGCCCGGGCGGCCCATGTTGCCCAGCAGGAGCTGGATGATCGCGGCCGTGCGGATGAACTGCGCGCCCAGGGTGTGCTGGGTCCAGCCCACCGCGTAGACGAACGCCGAGGTCCGGTCGCGGCCGCTGTTCTCCGTCACGGCCCTGGCCACGTAGTGGAAGTCGTCCACCGAGATGCCGCACACCTCGGACACCATCTCGGGGGTGTAGCGGGCGTAGTGGCGCTTGAGGATCTGGAAGACCGTGTGCGGGTCCTGCAGCGACTCGTCGCGCTTGACCTTGGCGTGCTCGAGGGCCGGCCCACCCGAGCCGTGCTCGTCACCCGCCGAGCGCTCGGACCCGCTGTGGCCGTGCTCGTGACCAGCCGCAGGACCGCCGATGGTGCCGGGTGAGGCGTTGGGCCCCTCCCCTTCGGTGGCGTACGCCCAGCTCGACGGGTCGTAGTTGTTGAGCTTGTCGTCGTAGCCGGAGAACAGGCCGTCGAGGTCCTCGGTGTCCTGGTAGTCCTCGCTCACCATCGTCGCCGCGTTGGTGAACGCGACGACGTACTCCTTGAAGTACAGCTCGTTGGCGAGGATGTGGTTGATCAGGGCGCCGAGGAACACCACGTCGCTACCGGCGCGGATCGGAACGTGCTTGTCCGCCGTGGCCGAGGTGCGCGTGAACCGCGGGTCGATGTGGATGACCTTGGCTCCGCGAAGCCGCGCCTCCGTCACCCACTGGTAGGCCACCGGGTGGCACTCGGCCATGTTGGAGCCCTGGATGACGATGCAGTCGGCATTCGCCAGGTCCNGTCAAATACGGGCTTGGTTCTCGATCTGTATGGCGCCGGCCGCGGTGAACAGCTTCTTGATGAGGTAGTTCTCCTCGTTGTCCAGCGTGGCGCCACCGAGCGAGGCGATGCCCATGGTCCGGCGCAGCGGACGGCCGTGCTCGTCGTGGTCCTGCCAGGTGCGACGCCGGCTCTCGACGAAGCGGTCGGCGATCATGTCGAGCGCGGTGTCGCGGTCGAGCGGCTCCCAGTCGGTGGCATGGGGACGCCGGTAGAGGACCTTGGTCTGGCGTCCCGGGCTGTTGACCAGCTGCTCGCTCGCCGAGCCCTTCGGGCACAGGCGGCCGCGGGAGATCGGGGAGTCGGGGTCGCCCTCGATCTGCACGACCTTCTCGTCCTTGACGAACACCTTCTGGCCGCAGCCGACGGCGCAGTAGGGGCAGACGCTCTGGACGACGCGGTCGGCGGTCGAGGTGCGGGGCTCGAGGTCGCGTGTGCGCTGGGACGTGACGGCCGGTCCCCGGCCGAGGAAGTCACCACTGGCCACCTGCCGCAGAACCGGCCAGGACAGGAACGTCCGTTTCGCGTCCATCGCTCCTCCTCGAGTCGAACCTGCTCCGACCTTGCCACATCCGGTCGGGGGCGGCACGTCACAGATGTCACGGACTGCTCCGTCGCCACCTGCGGCTTTGGCTCGGGCGCTTCCCGCCATGTCCTCAGGAACCTCTCGGTCGGTGGTCGTAGCATGGCGCCCCGTGGAACAGCCCCCAGACCGCCCAGATCCCGGTACGGAGCCGGGCCGCCCGGTCGTCGGCCGACGTGCCGTCCTGGCGATCGGCCTGACGGGCATCTCCGGTGCCGCGCTGGCGGGCTGCGCGACGGGCTCGGACCGCGGCGCTGGTGCCGTCAAGGCGTCCACCGCGGGAGCGCAGCCCACGCCGGGCGCGGCAACGACCTCGCCGACCTCTCCCGCCCGGGCGACAACCTCGAGTGCGTCGACGGCCACGACCAAGGGCCCGCCGCGCCTCGCGCTGACCCCCGGTCCTGACATCACGCACGGCCCCAGGACCGGCGACCAGGTCGCCCTGACCTTCCACGGCCAGGGGCCCGAGTCGATGGCCCGCGACATCCTTGCCGCCTGCGCCAGCGCCGAGGCCGAGGTCACCGTCTTCGCCGTCGGCACCTGGCTGCAGCAGTACCCGCACGTCGGCCGGGCGGTCGTGGCGGCCGGGCACGAGCTGGGCAACCACACCTGGAGCCACCAACAGATGAAGCAGCTGTCGCGGTCCCAGGCGGTCGACGAGGCCGAGCGCGGCGCGCGGGCGCTCAAGACTGCCGTGGGCACTGCCGGCTGGTGGTTCCGGCCCTCGGGCACCCAGCACAGCACTCCGACCATCCGGGCTGCTGCCGCCGCAGCCGGGTACCACCGTTGTGTGTCCTACGACGTCGACCCCGAGGACTTCCTGGACCCCGGGGCGCACGCGGTCCGCACCCGCACGCTGGCCGCGGTGCGGCCGGGGTCGGTCGTCAGCCTGCACTTCGGCCACCAGGGCACCGTCGACGCGCTGCCCGGGATCCTCGCTGGGCTGCAGGCCAAGGGGCTCCGACCCGTGACCCTCTCGACCCTCCTGCAGGAGCAGTGATGCCTTCCTCGAGCGCGACCAGCACGCGTGCGGTCCGACCCGTACCGACTCGCACCCGCCGCCCTGGGACTCACCGAGGGGTGGCGCTGCGCGCCCTGGCCACCGCGCTGGTCGTGGGCACTGCCGCGGCGGGGTGCGCCGGCACGTCCGGCGACGGCCCCTCGACGACGCCGACCCACGCCCGGTCCGGGAGCAGCACCAGCGCCGACGCCACCAACCACGACGCGGCCGACGCCAGCACCGCGACCTCGGGGTCGGCGAGCAACGTCTATGCGGCCGCAGGACCCGGCGCCCTCAGCCCGACCGCCCGGCGCGCACGGCAGATGGTCTACGTCCCCAACACCCTGAGCGACACCGTCCAGCTGATCGACCCGCACACCTACAAGGTCGTCGGACGGTTCCACACCGGCCGTGAGCCCCAGCACGTGGTGCCGTCGTGGGACATGAAGACGCTGTGGGTCAACGCAGACCTCGGCAACAGCCTGACGCCCATCGACCCCGTCACCGGCAAGGCCGGGCGCCCCGTCCCCGTCGAGGACCCGTACAACCTCTACTTCACCCCCGACGGCAAGCACGCCCTCGTCATGGCGGAGCGCATGCGCCGCATCGACGTCCGCGACGCCCGCACCATGAAGCTGCAGCGCTCGCTCCACGTGCCCTGCGCCGGGATCAACCACGCCGACTTCTCCGCCGACATGTCATTCCTCGTGGCGAGCTGCGAGTTCAGCGGCAAGCTGATGGTCATCGACGCGTCCGTCACCAAGGTGCGCAAGGTCGTCGACCTCAACCGCGTCCACACCCCTGGCGCCACGTCGCCCGGCGAGGCGATGGCGATGCCGGGGAGCCCCAAGAACGGGCTGCTCCCAGGAGCCAGCTCGATGCCCCAGGACGTGCGGCTGACCCCCGACGGCAAGCGGTTCCTCGTCGCCGACATGCTGCGCAACGGCGTCTGGGTCATCGACGCCCACACCCTCAAGGTGGCGCGGTTCATCCACACCGCGCTGGGCGCCCACGGGCTCTACCCCTCCAGGGACAGCCGCCAGGTCTACGTCTCCAACCGCGACGCAGGCAGCATCACCGTGCTCGACTCGTCCACGCTCGCGACCACGGCCCTGTGGAAGATCCCGGGCGGCGGCTCACCGGACATGGGGGGCGTCACCGCCGACGGCGCCGAGCTCTGGCTCGCCGGTCGCTACGACCGCGAGGTCTACGTCTTCGACACCGCGACCGGCAAGGTGACCCACACGATCCACGTCGACGCGGGCCCGCACGGCCTGTGCGTCTGGCCGCAGCCGGGCACGATGAGCCTCGGCCACACCGGCAACATGCGCTGACCCGGCCAGGACTCCTCCACGACGCGCCCGCGGCGTCAGGGCGCGGTCGCGACGAGGCTAGGGCACGGTGACGGTGACCTTCTTGGAGAGCTGCCCGTTGCCGTAGGCGTTCGCCGCCCGCACCTGGTACTCGTGCACCCCGCTCACCGGGCGCACGTCCGTCCAGGTCGTCGGGCCGGACGGCGTGGCCGTCAGGGAGATGACGCGGACGCCGTCGCGCAGCACCGTGTACTTGGTGATGGGCGACCCGCCCGTGGTCGGCACGGTCCACTGGAGCTGGACCGAGGGCCCGGAGACGACGGTGGCCGTGAGCGTCGGCGGGCCGGGGGTGCCCGGGGCCAGGGTGGCCGACACCTCGGCCGAGGCGCTGCCCGGCCCGGCGGTGTTCACCGCGCGGACCACGTAGTAGTAGGTCGTGCCCACCACGACGTCGCTGCTGTCGTCGTACGCCGTGGTGCCCACCTCGGCGACCGGGGTGGCCCCCTCTCCACCGGGGGTCGTCCCGCGCAGGACCTGGTAGGCGGTGACGGGGGCGCCGCCGTCGGCGGCCGGCGGGTTCCACTGCAGGTGGTTGTAGCCCGGGGCGCTGGTCGCCGCCACGGAGGTCGGCGGTCCCGGCGGCACGACCTGGACCGTGCCGCTAGGGCGCGCGGACACCTCGGCGGAGGCGGCGCTGCCGCCCAGCGCGTTCGTCGCCTGCACGACGTAGTAGTAGGTCGTGCCGTTGACGACAGCGGTGTCGTCGAACGTCCGGGTGGTCTTGGACAGCGTCACGAGCGGCGACCTCGAGAGGTTCTGCCCACCGGGGCTGGTGCTGCGGTAGACCTTGTACTTCTGCAGCCCGGAGCCGCCGTCGCTCGAGGGGACGGCCCACGACAGGTGCACCACGGCGTTGCCGGGGGCTGCGACGACGCGGGTCGGCGGCTGCGGGACACCGGTCGCGGCGCTGTCGAGCCACATGGCGAAGTGGGGCTGGGCCACCCTGGCGACCTTGCTGAAGTCGCCCCCGAGGTAGAGCCTCTTCGCGTCGGCAGCCAGCGCCCACGGTCCCTGCGAGCTGTTGATGCTCGGGGCGAACGCCGCCAGCGCCCCGGTGGCGGGGTCGACCGCGGCCAGCTTGTTGCGGGTCTGGCCCATGAACGAGCCCGTCCCGCCGTAGTGCCCGGCGCAGTAGAGCTTGCCGCCGAAGAGCCGCACGCCCTGCATGTTGCCGTTGCTGTGGGCGCTCCAGCGCAGCGCACCCGAGCCGATGTCGAGGGCGGCGCAGGCACCGCCCGAGCCGGCGGTCGCGGTGTAGACGCTGGTGCCGTCGGAGGTCACGTCGAAGATCGGGGCGTACGAGCCCTGGTTGGTCGGGCCGGCACGGAAGGCGGTGTCCACCGCACCGCCGAGCAGCGACACCGCGGCGAGCTTGTTGGTCGAGGACCGCCCCGAGACCGACGTGAAGTCGCCACCGAGGAACAGCCGCGGGGTGCCCCCCGCCGCGACGTTGAGGGCCCGCACGCGGTCGTTCGGGGCCGCCGCCCACGCCGAGTCCACGGCACCGTCCACTCCGCCGACCTTGGCGGCGTACGGCGCGGACTGCGTCCCACCGTCGGTGAGCGCGGTGAAGTTGCCGCCCGCGTAGACCGAGCCGCCGGAGTACGCGAGCGCGTCGACCTGGCCCGGCGCCACCACCGACGGGCTCCACTGGAGCAGGGCACCGGTCGAGGTCGAGAGCGCCGCGAGGCCCTTGCGGGTGGCACCGTTGACGGTGCCGAACGTGCCGCCCACGTAGAGCGCGCCGGAGCCGTCCGTGGCGAGGGAGGTGACGGTGTTGTTGGTGCCGCCGGCGAACGCCAGGTCGGCTGCACCCGTGGTGGCGGAGAAGACCGCGAGGTTCTTGACCGGGTAGGACACCCCCGAGGGGTCGATGACGCTGGAGAACGTGCCGCCGACGAACACCCGGTCGCCCACGGGCAGGATCGCCAGGACCCTCGGGACCCCTTTGCTCGCCGAGGTCGTGGTGGCCGGCCCGACTCCCCACGTGCGCGCCGGGGCGGCGGTCACGTCCGCCCGTGCCGGCGCCGTGGCCGCGAGCGCGCCGCCCAGGGCCAGGACGGGCACGAGGACCCAGCGGAGCACGGTGCGGCGTGCTTGTCTTCCCATGGCGACCTCGCGATCGTGGTGGTGGGGTACCGGGCTGCCCGGCCTAAGGAATCGGGAACCGGGCGATCCCCGGCTGGTTCGTGTTGTTGACCTTGGTGAACTCACCCAGGGCGTAGAGGTTGCCGCCGGCGGTCGTGAGGTCCCAGACCCCGAAGGCGGAGTTGAAGGTGGCGAACGCCCGGGCCACGCCGGTGCCGTCGTCGACGACCACGGTCTTGCGGGCGGAGAAGTCGATGAGGCACCCGGTGGAGGCGGTGGAGCTCGGCAGGCAGGTGTTGTTGAAGTGGCCGGCGCCGTAGATGTCGCTGCCCTGGGCCTCGACGGACTGGACGTTGCCGTCGGTCTTGACCTGCCACCGCTGGGCGCCGCTGCCCGGTGTCGTGCCGTAGACCGAGTTGCCCGCCGGCAGGTGTCCCCCGGTGCCGAGATAGACGCCGGTGGCCGACGTCGCGATGTCGAAGACCTGGGAGTCGAAGGCGAGCTTGGGGTCGTAGGGCTGGACCACGCCCGAGGCGTCGAGCAGCGCGACGTAGCTGCGGGCGGCCCCGCCGATGCTGGTGAACCTGCCGCCGACGTAGACCTGGCTGCCGCTCGCCTTGACGACGTGGACCAGGCCGTTCGGCTTGGGGTTGAAGGACTGGACGACCGCGCCGGTGGTGGGGTCGAGGGCCGCGAGCTTCGGCCGCTTGGTGCCGTTGACCGTGGAGAACGCGCCGCCGATGTACAGCGTGCCGTTCGTGTAGTCGAGGGACTCGACGGTCGACGAGACGTCGGGGTGGAAGCTGCTCACGACCTGCCCGGACGGGCTGACGGCCGCGAGGTTGGTCCGGGCCACGCCGCCGACGCTGGTGAACGAGCCGCCGAGGAAGATCGTGGTGCCGTCGGTGGCGAGGGCGTAGACCTTCCCGACCACGTCGGCCTTGAACGCGGGGTCGCGCACGCCGGTGGTGGCGTTGAGGGCGGCCAGCCCCGCCGCGGCGGCACTGTCGACCTTGGTGAAGCTGCCCCCGATGTAGAGGCGTGTCCCGGCCTGGACCGAGTTGTAGACCGGACCCGTGGCCGTTGACGACGGGGCGGGTGACGGGCTCACGGCAGCCAGGGCCGGCGTCGCCGCCACGAGAGCCAGGGCTGCACCCACCGCGACAGCGGCAGCAGGACGAGTGTTCATGCGGACCTCCCGAGCACCTTCCCCCGACACCCCCGTCGGGGACCGGCACGCATGCATGGCCGGTTCCCCGGAATCTAGGCCTTCGGCGTCGGGCTGCCCTCCACCAACGGTGGTATGTCCTAGCTCCGTCATCGAGCAGCGGATATGACGAACGGTTGAGGCCAGGCTCCGCAGGTCGAGCGCGTTTGCCGGTGCTTGCGTGCGTACGCACCGGCTGGCGCAGGCTCCTACGCCACCGGTATGGGGACACATGCCGCGCAACGGGTCCGCACCGCGGTCCACGTGGGTGGCCGCCTGTCCTTGGGGAGCAGCCTCACCAGCGTCGACGGGACCGCACGCGTGCGTTCCTCAGTCCAGCGGCTCGACCCAGGCGGAGCGCCAGGCCGGCGGGTCGGACCTCTCGGCGTAGTAGCGGGTCTCGCGGGCGATCAGCGCGTCGTCGTCGAGCTCGAAGACCACGATGTTGCGCCACGGGCCCTGCCCGTAGTCGAGCTCGCCCTCCATCACCCAGAGGCGTCCCACGCCCGCCACGCGGCGGATCCGCACCGACATCGGGGGTGTGGGGAACGCCTCCTGCATGGCCCGCATCGCGTCACGTCCGCGGATCCGCTCACCCGACTGCGGCATCTCCATGACGAACTCGGACGACCTCAGCCGGTACTCCTCGTCGGGGCTGAGGCCGCTGCCGTCCGCCAGCCCGAGCATGCGCTCGAGCCCCTCGCGCATCGCAGCCGCGTCGTCGTGCGCCATCGCCTGCCGGAAGAGTTCCTGCACCGTTGCCTGGGCCATGGCTGCACCTCCGGTCGTGGACCCAGCCAGTGTGCTCGCCCGACGCCGACGCCGTCCATGGCCCCTCCCGGCGGTCAGCCCCGGGCGCCGTCAGCTCCGTTCGACGACCACCCAGGCGTCGATCGCCTCCAGCACGGTCTCGGTGACACCGTGCTTCGGCGTGAAGCCGAGCAGGTCCCGGGCCTTGTCCATCGAGAAGTGCGGTGAGCGGCCGATGTGCTCGAGCGTCGCGCCGGCTGCCTCGGGTCCGGCCCTCTCGGCGAACTCCGCCCACGGCGCGAACTCGAGCCGCGGCTCGTTGCCGAAGTGGCGGGCGACCAGCTCGGCGTAGCCGCGCAGGGTGAGCGCCTGCGTGCAGACGCTGTTGAAGCTCTCGCCCACTGCTGACTCAGGCTGCTCGAGGCAGGCATGGTGCAGGTCGGCGACGTCCTCGGCGTGCACGTGCTGCACCGTCTCCAGGCCGCGGTCGGGCAGCAGGCAGGAGCCGTCCGCGCGCAGCGCGTCGAGCACAGCGAGGTCGAGGTTGCCGGCCGGCCCGATCGGCATCCAGCCCGGGCCGCTGATGTGGCCCGGGTGCACGACGCTCGCACGGACGCGGGTCTGCTCCATGAGGTACTCCTCGACGGCCAGCTTGCCCACGCCGTATTCGCCGTAGGGGCGCTTGGGTGCGTCCTCGCCGGTCGGCACGACCTCGCTGGGTCCGTAGGACCAGACGCTCCCGGTCTGCACGACGTGCTGGCCGTCCAGGGCCTCGACCAGCTGCTTCGCCTGGGTGGGGGTGAAGCAGGTGAGGTCGACCACGCCCTCCGGCCGCAGGGCCGCGACCGCCGCCCCGAACCGCCCGTCGGCCTCGGCCGCCTCGCGGTCGCAGACCACCATCTCGACGTCGTGCCAGCGAGGGTCCTCGCGGTACGGACGCCGCGACCCCCTGCTGACGACGGCCACCTCGTGCCCCGCCTCGACGAGGCCGGGGACCAGGTAGGTGCCGATGTGACCGGTGCCGCCGATGACCACTACTCGCATCCGGCGACGATAGCTGCCGCCGGCGCGTCACTCCTTGCGGACGATGTCCACCGAGACCTCGACCGCGGCGACGGCTCCCCGGTTCTCCAGCCAGTGGGTGGTCTCCCGGTCCTCCGGCCAGCCCGGCCCCGGTCCGTACTCCGTGCTGGCCCCGTCGCGGTGGTCGGTGATCGTCCCCTGCAGGACGAAGACCGTGCCCGGCCGACCCCGGTGGTCGTGCACCGGCCCGAAGACGCCGCCGGGCTCGATGGTCACCCTGCGCATCCGCAGCTGGTAACCCTCCAGGCCCTCGATCTCCGGGCCGAGGTCGACCGTCGCCAGCAGCTCGACCGCGACTCCCCTGGCCCCGTGCGCGTGCTCCTGCTCCTCACCCATGGGTGCTCCTCCCCGACCGGTTCCGCGCCGCGCGCCGGGTGGTCGTGCGGCCTCCCCACCATCGTCGCCCCACGGGCAACCGCCAGGGTGCGTATGGCACGGACGGCTCCGGGGCCCCTGTCAGGCGCGGGCGACCAGGACCGCCTGGGCGTCCCGTTCGTGGGCGGCGGCAGCCCGCTCGAGGCGGGCCACCTCGACCATCCCTGCCACGGCGAGAGCCTGCGCCATCTCGTCCGGGGTGCGGTTCCAACGGTGCAGCACGACGTCGTGCCCGTGGCTGCGGTAGCTCCCGGAGACGTCGCGCACGCCGTGACCGGACTGGAACGCGGCCAGCAGCAGCCCGCCGGGCCCCAGCACGCGGCGCAGCTCATGCAGGACGACCGGGAGGTCCGCATCGGGGGTGTGGATCGTCGAGTACCAGGAGAAGACCCCGTCGAAGCAGTCGTCGGGGAAGGGCAGGTCGGCGAGCGAGGCCACCTGCGCCGGGTAGGCAGCGTGGTCGCGACGGCTGCGCCGCACCATCTCGGGTGACAGGTCCACGCCCTCGACGCGGCAGCCGTGGCCGGCGAGGACGGGCATCATGCGGCCCGCCCCACACCCGGCGTCGAGCACCCTCCTGCCGCCGCCGACGAGGGAGGCGAAGTGCTCCACCATCGCCAGCTCGACGGGCAGCTCCGGCTCGGTCGAGCGGAAGTGGTCGGCGTAGGTGTCGGCGACCTCGTCGTACGCCGACCGGACCGCGGGCTCGTCCTGGGAGGTGGTCACGCCGGGAAGTCTCGCGCACAGGGCGCCTCGAGGCGTGACACCGCGACCGAGGTCGCGCGACAATCGCACGAGGGACACCGGCGCAGGGGGTGCAGGCACGTGGGGGACGCAGGCGAGTCCGCATACAGGACAAGGCCGCTCACGGAGGAGACGTGGCCCGACTTCGCTGGGCTGGTGGAGGCCAACAACGGCGTCTGGGGCGGCTGCTGGTGCATGGGCTTCCACCCCGAGGGCGTGGGCAGCGGGCACACGGCCGCGGGCAACCGCGACGCCAAGCAGGCCCACGTGCGGCGCGGCACGGTCCACCAGGTCCTGGTCTACGACGGCGACGACTGCGTCGGCTGGTGCCACTACGGCTCGCCCGCGGAGCTGCCGAACATCAAGAACCCCAGGGCCTACGAGGCGGAGCTGGACGAGCTGCCGGACTGGCGCATCGGGTGCCTGTTCACCGGCCACGGCCACCAGCGCCAGGGCGTGGCGAGGTCCGCGGTGACCGCCGCCCTCGCCGCGATCGAGGACGCGGGTGGCGGGCTCGTGGAGGCCTATCCCGAGCAGGTCGAGGGACGCGAGCCGCAGCGCGGCAGCTACCTGCACACGGGGCCGGAGAGCCTGTTCGAGGAGCTGGGCTTCGAGCGCGACCGCCGTATCGCCAAGTGGCGCTGGGTCATGCGGCGACGGGTAGCGTCGGGCGGGTGCCGCGACTCCTCCACCTGAACGGACCCCCGGGCATCGGGAAGTCCACGTTGGCAGCCCTCTACACACACCGCCACCCCGGCACGCTCAACCTCGACATCGACACGCTGCACCAGCTCGTGGGCGGGTGGCGCGACCCGGCCAACCACACCCACGAGGTGCTGCGGCCGGTCGCCCTGTCGATGGCGGCCACGCACCTGCGTGGTGGCCGCGACGTCGTCCTCCCCCAGTTCCTCGGGCGCCGCGCCGCGATCGAGGCGTTCGAGCAGGCAGCCGTGGGCGAGGGGGCCGAGTTCGTCGAGGTCGTCCTGCTCGACGACCGGGCCGGGTCGCTCGAGCGCTTCGACCGGCGCGAGGACGACAGCCCCTGGGGGCGGCACAACCGCCGGCTGGTGGCCGACCAGGGCGGCCCGCGGTTCCTCGCCGAGATGTACGACCTCCTGCTCGAGGCCGTGGAGCACCGGCCGCGTGCCGTCGTCGTCCGCAGCGAGTACGGCGCGGTGGAGGAGACGTATGCCGCCCTCCTGCGCGCGCTGCCCGGAGAGGTCGACCCGAGGGGACGTTAGGCCCTGGTGACACCGCCCACCCGGTGGCATCGTGGGGGATGCGGAAGGAGGTGCGTCATGAGACTCACGCTTCGCGATTATGTTGCGACAGTTCTGGTTGCGGCTATCGGTATCCCCTACGTGGCCTTCCTGATGAACAACGACGTGTGGTTCGTCAAGGACGCCCGCGGGATGTCCGCAGTCGGCCTCATCCTCGGTGCCGTCGCGTTCCTCGTCCTGAGGACGGGCAACGCGCACGACAGGATGGGAACCGTCGAGACGGGCGCATCGATCGTGTCCCTGGCGCTGGGGCTGCTGGCCCTGGCGTTCGCGGAGGCTGGCGCAGCCGAGGTGCTGCTCGCCGTCTTCATGGGCTCGATCGCCGTCGTGTGGCTGCTCGAGCTGGCTGACCACGCCGGCTTGGTGCACGTTCACGCGACTCCCGTCACACACGGCTGAAGCCGACCCACCTCGGCGAGCGTGCGATCCGTCGCCCGCTCGCCGAGTCGTGTCCACAATCTTGACCAGTTCCAGATGAGGGCTAGGGTGGGCGGCGTGACGACGGATCTCGCGAAGGCGCTGCAGGAGGCGTCCTTGCGTGTCACCCGCCCCCGGCTCGCGGTGCTCGCGGTCCTGCGCGAGCACCCCCACATCGACACCGACGGGGTCATCGAGCACGTCCGCGCCGAGCACGGCGCGGTCTCCCACCAGGCCGTGTACGACGTGCTGCGTGCCCTGACCGACGCCGGGCTCGCCCGCCGCATCCAGCCCACCGGCGCCACCGCGCGGTACGAGGCGCGGGTCGGAGACAACCACCACCACCTGGTCTGCCGATCCTGCGGCAGCATCGCCGACGTCGACTGCGCCGTCGGCGACGCCCCCTGCCTCACCGCCTCGCACGACCACGGCTTCGTGGTCGACGAGGCGGAGGTCGTCTACTGGGGCACCTGCCCCGACTGCTCGGCCGCCTCATCCAAGTGACACCGCAAACCGGAAGGAAGCACCGATGACCGACAGCCACGACACGAGCGCCACCCCGGACAGCCCGCAGGGGGTGGACCGCAAGGCCGAGGGCGGCTGCCCGGTCATGCACGACTCCGCAACCGCGCAGGGCACCGAGAGCGAGAACCCCGCCATCTCCTCGCCCACCCCCAAGACGGGTGGCCGTCCGCGCACGCTGAAGGACTGGTGGCCGAACTCGCTCGACCTGTCGCCGCTGCGCTCCAACTCACCCCGCAGCAACCCGCTCGGCCAGGACTTCGACTATGCCGCCGAGTTCGCCAAGCTCGACCTCGACGCGGTCAAGGCCGACATCGTCGACGTGCTCCACACCTCGCAGGACTGGTGGCCGGCCGACTTCGGCCACTACGGCGGCCTGATGATCCGCATGAGCTGGCACTCGGCCGGCACCTACCGCATCTTCGACGGCCGCGGTGGCGCCGGTGACGGTGGCCAGCGGTTCGCGCCCCTCAACAGCTGGCCCGACAACGCCAACCTCGACAAGGCCCGTCGCCTGCTGTGGCCGGTCAAGCAGAAGTACGGGCAGAAGATCTCCTGGGCCGACCTGCTCGTGCTCGCCGGCAACGTCGCCCTCGAGGACATGGGCTTCGAGACCTTCGGCTTCGGCTTCGGCCGCGAGGACGTGTGGGAGCCCGAGGAGATCTTCTGGGGCCCCGAGGACACCTGGCTCGGCGACGAGCGCTACTCCGGTGAGCGTGAGCTCGACGAGGTGTTCGGCGCGGTCCAGATGGGCCTGATCTACGTCAACCCCGAGGGCCCGAACGGCAACCCCGACCCGCTGGCCTCGGCCCGGGACATCCGCGAGACCTTCGGCCGGATGGCGATGAACGACGAGGAGACCGTCGCCCTCATCGCCGGTGGCCACACCTTCGGCAAGACGCACGGCGCGGGCAACCCCGACCTCGTCGGCCCGGAGCCGGAGGGCGCTCCCCTGGAGGAGCAGGGCCTGGGCTGGAAGAGCTCGTTCAACTCCGGCAAGGGTGGCGACGCGATCACCTCCGGCCTCGAGGTCACCTGGACCGACGTCCCGACGCAGTGGAGCAACCGCTACTTCGAGATCCTCTTCGGCTACGAGTGGGAGCTCACCGAGAGCCCGGCCGGCGCCAAGCAGTGGGTCGCCAAGACCGACGACGAGATCATCCCCGACGCGCACGACCCGTCGAAGAAGCACCGCCCGACGATGCTCACCTCCGACCTCGCGCTGCGCGTCGACCCGGCCTACGAGAAGATCTCGCGCCGGTTCCTGGAGAACCCCGAGGAGTTCCGGCTGGCGTTCGCCAAGGCCTGGTACAAGCTCCTGCACCGCGACATGGGCCCCGTCTCGCGCTACCTCGGCCCCTGGGTTCCCGAGGTCCAGCTGTGGCAGGACCCGGTGCCGGCCGTCGAGGGTGAGCTCGTCGGTGACGCCGACGTCGCCGCGCTCAAGGCCGCCGTCCTCGACTCCGGCCTGACCCCGGNGGGGGGCGCCAACGGTGCGCGCATCCGGCTCGAGCCACAGCGCAGCTGGGCGGTCAACCAGCCCGAGCAGCTCTCGCGCGTCCTCGACACGCTCGAGCAGCTCCGCACCGAGTTCAACGGCAGGGGCGGGGCGCAGGTCTCCCTGGCCGACCTCATCGTGCTCGCGGGCTCCGCAGCAGTGGAGAAGGCGGCGGCCGACGCCGGCGTCGAGGTCACGGTGCCCTTCCACCCGGGTCGCACGGACGCCTCGCAGGAGCAGACCGATGTCGACTCCTTCCGGGTGCTCGAGCCCCGGGCCGACGGCTTCCGCAACTACCTGCGGGCCGGCGAGAAGCAGCAGCCGGAGGTCCTGCTCGTGGACCGTGCCTACATGCTCGACCTCACCCCGCCCGAGATGACCGTCCTCGTCGGCGGCCTCCGGGTCCTCGGTGCCAACGTCGACGGCCTTCCGCACGGCGTCCTCACCGACCGTCCGGGCGTCCTGTCCAACGACTTCTTCGCCAACCTGCTCGCCCCCGGTGCGCAGTGGAGGGCCTCGAAGTCCGAGGAGAACGTCTACGACATCCTCGACGCCGGCTCAGGCGACCTGAAGTGGACCGCCACCGCGACCGACCTCATCTTCGGGTCCAACTCCCAGCTGCGGGCCCTCTCGGAGGTGTACGCCAGCAGCGACGCCAAGGAGAAGTTCGTGCGCGACTTCGTCGCCGCCTGGACCAAGGTGATGGAGCTCGACCGCTTCGACCTCGCCTGAGCCCGGTTGGGGTCAGGCAGCCTGCCGACCCCCACCGCGCCACTCAGGTGAAGGGCCCCCGCGACCTCGGTCGCGGGGGCCCTTCGCCTTCTGCCGGTGGTGCCGGCGAACTGGTCGGGCGACTACTCGTCCTGGGGGTCCCCCACCAGTCGCCAGCCGCTGACCAGCCGGAGCAGCTCTGCCCTCTGCGCCTCGGAGAGCACCGTGGCGGTCGTGGCGGCCTTCTTCACGTCGTCCATGACGACCATGGTGCGTCGGCCGAGGAGCCCGATCAGCACGGGCGCCCCGGACCGTCGATCATCCGGCCGAAGGTTGAAGCCGTCGTCGCCGAACGGCTGAGGGGATCGACCGGATGCAGCACCGCGGGCTGGCCCTTTTGGCGCCGTATGCACCGCTCCACCAATTGGCGCAGGGCCTGGTCATGACTTCGGCGCTCTGGTTCTGCCCGCGGGTTCGGTAGCGTCCTGCGCCGGTACACACGTTCTCGAGGACGCGCTTGCAGGCTCTGCCTGCCCCACGAGCCGTCGCGACGGAGGTTCACGATGGCTGACTCAGGTCGTTCGCGGGGTAGCCGCCGAGTCTCGCGGTCGGTCGGAGCTGCCACCGGGGTGCTGGCGCTCGTGGGGTTGGCGACAGCCCCAGCCTTCGCCTCCCCCGGCGTCACCGCGATGTGGCACCTCGATGAGTCCGCCGGCTCGACGACGATGGTGGACTCGTCCGGCGGCGGGCACGATGGCACGATCTCGTCCGGTGTGAGGGTGGGGTTGCCGGGTGTGCTCGGCAGCGCCTACGGGTTCTCCGGCAGCGGCTCGATCGTGCGGGTGCCGGACCCGACCGGCGCCCTGAACCCCGGACGGGCACCGTTGACGATCTCGGCCTACCTCCAGGTCCCCGCCGACCTGAAGTCCGGGGACTACAACGTCCTGGAGAAGGGCAGGCCACTGCCACCGGCGGCGCCTACAAGCTGGAGATCGCCGGGAAGTCGTCCTCGTCGAGGTTCGGTTACCCCGACTGTGCGTTCAACTACCCCGGGGGCAAGCAGAGGGTCTACGGGCCCAAGGCCATCAACGACGGGAAGTGGCACCTCGTGGAGTGCCACCTCACGACCGACACGGTGTACGCGTCGGTGGACTCCGTGCGGGGGCCGGCGCTGAAGAGGACCGTGACCAGCATCGCCAACACGGTCGACCTCACGATCGGTGGCAAGCCCAACAACAGCCACTACTTCAGGGGCCTGGCTGACGAGATCACCATCCAGATCGGGTGACTCGTGGTCCCGAGCAGCAGAAACGCCCCCGACCGGAGTCGGGGGCGTTGTCCGAGCCGCCTATCGGAATCGAACCGATGACCTATTCATTACGAGCGTCTGTGGGCACGCTGAGAGGTCGGCACCAACGGCGTCTTCCGCACGAACGGCGTCAATTTCGACCAGTCGTACGGGTCGGACGACGTTGTCATGTGCCCATCTTGTGCCCATGCGCAGCCATTCCTCTTGGCGTCGCCGCGATGACTCGCCAACATCGATCCCATGGACGAGGACTACAGGGCCGTGATCGGCGAGCTCGAGCAGATGCAGGAGCGTCTACGGGCTCTCCGCTTCCGGCTGTGCACCAACGCGAGCCGGGAGAACATCCGTTACCGCAGCTTCTCGGGGGCCGTCTCTCACCTGAACAAGGTCATCGACGACCTGGAAAGGGACTTAGCGGGGCGCGCTGGCGCCTAGGCAACCAGGCGGGTATGCGCAGTGACCGAAGCCGACACGGAAGCAAGGTGACCGGCTGCGATGCCGATACGACACCCGGCCCAACGGGTCTGAAATGCCGGCTCCTGACGTTGGCGACGGCTGGGGCCTGAGGCAACTATGCACGAGCGGCCCCCCTGCCGTCAGCAGCGCAGTAGATAAGGAGTAGCGGTGAAGCCCAGCAGCGCCCTGGAAACTGTTCAGGGCGCTGCTGCTTTGTGCCGGTCGGCCTCCGGAGCCGGCCGAGCCCGGAACGGCCGCCAGGCCGCATGCCCGGCACGGCCGGGGCCGGAGGCCCCGGCCCGCGGCGAAGCCGCGTTTAAGCCAGTGAAGAAAGTCCTCACCGTGGAACACCCGAAGTGCGCAAGGTGGTGCCAGCCGAGTACAGCCTGTTCCAAGCCGCAGACCTCTGCTGCACCCTCGCATTGCTGGCAGCGAAGATACAAAAGGGCGGGCTCTCCAAGTCGGAGGAGGTGTTCTTCTCGACACCAAAACAGAACGCCGCCCGAGCCATGAAGAAGGGATACCTTTCACTCCTCGAAAAGAGATCATTCAGCGGCTAGGCGAACCGCCACAGCCTGGACGACGCCCTGCAGCAGCTCGCCAATACTGCGGAATTTCGCTTCAGCTGGGGCACGGCGGAGTGGCCCAAAGACGACGAGGACTTCGATACGGTCCTTCGCAAAGCGGATCAGTCGATGTACCGGATGAAGGCAGCCCGCAAGGCGGCGCAGACAAGCTAGCTCATCCTTGAGCCCGTATTCTCTGCCTCCGCCTGCGCTAGAGCACGTTCAATACTCGCGACCGCATGGGCCGGAGTCTCATGCTCCCATATCCTCAGAACTCGCCATCCGGCTGCCTCCAGCGCCCGTACGGTCTCAAGGTCACGCGCTCTATTGTTGTCGACCTTCTTGGCCCAGTATTCGGCGTTTGTCTTCGAAGCGTTGTGGTGGATAGGGCAGCCGTGCCAAAAACAGCCGTCGACAAAGACGGCCACACGATAACGCGGGAAAACGATGTCGGCAGTACGCCGCAGTTGCTTAACAGGTCGTCGATTGACGAAATACCTACGACCTCGTGCGTGCAGAAGTCGGCGGATTGCGAGCTCCGGTCCTGTATCGCGACCTTTGTTGGCCCGCATCGTCGCCCGTACCGCCGGCGACGACGCCCAGCTGGCAGACTCTGGCATCGTGACAGGCTACCGCGGGCTCTTGGCGGTTCTACCTCAGCATTCAGCGGTGACCCCGGCAGCTCGACAGCGGGAGCAGGTTCGGATTCCAGACCACAGCGCGCTGCGGCGACGCCCCCGGGACGCGGCACGCATGGCGCGGGCCTAGAGCTCCGTTGCAGTCTGGAGAAGACCACTCATGCTCGTGGCTTGACCTGCCGCCGCGCGGTCAACCATTTCGCCCATGAGTTGGTGCAGATCATCTTCCGGGAGCGCGGATAGGGCCACCACTCGACCAATCCGCAGAACCCGTTTCGCTGCATCACGCATCAACGCTTCACGGACCAGCGTTCGCTCGCGCTCGTCCACCACAACTCGACGGGTATCCAAGTAGTGAAGGTGCTGCAGGGCTAGGGCCTTCGCCACTTTGGGGTCTCCGCCCAAGGAGGTTGCCCGCTCGACGATCTGAACGAGTTCGTCCTCGGTCAGCTGCGCGGTGATATCCGCCCCGAGCAAGTACCAGCGCCACCAGTGGCGCCGGAAGACATTCCGCGGCTTCCCCACCAGCCGCTCATAGCTCGGGTCCATTGACTCTGACGGCCAACGCCACAGGGCGATGTCCGGCATGACAACCAATGTTAGGTAGTTCCAAACCTCAACGCGTCCTGCTTCCGACGGAGCGAGCTGTAGGTGGTCTCCCAGCAAGCTGGGCAGGGCAGTATCGAACGCCGGCTTGGCCTTAGAGGCCGGAAACCCGCATTCGACGGCGAGCCGATGGATGTCGTTACGTATTTGGTCGAGGTGTGATTGGTGCACGCGCCGCGAGGCGGTCGCACTGTAAAAAGCCCTTCCAGAATAAGAGTTCGCGAGATCCAACAGATCGTCACGCTCGGCTTGGTAGCACTTCATCAGGAGCTCCGTGGAATCCCATGAGTTAAGGCGAGGGTAGCTGAGCTGTTTCATAGCAGGTAGCCACCCCTCGCCTGGATGTGAGCTTCGAATTCTCCCGGCTGCTCGCGACCTAAGGCGCGAATCTCGTCTAGCGTGCGGTTGGGGAAGTTTCGGCGGATAGTGAGTGCCAGTAATTCACCCAGCGAGTCCTTGGGGTACTCCTCCTCTAGGTCGAGGTCCTCATGGCTGAGCGCTCCCAGGGTGAGCTGGCGGTTCACATCGTTTCTCAGGAAGGGCTCTAAGTTGGGCTCTGTGGAGGCGTCAGCCATGTACTGCATGACTGCCTGATGATCGGAGTTCAGGTAGAGCCGGAGACTTCCTACGCCCGAATCGAAGAGATCTTTACTCTCGAAAACGAGGCACCAAGCGCCCAGCNCTTCCAGGCGCACACTTGTGTCATACGTCCACAAGAGACTACCGGGCCGGTGCGGCGCCAGGGCATCAGAATCGGGCGCCGCCTCTAGCAAGGTAAGAACGACCCGGACGATGAGAGTACCGCCGAGTTCTGAGCCCGAGAACTGGAGTGATAGGCGGTTGATGCCTGGCTCGATTTCGTGAGCAGCACCCGCGCCGCGCAGCCGCGAGCCGGTGGCATGCCAAATCAGATGCCCTGCCAGACGAGAACCCGGCGGCAGGCCACATTCGACCAAACCGCGCTCAAGGTCTACGTCGAGGCTGACGACGACTTCCAAGGGGGTTTCGTCGTCCCAGTCCGGGACGAACGATGGCGAGACCCATTGCGAGTCTCCGCTGGTGATCAAGAACTCGACCACCTTGGCAGTGTCGGGAGAGCAGGTCCGGTGGCTGAGGACAACCGCGGTCATGACGGCTCGCCGTCCGGGACCAAAGCGACAGTAAGCCCCACCGCACTATCCAGCGGCACAAGAACGTCGACGGTCACCTCGTGACTGCCAGACTGAGTGATGCGCAGTCCTCGCCGGACATGCTCACCAAGGCCGGCATCGAAGTGCCACTTGCGCACGACGGGCTGTTCGAGATCGGCATCCTTCTCTCGGCCGGCCTCGCTGAGTACATAGGGAAGCGCCGACAAAGTCACAGGCAAGGGCGAGGATGGGGGAACGGTCGCTTCCACGGCAAAGGTGGCGACATGTTCTTGCCCTTCGAGCCGAAGGGTTGGCTGCCCAATGATGCGCGCCTTCAGTTTCCGCCTGCTGCCTCCGCCCCCACCGCCAGGCGGCTTCGGATCGAAGGCTGCGTCACCGGCGCCCGATACGAAGTCACCCAAGGTGGTGGAAAGGTGTACGAGACCTTGCCGCCGCTGCTGGCTCTCGTCGTCCGGCGACAGGGTTACGACAGCTCGCGCAAACGTCTCCTTTAGCCTTTCAAGAGCGTACTTGACAGGGTTACGAGCACCCTTGGGAAGGCCCATGTTGGTGGGAGCCCAGTCATCGTGGGCTACCGGCTCCGCAGACGCGAAGTGGCTGTCCGCGGCAGCGTCAGCGACAAACACTCCAACGGTAGCCTGCCCTTTCGGCGCCTCTCGCACCTGGAGGTACTTCACGATGAGACGAGGCTGGCGCATGAGGGCGACGTGCGAATGGATATCGACATGACCATCTGCCGGGATCTCGTCCGGTGGGAGGTTTCTCCAAACGAGAGTGCCGAGAGGCATAGTTGGTCGCTGCATGCGAAGGAAGTCCTTGTGCCAAGGAAATTCCGCCTTGGACGCCTGGGAGCCCGCCTCGCGGTAAGCTCCAGCGAAGTGCTTCAGCAAAGGATGCTGGTCTGGATGGGGTACATCGACCGCTGTACTCTCGTCGGTGAAGTTCCAGGCTACCGAGCCATCGACAGCATGGGGCCAGGCCCACCACAGAGCGGCGGACGCCAGCCGGCCGATGATGTCGGACATGGTCTCGGTGTTATCCGAGTTGAGCGGCCCTAGAACCATCAGCGATGTGCCGGAAGCCTTGTCCTTGAGGCGAGTCATGCCTAGGGACTCCGCTAGGCGGTCCGCCTCTCGGCCCTCGAGAGGTTCAACCTTAGTAACGTCATGCTCCGTCCCCCACCAATGACGGCCTGTATACCGCTGCGTTCCTTTTGCATAGCTGTTGGTGTGGCCCATGGCGATGAAACGCGAGACGCGCCTGCCTCGGTACGTCGATTTGCTGTAGATGAGGACAGTGGAGCAGCTGCTGGCTTGCCACAGCACCCCCTTGCCGAAGCCATAAGTCCCCCCGCCTATCTGCTTTTCCGCAGCTCGACCAACGTTACGAACGAAGTCAACGAAATCAGTTGCCTCGTCGGTGACCTTGTCTGCCCGAGTCGGCCCACCGAGCCCCTTGGTGCCGCTGTCGGTCACGACCAGAAGCGGTTGATCATCAATGCTGGCTTTCAGAAAGCTCTCGAGGGAACTATCCCGTGGAACCCGGGGGAAGACCACCTGGCGCAGCGTGGCCACCTGCTCCTCCGTCGGCCAAAAGCCGTCCACGGCATAGGTGATTGGACCCTCAGCAAGCCGCGCATCCCAGCTGTTCTGCAGCGTCTCCCTCAAGAACATGTCCCACATGTCCAATTGGGGTCTGCCGATGGCCCGGGCGCCGGCCCGGGCATCGATGTTCCCCTGCGGCGCATATGGCTCGGCGAAGTGGAACAGGGGATTCATTGCGTCGCCTTGGCAAAGACGGACCAAGGATCGGCGAGACGCCCCTGAGCCTCCGTCAGGTCGGAAAGATCGATAGCGTAAGTGACAGCGGAGACGGAGTCNCCTCTACACCCCGCCGATCCAAGATCGAGAACCGCAGTTCTCTGTAGATTTCCTCGTCCGCAGTGAAGTAGCCAAGCCCGGCAAGCGTCCTTCGNCCAGACGGGACGCGTTCCAGCTGCTGCGCGAAGAGGAACAGTTTCCCGACCCCATGCGTGTCCATCTGGAGCAGGCCGTGGATCGTCACCAAGAAGCGGTCGCGATGGAGGGTGGCTTTGACCTCAACGCCAGCGCTCGCAAATCGAAAATCGACTCTTGAGCGGTCGTGTCCGACCCAGCTCTTCATTGCGGCTTGGACGCCAATCCGGGTTGTGAGGTGTTCTAGTGCGTGCAATTCGGCGAGCAAGCCGGCGCATGGTCCCTCGCTCAAAACCGGGCTCGCAACGCTCTCTAAGAGCTCCCGCCACCTCTCAACCACGCTGATTGTCGCGTCGACCCCGTCAGCCTCGCCCAGAGCCGCCAACTGGCGAAGCACACTGTCACATAGACGGAAGAATGTGGAGTCAAGATGAGCGTCAAGGCTTGTGACGATGAGCCAGTCCTCGTAGGCCGCACCATCCGCGACAGCCTGCACGTGCGCCTTGAGCCCGCGCGTGACGAGGAGCGTCCCGGCCGCGTGCCCGGGAGCAGGGACCAACAGACAAGGGCGCCCGTCGCCATTGCGGGCTAGCCGCACCGGCTTGCCCACCACTTCGATTGGCACGTCATGAGCCCGCCATCCGCCTGGGGACGGCCTCTGGATGAGGGCAAACACTGACGCCGCAGACTCAGTCATGGCAGTGCGTCTCCGCTTTCAATACCGGCTGTGACCTCCGCTGCGGCTGCGGCTTCATCCGCTTCGTCCATCGCTTCGATGTCTTGGTCAGCTTCCTCGATTTCGTACGTTGATAGATCTGCACTCATGTAGGTGATAGTGCTTCCCTTTCCGACCGCCGGAGGGAAGAAGATGGTGACGCCCAAGACGTGGTCCACCGCCCCCAGCGGCTCGCGCAAGGTGGCCGTGGTCCCGGGACTGGAGGTCTTGGCAATGGGGTACAGGGCTAGGAGCGGTCCAGCAGATATACGCTCTCGAAGGGCCAAGATGTCAGCGTCGCTCGGCTGCGGGCCGAGCTGCGCCAAGGATTGAGGACCCAAGTCCGCCCCTCTATCAGTGGAGCCAGCCAAAGCCTTGATGTTCGCGACATCGGGCTTCGATTGCTTCATGCGCGTGCGACGTATCAGGTTCACCATCCCGGCCGGCCCTAAGGAGTACTGGCCTTGGGTGTCGGTCTCAGTAGACATGACCACGACGTTCCAATGAGTCAGTCCTCCCGCGGCGACCTCCTGATCGATGTAGCGGCGGAGCAGCCCTCCCTTCAGGCGGATCGCCGCCGGGTGGAACCGGTACTCGTCGAGGAACTGCAATATGGCCTTAACGGGAACGGATCTGAGTACATACCTCCCCGACCCTTCCACCTTGGACTCCTCCACACCTGGTAGAGCGGAGGACCTTTCCAAGAGTCGTTCACCGGCACGCCAGTTTGCGGACAGCCATTCTGAGTCAAGGTGGCTGAAGAGGATGGTCTGCTCTCGCGTCCCCGAGTACGAGAGGCTGGCCTGTGTAGCCGAGCGCATCTTCGCTGCCGCTGTGATGGCCATGGCGGGATGGGTACGAATCTTCACCGCAAGCTCTGTGGGCCTGAGGCCTTCGTTTTCGAACCTCTCGATCTCTCGCCGGATCTCCGCCTCCACGGTAGCCAGATCGCGGAACCACTGACGAAGGTCATCGGTCATCCATATCCGAACTAGGTCCGAGTACCCGCGTCTATAGCCGAACCATCGACCCATCTGCAGCAGCGTGTCGTATGCAGAGGCGGCTCGGACAAAATATGAGGTGACAAGCCCTTCTAAGGTCAGACCTCTACTCAGGGTGTTCCCGCCGATGGCGATGCAAGTAAGCGGTTCATCGTCCTCGTAAGCGAGCCGTTCCGTGGAACGGTAATTATCAACGATGACCTTGACGCTATCTACAACAGCCGAGAGCTCTGCGCTTACTGCCGCCCAGGGAACGTCTGTTTCGTCGTCCTGTCGCGCTACACGCCCATATTCGGATATCCAGACCTTTTCCAGACTGGACAGTACGGCGGCATCATTATTCTGCAGCTTTGTCTTGAGGTCATCCACGTAGTCCTGGATGACGTCCTGAAGACGGAAGTGAGCCTCAGCAAGCATGGAAGTGTGGATCAGCATTGACGAATGCTGATCACCTTGGCTGCGCACCCACCGCGCCGCAGTCGCCAAGATGAACCATTGAATGGCCGTTTCTAAGCTCTCCGGGATTGATGGGGACCAAGTCGCCACCGCGCCCTTTCCTTTGGGAGGTTGGGCCGCTGGCACATCGTTGCTCGGGACGTCGCGCACGACATCATCAGGTGCGGCTGCCTCGTCGTCATCGACGTGGTCGAGTAGGTCGCGCCCAAACAGGCGCTCCGGGCCGTAGTAGCCGTCGCCCGGCCGCAAGCTCACGATGAAGTCGCGTGGGTAAAGCCCCTCTTCCACGCCCGGATCTATCAGTAGATTCGCGAACGGCGTGGCGGTATAGGCAACGTATGCCGACTTGGGGCACTTAAGCAATCGACCGATAAGGGAGTTGATAACAGACTGCCGCCGACGACCGACATCGATGCTTGCCTGGTCCGCTTCGTCGTCGATTATCAGAATCGGACACGAATATAGCGTTGCCTCACCTGCAGACTCCAACCACTCGGCGAGGCGTCGCAGACGGTGGGGGTTCTTCTTAACGACCGCAAGCAACCGGTGGTTGTGACTCGCCAAGAAGGGCATCGCATTGAGGGACTTCTGAAAGTCATTGTCGGTGTCTGTAAGGCGCACCCACTGTTGATCTAGATCACCGATTAACTGCTGTTCCAAACGATCTTGAGTCTGGCTGCGGAGGTTCTCGGTCACCCCAGACAGAACCACCACCAAACGGTAACCAACGTCTACTGATTTGGCCGCCACGGACATAAAACTGGTGGTCTTGCCGCTCTGCACGTGCCCAAGAACCAAGCCTCTTGTGCGGATGGTTGTCGCCCCGGGAGGACGGCCTAGCCCAACGATCTTGTTTGAGGATCGGGAGACTTCTCGGAGAGCCTCCTTGGGTAGCTTCGGCTCCAGCTGTCCTCGTAGCGCCGGCCAGAAAATGTCGTCCTTGCCCGGCCCCGCGTACCAAGCTCCCTCTAGCCGCTCTTTGTCAACTAGCGCCCCCGGGTCTTTGAGGTCGCGCACCAGTCCGGCTTGCCTTTCAAACTCCAGACGCGCCTCTTGCGCCACCGCAACGGGGACGCCCATGTCGACCAGATCACGGTGCGCCGCTGCAACCGACCCGCCGCCTGCCACATAGCGCCCGATTATGCGAAGGTACCGATCCCGTTCTTCGTCACTAAGCACAGCGCCGCCCCCTCGTTCGTGTCTGACCGTCGTGATAGAGGCACTGCGACAACACCCTCGTGTGCAGCAATCTGGTGGCGCACAGGAGCGCGCAGGCTCGCGTACTTCCTATCAGGTTTCGGCGTCTGCGCGGGGCCGATCGCATTGACCGAGTTTGAACGCCTTGTCCCCGTCTGATCTGGCAGCACGGGTGACGCTCTGGATGACCACCCAGTCAACCACTGCTGAAGCCACAACCCGGTCGGGCTGCGGCGCACGCACGCTTAGGGAGCCACCGGGCCACGGCCCAGCAACCCAGCAACGATCTCGCCTATCTGCTTCGCCAGGAAAGGCGGCACAGCGTTACCCACTTGGTGGTACTGCTGCGTCCGCCCGCCCATAAAGAAGTAGTCATCTGGGAACGTTTGAAGTCGTGCCGCCTCTCTGACGGAGAGGCTGCGCATCTGGAGTGGGTCATGGTGAATGAAGTAGTGCCCGTCCTTCGAGATGTGAGAGGTGACCGTGGAGCTAGGGGACTTCTGCAGTTGCACGCGAAATCGGTCGGTGAACGGAACGCTGTCCTGGGTTAAGTTGCTGTGCAAGGGCCTAAGAGCGGAAGGAAGCTCGGTCACCTTGGGCCGCTCACCCTGCTTGCCCTTGAACGCAAGATAGGCGTAACGAGCGAGATCCTGCGGCATGTGGTTTCTTGATTCGTGCTGCGCGACGCCCTCGGCCGCGTGACCACGGATCCACTCTCCCAGTTCTCCTGAGAGGCGGGGCTGGTAATCGTGCACGTATCCCCGGGAGTAGGCCGGGGGGCGGATGCCCTTCGGCAGGCGCACTCCTGCTTCTTTCGCCCCCTCCATTAGCGCAGCAAGCCAACGCTCCTCGCTGTTCTCCCCACGGCTGACTCCCGACCGGATAGAGGGCAGGTCATCGAGCACGTCACCCACGGAAACCGGTCGCCGCACAGTGAGCGGCAACATGCTTGGTACACCAACGTCACTGCGCACGCCCAGCAGGATCACGCGGTGGCGAGCTTGCGGGACTCCATAGCGCTCCGCCCGGATCACGAAGTCCGACGGATCCAATCCGCCAGCCTCACCGGCCACGACACAAGACCTGATTGTGTATTTCAAATCAGGCGCAGGGTGCTCCAAGTCAGCGGCAATAGCTTGGAAGATCGGTCCACCGCCATGCTGGGACGAGAGCATCCCCTTGACGTTTTCCATTACGAACACGTGAGGGCGAAACGTTGCGATCAGATGAAGGTACTCGCGGTAGAGCGTGTGCTTGTGGTCGTCCTTGAAGGAGGCATCATGCCTGCGCCGGGACCGCCCCACCATGGAGTACGCCTGGCAGGGCGGCCCGCCCACCAAGACCCACGGATCGTCTCGGCGCACCGTCGTGTGAAGCGCTCGCCCGATGAACTCGTCCGAGGTGGCACGTGACTGCTCCGAGAGAACATGCTGATGCACTTCGTCCTCAGCGTGCGTCCAATGCGCTGCGAACGTGGGATGCGAGGTGAGGCGATCGTGGGAGAGACGGCCGGCGATGAACTCGTGATAGGCCGTCGGCAAACAACCATCTTCGTCGACTGCGTGCCGTGCTGCCGCGCGCAGGCGCAGCGTCGCCACTGCGCTCGGGTCCATCTCGACTGATGCCACGGTCGAGAAGACTCGAGCGTCCCGACCTCGGAGCGATGAGAACCCCTCGTTCAGTCCACCTGGGCCCGCGAATACGTCCACCACTGGGATGGATGCCATGATGACCTACCTCTTTCCGCTTAACTGGACCCAGGGTACCTGGTACCGGCACCGGGGGGACTGACCGTCCCCAGCCGCGAGCAACCCGCGCGGCGGCGTTGCGACGTCTGGGAGCACCTCAGCAGCAACGTGTCTTGGGCTGCAACGCCGACAGGGGCCCCGGACCATGATTGAGCGGCGTGATCCAGCCGAAGGGAAGGACCCTCTTGAGCACCTTGATGCCCTGCGGGCCCCGCCACACTAGATGCCCTGCAGGCCCCCGCCGCAGCCACCCTCTATCTGGTATGCATTCGACGTATGCCAGTGATACGCAGCATCTTCGTCCAAGAGCCCTTCCGAAACACGGATGAGTACCGCGAGGTCTCCGAGATCAGCGATCAGTTGATGGCCCACCTCAACGATGAGGCGGCCCAGACGCTCATCGAGGCCGCCAACGCGCCGGGTCAATCGAGCGCGCTCGTCCAAGCTTCATTTCTCGCCTTCGCTCGCGAGCTCGGCTTCCGCGACGAAGCTCGTGACCTCTTCGCCAGTTATGAGAACCGAGCGGTCCGGCCGGATTATTATCGTCCCCTTACGAACACAGGGATCCTCCTCGAGGTCGAACGAGGGAAGACCACGATCAACAACATGGATTTCTTGGACTTCTGGAAATGCCATCTATGCGAGCACGCCAGCTACCTCTTCTTGATGGTTCCCCAAGAACTTCGCCAGAACTCATCCATGCGTCCGCGACGCGAATACAACACCGTGGTCAAACGGATGGCCTCCTTCTTCGCCCCTCGCAACTACACAAACGTTCGAGGACTGCACGTCTTCGGCTATTGACGCTGGGGCATAAGGCCATCGAAGTGTCTCGCTCCTAGTCGCCGACTGACTGTGAACCCCGAGAACCGATCCAACCCCGCGCTCCCGGACCGAGGGGTCCGTGTCGTCGCCTAGATCCCGCCGTCCTAAGCGAGCTTCATTGTTCCCTGGCTTCAAACCCGAAGATCCAGTCGTTCCAGGGGTGACTGCCAAGGTTCGAGACGGCAGAAAAGCGATGGTGAATTCAGTGCTTCCACCGACGATGACCGAAGGTGGCGTCGTCGTCGCGGCATGGTTGCCGAGCAGTCTGCGCTAGCAGAGCGACATCGCGCAGCACCGGCCCGCCCGCCTGGACGTCCCAGGTCGCCCGGCTGGTGGACTGCGGTCAGGTCAGGACGTGCTTGCCCCGGGCGCGATGCGACACCCGAAGGGCCAGTCTCCGCAGGTCTGGGCGCGTCACACTGGATGAGTGCCTAGACGGCATAAGGGTAAACAAAGCGTAAGAAGTAGACTCGAACCAGGACAATCGGTGGACTCGGGGTGTATCGGGCGACTTAATGGCTGGTGTGGGTGGCCACCCGCACCAACCGATTGGGGAACGACCATGCAGACCCTGAACACCACTGTGGTTGCGGCCGCGAGCACCGGCGGCCTTCAGTCCTGGATCAAAGACAACGTCATCCCGCTGTTGTTGTTGCTCATCGCGGTGATGCTCTTCGTGCTGGCCCAACGTGGCGACAACGCCAAGGCCATGAAGGTGGTCGCTGGCGTCGTCGTCGCCCTGGGCGTCTTGGGTCTTGCGACAAGCGGCAAGGCCGACAACCTGGGCGCCTGGATGGCCAGCCTGATCACCGGATGATCAGATGCGCCTCCTCGTCGACGATGAGATCTACAACGTCAACGCCGTCTGGCTCGGCCCACCGAACAAGACGTTGCCGTTTCGCGCCCGCTACGTGGCCTACGCCGTGGGCGCCTTGGTCTTCGTGCTCCTGCAGGTCATCGAGCGTCGCCTGGGGATCGGACTGGGGTTCTTCAGCCTCGCGTACAGCCTGCTGGCCACGGTCGGCCTGACGCGACTGATCCTCAGCGTGGTCGACGCGGACCGGCCCTTGAGCTCGGTGCTCACCGGGTTTGCCCACGAGGTCGGGGCGCCACGAGAGCAGACCAAACCGATGATGGGCTCGTTCCAGCCGGCTCGGGTCCGGGCCGTTCCCGCACGCCTGAGCCGTGCGGAACGCAGGAGTGCACGTCGAGCTGTTGGGGCACCCGACGAGGAGGTCGCTGTATGAGCGCCAAGGCCGGACTGTCACTACGCCGCATCAGCGGCCATTGCACGGTCACCGCAGACAAGATCTACGCCTGGTACCTGCTCGATGCGCAGGGCTGGTCGTTCCGACCCGACGCCGTGCGCGAGCAGCTGATCATCGACTGCGCGGACGCCTACGCGCAGCTGGTCAAGCGAAGCATCCACATCCGGTCCACGACCCGCCCGTACCCGGTCAGCCATTGGGCCGCGGCGCACGACCACAATGCGCCAGCGCCGCTTCCCGCGTGGCGGGAACACCTCCTGACCGACCAGCACCACCTCGCCGGTCGCAGCATGGCTGACAAAGAGGTCTACGCCGGCGTTGAGATCCCTGCCCGCAAGGGGTTGCATAAGGCGCTGGGCGGCCTGGCCGGGACGTTCTCCGACCGGGAGGTCGCGGCCCTCTCGAAGCAGATCCGGGCCACGGACGAGATCATGGCTTCTCCGGGCATGGACGGCGTGCCGGTGACTCCACGTCAGCTCGAGTGGCTCCTGCACCGGTCCTGCTCGCTCGGACTGCCTGCACCCCTCACCCTGGGGGCAGTCGACGACGGCAGCTGGGAGTTGGAGGACCTGCACGAGTTCACCGACCACGTGCAGTGGATCGCTGAGCCCTACGGGCGCACCATCCGAGTCCTCGGCGAGAACGAGAACCTCCGGGTCGAGCGCCACGTGTGCGTCCTGTCGGTGGGACGGATGACCGACCTCGAGATCCCGTCGGGCATCCCGTGGATGCAGCGCACGGACCAGCTCGGCTTCCCCGTCGAGTGGTCGGCACGGGTGACCATCGAGGACTCCGCCAAGGTCGGCATGGCCATGCGCCGCAACATCCAGAAGATCAGGGCGCAGAAGGACCACTACGAGCTCGAGCACCACGAGCCGGCCCCGGGAGCTCTTGACCGCCAGGCCGACAAGGCCCTCAATGTCGAGGACGAGATCTCCATGGGCCTCTCGGGTCTGTCGACCCGGACCACGGGCTGGTACCGCCTCGCCGTCTCCGGCACCACTGAGGAGGAAGCGCTCGAACGCGCCAGCCTGCTTCGCAAGCTGTTCGCCCCGCAGGTCACGATCGCCCGGCCGGCCGACCAGTACGCGGTGGCCCGGGAGTTCATCCCCGGCGAGAAGCTCGCCTCGACGGCATACAAGCGGCGAATGCCTGTGACGACGCTTGCGGCCGCCGTGCCCGCAGCCACTGCGAAGGTCGGTGACCGGGTCGGGATCCACCTCGGTGAGACCTCCGGGACCAGTGCCCGCGTCGTCACCTGGGAGCCGTGGGAAACCACAGAGACCCGAGAGGAGTCGGGACTCGCCGTGCTCTGCGCCGGACTGGGTGGCGGCAAGTCGACCGCCGGCGGCAACATTATCTACCGCACCGTGCTGCAGGGCGTGCCCTGGACGGTGCTGGACCCCTCCGGCCGGCTCACCGCGTTGTGCCGCCTCCCCGAGCTTGCGGACGTGTCACAGGCCATCGACCTGCTCGACGCCCCGGCCGGCTCGCTGTGCACCTACCGGGTCATCGCGAACCCGAAGCGAGAGCACTACGACTCCGAGCTCGACTGGAAGGCCGCCCAGAACCAGGCCGAGGACACCAGGCGGCTGCTCACGTCGAGCGTTCTGCGCGCCATGCTGCCGCGGCAGCTGCAGGACCACGTCCTGACCGAGGTCGCGCTCATGCGTGCTGTTGGAGCGGTCCGCGCATCCTCCACCTCCTCGACGCACGACGTCGTCAACCATCTGCGTCACCTCGAGGGCGACCCCGACCTTGCCCGGCACGCCGGGTACATGGCCGACTTCCTCACCGAGGCTGCCAAGACCAGCCACGGTCGTCTGATCTTCCCCAGCGGGTACATGCAGGACTACGAGCGGACCGAGCCGCTGCTGACGGTCTACAGCCTGCGCGGGCTTGCCTTGCCCGACGAGGCGACTGCCAACAGCGAGGACCTCGACGAGCGCCTGTCCATGTGCGTGCTCTACCTGGCGGCGTGGCTCACCCAGCGAGGCATGTACCTCGGCGACGTCAACGCCCGCAAGGGAATCTTCATCGACGAGGCCTGGGCGCTGTCGACGTTCAGCACCGGTCGCCGGTTCATCGACCGAGCGGCGAGGGACTCTCGGAAGCACAACACCCGCGTGCTCATGGCGTCGCAGAACCCCGCCGACCTGCTCAAGCTGGACCTGGCCAACCTCATCTCCGCGGCCTTCATCGGACGGCTCACCGGGGAGGACGCCCAACGCGATGCGCTGCGGTTCCTCCCAGGCATCCGCGAGGGGATGGGCTACGAGTCCATCTTCGGCACCCTGTCGCGACCGACGCGTGAAGGTCGGCGTGGGTCTCGCGAGTTCATCTTCAGCGACGGCACCGGAGGCATCGAGCGCATCCGGATGGATCTGTCCGCCCACCCCCGACTGCTTGAGGCGCTCAACACCACGGCGCAGCCGGAGAAGGCTCTCAACCGGGTGACCCGTTCCAGCGCCTCCGACGAACAGCGCGAGGGTGCAGACGAGTCGGGGGCTGACGAGCGAGAGAGCGCCTGACATGGCCGGCACCGTGCGAGCCACCGCCCGCCGAGCGCTTGCCATCGTTGCGATCCTCGTCGGCCTCACCGCGGGTATGGCGGGTGCGGCCAGTGCGGCTCCGTCGATACCGGGGGTGCCCGACTGCAAGGACGCGCCCACGGCGCAGCTCCCCGGTGGTGGGATCACGGGGTTCCTCGACCCGGGACCGACCACTGCACCTGAGCCGAGGGATCCGTTCGTCGACAACCCGCAGACCAGCGTGTACGAGCAGTACGGCTACGCGGGACTGGGGTGGCACAGCTACGACCTCGGCTGTGGTGGCGGTGTCCGGGACATCGACGCGAGCATCGACACCGCGACCGGCAACTTCCTGATCTCGGCCGCCACCTGGGGTGCTGCCGCGTCAAACGGGCTGCACAACAAGGTCGCCCACCCCGACCAGTACATGGCACCCCTCGACGACGTGGTCACGGCCGTGACCCAGCGCCTCCACGACTCGATCTGGAGCCCTTGGGGCGCGACCGCCCTGGTCGGAGTGGGCGTTCTGCTCCTGCTCTACTCCATGCAGGGCCGCCTTTCGTCCGCAGCGTCTGCCGGGGCATGGGCCCTGCTGGTCCTGGCGATCGTCGCCGGCATCGGTCAGTACCCCAGCCGCGTCGCCAGCTTCTTCGACGACACGGTGTCCACCAGCGTCTCCTCCATCAGTGCGGGCGTCAGCGGGCTGACGAACCTCCCAGCGACGAGTGATCCCGCACGGGCACAGGGCGCACTCGTGGTGGACCGCGTGCTCTACGACAACTGGCTGCGTGGCGAGCTCGGAGCCACGGACTCCCCTGCTGCCAAGAGATGGGGGCCGGCGCTGTTCAAGGCCAGCGCCTTCACCTGGGCCGAAGCCAAGCAGGCGGAGCAGGACCCCGAGGCCGGCAAACGGATCGCCGAGAAGAAGCAGGAGACCTGGAAGAAGACCGCCGCCGAGATCCAGGACAAGGACCCCGTCGCCTACGGATACCTCCAAGGCAAGTCCGGAGGCAGGGCCGGCACCGGCGTCATGGTGGCCCTGGGGTCGACCTTCACCCTCCTCTTCCGGCTCGTCGCCGACATCTTCCTGTTCGCCGGACTCGTGATGCTGCGACTGCTCGTGATGATGTTCCCGGCCATCGCCGTCGTGGGCGTCATGGCGCCGATGGCCTCCATCGTCCGTCGCGTCTTCGCCATGGGTGGGGCAGCCGTCGTCAACGTCATCGCCTTCTCCGCAGGCTCAGCCGTGCACGCCACCATCATCTCCGCGGTCCTGACCCGCTCCACCACGACCGGCATGGGCGTCCTGGGCATCGTCCTGTGCCTGGTCACGACCGTGGTCGCATTCATCGTGCTGTACCCGCTGCTGAGCTTCACTAGCATCCTCGGCCAGTCCGGTGGTCCACGGTGGCTCAAGCGCGGTGGGAGTGAGGTCTGGCGTTACACCTCCAGTCGATTGGCGACCAAGAACGCCATGAAGGACGCTGACCACGAGCTCGCCGAGGAACGTCAGGCACCAGACCACGGCGCCGGGCCCCTGCCGGCCATGGCCACGACTGGATTCCGGTATCGCATGTCCCACCTCCCCTCCGAGGCCTTCGGGCGGCCGGACCACTCGCCGATCCGCGAGCGGCAACTCTCTTCGCCATATGCGCAGCGCCCCAGCCTGGCCGCGGTGGAAGCGCCCCGCATCGACTCGAGCCGCTCCCACGCACACGAGGACCGCGCGGTCTCGGTGGGCGCCGATCACCGGCATCCGTCCAAGGACCCGGCCTACGCCTTGGCCGCAAGCGCTCGGGAGGCCAACCCCGACCTCACCCCACCCGCGAACAGCCCCGGCCGGGCACTCTCGGGAGTGCTCGTGGACGAGATACCCGCCGACGCCCGCGAGCTGCCCACCTACGCCCACGACTCACACACCGAGATCCGACCTGACGGCGTTGGTCCTCGCGTGTACGACCCTGACACCAAGCGCACTGTGCTGGCGCTTCAGGAACGGCCCGAGGGATGACCGGCAGCGACGTGGGCCGGGCGATGAGGTGGCCTCTGTGGTCGTGGCGCAACCTGGCCATCACCACGGTTGCCGTACTCGTCGTCTTTGCTGCTCTCGGACGACTCACCGGCGGCTCTGGTCCGGCGTCCGACAACAGAACACCCGCGTCCAGATCGGCCGCCTCAAACCTCGCGGGCGGCGAACCCACGGTGTCCGCGACCGTCCCTGACCCGTCGCCGGCAACCACCTCCACCACACCCGGCTCCACCTCGACCACGGCGCCTGCGACCTCCGCATCGACCGGCCGGTCACCGGTCAAGGTGGCCACGGCGTTCGTGACCGCGTGGACGCACACGGCTGGTGGCGAGGGCCAGTGGATCGAGGGCATGAAGCCCTGGGCCACAACTCGCCTCACCAAGTCCATGGAAGGCGCCGACCCCACCCAGGTTCCTGCCACCAGAGTCACCGGTGACGCAGCCATCAGGACGATCGCCACGGACAGGGCCACCGTGAGTGTCCCCACGGATGGTGGCCGGATCGCCGTCGGCGTGGTCCAGCAGGCAGGCACGTGGCAGGCGGACAGCCTCGCTCCGGACGATGCCCCACCTGGAGCCTCCACTCCCGCTCTACAACCGACCACGACCGGGACCGGAGGCTGACGTGCCCGCCCCGCTGGTCGCCGCTGGCCTTCAAGTCGCCCGCAAGGTGGTCCTCCGTCGACTGATCCGCTTAGCGTTGATCGCTCTCCCGGTCGTGGTGGTCGGTGGCCTGGCGGTCGGGTTGCTGATGCTGCTAGTCGTCACCGGTGGAGGGGACTCGGGTCCGAGCTCTCCTCAGAGCTCATGCACGACCCTCACCGGCACTACGAACCGCACGCAAGCCGCCGGTCTCACACCTGAACAGCTGGCGAACGCCCAGACCATCGTTGCCGTGGGTCGCCAGCTCGGCGTCCCCGCGTACGGGTGGGTCGTCGCAGTCGCGACCTCATTGCAGGAGTCGAGCCTGACCAACGTGCCCACGGGCCACCTCGACAGTGTGGGGCTGTTCCAGCAACGAGCGGCCTGGGGTGCAGCCGCGGACCGGATGGACCCGGCCACCGCGGCGCGCATGTTCTACGAGGGCGGCAAGGGCAGCCAGCGGGGGCTGCTGAAGGTCAAGGGGTTCGAGGCCATGACGGTGACGGACGCTGCTCAGGCGGTCCAGGCCAGCGCCCTGCCGGATGCCTACGCCCGCTGGGAACCGCTCGCCCGCCAGATCGTGGCGGACCCGACCGTCCTCTCCGCCAGCTGCTACTCCGATGCCGACTACGCCGGAGACGGCACGCCGGGTTCCAACGCGGTTGCTTCTGCTCTCCAGGTCCTCGGCACTCCCTACAGCTGGGGCGGGGGCGGCATCGGCGGTCCGGGCAGAGGCTTCGGGCCGGGCGGGGACACGGTCGGCTTCGACTGCTCCTCCCTCGTCCAGTACGCCTACCACCAGGCGACCGGCATGAGCCTCCCCCGAGTCACCGACGCACAGGCCGCTGCGCTGCCCAAGGTCCCCGCGGGGTCCAGACTGCGGGCCGGTGACTTGCTCTTCTTCCGCTCCCCCGGCGATCCACCCGGCGCCTTCCACCACGTCGGCATCTATGACGGGCAGGGCGGCATGGTCCACGCACCGCGCACCGGCAAGACGGTCGAAGTCGTCCACGACGTCCTGTCCGATCCGTACTTCCGGTCGCAGCTGGCACTCGTCGCCCGCCCCGATGCGCCTTCAGCGGGCGTCGCCCAGGCAGGAGCCCGTCATGTCGGACCATGAGACCGAGGACACCGGCCACGCGACCACACCGGGCGATCCGGGGGCCGGCGCCACAGTCGCCACACCGGCCCTCCTCATCCGCCGCGCTCGGGATGTACACGAGTCGCTTGTAGGCAAGCGAGCCCGCTTCCTCATGACCAGCCACACTCCCGGCGGGGACTGGCTGGCGCACGGGTGGAAGGACGGCTTGCGCATCGTCTCCGAACCGAGCGATGGCATCGCCGGGCTCGATGAAACCGGGGTTTGGCTCCAGGAAGAACGGGAGTACTACAGGGACTGCGACACCACGAATCGGTTCGCCGTCGGTCTGTCGCGCGTTTGGGTCGAGCAGCACGTATCTGCTCCCGCGCCAACCCCCGAGGAAGCCCAAAATGCGTGGCTCGACAACCTCAACCGAGATCCCAACACCCCGGAAGTGCGGCACCTACAGCCGGCGGAGGGCTACCCGGATCCAGTCGGAAGGCGCGTCATCGTCACCTCGGATGGTGTGGAGGCCGACATGCGTGCTGTGAGTCCCGTCCGAATGACCAACGGCGGCGAGCTAGCTATTACCGTCCTGGACGAATGCGATTGGTATGGCTGGGCACATGACTACCCCGCAGCCCCTCACCCGACCTTGAGATGGGAACTCGCTTCGCGCGTCTGGGTCGAGTAGTGAGCGACCACCAGTTCAAGGCATCGCCGGGACTCAAGGTGGCGACCTGTGGGACGGAGCCGCAGCCGACCCCGACCGCGCGCTCGACCACGTGAGGCCACGTGCGCACCGCGGTCCGAAAGTCGACCTTTGGCGTATGGCAAAGAAGCGTTTCGCGCAGTGCCGACTAGCTAGGCCGCATATAGACCCTCGGCGGTTGGAAAGTGAAATCTACCGACGTGTGCGGAGCTTCTCAATAGCCGGAAGAAATGCCTTCTCTGAAGATGCGACCGGCTGGTGCGTCCGCTCTAGATCTACAAGCGGCAATAAATCGAGGTCATCGGCAGCGCTCCGCTTCATCACCTGGCGAGCGACGTCAGGTACAGAGTCTCCGTAGGCGGTGAGCTCTGCCCGTAGCGCGCTGTATGGCACCCCGACCTTCGGCACGTGCATGCCATAGTAGATACCTTCTCGCTCATCTTCGCGCGATTGACCCTCGACCGCTACCGGACCGACAGTCAAATGCCCAATGGCCAGGTCATGATTGTATTCTAATATAGATTTATAGGCATTCGTTGGCCCCGATTCTTCAGGAATCTGAGCCAGGGGCGTCTCCAAATGGATTCCGTGGCGATCTTCAGTCAAAGTAACATCATAGCGACCGCGACCGTCGTCGATCTCCAACTGGTAGACGGAGTAATCGCGAGACCTAAATACAGGGTTGACATTGCTCTCCGAATCGACCCCAAGTTCGGCGAGTAATCGAGGGACCTTAGAACGGAATCGTTCACCGGTTGATTCGTCCAGACCCTTGATCGCGACCCTCTCAATTTCGGAGCCAAGGTGCGCGAATTTATCTACCATCGGACGCATCCCTTCGTAGTTGCCGGTCCCATCGATAAAGAGGGCGCACCGCTTCCGTTGCAGACCCAGGCTCGACCCAGTTCTCATGCTCCAGGTGAATGCGAATGATCATCTCCTGTAACGCACCCTCACGAATTCGCCTAGGAATCGCTTTCGAACCCAAAAGTTCATACGCTATCAATTCTAGGTGGCGCCCCACGTCCGGCTTGAGGTACCGCCGACCCTCCAAGGCGAAGCCGCGCAACCCACCCGCATCGAAACCACCCGGACTCGTGAGGATGGTTTTATGAATGTCTTCCCAAGAGGTAGCTAGCACGATACCAACTCGTCGTCGCCTGCCCTCGGCACGGTCATAGGGATTAAGCCCACCTTGGACAATTCCATAAAGGAAGAGCCTCCCATCCGCACTGGCTAATACCGGGCTGCCGCTGAAGTGCACCAGGTCCACCTCGTTTGCATAAGCCGATTTCAGTTGCATATAGTCGGCGCCCTCTAGCGTCACCGCAGTTGGCTCGCCGGTGCCAGAGATATTCAAGCCTTCATGATCAAAGGCTGCTCCAAATCCAAATGAGAACCATGCACCGGGGCGTGCAGAATCCTTCCCTGAGGGGAGGTGAAACCAAGGAAAGAGTGACCGCGGAAGGGGGCGCCTCAACTCCAGGAGCCCGATCTGGGGGTCATTTCCTGCGATTGGTGACACACGCCTCGCAGTGGCGTCGTGAGGGAATCGCGCCACGACCTCCGCTCCATCACCTTCCTGCAGGCCAGCGAGCACATGCCCCGCCGTTAGAAGTAGACGAGGCGACAACGCGACGCCGGTCCCCACAGGCGATTCGCCCTTCCCCTTTCGCAGCAGGAGTCGACAAACGCGCACCCTCACGTCGGATGCGTCAGCGGCCCCGCGTGTTGCGACCGAGGTCACGACTTCGACCAAGTCATCTTCACCTCAAACCCGGCGGCTGCCTTGGCCCGAGCGAAGATGACGCCGGTCTCGGCCTCTAAATCCACCGAGACTGTCAGTTCTACGCTATCGAGTTGCCAGGCCTTCGACGCAGCTTCCGTTGAGAGGTCCTCAAGGTACGGTTGAAGAGAGTTCCGCAGCCATTCGATTGACCGCCCCAGTTCGTCGACTCTCGCGCCTAAGCTCTCAGGGGTAGGCACACTCCCCCCGTATTGCTCAACGAGAGAATCTTTGGGGACGACGCTCACCCGTACGTCGGCAGGGGTACTAATTCCGGTCGGTTGCACATCTGCGACCCTAGGCGCCCGGGTACGTGCATCGGACCACTCATTTGACGTACATTCGATGTGTTGTCGTGTCGAGCGATATGAGGGTCGTGCGTTGACTGACGCGTCATAGACCCACGGCCTGTGCGTACCGCCGCCAGGCAGGTTTGCCGTTTGTAGGCTGGATCTGTGACAGACCTGTTGGCGGAGTGCATCGCGGAGCGGCTGTTGCGTCCCTTCGAGACGCGATGGCACCACGTGTGCGGTGTAGCGGCCGCCGCGGAGGTGATTGCTGCGGGGGAACGGGACTCGAAGACGCTGATCGACGCCGCCTGGCTGCACGACATCGGATACTCCCCCGACCTGAATCGCACTGGCTTTCACCCGCTAGATGGTGCACGGTTCTTGTCTGACCACGACTGCACCGAGCAGGTGGTCGGCTTGGTTGCCTTTCATACCGGCGCCGAGTTCGAGGCCGAGGAGCGCGGCCTCACTCAGGAGCTACAAGCTTTTCCCCGGCCTGACCAGTCCCTGCTGGACTCGCTGATTCTGGCGGACCTGTCCGTCTCGCCGCTTGGTCTGCGGGTGCACCCCGAGGAACGCATCGAAGAAATCCTTGATCGCTACCCCCCATCGGATCCGGTGCATCGGGCGGTGATTCGCTCCAGGACCTACCTCTTGGCCTGCGCAGCTCGAGCCGCCGTGAGGACCGGCTCACCCGATGAATGGGGCTTCAGCGCCGCTTAGCGCGTGCTCGATCCGGAGGCGCATCGAAGGGTGGATGTCCAGACCAGCAAGATCATCCGGCTGCACCCACTGCACCTCGCGGCTCTCGCTACTGGTCCGGGCGTCGCCGCCGACCAGCTTGGCCCTGAAGGCGATCGAGAACTGCTGGCGTACTTCACCGTCGTCGTAGGCCATGACGTGACGAGGGTTCGTATAGGTGCCGCTGATGCCGACGACCTCGACCCTGTAGCCGGTCTCCTCTTCAACCTCGCGGACCACCGTGTCAGCGATGGACTCGCCGATCTCGTGGCCACCACCGGGCAAGGCCCATAGGTCGTTGTCGGTCTTGTGAATCATAAGCACCCTGCCCAAGTCGTCCTGGACGATGGCCACCACAGACGGCACCACGCTGTTTGCCCCTGGGGCGTCAGGGTCGTCGATGTAGTCGATGCGAGCCATCACGCGAGCCTAGGCGAATGATGCTCCGCTGATGGGTTGAGCGTCGTCCCAGACTCGTTCGAAGGCCTTCATCTGGTGGTCGAACATCCGGCCGCCGGCGATCCGATGCAGATGCATGACTGGTGAGTGGTTCGCCGGGGCGCCGAATGCGTGGTGGTTGGCGAACAGCTGGTCGTCGAAGCGGAAGACGGAGCTGTAGAGGGTGGCGCCGTGCGCTCGAGCCTCGACGCCTGGCAGGTCGAGCAGTGGCTTCATGTACAGCCAGGTGAGCCGGCAACGGGCGCTCAGCCCTTCGCCAAGGCCTTCCTCTCGTCCTCGAAGTTCCACGGCCTCCGACTCGGGATCTCCGAACAGCAATCGGACTCGCGTACCCGCTCGCGATCGAGCAGCCACGATCTCGTCGAAGTCGGCAATGGTGTCGTGCAGGAAGGTCGCCGCGAAAGCCAGGACGTCGATGCAGTCAGTGGCGCTGTGGAGCAGTGACTCCCAAGTGCCGGCTGGCACACTCCCCCGGTTCGGGTGCACGGCCACGACTTCCGCGGTACTCGCTGCCTCGACGCGGGATTGGCTCAATGCGTCCGGCCACAGGTAGTGCTCGTCCTTGCCTAGTCGCAGCGCCGTCGCCTGGCGCGAGCGGCGATGCGGAATGCGCCCGAGGCCGATCCACCGGTCGATCGTCTTGGGATCGACCTTCAGATCCTCGCCGAGCAGCTCGCTGGTCAGCCCGGCTTCCGCGATGGCCGCACGCAGACGTTCGTTTGACCCCATTAGTTCCCCCTTTTGGGACGGTTCGACCACTTTAGGACGTCCCGAAGTGTCACGTGGGGCGGTGACGCCGTGCCTGTGGATGACGGTCCCATGGAGTCACGCCACAAGGCGTAATGGAATCTCGGAAAGGACACCACCATGGCCATCGCCAAGCGATTCAAGATCTCCCACGACGAGGTGTTCCCCCATGGCGCCTACCTCGTCTCGCCGGTGAGCCCCGTCGGCGACTTCGAACGGTCCACGCAGGACAACAAGGTGCAGCAGATCGACAAGGACAGCGGCCTTCCGCTCTGGCAGGTCGAGGTACTCGACGCCGACCCCGAGGCAAGCAAGGCGCAGCGGACGGTCACCATCAAGCTGGCTGCGAAGGTCCAGCCGGTGCCCCCGACGAACGACTCAGGCACGCCCTTCACGCCGGTGACCTTCGTCGGGCTCAGCGCGCTGCCCTACGTCGAGCAGGTCACTCAGACCTTCTCCCGCGTGGCGTGGTCGTTCCGGGCCGAGACCATGCAGTCCGCCAAGCCGGCGACGGTCGGCGGTCAGGGCAAGGCGGCGTGACGTGCGCCCCTTCGACATCGTGGCATGGGCGGAGGCCCTAGGGGTCGGCGAACGTGAACTGCCCTGGGCCCTCGCCTCGCGCGTCCGGCTGGTGGAGGAACTCCATGCCGAGCTGACCAAGCTACGTGTTGGGATGGCGGAAGCTCCGGACGAGGCCATGCTGGCGTCGATCAGCTCCGCCAGCCGAGCACTTGGTGCGGCCGGAGACCGCCTGACCGACGCGTTGTCCGACGTGCGGCGGGAGCACTGACATGCGCGCTGGCCGAGTCATCGACTGGGCGACCGCTCTCGAGACCAGTCCCGAGGAGCTGCACCGACGTCTCCGCGGACTGTGGCAGGAGCAGGAGGACGTGTACGCACGCGAAGCCCGCATCCGGGAGCAGCTCCACGCATGTCCGGATCGCGAGCTGGACTCACGCCTGATGCAGGCCGAGCGACACATCGCCCGGGCAGCCGTCTTGTTGGGTGAGGCCAGCGTCGACAGCGCCCGAGTGAGGTACTGACGTGGACCGGCGAGTCGATCAGCCACTCTTCGGAAGTGACGACCCGATAGCGATCATGGCCGAGGGAGTCCTGCGGCTGGCGTGGCTCGCAGTCGGGAGCATGTGGGGCATCGCGTTCGCGGCTTTCCGTCACCCTGTGCTTACAGCCCTCATGGCAGGGACGGCGGTCGTGGTTCACCATTACGGCCCCTACGTCACTTTGTGCGTTGCTATCGGGCTGCTTACAGGGGGCGTGACCTGGCGCGTTGCGCTGCCGAACTCCTACGGCCGGTGGTGCCGTCCGCGATTGACGCAGCTGGCTCTGGCGCCTTGGTACCGGGCGCGGTGGCCGAAAGTGGCCTCGCGCACCGGCCTCGTCGCCCACGACCACACGAGCGCCCACGGCCGACGCCCGTCCCAAAGATCGCACGATGAGATCCCCTCCCTGAGGCGGCTGCGCGTCACACCATCCGGGGTGCGACGGCTGCTCCTGCAGCTGCCTCACGGGGTCACCCCATCGATGGTCGTCGACAAGGCCGACGCCATCGGGCATGCAATGCGATGCCAGGACGTCCGTGTCCTCGAGGACCGACCCGGTCGCTTGTGGCTGGAACTCCATCGGAGGGACGTCCTGGCGTCCGTCATCGACCCGATCACTCCGCCGGCCCCGGTCGACTTCGCATCCATCCCGCTCGGCCTTCACGAGGATGGGACTTCTTGGCGACTTCGTCTGGCGGGCACGCACGTGCTGATCGCCGGCGCCACAGGTGCGGGAAAGGGGTCAGTCCTTTGGTCTCTGTTCCAAGGGCTGGGTCCAGCCACTCGGGAAGGACGTACCGAAATCTGGGCCATCGACCCCAAGGGCGGGATGGAGCTCCGGCCCGGGGTGCGCTTGTTCTCCCGATTTGAGGACGGCACACCAGAGTCCATGTGCCGCCTTCTCGAAGAGCTGGTCCAGGTCAAGGACGAGAGGGCCCGCTCCTTGGCTGCGATGGGAAGTCGGACGCATCTCGCCACCACCGAGTCGCCGCACATCGTGCTGGTTGTCGACGAGCTCGCGACCCTGACGGCCTTCGCCGAACGTGCTGTCGTCCGGCGAATCGAGCAGGCCCTCGGCATCCTCCTGACCCAAGGCCGCGCGTGCGGACTGACCGTCGTCGCGGCGGTGCAGGACCCTGCCAAGGACGTGGTCGTCTGGCGAGACCTCTTTCCCACGCGTATCGCCTTGCGGCTGGACAACCCGATCCAGGTCGACATGGTGCTCGGTGACGGCGCAGGCGACATGGGCGCGCGTGCCGACCGAATCAGTGAGCTCACTCCCGGCGTGGGTTACGTGCGGGTCGAGGGCACCCGCGCGCTCCGACGTGTTCGAGCGTCCTATGTCTCAGATCAGGAGATTCCACGGCTTGTCGCTCGCGGCGCGCGGCTCACCCCGGCGCCGCTTCCCGCGACAGCCCAGGGGGACGACCAATGAGCCGCACACCACGCTCAAACCGTGACGTCGGCTATGGCAGGCCGATGCCTTGGATCGACACCGGTCGGGAGCCAAACACGCGAGAGCTGGATTCGACTCGCTGGCATCCAGACGCCGCCTGCACCGGCGCCGGAGACTGGCTGTGGTTCGCAGACGCAAACAGCCCGCTGACCAGACGGGCCGTCGCGACGTGCCACCAGTGCCCCGTGAGGCGCGCGTGCCTTGCGACCGCCCTGCTGTACGCCGAGGAGTTCGGCGTATGGGGTGGAGTGCCGGCAGCGGCCCGAAGAAGGCTACTGAACCGCCTCGCCGCTGGAGCCGACCTGACGTCCGTCCTGGACGACGCACTCCGCTCGCCTCATGACGAGGTGGCCTGATGACCCGTTCAGTCGCAGGAACAGAGGCCTTCTGGGGCCACGGGGACGCAACCGGCCTGGACCTTGGTGGGCTCTCAGCCAGCGAAGAGCGTCAGGTCATGTTGCGGCTCAGGTCGCGACACTTCGAGCAATGGGCCACCGCAGCTGCCCGCGTCGGACACTGCACCAATCCCATCCGGGTCCGCGGGGCCAGCACGACCTTCGACGCGTCGACCGGACAGCCAGTCCGCTCGTACAGCACCGACTCCGAGCCTCTGGGCGTGCTGCACCTGCGCTGCGGAAACCGACGGGCCGATGTGTGCCCCTCCTGTTCCCGGCTCTACGCCTCCGACATGTTCCACCTCATCCGATGCGGCGTGGCCGGCGGGAAAGGGGTACCTGGCCGAGTCGCCGACAACCCCTTGGTCTTCGCAACCATGACGGCCCCGTCGTTCGGTCCGGTCCACACGGCCGCGTCCGCCTCCGGGCGGTGTCATCCACGCTCGAAGTCGCCGGAGTGCGCCCATGGCCGGCGCACCGCCTGTTTCGAACTCCACGATGACGCGGATCCGAGACTCGGCCAACCTCTGTGTTGGGAGTGCTACGACTACGCCACCCATGTCGTGTGGCAGTGGTGGGCACCGGAGCTGTGGCGACGCTTCACGATCGCCCTTCGACGAGCAGTTGCCCGCCACCTAGGGATAAAACCGCGCGACCTCAACGACGTCGCAACCGTGCAGTACGCCAAGGTGGCCGAGTACCAATTGCGGGGCGTCGTGCACTTCCACGCTCTGATCAGATGCGACGGTCCACGCAGTCGAGACGGTTTCGAGGAGGCACCGGCTCCCATCACCAGCCAGGTGCTCGCGGAACTCGTTGCGGCGGCCGCCAGAGAAGTGCACTTCGACGCGCCTCCTGTCCTCGACGAGAATGCGACCAGGAACCTGAGGTTCGGACGACAGCTCGACTCCCGTCCGGTCAGGGCCACACAGCGCCTGGACGATCCCGAACGACCGCTCCGACCGGAACAGGTTGCCGGCTACCTGGCGAAATACGCGACTAAGTCGGCCACCACGAGCGTCGACGGCGGCACCAACCCTCACCTCGAGCGCATCAAGGCGGTCGCCGAGGCCGTGGCTGCGGCTGTGACCCCAGACGAGGGGTGCGACCAGGTCCCCTACGAGCTGATGTCTCACTGGGTGCACATGTTGGGCTTCCGAGGCCACTTCGCCACCAAATCCCGGCGCTACTCGGTCACCCTCGGCGCCCTCCGTCGAGCTCGGCACCGAGCCAAGAAGCTCCTCGCCCAAGCAGAGGAAACAGGAAGCTCCCTTCACCTCGCAGCGCTAGAGGCAGAGCTCATGGCTGACGAGGAGGACACCACGACCCTGGTGATCGGCCACTGGCGGTTCGCGGGCACCGGTTGGCAGACCGCCGGCGACGCAGCCCTTGCTAGAGCGGCTGCTGTCCGGGCCCGCGAGTACGACCAGTGGAAGGCAGAGCAGCGCAGAAACCGACCCGAGCAGAGGAGCTGAGCCATGGAAGTCGAGCAGAGTCAGGTCTTTCCCCGCCTGCTGACGGTGGAGGACGTCGCAGAGATCCTCTGCGTCCCACTGTCCACGGTGCACCACTGGGCGGTGCGGGGTGAGGGCCCGCCATCCTTCAAGGTCGGGAAACATCGGCGGTTCGACGCCGCGGTGGTCGCGGCTTGGCTCGCGAAGCAACAGCAGGACGTCGCATGATCGAGCGCCGCCTCTGGAAGAACGGCAAGACCGTCGCCTGGACGGTCCGCTATCGCGACCCAACAGGTCGGCAGCGGTCGAAGGCCTTCACACGGAGACGAGACGCTGAAGCTTACGAGGACGAGATCAGCAGTCGGCTCCGGCGCGGCGACTGGCTCGACCCTCGTCGTGGCGAGGTGACCTTGGCTTCCGTCTGGGAGGAGTACGAGCGCGCCGGCACGGGCCACCTTCGGGCGACCACGCGCCAGAACTACCGAGCCGCATGGCGCAACGTCGACCCCTACCTGGGCCGGTGGCGGGTCAACCGGCTTGAGCAGGCGGACGTCGCTGACTGGATCGAGTCCCTGCGTCGGCAGAAGGGTGCCGAGACGGTTCGGCAAGCGCACCGCGTGCTGTGCCTCGTGATCGACTACGCGATCCAGACGCGGCGCCTGACCACGAATCCGGCCCGTGGTGTCCGACTCCCTCGTCGTCCGCCAGCCCGTGAGCGAATCCTGACGGTGGACCAAGTCCACTCGCTGGTCCAGCGGATGGGCAGTCAGGGCGACCTCGTCCTGGCCATGACCTACCTCGGTCTTCGTTGGTCGGAGCTGGCTGCTCTCAAGGTGTCCGACGTCGACCTGACCAGGCGGCGGGTGCGTGTGGTGGAGAGGGCCACGGAGGTCGGCGGCCGGATGGATGTGGCAGCTCCCAAGAGTCGAGCGTCTCAGCGGAGCGTTGCCATCCCCTCGGTCCTGTCGACGGTTCTCGAGCGGCGGGTGGCCAACAAGCCGGCTGACGCACTGGTGTTTCCGGCGCCCGACGGTGGTTACCTCCGAAACGGGAACTGGCGGGCAAGAAGCGGTTGGGCGGCCGCCACCAAGGAGCTGGGCCTCGAGGGCATCACTCCGCATGACCTTCGACGCACCTTCGGGTCCTTGGCACGCTCAGCAGGTGCGGATCTGCGGTGGATCCAGCGCGCGATGGGCCACGAGTCGATCACGACCACGGCGCGCATCTACGCGCACCTGTACGACGAGGAGCTGGACGTCGTAGCGGCTGCCCTCGACCGTCTCACCAGATCGGCCACAAACGGGGGTGAGAGCGCGTGACGGCGCGAGTCTCTGTGGCCATGTGCGCATACTGCGCGCACGTCGCCCGTCTGGGGCGCCTGATCGGAACCTTGGCCGCGTGGTTGATCGCCCTCGCGGTGTCAGCTCACACCGGCTCTGAGCAGCAGAAACGCCCCCCAGTTGTCTGGGGGGCGTTGTCCGAGCCGCCTATCGGAATCGAACCGATGACCTATTCATTACGAGTGAATCGCTCTGGCCGACTGAGCTAAGGCGGCAGGCGCCCGGAGGCACGGACGATGAGTATACGTATCGGGGCGCCAAACTCCGAACCGGCCTCCGGCCACTCAGCACTTCGTGCCGTCCTTGGGCACCTTGGCGTCGGTGTAGTAGTCGTTGATGGCGTTGTCGATGCACTTGTTGGAGCGGGCGTAGGCCGTGTGGCCGTCGCCGTCGAACGTCAGCAGGGACGCGTTGGACAGCTGCTTGCGCAGGCGCACCGACCACTCGTACGGCGTCGCCGGGTCGCGAGTCGTCCCGACCACGACGATGGGCCCGCTGCCGGCCGCGGAGACCGTGTGCGGCGCTCCCCCACCCTCGGCGGCCTTGACCGGCCACTGCCCGCACACCATCGAGCCCCACGCCAGGAACGGTCCCCACGTGGGGGCGACGGTGGCGTTGTCCTTGGCCCGCTGCTCGTACACCTTGGGGTCGGGGCTGTCGGGGTTGTCGAGGCAGGAGATGGCGTAGAACGCCTCGAGCAGGTTGCCGGCGTAGCTGCCGTTCTGGTTGCGCTCGGCGTACTGGTCGGCGATCTTCATCAGCTCGGTGCCGTCGTCGTTGCGCACCACCGCGGCGAGGGCGTCGGTGAGCGCACCCCAGGAACCCTGGTCGTACATCGCCTGGGCGATGCCGGTGGCCGCCCATCCCTCGGTGAGCTGGTTGAGCTTGCCGTCCTTCATGGGGACCGGCTGCTGGTCGAGGCGCCCCAGCAGGTCGCGCATGCCCGACATGACCTCGTCGACCGACCCGCCGAGCGGGCAGTCGCCCTGGTCGACGCAGTCGGCGGCCCAGGCCCGGGTCGCCCGCTCGAAGCCCTCGGCCTGCCCCTTGGAGACCTCGGCGGAGGTCAGGTCGGGCGGCAGGACCCCGTCGAGCACGAACCGGCCGACGAGCTTGGGGAACAGGTCGGCGTACGTCGCGCCGAGGTAGGTGCCGTAGGACTTGCCGAGGTAGTTGAGCTTCTCGTCGCCGAGCGCCGACCGCAGGACGTCCATGTCGCGCGCGGCGTCGACGGTGGACAGGTGGCTGGTCAGCGCGCCCGTGCGCTGCAGGCAGCCCTGAGCGAACGCCTTGCCCGAGGCGGCGAAGGCGTCCTCCTCCGCGGTGTCGTCGGGGGTGGGGTCCTGGCCGAGGAACGCGTCCATCTCCCGGTCGGGCAGGCAGTCGACCGGCTGGGAGCGCTGCACCCCGCGCGGGTCGAACCCGACGATGTCGAACCGCTGGCGCACGGGCTTGCCGACGATGAAGTCGGCCGCCCTCGCGTAGTCGACGCCCGAGCCGCCCGGGCCACCGGGGTTGACCACGAGCGAGCCGATCCGCTGCTTCGGCTTGGTCGCCCGCATCCGCAGGACCTGGATGGTGATGGAGCCGCCGTCGGGCTTGGCGTAGTCGAGCGGCACCTTGAGGCCGGCACACTCCCCGATCTGGCACTTCTCCCACGCGAGGCGCTGCCCGTAGAAGGACGCGAGCGCCTCCGACCCGGGAGGCGGCTTCCGGGCCGCGGTCGAGGCGGTCGTGGGCGCGGACGACGAGGAACCACCCCCGTCGAGCACCGAGCACCCTGACAGGCCGACGGTCGTGACCATGGCCGCCGCCAGCAGCACCCGTGCTCGAGGAGTCATGTCCTGAACGCTATCCCGGCTCAGCGGGGCACGCGCAGCGAGATCGCCATGGCCTCGAGCGCCAGCAGTGGCGCGACGTTGAGGCCGATCCGCTCGCGGGCCGTCCCGATGGCGTCCATCGCACCGAGGAGCTGCTCGGGGCTCATCGACCGGGCGAGCGCCTGCACCTCGCGCATGCTGTCCTGGTTGACCAGCCCGAGGGCGGCGCCGCTGTGCACGACCAGGGCGTCGCGGTAGACCGAGAGCAGGTCGACGAGCGAGCGGTCGAGCACGTCACGGGAGTGCCGGGTGGCGCGGGCCTTCTGCTCCTTCTCCAGGCTCGAGAGCTGGCTGCGGATGTGGGGCGGCTGGGTGCGAGCCGTCGGGTCGGCCCCCAGCAGCTCCATCAGGCGCTGCCGCTCGGCGACGTCGCGCTCCGTCGCCGCGGCCGACGACTCCTCGTCGGCGATGGAGACCAGGTCGGCAGCGGCACCGACGGCGTCGCCGACCCCGTGGATCTTCCCGGTGAGCGCGACGACGTCGCGGCGCCGGATGCGCGCGCCCTCGTCGCGTGCCAGCCGCCGGGCGAGGCCCACGTGGCTCTGCGCCGCGCGCGCGGCATACATGGCCATGGGCATCTCGACCCCGTCGCGACGGTGCAGGAGGTCGGCCACCGCCTCGACGGGAGGCGTGCGCAGCCGGACGTGCCGCGAGCGGGAGCGGATCGTGATGATGATGTCCTCGAGCGAAGGGGCGCACAGGATCCACACCGTGCGGGGCGTCGGCTCCTCGAGCGCCTTGAGCAGCGCATTGGCGGGCGCGTCGGAGAACGCCGTGAGGCGGTCGGCGTCCTCGACGATGATGATGCGCCACTTCCCCACCGAGGGTCGCAGCGCGGCGAGCTGCACGAGGTCGCGGATGACCGACACCTTGATGGACAGGCCCTCCGTGGCCACCACGTCGACGTCGGCGTGCGTGCCGTCCAGGGCGGTGCGGCACTCGCGGCACTCACCACAGCCACCGTCGGGGCACTGGAGGGCGGCGGCGAACGCGCGCGCAGCCACCGAACGACCCGAGCCCGGCGGCCCGGTCAGCAGCCAGGCATGGGTCATCGAGGCCGGGTCGGAGACGGCTCGCTGCAGCGTGGCGACCGCGGTGTCCTGGCCGATGACGTCCCGCCAGACGGTCACGGGAGGACCCCCATCGAGCGCAGCCGTTCGGCGACCGCGGCGTGGACGTCCGCGGGCGGGAGGGTGCCGTCGACGACGAGGTAGCGCTCCGGGTTGCCCTGGGCCATGGCGAGGTAGTGGGCGCGGATGGCCTCGTGGAAGGCGTCCTCCTCGGCCTCGAGGCGGTCGTGCACCTCGCCACGCCGGCGCCGGCCCTCCTGTGGGGAGACGTCGACGACCACGGTGAGGTCGGGCACGAGGTCGTCGACGGCCCACATGTTGAGGTCGTGGATCTCCTGGGCGCCGAGGTCGCGTCCGGCGCCCTGGTAGGCCACGGAGGAGTCGGTGTAGCGGTCGGTGAGCACGACCTCGCCGCGGTCGAGCGCGGGACGGATCAGCTGGTCGACGTGGTGGGCCTTGTCGGCGGCGAAGAGCAGGGCCTCGGCGCGCGGCGCGACGTGGGCGCCGTGGAGCACGAGGTCGCGGATCTGGTGGCCGAGCTCGGTGCCCCCCGGCTGTCGAGTGACCGTCACCGTGCGACCCGCAGCCTCCAGCGCCTCGCGGAGCAGGGTCACCTGGGTGGACTTGCCGGCGCCGTCGCCACCCTCGAAGGCGATGAAGAGTCCGTCGGTCACGCAGGTGAGCCTAGGCCAGCCCCCTGTCAGCCGGTGTCAGTGGTGGATGGCCACCAGCAGGCAGGTGCAGCCCACCGCCGAGAGCAGGAGCACGACCGCCGGCGCGAGCGTCATCCGGAGCACCTCACCCGTACGCCGCGCCGCCCCCACCGCGCTGAGGCCGAGCAGGATGACCACCGGGGCGAGCGAGTTGCCGATGTTGCCGCCGGCCAGCTGGCCGGCGAGCAGGTCCGCCGGCGGCTCGCCGATGAGGTGGGCGACGTCTGCCTGGAGGGAGGAGAAGAGCGCGTTGGAGCTCGTCGTGGAGCCGGTGATGAACGACCCCAGCGCCCCCACGAGGGGCGCGATGGCCGGGTACGCGCTCCCCGTCGCCACCGCCGCGCCCTGCGCCACAGTGCGCACCATGCCACTGTCGACGAGGACGCCTGCCACGGACGCGAGCAGCACCACCGACGGCGAGGACTTCCACGCCTGCTTGAGCGCGCCGCGCCACACCGGGCCCCAGGCGCTGCCCTTCCAGATGCCGCGGGAGGCCCAGACCGCCACGCTCCCGGCACAGGCGATGAGCAGGAACGTGCCCGGGTGCCCCAGAAGGGCGATGGGGTTGTAGACCGACACCGCCTCGTTGACGGTCCCCTGGTGGGTGCTGGTCTGCGGGAACGACGGGCCGATGAGCAGGTGGCCCTTGGCCCACGAACGCAGCGGCGGCGGCAGGAAGACGGCCAGCGCCACGATGCCGAGCAGGGCATAGGGCACCGCGGCGGCGCGGGCACGCATGCGGGTGTACTCCGCCTCGGCCTCGGCCTCCTCGGTCGCGCCCTCACCCGTGGGAACGGCGGCGTACCGAGCAGGGACGGCGGCGTACCGAGCGGGGACGGCGGCGTCCCGGGCGGAGAACCGGCGCAGCACGAAGACCACCGCGACACCCGACGCCCCCGCGCAGAGGGCGCCGATCCCCGGCTCGAGCCTGACGGTCCCGGCCTGCACGAGCGCCATCACCGGACCTGCGGTCGCCAGCAGGCGCCACCCGTTCCGCAGCCCCGCCAGCCCGCCGTCCATGAGCGCCACGAGGACGCCCGAGAGCACGCAGTTGACCCCGAGGAGCACGGCCGCCGAGGCGGCATACGCGGCACGTCCGGGGCTGTCGAGGTGCGCGGTGAGCGCGCCCATGTAGAAGGACGAGCCCATCGAGCCGAAGCCGACCGCCCAGTGGTAGCCGACCAGGGGCAGGGCGACGGCGCGCGCCTTGCCGATGCCGAGGGCCACGAGCAGCGGCGCGGCGACGGCGATCGGGGTGCCGAACCCGGACACCCCCTGGATGAAGGACGGCAGCACCCAAGCCAGGAGCAGCACGTTCTCGGTGCGCCGCGGGAGCATCGTCGACAGTGCCTGGCCGAGCGCCTTCATCCCCACGTGGGTGGCCAGGTGGTGCATGAGCAGCGCCGGCCAGATCACGTAGAGGATCCACAGGCCGACCCAGGCGCCCTTCCCCAGTCCGACTCCCACCGTGAGCCCGCCGGCGCCGAACGCGAGGACGGCCACCGCGACGCTGTAGGCCACGGTCACCGACGCGTTGACGATCGTCGAGAACCGCCCCCAGAGGACGAGGGCGAGCAGCAGCACGACCGGGCTCACCGCGAGGGCCCACGTCAGGGGCGGCACGGCGGCGAGCGACTCGGGCTCGGCTACCAGGGAAAGCGTGGACAGTGGCATAGATTGTCTTTCGTATACGGACGACGTGGCAAGCGCGCCGCCGCGGACGGAGGGAGGGGCGATGGCCACCGGGATGGGGCACACGATCGGCAGCCAGCACCTGGCTCTGCGCGAGCAGGTGCTCGCCGAGCTGCGCCGCCGGATCGTGGACGGGGACTACCCGCCGGGGCAGCGGCTCACGGAGGAGCGCCTCGCGGCCGACTTCGGGGTGTCGCGCAACCCCGTGCGGGAGGCCCTGCGGGTGGTCGAGGCCGACGGGCTGGTCACGATGGTGCCGCGCAAGGGCGCGGTCGTCGCGACGCCGGACGCCTCGACCGTGGCCGACCTCTTCGCGGTGCGCTCGAGCCTGGAGACGGTCGCGGCGCGGATGGCCGCCGAGCGCGCCACCCCGCAGGACGTCGCGGCACTGCGGTCACTGCTCGACGACGCGCGCCGGGCGACCGAGGAGGACGACCTGTCCCGCGTCGCGCAGCTCAACAGCGACCTGCACCTGCGGGTGATCGAGATCAGCGGAAACCGTTGGCTCTCCTCGATCTCCGCCGCGCTGTACCTCCACGTGCACTGGATCTTCCGCATCGGCGCGGCCCACCGGGCACCCCACTCGTGGCAGGAGCACATCCGGCTCGTCGATGCGATCGAGGCGCACGACCCCGACGAGGCCGAGGCAGCCGCCCACGCCCACGTCGCGGCGGCTGCGCAGGCGGCCGTCGACAACCTCGAGGACGCCGGCTGAGGCTCAGCGCCCCACGGCATAGCCCTGCATCCCTCGCGGGTTCGCGCCGGCGCGGAGCAGCCCGGTCCCGGCGTCGCGGGTCACCGCGCACAGGCGCCCCAGGCTCCAAGGGTCGGAGACACGCACGGTGTGACCGCGGGACTCCAGACCGGCGATGACGTCGGCCCCGACGCGGTCCTCGGCGACGACTACGCCGGGCTCGCTCTGCCGCGGGTAGAACGACCCGGGGAAGCTCGTGGTGTGCCATGACGGCGCGTCGATGGCGTCCTGGAGCTCTTGGCCGCCCACGAGGTGGCGAAGCAGGAACACCAGCTGCCACTGGTCCTGCTGGTCCCCGCCGGGTGAGCCGCAGGCCATGTAGGGCAACCCGTCTCGCAGCACGAGGGTCGGGGTCAGCGTCGTGCGCGGACGGCGACCGGGCGCCAACGACGACGGCAGCCCCTCCTCCAGCCAGAACATCTGCATCCGGCTGCCGAGGCAGAACCCGAGCTCGGGGATGGTGGGTGAGCTCTGCAGCCAGCCGCCGCTCGGAGTCGCCGAGACCATGTTGCCCCACCGGTCGACCACGTCGACGTGGCACGTGTCGCCACGGGTCACCCCCGTGGGCGCCACCGTCGGCTCCCCCGTGGTGGCGTCACCCTCAGCCTGCGGAGCCCCCACCCCACGGACGTATGCCGCGACGGCGGGCTCGCGCCCGTCGGGGCTGCCTGGGCGCAGCTCGAGCGACGCGGTGTCGCCCACGAGCCCGGCGCGCTCGGCCGCATACTCCTGCGAGAGAAGGGTTTCCAGCGGAACGTCGACGTCGCCGTACCACGCCTCGCGGTCGGCGAAGGAGAGCTTGAGCACCTCGGCCGCGGCGTGGATGCCGGCGGCCGTCGACGGGTCGAGGGCCGCCGGGTCGCCGAGCGCGTCGAGGGTGCGCAGGGTCTGGAGCAGCGCAGGCCCCTGACCCCAGGCGCGGGTCTTGGCGATGGTGTGGCCGCGCCACTCGATCGTGGCCGGCTCCTCCCAGGTCGCGCTGAACGCAGCCATGTCCGCACCGGTGATGAGGCCGCCGTGCGCCTCACCGCTGGAGTCACGGAACGCCTTGCGGGAGAACGCATCCACCGCCTCGGCGACGAATCCCTCGCTCCAGGCCCTGCGGGCGCCGTCGACCTGCGCCTCCCGGGTGGACCCGGCGGCACGGCCTTCGGCGACCAGCCGGTCGAGTGTGTCGGCCCACCTCGGGTTCTTGAAGAGGGCGCCGGGCTCGGGAGCCCTGCCGTCCTTCAGCCACAGGTCGGCCGAGGTGTGCCAGTCCTCCTCGAAGAGGTCGCGCACCGTCTCGACGGTCGAGCTCACCCTGCCCAGGAGCGGGTGGCCGTGGCGGGCGTAACCGATGGCCGGTGCGAGAACGTCCTCGAGCGAGCGGGTGCCGTGGTCGCGGAGCATGAGCAGCCAGGCATCGACCGCCCCGGGCACCGCTGCCGCGAGGGGACCGGATCCGGGCACCAGGTCGAGCCCCTCCGACCGGTAGTGCTCGATGGTCGCTCCGGCAGGCGCCGGGCCCTGGCCGCAGAGCACCCGAGGCGTCGGGTCGTCGGCCGTGGCGATGACCGCCGGCATGTCGCCGCCGGGACCGTTGAGGTGCGGCTCGACGACCTGCAGCACGAAGCCGGCGCAGACCGCCGCATCGAAGGCGTTGCCCCCGAGCTCGAGCTCGCGCATGGCCGCCTGCGAGGCGATCCAGTGCGTCGAGGAGACCATGCCGAACGTGCCCTCGAGCGTCGGCCGGGTGGTGAAGCTCATGCGGGACGTCCTGTCGTGGTTGCGGTTTCGGGAGCAGTGGCTGCCGGGGCAGCCGTGCCGGCGGCCTCGACCGTGCCGGCGGCGCTGCGGATGTCGGGGCCGGTCCCATCGTCCTCGACGAGGTGGCAGGCCACGGTCGCGCCCCCCACCTTCCTCAGCGTGGGCACCTCCTCGGCACAGCGGGGTACGGCGACGGGGCACCGGGTGTGGAAGCGGCACCCCGACGGCGGGTCCATCGCCGACGGAAGGTCGTCGCCGAGCAGGACCGGGGTCCGAGCCCGCTGCTTCGCGGGGTCGGCCACCGGCGCGGCCGCGAGGAGGGCCTGGGTGTACGGGTGCCGCGGGTGGGCGAAGATCTCCTCCCGTGTGCCCTGCTCGACCAGCTGCCCGAGGTACATCACCGCGATGTCGTCGGCGAGGTACTCCACCGCCGACAGGTCGTGGGTGATGAACAGGCACGCGAAGCCGATGTCGCGCTGCAGGTCGGCGAGCAGGTTGAGCACCGACGCCTGCACCGACACGTCGAGCGCACTGGTCGGCTCGTCGGCCACGAGCAGCGTCGGCTCGGACATGAGCGCCCGCGCGATGCTCACCCGCTGGCGCTGGCCACCGGAGAGCTCGTGCGGGTAGCGCTTGGCCACCTCGGGCCGCAGCCCCACGCGACGCAGGCCGTCGCTCACCCGCTGGGAACGCTCCTGGCGTGAGAGCCGGGACCCCTGCAGCCGCAACGGCTCTGCGATGACGTCACCGACCAGCATGCGGGGGTCGAGCGAGCCCGCCGGGTCCTGGAACACGATGGAGACGTCGCGGCGGTGCTGGCGCATCTGTCCCCGGGACAGGTGGGTCACATCGGCGCCGGCCAGGCGCACAGCCCCAGCGGTGGGCTCCACCAGCCGCACGATGCAGCGGCCGACGGTGGACTTACCGGACCCGCTCTCGCCCACGAGCGCGGTCACCTGGCCGCGCCGGATCTGCAGGCTGACGCCGTCGACCGCCCTCACCGGGCCGTAGTGCATGGCCAGGTCCTCGAGCTCGAGGACGACCGGCTGGTCGTGCACCTGCTCCGGCGCGTCGGGGCGCGGGGCGCCCTGGGTCGGGACGGTGCTCATGCGCGGTCCTCCGGGGTCAGGCGGGGGGTGTCCCCGCGGGGGTGCCAGCAGGCGACCAGGTGCTCGCGGCCGAGGCCGTCCGGGCCGCCCTGCCCCATCGGTCGACCCTGCGCCGGTTCCGGGGCGGACACCCGGGCGGGCTCCAGGACCGGCCGGGACGTGGTGCACCGGTCCGTCGCGGCCGGACAGCGGTCGGCGAAGGTGCAGGCGTCGGGCTGCTCGGACAGCACCGGCACGAGGCCGGGGATCTCCTGCAGCCGGTGCGTCCCGGCGTGCCGGCCCGGCGTCGGCGACGCGGACAGCAGGCCGGAGGTGTAGTGGTGCTGCGGCCTGGCGAAGAGCTCGTCGACGCCGGCCCGCTCGACGACGCGGCCGGCGTACATGACCACCACGCGGTCTGCGACGTCGGCGATCACGCCGAGGTCGTGGGTGATGACCAGGATGCTCGTGCCGAACCGGTCGCGCAGGCCGCGCAGCACGTCGAGGATGCCGGCCTGCACGGTGACGTCGAGGGCTGTGGTCGGCTCGTCGGCGACCAGCACCCTGGGCTGGCAGGCGACGGCCATCGCGATCATCACGCGCTGGCGCATGCCGCCCGACAGCTGGTGCGGGTAGTGCTTGACGCGCTCGCGCGGCGACGGGATTCCCACGACCCCCAGCAGCTCGACCGCCCGCTCGAGCGCCTCCTTGCGGGAGAGCTTCTCGTGGACCTGCAGCACCTCCGTGATCTGCCGCCCGACGGTGAGGACCGGGTTCAGGGAGCTCATCGGCTCCTGGAAGATGTAGGCGATGTCCTGCCCGCGAGCAGCCCGCAGGACACCCGGCTTCGCGCCGACGAGCTCGGTGCCGAGCAACCGGACGGAGCCCTCGATCTTCGCGCTGCGGGGCAGCAGTCCGGCCAGGCTCATCGCCGTGACGGACTTACCGCAGCCGGACTCGCCGACGATCCCGACGATCTCACCCGGCGCGAGGCTCAGGTCGACGCCGTCGACGGCCGAGAGGGTCCCCGACTCGGTGGCGAACCTGACCCCGAGACCTGCGACCTCCAGGACGGGGGCCGTCCCGGTGTCAGGTGTGGCGGTGGTGGCGGTGGCGGTCATCGGCGGCTCGCCTTCGGGTCGAGGGCGTCGCGCAGGCTGTCGCCGAACACGTTGAACGCCAGGGCCAGCACCATGATCGCGACGCCGGGCAGGACGGCTGCCCAGGGGGCACGTGCCGCGAACTGCTGGGCGTTGGCGAGCATGGTCCCGAGGCTCGGCGAGGGCGGTTGGATACCGAGCCCGAGGAAGGACAGGACCGCCTCGCCGAGGATCGCGGCAGGGATGGCCACGGTCGCCTGCACGAGGACCACGGACGTGGCGTTGGGCAGGATGTGCCGCCGCAGCACCCACAGGTCGCTCGCACCGTCGACGACCGCGGCCGCGACGAAGTCGAGTCCCTTGAGCCGCAAAGCATCCGAGCGCACCACACGGATGACGCCTGGGATCTGGGCGATGCCGATGGCGACCGCCGCGTTGCCGAGGCTGGCCCCGCGGATGGCGGCGAAGCCGACCGCAAGGATGAGGAACGGGAACGCCAGCAGCAGGTCGGTGAGCCGGGAGATGACCGCGTCGGCTGCACGGAAGTAGCCCGCGACGAGGCCGAGCGGCACGCCGATGACCAGCGCGGTGAAGACCGCGAGCGCGGCCACCTCCAGCGACGCGCGGCTGCCGAGGATGATCCGCGACAGCACATCGCGCCCGAGGTCGTCGGTCCCCAGGACGTGACCCGCCGTACCGGGCGGCGCCAGGGTGTTGGCGAAGTCGGTCTGCTCAGGGGCGTACGGCGCGATCCACGGTGCGAGGACCGCGACCACGATGGCGACCGCCAGGACGGCGAAGCTCACGAGCGCGAGCGGGTTGCGGCGCAGGCGGCGCAGGACGCGCGACCCTTGCGAAGCCTCGGGTCTCGGCGCCGAGGTCGGGTCGGGGTCCGCCGGCGAGGCCGCGGGCGGCAGGGCGGTGTCGACGCTCATGAGGCCTCTCCGGTGACGCGGACCCGCGGGTCGATGATCGAGTAGAGCAGGTCGACCGCGAAGTTGATGACGATGTACGCGGTGGCCGTCACCAGCACGACGGCCTGGATGACGGGGTAGTCGCGCTGGAAGACGGCGTCGATCGTCATCTTCCCGAAGCCCGGCAGGCCGAAGATCTGCTCGGTGACGACCGCACCCGAGATGAGCCCTCCCAGCTGCAGGCCGACGATGGTGACGACGACGATCAGGCTGTTGCGCAGGGCGTGCCGTCGGACGACGACGCTGGGGCGCAGGCCCTTCGCCTCGGCGGTGCGCACGTAGTCCGTGGACAGCGAGTCGAGCATCGAGGACCTCGTCTGCCGCATGATCACCGCCGAGAGCCCGGTGCCGAGGATCAGGGCCGGCAGGATGACGTGGTGCAGGTTGGAGACCGGGTCCTCCCCCAGCGGCACGAAGCCCGAGGCCGGGAACAGCCCGGTGGCGACCGACAGGTAGAGGATCGCGATGAGGCCGAGCCAGAAGTGCGGCACGGACAGGCCCAGCAGCGCGAACGCGTTGGCGACCCACTCGGCCGGCCGGCCGCGCCGTACCGCTGCCACCACACCGGCACCCACACCGAGCACCACGGCGATCGCGATGGCGAGCAGGGACAGCTCGAGGGTCACGGGCAGCGCCGTCCGCAGCATGTCGTTGACGCTCTGGCCGGTGCGCACCGAGGTGCCGAGGTCACCGTGCGCCGCGTTGCTGACGAAGTGCCAGAACTGCAGCGGCAGGGGCTGGTCGAGGCCGTAGCGCTCCCGGATCGCGGCCAGGGCCTCCGGGGTCCGGTCCTCGCCCGCGAGGGCGAGGGCCGGGTCCCCCGGGAGGGCGCGCACGCCCAGGAAGACGACCACGGTGGCCAGGACCAGGGTCACCAGCGACTGCCAGGCCCGGTTGAGCAGGTAGCTGCGCACGGCGGCTACTTGGCCATCCCGGCGAACCCGAGACGCACGACGCCGTCGGGGAAGACCTGGACGCCCTTGACCGACGTCGAGACCCCGGTGAGGTTGCGCTGGCGGTAGAGGTAGATCAGCGGGTCGCTCTGGTGCAGCTTGTCGACGACCTGGCCGTAGAGGTCCTTGCGCTCAGCCAGGTCGTTCGACTCGCGGGCCTTGTCCAGCAGGGCATCGACGGCCTTGTCGCTGAACCCTGCGACGTTCTGGCTGCCACCGGTGCCGACGAAGTTGGTGATGTTGGCGTCCGGGTCGATGCGGCCCGACCAGCCGAGCTGGAGCAGGGAGAAGTCGCCACGGTCCTGCTGGTCGAGCAGCGACGCGTACTCCACCGGCTTGATCTGCAGGTCGAAGCCGCCCTCCTTGACCATCGACTGCAGCGCCTGGGCGAGGCGCAGGCTGTCGGGGTTGTTGGAGGTGATCATGGGGATCTTCACCGGCGTGGTGACGCCGGCCTCCTTGAGCAGCTGCTTCGCCTTGGCGGGGTCGTGCGGCGTGCACTTCTGCGCCGCCTCGGTGGAGAACTCGCTCTTGGGCGAGATCGGCGAGCAGGCCACGGTGTTGAAGTCGTTGAAGACGACCTTGACCAGCCCCGCCCGGTCGATCGCGAGCTCGAAGGCCTGACGGATGCGCGGGTCCTTCGCCTCGGGGGTGTCGAGCTGCTTGAGCGGGTTGCCGATGCCCGCGGAGTTGGCGATGTTGAACGTCACGCCCTGGTAGCCCAGGGACTGCGACTGCAGCACCTGCAGGTTCTTCTCCTTCTGCAGCGCCGGGACGTCCTGCGCCGAGAGTGAGTCGGCGACCTGCACGTCACCCGAGCGCAGGTTGGCGGCCCGGATGCTGGCGTCGGTGATGATCCGGTAGGTCACCTTGTCGAAGTGGACCTTGTCGGCGTCGTAGAACTTGGGGTCCTTGACGAGCTCGATGGAGTTCTGCGGGACCCGCTTGGCGAACTTGAACGGACCGACGCACACCGGCGCGGTCGCGAACTTGTCACCGAGCGCCTTGGCCGCCTTGGGGCTGACGATCATCCCGGCCCGGTCGGTCAGCGCCGCGGTCAGGGGGGCGAACGGCTTGGACAGGGTGACGACGACCGTCTTGCTGTCCTTCGCGGTGACGTCGGCGATCGGGCCGAGCTCGCTCTTGCGCCCCGAGCCCTCGATGGTGAGCTCGCGGTCGATCGTGGCCTTGACGGCCTCGGCGTTGAAGGGGGTCCCGTCCGCGAACTGGATGTCGTCGCGCACCGGGATGGTGACGGTCTTGCCGTCGGCGCTCGTGGTGGGCAGCGCGGTCGCGAGCTGGGGCACGACCTTTGCGTTCTGGTCCACGTCGTAGAGCTTCTGGCACATGGCGTGGAACACATAGCGGGAGTAGAGGCTTCGCGACAGGGCCGGGTCGAGCTGGTCCGGCTCGGCCGACAGCGCCATCACGAGGGTGCCACCGTCCTTGACCTGGTCGGCCGAGGCCGGGTCGCCGAACGAGTCCTGTCCGGTGGCCGCCGAGGAGGCGGAGGAGCCCGAGCCGGACGACGGCTGGACGGCGCTGCACCCGGCGGCGGTGAGGGACAGCGCGACCACGAGTGCCAGGTGGCGTGGGCGGACGCGTGGGTTCGGGTGCAGGTGGGGCTCGAGCGGGCGGCGCAGGACGGTGCGGATGGTCATGGTTCGCTCCCAGGGGGTGTGGGCCGGATTCGCAGGATCGTATCCTGTATACAGTCAACGGAGAAGGGCGAGCGCGCACTTTCTTCACCATCCGGACACCCCGGACCACCCTCGGGCACCCCACGCCCCGCCCGTCCGTCACCCACGCACCCCAGGACCCGCCCGACCGTCATCCACACCCATCGACATGTTGCCGGGAGCTCGTCACCAGAGGCCGTTGTCCGGGGCCTCGTGACCATCGGCTGGCAACAAGTGCGGTGGCGAGCCGAGCCAGCGCCCGAGCCCGCGTCGCCTTCGTGGCGCGCACGCGAAGGCGCCGACACCCCTCGAAGGGGCGCCGGCGCCGTACCCGTCCTGCCGCCGGTGGCGGGTTCCAGGGAAGCCTCAGGCCTCCTGGCGGTCCGCGTTGGCGTAGATCGCGTCACGCACGTAGCGGGACATGCCGGGGCGGATCTCGTCGTACGACGCCTCGTAGCGCGGGTCGCTCGTGTAGAGGTCGGCGAGGTTGCGGTGGAACGCCGGCGAGCAGTCGTAGAACCGGCTGGTGATGTGCTGCCGGTGCATCTCGGCGGCGTCCATCGCGGCCTCGCTCGTGGACGGCTCCCCCGAGTCCATGGCATCGGTGAAAGCCTTGTGCAGGGCGTCCGTCTCAGCCTTCACCTCGGCCCAGTCGGCCTTGGTGTAGTGCTTGGTGCGCTCCTGCGACTGCTTCCACGGCTCGGTCTCGCCCCACCGCTGCTCGGCCTCCTGCTGGCCGTCCTCGAACTTCTCGCCGAAGAGCTCCTTCATGTCGTCGGGCGTGGCTGGCTGGTTGTTCATCTCTCGCTCCAGTGCTCGGTCGATGGCCACGACGAGGTCGCGCATCTCGTCCAGCCGGGACATGACCGCTGCGCGTTGGCGACGCAGGTGCTGGGCCACGCTCTCGGGGTGCTCGAGGAGGAGGGCGACCTCGTCCAGGGTGAACCCGAGCCGCCGGTAGACCACGACGTGCTGCAGGCGCGCGAGGTCGTCGACGGTGTAGAGCCGGTAGCCGGCCGGCGAGCGCTCGCTCGGCCGGAGGAGCCCGATCTCGTCGTAGTGGTGCAGGGTGCGCACCGTGAGGTCGAGCTGGTCGGCCACCTGGCCCACGGTGAGCGTGGTCAGCTGCGTGCCATCGGTCATGTCGACCACTGTGGCCCCTCCCGTGGCGTGAGGGTCAAGACCCCGCCTGCCGAAGGCGGGGGCGGCGCCGCGGGTCGGTCAGACGTCCTCGCGGGTGCGGCGGCGCGAGCGCAGCCAGGCGCCGAGGCCGTTGCGGGCCGTGCCCCAGATGCCGTGGCGGAACGCCAGGACGATGACGACGAAGATCGCGCCGGTGATGATGCCGATGCCGTTGAACCCGGACGAGGCCAGCCGGTCCTCGAGCAGGACCACGAGCGCAGCACCGACCGGTCCGCCCCACAGGGTGCCGATGCCACCGAGGACGGTGACGAGCACGACCTTGCCGGAGGTGGTCCAGACCAGCTCCTGCAGCGACGCGAACCCGTGGCTGACCGAGAAGACGCCACCCGCGAGGCCCGCGAGGCCTGCCGACAGGACGAACACCATGATCTTGTAGCGCTCGACGTCGTAGCCGAGGGCACGCGCGCGGGCGGGGTTGTCGCGGATGGCGACGAGCACGCGGCCGAACGGGCTGTTGACGATCCGCCACGCGAGCAGGACGCCGAGCAGGATGATCGGGATGGCGGCGTAGTAGAAGTAGAAGGCGTCGCTGTTGATGAGGTCCGTCATCCCGCCGAGGTTCTTGGGGATGCCCTGCAGGCCGTTCTCGCCGCCGGTGACGTCGCGCCACTGGTTGGCGATGAAGTAGACCATCTGCGCGAACGCCAGGGTCACCATGGCGAAGTAGATGCCGGTGCGCCGCACCGCGAGGTAGCCGGTCGGCAGCGCGAGGAGCATGGCGGCGATGGCACCGCCGAGCACCGCGACCGGGAAGGGCAGGCCGACGTGGGTGGCGATGAGCCCGGTCGTGTATGCCGACGTGCCCCAGAACGCGGCGTGCCCGAAGGACAGCAGGCCGGTGTAGCCGAGCAGGAGATCGACCGAGATCGCGAACAGCGCCCACGCGGCGATGTCCATGGCCACGGGCGGGTAGATGTACCAGGGCAGCGCGAGGACCACGAGCAGCCCCACGGCGAGGCCCACCCAGCGAAGGAAGGGGCGGCGCGCCGTGAGCGACGGCTCGGAGGGGAGCTCGACATCGACCTTGGACACCAGCTGCTGGCTCATGATGCGGCCTCCTCGCGACCGAACAGGCCCGAGGGCCGGACCAGGATGACCACCGCCATGAGGACGAAGATCAGCACCTGGCTGAACGACCCCGCGTAGCCCTGGCCGTAGGCCTCGACGAGCCCGACGAGGAAGCCCGCCACGACCGCACCGAGGATGGACCCGAGGCCGCCGATCACGACGACGGCGAACAGGATGATGATGAAGAAGCTGCCCATGTCGGCGTTGACCGAGCCCGTCGGGGCCCGCAGCACGCCCGCGAGGCCGGCGAGCGCGATACCGAAGCCGAACACCGGGGTGACCCAGCGGCCGACGTTGATGCCCAGGGCGCGGGAGCGCTCGGCGTCCTCGGTGGCGGCCCGCACGATCATGCCGATGCGGGTGCGGGTGAGCAGCACCCAGACGGCGAGGCACAGGACGACCGAGAACGCCGCCACGAAGATCTGGTAGCTCGACAGCGAGACGCTGCCGATGTCGACACGGCCCTTGAGGCCGGCGGGCAGCTCGTAGGCCAGCGACGAGACGCCGTAGCGGCGCTTGACCAGGTCGACGAGGAAGAGCGTGATGCCGAACGTGAGCAGGAAGTTGTAGAGCGGGTCGAGCCGCAGCAGCCACCGCACGAGCAGGCGCTCCATGAGGACGCCGAAGACGAACATGGCCACGGTGACGATCGGCAGGGCGGCCCAGAAGCCGAGCCCGGTCGCGTCGAGCAGGACGGCCGCGCCGACGGCGCCGAGCATGTAGCAGGCGCCGTGGCTGAAGTTGACCACGCCGAGGACGCCGAAGATGACCGCCAGGCCGAGCGCGGCGAGCGCGTAGAACCCGCCGAGCGCGAGGCCCTGGAGGGTGTACTGGATGAATGCCGTCATTGCTCTTCCGGTTCGTCGGGGGAGGTCGGCGGGCGCCGGCCCCGGCGGGAGGGATGTCCCGCCGGGGCCGGGACGTCACATCTTGCAGTCGGGCGACGCGGGCGCGTAGGCCTCGTTGGCGGGGATCGTCTTGACGACCTGCTCGAGGTCCCACTCCTCCTTGACCTGGTCCTTGCTCTTGACCTTGACCTGGTAGACGTCGTGGACGACGTTGTGGTCGGCCGCACGGACCTCGCCGTTGCGCAGGAACATGTCGTTGATCTTCTTGCCCTCGAGCTGCTTGACGACGTCGTCGCTCTTGTCGGTGCCGGCTGCCTGGACCGCCTCGAGGTAGTTCATCGCGGCGGAGTAGTTGCCGGCGTGGGCGAACGACGGGCGCACCTTGGTCTTGGCCATGAACTTGTCGGCCCAGGCGCGGTTCTGCGCGTCGAAGTTCCAGTACCACGCGTCGGTGAAGGTGGTGCCCTTGAACTGGTCGACGCCCAGGCTGTGCACGTCGGTGATGAACATGAGGCCGACGGCGAGCTTGGTCGTGCTGGCCACACCCGACTGGTTGAACTGCTTGATGAAGTTCACCAGGTCGCCACCGGCGGCCATGATGCCGATGACGTCGGGCTTGGACGCGGCGGCCTTGGTGATGAACGTGGCGTAGTTGTCGTTGGGGAACGGCGTGGCGATCTTCTGCTGGACCTTGCCGCCGGCGCGCTCGACGGCCGCGCTGTAGGACTTCGTCATGTCCTGGCCGAAGGCGTAGTCGGGGTAGACGATCGACCAGTTCTTGCCGCCGGACTCCACCGTGGCCGCGCCGTTGCCCGAGGCGAGCATGTAGGTGTCGTAGGCCCAGTGGAACGTGTACTTGTTGCACTGGGCGCCGGTCAGGGCGGTGGTGCCGGCACCGATGTCGATGAAGAGCTTCTTCTTCGCCTTGGCCTGGGTCGCGACCGCGAGCGCGGCGGACGACGTGGGGACGTCGAGGATGATGTCGGCCTTGTCGCGGTCGTACATCTCCTGCGCCTTGGTGTTGGCGATGTCGGGCTTGTTCTGGTGGTCGGCCTGGACGACCTCGATGTCCTTGGCCACCGCCTTGTCGCCGTACTTGGCCTTGTAGTCCGCGACGGCCATCTCGATGGCGACCTTGGAGTTGGGGCCGGACAGGTCCTTGTAGACACCGGACTGGTCGTTGAGCAGGCCGAGGACGACCTTGCCGTCACTGATCTTGCCGCCGCTCGAGGCGGGTCCGCCGCCTCCGCCACAGGCGGCGAGCACGAGGCTGCCGCTGACGGCAGTGGCCATCAAGGCCAGGGTCTTCTTGCGCTGCATGTCCCCTCCTGGGGTGTTGGTCGTGCCGGGTCGTGCGGGTGGCGGTGTCACATGCCGAGGTACTCGAGGAGCTCGGTGGTGCGGGACTGGAAGCTGTCGTTGTCGAGCGACTCCACGACGCGGCCCTGGGCCAGCAGGTAGTGGCGGTCGGCGACGGTGGAGGCGAAGGTGACGTTCTGCTCGACGAGCAGCACGGAGACGCCCTGGGCCTTGATCTGGCGGATGATCTCCCCGATGCGCTGGACGATGACCGGCGCGAGGCCCTCGCTGGGCTCGTCGAGCAGCAGCAGCCGGGACCCCATGCGCAGCACGCGGGCGATGGCCAGCATCTGCTGCTCGCCGCCGGAGAGCTTGGTCCCCGGGAAGTCGCGGCGCTCGTGCAGGACGGGGAACTGCTCGTAGACCTGCTCGAGGCTCCAGGCGTCGGCCTTGCTCGTCACCGGTGGGAGGGTGAGGTTCTCGGCGACGGTCAGCGTCGCGTAGATGCCGCGGTCGTCGGGCACCCAGCCGAGGCCGGCCCGCGCCCGCTTGTCCGGCGAGGACCTGCCGAGGTCCGAGCCACCCCACGACACGGTGCCCTCGACGTGCCGGTGCAGGCCCATCACCGAGCGCAGCAGCGTGGTCTTGCCCGCGCCGTTGCGCCCCACGAGGGTCACGACCTCGCCGGGCTCGACGCGAAGGTCGACATCGCTGAGCACCTTCGCCTCGCCGTACCAGGCGGAGAGCCCGGCGACCTCGAGGACGTGCTGGGAGCCCTTTGCGTTCGGGGAGCCCTGGGCGACGTGGTCAGACATGCTGTTCTCCGGCCTGTCCGAGGTAGGCGGTGATGACCTTCTCGTCGTTGCGCACCTGGTCGTAGGTGCCCTCGGCGAGGACCTGACCGGACTGCAGGACGGTCACGGTGTCGGCCAGCGAGCCGACGACGTGCATGTTGTGGTCGACGAACACGACGGTGCGGCCCTCGGACACCTTCTTGACGAGGGCGATGGTGCGGTCGACGTCCTCGAGCCCCATGCCGGCCGTGGGCTCGTCGAGCAGCAGCAGCTTGGGGTCCAGGGCGAGCGCGAGCGCCAGCTCGAGCGCCCGCTTCTGGCCGTAGGCCAGGGAACCGGCAGCGGCGCCGGAGCGGTCGGCCAGCCCCACCTGGTCGAGCAGCTCGGTGGCGCGGTCGCGGAACTGTCGCATCTGCTTGGAGGAGCGCCAGAAGCGGTAGCCCAGCCCGGTCGGGGAGGCCAGCGCGAGCTCGACGTGGTCGACGACGCTCATCTGGTCGAACAGGCTGGTGATCTGGAACGACCGGGCGATGCCGAGGTGCGCGATCTGCTCGGGCTGCATACCGGTGATCTCACGGTCACCGAGGCGGATCTCCCCCGACGTCGGCGCGAGGAAGCCGGTGAGCAGGTTGAACAGCGTCGTCTTGCCTGCGCCGTTGGGACCCACCAGGGCGTGGACGGTGCCCTCGACGACGCGCAGGTTGACGTCGGAGACGGCACGGAAGCCGCGGAACTCCTTGGTCAGGTCACGGGTCTCGAGCAGCGCTCCTGCTGCACCTGACGCCTCGGGGCTGGCCTGGGTGGGCACCGGCACCTCCTCGTGCGGCTGGGTGCGAGGCAGCGGGCGCCGTCGCGGTTCTGCAGAACCCTAGGGCCGGGCAGAACGCCCTGACATGGCCGCCCTCGACACAGAGTCCCGGTCAACCATGTCCGTACGGCACATACGGATAGGCGGCCCGTCGGCCGGGCACGGCGGTGCTTCCCACGCAAAGCGGCGGTTGCGCGGGGAAACGGGAGCTATGGTTCCCGTTTCGCTCAGCAACCGCCGTGTTGCGGGTGTGTCGCGGGTCTGGTGCCCCGGGCGGGGGCCACCCGTCAGAGGTAGGGGGCCCAGCCCTTGCTCACGGTCACCGCGCTGCTGAACTGGCCGTTGCCCCAGCCCTTGTAGACCCGGAGCGTGCCGTCCATGGTGACCGCACCGAGGTCGCCCCGGCCGTCCCCGGTGACGTCGCCGGCGTGGAAGAGCGCCCCGAGGCCGCCCCACCCGGATCCGACCTTGCGCTTGGGCGTGAAGGTGCCCTTGGCGGTGCCGGGGAAGATCCAGAGCACTCCCGCCTGGTCGACTCCCAGCAGGTCCGCGCGCCGGTCGCCGGTGACGTCGGGCGAGGCGAAGACCGTCTGCATCGTGCTCCAGCCGGTGGCGATCCGGGTGCCGTGCGAGTAGCCACCGCTGCCGTCGCCGCGGTAGAGGTAGGCCGTCCCACCCGGCGTCACCGCGACGATGTCGGCCTTGCCGTCGCCGGTGAAGTCGGAGCTCCCGTCGATGAAGCGCATGCCCCACCCGGGGCCGATCGGCGTGACCCCGACGTAGGTGACGTTCCAGGCGAGGTGCATGGCCTGGAGGTCGGTGCCGGAGGACAGGGAGAGGAACGTCGCGCGTCCGTCCAGGCGCCCGTTGGGGAACAGCCGCTGGTCGCCGACGTCGACCACCGCCTTTCCGGCCCCGAAGGTGGCAGGTCCCGAGCCGCGGTAGACCCGGACCAGCCCGTCGGGCAGGTGTGCGACCAGGTCGGGACGCCGGTCGTTGTCCACGTCGCCGGCGCTGAACACGTTGCCGCTGAGGGCCGGGGCCACCGTGAGGGCGACTGCCTTGCCGTCACCCGCGCTGCTCTCAGGAGTCACCGAGACGCGGTAGGTGGTGCCGTTGCGCAGTCCGGGCACGACGAGCCTGCCGCTGGGTCCCGTTCCCCGCACCGTGGTGACGTTGGTGCTGCCGGACGTGACGTCGACCCGCACCCCGGTCGTGCCCTCCGATGCAGCCCAGACCACCTCGGCCGACTGGGGGCGCGGACGCATCCGGACCTCGGGGGCGGCGGGCACGACGCGGATGTCGGCGGCGGCGAAGCTCAACGTGTGGGTGCCGCTGGCCTTGGTCACCGAGCTGTAGGTCGAACCGTCCCGCCGGTACTCGACGGGGTTGGACATCCTGTCGCTGAGCGACACACGCGTCAGCCGGTACACCCCTGCCGACGGGGTGGGGATGACCGCCGACCCGGCCAGGGGGTAGAGGCGCGGGGTGCCCGTCACGTCCTCGGCACGACAGACCTCGACGGCGGACGGACCCGTGTAACAGAGGTAAGCCGCGTACAGGGCGTCGGCCGCGTCGGTGGCGGTGTAGGCCACCGGCACGCCGGCCGTTGCGCCCTGCACGACCTTCGTCGCGCTGGGGACGACGCTCTCGAGCCGTGGCGGGTCGATGTCCATGGTCGAGCCGCTCGCGGTGAACGACAGCGCGGAGAAGTCGAGGGAGTGCTTCCTCGGCCCCGTGGCGCCGCCCTCCAGGTTGACCCAGCCGTCCGGACGGTAGGTGGCCTTGTTGCCCACCGAGTCGACGGTGACGAGCCAGCGCAGCCGGTAGGTGGAGTCGTAGGCGGTCGGGACCGCCACCGACGCCCGACCCGCTGCGAGCTGGGCGGCGTCCTCGACGACGGCCGTGAGGTACCGGCCCTGCGCCTCCGGGGCGTCGGGGCGGAACTGGAGCTCGAGCCGCGTGACCGGGTGGACGTCACTGACGTCGAAGGTGAGGTCGAGCGTCTGGTCAGGGACGTGGACGGTCGGCGACGTGACGGCAACCGCCGAGACAACGGGTGCCTCGGGGTCGAAGACCGAGCCGGAGACGTCGAGACCGACCGCGGAGAAGTCCTGGTGGTCCGTGCAGTAGCTCTCCTGCACTCTGCTGTCGCAGATGATCGTGCTCAGGTACGGCGTAGGGAGGTAGACCTGCCGCACCTTCCAGTGCCCGTTCTCGGACCCGTCCTTGACCGCGTAGGAGGTGGTACCGGTGTAGTGGCCGGGACCATCGTCCGCCATCGCGAGCTGGACCGTCCTGGGGCGCCCGGACGGCTCGACGACCGTGACCTGGGCGTACGCGGGGCGGTCCGGCCCGGCGACCCGGAGCTGGATGCTCGTCGTGCCCGGCACGGTGACCGCAGAGGGGGTCGTCCACAGCGAGACCAGGGTGGGGGGCACCGGGTCGGCGGCCTGCGCCGACCCGGGAGCCAGCAGCCCGGCGGCGAGCGCGCTGACGACGACCGCCACGAGGGAGCGGCGCAGGCGCGGGGTACGGGTGGGGGTGGTCATGACGGTGTCCTCAGGGGTAGGGCGCCCAGCCGGAGCTGACCGCGACGGCGCTGGAGAAGGTGCCGTTGCCACGGCCCTTGTAGATGCGAAGGGTGCCGCCGGTCGTCACGACGCCGAGGTCGACCTTGCCGTCGCCGGTGACGTCACGTGCGGAGAAGAGCGTGCCCAGCCCGCCCCACCCGGAGCCGACCACCCGTCTCTCGACGCGCAGCTCGCCGCTCACCCGGCCGCCCGGGACGGCGACCACCGACGCCGCGGCGACGAGTGCCGCCACCGTCAGGACCCCCGCGATCCGATGCCTCATCGCTCCCCCTCACCACCGACGCGACTGCCGAAGGATAGGGGCCAGCCGACCCTCGTGGAGGGCAATTCGGGACAACCTGCGCACTCGCGCAGACCCGCCGGCGCAGACAGCGGTTCGCGTCACGCACCGGAAGCGGGGTGGCGGCCTCGCTCAGTGCCAGCGGTCGGGGTGCACGTCTCCCGGCACGTCGGAGGCGGGGTCGTACGGCGTACGGCTGAAGCGGAACGAGCCCAGGTCGAGGTGACCGACGCGCCCGTCGGCGTCGCGGACCGCGACGAGCGGCTCACCCTCGTGGTAGCCGTCGAGCCCGACCCAGCCGTCGCCCACGGGGCGGAAGCGGGACCCGCGGTGGAGGCCGGGCTCGCCCAGCACGAGGACGCCGTCGGAGGCCAGACGGAGCGTGTACGCCGTCGTGCCCCAGTACCAGTCGCCGACCAGCTCGAGCCCGTCCACCTGGTCGGCGTCGGCGGTCCAGGGAGTCGGCGGGTGCGGCTCGTGCTCGGCCAGCAGCTGCAGGAGGTCGACGTGGAGCGGTCCCAGCCCGGAGGTGGCGTTGGCGAACACGACCACGCCGTCGCCGGTCTCGAGGTCGACCCGCAACCCCGCGAGGAACCCCGGCATCGAGCCTCCGTGACCGGCGAACCGGCGGCCGTCGACGTTCCACACCTGGAAGCCGAGTCCGTGCGCGCCGGTCCAGGCGGCACCGGGGGTGTCGTTGACGGCGATGGGCAGGCACATCTCGTCCAGCGTCTCGGTGGACAGCAGCCCGGCCGTCTCGCCGGCGAGGAAGGCCGCCCAGCGGGACAGGTCCTCCGCGGTCGACCACAGCTGGCCGGCCGGGGCCATGGAGACGGCGTCGTGCTCGGGCTCCACGTGCACGAGGTCGGCCAGCGGGTGCACGCCCCAGCCCGGCGCGCTCGGCGCCTGCGGCCGGGTGGTGGTGCGGGTCATGCCGAGCGGCTCGAGCAGCTGGGTGCGGACCGCCTCGTCCCAGGAGACGCCCCGCAGCCGCGCGACCAGCTCGCCGAGGGCGGCATACCCGACGTTGGAGTAGTGGAACCGCGCGCCGGGACGGAAGCGCAGCTGCGGCCGGCTGGCCAGCAGGTCGGACCACTCGCCGCCCTGCGTCCGCTCCCACCAGGGCCCGCTCGTCTCGGCCTGCAGGCCCGAGGAGTGCGACAGCAGCTGGGCGACGGTGACGTGCCCGAAGTCGCTGGCCGCCGTCTCGGGCAGGTGCTGGTCGAGCCGGTCGGACAGGTCAAGCGCTCCGGCGTCGCGCAGCCGCATGACCTCGACTGCCACGAACGTCTTGGTGATCGAGCCGATGCGGTACTGCGTGCCCGCCGTTGCCGCCTCGCCACCCGTCCGCCCCGAGAGGGTGCCGACCGCGCCGGACCAGACCAGCTCGCCACCGCGGACGAGCCCCGCGGCGACGGAGGGCAGTCGCGACGACGACTGCTCCTGCGCGAGTCGCAGCTCGAGCGCGGCGGCGGTGGTGGGCTGCAACGGCATCCGGGTCAGGCCTTCTTGGTCGCGGTCTTCTTCGTGGCGGTCTTCTTGGTGGCCGCCTTCTTGGCGGTCTTGCGAGCCGGGGCCTTCTTGGCCGCGCGCTTGCGCGTGGTCGGGCCCTTCGCCCGCTTCTCCGCGAGCAGCTCGGCACCGCGTTCGGGCGTGATCGACTCGGGGTCGTCGCCCTTGCGCAGGGTCGAGTTGGTCTCACCGTCGGTGACGTAGGGGCCGAACCGGCCGTCCTTGACCACCATCGGCCGGCCGGACACCGGGTCGTTGCCGAGCTCCTTGAGCGGCGCCGAGGCGGCACGACCACGTTGCTTGGGCTGGGCGTAGATCGCCAGCGCCTCCTCGAGCGTGATGTCGAAGAGCTGCTGCTCGGTGGTCAGCGACCGGGAGTCCGTGCCCTTCTTGAGGTAGGGCCCGTAGCGGCCGTTCTGCGCGGTGATCTCGACCGTCGTGCCGTCCTCCTCGGTCGTCGCGCCGACGACGCGGGGCAGGCTGAGCAGCTTGAGCGCGGTCTCGAGGTCCATGGTCGCGAGGTCCATGTCCTTGAACAGCGAGGCCGTCCGCGGCTTGACCTTGTTCTTGCCCTTGAGCGCCGCGGTCTCCTCGTCGAGGACCTCGGTGACGTAGGGGCCGTAGCGGCCGGCCTTGGCCACGATGTCGCGACCGTTCTCCGGGTCCTGGCCGAGGACCTTGCCGTCGTCCGCGGACTGCTCGAGCAGCTCGCGCGCCTTGGCCGGGGTCATCTCGTCGGGGGCGACGTCGTCGTTGATCGTCGCTCGGCGCGGGGCGGTGGACGCGTCGTCGGTCATCTCGCCGGTCGACAGGTCCACACCCTGCGGCACGGTCTCCTCGACGTAGGGCCCGTAGCGCCCGACCCGCACGACGATGCCCTCGCCGATCGGGATGGTCGAGATCTCGCGCGCGTCGATCTCGCCGAGGTCGTCGACGAGCTGCTTGAGGCCCAGGTGGCCGCCACTGGCGTCCGGCAGGCCCGGCTCACGGCTCGCGGCGACACCGGCGCCCCCTCCCTCGCCGCCAGCACCCTCACCGCCATCACCTTCACCGAAGTAGAACCGCTTGAGCCACTCGGCGCGCTGGGCGTCGCCACCGGCGATGCGGTCGAGGTCCTCCTCCATGGAGGCGGTGAAGTCGTAGTCGACGAGCTCGGTGAAGTGCTCCTCGAGCAGGCGCGTCACGGCGAACGCCAGCCAGGTCGGGATCAGCGCCGACCCGCGGGTGTTGACGTAGCCACGGTCCTGGATGGTGCCGACGGTGGAGGCATAGGTCGACGGGCGACCGATTCCCTTCTCCTCCATGGCCTTCACGAGCGTCGCCTCGGTGTAGCGCGGGGGCGGCGTGGTCTCGTGGCCGTCGGCCTCGGCGCGCACGACGGTGAGGGAGACGCCCTCGCTCAGTTTGGGCAGGCGGCGCTCCTCCTCGGCCTCGGCGGCCTTGGACGCGCGCTCCTCGTCGCGCCCCTCCTCATATGCCGCGAGGAAGCCGCGGAAGGTGATGACCGTGCCGGACGCGCTGAACTCGACGACGCGCCCGTCCTCGAGCGTGCCGCCGAGCCTCACCGTCGCGGTCGAGCCGCGCGCGTCGGCCATCTGCGAGGCCACGGTGCGCTTCCAGATCAGCTCGTAGAGGGCGAACTCGTCGCCGCGCAGCTCGCCGGCGACCTGCGCCGGGGTGCGGAAGCGGTCACCCGCGGGGCGGATGGCCTCGTGGGCCTCCTGCGCGTTCTTGACCTTCTTCTCGTAGAGGCGCGGCGACTGCGGGACGTACTCGGCGCCGTACAGGTCACGGGCCTGCTGGCGGGCCGCGGTGAGGGCGGCCTCCGACAGCGTGGTGCTGTCGGTGCGCATGTAGGTGATGTAGCCGTTCTCGTAGAGGCGCTGCGCGACGCGCATCGCGTTCTTCGAGGACAGGCGCAGCTTGCGCGACGCCTCCTGCTGCAGGGTGCTGGTCGTGAAGGGCGCGCTGGGGCGCCGGGTGTACGGCTTCTCCTGGACGCTCGTGACGCCGACCTGGCAGGTGAGCACCTGGGTGGCGATGGAGGTCGCGGTGGCCTCGTCGAGATGGACGACGGACTTGCCCTTGAGCGTGCCGTCGTCGTTGAAGTCGCGGCCCATGGCGACGCGGCTGCCGTCGACCGAGGTCAGCCGCGCGGTGAACTGGTTGGAGGCCCCGTCGGGCGTGAAGTCGCCCTCGACGTCCCAGTAGGACGCGCGGACGAACGCCATCCGCTCGCGCTCACGCTCGACCACGATGCGGGTCGCGACGGACTGCACGCGGCCTGCGGACAGGCCGGCCTTGACCTTGCGCCACAGGACCGGGCTGACCTCGTAGCCGTAGAGGCGGTCGAGGATGCGGCGGGTCTCCTGGGCGTCGACGAGGGCGACGTCGAGGTCACGGGTGTTGGTGGAGGCGCGCTGGATGGCCTCCTTGGTGATCTCGTGGAACACCATGCGCTTGACCGGGACCTTGGGCTTGAGCACCTCGAGCAGGTGCCAGGCGATCGCCTCGCCCTCGCGGTCCTCATCAGTGGCCAGGTAGAGCTCGTCGGCGTTCTTGAGCAGACGCTTGAGCTCGGCGACCTTCTTCTTCTTGTCGCTGTCGACGACGTAGTAGGCCTCGAAGCCGTTGTCGACGTCGACACCGAAGCGGCCGAACGGGCCCTTCTTGATCTCGGCGGGCATCTCCGACGGGGTCGGGATGTCGCGGATGTGGCCGACGGACGCCTCGACGTCCCAGTCCTTGCCCAGGTAGCCACCGATCGTCTTCGCCTTGGCCGGCGACTCGACGATGACGAGCTTGCGCCCTTCGCTCACGTTCTCTTCCTCGGTTCCTGCTCCCATGTGCTGCGGATTCGTCGCAGCGTGGACATGGCAACGCGCACGACGGTAGCCGGTCGCGTCAAGTCCGCGGCGCGAGGTCTCGTCAACAGGACCGCCGTCTGTGATTGATTGAAGATTCAAGTAGATGTATGCTCAGCTCATGAGCCCCTCGACCGTGTCCGCGCGCCAGCCCGTGCTGTACCTCAGCCACGGAGCGCCCCCGCTGGCCGACGACCCGGTGTGGACCCGGCAGCTCGCCGACTGGTCCGGCACCTTCGGCAAGCCGGCGAACGTGCTCATGGTCTCGGCCCACTGGGAGGAGGCGCCGCTGTCGCTCAGCGCCACCTCGGGCCAGGTGCCGCTCGTGTACGACTTCTGGGGCTTCCCCCAGCGCTACTACGACGTCACGTACGCCGCCCCGGGCGCCCCCGAGCTGGCGGCGTCCGTGGAGCGGCTCGTGCACACCGCGGACCACCCCGTCCACCGCGACGAGACCCGCGGTCTCGACCACGGCGCCTACGTCCCGCTGGTGGAGATGTACCCCGACGCCGACGTGCCCGTCCTCCAGATGTCGATGCCAACCCTCGACCCGAAGGCGCTGTTCGAGATCGGGCGCACGCTCGCTCCGCTGCGCGACGAGGGCACGCTGATCGTCGGGTCAGGGTTCACGACGCACAACCTGCGGTGGTTCAACCCCTCGGCCGGGCCTGATGGCCAGCCCCCGGCGGCGTCGTCGGAGTTCGACCACTGGGCCGCCGAGGCCCTCGAGCGCCAGGACATCGACGCCATCCTCGACTTCGTCCACCAGGCACCTGCTGCTCGCGAGGCGCACCCCCGCACCGAGCACTGGGCCCCGCTCTACGTCAGCCTCGGCGCAGCGTACGAGTCGGGCTCGCTGGAGAACGAGAGCGTGATCGACGGCTTCTGGTTCGGCCTGAGCAAGCGCTCCTGGCAGTTCACCTGAGCCCCGCCTCTCCTCCTTCCCGCGTTTGGGGGCACGAGGGTGACCCATACGTCACTCTGTCGCCCCCAAAGCAAGTAGGGGGCGTCCACAGCCCCGGCTTCCGGAGCCCTCTCTCCACAGGCGCGACCGACGTGCGCGGCGCGTCCCGCACTCCCGCGACAGCCTGTCGCGATGACCCAGCGTGGCCAGGACCGTCGACGCACCGTGTCGGCCATCGCAGAGCTGCACGGCGGCGTCGTCTCGCGCGCCATGCTCCTCGACGCCGAGGTGGACCGCTGGGCCGTCGCCTCCGAGGTGCGAGCGGGCGGACCGATGGGCCCTGCACGGCCTGCGCACGGTGGCAGTGCACACCGCCGCCCTGTCCCGAGAGGCGCTGCGGTGGCGAGCGGTCTGGGAGGTGGGGCGCTCCGCCGCCCTCGACGGCGTGTCCGCACTGGAGGCCGCCGGACTGACCGGTTTCGACGAGGAGACGGTCCACGTGTCCGTCGACCACGAGGGGCACGGGAGCCGGCGGGTGAGCGGGGTCTGCGTCCACCAGGTCCGTGCGACGCGCAGCTCGGACGTCCGGGCCGCTGGTGTCCCACGGGTGAGGCCTGCGGTCGCTGCCATCCGAGCCGCTCAGTGGGCCCGGTCGGACCGCCAAGCCGCCCTCGTCCTGTGTCTGGCCGTCCAGCAGCGGCTGGTCCGGGCCGGCGACCTCGTGCCGCTGCGCTGGCGGGCGCCCACTACGGTCGCTCGGCCTTCGTCCGGCAGGTCGTCGAGGACATCGCGGACGGCGCACACTCCCTCGGTGAGCTCGACTTCGCAGCCTTGTGTCGTCTGCACCACCTGCCGACACCCGAACGTCAGGTCGTCCGCAGCGGGATCGCCGGACGGATCTACCTGGATGTGCGGTGGCGGGACTGCCCCCTCGTGGTGGAGGTCGACGGGGCGCAGCACCGGCTCGGGCTGGCAGTGAGTGCAGACAACCTGCGACGCAACGCGCTCGCCATCGACGGCGAGACCGTCCTGACGATCGACCTCATCGGACTCCGCCTGCAGACCGCCGCGTTCATGCGACAGGTGGTCACGGCATACAGGCCCTCACCGGCGGCGGTTTGGGGGCAGCAGCGTGACGTACTGATCACCAAGTTGCCCCCAAACGTGGGAAGACCGGCAAGAGGGCGTCGGGGGTGGCTGGCAGGATGCCGGGCGTGGGCGAACTCCCGGGGTGGGTGCGGTGGTTGCTGGTCGGCCGGTTCGTCAACGCGCTCGGGTCCATGGCCTGGGTGTTCGTCCCGCTCTACCTCGTCTCCGACCGCGGCCTCGACGAGGCTGCTGCCGGGTCGGTGGCCGCGGTATGGGGTGTGGGCACGATCCTGGGCAACCTCGCCGGCGGCTCGGTGGGCGACCGGTGGGGACTGCGCCCGACCCTGGCCTTCGCCTCGCTCGCCTCAGCCCTCGGGTGCGCCGTCGTCCCGCTCACCCCGACCGGTGGCCTGGCCGTCGTGCTGTTCGTCATGGGCGCGCTCGGCGGCATCGGACGACCGGTGTCCTTCGCCCTGGTCACCAGCGCCCTCCCCAGCGAGGACCGCCGTCGCGCGAGCGCGTGGATGCGGTCGGTCAACAACGCCGGCACGGTGCTCGGGCCGCCACTGGGCGGTCTGCTCGCGGTCCACCACTTCGGCGCGGTCTTCGTCATCGACGCCCTGGCGAGCCTGCTCATGCTGGGCGTCGTGCTCCTGGTGGTTCCGGCCACGGCCCGCGCCGCCGCCCCCGAGGGCACGCCCACCCGCGTGCTGACCGCCCTGCGTGCCGATCCGCGCTTCGTCCTGCTGCTCCTCACGGTCGTGGTCGCCGACACCGCCTACCGCTTCGCCTACTCGGCCGTGCCGTGGCAGCTCGACACGCTCGGCGCCGCCCCCTGGGTCTACGGCACGACCATCTCGCTCAACTGTGTGCTCATCGTGCTGTTCGAGCCGTGGCTGGCCCACCGCCTGCGAGCCCGCAGCCCGGAGCCGCTCATCGTCGCCGGGTTCGCCCTGGTCGGCCTCGGGTGGCTCGTCGTGGCGCCGTCCCCCGCGGTCGCCACCGTCCTTACCGCCCTGGTGGTCGTCACCGCGGGCGAGATGCTCTACAAGCCGACCGCGACGGCCCATGCCGCGGACCGCGCGCCCGAGGGCATGCACGGCCGCTACCAGAGCCTCTACGGCGCGGCCTCCATCGGCGGCACCGTCATCGCCCCACCGTTGGCGGGGGCGCTGTTCGGCGCCTCACCGCGGCTGATGTGGGTGGTCGGCGGGTTCCTGGCCCTGGCGGCAGCGGCGACCCTGGGGCTCAGCGCAGCAGGCAAGAACGCCGACGCGTTGACTTTGGGGGCGGGAGAGTGAGCCCAGACTCACCCTCCTGCCCCCAAAGCTGGGAGCGGGAGGAGCTCGGTAGGAGCGCGGGCGGGAGTTGAAGCGCGAGTGGCGGGGGCTGGTCAGTGGCCGCTGGTGCGTCGGCGGGGCGCCGGTCGGGTCGGGTCGTCTCCCGCCTTGGCGACCTCCTCGGGGACGACGATCGGCTTGAGCCGCGCCCAGCCGAGGAACACCACGGACGCGACGACGAGCGCGAGCCCCGTCCACAGGTTGGCGTTGACGCCACCGGTCTTGTCCAGGGCCTTGTCACCGAACAGCCCCGCGAGCAGCAGGATCACGCCGTAGGTGCCGAGCAGCAGGCCGATGATGTTGCGGATGTCGAAGGCCCCAGCGGTCTTCTTGCCGGCTCCGGTCGTCTGGTCTGGCATGGCAGCGGCTCCTAGAAGGCGAAGTTGAGGATGAGGACCATGACGAGCGCGATCCCGGCGAGCGGCATCGTGCGCTGGTACCACGGCTGGCTGGCCTCGTCCGGGTCGACGAGGTCCTCCTTGGGCGTCTCGGAGTAGACCAGGCCCTTGAGCTCCGAGGCCGGCTTCGGCTCGGTCACCATGGTCACCAGGACGCTGACCACGATGTCGACGACGAAGGCGGTGGAGGCGGCGACGAAGCTCGCGCCCTGGCCGGACAGCGGCAGGACGCCGAGGCTGGCGGACCCGAACGCGTCCTCGGACAGGAACGCCACGATGACGGCCGAGATGGTGCCGCTCGACAGGCCCACCCAGCCCGCGGTCGCGGTCATGCGCTTCCAGAACATGCCGAGGATGAACGTCGCGAACAGCGGTGCGTTGAAGAACCCGAACAGCGTCTGGAGGTAGTCCATGACGTTGGAGAAGCTCGACGCGATCGTGGCCGTGAAGATCGCGATGATCGTCGCCGCCACCGTCGCGAGCCGGCCGATGCGCAGGTAGTAGTCGTCGCTGTGGTCCTTGCGGATGTAGCGCTGCCACAGGTCGTAGCTGAAGACGGTGTTGAACGCCGAGATGTTGGCCGCCATGCCGGCCATGAACGCGGCGAGCAGGCCCGCGATGGCCAGGCCCAGCAAGCCGTTGGGGAGGATGTCGCGCATCAGGAGCAGCAGGGCGTCGTTGTACTTCACGCCCTCGCCGGAGGCACCGCCGGCCGGGTGGCCACCGCCCTTGAGGTCGACCATCTCCTTGACCAGGACGGCCGAGACCATGCCGGGGAGGATGACGAGGAAGGGCACGAACATCTTGGGGAACGCCCCGATGATCGGCGTCTTGCGTGCCGCCGAGATCGACTTGGAGGCCATCGCGCGCTGCACCTCGACGAAGTTCGTCGTCCAGTAGCCGAAGGACAGCACGAACCCGAGGCCGAAGACGATCCCGATGACCGACAGGGTGCCGGAGCTGAAGCCGGACAGCGCCTGACCGGGCCAGGACTCGAGCTGCTGGCCTGCGGGGGCAACCTTCGCGGCGGCGGGGGCGGAGTCGGCGAACGCGGCGATCTTGTCCTTGAGGCCGCCGTAGCCACCGACCCGGTGCAGGCCGATCAGCGTGAGCGGCAGCAGCGAGGCGACGATGACGAAGAACTGCAGCACCTCGTTGTAGATCGCGGCCGACAGGCCACCGAGGGTGATGTAGGACAGCACGATCGCTGCGGCGACGATGAGCGCCACCCACAGCGGCCAGCCGAGCAGCGCGTGGACGATCGAGCCGAGCAGGTAGAGGTTGACTCCGGCGATGAGGAGCTGGGCCACCGCGAAGCTGATCGCGTTGACCAGGTGCGCGCCCGTGCCGAATCGGCGGAACATGAACTCCGGGACCGACCGCACCTTGGAGCCGTAGTAGAACGGCATCATCACGACGCCGAGGAACAGCATCGCGGGGATCGCACCCACCCAGAAGTAGTGCACCGTCGGCAGCCCGATCTCGGCACCGTTGGCGGACATGCCCATGATCTCGACGGCACCGAGGTTGGCGGAGATGAACGCCAGACCCGTCACCCACGCCGGCAGCGAGCGGCCCGAGAGGAAGAAGTCGATCGAGTCGGAGACCGACCGGCGGGCCAGGAAGCCGATGCCCAGGACGAACCCGAAGTAGATGACGACCAGGAGGTAGTCGAGCCAGGTCGCGTCGATCAGGGGGGTGGCGGCGGGCACCGCGAGGGCGAGGTGAGACATCAGCGGCTCCTAGACGACGACAGACCAGCGGATCAAACCTAGGGCGTGTGCGTCGTTTAGGCACCCGGTGGCGAGCGCCGCACCGGTCTCGGGAGGTCAGTCCGTCCAGTGGCCCGGACGCGGAAGGTCCTGCGGCAGCACCGTCGCCAGGTCGCCGAGTGCCGCCCCCACCTGCGGCCGGGTCAGGAACAGCGCCCGGGACAGGTCGGCGGCGTGCAACCTCGCGCCGCGCAGGTCGGCGCCGAGCAGGTCCGTGCGGTCGAGCACGCAGCCGCGCAGGTCCGCCCCCAGCAGCAGCGCACCGCGCAGCGTCGCCGCCCGCAGGTCACGGCCGCGCAGGTCCGCACCGACGAGGTCGCCGCGGGCGAGGTCGGTCCCGCCCGGTCCCCGTACGGTGGCGCTCACGCGGGCAAGGAGTGCACCGGTGCGCGCGCCCAGCGCGGGCAGGTCGACGCGCGCGAGCTCCTCCAGCACCCCGGCCGCGGCCTGTTCCACCTCGGCGTCGAGGTCCTCGACGTCCCGGCCCAGCTCCGTACCCGGTGCGGCGCCGACGGCGAGGCGGCGCGCCTCCGCCAGGTGGCTGCGCAGCTCGTGCAGCTCGCGCACCACCCGGAACGCGGCGTACATGGCCGGCGCGCGGTCCGGGTCCGTGCGCCAGTCCACTCCCCCGAACGTCACCTGGGAGATGCGCTGGCCTGCGCCGAAGCAGTCGTACGCCGTGCAGCCGGCGAAGCCGCGCGGCCGCAGCTCGGCGTGGATGGTGCAGCTGAACCCCCCGCCGAGGTTGGGACACGGGGTCCCGGCCGGCTTGTCGATCGCGAAGTCGGCGGACGCGGAGAACGCCGGGACGACGCAACACAGCCCGAAGCAGCGCGAGCAGTCGGCGACGAGCTCGACCTCGGGGACCGAGCCCGTCCCCGGGCGGGAAGGTGTGGACACGGAGCGGCCCGTCAGGCGCGCGCCGGCGCCAGCTCGGCCGCGGGCGCCTCCCCGGTGTCGATGTCGACCGCCGCACCGCTGAACTGGGCGGCGTAGAGCTCGGCGTAGGCACCGTCGCGCGCGAGCAGCTCCTCGTGGGGGCCCTTCTCGACGATGGCACCGTCGCGCATCACGAGGATGACGTCGGCGTCCCGGATCGTGGAGAGCCGGTGGGCGATGACGAAGCTCGTGCGGTCCTGGCGCAGCGCCGACATCGCCTGCTGCACGAGCAGCTCGGTGCGGGTGTCGACCGAGCTGGTGGCCTCGTCGAGGATCAGCAGCGCGGGGTTGGACAGGAACGCGCGCGCGATGGTCAGCAGCTGCTTCTCACCCGCGCTGATGTTGCCGCCCTCGGCGTCGAGCTCGGTGTCGTACCCGTCGGGCAGCGAGTGCACGAACCGGTCGACGTAGGTGGCGCGTGCCGCGGCGAGCACCTCCTCCTCCGGGGCCCCGGGCTTGCCGTAGGCGATGTTGTCGCGGATGGTGCCGCCGAACAGCCAGGTGTCCTGCAGCACCATGCCGATCTCGCTGCGCAGCGTGTGCCTGGCCAGGTCGGTGATGTCGATGCCGTCGAGGGTGATGCGGCCACCGTCGAGCTCGTAGAACCGCATGATGAGGTTGACCAGCGTCGTCTTCCCGGCACCGGTCGGGCCCACGATGGCCACGGTCTGCCCCGGCTCCACGACGAGGTCGAGGTGCTCGATCAGCCGCGACTCGGGGTCGTAGGAGAACGACACGTCGTCGAACTCCACGCGCCCCCGGGGGTTCTCGAGCACCGTCGCGGAAGCCGGGTCGGGGCGCTGCTCCGGCGCGTCGAGCACCTCGAACACGCGCTCGGCCGAGGCGACGCCCGACTGCAGCAGGTTGGCCATCGAGGCCACCTGGGTCAGCGGCTGGGTGAACTGGCGGGAGTACTGGATGAACGCCTGCACGTCGCCGAGGGTCATGGTGCCACTGGCGACCCGAAGGCCACCCACCACGGCGATGATCACGTAGTTGAGGTTCCCGATGAACATCATCGTCGGCATGATGATGCCGCTGATGAACTGGGCGCCGAAGCCGGCGTCGAACAGGTCGTCGTTCTTGGCGCGGAACGCCGCCCGCACCTCGTCCTGGCGCCCGAACACCTTGACGAGCTCGTGGCCGGTGAACGACTCCTCGACCACCGCGTTGAGCTCACCGGTGCTCTTCCACTGCTGGATGAAGTGCTTCTGCGAGCGCTTGCCGATCGTGGCGGTGACCGCCATGGAGACCGGGATGGTGACCAGCGCGATGACGGCCAGGAGCGGCGAGATGTAGATCATCATGGCCACCATCGCGACGACCGTGAGCAGTGACGTCAGCAGCTGGCTGAGGGTCTGCTGCAGGCTCTGCGCGACGTTGTCGATGTCGTTGGTGACGCGGCTGAGGAGCTCGCCGCGCGGCTGGCCGTCGAAGTAGGGCAGCGGCAGCCGGTTGAGCTTGTCCTCGACGTCGCGCCGCAGCGCGAAGATGGTGCGGTTGACCGCTCCGGTCAGGACGTACGCCTGGGCCCACGACAGCAGGCTCGCGACCACGTAGATGCCCAGCACGAGGAGCAGGATCCGGCCGACGGCGCCGAAGTCGATCCCCTGCCCCGGCACGAGGTGCGGCAGGCCGGCGACGAGGTCGGCGAGGGTGCCCTGACCCCCGGCGCGGAGCCCGTCGACCACCTGCTCGCGCGAGGCGCCCGCCGGCAGCTTGGAGCCGACGAACCCGGCGAAGATGTAGTCGGTGGCGCGGCCGAGAACCTTCGGGCCCACCGCAGTGAGACCCACGCTGACCACGGCCAGGGCCAGCACGGCATACAGCTGCACCCGCTCGGGGCGCAGCAGGCCGAGCAGCCGCTTGGCCGACGGCACGAAGTCCTGCGACTTCTCCGCGGGCATGCCGGCGCCCATCATCGGCCCGTGCCGCTGCCCCGCCCGGGCCGCCGGTCCGCGGCGCGCCTCGGCCGCCTTCTCCTCGGCGGTCTTCACACCCTCGCCGCTCACGCTGCCTCCTCCATGCTCTGCTGGGACTCGACGATCTCGACGTAGGTGGGACAGGTCTCCAGCAGCTCGTCGTGCCGACCCGTCCCCACCACCAGCCCGTCGTCGACGACGACGATGTGGTCGGCGTCGACGATGGTCGACACCCGCTGCGCCACGACGATGACGGTCGCGTCCCGCGTGACGGGCCGCAGGGCCGAGCGCAGCCTCGCGTCGGTGGACAGGTCGAGAGCCGAGAAGCTGTCGTCGAACAGGTAGATGTCGGGCTTGGCGACCAGGGCCCGGGCGATCGCCAGGCGCTGGCGCTGGCCGCCGGACACGTTGGTGCCGCCCTGGACGATCGGCGAGTCCAGGCCCTCGGGCATCGCGCGGACGAAGTCCTCCGCCTGGGCGATGCGCAGCGCCTCCCAGAGGTCCTGGTCGGTCGCCCGGTCGTCGCCGTAGCGCAGGTTGGACGCGACGGTGCCGGTGAACAGGTAGGGCTTCTGCGGCACGAGGCCGATGCGCCCCCAGACGTCCTCCAGCGCGGCATCGCGCACGTCGACCCCGCCGATCAGCACCGCGCCCCCGGTGACGTCGTAGAGGCGCGGGATGAGGGAGAGCATGGTCGACTTGCCGGCACCGGTGCTGCCGATGATGGCGGTCGTGCGGCCCGGCTCGGCCACCAGCGAGATGCCTTGCAGCACAGGCACGTCCGCCCCCGGATAGGTGAACATCACGTCACGCAGCTCGACCCCCGCGCGGGTGCGCGGGAGGGCCACCGGCTCGGCCGGCGGGACGACGGTGGAGTCGGTCGCGAGGACCTCGCCGATGCGCCCGGCCGACACCGTGGCGCGCGGGATCATCATCGACATGAAGGTCGCCATCATGACCGACATGAGGATCTGCATGAGGTAGCTCATGAAGGCCGTCAGCTCGCCGATCTGCATCTGCCCGCTCGCAACCCGGTGCGAGCCGAACCACAGCACCGCCACGGTCGAGGAGTTGAAGATGAGCATGACGACCGGGAAGACGATCGCCATCAGCCGCCCGACCGCGAGCGCGGTGCCCGTGTACTGCGTGTTGGCCTCGGCGAAGCGCGCGCGCTCGTGGTCCTCGCGCACGAAGGCCCGCACCACACGGATGCCGGTGATCTGCTCGCGCAGGACGCGGTTGACCCAGTCGACCGACTCCTGCATGAGCCGGAACTGCGGGATCATCTTGCGGATCACCAGGGAGACCGACAGGGCGAGCAGCGGGACGGCCACGGCGACCAGCCACGAGAGCCCGACATCCTCGCGCAGGGCCATGATGATGCCGCCGACCATCATGATCGGCGCCGACACCATCATCGCCGCGCCCATGAAGACGACCTGCTGCACCTGCGTGACGTCGTTGGTGTTGCGCGAGATCAGGGTCGGGGCACCGAACCTCGACACCTCCTGCGCCGAGAAGTCGCCGACCCGGGCGAAGACGTCGGCGCGCAGGTCACGGCCCAGGCCGGCAGCCGACCGGGCCCCGAGGTAGGTGGCGCTGATGGTGGCGGCGATCTGGACGAGGGAGACGCCGAGCATCCAGCCGCCGGTGCGCAGGATGTAGCCGGTGTCGCCCTTGGCGACACCCTCGTCGATGATGCGGCCGTTGAGGCTGGGCAGGTAGAGCGAGGCGATGGTGCCCACGAGCTGCAGCCCGACGAGCACGGCGACCAGCCCGCGGTAGGGCCGCAGGTAGTCGCGGACGATCTTGATGAGCACTACTTCTCCCCCTTGACGACGCCCCGGGCGCCCTTGCGGTTGTTGGCGTTCACGGTGTCCTGACGCGCGAGCGTCCCCTCGAGGATGACGTCGACCAGCTCCTGCGCGGTGGCGCCCTGGTGGCCGAGCATCGGGTGCACGCTGGAGAGCGTGAGCATGCGCAGGTAGGTGACGACCTCCAGCGGCGGCAGCCGCAGCTGGTCCGCGTCGTCCCCGACGAGGTCGACGAAGGCCTCGTCGACCGCCGAGCCGGCCTGCTCCCGCCCGGGCTGGTGCCGGCCACCCGGTCGCCGGACGGGCTCGCCAGAGGCGTGCAGGACCGACATCAGGGTGAAGATGTCGCGCAGGTAGTCCTGCATCAGGGCGACGGCGACCGCCAGGCGCTCCCGGAGCGGCAGCTCGCGGTCGACCCGCCCGAGCGCGGCCTGGAGGGCGTCGGTGCCGAACGTCTCGTGGACGCACGCCGCGACGAGCTCGTCCTTGGACTCGAAGACGCGGAAGATCGTCCCCTCCGCGACACCGGCGGCCTTGGCGATCTCGCGCGTGCTCACGGCAGACCCCTTGTCACGCAGGAGGGGGACCGTCGCCGCGATGATGGCGGCACGACGGTCCTCAGGGGCCATGGCGGGGGCGCGGGGTGTCACATGGACAGAGTAAGTGAGTGAGCGCTCACTCACAACACCTTTCCTGACGTGCGCAGATGCCGGCCCCAGGGCAAGGACGGGACCTCCGTGCTCACTCGAGCAGGGTCAGGTCCGGTCCACGACCGCCGACGCGACGACGGCTGCCGCAGCGTCCGGCGACAGCGCACCCGTGTCGACCTCGAGGTCGTACCCGATCCCTGCGTGCACGGCCTCGGCCTGGGCGCGGGCCATGCCCCCGATCCGGTCGCCGCGGGCCCGCTCTCGCGCCTCGGCGACGTCGGCCGCGCACCGTACGCCGACCCACAGGACGTCCAGGCCGGCGAGCGCCTCGCGCCACCGCTCCTGCCCCACCGGCCCGCTGAGGAACCCGTCCTCGACCACCACCGGCACCTCGGCCGCGATCGTGGCGACACCCCGCATCCACGCGCTCTCGACCCGGGCGAACTCGGGCCCCGTCGAGACGCTGCCGTCCAGCCCGAGCACCAACCCACCCTCCACCTCGTCGAAGGCCGGCGGCAGCGCGTCGATGAGGGTGTCGACGTTCAACCGCAGCCAGGTGCCCGGCAGCAGGCGGACCAGCTCGCCCGCCAGGGACGACTTGCCCGAGCTCGAGCCACCGTTGAGCACCACGACGTGGGGAACCATCGACAACGCCCTAGGTCAGACGAGCAGGCCGTCGGCGACGAGCCCGCGCAGCAGCGGCACGAGGTCGGCCCGCAGCTCCGCGGCGGGGACGTCGAGCAGCTGGGCGATCGCGTCGACCGCGGCACCGGCGGGCAGGGTGCCGTCACAGACGCTGACCAACGCAGCCCCGGCGGTGTCCAGCCGCACCACCCGGCGCAGCCCGCTCCCCTGCCGCAGCAGGATGACGCTCGGGTCGGTGTCGCCGGGGCGGGAGTGCCGCTCCTCGGTGACGTCCTGCGCGCAGCTCCAGGCGACGTCCAGCAGCTCGTCGTCGCCGTGCTCGGCGAGCCACGTCCGCGCCCGGATGCCGGCGAGCACGTGCGGGCCCATGGGTGAGGCGACCGGGCCGCTGACCTCGTCGAGCTCGAGGAACGGCGCCCTGTCGGTCGCGGGGCGCTGGAGCGTCACCACACCGAAGCCCACCGCCGTCACGTCGCGCGAGGCGAAGTCGTCCAGCCAGGCGGCATACATCGTGGCGAACTCGGCCGTGGCGCTGTGGTGGCCGCCGTCGCGGGCCCACGTCTCGGCGTACTGCGCCGGGTCCTGCACCTCCCGCTGCACCACCCAGGCGTCGAGCCCCGTGCCCTCGACCCAGCCGCGGACGCGGTCGCGCCAGTCGGCGTCGCCCACGACCTCCCAGTTGCCGAGGAACTGGGCGATGCCGCCGGGCTCGAGGTGGTCGCCGATGGAGCGCACGAGGCCGGAGACGACCTCGTCGCCGGCGGCGCCACCGTCGCGGTACTCGAACAGCGGGATGTCCGGCGTGCGCGGGGTGATGACGAACGGCGGGTTGCTCACGATGAGCTCGAACCGGCGACCCGCCACCGGGTCGAGCATCGAGCCACCGACGACCTCCCAATCACACCCGTTGAGCGCCGCGTTGAACCGCGCGTAGGCCAGGGCGCGCTCGGAGATGTCGGTGACGGTGACGTGCTCGGCGTGGGCGCCGAGGTGCAGCGCCTGCACCCCGCACCCGGTCCCGATGTCCAGGGCGCGGTTCACCTGCGGCCGCGGCGTCCACGACGCGAGGGTCGTCGAGGCGCCGCCCAGCCCGAGCACGTGGTCCTCGCGCAGCGGCTCGCGCGTCGCGAGCTCGGTGAGGTCGGAGGCCACCCACCAGTGGTGCCGCTCGTCGCCGTACGGGCGCAGGTCGCACGACGCGACCACGCCGGGTCCCTGGTCACGGACGAGCCCGAGGCGGTGCGCGCCCTCCAGCCCCAGCGCCGGCAGGGCGAGTGCCACGTCGCCGGCGTCGACCGCGTCGCCGAGGACGAAGAGGCGCACGAGCGTCGCCACCGGGGTGCCCGCGTCGGCTGTCGCCCGCTGGGCGGGGAGCGCCTGCTCGCGTCCCAGGGCCGCGTTCGCCAGCCGGCCGATGAGGGCGTCGACGCCGTCGAGGGTGTACCCCGCCTGCTCGAGGTCCGCGCGCAGCCGTGAGACGAGCTCGGGGTCGGTGCCGGGAGGAGGGGTGGGTCCCGTGGCCGAGGCCGTGGCCGGGGTCGTGGCCGGGTTCGTGGCTGAGGTCATCGGTGGGGTCAGCCGTCGAGCAGGCCGCCGAGGTTGAACCCGCCGCCCCCGCCCCCGCCCTGCGTCGGAGGTGGCGTCCACTCGCTGGGCTGGACGATGACGAAACCCTGCCCGTGGAACGCGTACTGGAACGCCTCGCCGGACCCGCCGCGCAGCATCGAGCGGACGTTCATGCTCGAGACGACCTGGGGCACGAGGTTGGCCGACCACCCGACGCAGGCCTGCACGTCGACGAACGTCGGCTGGCTGCTGCAGTCGAGGATCACCGGCTGGCCCACCGTGTGGATCGCCACCGTGCCGGTGCCCTGCAGCGTGGTGTTGAACAGCCCGCCGCTCAGCACCCCGGCCCCCTGCACGCGCTTGATGTCCCACGCCACGGAGGAGTCGAAGGCCAGCAGGTTGCGGGCGTTGACGCTGAGCGCGTCGCCGGTGAGGTCGACGAGGAAGACGAAGCCGGCCTCGGAGGCGAAGAACACATCACCCTCGCCGGACACCCGCATGAGGGACACGTCCTCGCCGGTGACGACCTTCTTGAAGAGCTTGCCGACGCTGCCGGCCTTCTCGTGGTCGAAGCGGATGTTGCCCTGGTAGGACACCATCGCGCCCTTGACGGCCAGCACGTCGCCACCGAGGTGGACGCGCAGCATCTGGGGGTTCTGGAGGGCGAAGCGCTGCTGCGCCTGGACCTCGAGGTTCGCCTGGTCGAACAGCGGACTGTGCATGGGGTCAGCCTAGGGCTCGGCTGCGGTGGCCGGCCTCCTCCCGGAGCCACTGCGCCAGCTCCTCCGGGTCGGCGGCGGTGGTCCGCGGGAGCCAGGCCGCGGGACCACCGGTGATGCGTTCGCTGACGCCGGAGAGCGCACGGCTCATGGCGTTGGCGTCCGCCTGGCGCTCGAACTCACCGTCGGTGAGGCCCAGCTGGACGATGCGCTCGCGCCCCTGGCGGACCACCTCGACCGTGACGACCTGGTCCCACGGGATTGCTCGACCCGGCTGGGCGGGGTCCGCCTCGACCCCCTCGGTCGTGACCGCGAAGGCGGTGCCGCCCCGCACGAGGGCCAGCAGGCCCACGGCACTGCACAGGCCGAAGAACACGAAGGCGAAGCCCGCCACGACGAGGCCGCCCACGTCGGGGCCACCCAGCTTCGACACGAACATGGCGCCGGAGGCGAGCGTCAGACAGGCCCCGCCGAGGGCCACGAGGCCGACCTTCCGTCGCGACACCCGGAACTGGACACGACCTGATGACCTCAGCAGTTGCGCCCACCCCGTGGCATCCCCCCGCATGC
>NZ_LMSC01000006.1:428488-428573 GCF_001428025.1 Phycicoccus sp. Soil748 | reverse complement strand
CGGGGACCCTATCGATGCCCTGTGCACGGCGCAGTCAGGCGACGAGGGGCCGTGAACGCCGGCGGCCGGCGCCACCGTGGGGTGG
>NZ_LMSC01000006.1:77739-428461 GCF_001428025.1 Phycicoccus sp. Soil748 | reverse complement strand
CGCCGGCCGGCGTCGTTCGGGTCAGGCGGTCAGTGGCGCAGGTCCCCCTGCTGGACCTCGCTGCCGCGTGCCTCGTCGCCCGCCTCCGGGGAGGTCGGGAGCGAGCCGGGCGTGTGCGCGTGTGCGGCCCTGAACTCCTCCTCCCCGAGCTCTTCAGGGCTCTCGCCACCGATCGCGAGGTCGCGGGACTTGGAGACGGCCACGGCGGCGATGACGATGACGATCGCTGCCGCGGCGATGCCGTAGCGGACGGGCGAGTTCTTGTCGTCGCCGATCGAGAGCGTCACGATCGCCGGCGCGATGAGCACCGAGACCAGGTTCATGACCTTGATCAGCGGGTTGATCGACGGACCTGCGGTGTCCTTGAACGGGTCGCCGACCGTGTCACCGATCACGGTGGCGGCATGGGCGTCGCTGCCCTTGCCGCCGTGGTGGCCGTCCTCGACGATCTTCTTCGCGTTGTCCCACGAGCCACCGGAGTTGGCGAGGAACACGGCCATGAGGGCACCGGTGCCGATCGCGCCGGCGAGGAAGCCGGCGAGCGGCCCGATACCGAGCCCGAAGCCGACCGCGACCGGCATGAGCGCCGCGAGCAGGCCGGGCGTCGCGAGCTCGCGCAGCGAGTCCTTGGTGCAGATGTCGACGACCTTGCCGTACTCGGGCTTGGTGGTGCCCTCCATGATCCCGGGGATCTCGCGGAACTGGCGACGCACCTCGAACACGATGGCGCCGGCGGCCCGGGTGACGGCGTTGATGGCCAGGCCGGAGAAGAGGAACACGGTCGCGGCACCGATGAGCAGGCCCACCAGGACGCTCGGGGTGACGATCTGCAGGTCGAACGCCGTGAGCTGTGACTGGATCTCGGTGATCTGGTCCTGGCTCAGCGCACCCGACTGCGCCTGCTGCTGCAGGCCCTGGATGATCGGCTCGTAGACCGACTTCCAGGCGTCGCTGTAGGAGCCGAACAGCGCGGTCGCGGCCAGCACGGCCGTCGCGATCGCGATGCCCTTGGTGATGGCCTTGGTGGTGTTGCCGACCGCGTCGAGGTCGGTGAGGATCTGCGCGCCCTCCCCGTCGACGTCGCCGGACATCTCCGCGATGCCCTGGGCGTTGTCGGAGACCGGGCCGAAGGTGTCCATGGCCACGATGACGCCCACCGTGGTGAGCAGGCCACAGCCCGCCAGCGCGATGAGGAACAGCGACAGGATCACCGAGCCGCCACCGAGCAGGAAGGCGAGGTAGACCGCACCGCCGATGATGACCGCGGTGTAGACCGCGGACTCGAGGCCGACACCGATACCGGACAGGACCACCGTGGCCGCACCGGTGAGCGATGTGCGCGCCACGTCACGGGTCGGGCGCTTGTCGGTGCCGGTGAAGTAGCCCGTGAGCCACAGGATGATCGCGGCGAGGACGATGCCGATGACGACCGCCATGACCGCGGTACGGCGCGGGTCGCCGGCCAGCTGGGTCACCGACTGGTCGCTCGAGCCCAGGCCCGAGAAGGTGTCGGGCAGGTAGAGGTAGGCGGCGACCGCGGACAGCACGGCCGCGATGACGGCCGAGATGTAGAAGCCGCGGTTGATCGCCGACAGGGCGTTCTCCCCCGGGCGGACCCGGGTGATGAACACGCCGATGAGGGCGGTCACCGCGCCGATGGCCGGCACGATGAGCGGGAAGACCAGGCCGTAGGCACCGAACGCGGCCGAGCCGAGGATGAGGGCGGCGACGAGCATCACGGCGTAGGACTCGAAGAGGTCGGCGGCCATGCCGGCGCAGTCGCCCACGTTGTCGCCGACGTTGTCGGCGATGGTGGCGGCGTTGCGCGGGTCGTCCTCGGGGATGCCGGCCTCGACCTTGCCGACGAGGTCGGCACCCACGTCGGCGGCCTTGGTGAAGATGCCGCCGCCGACGCGCATGAACATGGCCAGCAGGGCCGCGCCGAAGCCGAAGCCCTCGAGCACCTTGGGCGCGTCGCCCTTGTAGAAGAGCACCACCACGGAGGCGCCGAGCAGGCCGAGGCCCACCGTCGCCATACCGACCGTGCCGCCGGTGCGGAACGCGATGCGCATGCCGGAGTCGCGGTCGCCGTCACGGGCGGCCGAGGCCACGCGGACGTTGGCCTTGACCGCCAGGCTCATGCCGAAGTAGCCGATCGCAGCCGAGAACAGGGCGCCGACCACGAAGAAGCCGGAGCGTCCCCAGCGGACTCCAGCGGTGTCGGCGGGGAGCAGGAGCAGCAGGCCGAAGACGAGGACGACGAAGACTGACAGCGTCTTGAACTGGCGGGCGAGGAACGCCTGCGCACCTTCCTCCACGGCGGCGCCGATGTCCTGCATCTTCTCGGTGCCTGCGTCGGCCGCCAGGACCTGCTGGCGGAAGAAGACACCCATGACCAGTGCGATGGCCGCGATCACGGCCACGCCGATCACCAGGGTGAGATTGGTGCCGTCGAGCTGCAGGTCTGCAGCTGCGGCGGGCGCTAGGCGCGTCATTCCATCCTCCTCGATGGGGAAACCTGCGGGATCGCCCACGGACACGTCAGGGCGACGCGCCTCTCGAGGGGACGATGCTCGCGAGGGTAATGCACGTCACACCGATTAGGAGGGCCGGTGAGCCACGTCACAGTGAATAACTCGGAGAACTCCGACGGACGGCGCCGCAGAGGAGGTTCGGCGCGAGTCGCCGCAGGTCAGGCCGTCAGTCGACCGGCCGGTCCGGCCCTGGGTCAGACGGTGGAGGCGGCCGTGGCTCAGACGGTGGAGGCGGCGGTGGCCTCGTCGACGCTCGGGTAGATGTGGAACACCTTGTCGAGGCCGGTGATCTTGAAGACCTTGAGGATGCGGTCCTGGGCGCTGACGATGCGCAGCGAGCCGTTCTGGCCGCGGACCAGCTTGAGGCGGCCGACGAGGACGCCGAGGCCGGTGGAGTCCATGAAGGTGACGTTCTCGAGGTCCACGACCAGGCTCGTGCGCCCGGCGGCGACCTGCTTGTCGAGCACCTCGCGCAGCAACGGCGCGGTGTAGACGTCGATCTCTCCCGCCACGTGGACGATGGTCACGGCGCCCTGCTCGCTGCTGGAGACCGACAGGTCCACGGTCACCCTTTCCCTCGACGTCATCTCGCGTGGGCGACCGGCAACACCGTCGGCCCTCGGGATTACCGTAGCGGCAATGTCCATCCCCGCCCGCACCGCGTCCGCCACCCGCCCGGGCTTCGACCCGGACGCGGCCCTGGCGCGCCTCGCGGCGGGCGACCGCGCGCCTCGACTGCGCCACGTCCACGAGGTGCCGGCCCGGGCGGCGCAGCTCGCCGACTGGCCCGACTGGGTCGACCCGTCGGTGTACGCGGCGTGCGCCGGGACGGGGGTCACCTCGCTCTGGTCGCACCAGCGCGAGGCCGCCGACCTCGCCCACGCCGGGTCCCACGTCGTCATGGCGACCGGGACCGCCTCGGGCAAGAGCCTCGGCTACCTCCTGCCCGTCCTCACCGCCCTGGTCGAGGGGTCGACGGCTCCCACCGGCCGCGGGGCGACCGCGCTCTACCTCTCCCCCACCAAGGCCCTGGCCGCCGACCAGCTCGCACGGGTGCAGGGCCTGGCCGTCCCCGGTGTGCGAGCTGCGACCTACGACGGCGACACCCCCACCGAGGAGCGCCGCTGGATCCGTGACCACGCCCAGCTCGTGCTGACCAACCCCGACCTGGTGCACCACTCGCTCCTGCCCCTGCACGAGCGGTGGGCGCCGTTCCTGCGACGGCTGCGCTACGTCGTCATCGACGAGTGCCACGTCTACCGAGGCGTCTTCGGCTCCCATCTCGCCGCCCTGCTGCGCCGCCTGCGCCGGGTCTGCGCGCGGTACGGCGCCTCCCCCACGTTCGTCCTCGCCTCCGCCACCGTGCGCGACCCCGGTGACCACGCCACGAAGCTGGTGGGCCTGCCGGTCACGCCGGTGACCGGGGACGGTTCGCCGCGGGAGGCCATGACGTTCGCGCTGTGGGAGCCCGGCACGCTCGAACCGGGCGGCGCAGCCCCCCTCGTTGACGACCCTGGCGAGGTCGACCTCTCCGGGGAGACGCCTGCGCGCAGGTCGGCGACCTCCGAAGCGGCCGACCTGCTGGCGGAGCTGGTCGAGGCGGGCGTGCAGTCGGTGGCGTTCGCGCGGTCCAGGGCCGGGGTCGAGGCACTCGCGACGAGCTGTCGACGGACCCTGGAGGAGGTGCAGCCCCACCTCGCCGGCGCCGTCGCCGCCTACCGGGGCGGCTACCTGCCCGAGGAGCGGCGCGAGCTCGAACGCGCCCTGCGGACCGGTCGGATCCTGGGCCTCGCCGCCACCAACGCGCTCGAGCTGGGCATCGACATCAGCGGTCTCGACGCCGTGCTCCTTGCAGGCTGGCCGGGCACGCGCGCCAGCCTGTGGCAGCAGGCGGGGCGTGCCGGGCGGGCAGGCACCCGGTCGCTGGCCGTGTTCGTGGCGGCCGACGACCCGCTCGACACCTACGTCGTCAACCACCCCGAGGTCGTCTTCGGCCAGCCGGTCGAGAGCACGGTGCTCGACCCCGGCAACCCCCACGTGCTCGCCCCTCACCTCGCGGCCGCTGCTGCCGAGCTGCCGCTGCGGGAGGAGGACCTGGCCATGTTCGGCCCCGGTGCCCGGGGGCTGCTCGACGCCCTCGTCGCCCGCGGCATCCTGCGACGCCGGCCGCACGGGTGGTTCTGGGCCCGCAGCGACCGGGCGAGCGACCACGTGTCGCTGCGCGGCGCCGGTGACGTCGTCGGCATCGTCGAGAAGCGCACCGGTCGCGTGCTGGGGACGGTGGACGAGGCCTCGGCACACTCGCAGATCCACACCGGGGCGGTCCACGTCCACCAGGGCGACACCTACGTCGTGACCGAGCTCGACCTCACCACCGGCACCGCGACGGCGGTGCGCGGCGACCCGGGATGGAGCACGTTCGCGCAGTCGGTGAGCGCGTTCGACATCGTCGGGGCCCAGCGGTCGGTGACGTGGGGTCCGGTCGAGGTGTCGTTCGGGACGGTGCGGGTGCACACCCAGGTCACCAGCTTCCTGCGGCGGCTGCCGGGCGGGGAGGTCCTGGGCACGCACCCGCTCGAACTGCCCCAGCGCACGCTGACCACGAAGGCGGTCTGGTGGACCATGCCGGTCGGGTGGCTCGCCGAGGCCGGCGTCGCCGAGGTCGACATCCCCGGGGCGGCCCACGCTGCCGAGCACGCGGGCATCGGCATGATGCCGCTCGTGGCGACCTCCGACCGCTGGGACATCGGCGGCGTCTCGACCGCCCTGCACCCCGACACCGGGCTGCCGACGATCATGGTCTACGACGGCCACCCGGGCGGTGCGGGCTTCGCCGAGCGCGCCTACGAAGCGTTCGGGACCTGGCTCACCGTCACCCGGGACACGGTGCAGGCCTGCCGTTGCGAGACCGGGTGTCCTGCCTGCGTGCAGTCCCCCAAGTGCGGCAACGGCAACGAGCCGCTCGACAAGGCCGCCGCCGTCCGGCTGTTGTCCGCCGTCCTGCGCCACGCTCCCTCGACGGACTGACCGGCCGCGAGTCGGGCCCGCGGCACGGCCCCTCCGACGGCTTGCGACGACCTTCTTCGAGGGGCGCTCCAGCACCGACGGGCAGACGTCGCGAACCGGGCATAACCGCAGGTTGAGGACTAGTGTCGAAGCGCGACGGCGCAGACTGCGCCCGGATCTGGAGGTAATCCCGTGGTTCTCATCGGACTGCTGTTAGTGCTGGTGGCCATCGCCGCCGCGGTCCTTCTCGTCATGGGTGCCCTGCCCCTCGACACCACCGCCACCCTCGAGCCCAGCATCTTCAAGTTCGAGCTGACACCGCTCGCCCTGCTCATCGCCGGTGCCGCCATCATGCTGCTGCTCTGGCTGGGTCTCGGCATGATCCGGGGCAGCATGAAGCGCCGCCGTCGGCCCGGCCGAGAGGCCAAGGAGGCACAGCGCCGCGCGGAGCTCGAGGAGAGCATCCGCGCCGACGAGCGCGCCCGGGCCGACGAGACCCACCAGGGCGCCCTGGCCGAGCGCGACCGGCTGCACGACGATGACCTGCAGACCAAGCTCGCCGAGCGTGACCGTCAGCGCGACGACGAGTTCCGCAGCCGCGAGCGCGAGATCGAGGACCGCGTCCGGGCCGAGGAGCGCACCAAGCTCGAGCGTGAGTTCGCCGGACGCCAGGCCACCGCGGGGGCGCCGGTTGCCGCAGGGGTCGCCGGAGCCGGCGCGGGTGCTGGGGCGGGCGCGGCGTACGCCGACCGCGAGCAGTCCTCGCGGGCCCACGACGGGTCTGCCGACGAGCGCCTCTACACCCAGGACGACCGCACGCGTGACGACCCCGCGCACGGGGACGTGGCTCGTGACGGTGCAACCCATGACGACCTCGGTCGCCACCACGCGATGCGTGAGGACCTCGTTCGCGAGGACCGCGACGGCGCCGACGGCACCCACCTGGCCGACGACGGGACGCCGATCGGGGAGCACGACCCGGCGCAGCAGGAGCACCGCCCCGTGCACCGCACGATGGCCGACAAGCTCATGGGTCGCGACCCCGAGCGCAGGGACTGAGCCGCCACGGCGCCGCATCCGTGCGGCGGACGCGGAGACCACACACCGATCACGGCGCGGGCCCAGCCCGCGCCGTGATCTGTGCCCGGGCAGGTGTCGTGCCGGGCAGCACCAGGCCCACCTGTCTCTCGGCGACCAGGGTCACCGAACCGTCGGCGGCGACCATGCAGGAGACCTGACGGGCCGCGTTGCGCGCGACGACCTCAGCGCCCCGAGCGCACGCCCGGCCGGCGTCACCGGAGGCCTGCACCGAGGCCGCCGCGGCCAGCGCCCCCAGGTCGGCCGCCGCCCGCGCCCTGTGCGCGGCCCCGGCGGCCGAGGCGAGCGCCAGCGCCGCGACGAGCAGCATGACGAGCACCCCCGCGCCGCCGAGAGTGGCGACCGTCGCGCTGCCGGCCTCTCGGAGCCGCCGACGTCGCGTCCCTGCGCCGGCCCACTTGCGTCGGGTGTCGCGGCTCATGGGACCCCCGCCGGTTGGCCAGCATCCTCGCGGGCCGCCACCGCGGACGAGCGCGGGGTCGCTGCGGACCCCAGCCAGCCCAAGGCTGCCGGTGCCGCCCCGCGCACCGACACCTCGACGACGTCTCCCGACCCGCCCAGCGCGAACTCGGCGCCCGCGGGTGCCAGAGGTCGGCCGAGAGCCAGGGCATCCCCGTCGGAGTCGCCGCGAGCCAGGGCTCGAGCCGTGGCGCGAGCAGCGTCGATGCACCGGAGCTGGTCCATGGCCGCCGTGACCGCCGACAGGGCCAGCACCAGCACGAGGAGCAGGGCCGGGATGGCGACGGCGAACTCTGCTGTCACCATCCCGCCCTCTCCTCTCAGCCTGCCGCGCCCAGGGCTGCGGTGATGACCGCGGCGAGCGCCGACTTCACCCCGCCGGACCGCACCACCGCCAGCAGCACCGCGGCGAACGCGCACGCCGCGAGCGTGCCCACCGCGTACTCCGCGGTCGTCATGCCCGCCTCGGCGCCCTGCCGGACCCGTGTGAACCGTCGTGCCAAGTTGCATCTCACGTCGCACTCCTTCAGTTGGTGACTGGTGACTCGGGGACCGTGCGCCCCCACTGCTCCCAGTCCAGCGCCGGCCGAGCGCACGAGCCAGAGCCGGCGACGGCGCTGTGGACGGGGTGGGCCGACAGGAAGGGCTGTGGACACCCGTCCCCGCGCGGGAGTGCCTTGGGCAGGCGGTCACCGCGAACCCTCGATGACCGTGCGCGCGAGCGCGAGGACCACGGGCACGACGGCCGTGCAAGCGAAAGCGGGAAGGAAGCCGAGCCCCAAGGGCAGCACCAGCAGGACGCCTGCGCGCGAGGCCCGCCGCTCCCGGTCGCGCTCGAGTTCCTCGCGCAACCGGAGCGCCGCCTGCTCGACGAGGGAGGCCGGGGCGGCGCCGGTCTCGTCGGCCACCACCCACGCCAGCTCGGCAGGGCGCCACACGTCACCGGCGTAGGACCAGGCCTCCCGCGCCGTGCGGCCCCAGCGCAGGGCCGCCACGACGGCGGACAGGTCGCGGGCGACCTCGTCCCCTGCCCCGGGTCGCACCTCGTCGAGGGCCTCGACGAGACCGAGCCCCGCCCGCAGTGCGAGCGCGAGGAGGACCAGCGTGTCGGCGACCTGATCGACCGGGGCCTGCCCGTGAGCGCTCCTGCGAGGGCGCAGGCGAGCGGCGAGGCGGCTCGTCGAGGCGGAGCCGCCGAGACCGCGCGACGACCCCGACGACCGCGGCGACCGCGGCGACCGTTCAGGCGATCGTGACGGCGACCGCGACGGTGGCCGGCCCGGCCACAGCGCCACGGCCAGGACCGCGAGCGTGGCCGCGGCGACGCCGAGGGTCACGCAGCCGCCCTGGCGAGGATCGCCCGGCTCCATGACCAGGCGACGAAGGCCAGGACCAGTCCGAGCCCAAGACTCGCCAGGGCCAGCGGCGACTGCAGGTAGAGCTCTCGTGGAGCGACCCCGCAAGCCAGGCCGACGACGGGCCCACTCAGGGGCAGAAGGGTGAGCACCATCATCGAGGCGCGTGGTCCGGCAGCCGCGCTCGCGAGGCGCTGACGGGTGCGTTGACGAGCCCGCAGCACCTGCTCGGCGGCACCGAGGGCATCCGCGAGGGGCGCGCCCGTCCGCTCGCTGAGGGCCCAGGCCCGGGCCACGAACGCGGCTGCCTCCCCACCCGCCTCGTAGTCGCGCCAGACCTCGGACACGTCGTCGCCGGAGCGCCCCGCATCGACGAGGCGAGAAGTGAGCTCACCCACCACTCGGTCGTCGGCGACAGCGGTGGTGGCTGCGGCGATGCTGGAGGCTGGCGAGACGCCGACACGAAGTGGTGCAGCCACGAGCGACAGGAGCTCGGCGAGCCCGGCCTCCACCTCCCCCGGGCTCGCGACCACCGTCCGACGTCGCCCCGCCGCAGCAGAACCCGGACCGCGCGAAGCCGTCCCGCGACCGTCGCGAGCGGGCCGAGCAGCCCTGACCCGCGCCCCGGACCCGGGCCACAGCAGGACCGACGACACCACGAGCGCCACCACGACAGGTACCCAGCTCACCGCCCCGCCCCTCCGGCGAGGTGGTCCAGCAGCGGCCAGCCCGGACCCCTCGAGCCGGTGACGGCGTCCACGGCCACCTCGCTGACGACCTCGGCGCCGGTCCAGCGCAGCACCGAGACCGAGGACACGCGTCGACCGGCAGGGCCGCGTTCGACGTGGACGACGACCTGCAGGGCGCTCGCGAGCTGCCGTTGCACGGCGTCGCGCGGCAGCCCCGCCAGCGCCCCGAGGGCGTCGAAGCGGGAGGGGACGTCGGCGGGAGCATTGGCGTGCAGGGTGCCGCACCCGCCCTCGTGCCCGGTGTTGAGCGCAGCAAGCATCTCCCGGACCTCCGGCCCGCGGACCTCCCCGACGACCAGGCGGTCCGGCCTCATCCGCAGCGCCTGACGGACGAGATCGACGAGCCCCACGGCACCGTGGCCCTCGACGTTGGCGCCGCGGCCCTGCAGCCGCACGACGTGCGGGTGGGCGATGCAGAGCTCGCGGACGTCCTCCACGACGACGAGCCGCTCAGCCGCCGGCACCTCGGCCAGCATGGCGGCGAGCAGCGTGGTCTTGCCGCAACCAGTGCCACCGGTGACGACGTAGGACAGGCGCCGATCGACCACAGCGCGCAGCAGCCGCTCCACGGCGGGGGTGAACATGCCGGTGCCGGCGAGCGAGGCCAGGCCGTCGGCGCGGGCCCGGGCCGCCCGCAGGCTCACATGGGCGCCCCCGTCGACCAGCGGCGGGAGGATGGCGTGCAGGCGCAGGCCACCGGGCAGCAGCCCGTCCACCCAGGGCTGGCTCTCGTCGAGCCGGCGCCCTGCCAGTCCCGCGAGCCTGACCGCGAGCCGCCGCGCAGCAGCAGGGTCCGGCAGGTCCAGCGGCCAACGCTCCAACCCTGCTCCGCGGTCTGCCCAGACCGAGCCGTCGCCGTTGACGAGGACGTCGGTGACGGTCTCGTCGTGCACGAGGCCCTCCAGCGGGCCCAGGCCGAGCACCTCGGCCGCGAGCGCCTGCCTCGCCGCCCGCGCACCGTCGAACCCCAGGTGCACCGCACCGGTGGTGGCCACCGCTTCGACACCGTCCTCGTCCGGCGACTCTCCTCGGCGGATCCGCGCCGCGATGCGGTCCGCCTGCGCGACTCCACCACCGCCGTCGACGGGCGTCATGCCGGGACCCCGACCAGACCGCACTCGAGGACCACCTGGTCGGCGGTCGCGCTCACGGCTCCGCCGGCACGGCTGCCCGGAGGCCGCCCACGGTCCGCGTCACTGACGGTCCTGGGGTCGTCCCGCAACACCCCCGCCAGCGGCAGGTCGAGGTGCGCTGCCACCTCCTCCGGGCCCACCTGTTCGCGACGCGCCGCGCGCAGCACGAGGCGCACGACCGCTTCGCCCGAACCCGCGAGGCCGGCGGCACACGCACCGGCGTCGGCGAGCTGGCGTGCCGACGAGCCGCAGACGAGCACCACGTCCGTGCAGAGCGAGGCCCACCGGGGCGACGTCCCCAGGTCCAGCACGGTCAGTCCACACACCCCCGACAGGGCCGAGACCCCTTCGACCACGACCGGGTCGGGCAGCGCCAGCCCTCCACCGACGGGGCCGTGAGCAGGCGCGTCCCGCGAGCTCCCTGCGGCCAGGAACCGCACAGGTCCCTCCGCCGGGAGGGCGGCCAGCAGGTCGGCCCCGTCGATCCGGCCCCGGGCGCCGGCGAGGTCTGCCCACCGCAGCCCGGGCAGGTGCTCGACGCAAGCGGTCACGTCCACGCCTCCAGCCCCGAGGACCAGGTCGACACACGCCACCGCCCCTACCAAGGGTGCAGCGCGCAGGGCGAGGGCGACGGCCAGGGTCGAGGTGCCGAGGCCCCCCGAGGCTCCGATCACTCCGACGACGCGGTGGCTCATGGCACCCACCTTTGCCCGCGGCACACGCAGGCGTGCCCAGCCGGGTCAGCCCCTGTGGACGGGCCGCCTCGCGGACCGCCGCTGTGGACAGCCGGGAGCGGTCGGTCGACGAGGGCCGCTGGGGGCAACGGCGGCCGGCGAGGGGGCAGCCGGCGAACCGTCGGGGAAAAGGGGACGGCCCCGGTCGGGGGGACAACCGGGGCCGTCGACGCGCCGTGCTCCGGGGGGGAGGAGCAGGTGCGCCGGTCCGCTCTACCCTTGCGGGGAACGAACACGATCATCGTGGACCATCAAGCGTTCAACCGCAACTCGTCTGCCCAACTTCGGTGGGTCGTTCTTCAGGCTCGGTTCAGGTGGTCGGCCCCAGTGCCGCCGAACACCAACAAACGTCCGCAACCGACATGACGATGGCACCCCGCCGGAGCGGGGTGCCATCAACCGTGACCCTCCTCGGGTGACCAGGCGTGCTTCCTGTAGTTGTCGCACCGGGACGAGCCCGTCACGATCGGTCCACCAGTGGACTGCCCGCGCGTGGGTACCCGAGTCGGATCACGGTGGTCGTCGGACTCGCGTGCGTCGACGTCACTTCAGGTGTACTCCGGCGCGCAGCCAAAGTGAACCCTTGACTTTCCTGCCCCGCCGGGCGTTCGTGGGCCGTCGCGGCGTGTCTCCCGGACTACCCATCGGTACGCAGCCCGGCCGGGCCAGCAGGCCCCAGGTGCCCGGGTCAGCCGCTACGTCAGCCGGCCGGCCCGGACCGCGTCGCAGATGTCGGACCCCTGCTCGGCGGCGGCCACGAGGGCGGAGGCGCAGTGCTCCAACCACAGGCCCACCCCGGCCCGTGACCCGGTGCCGTATGCCGCGAGCGCGCCGAGGTAGGCGGGCCCACCCTGCGTGGCGTGCCCGGCCTCGGTGACGGCGACCCCGGTGGGGTCGAGGCCGCGTGCCTGGACGATGGCCCGCTCCAGGGCGCGGGCGACGACGCCGTTGCCGCGCACGAACGGCCGCAGCACGGCCACCTCGGCGTGCGCCACCGCGGCGACCACGAGCGCGGGCACTCCGTCGGCCGCGGCCACCGTCAGGACCTGCACGAGGCCGTCGAGCCGCGCCCGCAGCTCCTCGGCCTCCGGGGCCGGGCCCAGGTCGGACAGCTCGGTACTGGTCTCCCCTGCGACGCGCGGGCGCCCCAGCTGGGCGTCGTCGACGAGCCCGGAGGCGGCCGCGACGTGCAGCCGGGCGAGGGCCTGCAACGGCGCAGTGGCCACCAGCGAGCGGACGTGCTCGCTCTCCGCGGTCGCCTGCACGGCGCCTCTGGCGACCTGCTCGACGGGGTCGGGCGCGAGGGGCCAGCGAGCCGCTCCGCGCATGACGTCGCGCACGAGGTCGAGGGGAACGGTGGCACCCTCGAGCGCGGCGCTCGCCTGCGCACCGCGTACACGTGACTCGGCGGAGGCCTCGGGGATCCGGCGCCGCAGCGCCTCGTGCCAGCGCAGCTGCTCGCACGCGGTACGGGCTGCGGCGACGCGCTCGGAAACGCCGGGGAGGTCGGCGAGGGCACGCAGGGCGTCGGCGGGGTCAGGCACGACCAGCAGCCTAGGGTTCGTCCTAGAGTGCGCATGTGTCGGGCAGCTTCCACCTCCCCACCGCCATCGTGGTCGCCGGCGGGATGCTGCTCACCTACGCCCTGCTGCGGCTGCTGCGGCACGGCCGGAGCGGCTCGCGCGGGTTCGTCTCCGACGTCGACCACGCGACGCACGCCACCCTGCACACCGCGTCCCTCGCCGCCCGGCACCTGCAGGACGGCCTGACGCCGGAGGGCACCGCGAAGGCCGCGCGCCACCTGCGCCAGCTGCTGGGCGCGCCCGCGGTCGCCGTCACGGACGCCGCCTCCCTCCTGGCGTGGGACGGCGCGGCCGACCACCACGCGGCCCACGCCCGGGCGGACGCCGAGCAGGTGCTGCGTACCGGGCACACCATCGTCCTCGGCCCCGGCGAGGTGACCTGCTCCGATCCCGACTGCCCGGTCCGGGGCGCCGTCGTGGCACCGGTGGTGACCGGCGACCGGGTCGTTGCGGCCATCGCCGCATACGGTCCGCACGCCTCAGCAGGGCTCGCGCGGGCCACGGAGGAGGTGGCCGGCTGGATGGCGACGCAGGCCGAGCTCGCCGACCTCGGGCACCAGCGGACGCGGGCCATGGAGGCCGAGCTGCGCGCGCTGCGGGCCCAGATCAGCCCCCACTTCATCTACAACTCCCTGGCAGCGATCGCCTCGTTCGTGCGCACCGACCCCGACCGCGCGCGCGACCTGCTGCTGGAGTTCGCCGACTTCACGCGCTACGCCCTGCGCCGCGGGGGCGCCTTCACGACGCTGGCGGAGGAGCTGCGCAACGTCGAGCGCTACCTCGTGCTCGAGCAGGCGCGGTTCGGTGACCGGCTGCGCATCTCCCTGCTCATCGCCCCCGAGGTCCTCCCGGTCACCGTGCCCTACCTCGCGATCCAGCCCCTCGTCGAGAACGCCGTGCGTCACGGGCTGGCCGGCAAGGAGGGCGGTGGGCACATCAGCATCGTCGCCACGGACGAGGGCGCCGAGGCGGGCATCAGCATCGAGGACGACGGCGTCGGGTCCGACCCGCAGGCGATCCGCACGGTGCTCGACGGGCGCTCGGGCGCCGACCACGTCGGGCTCGGCAACGTCGACGCGCGGCTGCGCCAGGTGTACGGCGACGAGTTCGGGCTCGTGGTCGAGACGGCTCCCGGGGCGGGCACCAAGGTGAGCTTCCGGGTGCCCAAGTACGCCCCCGGCGTGCACGCCACCACGTAGGCTCTGGCCATGGCTGGCGCCCCCTCCGGCGAGCCGGAGCCCCGCCGCCCGCGCGACGCCACCGTCGGCCCCGCGGGCACTGCCCTGCGCGCCCTGGTCGTCGACGACGAGCAGCCCGCCCTCGAGGAGCTGAGCTGGCTGCTGCGCCAGGACGAGCGGATCGCCCAGGTGCGCACGGCCGGCAGCGGGGCCGAGGCGCTGCGGGCCCTGGAGGCCGGCGACATCGACGTGGTGTTCTCCGACATCTCGATGCCGGGGCTCGACGGCATGGACCTCGCAAGGGTCATCGCCCGCTTCACCGAGCGCCCCCAGGTCGTCTTCGTCACGGCCCACGACCAGCACGCGGTCGACGCCTTCGCCGTCGACGCCGTCGACTACGTCATGAAGCCGGTGCGCCCCGACCGGCTCTCGGAGGCGGTACGCCGCGTGGTCGCCTCGGTGGAGCCCGTCGCCACGGGCACAGGTCGTGGGTCGGCAGCACCGGCCGACGCGGACGAGACGATCCCGGTGGAGCTGGCCGGCGTCACCCGCTTCATCACCCGCAGCCAGGTGCGCTACGCCCAGGCGCAGGGTGACTACGCCCGCCTGCACACGCCGGCCGGTTCGCACCTGGTGCGGATCCCCCTCAGCACTCTCGAGGAGCGTTGGGCGGCAGCGGGTTTCGTGCGCATCCACCGCAGCACCCTGGTCTCCCTGGCCCACGTCCGGGAGGTGCGGATGGAGCACGGCCGGTGCAGCGTCGTCCTCGACGACGTCGAGCTCCAGGTGAGCCGCCGGCACACCCGCGAGCTCCGCGACCGGCTGCTGCGTCCGGCAGCCCGGGTCGACCAGTGACCCGGTGAGTCCTCGAGGCCCTGGCGACGTGCCGGTGGACGACGCCGACGGCTCTGCACCCCTACGGGTCCGGGTCACCAGCACCCGGCGGGACGCCACCCTGCGCGGCGACGTGCGCCCCCTGACGCGCGAGATCGACGAGCAGAGCAACCTCGGCGAGGTCTACATGTCCGGGCTGATGTCCGCGCAGCTCCGGCTGGCCGGGCTGGTCCTGGCCTTCGGGGCGGTGGGGCTCGGTGGCCTGCCGCTGCTCTTCCTGCTCGTCCCTGCGACCCGGACGCTCGAGATCGGCCGGGTCCCGTTGCCCTGGCTCGTGCTCGCGGTCGTCGTCTACCCCGTCGCGCTCGTCGTCGCCCGCTTCTACGTGCGCCAGAGCGAGCGCATCGAGGCCGAGTTCTCGGCCGCCGTGGGGCGCCGGTGAGGCCGTGAACACCGCATACGGTCTCGTCGCCATCGCCCTCGTCTGCACGGTGACGCTCGCCATCGGGGCGTTCGGGCTGCGGCTCTCGCGGACGACGAGCGACTTCTACGTGGCCGGCCGCACCGTCACGCCATACCGGAACGCCAGCGCCATCGGCGGCGAGTACCTCTCTGCCGCAAGCTTTCTCGGCATCGCGGGGCTGGTCTACACCAACGGGCTCGACATGCTCTGGTTCCCCGTCGGCTACACCGTCGGCTACGTCGTGCTGCTCGTCCTCGTGGCCGCACCGCTGCGCAGGTCCGGCGCCTACACGCTGCCCGACTTCGCCGAGGCGCGCCTCGAGAGCACCGTCGTCCGCCGGCTCTGCTCGGTGCTCGTCGTCGCCATCGGCTGGCTCTACCTGCTCCCCCAGCTGCAGGGCGCCGGCCTGGCGCTGGGCGCGGTGACCGGGGCGCCGAGCTGGGTGGGCGGGCTGGTCGTGGCGTTCGTCGTCGTGGCCAACGTCGCGGCCGGCGGGATGCGCTCGATCACCCTCGTGCAGGCGGTGCAGTACTGGGTCAAGCTCACCGCGATCGCCGTGCCTGCGTTCGTGCTGCTGGCGATCTGGCTGCGCGACGGCTCGCCCGCTCCGGCCATCGCCGCGCAGGGCACGGGGTGGGCCGAACCGCTGGGCGGCCTTGCAGGACAGGGCCACCCGGTCTACTCGACCTACAGCCTTTTGCTGGCCCTGGCGCTCGGGACGATGGGGCTGCCGCACGTGCTCGTCCGCTTCTACACCAACCCCGACGGCCGCGCGGCCCGCCGCACGACCCTGACCGTGGTCGCCCTGCTCGGCGCGTTCTACCTCTTCCCCCCGCTGTACGGCGTGCTGGGGCGCGTGTACCTGCCGCTGCTGCCCGACGGCGTCGCCCCTGACACGCTCGTCCTGCGGCTGCCCGGGGTGATGACACCGGGGACGGGCGGCGAGCTGCTGTCGGCGGTGCTGGCGGGTGGCGCCTTCGCGGCGTTCCTGTCGACCGCCTCCGGCCTGACGATGTCGGTCGCGGGGGTGCTCGACCAGGACCTCCTGCGGCGACGGCTCGGGCGCGTCACGGGCGACGACTTCACCGTGGTGCAAGGGTTCCGCCTCGCGACCGGACTGGCGGTGGTGGTGCCGTTCGTCGCCTCCCGGGTCGTCGAGCCGGTGGGGCTGGCCACGATGGTGAGCCTGGCGTTCGCCGTCGCCGCGTCGACGTTCTGCCCGCTGCTCGTCCTCGGCTCGTGGTGGCGCGGCCTGAGCACGGTCGGGGCGGCCTCGGGACTGGTGGTGGGCGGCGCCTGCGCGGCCACCGCGGTGGCCGCGACGGTGCTGGCAGGCCCCATACCCGGCTGGTCGGGAGCCCTGCTCGGCCAGCCCGCGGCGTGGTGCATCCCCTTGGCGTTCGCCACCGCCGTCGTCGTCTCCCTGGCCACACCGGGACGCGTCCCGCGGCACACCGCACGCACCATGGTCCGCCTGCACACCCCCGAGGACCTGGCGCTCGACCGCGACTGAGTGGCGGCCGAGGTGCCGTTGGTCGCGGCCGGGCGACCGTTCGGCGCAGGACGAGCGTCCACCCGCCGACCGCACACCCCGTACGGCGCGGGGACCCGCGCCGTACCTCCCGCACCGGTGTCGTCCCCGTCACAGTGGCGCACGGGCCGCCCACCACGGCCACTGCGGTCGTCTCGCACGCCGGCCGCGCCACGTCAGCCACCTGGAGGTGTCCCGTGAGCAACGACGCTCGCACGGATCACGACCCCTTCGTCGACCTGCAGGGGTCGCCGGAGTTCGACGAGCTGCGGACCCGCTTCCGCCGGTTCGTCTTCCCCCTCACCGGGCTGTTCCTCGCCTGGTACTTCCTGTACGTCCTGCTCTCCACCTACGCGCCGGGGTTCATGGGCACCAAGGTGTTCGGCAACATCAACATCGGCCTCATCCTCGGCCTCGGGCAGTTCGTCTCCACCTTCGTCATCACGATCGTCTACGTGCGCTGGGCCGACAGGGAGTTCGACCCGCGCGCGGCTGCGCTCGCCAAGACCATCGGGGAGGACCACCGATGAGCGCCCCCACCGCCGTTCCCGCGCTCGTGCCGGCCGCCACCAACGTGGGCAGCCCTGCTCTCAACATCACGATCTTCGGCATCTTCGTCCTCATCACGCTCGGGATCGTCATCAGGGCGTCGAAGAACAACCGCAGCGCGGCCGACTTCTACGCCGGTGGCCGCGCGTTCACCGGCAGGCAGAACGGCATCGCCATCGCCGGTGACTACCTGTCGGCGGCGTCGTTCCTCGGCATCGCGGGAGCCATCGCCCTCAACGGCTACGACGGCTTCCTCTACTCGATCGGGTTCCTCGTGGCCTGGCTCGTGGCGCTGCTGCTCGTGGCCGAGCTGCTCCGCAACGCAGGCAAGTACACGATGGCCGACGTCCTGTCGTTCCGGCTCAAGCAGCGTCCGGTCCGCATGGCCGCGGCGATCTCGACGCTCGCGGTCTGCTTCTTCTACCTGCTGGCGCAGATGGCCGGCGCCGGCGGCCTCGTGGCCCTGCTGCTCGGCATCGACGACAAGGCCGGCCAGTCGCTGGTCATCGCCGTCGTGGGCGTCCTGATGATCGCCTACGTCCTGATCGGCGGCATGAAGGGCACGACCTGGGTGCAGATCATCAAGGCGGTCCTGCTCATCATCGGCGCTGGCGTGATGTTCCTGTGGGTGCTCGGCAAGTTCGGGCTCAACCTCAGCACGCTGCTCGGCGACGCCGTCCAGGCCTCCGGTGGCAAGAAGGTGCTCGACCCGGGTCTGCAGTACGGCAAGAGCGGGCTGACCAAGGTCGACTTCATCTCGCTGTCGCTGGCCCTGGTCCTCGGGACCGCCGGCCTGCCGCACGTGCTCATGCGCTTCTACACGGTGCCGTCCTCGCGCGAGGCCCGGAAGTCCGTGGAGTGGGCGATCTGGCTCATCGGCATCTTCTACCTGTTCACCCTCGTGCTCGGGTACGGCGCCGCCGCCCTCGTGGGCCCGAAGGCGATCGCCGCCGCGCCGGGCAAGGCCAACTCGGCCGCGCCGCTGCTCGCCTACGAGCTCGGCGGGGAGCTGCTGCTCGGCATCATCTCGGCGGTCGCGTTCGCGACGATCCTCGCGGTCGTCGCCGGCCTGACCATCACCGCGAGCGCCAGCCTCAGCCACGACATCTACAACTCCGTCATCAAGGAGGGCACGGCCTCGGCCGAGGACGAGGTGAGGGTCGCCCGCATCACCGCGGTCGTCATCGGCATCTTCGCCATTCTCGGCGGCATCCTCGCCAACGGGCAGAACATCGCGTTCCTCGTCGCCCTCGCGTTCGCCATCGCGGCGTCCGCGAACCTGCCGACGATCCTCTACTCGCTGTTCTGGCGGCGCTTCAACACCCGGGGCGCCCTGTGGTCCATCTACGGCGGGCTCATCACGGCGCTGACGCTGATCGTCTTCAGCCCCGTGGTGTCGGGCAAGCCGGTCGACGCAGCCACGGGCAAGTCGCTGTCGATGTTGCAGGGCACCGACTTCCACTGGTTCCCGCTCGACAACCCGGGCATCGTGTCCATCCCGCTGGCGTTCGTCCTGGGCTGGCTCGGGACCGTGACCAGCAAGGAGCACAACGCCGCGAAGTACGCCGAGATGGAGGTGCGCTCCCTCACCGGCCACGGTGCCGAGAAGGCGACCACCCACTAGGTGACGCGGGTCCGGCGTCGCGCCCGACCCGCCCGCAGACCACGGTGCCGCGTCCCCGCACAGGGGGCGCGGCACCGTGCACGTGAGCCGCGGTCAACCACGGCGGGCACGAGGACGTCATTGGGGTGTCCGAAGGGAGGACGCCATGCACACCACCCACCGCACGACCCGCCTGACCGTCCGGTCGCTCGTCGTCGCCGCCGCGCTCGGGGCCATCCCCGTCACCACCACCCTCGCCGCCCCGGCGACCGCGACCACCACTGCGGCCACCACCGCGACCACCACTGCGACCAGCACGGCCACCACGGGCGCCGTCACGGCGCCGTACTGCGGCATCGCCTGGGGGTCGCTCGCCAAGTCCAACCGCACCATGGCCGCGGGACCGGTCACCGGCGTGAGGTCCGGACGCCACACCTGCTACGACCGGCTCGTCGTCGACCTCAAGGGAAAGCCGGCCGGCTACACCGTGAAGTACGTGACCAACGTCTACACCGAGGGGCAGGGCAAGCTGGTGCCCCTGCGGGGTGGCGCCAAGCTGCTCGTCGTCGTCAACGCCCCGGCCTACTCCCCGAACGGGTCCGCGGCGTTCACGCCGCGCAACCCCAGGGAGGTCGTCGACGTCACCGGCTACACGACGTTCCGGCAGGTCGCCTGGGCCGGCACCTTCGAGGGCTACACCTCGATGGGCCTGGGGGTCCGGGCGCGGCTGCCGTTCCGGGTCTTCCGGCTCGACGACGGCACCACGAGCCGGCTCGTCATCGACGTCGCCCACCGCTGGTGACCCCACCGGCCGACGACCAGCCGGGCGCGCGCGGAGCCTTTCCGAGCACGGCGTACCGCGCCGGGGTCCGAGGTTGGTCGTCCGCCGGTCGTCAGGCCGTGGAGGAGTTACGCCGCCGCAGGACACCGCGCCCGACCCTGAGCGCGACGACGACGAGGGCCAGCACCGCGGCGGCGACGTACCAGCGCGTGGAGGAGGTCAGCAAGGCCTGCGAGTGCGTCCACCACTGCGTGCGCACGAAGTCCCACGCGGCGTCGGCGACCGAGCGCGCCTGCTGGCCGACCGGGACTCCCCCGCCGCCTGGGCGCACGAGGTCCCAGCCGTAGGACAGGGCCCTGCCGAGGAGGGCGAACACCAGCCAGGTCAGCACGAGGCGCACGAGGCTCAGCAGCGTCGGCGCGACGCGCTGCCAGGTCGCCACGGCGAACGGCAGCGCCAGGGCGAGCGCCAGTGCCAGGCCGCGGGGCCAGGTCGCCGGCGAGAGCCCCGCGACGACCGCCAGCACGGTCGCCGCGGCGAGCGGGCCCTTGGAGCCACGCGCCCCGAGGAGGATCCCGGCGAGGGCGGCGCTTCCGAGGAGGGCCGCCAGGACGGCCTGCTCGTGCGGGTAGCGACCGGTCGGGGTGTCGACCAGCCACCCGAGCCCGCTGGCGAGGACGACGACCAGCAGCCTCGGCCACGGCGAGCGCACGACGAGGGAGACGGACGCTGCGGCCGCGGTGGCCCCCAGGAAGAGGGCGTCTCCGGCGAAGACGTCGAGGGGCAGGTGCGGCCAGGGGCGCAGGCCGAGGAACCCGACGGGCCACCACAGTGCCGCCCCGAGGAGGATGGAGACGTACGGCCAGGCGCGGCGGTGCAGCAGAGGGCGTGCAGGTGCCGCGGGCGTGGGACGGGACCGGTCCGACGTCGTCGTCGTGGTGGTGGACACGGCCTGCAGGCTAGCCGCTGGGCGAGGCCCGGGGGCCGCCGGACGCCCCCGCCGACCGCTCCCCTTGCAGACCGGACCGGTATGCGGGTTGGCTGGGAGCAGCAAGCCACCGATGTCTTCACCCCTTCCCAGGAGGAACCGTGTCCGAGAGCGGGACCACAACCCCGACCACGAGCCAGTCGACGGAGCGGGACCTGTCACCCTCGCCCGAGCTCGCGGCCCAGGCCAACGGCACGGCAGAGCTGTTCGACCAGGCCGAGGCCGACCACGAGGGTTTCTGGGCCACCCAGGCGCGCGAGCGGCTCACCTGGGCCAAGGACTTCGACAGCACGCTGGACTGGAGCGGGGCGCCGTTCGCCAAGTGGTTCGTCGGTGGTGAGCTCAACGTCGCCCACAACTGCGTGGACCGGCACGTCGAGGCAGGCAATGGCGACCGCGTCGCCATCCACTTCGAGGGCGAGGGCGGGGACACCCGCACCATCACCTACGCCGACCTGCAGAAGGACGTGGCCAGGGCGGCCAACGCGCTGGAGTCGCTCGGCGTCTCCAAGGGCGACCGGGTCGCGATCTACCTGCCGATGATCCCCGAGGCCGTCGTCGCCATGCTGGCCTGCGCCCGCATCGGCGCACCCCACTCGGTGGTCTTCGGCGGCTTCTCCGCCGACGCGCTGCGCACCCGGATCACCGACGCCGAGGCCAAGGTCGTCATCACCGCCGACGGCCAGTTCCGCCGCGGCAAGCCGGCGCCCCTCAAGCCCGCCGTCGACGCCGCCGTCACCGGTGAGAGCCCGGTGCACAAGGTCGTCGTCGTCAAGCGCACCGAGGGCGAGGTCGCGTGGGACGACGACCGCGACGTCTGGTGGCACGACGTCGTAGACGGCGCCAGCGACCACCACGAGGCAGTCCCCCACGACAGCGAGCACCCGCTGTTCATCCTCTACACGTCCGGCACCACGGGGAAGCCCAAGGGCATCTTCCACACCACCGGCGGCTACCTCACCCAGGCGGCGTACACGAACTCGGTGGTGCACGACGTGCACCCGGAGAGCGACGTGTACTGGTGCACCGCCGACATCGGCTGGGTCACCGGCCACAGCTACATCGTCTACGGCCCGCTGGCCAACGGTGCGACGCAGGTGATCTACGAGGGCACCCCGGACACCCCGCACCAGGGCCGCTGGTGGGAGATCGTCGAGAAGTACAAGGTCTCGATCCTCTACACCGCGCCCACCGCGATCCGCACGTTCATGAAGTGGGGCGACGACATCCCCGCGAAGTTCGACCTGTCGTCGCTGCGCGTCCTCGGCTCGGTCGGCGAGCCCATCAACCCCGAGGCGTGGCTCTGGTACCGCAAGCACATCGGCGGCGACTCCGCCCCGATCGTCGACACGTGGTGGCAGACCGAGACCGGCGGCATCATGATCAGCCCGCTGCCCGGCGTCACGACGCTGGAGCCCGGCTCGGCCCAGCGCCCGATCCCCGGCATCAGCGCCGAGATCCTCGACGACGAGGGCCAGCCGCTGCACGACCCCGAGGCCGTCGGCTACCTGGTCCTGACCAAGCCGTGGCCCGGGATGCTGCGCGGCATCTGGGGCGACCCGGAGCGCTACCGCGAGACGTACTGGTCGCGGTTCGGCGAGAAGTACTACTTCGCCGGCGACGGGGCCAAGTACGACGAGAAGGGGAACATCTGGCTGCTCGGCCGCGTCGACGACGTCATGAACGTGTCCGGCCACCGCCTCTCGACCGCGGAGATCGAGTCGGCGCTGGTGTCGCACCCTTCGGTCGCCGAGGCCGCGGTCGTCGGCGCGACCGACGAGACGACGGGCCAGGCGGTGTGCGCGTTCGTCATCCTCCGCGGCGGAGCCGAGGACCACGGCGACGAGACGGTGCAGGAGCTGCGCAACCACGTGGCCAAGGAGATCGGCCCGATCGCCAAGCCGCGCCAGATCATGGTGGTGCCCGAGCTGCCGAAGACCCGCTCGGGCAAGATCATGCGCCGCCTGCTGCGCGACGTGGCCGAGAACCGCGAGGTCGGCGACGTCACCACGCTGGCCGACTCCTCGGTGATGAACCTCATCAAGGAGGGCATGGGCTCCGGCAAGGAGGACTGAGTCCGACCCGGTCCTGGCCCCTGCCCGCATCGATGCGGGCAGGGGCTCGCCGTGCTCGCGGCCGTCGTTCGACGAGGCACCACCACTCCAGCTGTGTCAGGGTCGAGGCACGATGTCCCGCGCCCGGCGCGGGACCCGCCGAACACGAAGGAGCACGGTTCATGTCTGCTGACGAGAAGGTCGCCAAGGAGCTCGTGGAGACCCTCAAGGACGGCCGCACGGGATTCGCGTCCGCCGCCGAGAAGCTGCGTGACAGCGACCGCCCCGAGGTGGCCGCGACGCTGGAGCGCCTGTCGGAGCAGCGCGCCGCGTTCGCCCGCGACATCGTGGCGATGGGGCACGAGTACGGCGACGACGTCGACAAGAGCGGCACCGTCACGGCTGCCCTCCACCGCGGGTGGCTCTCGCTCAAGGACGCCCTCACCGGCGACGACGCCTCCGGCGTCCTCGGTGCCGCGGTGACCGGCGAGGACCACGCCGTCTCCGAGTACGACAAGGCCCTCGAGGACGACCTCAGTGAGGGATTCCGCTCGGTCGTCCAGCAGCAGCGCGCCGCGATCGTGGCCGCCCGCGACGAGGTCAAGGCCCTGCAGCTGACGTCCTGACCGCAGGCCGGCACGCACGGAGGTCAGGGCGCCGAAGCAGGCGTCCTGGCCTCCGTCGCTGCCGGTATGGGGGACCACTGGCCCCGGGCGATGAGCACCTCGCGCAGCAGGTCCGGGCGGTCGGTGATGATGCCGTCGACGCCGGCGTCGAGCACGCGCCGCATCGCGACCGGGTCGTCGACGGTCCACACCACGACCCGCACACCGATGCGGTGGGCTCCCTCGACGAGGCGCTCGACGAACACCGGCACGCGGCCGAGCCGCAGCGGCACGTGCGCGAACTCCGCCGTGGCGATCCGGGGCGAAGGCCTCCTGCCCGTGCGCGAGGCGGACACCAGGGCCGACAGGGAGCGCCAGCCGAGCGCCGTCCGCACGCCAGGCACCTCGCGCCGCACTGCGGCGAGGGCACCGTCCCAGGTCCCGGCGACGCACACCCGGTGCCGGAAGTCACTGCGCCGCAACACCTCCACCAGCGGCCGGATGGCAGCGCGGTCCTTGAGGTCGACGGTGAAGCTCGCGTCGGGGAAGGCCTCGAGCGCCTCCAGCAGGGTGGGGACCGGCTCGGTCCCGTGCACCCGTACGCCGCGCAGCTGGGAGAGCGTCCGGCGCCTCACCGCCCCGCGGTGGTCGGTGGCCCGGTCGAGGGTGGCGTCGTGGAAGCACACGAGGTGCCCGTCCGCGGTCAGCCGCACGTCGGTCTCGAGGTAGCGGAACCCCAGAGCCGTGGCGAGGCCGAAGGCTGCGAGCGTGTTCTCCGCGGCGAGGGCGGCCCCACCGCGGTGGGCGAGGGCGAGGGGCGTGGGACCGGAGCCGTAGGCCATGCGCCCAGCGTGCCGCCCTTGCGCGGTCCTCGGGCGCGGAAAGCCCTGCGCGCCACCAGTGTTCACCGTAGGGGAGGCCAACGTTCGCCTCCCTCGCTGGGAACTTCCACCGAGGGAGGGGTCAGGCGGCCCCGCTGGTTCCTCGCACCTGGGCCGCGATGGCCTCGGCGGCGCGGTGCAGCGGGCCCGTCGCCCGGGCCACGAACTCGTCGGTCACGCGGGTCACGGGTCCGGACAGCGACAGGGCGAGGCGTTGCGGGGTGTCGGGCACCGCGACGGCCACGCACCGTACGCCGACCTCCTGCTCGCCCTCGTCGAGGGCGTAGCCACGCCGCCGGGTGCGCTCGAGCTCGGCCGCGAACTCCTCCGGCGTGGTGATCGTGTGCTCGGTGCGAGCCGGCATCCCGGTGCGCGCCAGCAGGGACCGCACCTGGTCGGGGTCCATGTCGGCCATGATCGCCTTGCCCACCCCGGTGGAGTGCGGCAGGACGCGGCGGCCGACCTCGGTGAACATGCGCATGGAGTTGCGCGAAGCCATGACCTGCCCGACGTAGACGACCTGGTCGCCGTCGAGCATGGCGAGGTTGACCGACTCCCCGAGCTCGTGGGCCAGCTGCTCCATGTGGGGCCGCGCCCAGCGCCCGACCATGCGCGACGTCGTCTCGCCGAGGCGGATCAGCCGCGGGCCGAGGGAGTACTGGCGTGACGCCTCCTGCCGCACGTAGCCGAGGTCGACGAGCGTGCGCACGAGGCGGTGGATGGTGGGCAGGGGCAGCTGCGCGTCGTTCGCGAGCTGGGAGAGGCTGATGACGCCCCCGGCGTCGGCCATGGTCTCGAGGATCGCGAAGGCACGCTCGAGCGACTGCACCCCGCCGGTCTTGGCCGGGGCGTCCAGGACCGGGCCGTCGTTGCTCATATATCTCTCCCCACCCGGCGAATGAGAAGAAGATTCCGTATCATGGAACTATCCTAGTGCACCGACCCCGACAGTGAGGATGAGCCACCGATGTCCGCCATCACCGTGACCGGAGGCCCGGTCGAGCGCAGCGACGAGATCCTGACCCCCGACGCCCTCGACTTCCTCGCCGAGCTGCAGACCCGGTTCGGGCCACGGCGTGACGAGCTGCTCGCCGCCCGCCGGACCCGACGGGAGGAGGTGTCCCGGACCGGTCGTCTCGACTTCCTCGAGGAGACCCGCGAGGTGCGCGAGGGCGACTGGAAGGTCGCCGAGGCCCCGGCCGACTTCCGCGACCGCCGCGTCGAGATCACCGGCCCCACCGAGCGCAAGATGGCGATCAACGCGCTCAACTCCGGCGCGAAGGTGTGGCTCGCCGATCTCGAGGACGCCAACACCCCCCACTGGGCCAACGTCGTCGGCGGCCAGGCCAACCTCAAGGACGCGGTCCGCCGCACCATCGCCTTCACCTCCCCGGAGGGCAAGCAGTACGCCCTCAAGGACCCGTCCTCGACGCCGGTGATCGTGCCCCGGCCGCGCGGGTGGCACCTCGACGAGCAGCACCTCCAGCTCGACGGCAAGCCGCTCGTCGGGGCGTTCGTCGACTTCGGTCTCTACTTCTTCCACAACGCCACCGAGCTGCTCGAGCGCGGCAGCGGCCCCTACTTCTACCTCCCGAAGATGGAGTCCCACCTCGAGGCCCGGCTCTGGAACGACGTCTTCACCTTCGCCCAGGAGCACGTCGGCGTGCCATACGGGTCGATCCGCGCCACCGTCCTCATCGAGACGATCCCGGCCGCGTTCGAGATGGACGAGATCCTCTACGAGCTGCGCGACCACGCCGCCGGCCTCAACGCCGGCCGCTGGGACTACCTGTTCTCGATCATCAAGTACTTCCGTGACGCCGGCCCGGAGTTCACCCTCCCCGACCGCAACGCCGTGACCATGACCGCGCCGATGATGAAGGCCTACAGCGACCTGCTCGTGAAGACCTGCCACCGCCGTGGCGCGTTCGCGATCGGCGGGATGGCCGCATTCATCCCGAGCAAGGACCCTGAGGTCAACGAGCAGGCGTTCGCCAAGGTCCGCGCCGACAAGGAGCGAGAGGCGGGTGCCGGGTTCGACGGGTCGTGGGTGGCCCACCCCGGCATGGTCGAGCTCTGCAAGGAGGTCTTCACCGAGGTGCTCGGCGACTCTCCCAACCAGCTGTCCAAGCAGCGCGACGACGTGTCCGTCTCCGCCGACGACCTGCTCGACGCCGGCAGCACCCCGGGCGACCGCACGGAGCAGGGCCTGCGCGGCAACATCACCGTCGGCATCGCCTACCTGCAGTCGTGGCTGCGCGGCAACGGCGCCGTCGGCATCCACAACCTGATGGAGGACGCCGCGACCGCCGAGATCTCGCGCTCCCAGATCTGGCAGTGGCTCAACAACGAGGTCACCCTCACCTCCGGCGAGAAGGTCACCCGCGAGCTCGTCGACCGCCTCGTCGAGGAGGAGTACGCCGCGCTGCGCGAGTCCGTGGGCGCGGAGGCGTTCGCGCAGGGTGAGTGGGAGGCCGCGCGCCGGCTGTTCGTCGAGTGCGCGATCGACCCCGACTTCCCCGACTTCCTCACGCTGCCTGCGTATGCCGAGGTGCTGGAGCTCGAGAAGGCCTGACCCTGATCTGCTGCCCCACACGACGACGCCCGCCCCGACGCCGGGGCGGGCGTCGTCGTCAGCGGGTGGCGGGGCGGCGGAACCGTCCGGCAGCGACCTGGTCGCCGCCGACCCACACACCCTCGATGTCGGTGGTCGTGCCGAGGGCGAAGACCTTGGCGAGGGCGTCCAGCGTGGAGCGGGCGTTGCCGAGGCCGACGTCCAGCGGGTTGCCGGCCTGGGGCAGCACCCACACGGCGTCGAACTGCTTGCCCACGGACAGGTCGCCGACGGTGTCGGCGAGGCCCAGGGCGTCAGCACCCGACGCCGTCGCCAGCCACAACAGGTGGGCCGACGTCAGCGGCACACCCTCGGCTCCGAGGAGCTGCTGCATGAAGTAGGCCTGCAGCCCCTCCTTGAGCAGCGAGAACCCAGTGCCCGCACCGACATCCGAGCCCAGGGCCACCCGGACACCGTGCTGGAGGTGGCGGCGCAGCGGGAACAGGCCGCTGCCGAGGGCAGAGTTGCTGGTCGGGCAGTGCGCCACCGAGGCACCCTGGCTGGCGAGCAGCGCGAGCTCCTCGTCCACCGGGTGGACGTTGTGCGCCAGCACGGAGTTGCGGTCGACGAGTCCGTGGTTGGCGTAGGTGTGGACGTAGTTCGTGCCGCCGAACAGACGACGCACCTCGGCGACCTCGAAGAGGTTCTCGTTGACGTGCGAGGTGAACCACGAGCCCTGCACCTCCTTGAACGTCGCGGCGCACGACTCGAGCATCGCGTCGCTGGCGGAGAAGGAGAAGCGCGGCGTCACGGCATACCGCAGGCGTCCCCGGCCGTGCCAGCGCTCGGCAAGGCCGCGCGCCTCCTCGTAGGCCCGGTCGGGGGTCGACAGGAGCTCCGGGCGCAGGCTGCGGTCGGAGACGACGAGCCCGGTGGTGACTCGGAGCCCGGCGAGGTCGGCGGCCGCGAACATCGCGTCGACGGCCGTGGCGAAGTGCGACCCGAACACCAGGGCGCTCGTGGTGCCCGCGTCGACGAGGCCGGTGACGAAGTCGCGGGCCACGCCCTTGGCGTAGGCGACGTCGGCGAGCCGGGCCTCCTCGGGGAGGGCGCACTGGTCGAGCCAGTCGAGCAGCGGCATGCCGAGGCCGCCGATGACGCGCACCTGCGGGTAGTGCACGTGGGTGTCGACGAAGCCCGGCAGCAGCATGCCGCCGGGCAGCTCGATGACCGTCTCCTCGGGATGGTCTGCGCGCACGGCTGCAAACGGGCCCCGGGCCCGGATGACCCCTGACTCGTCGACGACGATGCCGCCGTCCTCCTCGGCGCGCAGGCCGGCGCCGGTGAACGGGTCGACAGGCGTGTCGACGATGCGGGCGCGGTAGAGGGTCACGTCGTCACGCCCTCTCGGGCGGCAGGGGCGCTCGCGCGCTCCGCCTCGAGGACACGCACGAGGTCTGCGGCCACGCTGACCGCGATGGTCGCCGGCTCCTTGCCGGCGAGTCCGGGCAGGCCTATCGGGGTGGTGATCCGCTCCATGTCGGCCGGCGAGTGGCCCTCTGCCGCAAGACGCTGCCGGAAGCGGCTCCATTTCGCCGACGACCCGATGAGGCCGATGGAGGCAAGGTGGCCGCAGCGCAGGGCCGTGTCGCACAGCGCTGCGTCCTCGGCGTGGTCGTGGGTCATGACGAGCACGTGGGTGCCGCGCGGCACCTGCCCGAGGACCAGCTCGGGCACCGGCGCGTGGTGCACGTGGACCCGCGCGACGGCGTCGTCGAGGACGGCGAGGCGGGATGCGGCGACCTGGTCGGCGCGGGAGTCGACGAGGTGCAGCTCGAGGTCGTGCCGGGCGAGGATCCGCGCCAGCTCGAGGCCGACGTGACCCATCCCGAAGACGGCCACGGAGGGAGCGACGGCCAGGGGTTCGAGCAGGACGACCACCTCACCGCCGCAGCACTGCTGGCCGTGGTCGACCGGGGCGCGCTCGTTGAGGGCGAGCTCGAGCTGCTGGGGCTCGCGGGTGCCGTCCGCGAGCATCGCGCGGGCCCTCGCCACGGCAGTCGCCTCGAGGTTGCCGCCGCCGATGCTGTCCCACGCGTCGTCGACGGTGACGACCATCTTGGCCCCGGCCTCGCGAGGAGCGTGGCCGCGGACGGACACGAGGGTGACCAGCACGCCGGCGCGGCGCTCACCCCGTAACCGCTCGACGGCTGCGAGCCAGTGCACCTCAGGACCCCGTTCGGCCGGCGGGCTCGGCGACCCGCTCGGAGTGCGGGTGCAGCCGCGGCGCCCCGTCGCCGGGCTGGTCCGGCACGTCACCGGGTGCGCCTTGCCGCATCGGGGTCATGTGCGGCGGCTCGACACCGCCGCGCGCCTCCTCGACGGCCCAGAAGACGGCCTCGGGGGTGGCCGGTGAGGCCAGGTCGATACTCGTCCCGGCCGGCCCGAAGGCGGCCGCGGCCTGGCGCAGCGCCTCACGGACCGAGAACGCCAGCATCAGCGGAGGCTCGCCGACAGCCTTGGAGCCGTAGACCGCCCCGTCCTCGTGCGCCCGGTCGAGCAGGGCCACGTTGAAGACCTCGGGCATCTCCGAGAAGCTCGGCAGCTTGTAGGTGCTCGCAGCCTGGGTCGACAGCCGGCCCCGCGTCGGCCGGTCCGACTCGTCCCAGCGCAGGTCCTCCAGCGTCAGCCACCCCGCACCCTGCACGAACCCGCCCTCGACCTGGCCGATGTCGACCAGCGGCGACAGGCTGTCGCCGACGTCGTGGACGATGTCGACGCGTCGCAGCCGGTAGGCGCCGGTGAACCCGTCGACCTCGACCTCGGCCGCAGCCGCGCCGTACGCGAAGTACTTGAACGGCGAGCCGTGCATCACCGAGGAGTCCCAGTGCAGCCCCTCGGTGCGGTAGAAGCCCGCAGCCCACAGCTGGATGCGCTGGAAGTAGGCCTTGTTGACCAGCTCGGACCACGACAGCCCGGCGTTGGCGGGGTCTTCGCGCAACGGGCGCAGCCGCTCGAGGATCTGCTCGCAGGCGTCCTTGACGGCACCGCCGTTGAGGTCGGCGCCCGAGCTCGCCGCCGTGGCCGACGTGTTGGGCACCTTGTCGGTGCGCGTCGGCGCGAGCCGCACCATCGACAGCGGGACGCCGAGGGCGGTGGCCGCCACCTGGAGCATCTTGGTGTGCAGCCCCTGACCCATCTCGGTGCCACCGTGGGTGATGAGCACCGAGCCGTCCTTGTAGACGTGGACCAGCGCGCCCGCCTGGTTGAAGGCGGTGAAGTTGAAGGAGATCCCGAACTTCACGGGCGTGATGGCCAGCCCGCGCTTGGAGTCCTCGTGCGCGTCGTTGTACTCCGCCACCTCGCGCCACCGCGCGGCCAGGTCGCCGGTCTCGACGACCTGGTCCCAGCACCACCCGGCCCGCTCGGGGTGCCGGACCGGCTGGCCGTACGGCGTGTCCTGCCCGTCGCGGTAGAAGTTGCGACGGCGCAGGTCGGCGGCGTCCATGCCGAGCAGCGGCGCACACCGGCCCAGGATGTCCTCCGTGACGAGCATGCCCTGGGGACCGCCGAACCCGCGGAAGGCCGTCTGCGAGGTCTTGTGCGTCCTGGCGATCCGGCCGTTCACGCGGACGTTGGGGATCCAGTAGGCGTTGTCGATGTGGCAGAGCGCGCGCGCCAGCACCGGCTCGGAGAGGTCGAGGCTCCAGCCGCCGTCACTGGTCAGCGTGGCGTCGACGGCCTGCAGCATCCCGGTGTCGTCGAAGGCGACCCGCCACTGCGCGTGGAACCCGTGGCGCTTGCCCGACATCGTCATGTCCTGCGCCCGCGAGAGGCGAAGGCGCACCGGGCGACCGGTGAGGGTCGCACCCAGGGCCGCGATCGCGGCATACCCGTGGGGCTGCATCTCCTTGCCCCCGAAGCCGCCGCCCATGCGCAGGCACTGCACGGTCACGGCGTGGCTCGGCAGGCCGAGGACGTGCGCGACGATGTCCTGGGTCTCGGTCGGGTGCTGGGTGCTGCACTGCACGAAGACCTGGCCGTTCTCGTCGACCTGGGCCAGCGAGGAGTGCGTCTCGAGGTAGAAGTGCTCCTGGCCGGCGAACTCGAACTCGCCGCTGAAGACGTGCGGCGCCTCCTCGAACGCCGCGTCAACCTGACCCCGCTCCATGGTGGGCTGGCCGCCCTGGAAGCTCTGCGCCGCAATGGCTTCCGTCACCGTGACAAGGGACGGCAGCGGCTCGTAGTCGACCTCGACCGCCAGCGAACCGAGTCGCGCTGCCTCGAGCGTCTCGCCCAGCACCCAGCAGACGGAGTGCCCGTAGAACATGACCTCGGAGGGGAACAGCGGCTCGTCGTGCTTGACCCCGGCGTCGTTGACCCCGGGCACGTCGTCGGCCGTGAGGACACGCACCACGCCGGGGACTGCGAGCGCAGGGGTCACGTCGAGCCGGGTGACGCGCGCGTGGGCGTGGGGCGCCTGGACCGGGTGGGCGTGCAGCGCGCCGGGCGTGCGGCCCACGAGGTCGTCGGTGTAGAGCGCCTGCCCGGTGACGTGCAGGGCGGCCGCCTCGTGCGGGATCGACTCCCCCACCACGGGGTTCGCCGGGCGGTCCGAGAGCGAGCTCATGCTCCCACCTCCTGCGGGGTCGCGGTGTCGGCGTGCAGCTTGAGCAGGGCGGTGCCGAGCGTCGCCGCCCGGTAGGCCGCGCTGGCCCGGTGGTCGTCCATGGGTGTGCCCTCGGTGCGCATCACCGCAGCAGCGGCACGGGCGGTCTCACGGGTCCACGGACGGCCCTCGAGCGCGCCCTCGGTGCCGAGCGCGCGGATCGGTGTCGCAGCGACGCCGCCGAGCCCGATGCGGGCCTTGGCCACCACGCCGTCGACCACGTCGAGGGCAAACCCGACTGCCACGCTGGAGATGTCGTCGAACCGGCGCTTGGCGATCTTGTGGAACGCCGTGGTCCCACTGAGCGGTAAGGGGACCCGCACGGCGCGGATCAGCTCCCCGGGCTCGCGGACGCTCTGGCGGTAGCCGGTGAAGTAGTCGGCGAGCGGCACGACCCGCTCCCCACCGGAGGAGGCCAGCACGACGTCGGCCTCGAGGGCGAGCAGGGCCGGCGGGGTGTCGCCGATGGGCGAGCCCGTGCCGAGGTTGCCGCCGATCGTGGCGCCGTTGCGGATGAGACGCGAGGCGAACTGCGGGAAGAGCTGGTCCAGCAACGGGATCCGTCCCGCCAGGCCGCGCTCGACCTCCGACAGGCTGAGGGCCGCGCCGATCTCGACGACGTCGTCGCCGAGCTCGAGCGTGCGGAGCTCCGGCAGGCGGTCGATGCCGATCGCGAACTCGGCCCGTGAGCCGCGCAGGTTGGTCTCGACGCCCCAGTCGGTCGAGCCGGCGACGAGGACGGCGTCGGGGTGCTCGGCCAGCAGGGCCAGGGCCTCGGCGAGGTCACCCGGACGGGCGTAGGTGCCACTGGCCCCGGTGAGGCGGGTGGCCGCCGCGGCCGGGGCCGGCTCGCGCACGCGGGCGGCGAACGGGTCGCCCTCCTCGGGGCTGCCAAGGGCGTAGGCGGCGTCGCGGATGGGGCGGTACCCGGTACAGCGGCACAGGTTGCCCGACAGGGCGTGCAGGTCGAACCCGTTGGGACCGCACTCGTGGGCGTCGTGGCCACCGTCGTGGCCGGAACCCTCGGCTGGCGGGCGGTCACCGTTCCGGGACGCGGCCGGGACGGGGTTGCGGCCGGGGCTGCGGCCGGGGCTGCGGTCGGGGCTGCGGTCGGGGCGGTAGAACTCGGCCGCCATGCTGCAGACGAACCCGGGTGTGCAGTAGCCGCACTGGGACCCGCCACGGACTGCCATCTCACGCTGCACCGGGTGCAGCGCCTCAGGCGTGCCGAGGCCCTCCGCGGTGACGACCTCCTGGCCGTCGAGGGCAGCGGCCGGGACCAGGCAGGCGTTGACCGCGGTCCAGCGGGTGCCGCCGTCGCCGTCGGGCCGGGCGACCATGACGGAGCAGGCACCGCACTCGCCCTCGGCGCAACCCTCCTTCGCGCCGGTCAGCCCCTGGTCGCGGAGCCAGTCCAGGGCGTTGGTCGCCGGGTCGGTGCCCACCAGGGAGCAGGGCGCCCCGTTGACCGTGACCCGGTGTTCAACCCGGTGTCCGCCGCCGTCGTGTCCGTCGTTCGCAGCCATCGCGCGCTCCCGTCCCCCGTCGTTGGGGTCCATCATCCACCAGCCCGTGCGGGCGGGTGCATGGTTGCGGTGCGTGGGGCGGGCCGTCGGTTATCCATGCAGAACAACGGTCGCCGGAGGTTCCGACGACGGTAACGCTCAACAAACTGTTGAATCAAGGGTTTGGGGAGCGGGATCTCGTCCCATGGGATCCCGCTCCCGCACCGGCCGCTGCCGTCGGCCGGTTCCACCCGGTCAGAGCAGCTGCCGGCTCAGCACCGCGTGTCGGTTGACGTCCTTGTACAGCAGGTAGCGGAACCGTCCGGGACCTCCTGCATAGCAGGCCTGCGGGCAGAACGCCCGCAGCCACATGAAGTCGCCCTCCTGCACCTCGACCCAGTCGTTGTTGAGCAGGTAGACAGCCTTGCCCTCGAGGACGTACAGGCCGTGCTCCATGACGTGGGTCTCAGGGAACGGGATCGCGCCACCGGGCTCGAAGTTGACGATGTTGACGTGCATGTCGTGGCGCACGTCCATCGGGTCGACGAACCGCTGCGTCGTCCAGGCGCCGTCGGTGTCGGGCATCTCGCCGCCCACGACGTCCGCCTCGTTGGTCACGAACGCCTCGGGCACCTCGATGCCGTCGACCCGCTGGTAGGCCTTGCGCACCCAGTGGAAGGTCGCCGCCGCGTCGCCGGTGTTGTGCAGGGTCCAGCGCTGGCCGGGCGGCAGGAACGCGTAGCCGCCGGGCGCCAGCTCGTGGGTGTCGTCGTCGAGGGTCAGCGTCAGCGTCCCGCCGACGACGAAGAGCACGCCCTCGGCGCCCGGGTCGAGCTCGGGGCGGTCGGAGCCACCGCCCGGCTGCACCTCGACGATGTACTGCGAGAACGTCTCCGCGAACCCGGACAGCGGCCGCGCGATGACCCACAACCGGGTCTGCTCCCAGAAGGGCAGCTGGCTGGTGACGATGTCCGTCATCGTCCCGCGCGGCAGGACGGCATACGCCTCGGTGAAGACCGCACGGTCGGTGGTGAGCTGCGTCTGCGGCGGCAGGCCCCCCGTGGGCACGTGGTAGCGGGGCGGGGTGGCGGTCATGGCTGTCCTCTCCTCAGGAGCTGCCCCCGGGGAGCGGCGCCGGTGTCGACGGGGGTGCCGTGCAGCCAGGTCTGGCGCACGACCCCGGTGAGCTCGCGGCCGGCGTACGCCGACACGGGGTTCTTGTGGTGCAGGGCGGTGACGTCGACGGTGAACCGCTCGTCGGGCGCGAAGACGACGAGGTCGGCGGTGGCACCCACCTCAATGCGGCCGCGGTCGTGCAGGCCCACCTGGTCGGCGGTGTTGCGGCCCATCCAGCGCACGACGTCGACGAGGTCGTGTCCGCGCTCGCGCGCCTCGGACCAGATCGCCGGCAGCCCGAGCTGGAGCCCGGCGATGCCACCCCACGCCTGGGCGAAGTCGCCCACGTCGAGCAGCTTGAGGTCGGCCGTGCTCGGCGAGTGGTCGGACACGATGGTCGCGATGGTCCCGTCGGCCAGTCCCTGCCACAGCCGGTCGCGGTTCTCGTGCTCGCGGATCGGCGGGCAGCACTTGAACTGGGTGGCGCCGTCGGGGATGCCCTCGGCCTCCAGCGTGAGGTAGTGCGGGCAGGTCTCGACGGAAAGCGACAGGCCCTCTGCGCGGGCGTCGGCCAGCATCGGCAGGGCGTCGGCGTCCGACAGGTGCAGGATGTGCGCCCGCCCACCGGTGTCGCGCACGGCGTCGACGACGGTGCGGATGGCCCGCTCCTCGGCCTCGCGCGGCCGGGAGCCGAGGAAGTCGGCATACGCCCGGCCGCCCTGCGACACCGAGGCGTCGATGGTCTCGGCGTCCTCGGCGTGGACGATGAGCAGCCCGTCGAAGGACGCGATCTCGGCGAGGGCCGCACGCATCTCGGGGGTCGTGAGGTGGGGGAACTCGTCGACCCCCGAATGGAGCAGGAAGCACTTGAAGCCGAAGACGCCCGCCTCGTGCAGCGGTCGCAGGTCCTCGACGTTGCCCGGTATGGCGCCGCCCCAGAACCCCACGTCGACCCAGGCCTGGTCGCGCGCCACCTCCTGCTTGGTGCGCAGCGCCTCGACCGTCGTGGTGGGCGGGATGCTGTTGAGCGGCATGTCGACGATGGTCGTGACGCCGCCGGCCGCCGCGGCCCGGGTGGCGCTGGCGAAGCCCTCCCAGTCGGTGCGTCCCGGCTCGTTGACGTGCACGTGGGTGTCGACCAGGCCGGGCAGCAGCACCTCGTCCGGGGCGAGCTCCACGACGCGGGTGCCGTCGACGACCTCGGCGTCGAACGCCTCCACCGCCACGACCCTGCCGTCGGCCACCACCACCGTGGCCGCCACCTCGCGGTCGCCCACGACCGCCCGCCGGGCCCGGAACGCCACCTGCTCGGTCACGCGGCTCCTCTCGCTCGACCGCTCCGGGGTCCCCGGTGCGCGGCTGCCTGCCATGTCAGTGCCTGTCACGTCGCTGCCTGTCATGTAACCAGTACCGGTCATCCTGCCGCTGCCTCCTCGTCGAGGGCCACGGGGGCATCCGGGTCGACGACCCGGGTCCGCTGCCGTCCGAGCACACCGCCGTCGGCCTCGACCACCTGGCCATGGCGCAGGTAGGGCCGGGGCTCGGGCCTGCCCATCGCCACACCGGCGGGCGTGCCGGTGAGGACGACGTCGCCGGCCTCGAGCGTCATCAGGCCGCTGCTGTAGCAGAGCAGCTCGCCCACCCCGAAGACCATGTCCGACGTGCGGCCGTCCTGCCGCAGGTCGCCGTCGACGGTGAGCCGCAGGCGCACCGCGCCGGGTCCACCCTGGCCGAGCTCGTCGGGTGTGACCACCCACGGCCCCAGCGGGCAGAACGTGTCGGCCGACTTCCCCTTGGTCCAGGTGCCGCCGCGCTCGAGCTGCAGGGCCCGGTCGGAGACGTCCTGCGCGAGCACGTAGCCGGCCACGGCGCTCAGCGCGGCGCGGGGGTCCGTGACCCCACGCAGAGTCCGCCCGAGCACCACGCCGAGCTCGACCTCGTAGTCGGTGGTGGTCGAGCCGGGCAGCATGACCACGTCGTCGGTCGGCCCGCTCACCGAGGTCGGCGCCTTGAGGAAGACCACCGGCTCGGTCGGCAGCGGCATCCCCGCCTCGGCCGCGTGGTCGCGGTAGTTGAGCCCGATGCCGACGACCTTGCCCGGACGGGTGATCGGCGCCCCGAACCGGCACTTCTCCGCCGCGCCGACGGGTCCGGCCAGGACCGGGAGCGTGGACGGGTCCACGCTGCCCAGCGACCCCAGGAAGGCTGCATCGATCTCGTCGGTCAGGGGGCTGAGGTCGAACAACGTCCCGTCTGCGGCGACCACGGCGGGCCGCTCCGCGCCGGCGGCGCCGACCCGCGCGATCCTCACGACGCACCACCGAGGTGCTCGCGGGCGATGCGCGCCCCGATCCGTTCGAGGAGGGGTCCCGGCCGCTCGAACGCCTCGCGCTCGTCGGCGGCCTCGGTCAGGAGCGGGTATGCGGCCGCGATGCCTGCCGCGCGCAGCCTCGCCTCGTCGAGGGTCACTCGCCCCGCGACCGCGACCACCGGCACACCCTTGTCGCGAGCCATGGCGGCCACCGCCGTGGGGGCCTTCCCGTGCAGGCTCTGCTCGTCGAGCGAGCCCTCGCCGGTGACCACGAGGTCGGTCGCACCCACGGCGTCGGCGAGGCCCGTCAGCTCGGCCACCAGCTCGGCGCCGGCCTGCATCCGGGCGCCCAGCACGGCCAGCAGGGCGAAGCCCACCCCACCCGCCGCCCCCGCGCCGGGCTGGTCGCGCAGGTCACGGCCGGTCCGCTCGGCCACCACGTCGGCCCAGGCCGACAGGGCCAGGTCGAGGGCGCGGACGTCCTCAGGGCCGGCGCCCTTCTGTGGGCCGTAGACGGCCGCAGCGCCGTGCGGGCCCGTCAGCGGGTTGTCGACGTCGCAGGCGACGACCAGCTCTGCGTCAGCGAGCCCGGGGTGGAGCTCGGAGAGGTCGAGGGAGACCGCCTCGACCAGCGCGGCACCACCCGGGTGCAGGGCACGGCCACGCGGCCCGCTGATGCGCGCCCCGAGGCCCTCGAGCAGCCCCGCGCCCCCGTCGGTGCTGGCACTCCCACCGATCCCGACGACGATGCGGCGGCAGCCTGCGTCCAGGGCCGCGGCCACGAGCTCGCCGGTGCCACGGCTCGTCGCAGCGAGCGGGGCCAGCTGCCCCTCGCCGAGCCGGGCCAGCCCCGACACCTCGGCGAGCTCGACGACGGCCTCGTCCCCGCGGCGCCCGTAGGCGGCCCAGCACGGCATACCGGTCGGGCCGGTCGCGCGCACGGGCACCCGCTCGAACCCTGCCGCCTCGGCCGCGGCCAGCGTCCCGTCGCCCCCGTCGGCGACGGGGACGACGGACACCTCGAGCCCCGGGACGACCGAGCGGAGCCCGACCTCGAGGTGGGTCGCCACCTCGGCCGCGGTGAGCGTGCCCTTGAACTTGTCGGGGGCGAGCAGGACGCGGGGCACGGACGACCTCAGTCCAGGTTGGCGAACAGCGCGGTCGGGGCGTGGTCACCGTGCTCGGCCAACTCCTCGAACTCGGTGACGTTCGCGATCGAGGTGCCCATGGAGACGTTGGTGACCCGCTCGAGGATGACCTCGACGACGACGGGCACGCGGTACTCGTGCGCCATCACCTGCGCCTTCTCGAGCGCGGGCAGGATCTCGTCGGGGTCGGTGACGCGGATCGCCTTGCAGCCCAGTCCCTCGACGACCTTGACGTGGTCGACGCCATAGCCACCGACCTCGGGGCTGTTGAGGTTGTCGAAGGACAGCTGCACGCAGTAGTCCATGTCGAAGCCGCGCTGGCTCTGCCGGATGAGGCCGAGGTAGGCGTTGTTCACCAGGACGTGGACGTAGGGGACGTTGAACTGCGCCCCGACCGCCAGCTCCTCCATCATGAACTGGAAGTCGTAGTCGCCCGACAGGGCGACGACGGTCTCGTCCGGGCAGGCGGTGGCGACGCCGATCGCCGCCGGCACCGTCCAGCCGAGCGGGCCGGCCTGGCCGGCGTTGATCCAGTGCCGGTCCTTGTAGACGTGGAGCAGCTGTGCGGCCTGGATCTGGGACAGGCCGATGGTCGAGACGTAGCGGACGTCGCGGCTGAACGCGCGGTTCATCTCCTGGTAGACGCGCTGCGGCTTGATCGGCGTGACGTCGAAGCTGGTGCGCCGCAACAGGGTCCGCTTGCGGTCCTGGCAGGCCTGCGCCCAGGTCGACCGGTCCTTCAGCCGCCCGGCGTCCTTGCGCTCACGGGCCGCGGCCACGAACAGCTCCAGGGCAGCCTTGGCGTCGGAGACGATGCCGTAGTCCGGGGCGAAGACGCGGCCGATCTGGGTCGGCTCGATGTCGACGTGGACGAAGGTGCGCCCGGCCGTGTAGGTCTCGAGGTCGCCGGTGTGGCGGTTGGCCCAGCGGTTGCCGATGCCGAGGACGACATCTGCCTCGAGCATGGTCGCGTTGCCGTAGCGGTGGCTCGTCTGCAGGCCGACCATGCCGGCATTGAGCCGGTGGTCGTCCGGGATGGCGCCCCAGCCCATGAGGGTCGGGACCACCGGGACGCCGGTCAGCTCGGCGAGCTCGACCAGCAGGTCGGCCGCGTCCGCGTTGATGACCCCGCCGCCGGCGACGATGAGCGGCTTGTCCCCCGCCTCGAGCAGGTCGAGCGCCTTTTCGACCTGCGCCCGGGTCGCGGCCGGCTTGTAGACCGGTAGCGGCTCGTAGGTCTCGACGTCGAACTCGATCTCGGCCATCTGCACGTCGATCGGCAGGTCGATGAGCACCGGGCCCGGGCGACCTGACCGCATGAGGTGGAACGCCTGCTGGAACGTCCCCGGCACCTGGGCCGGCTCGAGCACCGTGACCGCCATCTTGGTGAGCGGCTTCGCGATCGAGGCGATGTCGACCGCCTGGAAGTCCTCCTTGTGCAGCTTGGCCACCGGCGCCTGCCCGGTGATGCACAGGATCGGGATCGAGTCGGCGCTGGCCGAGTAGAGCCCGGTGATCATGTCGGTGCCGGCCGGGCCGGAGGTGCCGACGCAGACGCCGATGTTGCCCGCCTTGGCGCGGGTGTAGCCCTCCGCCATGTGCGAGGCGCCCTCGACGTGCCGGGCCAGCGTGTGGTGCAGGCCGCCGCCCGTCTTCATCGCCTTGTAGAAGGGGTTGATCGCGGCCCCGGGCAGGCCGAAGAGGTGGGTCACCCCTTCCTTCTTGAGGATCTCGACGGCCGCCTGGGCCGCGGTCATACGTGCCATGGGACTGCTCCTGGTTCGTGACGCTCCCCCGGGTCGAGGTATTCAGCTACTGGATTCCGGTAGGGGAATACCTCGAACGAGGAGAAGCTGGGAAGGACGGATGAGTCAGGCGAGACGCCCGGAGAGCCGCTCGACGCCGCGCAGCAGCGCGGAGTGGTCGAGGCCGCCGTCGCCGTTGGCGCGGGCGGAGGCCATCAGCTGCGCCACGAGGGCGCCGAGGGGTACGACGACACCGGCCTCGCGCGCCGCCGACGTCACGATGCCCATGTCCTTGTGGTGCAGGTCGATCCGGAAGCCCGGCGTGAAGTCGTGCTTGGCCATGTTGCCCCGCTTCTGGTCGAGCACCTTCGAGCCGGCGAGGCCGCCACCGAGGACGTCGAGCGCCGCCTCGAGGTCGACGTCGTAGGCGTCGAGGAACGTCACTGCCTCGGCGAGGGCCTGGATGTTGGCGGCGACGATGAGCTGGTTGGCGGCCTTGACCGTCTGCCCGGCGCCGTTGCCCCCGACGTGGACGACCGTCTTGCCGACGACGTCGAACAGCGGCTTGGCCTCCTCGAAGTCGGCGCCGTCGCCCCCGACCATGATCGACAGGGCGGCGTTCTTCGCCCCGGCCTCGCCACCGGAGACCGGCGCGTCGAGGAGGCGGAAACCCTTGTCCCTGGCCGTCTTGGCGAGCTCGGCCGTGACGTCGGGGCGGATGCTGGAGAAGTCGATGACGAGCGTCCCGGGCCTGGCGTGGTCGAAGACGCCGCCCTCCCCGGTGAGGACGTCCTGGACGTCGGGGCTGTCGGGCACCATGACGGCGACGACGTCGACGTCCTTGACCGCCTCGGCGATGTCGGCAGCCGCGCGGCCACCGGCCTCGACCAGGGGCTTGGTCTTGTCGGGGTGCAGGTTGTAGCCGACGACGTCGTGGCCGGCCTGCTGCAGGTGGACGGCCATGGGGCTGCCCATGATGCCGAGTCCGATGAAGGCGATGCTGGTCATGTCGTTCTCCTCGAAGGGTTCTCGTCGTCAGTTCTGGTCGTCAGCTCGCGCGGCGGCGCTCGCGCGGGAGCCACGCCAGGCTCTCGGGGGTGGTCGCGGTGGTGGGCTTGTACTCCAGGCCCACCCACCCGGCATACCCGCGCTGCGCGAGGTCGCCGAGGTGGTGCTGGAGGTCGAGCTCCCCGGTGCCCGGCTCGCCGCGGCCGGGGAAGTCGGCGACCTGGACGTGCAGCGTGCGGTCGGCGTACGCCGCGATGGCGCCGTCCACGTCGTCCCCGTTGGCCGCGAGGTGGAACAGGTCGAGCAGGAAGCCCACGTTGGCCGCACCCGTGCCGCGCACGTCGTCGACGACGGCGACCGCGTCGGCGGCGGTGCGCAGCGGGTAGGGCTTGGGGCCGCTCACGGCCTCGACCAGGACGCTGGCACCGATCCGGTCGGCCGCCTTGGCGGCGGCGGCGATCGACTCACGGCCGAGCTCGTCCTGCTGCTCCGGGCTCGCGCCGTCGACCCGGTTGCCGAAGAGGGCGTTGAACGCCTCGACGCCCAGCTGATCCCCGATGCCGACCGTGACGTCGACGTTGTCGCGGAACTGCTGCACGCGGTCCGGCACGGACAGCACCCCGCAGTCGGGCCCGGCCAGGTCGCCGGCGAAGAAGTTGAGCCCGACCAGGTGGACGCCGGCGTCGCGGACGGCCGTCACGAACGCGTCGACCTCGGTGTCCGACGGGACGGGCTGGTCCGGCCAGGGCCACCAGAACTCGACGGCGTCGAACCCCGCCGCCTTCGCCGCCGCCGGGCGCTGCAGCAGCGGCACCTCGGTGAACAGCAGCGAGCAGTTGGCCTCGTAGCGCAGTCCGTGGTCGGGAGTCGTCATGGTGATCAGTCCGTTCGTTTTCCGTATTGCGGAATCTTTTTTCCAACTAGTGAGAGAGTAGGAGTCGGCCACCGACGCCGTCAACGGTCGCCGGCCCTCGTCTCACGCTGCGGCCGGATATATCCGCAGGCCGCCTCGGCGCGGCCCGGGTGTGCCCCGCGGCCGCGCCGAGGTGACGGTCAGCTCCCCCGGTAGGTGCTGTAGCCGTACGGGTTGAGCAGCACCGGCACGTGGTAGTGAGCCTCGGCGTCGGCCACGGTGAACACCACGACGACCTCGGGGTAGAAGCCGGTCGTCCCCTGCGCGGCGAAGTAGTCGCCGGAGGCGAACCGCAGCCGGTAGTCGCCCGCGTCGAGCCGCTCGGGCCCGATCGAGCCGACCCTGCCGTCGCTGTCCGTGGCCGCGGCGCCGAGGGGCTCACCTGCGGCCGTCTCGAGCCGGACCCCCACCCCCTGCGCGGGCCGGCCGAGGCTGGTGTCGAGGACGTGCGTGCTGAGGGTCCCCATCAGGAGGCCACCTCCCGGAGTCGGAGCAGCGCGATCTCGCACAGCTGGCTGACGGTCTCGTCGCGCTCGGTGGCGTCGTCGTTGCCGAGCCGCCGGTCGAGCTCGGCCAGCACCTCGGGAGCCGACCGGCCGGCGGCCCGGATGATGAACACCCGCCCGAAGCGCCGTTCGTACTGCGCATTGCCCTCGGCCAGGGCACGCGCCACCCCCGCGTCGGACCGGTCGACCCCGGACTGCTCGCGTGCGCTCGCCTCGGCGTGGTGGGCGGGCGAGGACGCCCGCTCACCGATGCGCGGGTGTCCCGCGAGCGCCTCGTCGAGCTCGCCGTCGCCCAGCGAGCCTGCCGCCGCGGCGGCGGCCGACTCGAGGTCGGGCCACGCGGCATACGGTCGGCCCTCACGGACGGCGGCCACCCACCGCGGCACCGGGAGGCACCGGGTGAGCACCGCGTCCGCGTCCTGCGGCGGCAGCTCGTTGAACTCGGCCAGGGTCATGCCGATCTCCTCACTCGTGGGCGAACCGGGCGCGGGACGCGTGGATCGGGTTGGCGTCGGCGACGAGGTCGTCGAAGCGGTACCCGGCGATCTTGGCGATCTCCACGAGGGCCGCGGCGTGCTCCTGCGACTCGGAGTTCTCGAGCCGGTCCCATCCTGCCCGGACGACCTGCTCGAAGGAGTCGCGGTCGCGCACACAGGTCACCAGCGGGAAGCCGAACCGGTCGCGGTAGCGGCTGGTCAGGTCGGACAGCTCGCCCTGGGCCTTCTCGTCGAGGCGCGTCAGGCCGAGGGAGGCCTGATCGACGAGCGAGCCCTGACCCTCCATGCCCTCGGCCACGCTGTCGGCGCCGAGGTCGGGGTAGGAGTCGATGAGCTGGCGCTGCTCCTCCTCCGTGGCTGAGAACAGGGCCTCCTGGAAGGAGCGGCGCAGGTCGGTCGTGTCGCTGAACGGCCTGCTGTCGTAAGCCCGCTCGGCGGCCCAGCGCGGTCCCTGGAACAGGCCGCCGAAGGTGTCGACGAACTGCTCCCGCGACATCTGGTTGACCTCGGCGAGCCGCACCAGGCCGCTCCCCGGGGCGCCGGCGACGGCCGGACCGCGGCTGGAGCCGACGTGGTGGAACAGCAGGTTGAGCACGATGGCCGTGATCGAGCCGAGCGTGATGCCTGAGCCGAGGATGATCTGCGCCCACTCCGGCACCGCCTTGGCGACGTCGGGCTGGGCGGTGACGTACATCGCCAGGCCGACGCTGGTGGCGACGATGACGACGTTGCGGTGGTCGTGGAAGTCCACGCGCGACAGGGTCTGGAAGCCGACCACGGCGACGGTGGCGAACATGGCCAGCGCCGCGCCACCGAGCACCGGGTGCGGTATCCCGGCGACGAGCGCCCCGGCCTTCGGCACCAGGCCGATGATGATCATGATCGCGCCGGCGGCGGCGACGACCCAGCGGCTCTTGACCCGGGTCAGCCGGACGAGGCCGACGTTCTCGGCGAAGCAGGTGTAGGGGAAGGAGTTGAAGACCCCGCCGATGGTGGTCGACAGGCCGTCGGCCCGCAGCGCCCGGGCGATGTCGTCCCGGCCGATCCGCTTCTCGACGATCTCACCGGTGGCGAAGACGTCGCCGGTGGTCTCGACGGCCGTGATGAGCATGACCACGATCATCGAGATGATCGCGGCGACCGAGAACCGCGGCCAGCCGAAGTGGAACGGGGTGGTGACCCCGACCCAGCCCGAGCCGGACACGGCGCCGAAGTCCGCGTCACCGAGGGTCCAGGCGACGAGGGTGCCGACGACCAGGCCGACGAGCACCGCGACGGTCGCCATGAAGCCCTTGAAGATGCGCTGGATCGCGACGATGAGTGCCAGGGTGCCGATGGCGTACGCGAGGTTGCGCCCGCTCTCGGGGTGCAGCGTCGGACCGGCCCCACCGGCCGCGTCGGCGGCCGCCACCGGCAGCAGGGCCAGGCCGATGATGGTGATGACCGACCCCGTGACCACCGGTGGGAAGAACCGGATGAGCCGGCTGAAGTACGGCGCGATGAGGAGGGTGAACAACCCCGCCACGATGACCGCGCCGTAGATGACGAGCAGGCCGTCGGTGCCACCACCGGCCGCGAGGCCGATCGCGATCATCGGCGAGACCGCGGTGAAGGTCACGCCCTGCAGGAGGGGCAGCTTGACCCCCACCTTCCAGAAGCCGACCGACTGGATGATCGAGGCGATGCCACAGGTGAACAGGTCGGCGTTGATGAGGTGGATGAGCTCCTGGGTGCTGAGCCCGATGGAGTTCGCGAGCAGGATCGGCACGATGACCGCACCGGCGTAGAACGCCAGGACGTGCTGGAAGCCGTAGACGGCGAGCCGCGGGACGGGCAGCACCTCGTCGACGGGGTGGCGGGACGGGCGAGAGGTGGTGCGGGGTGTGTCGGTGGCTGTGCTCATGACAGGCACCTTCCTTCCGGCAGAAGGGTCGGGATGGGTTGGGGTGGAACGGGTCCTGCTCAGTGGGGCTGCCCAGTGGGGCTGCCCAGTGGGGCTGCCCAGTGGGGCTGCTCAGTGGGAGGTGCGGGCCAGGTCGTCCTTCTCGCGCTCGGCGGCGGCGAACACCGAGGCGCCGGGCCGGTTGCCGGCCTTGACCTCGTTGAAAAGCACGTTGAGGACGACGGCGACGACGGCGGTGGCGCTGATGCCCGAGTGCATGATCGTGGCGAACCAGTCCGGGAAGCCGTCCCAGAACGTCGGCGCCGCGATGGGGATGATGCCGACTGCGACCGCCACGGAGACGATCACCATGTTGAGGTTGTCGTGGTACTCCACGCGGGACAGGGTGCGGATGCCGCTCGCGGCCACGGAGCCGAAGAGCACGATGCCGGCTCCACCGAGGACGGGGTACGGGATCGCGGCGACGACCGCCCCCACGACCGGGAGCAGCCCGAGCAGGAGCAGGACCCCACCGCCGGCCGCCACGGCATACCGGCTCTTGATGCCGGTGAGCGCGACCAGGCCGACGTTCTGGGCGAACGCGCTCGCGGGGAAGGTGCCGAACACCGGTGCCACGGTCGTCGCCGCCATGTCGGCGCGCAGGCCGTCGGCGACGCGACGGGCGTCGACCTTCGTCCCGACGATCTCGCCGATCGCGAGGATGTCGGCCGTGGTCTCGGTCATGATGACGAAGACCACGATGGTCATCGAGACGATCGCGCCCGCCTGGAACGTGGGCGAGCCGAAGTGGAACAGCTGCGGCAGCGCGACGACCTGGGCGTCACCCACCGAGGAGAAGTCCGCGCGCCCCGTGAGGGCTGCGATGGCCGTGCCCACGACGAGGCCGAGGAGGATCGACAACCGGGAGACGGCGCCCTGGAAGACCCGGCTGATCACGAGGATGACCAGGAGCGTGAGCCCGGCGAAGCCGATGTTGCCCATGGAGCCGTAGCCGGGCGCCTCGGCGTTGTTGCCCATCGCCCACTGGAAGGCCACCGGCAGCAGCGACAGCCCGATGACGGTGATGATCGTTCCCGTGACGACGGCCGGGAAGAGCCGCACCAGCTGGGCGAAGAACGAGGACGCCACGAGGCCGATGAGACCGGCGACGATGATCGAGCCGAAGACCGGGCGCAGGCCGCCCTCGCTCGCGATCGCCACCATGGTCGAGACGCTGGCGAACGAGATGCCCTGGACGATGGGCAGCCGGCTCCCGAACGGACCGAGGCCCAGGGTCTGCAGCAGGGTCGCGAGACCGCTGACGAACAGGCCGGCCGTGACGAGCAGGGCCATGTCTGTGGGCTTGAGGCCGGCGGCGCCGCCGACGATGAGCGGTGGGGCGATGACCCCGCCGTACATCGTCAGGATGTGCTGGGTGCCATAGGCGAGCAGGGGGCCGGCGCCGTACCTCTGGTCCTCCGGACGCCCCTGGTGCTGGCGGCGGGCGCTGGGTGCGGACGTCGTTGTCCGCTGTCGCAGTCGCATGCCCGCCTCAGCAGAAGCCCGGGACGGTGAGCCAGGCGTCGCCGGCGTCCGACCCGCCCTCGCGCTGCACGGTGGCCTCGATGAGCCCGTAGGGGCGGTCGGCGGCGATGAACACCTCGCCGTCGTTCTCCACCCCGAACGGGCTGAGGTCGACGAGGAAGTGGTGCTTGTTGGGCGCGGAGAACTTGACCTCCGCCACCTCGGGGTGGGCCTCGAGGACCGCCGACCCCATGGCGTAGAGCGACTGCTGGAGCGCGTGGCTGTAGGTCGTCGCGAAGGTCTCGAGCAGCACGGTGCGGATGTCGTCGAACGACTTGTTCCAGTCGACGCCCTCGGTGGTCTCGTAGCGCCAGCGGGCCACGAGCGAGGTCGCCAGGATCCGGTCGTCGGCCTCCTGCAGCGTCGTGTACTCGTCCCGCAGGAAGCCCTTGAACTCCGAGCCGGTGGACTTCAGTACCACGAGGTCCCTGAGCCCGGACACCACCCACTGTCGCGGGGTGTCGCCGCTGCGGTCCTGGGTGACGACCGTGGTGCGCACCTCGCCGCCGCGGCGGGCGAAGGCGTGGTCGTGGCCCTGGCCGCCGACCTCGATGCGGTCCCACGCGTACTCCTCGACCTCGACGCGGCTGGCCGTGGCGGCCGGCGTCACGTCGAGGAAGCGGGAGCCCAGGGCGAGGGCGTAGTCCTCCGGGGAGGTGATGCCGTGCTGCTTGGCATACGCGAACGCCGTGTTCTTCTGGGTGTCGGTCGGCAGCACGTTGGCCTGGTCGCCGGTGACGTGCGCCTCGCGGAAGTCGCCGCGCAGGGCGCTGGAGACGTTGAGGTCGCGGATCTCGTGGCGGGCGGTGTCGCGGTAGATGCGGACGACGCGGTTCTCCGCCTTGCCGTACTGGTTGGGTCCGAGGACGTAGGTCATGACAGGTGCTCCTCGCGGGTGCTCCGTCGGGCCACGCGGCGTGTGCCGTGGCGGTGGGTTCGGGTCCGGGCGCCCCGCGCTGCGGGGGCCGTGTGCCACGACACGAGGACCGGGTGGGTCGGGGTGTCGCGTGGCGCTCCTGGGCGCCGGGCGGTTCCTGAGTTCCGTGATACGGAAAACTGTTTACGAATGATGGAACGATAGGGCGGCGGCAGGGCAGGGTCAACAGTTTGTTGAAAACGAGTTGTCGCTGTCCACCCCCGACCACCCGTGCCAGGTGGGCTCGCGCGCCCCGAAGTCCCAGACCTCGGCTCTCCCGCGCCTGCGTTGGCCCGAAGTCCCAGACTTCGGCGCTCAGCCGGCGGGTGGCTCGGCGGGTTCGCGGACGCGGTTGAGGTAGTTGTAGACGGTGAAGCGGGTCAGGCCCATCGCCTCGGCCACCGTCTCGGCGCTGCGGCGCATCTCGAAGGCACCGCGCTCCTCCAGCAGCCGCACGGCCTGCTGCTTTCCGGCGCGGGGCAGGTCGGCCAGCGGGCTGCCCAGCTCCACCTCGACCGCCGCGATGAGGCGCGCCAGGCCGTCCGAGAGGTCCGTCGGCTGGCCCACCGGCTGGGTACGCCGCCCGCCCGCCGTCGCCGGCGCCACCCCGTGCTCCGTGGGCGCGGCCAGGTCGCTCAGCGTGAGCGTCATACGCGTGGCGCCGCCGGCCAGCGCCGCCCGCATCGCGTCGGCGACGGCGGGCACCACGGCCTCGGCCTCGCCATCGACGCTGGTACCGAGCGGGCCCAGGTCGGGCGCGAGGCCCGCCTCCCGGAGTGCGTCCGCCGCGGCGGTGACGTGGGCGGGCACGTCGTCGTCCTCGCCGTGGAACGGCTCGGTCGTGAACTCCACGCGCACCCGCATGCCGCTCACGCTACTTCTCCGCGCACCATCCTGAGGTTTGGGGGCAGGAGAGTGCGCAATACCGCACCCTCGCGCCCCCAAACCGAAGAGAGGGGAGAGGGGTCAGGCAGAGCGGCGGGCCAGGACGTCCATCCTCGCGCGGTCGATGCCGGTCAGCGCCTCGACCTCGTCGGCGTCGACCGCGCCGCAGTCCAGCCCGCGCACGACGAAGTCAGCCAGCGCCCTCGCCGTCGCGGGCTCGTCCATGACGCCGGAGTCGACGCTCCCGACGTAGTTGCGCAGGCGTTCGGCGGCCGCCGGCAGGCCCTCGCGGTAGAAGGCGTAGGTCGCGGCGTAGCGGCTGGGCAGCTGGGCAGGGTGAAGGTCCCAGCCCTGGTAGTAGCCGCGTTCGAGCGACCGCCGCACCAGTCGCGCGTGCAGCGCCCATGCCGCGTGGACCTGGTCGCGGTCGCCGACCGGCAGGACGTTGGTCGACCCGTCGGAGAGCCTGACGCCGGTGCCTGCGGCGGCGACCTGCATCACGGCCTTGGCGTGGTCGGCGGCCGGGTGCTCCATCGACTGGTAGGCCGCCGCGATGCCGCACGAGGCGGAGTAGTCGTAGGTGCCGTAGTGCAAGCCGGTGCACCGTCCGGCCGAGGAGTGCACCATCCGGGCGACGAGCGCGGTCCCGTCCGGGCCGAGGATGGACTGCGGCGTCTCCACCTGGATCTCGAAACCCATTGCGCCAGAAACCAGTTCGAGTCCCGCTTCTAGTCGATCGCAGGCGGTGACCATCGCCTCGACCTGGTCCACCGACGTCACCTTCGGCAACGTCACCACGAACCCGTCCGGCAGCCGTCCGTCCACCGTCACCGCCTCGACGAACCGCGCAAGGCTGCGGACGCCCCGGGCCCGGGTCGGCGCCTCGAAGCTCTTGAACCGGATGCCGTTGAAGGGAGCCGCATCCCCCGCGTCGAGGGCCGCACGCAGCGCGGCTGCAACGGCATCGACCGCGGCGTCCTCCTCGTCGTCGGACCGCACGCCATAGCCGTCCTCGAGGTCGATGCGCAGGTCCTCGACAGGCTCGCTCGCGAGCTTGGCCCGGACGCGGGTGACCACCTCGTCGGCCAGGTCGGCAGGCAGTCCCAGCACCGCTGCGTACTCGGTCGCACTGCCCCCGTGCTCGTCGAGCGCCGCGAGCGCCTCCTTGCCCCAGCGCGGCACGAGGCCGGCGTCGTAGCGGTCGGCCGGCACGTACACGGTGTGGACGGGCTGTCGCGCGGCCCGTTCGCCCGGGAATGCCTGTGCGAGAAGGGCATCCGCGTCCGCAAGGTGGGTGTCGAGCTCGGCGGTGAGGTCGGTGGCGTCGAAGGTCATGCGTGGGCGTCCTCGGGGTCGTCAGTGTGGTGTCCGTGCACGCCGGCCACGCGCCGCACGGCTGCTGCGACCGCCGGCGCGACGTCGGGGTCGAAGACGCTGGGCACGATGTAGCTGGCGTTGAGCTCGTCGCGGTGCACGCAGTCGGCGATGGCGGTCGCCGCGGCGATCATCATCTCGTCGGTGATGTCGCTGACGCCGGCGTCGAGCAGGCCTCGGAAGAACCCCGGGAAGGCGAGCACGTTGTTGATCTGGTTGGCGTAGTCGGACCGCCCGGTGGCGACGACCGCGGCGTGGCGGCTGGCCGCGACCGGGTCGACCTCGGGGTCGGGGTTGGCGAGCGCGAAGACGATGGCGTCGGGAGCCATGGTGGCGATGTCGTCGCCGTCCAGCAGGTTGGGGGCCGAGACCCCCACGAACACGTCGGCCCCGGCGAGGACCTCCTTGAGGGTGCCGCGGACCCGGCGGGGGTTGGTGTTGGCGGCGATCCAGCCGCGGAACTCGTCGCGGTGCTCGGCGTCCGGGTCGAGCGCCCCGTGCCGGTCGCACCCGATGATGTCGGTGGCGCCCTGCGCGTCGAGCAGCCTGATGATCGCGTGGCCCGCGGCACCGACGCCGGACACCACGATGCGCACGTCCCCGAAGTTCTTGCCCACCACCCGCAGCGCGTTGGTGAGGGCCGCCATGACGACGATGGCGGTGCCGTGCTGGTCGTCGTGGAACACCGGGATGTCGAGCTCGTCGCGCAGTCGCCGCTCGATCTCGAAGCACCGGGGTGCCGAGATGTCCTCGAGGTTGACGCCGCCGTAGACGGGGGCCAGCGCCTTGACGATGGAGATGATCTCCTCGGGGTCCTGGGTGTCGAGGCAGACCGGCCAGGCGTCCACCCCGGCGAACCGCTTGAACAGCGCCGCCTTGCCCTCCATGACGGGCAGCGCCGCCGCGGGGCCGATGTTGCCGAGCCCGAGCACGGCGGACCCGTCGGTCACCACCGCCACGGTGTTGCGCTTGATGGTCAGCCGGCGTGCGTCCTCGGGGTTGGCCGCGATGGCGAGGCAGACCCGGGCGACCCCCGGCGTGTAGGCGCGGGAGAGGTCGTCCCGGTGCTTGAGCGGCACCTTGGGGTTGACCTCCAGCTTGCCGCCGAGGTGCAGGAGGAACGTGCGGTCGCTGACCTTGCGCACCTTCACCCCCGGGACGGCGGCGATCGCGGCGGTGATCCGCTCGGCGTGGTCGGCGTCGGAGGCGTTGCAGGTCACATCGACCACGAGGACCTGCGAGCGCGACTCGACGACGTCGAGGGCCGTGAGGGCGCCGCCCGCGTCGGCGACCGCTGCCGCCAGCGTGCCGGTGGTGTCGATCGCAGCAGGCGCCTCGGCCCGCACGGTGATGGAGTAGCCGGGGCTCGGTGCTGCCATCTGACGACCTCGCAATTCCACGATATGGAGTTCCGCTTCTGTCTTACGGAAGACTAAGGCCCGGTGGCCGCCCCGGACAAGCACGGCCCGACAGGTGGCTGCACCCCACCGTCCGGCAAGGGGCCGCACCCGCGGTCGGCACGGGACCACGCCGCGCCGCCGGATACATTGCCTCCCGTGACGACGACGGAGCTCGAGGGCGGCAGCGAACGGGGACCCCTGCCGCCGCGCGCGCTCATCGTCACCATGCTCGGCCTCTACGTCCGCGAGTTCGGCGGCTGGATCAGCGTGAGCGCCCTGATCCGCCTCATGGCGGCGGCCGGTGTCGACGAGCAGGCCGTGCGGTCGTCGCTGTCGCGGCTCAAGCGCCGCGGCATCGTCGAGGCGGAGCGCCGCGGTGGCGTCGCCGGCTACGCCCTGTCGGAGTACGCCCGCGCGGTGCTCGAGGTCGGCGACCGCCGGATCTTCGCCCGCCGCGAGCAGCAGGCGCACGACTGGGTGGTGGTCGTCTTCTCCGTGCCCGAGTCGGAGCGGCAGAAGCGGCATGCGCTGCGATCGCGCCTGTCCTGGCTCGGTTTCGGCACGGTGTCGTCGGGGGTGTGGATCGCCCCCGGGCACCTCGCCGACGACGCGCGCGAGGTGCTGCTGGGCGACGGGCTCCACCCGTACGTCGACCTCTTCCGCGCGGAGTACCTCGCCTTCGGCGACCCGGCGGCCAAGGTCGCCCAGTGGTGGGACCTCGTGACGCTGGAGCAGCTCTACACCGACTTCCTCGAGGCCCACGAGCCCGCCCGGCAGGCGTGGGCCGCCCGACGAGAGGTGCCGTCCGGGCCGGACGCGTTCGCCGACTACGTGCGCGCCCTCACGGCGTGGCGCCGGCTTCCCTACCTCGACCCGGGCCTGCCCACAGACCTGCTGCCCGCCTCGTGGTCGGGCACGAGGGCGGCCGAGACGTTCTTCGCCCTGCACCGCGTGCTCGCGGGCCCGGCCCACGACTTCGTCACCGCGGAGGCAGGAGCCGCTCGTCAGGGATGACGGCGACGCCGACGATCTCGATGAGGGCCTCGGGCTGCCACAGCGCCGTCGTGCCGATGCCGGCCATCGCGGGGTAGACCGGCCCGGCCAGCTCGCGCCAGGCGCGGCCGATCTCGCGCCCGTGCGCCTGGTAGTCCGGGATGTCGGTGAGGTAGATCGTGATGCTCACGAGGTCCTCGGGCACACCGCCGGCCTCGGCCAGGGTCGCCAGGACGTTGGAGAACGCCTGCCGGAACTGCTCGACGATCCCGCCCGGCACGATCTGCATCTGCGCGTCGAGCGCCGTCTGCCCTCCGAGGTACAACGTGTTGCCCGACAGCGTCCCGTGCGAGTAGCCGCTCGGCGTCGGCAGCGAGGCGGGGTTGACGGGGACCGGGGTGAGCGGGTGGGCGGACATCGGACCTCCAGGTCGGTGGGCGTGCTCCGGTGGTCCTCGAGCCTAGCGGACCTATTGACGTTTGACGACGGTCGTGAAAATCTCGCTATATGCAGCTCGGCACCGTCGCCCATGCCGGCACCACCCGTGCCGCCGCCCTCACCGACGACGGCTGGCGCGCGCTCCTGCTGCCCGGGACGGACCGGTATGCCGCGGACCTGTCCGCCTTCCTCGCCGCCGGCGGCACCCTCGACCCGGCCACGCTGACCGGCGACGTCCTCGACGGCGCCGAGCCGCTGGCCCCCCTTCCCCACCCCGGCAAGGTCATCTGCTGCGGACTCAACTACGGGGAGCACATCCGCGAGACCGGCCGCGACCTGCCCAGCCACCCCACGCTCTTCGCGAAGTACGCCGACAGCCTGGTCGGCCCCACCGACGACGTCCGGCTCCTCGCCGGCACCGACGTCGACTGGGAGGCCGAGCTCGCCGTGGTCGTCGGCACGACCCTCAGGGGCGCCGACCGGGCGACCGCCACGGCCGCCATCGCCGGCTACACGGTGGCCAACGACGTCTCGGTGCGCGATTGGCAGTACCGCACGCTGCAGTGGTTCCAGGGCAAGGCGTGGGACGGCTCCACGCCCACCGGCCCCGTCGTCGTGACGCCTGACGAGGTCGACCCCACTGCGGGCCTCACGGTCACCTGCCGGGTCAACGGCGAGGAGGTGCAGCGCGACAGCACCGCGACCCTGGTCTTCGACGCCGCCGACCTGCTCGCCTACATCTCGACCTTCACGGTGCTGCGCCCCGGCGACCTGGTCCTCACCGGCACCCCCGGCGGGGTCGGCGTCGCCCGCGACCCGAAGCGCTTCCTCAGCGACGGCGACGTCCTCGAGACCGAGATCGAGGGAATCGGCCTGCTGCGCAACACCATCCGCCTGACCTGACCGACGACCGCGGCGACCACCCGAACCAGCACCCAGACCACCGCCCAGACCACTGCCCGGACCGACGAAGGAGCCCCCGTGGAACCCGACTTCAGCAAGTACCAGCTCGAGGGCGACCCCTCGGCCTGGGCGAACGAGAACGGCCTGGTCGTCCCCGTCGTCACCCGCGGCGGCTCCGAGGGTGGTGACACCGGGCAGTCCGGTGGCGCCAGCCGGATCTCCGGCGTCAGCATCCAGCACACCCCGGCGAAGCGGCTGTGGTTCGGCAAGGTGAGCAACGAGGCCGGCTACCGCTCGGTCCCCCACCACCACGGCGAGGCCGAGACCGGCGGCTACGTGCTGTCCGGCCGCGCCCGGATCTACTTCGGCGGGCGCTTCGAGGACTACATCGACATGGCCGAGGGCGACTGGGTCTTCGTGCCGCCGTTCATGCCGCACGTCGAGTGCAACCTCGACCGCAACAACCCCCTGACCTGGATGACCACCCGCACGCCGGAGAACATCGTCGTCAACCTCCCGCAGGTCGACGACGCCGACCTGCGGCACTGGGCGGACCGCCCGTGACGCACCCGACGTCCGAGGTCGTCACGAACGCCCTGGCCCTCGAACCCGTTGCGGCGCAGCACTTCGACGTCGCGTTCACCGCGACCACCCAGCCGTGCCCGTGGCCCAAGGCGTACGGCGGCGACATGGTCGCCCAGGCCGCGGCCGCAGCCATGCTGACGGTGACCGACGGCAAGACCATGCACTCGATGCACAGCTACTTCATGCGCCCGGTCGACATCGGTGCCCCCGTCACCTACGAGGTCGAGGTCCTGCGCGACGGCCGCGGCTACGCCACCCGGCAGGTGCGGGCGTTCCAGAACGGCAAGCCCGCCTACACGTGCCTCGTCGGCTTCGCCGCCGGGGAGGACGGAGGCCGGTACGCCGCGTCGGCACCGGCCGACGTCCCCGCACCGGACACGCTGCCCAGCTCCGCGGCATACCTCGCCGACCGCGAGCCGGGGGACGGCTCGACGATGACCGGGGAGTCCAAGGCGTACTGGTCGGGCGGGCGCAGCTTCGACATGCGCCACGTGCCCGGACCGGTCTACCTGGAGGTCGACGGCGGCAGCGCGCCGCACCAGGCGTTGTGGGTCAAGCCGTTCGACGCCCTGCGCCCGGTCGACGGGCTCACCGACAGCCAGCGCGACCTCGCCGCCCTCGCCTACGTCTGCGACTACACGATCCTCGAGCCGGTGCTGCGCGTCCTCGACCTGCCCTGGGCGCAGCCCGGTCTGGTGACCGCCAGCCTCGACCACGCCATGTGGTTCCACCGGCCGCCGGCACCGGGTGCCCTCGACGGCTGGCTGCTCTACGCGCAGGAGGCGGTGGCCGCCGACTCCGGTCGCGGTGTCGGCCTCGGCCGCTTCTTCACCCCCGACGGTGAGCACCTCGCCACCGTCGTCCAGGAAGGCATGATCCGCGCCACCTCCGGAGGTCACTGATGTCGACCACGCCACACGCCGCCGACGCGACGGCCACGCTCTCGCCGAGCGGGCACACCGACACCTTCGCGCGAGACCACCTCCCGCCGATGGCGCAGTGGCCCACGCTCGAGTTCACGACGCCGGACCTGCAGTACCCCGAACGGCTGAACGCCGCCGTCGAGCTCCTCGACGCGACGGTGGCCACCCACGGGCCGGACCGGCCGGCCCTGCGCACCCCTGACGGCACGGTGTGGACCTACGGCGAGCTGCTGCGGACCGTCGACCAGGTCGCCGCCGTCCTCACCGAGGACCTCGGGCTCGTGCCCGGCAACCGCGTCCTGCTGCGCTCCCCCAACAACCCCTGGACCGTCGCCGCCTGGCTCGGCACGCTGAAGGCCGGCGGCGTGGTCGTCACCACGATGGCCGCGCTGCGCGCCCGGGAGCTCGGCCCGGTCGTGGAGAAGACGCGCCCCGCCGTGGCCCTGGTCGACCACCGCTTCACCGAGGACGTCGAGACCGTCCGCGACACCGTGGCCCCGGGCCTCGTGGTCGTGCCCTACGGCGGCGACACCGACGACGACCTCACCCGACGGGTCACCGCCAAGTCCGGCAGCTACACGGCCGTCGACACCGCCGCCGACGACGTCGCCCTCTTCGGACCCACCTCCGGCAGCACCGGCGTCCCGAAGGTCACCACGCACTTCCACCGCGACGTGCTCTCGATCGACAACACCTTCGGCCGCCACGTCCTGCGCCTGCAGCCCGACGACGTCGTCGCCTGCACCGCGCCGTTCGCCTTCACGTTCGGGCTGGGCATGCTCGTGGTGTTCACCCTGCGGGCCGGGGCGTGCGCGCTGCTCACCGAGGCAGCCACCCCCGCCCAGCTCGCCGAGCTCGTCGAGGAGCACGGGGTCACCGTCCTCGCGACCGCGCCGACGGCCTACAAGCAGATCATCAAGGCCGGCCACCTGCCCAGGCTCAAGGGCCTGCGGGCCGCGGTCAGCGCCGGCGAGCACATCGCCCAAGAGGTCTGGGAGGCGATCCGTGCCGAGCTCGGGCTGGCCATCATCGACGGGATCGGCGCGACCGAGATGCTGCACATCTTCATCTCCGCGGCCGGCGACGACATCCGCCCCGGCAGCACCGGAAGACCCGTGCCCGGCTACCGCGCCACGATCCTCGGCGCCGACGACGAGCCGGTCCCGCCCGGCACCGAGGGCAGGCTCGCGGTCATCGGGCCGGTCGGCTGCCGCTACCTCGACGACGACCGGCAGCTCGGCTACGTCGTCAACGGCTGGAACGTCACCGGCGACACGTTCGTGCAGGACGAGGACGGCTACTTCTTCTACCGGGCCCGCACCGACAGCATGATCGTCAGCTCCGGCTACAACATCGGCGCCCCCGAGGTCGAGGCCGCCATCGACGGGCACCCCGACGTCGTCGAGGCCGGTGTCGTGGGCGAGCCCGACCCCGAGCGCGGCTCGATCGTCAGCGCGTTCGTCGTCCTGCGCGAGGGCGTGGTCGGCGACGACGCGAAGGCCCGCGAGATCCAGGACCACGTCAAGGCGACGCTGGCGCCGTACAAGTACCCACGCCGCGTCCGCTTCGTCGACCAGCTGCCGCGCAACACCAGCGGCAAGCTCCAGCACTTCAAGCTGCGCGAGCAGGCCGTCCGCACCGGGCAGGAGTCGTCATGAGGATCGCGATCGTGGGCGGGGGGCCCGGCGGCCTCTACCTCGCCGCCCTGATGAAGCAGCTCGACACCGGCCACGAGGTGACGGTCTGGGAGCGCAACGCCCCCGACGACACCTTCGGGTTCGGGGTGGTGTTCTCCGACGAGACCCTCGGCGGCATCGAGAGCGCCGACACCGCGATCTACGGCGCCATGGAGCGGCAGTTCGCGCGCTGGACCGACATCGACGTGGCCGTCGACGGGCGCTCCTCCACCATCGGCGGGCAGGGCTTCGCGGCGATGAGCCGCAAGGAGCTGCTCCGCATCCTGCAGGCCCGGGTGGCGGAGCTGGGTGTGGAGGTCCACTACCGCACCGAGGCGCCGGACACCGACCGGCTCCGCGCCGAGTACGACCTGGTCGTCGCCTCCGACGGGCTGAACTCGCAGGTGCGGACCCGCTACGCCGACGCGTTCGGGCCCAGCCTCGACCGCCGCCACAACAAGTACATCTGGTTCGGCACGGACCTGGTCTTCGAGGCCTTCCAGTTCATCGTCCGCAACACCGGGTTCGGGACGATGCAGATCCACGGATACCCCTACTCCGACAAGGGATCCACGTTCATCGTGGAGATGCACGAGGACGTGTGGCGCCGGGCCGGCTTCGACCGTACCGAGCACGAGGTGTTCCCTCCCGGGGTGTCCGACGAGCACGCCGTGCAGCGGGTCGCCGAGATCTTCGCCGACGACCTCGGCGGCCACCACATCCTCACCAACAACTCCAAGTGGCTGAGCTTCACCACGGTCCGCAACGAGAAGTGGCACGACGACAACGTCGTCCTGCTCGGCGACGCCGCCCACACGGCGCACTTCTCCATCGGCTCCGGCACCAAGCTCGCCATGGAGGACGCCCTGGCCCTCGCCGCCTGCCTGCACGAGCACGACACCGTGCCCAAAGCCCTTGCGGCATACCAGGAGGAGCGCAAGCCGGTCGTCGAGTCGACCCAGCGCGCGGCGCAGGCCAGCCTCGAGTGGTTCGAGAACATCGGCATGTACGCGGGGCAGGACCACGACGAGTTCGTCTTCAACCTGCTCACCCGCTCGCGCCGGATCACCTTCGAGAACCTCAAGGACCGCGACGCCGAGTTCGCCGCCCGCATCCAGGCCGCGTTCGCACGAGGAGCTGCGGTCGGCGATGGCGAGGTCGACGGGAGCGGGGTCGACGAGGCCGCGCCGGCGATGTTCCAGCCGACGCGGATCGGCGCGCTGGAGCTCAAGAACCGCGTCATCCTCTCGCCCATGGACATGTACTCCGCGGTCGACGGCGTGCCCGGCGAGTTCCACCTCGTGCACCTCGGGTCCAAGGCGCTCGGCGGCGCGGGCCTCGTGATGTCGGAGATGACCTGTGTGTCGCCCGAGGGCCGGATCACCCTGGGCTGCCCCGGCTTGTGGAACGACGAGCAGCGCGACGCCTGGGCCCGGATCACGGCGTTCGTCCACGAGCGCAGCACCGGCAGGATCGGCCTGCAGCTCGGCCACTCGGGGCGCAAGGGCTCGACCAAGCTCATGTGGGACGGCATGGACGAGCCCCTCGCCCAGGACAACTGGGAGGTCGTCGGCCCGTCCGCGCTCCCCTACGGCGACGGCTGCCACGTTCCACGCGAGATGACGCGCGACGACATGGACCAGGTGGTCGCCGACTTCCGTGACGCAGCGCGCCGGGGTGTGGAGGCCGGGTTCGACCTCGTCGAGGTGCACGCCGCCCACGGCTACCTGCTCTCGTCGTTCCTGTCGCCGATCTCCAACGTCCGCACCGACGAGTACGGCGGCTCGCTCGAGAACCGCCTGCGCTTCCCCCTCGAGGTGTTCGACGCCGTACGCGGCGTGGTCCCCGACCACGTGCCCGTGACCGTGCGCATCTCGGCCACCGACTGGGCGCCGGACGGCAACACCGAGCACGACGCGGTCGAGATCGCGCGGGCCTTCATCGAGCACGGCGCAGCTGCCATCGACGTCTCGTCGGGGCAGGTGACCAAGGACGAGAAGCCGGCGTTCGGGCGGTCCTACCAGACGCCGTTCGCCGACCGGATCCGTCACGAGGTCGCCCGCCCGGCCGGGGTGGCGGTCATCGCGGTCGGGGCGATCTCGTCGCACGACGACGTCAACTCGATCCTGCTCGCCGGACGCGCCGACCTGTGCGCGCTCGGCCGGACCCACCTCTACGACCCCCAGTGGACCCTGCACGCAGCAGCGGAGCAGGACTACGCGGGACCCGCTGCCGAGTGGCCGGTGCAGTGGCAGGCCGGCCGGCGGCGGCCGCCGACGTCACGCACCGACAAGGTGCCGCCGCGCCTGGCGCTCCTGCGTGAGGGCGACTCGGGCGACGTGCACCTGCGGTGGCGGCCGGGGTCGGTGGGGGCGGCCGAGGCGGCTCCTGAGACCGTGTCGGCGTGACCGCACTGGACCGTCCCGTCATCGCGAGCGCCACCCTGCGTTCGCGCATCGAGTGGGTCGACACCGATGCAGCCGGGATCTACCACAACAGCACCGTGCTGCGGCTGGTCGAGTCCGTCGAGGCGTCACTGACGCGCGAGCGGGGCCTCGACGGCTACTTCCCCGTGGCCCCGAGGGTGCGCTACGAGGCCGACTTCGAGGCGCCCCTGTTCTTCGGCCAGGAGGTGACGACGACCGTGTCGGTGACCGAGCTCGGGACCTCCTCGATGACCTTCGAGTTCGAGGTCTGGGGCGAGGAGTTCGAGGGCGCGCCCCGCGAGCGCGCCGTACGCGGCCGCTACGTCACCGTGCACCTCGACCGCACCGGGCCGGGGCGCCCGTCGAGCGCGCCCTGGCCGGCCGAGTGGGTCGAGCGGCTCACCGCCCGCTGAGCCACGGGGCGCCAGTGGTCCCGCGAGCTGGTCGCGGGAGCACCGCGCCGGCCGCGCCGGATACCCTTGGTGCTGGTGAGCCGGGAAGTCTGGTCGGCGTCGCTGCCCCAGCGAGTGGCAGCGTCTTGTTCCTCGCCGACCAAGGAAGGCCTCCGTGAGCCTGAACCCCCTGCGCCCGCGCCTCTTCGCCCGCTCGACCTGGCAGGAGGCGCAGTACGTCGCCAGAGCCCTGCGGACCGAGACCGTCGGCGGCGCCATCCTGCTCGTGGCGGCCGTCGCCGCGCTCGTCTGGGCCAACACCCCGTGGCACGAGACGTACGAGGGACTCCGGGACTTCACCATCGGTCCGCACGTCCTGCACCTCGATCTCACGCTCGGGACCTGGGCAGCCGACGGGCTGCTGGCGATCTTCTTCTTCGTGGCAGGCCTCGAGCTCAAGCGGGAGTTCCTCGTGGGTGACCTGCGCATCCCCGCCAAGGCGGCCGTGCCCGTCGCCGCGGCCCTGTGCGGGGTGGCGGTCCCTGCCATCGTGTACGCCGTCACCGTCACCGGCCTGGGAGCGGACGCAGACGCCCTGGGTGGGTGGGCGATCCCGACGGCCACCGACATCGCCTTCGCCCTGGCGGTCCTCGCGGTCGTGGGGACGCACCTTCCATCGGCCCTGCGCAGCTTCCTGCTGACCCTGGCCGTGGTGGACGACCTGGTCGCCATCAGCATCATCGCCATCTTCTACACCAGCGACCTCGACCTCCCGATGCTCGCGCTGGCAGCCATCCCCCTGGCCGCGTTCGCCTTTCTCGTCCAGCGGCGCATCACCCACTGGTGGCTGCTGGTACCGCTGGGCGTCGCCGTCTGGGCGCTGGTCCACGCGTCCGGCATCCACGCCACGGTTGCCGGCGTCCTCATGGGGCTGACCGTGCCGGTCCGGCCGCGGCGTAGTGTCCCCCGGGCGAGCACGCTCGACGCCTCCGCCGATGTCGCCCACCACTTCGAGCACCGCCTGCGCCCCCTGTCCTCAGGCGTGGCGGTCCCCGTCTTCGCGTTCTTCGCTGCCGGCGTCACGGTCGTCGGCAGCAACCTGGGCGCGGCGGTCACCGACGCCGTGGTCCTGGGTGCCGTCGCCGGCCTGGTCCTGGGCAAGCTCGTCGGGGTGTTCGCCGGGACCTGGGCCGTGGCCCGCTTCACCCGGGCCCGGCTCGATGACGACCTGTCCTGGTGGGACGTGCTCGGCCTCTCCCTGCTGGCGGGCGTGGGGTTCACGGTCTCGCTGCTCATCAGCGAGCTGGCCTTCGCCGACCAGACCGACCGGCTCGAGCACGCGAAGCTGGCCGTCCTGATCGGGTCGGTGGTCTCGGCGTCCTTGGCAGCGCTCGTGCTGCGCCGCAGGAACACGGTGTACCGGCGTCTGGAGGAGGAGGAGGCGCTGGACTCCGACGGGGACGGGGTGCCCGACTGCTTCGAGCCTCAGGCCAGCACGAAGTAGCGGAGCCAGAGGTAGGCCCACGAGAGCGTGACCGTGGCCGACGTGACCACCAGTCCGTACTTGGTGAACTGCCAGAAGCTGATGCGGTGGCCGTTGCGCGCCGCGATCCCGAGGATCACGACGTTGGCGCTGGCACCCACGGCCGTGGAGTTGCCCCCGAGGTCGGCGCCCAGGCCGAGGGCCCACCAGAGAGCCTGGTGCTGCGCGTCAGTGCTCTTCCCGACGAGGTCCTGGATGACCGGCGCCAAGGTCGCGACGTAGGGGATGTTGTCCACCATCCCGGACAGCACGGCGGACCCGCCCAGGACCACGCTCGTCGCCAGCAGCAGCCGGTCACCGACCGCCTCCGTGAGCGCATGGCCCACTGACCCGACCACACCGACCTCGACGAGCGCTCCCACCATGACGAAGAGGCCACCGAAGAAGACGAGCGTCGACCACTCCACCTCACCGAGGTACTCACCCGGTTCCAGCCTGGACACGGCCACCGCCGCCCCGGCGCCCAAGAGGGCCACGATCGAGGGTTCGAGGTGGAGCGCGGAGTGGGAGACGAAGCCGACGAGCACCAGACCCAGGATCACCAGGGCCTTCAGCAGCAGCCCCCGGTCCTCGATCGCCTCGCGCTCGTCGAGCTCCATCACCGCCTCGGCCTTCTCGGCGTCATAGGTGAAGCTCCGGCGGAACATGACCCGGCACAGGCCGATGAACACCAGGAGCAGCACCACCACGATGGGCGTCATGTTCAGGACGAAGTCGTTGAACGAGAGCCCCGACCGGCTCGCGATGATGATGTTCGGCGGGTCACCGACGAGGGTGGCGGTCCCGCCGATGTTCGATGCCATTGCCTCGGCGATGAGGAACGGAACCGGGTTGAGCCCCAAGCGGTCGCAGACGAGCAGGGTCACGGGCGCCACGAGCAGGACCGTGGTCACGTTGTCGAGCAGGGCCGATGCCACCGCCGTGATCACCACGAGCATCACCATGACCGCGAAGGGCCGTCCACCCGCACGCTTGGCGGCCCAGATGGCCAGGTACTCGAAGACCCCGGTCTGGCGCAGGACCCCGACGATCACCATCATGCCCAGGAGCAGGAAGACGACGTTCCAGTCGATGCCCGTCTCCTCGCTGAAGAAGGCGGTCTTCGCGTCGACGACCCCGAGCACGACCATGGCTGCCGCGCCCCAGAGGGCCGCCGCGACGCGGTGGATGCGTTCGGTGGCGATGAGGATGTAGGCAGCCGCGAATGCCGCGACGACGAGGTACGTGGTCAACGGAGCTCTGGCTCCCCGTCCGAGGTCGATCCGCGCGGCTCGTCATGACCGGTGGGGTCCGGGGCAGCAGGCAGCAGGGCCCTCAGGAGGCGGCTGACCGTGATCACCCCGAGGACGCGGTCGCCCTCGCTGACGACGGCCAGTGGGCTGCGCATCCTGGCCAGCACCGCTGCCACCTCGATCGACGTCGCATCCGGGTCGACCACGGGCAGCTCGGCGTGGTCATGGGGGTCAGGCAGCAGGTCGCGAACCGTCTTGCCGGACAGCTTGCCGAAGAGCTCGTCGGCTGCCTTCTCGTCGTACACCCTGGCGAGGTGGGGGTCGCTCTGGACGTACACCGGCACCGCGAGGCGCAGCACCTGCGAACCCGGGAGCACGGTGCACGCCCTCCCCCTGTCATCGAGGACGACCAGCCCGGGCCGGCCGCTCTCGGCCATGGTGCGCGCCGCCACCAGTGCGTCGTCGCCGAGGTCGACGGTGGGGAACTCCTGCGCCAGGTCGCGCGCCCTCATCCGCGGTCCCGGGCCTGGTCGTCGGCGTCCACGCGTCGACTGTAACCACCCTCGCCAGGGGGCGGTCTCCCCACCGCACTGGGTAGGGTCGTGACGGCAGGTCCAGCCACACGGAGGAATGACGACATGACCACACCGAACGGTCCCACGCCCGAGCGCACGCTCGGCCAGCTGGTGGCTGACGCCACCCACGACATGTCGACCATCGTCCGCAGCGAGATCGCGCTCGCCAAGGCGGAGATCACGACCGAGGCCAAGACCGCCGGCAAGAGCGCCGCGATGTTCGGTGCCGCAGCGTTCGTCGGGCTGCTCGGCCTCATCTTCTTCTTCCACACCATCGTCGCCGTGCTCGACATCTGGCTGCCCGAGTGGGCCGGCTACCTCATCACCACGGCCCTGCTGTTCGCCGTCGCGGGCATCCTCGCCCTGGTCGGCAAGAACAACATCGCCAAGGTCAACGGCAAACCGGAGCGCACCATCAAGAACGCCCAGGAGACCGTCCAGGCGCTCAAGTCCGGCGACTGAGCCCCTTTCACCCGCGTTTGGGGGCCAGAAGGTGACTTGGGGTTCACCTTCTGGCCCCCAAACGTGTGGACGGCAGTGGGCAGGCGTCCGGGTGCGGGCTCGCGCACCTCGCCGCACGGCATACTCCCCCGCATGAGTCTCGACGCCTCGATGGCGCTCATCGACGGCCCGTGGGAGCACCGCTTCGTCGCGGCCAACGGTGCCCGCTTCCACGTCGCCGAGCAGGGCGAGGGCCCCGTCGTGCTCCTGCTGCACGGTTTCCCGCAGTTCTGGTGGGCCTGGCGCCACCAGATGCAGGCCCTCGCCGACGCCGGCTACCGCGCCTGCGCCATGGACCTGCGCGGGTACGGCGCGTCGGACAAGCCCCCGCGCGGGTACGACACGCGCACCTCCGCCACGGACGTCGCAAGTGTCCTGCGCTCGCTCGGCGCCTCCCGTGCGCCGGTGGTCGGGCACGGCTGGGGCGGCTGGATCGCGTGGAGCATGCCGACGCTGCAGCCGACCGTCACCCGCGCCATCGCGTCGCTGTCGATGCCGCACCCGCTGGTGTTCCGCAGGGCGTCGTTCACCAGTGCCCGGCAGGCCCGGGCCAACGCCTACCTCGCCGGGCTGCAACGACCCTTCGTCCCCGAGCACCAGATGACCGTGCACGGCGGCTACGTGCAGCGCCTGCTGCGCGAGTGGGCCTCCCCCGAGGGGATCTGGCCGTCGCCCGAGGAGGCCCAGGTCTACGCCGACGCGATGGCGCTGCCGTTCGTGGCGCACTCGGCGGCCGAGTACTACCGGTGGCTGGTGCGCAGCCAGGCGCGCCCCGACGGCTGGCGCTTCGCAGCCCGGATGCGGACCCCGATCACCGTCCCGGTGCTGCAGCTGCACGGTGAGCGCGACGGCGCGGTGCTGCCCTCGACGGCCGGCGGGGCGCAGGAGTGGTGCACCGGCCGCCACGAGCGCAGCCTCGTGCCGCGCGCCGGGCACTTCCTGCCCGAGGAGGCGCCCGACGAGGTCAGCGACCGGCTCGTCGGGTGGCTCGACTCGCTCCACGCCTGAGCGCCGCGGTTGCTGCCAGCGAGCGGCGCGGGGGCGGGAGCTCTCAGCCCGCGACGCAGGGACCGGTGTCGACCGGCGAGGACGCGCTGGCCGCGGCGTCGAGCACGGGTCGCGCCTCGTCCATCGTCAGGGCGTAGCCGGTGCTGGCGTCGTCGAGCGACTTGGCGAAGATGACGCCGACGACGCGGCCGTCGGTCGACAGCAGCGGGCCACCGGAGTTGCCCGGACGCACCTGGGCGTAGAGCGAGTAGACCTCGCGGCTGGCGCCGGGACGGCCGTAGATGTCGGAGCCGTGGGCCTGGATGACCTCGCGGACCCGTGCGGCGTCGAGGCGGTAGGGCCCGTCGAGCGGGAAGCCGGCGACCACGCCGCTGTCGCTGCGCTGGAGGTCCTCGCCCTGCCTCAGCGGCTGAGCCGGCAGGTCCGGCACCGACAGCACCGCGAGGTCACGCCTGGCGTCGAAGAGGACGACCCGGCCGGTGTAGGAGCGGCCGGTGCCGTGCACGCGCAGGGTGGCCGACTGCATACCGGCCACGACGTGGGCGTTGGTCACGACCCGTCCGGGTGACACCACCCAGCCACTGCCCTCCTGGCCGCGGTTGCAGGAGGTGGCGACGCCGGTGATCTTGATGACCGAGGCGGCCGCGTCGCGGACCCCCGGCGTCTGCGCGACCCGCTGGTCCGGTGGGGCGACGGGGGCGATGCGCTCGGCCTCGAGCCCGTTGAACACGCGCGGGAAGCCCTCGCGGTCGAGCACCTCCCGGAATCCGGCGAAGAGCCTGGACGTCCCCGGCGGGACCACCCCGTCGATGACGCGCAGGACCCGCGACTCACCGATCGCCCTGGCGATCGGTGCGGGCGCCCCACCGCGCAGGGCGCCGGCGATGAACCACACGAGGACGGCCGCCGACAGCACCACCGCGATCGCACCGAGGCCGGCGTCGAAGACCTGGGCCGGCTTGATCCGCAGTCGCGAGCGCAGCCGTCCGCCGAGGGCCACGGCCAGGGCCTGCCCGGCGGAGGCGACGATGAAGACGCCGGCGATGAGCACCACCGTCCGCAGCAGCGGCGCAGTCTCGAGGTCGCTCCACTGGCTGACCGCCAGCGGCAGCAGCCACATGGCCAGGGCGCCGCCGGCCAGGAACCCGGCCAGCGACATCACGCTGACGACCAGGCCCTGGCGGTAGCCGGTGACGGCGTAGCTGACGAACAGCACCAGCAGCAGGAAATCGAGAAGGGTGAGTCCGAGGAACATTCAGGCTCGGCCTTCCGTCGCGGTCTGGGTCAGGGCGTCCCGCGGGCCACCGGGCCGGTAGCGGTCAGGGAGCGGTCGCTCCACCCCACGGTCCCACGGGATGGTCAGGCCACCGAAATCGAGCACGGCCGACAGCAGGCCGGCAGTGAACCCCCAGACGAACAACCCGTCGAACTCGAACCCCGGGCCGACGTAGCCGCTGGGGTGGGTCACGGTGAACCGGGCCGCCGGGTCGAGCAGGTCGGCCAGCGGGGCGCGCACGGCGCGGTGGACCTCGCCGGGGTCGATGTCGTCGACGTGCCCCGGCTCGCGCCACCACGCGAGGACCGGCGTCACCACGAACCGCCGCGGGCTGAGGTAGATGTCGGGCAGCTCGGCGACCACGTCGATGGTGGCCGGGTCGATCCCGACCTCCTCCTGGGTCTCGCGCAGCGCCGCAGCGGCGTTCGACGCGTCGTGCGGCTCGCGCTTGCCGCCGGGGAAGGAGATGTCGCCCGGCTGGGTGCGCAGGGTGTGGGCGCGCTCGGTGAGCACGACGTCCTCGCCCCCACCCTCGGCCGGTCCGAAGAGCAGCAGCACGCTCGAGCGGCGACCACCGCTGGGCGGTGGGGCGAACCGGTCGAAGAACCCGCGCTCCGCGGCTGCGATCCCCCGGTGGGCGTGGTCGATCCACCCAGGACGCTGGCGACGCTCCGTCACGACGCGTCGGCCGCTTCCGCGCCGCCCGCTGCGGCCACGACGTCGACCGTGCGCGCGGCATACGGGTTGTCGGCCCCCTCGGCCATCTCGAACTTGAGCAGCTTCGCCGCCTTGACGGGGTCGGTCTCGCCGACGCCGTAGGAGGGGCACAGCCGGGCGATCGGGCAGGCACCGCAGGCGGGCTTCCTGGCGTGGCAGGTGCGCCTGCCGTGGAAGATCAGGACGTGGGACAGCATCGTCCACTCCTTGCGGGGGATGAGCCTGCCGACGACCTCCTCGACCTTGACCGGGTCCTCCTCGGCGGTCCAGCCGAACCGGCGCACGAGCCGGCCGAAGTGGGTGTCGACGGTGATGCCGGGGATGCCGAAGGCGTTGCCCAGCACGACGTTGGCGGTCTTGCGCCCGACCCCGGGGAGGGTGACCAGGTCCTTCATCCGCGGGGGCACCTCGCCGTCGAACCGCTCGACGAGGTCGGCGCCGAGCTTCATCACCGAGTTGGTCTTGGCCCGGAAGAACCCGGTGGGCTTGAGCAGCGCCTCCATCTCCTCGCGGTCGGCCCCGGCGAGGGCGGCGGCGTCGGGGTAGCGGGCGAACAGCTGCGGCGTCACCTTGTTGACCATGACGTCGGTCGTCTGCGCGGACAGCACCGTGGCCACGAGCAGCTGCAGCGGGGACTCGAAGTCGAGCTCGCAGTGCGCATAGGGGTAGTGCTCGTGGAGCACGCGGTACATCTTCCGGGCACGCCTGGTCAGGGCGACCGGGGACTCCTCGCGGGGCGAGCTGGCCGCGGCAGGGGCGACGGATCGGGGCACCCGGCCAGCCTACGGGTCGCCGCTGACGAGGGCCCCGGTCACCGGGGACAGCCACCTCCGGCCGCATGGCACACTGTCGCCCGTGGATCACGACGTGGTGAGAAGAGCCCCGCTGTTCGCTGCCCTCGACGAGGAGGCGTCCTCGACGCTGATGCAGTCGATGACCCAGACGCGCCTCGAGCGTGGCGACGTGCTCTTCAACGAGGGCGACCAGGGCGACCGCCTCTACGTCATCCGCGAGGGCAAGATCAAGCTCGGCCGCCGCTCCCCCGACGGCCGCGAGAACCTCGTGGCGATCCTCGGCCCGGGCGAGATGTTCGGCGAGCTCAGCCTGTTCGACCCCGGCCCGCGCACGATGACCGCCACCGCGGTCGCCGAGACCCAGCTGCTCGGCCTCGGCAACGAGGACCTCAACGGCCTCCTCGCGGGCCGCCCCGCCGTCGCGAAGGTCCTGCTGGCCGCCCTGGCCCAGCGCCTGCGCCGCACCAACGAGAACCTCGCCGACCTCGTCTTCACCGACGTCCCCGGTCGCGTGGCCAAGGCGCTGCTCGACCTGTCGGCCCGGTTCGGCCGGCCGGTCGAGGAGGGCATCCTCGTCGCCCACGACCTCACCCAGGAGGAGCTCGCCCAGCTCGTCGGCGCCTCCCGCGAGACGGTCAACAAGGCCCTCGCCGACTTCGCGACCCGGGGCTGGCTGCGCCTCGAGGCCCGCGCCGTCCTGATCCTCGACGTCGAGCGGCTCAAGCGCCGCGCCCGCTAGGTCCGCTCCTCAGGGGCGGGCGCGCAGGTACTCCAGCTGCGCAGCCACGCTCAGCGCTGCCGCCGGCCAGACCTCGCGGGGCACGTCGGCGTACACCCGCTCCACCACGGCCTGCACGGGGTCGTCGGCCTGCGCCGCCCCGTCGGCGAGCGCCTGCCGCACCTGCTCGAGGCGCTCGGCGCGGTGCCGCCGGTAGAACGCGACCATCGCCGCGGCGTCGGGCACGACCGGCCCGTGCCCGGGCAGGATCGAGGTCACCGACCCACCGCCCGTGAGCGCAGCGAGGCGCGCGAGCGAGTCGAGGTATGCAGCGAGCTCGCCGTCGGGGTGCGCGACCACCGTGGTGCCGCGGCCGAGGACGGTGTCGCCGGTGAGCAGGGCGTGGTCGGCGGGCAGCGCGAACGACAGGGAGTCAGAGGTGTGGCCCGGGGTCGCGACGACCCGCAGCTCGAGTCCTCCGGCGCGGACGACGTCGCCGTCACCGAGGTCGTCGTGGCCACGACCCACGGCCCGGGTCGGCGCTCCGGTCAGCTCGGCGAAGCGCTCGGCACCCTCGGCGTGGTCGGCGTGGCCGTGGGTGAGGACGGTCCGGGCGACACGGGCCCCGCGCGCCTCCACCGCGGCGACCACTGCGCGCAGGTGCTCCTCGTGCAGGGGGCCGGGGTCGATGACCACGGCGTCGGTGGCACCGGGCTCGAGCAGGACCCACGTGTTGGTGCCGTCGAGGGTCATGGGCCCGGGGTTGGGGCACAGGACGCACAGCGCCCGTTCGGTGACCTGGCCGCCGGCCCACGCACCGAAGGCGGCTGACGGGGTCGGTGGCGCCTCGCTCATCGCGGCAGGGTCGCCCGCAGGACGACGCCCGACCCGGTGTCGACGAGCTCCGGCTGCACGGTCTCGACGACCGGACGCTCGGCAATGAACTCCGCGGCCGACGAGGCGGCGGCCACCTCCTCCACCGCGACCACGGTGGGCGGGAGCATGAGCGCCTCCCCCTCCCTCCACGCCTGCAGCAGCTCGGCCGGCCGGACCCAGGTGGCGAGGTCGGCCTCCGTCGTCCCGTCGTCGGCCCGGTGCCCGGCGGGCACGGCAGCGGTGAAGAACCGGGTGTCGTAGCGGCGGGCCTCGAACACCGGGGTCACCCAGTGGGCGCGGTAGCCGAGCAGGTCCGAGCGCAGCACGAGGCCGTGCTCCACCAGCACCTCGGACAAGGACGCCTCGCGGTCCAGCAGCCGCCGTCGCTGCTCGCGCCAGTGGTCACTGGCGAGGTCGTCCACGACGGCGTCGGCCGACGGCCCGGCCAGGAGGACGCCGCACTCCTCGAACACCTCGCGGACCGCGGCGGCGACGAGCTCGCGCGCCCGGGCCTCGTCGACCCGCAGGAGCTGCGCCCACGCGGCCGGTGTCGGGCCGGCCCAGGGCAGCTGCCCCTCGGCGTCGCGGGGGTCGACCCCGCCACCGGGGAAGACCATCATCCGCGGCGCGAAGGCCATGGTCGCGACCCGGCGCAGCATGAACACCTCGACCCCGGCCGCCCCGTCGCGGACGAACATGACGGTCGCCGCGAGGCGTGGGTCGGGGGCCGAGGACGGGTCCGGGTCAGCGAGCCACGCGTCGATGCGCGCACGCAGCGACGGTGACTCGCTGACCGGGAAGTCGCGGAGCACCGCGCGGGTCCCGAGGGGCTCAGTCGTCGGCGAGGGCGACGACGATCTCGACCTCGACGGGGGCGTCCAGCGGGAGGACGGCGACGCCGACGGCGGACCGGGCGTGGATGCCCGCGTCGCCGAAGGCCTTGCCCATGAGCTCGCTCGCACCGTTGATGACCCCGGGCTGGCCGGTGAAGGAGGGGTCCGAGGCGACGAACCCGACGAGCTTGACCACCCGGGTCACCTTGTCGAGGTCGCCGACGATGCCCTTGACGGCGGCGATGGCGTTGAGCGCGCAGATCTCCGCGAGCTTCTTCGCGTCGTCGGCGGGCACCAGCCCGTGGCCGTCGCCGACCTTGCCGGTCTGCACCAGCTCACCGGACACCATGGGCAGCTGCCCGGAGGTGTAGATCCGGCGCCCGTCCTGGACGGCCGGGACGTAGGCGGCCACCGGCTTGGCGACCTCGGGGACGGACAGGCCGAGCTCGGCCAGGCGATCTTCGACTGCACTCATTGGTCAGGCCTTCTCCCGCTTCAGGTACGCCACGAGGCCGTTGCCGTCGGGCCCGGTCAGGACCTGCACGAGCTCCCAGCCGTCCTCGCCCCACTGGTCGAGGATCTGCTTGGTCGCGTGGACGATCAGCGGCACGGTCGCGTACTCCCATTTCTGCATGCCCGCAGCCTAGCCACCGCTGGCAGGATGGGCGCATGGCCTCTGTCGGCAGGCGTGACCCCATCCAGGTGCTCGACGAGCGGGCCGCCCCGCCGACGCGCACGACCGCGTACGGCGACCACGAGGTCCAGGTCTACGACGTGCGCCTCCCGGAGCGCGTCACCCGCGCCCTGACCGTCGTCGTCGTGCACGGCGGCTTCTGGCGCCTGGACTACGACCGCGCCCACGCCAGCCGCCAGGCGCAGGCCTTCGCCGACGCCGGCCACCCGACGGCCGTGGTCGAGTACCGCCGGCCCGGGATGACGGGTGGGGGCTGGCCGGGCACCGCGGAGGACCTCGCCGCTGCCGTCGGCGCCATCCGCCGCGACCCCGACCTCGCCCACCCCCTCGTCCTCGTCGGCCACTCCGCCGGCGGGCAGCTCGTCGCGTGGGCCGCGGCGCAGCCGTGGGCCCACGGCCTGCGCGGGGTCGTCAGCCTCGCGGGCGTCCTGGACCTCGCCCACGGCGAGGCCTCCGGGGTGGGCGGCGGCGCCATACCGGCGTTCCTGGGCGGCACCCCCGCGCAGGTGCCGGAGGCCTATGCCGAGGCCGACCCGGCGCGGCTCTCGCCGTCGGTGCCCGTCATCCTCGTGCACGCCGTGGACGACGAGGTGGTGCCGTTCGACCTGACCACCCGGTATGCCGCGCAGCACCGCGGGCCCTCCGTGCGCCTCATGCCGGTGGAGACCGGCGGCCACTACGGGCTGATCGACCCGGAGCACCCGGCGTTCGCCGAGGTCGCCGCGGCCGTGGACCTGCTCGCCTCCTAGGCTGGGCCCCATGCCTGCGCCCGTGGACCGACCCGTGCGCGGTGCGGCGGCGGCCCGCGCAGGCTCCGAGGACCGGGCGGGGCACGACCCGTCCAAGGTCCGCCTGCACGTCGTCACGGGCAAGGGCGGCACCGGCAAGACGACGGTGTCCGCCGCCCTCGCGCTCGGCCTGAGCCGCCAGGGCAAACGGGTGCTGCTCGTCGAGGTGGAGGGGCGCCAGGGCATCTCGCAGACGTTCGACGTGCCGCCGCTCGGCCACACCGAGACCCGCATCGTGCACGACCGCAGCGGCGGCGAGCTGTGGGCCATCTCGGTCGACGCCAAGCAGTCGCTCGGCGAGTACCTCCAGAAGTTCTACAAGGTCGGCCGCGCCATGGGGCTGCTCGACAAGTTCGGGGCGGTCGACTTCGCGACGACGATCGCCCCCGGCCTGCGGGACGTGCTGCTCATCGGGAAGGTGTACGAGGCCGCCGGCCGGCGCGGCCGAGGCGGGGGGCTCGCCTACGACGCCGTCGTCCTCGACGCGCCGCCGACGGGCCGCGTCGTCCGCTTCCTCAACGTCAACGCCGAGGTCGCCGACGTCGCCCGGGTCGGTCCGATCCACTCCCAGGCCGAGTCGATCACCCGCATGGTCCGCAGCCACACCACGGCCGTGCACGTCGTCACGCTGCTCGAGGAGATGCCGGTGCAGGAGACCGTCGACGCGCTCGCCGAGCTCCGCGCCGCCGACCTCCCGCTGGGCGCGATCGTGGTGAACCAGCTGCGCGACCCGCTGCTGTCCGACCGCGACCTCGCGGCCGTCCGTGCCGGACGCACCGGCTCCCTCGCCGAGCGCGTCACCGCCGACCTGTCCTCGGTGCGCGTCCGGGCCACCGCGACCGTGGTCGGCGGACTGCTCGCCGATGCCGCCGAGCACGCCGACCGCCTCGCCCTGGAGCGGGAGCAGGACGCGATCCTCGCGCAGGAGGGGCGCCTCACCGTACGGCTGCCGTTGCTGCCCGAGGGCACCGAGGGCGGCGGCATCTCCGTGCTCGCGGACGCCGTCGCCGAGCAGGGGATGATCTGATGCCCGCCCGCCGCACCGCCCCCGCCACTGCGCCGGGCCTCGACCTCGGCGACCTGCTGGCCGACCAGCAGGTCAGGATCGTCGTCTGCTGCGGCGCCGGGGGCGTCGGCAAGACGACCACCGCGGCAGCCCTCGGCCTCTGGGCCGCCGAGCACGGGCGCAAGGTCGTCGTGCTCACCATCGACCCGGCCCGGCGGCTGGCCCAGTCGCTCGGCCTCACCGAGCTCGACAACACCCCCCGGCCGGTCGCCGGCGCGGGCGCCGAGGGCGGCTCGCTCGACGCCATGATGCTCGACATGAAACGCACCTTCGACGAGGTGGTGGAGCAGCACGCCGCCCCGGACAAGGCGGCCCAGATCCTCGCCAACCCCTTCTACCAGGCGGTCTCCAGCTCCTTCGCGGGCACGCAGGAGTACATGGCCATGGAGAAGCTGGGGCAGCTGCGGGCCGAGGCCGACCGCACCGGCCGGTGGGACCTCGTGGTCGTCGACACCCCGCCGTCCCGCTCGGCGCTGGACTTCCTCGACGCCCCGAAGCGGCTCGGGTCCTTCCTCGACGGCCGCTTCATCCGGCTGCTGACGGCCCCGGCCAAGGCCGGCGGCCGGGCCGGGCTCAAGGTGTTCAGCGTGGGGGTGCAGGTGGCCACGAGCACGATGTCGAGGCTGCTCGGTGGGCAGCTGCTGCAGGACGTGCAGACGTTCGTCGCGGCCCTCGACACCATGTTCGGCGGGTTCCGCGAGCGGGCCGACCAGACCTACGCCCTGCTCAAGGCGGCCGAGACGGCGTTCGTCGTCGTCGCCACCCCCGAGCGCGACGCCCTGCGCGAGGCGTCGTACTTCGCCGGTCGCCTCGACGAGGAGGGGATGCCGCTCGCGGGCCTGGTCGTCAACCGCGTCCAGCGCGTCGCCGCCCCGTCGCTCAGTGCGTCACGGGCGCTGGCCGCCGCCGAGCAGCTCGCCGACAGCGACGCGGGCACGACCACCTCGACGACCGCCACCACGGAGGGGCTGCTGCGCCTCCATGCCACCCTCGCGGAGACGGCCGACCGCCAGCAGCGGCAGGTGGCCCGCTTCACGGCCGGGCACCCCGGCATACCCCTCGTGGAGGTGCCGGCCGCGGCCCAGGACATCCACGACCTCGAGGGGCTGCGCGAGGTCGCCACCGCGCTGACCGGCGGCTGACCGCCCGGTCGCTGACCGCCCGGTCGCTGACCGCCCGCCTACTGACCGCCCCGGTCGGTGACCCACCCCCCGACCGGGCGCCCACGGCTGACGTGCCCGCCCCGGACCTGCCCCGGAAAGACCTCAGACCGGCCTCCTCCCGAAGAGGTGACCGGCCCGGGTGGCTGGTGGAGAGCGGCGCGCTCAGGCGCTCTGCTCGTCGCGGGACTGGCCGCGCGCGGCTGCGAAGAGGTTGGCCCACGAGGTGATGTTGGGGCGGCGCTTGAGCAGGGCCCGGCGCTCACGCTCGGTCATCCCGCCCCACACGCCGAACTCGGTGCGGTTGTCGAGGGCGTCCGCCAGGCACTCGGCGATCACGGGGCACCGCTGGCAGACGACCTTGGCAGTCTGCTGGGCCGCGCCCTGGACGAAGAGGGCGTCGGGGTCGGCGGTGGAGCAGGAGCCCAGAGGGGCCCAGTCCTCGACCCAGCCGTTCGCAGCACCCTGTCGGGTGGGTCGGGCCGGTGCGATCGTCATCCCAGTGCCTCCAGATGCTGCTGTTCAAGGTGCATGTGCGTGCGCCTTATGTCCGTCTCGATGTGCTGAAACCATAGGAAGGGTTGGCACTGCAACGACATGGCCCATTCGTGTAGTTCTGCGATGTCCGAAGGGACTAGTCATTCCTAGCCATGTCCGGTGGACCCCGATGACCAGGTCCCGAGGGGTCCGAAAGGACCCGCCAGACGGCCCAACCGGACCACCCTCGGACCACTCTGGGACCACCCTCTGGACCACCCACCGCACCACCGGTCGGCGCCGTCCAGGCTGCACGTGCCCGACACGGCGCCGCACCTCCCCGGGCGCGCACGGCCGGTCTGCTCACCTTCGGCAGTTACCCTGTCGGCATGTCTGGACGCGCCACCAACCTCGGCAATGTCGTCAGCCTGCTCGGAGCCTTCGTCGCCTCGGCGATGGTCATGGGCCTGCTGGCAGCCGGCCTGCTCATCCCCGCAGTGGGTGCGGCGGGCAGCGCTGCCACCTCCGGGGTGAAGATGTTCGACGACCTCCCGGGCGAGTTCACCGCCTCGGCGCTGTCCCAGCAGTCGCGGATCGTCGACGCCAAGGGCAACGTGCTGGCGACGCCTCAGCAGGAGAACCGCATCATCGTCAACCTCAAGGACGTCGCGCCCATCATGCGCAAGGCGCAGGTGGCCATCGAGGACAGCCGCTTCTACGAGCACGGCGGCGTCGACCCCCGCGGCATCCTGCGCGCGGCCGTGTCCAACGCCCAGGGCGGCGACACCCAGGGCGCCTCGACGCTGACGCAGCAGTTCGTCAAGCTCACACTGCAGGAGAACGCGCTGCGCAACAACGACGAGGAGGCGGCCAAGGCTGCCGTCCGCGTCAGCGCCGCCCGCAAGATCCAGGAGATCAAGTACGCGGTCACCCTCGAGAAGGAGATGACCAAGGACCAGATCCTGCAGGGCTACATGAACCTCGCCTACTACGGCGACCTGGCGTACGGCGTCGAGGCCGCGTCGCAGCACTACTTCAGCATCCCGTCCGCGAAGCTCAACCTGTCGCAGGCGGCCCTGCTCGCCGGCCTCGTCCAGAACCCCAGCCGCACCGACCCGATCCACTTCCCCGAGCGGGCGCAGGCGCGCCGCAACGTCGTGCTCGACCGCATGCACGACCTGGGCATCGTCACCGACAAGCAGTGGAAGACCGCGAAGGCCGTCCCGGTCAAGAAGATGCTCAAGGTCAAGAACCCGGTCAGCAACTGCATGGCCTCGAGCGAGCCGTACTTCTGCAACTACGTCATGGAGTACCTCAAGGACACCAGCAACCACGGCCTCGACGCCCTCGGGAAGTCCACGCCCGAGCGGATCAAGAACCTCACCGGGGGCGGCCTGACCATCCAGACGACCCTCGACGCCACCGTGCAGGCGCAGGCACGGCAGGACGTCCTCAAGAAGGTGCCGTTCGCCAACCACGCCCTGCCGAGGGACGCGGCAGACAAGACCAAGCTCGGCCTGTCGCAGATGGTCGGCAGCGCCGCCTCCATCGTCGAGCCGAGCACGGGCCGTGTCCTCGCCATGGTGCAGAACAGCAAGTACCCGACCACCAAGAAGGAGCAGAGCTCCTACGGGTACACCCAGGTCAACTGGAACGTCGACACCAAGTACCAGGGCACGACCGGGTTCCAGTTCGGCTCGACGGCCAAGATGTTCGCGATCGTGCGGGCGCTGGAGACCGGCACCCCCGTCAGCGGCACGGTGCCCTCGAAGTTCGCCAGCCCGACCAAGCCTGCGTACTACTCGTACCAGGAACAGGGGCCCTGCGGTGACCCGAAGGGCTGGTCGGTCCACAACGACTACGCCGTCGGCGGCAAGCCGATCCCACTGAAGAAGGCCACGGCCGACTCCATCAACACCGCGTTCGCGTCGCTGTCCATGAAGCTGGGCACCACCAAGGTCCGCGACACCATGACCAAGATGCACCTGCTCCAGGGCGACGGCAGCAAGATCGGCTGCAACCCCTCCGCGGTGCTCGGCACCGGGGTGGTCACCCCCCTGACGCTCGCGTCCTCGTACGCGACGCTCGCCAACAACGGCAAGTACTGCCCCCCGAACCCGATCCTGTCGATCACGACGGCCGACAAGAAGCCGCTCAAGATCGGCACCCCCACCTGCAAGCAGGTCATCGACCCCGACGTGGCCAAGGGCGCGACCGAGCTGCTCACCGGCGTCATCAAGAACGGCACCGGCGTGCGGGCCAAGCTCGGCGCCCGTCCTGCGGCCGGCAAGACCGGCACGACTGACGACCACGTCGAGTCCTGGTTCGTCGGCTACACCGCCCAGCGCGCCACGGCCGTATGGGTCGGCACGCCGTACTCCCAGCAGGGGATGCGCCACATCACGCTCGCCGGCCAGTCCTACTCCGGCGTCTTCGGTGGTGACATCGCCGCGCCGATCTGGAAGGACCTCACGGAAGCCGCGTCGCAGGGGCTGCCGATCCGTGACTTCGACACCCCGAGCGACAAGATCCTCAACGGCGACAGGGTCGCGGTCCCCTTCGTCGGCGGCATGACCGTCGAGGAGGCCACGGCCCGCCTCAAGGAGGCCGGGTTCAACGCCCAGGTCGCCGGCAGCACCAACAGCGGCTACTCCCGCGGCATCGTGGTCTACACCGACCCGAGCGGCACGGCCATGCGCGGTTCGACGGTGAGCCTCTACACCTCGACGGGCTACGTCCCCCCGCCGCCGCCGAAGTCCACGCCGAAGCCGACGAGCACTCCCAAGCCGACGGCGACGACCCCGAAGCCGACAAAGACGAAGAAGCCGCCGCCGCCGAAGAAGTAGGCGTCAGGCGAGACGAAGGCCCCCACCGCGCGCGGTGGGGGCCTTCGTCGTCGGTGCGGCGCCGCGGTCAGCGGGCGGCGAGCGCCGCCTTGACGACGGCCGCGACCCGGCCGCCGTCCGCGCGACCGGCCACGACCGGGGAGGCGGCCTTCATGACCTGGCCCATCTGCTGCACACCGGTCGCGCCGGTCTGCTCGATGGCGGCGGCGACGATGGCCGCGAGCTCGTCGTCCGAGAGCTGGGCGGGCAGGTAGGCCTCGAGGATCGCGAGCTCGGCGTCCTCGGTGGCCGCGAGCTCCGGCCGGCCGGCGCCGGTGTAGGCAGCCGACGCCTCCTTGCGCTTCTTGGCCTCCTTCGCGAGCACCTTGAGGACCTCGTCGTCGGTGAGCTCACGGGACTCGGTGCCGGCGACCTCCTCGGTGGTGATGGCGGTCAGGACCATGCGCAGCGTGCCGGAGCGCACCTGGTCGCGCGCGCGCATGGCGTCGGTGAGGTCGCGCTGGACGGTGGCCTTGAGGCTCTGCTCGGTCATGGGCCCAGTCTCGCAGGCGAGGTGCACGCGCCCCAACCGACTGGTCCCGGGCACCGGTTTGCGAGGATGGGGCCGGTGAGGACACTTCTGCGGACGGTGGGCGGCGTGGCCGCGCTGGGTGCGGCCGGGCTCGGGTGGGCCGGCCTCGTCGAGCGCAACTGGTACACCCTGCGCAGGTTCACCGTCCCGGTGCTGCCCCGGGGCGCCCGCCCGTTGCGGGTCCTGCAGGTCTCCGACCTGCACCTCATGCCGGCGCAGCAGCGAAAGGTCGAGTGGGTGCGCGGGCTCGCGGCCCTGGCGCCCGACCTCGTCGTCAACACCGGCGACAACCTCGCCTCGGTCGACAGCGTCCCCGGCGCCCTGCGCGCCATGGAGCCGCTGCTCGAGGTGCCCGGCGTGTTCGTCATGGGGTCCAACGACTACTACGCGCCCGTGCCGAAGAACCCGGCCCGCTACCTCACCCGTCGGCACGCGCAGGCGCCTCCCGGTCGCACGCTGCTGCCCGTCGACGACCTGCGCGCCGGCATGGTCGCCGGCGGCTGGACCGACCTGGACAACGTGCGCACCAACCTGCACGTCGGCGGGCTGGACCTGGAGCTGGTCGGCACCGACGACGCCCACATCCAGCTCGACCGCTACTCCTCCGTGGCGGCGCCGGCGTCGACCTCGGCCGCGCTCACGATCGGCGTGACGCACGCGCCGTACCAGCGGGTCCTGGACCCCATGGCCGCCGACGGTGCGCGGCTGCTCATCGCCGGGCACACGCACGGGGGGCAGCTCGCGCTGCCGGTGTACGGCGCCCTGGTGACCAACTGCGACCTGCCCACCAACCGCGCCAAGGGGCTGTCCCGGTGGTGGCCGGGCGCCGGCTCGACGCCGTCGTCCCGGGCCCCGCACGACGCCGCGTGGCTGCACGTGTCGGCGGGGCTCGGCACCTCGCCGTACGCGCCGGTGCGCTTCGCCTGCCGACCCGAGGCCACCCTGCTCACGCTGCTGCCGCGGTAGGCCGGCGCTCGCGGCCGGACTGCGTAGGCGCCTCCCCAACCAGACCGGTCGGGGCCGATTGGGAGGCACGGTGGGGGGTGGGCTAGCATTCCTTGTCGCTGCCCACACTGGCGCCTGACCTCGTCAGCGCCGGTCCGGCAGTGACTGCCACGGGGTGTGGCGCAGCTTGGTAGCGCGCTTNCGTTCGGGACGAAGAGGCCGCAGGTTCAAATCCTGTCACCCCGACCCTGGGATCCACACGACGAAGGCCCTCCACCGCACCAGCGGGGAGGGCCTTCGTCGTGCTCAGGACCCGGTCAGCGACGTGCCGGCGACACCCGTGCACCAATCCGTTGCCCCGCTCGGACACGAACCGCAAGCCGTCAGCGCANCCACACGACGGCGGCTCGGGTCGCCCGACAAAGGAGTCCACGCATGCGCACCACCTCCAAGATCGCCGCCGTAGCACTCGGCACCACAGCCTTGGTCCCGTTCCTCGGCGCGGGCGTCGCCCAGGCTGCGGACGGCAGCACCATGGCCACCCTGCGCCCGGTCGCGCTCAACGGGGTTCCGGCCAACGGCACCGCGATGGTCACCGTCACCGGCAACCGCATCAACGTCACGATGGCCGCCTCCGGCCTGCTGCCCGACAACCCCCACGCGGCCCACATCCACTTCGGCGCCTCCGCGCGTCACGAGTGCCCGACCGCCAGCGACGACACCAGCGGCGACGGCACCCTGAACACCACCGAGGGCGGCCCCGCCTACGGCGACATCGTCGTCTCCCTGACCAAGACCGGTGACACCTCCCCGAAGAGCGGTCTCGCGGTCGACCGCTTCGACACCGCTCCCGGCGGCAAGATCCAGTACGAGCGCGGCTCGATCAACGTCTCCTCCGACGTGGCCCAGGCCATCGTCGACGGCAAGTCGGTCGTCGTGGTGCACGGCGTCGACCACAACAACGACGGCAAGTACGACGGCAACACCAAGAGCGACCTCGACCCCAGCCTGCCCACCGAGGCCACCGACCCGGCCATCTGCGGCGTCCTGGCGGCTGCTCCGGCAGGCGGCATGGACACCGGCGCGGGGGGCACGTCCGACAGCAGCACGGGCATGCTCGCCCTCGGTGGCGGCCTGCTCCTCGCCGCTGCCGGCACGGGCACGTTCACCGCTCGCAAGGCTCGCAACCGCGCCTGATGGCCCACCTCACACGGTTCGGTGACCGCCGCGGCAGCATTGCCGCGGCGGTCACCGTGCTGCTCCTCCTCCTCGGTGGCGGCCTGGTCGCCAAGGCGCTGACCCGGCCCGAGGCGCCGGCGCAGCCTCCTGCCGCTGAGGCCGTGGCACCGACCACCGCCCCACCCGTCGCACCGCAGGCGACGACTCCTACGACGAGGCCCGGCGCCGGCCCGGCCAAGCCCTCGTCGGCCTCCAGCCCGGACTTCGGGCCGATCATGGAGCCCAGCCCGCCCGTGTCACTCGACATCCCCTCCATCGGGGTCGGCACCAAGGGCATCGTCGACCTCGCACTGGACAAGGACGGCAAGCTCCAGGCGCCGACCGACTTCGCCAAGGCTGGCTGGTACGCCGCGGGTCCCACCCCAGGCGAGTTCGGCCCGGCCGTGATCGGCGCCCACGTCGACAGCAAGTCCGGCCCCGCAGTCTTCTACCGCCTCGGCGCCCTGCGGAAGGGCGCGCAGGTGTCCGTGCACCGCAAGGACGGCTCGACCGCCAGGTTCGTCGTCGACCGGGTGGCCCGCTACTCCAAGGCCGACTTCCCCACGGCCATGGTCTACGGCGACACCAAGGGACGCGCCGAGCTGCGCCTCATCACCTGTGGCGGCGCCTTCGACCACGCCACCGGACACTACGTCGACAACATCGTCGCCTTCGCCCACCTGACGTCCTGACCAGCGGGCCGCGGGGTCAGTCGAGCTGCGGGTGCCTCCCGAAGCGGCGGATCTCGTGCGGCCAGCCGCACCCCTCGGCGATCCTGGCCCCCCAGTACTTGGCGTCCTCCTCCGTCTCGACGTCCACGACGGCGAACCCGCCCAGGAACTCCTTGGTCTCCACGTAGGGGCCGTCGCTCACGATGGGCGTCCCACCGGTGGGGTCGACGTTGAAGACGGGACCGTCTTCCTCCAGGCCCCCGGCGAAGACGTAGACCCCGGCGGCCTTCATCTCCTCGACGACCGCCATCGCGAGCGGCGCACGCGACCCGAACCACTCCTCGGTGTGGTCGCCCACCCACTGCTGGTTGAAGTGCAGGAGGTACTCCGTCATGACTGCTCCTTCGGCTCGAGCAGGCCCGGTGGCCCGCCTTCACCCACTCCACGAACGGCGAGCGGCGATTCCGACACGGTCTCCCGGCCCATGTAACACGAGTCCGTCACGGCACAGGACCTTGAACCGCTCCGCTCACGAGCCGGACCGGTCTCTGAGCGCCCGTCGGATAGCGTCCACGGATGGGCGTGCGCAACTACCTTGTCGAGGGCGTCTCCGGCACCGGCAAGACCTCGGTGTGCCACGAGCTGCGACGCCGGGGTTTCGAGGCCGTCAACGGCGACACCGACCTCGCCTACCAGGGTGACCCCGCGACCGGTCGACCGACCGACGGCCCGCCCTCGCACTGGCACCACATCTGGGCCGTCGACCGCGTCCGTGCGCTGGTCGCCGACCGGCGCGAGCCGGTGACCTTCTTCTGCGGGGGCTCCCGCAACGTCGAGGCGTTCCTCGACCTCTTCGACGGCGTCTTCGTCCTGGAGGTCGACCTCGACACCCTGCAGCTGAGGCTCGACGAACGACCCGAGGACGAGTTCGGCGGCACCCAGTCCGAGCGTGAACTGGTCCTCCGACTCCACCGCACGAAGGAGGACACACCGAGGGGCGCGACCACGATCGACGCCACGGCGCCGCTCGACCACGTCGTCGACGCGATCCTGTTCCACGTCGGACGGTCGTGACCAGGTCCTTCGGTGGCGAGGTCGGTGGGCACGGTTGCGGGTCGAGAGGGAGCAGTCCCCAACGGGCTGGTTCCAGGCGCCGGCGGGTTCGGCTGGTTCTAGGCCCGGGCGGGCTCGGCCAGGGCCTCGAGGAAGGCGTCGGGGTCGGCGGGGCGGCCGATGTGGTGGCCCTGCGCGAAGTCGACGCCTTCCTCCTCGAGCACGTGCAGGATCTCGGGAGAGCCGACGAACTCGGCCACTGCCTGCTTGCCGAGCCGGTGCGCGATGGCGACGACGGAGCTGACGATGGCGCGGTCGGTGGCGTTGACGTCGCAGGCCGTCACGAACTCGCCGTCGATCTTGACGTAGTCGAACGGCAGGTTCTTGAGGTAGTGGAAGGACCCGAACCCGGCGCCGAAGTCGTCGAGCGCGAACCGGCACCCCTCGGCACTCAGCCGCTCGACGAACCCCCGGGCAGCCTCGAGGTCGGCCACCGCGGCGGTCTCGGTGACCTCCAGGACGAGCCCGGAGGGGTCGACCCCGTGCTGGTCGAGCGTGTCGAGGACGACGCGCTCCAGGACCGCGTCACCGACGCTGCGCCCTGACAGGTTGACCGCCAGCTCGAAGTCGGGCTGCACGGCCCGGCACCGGGCCAGCAGGGGCACCGCGTGCTCCACGACCCACCGGTCGACGTCGAGGATGAGGTCGGAGAGCTCCGCGTGGGGCAGGAACTGCGCCGGGGACACGGCGGTGTCTCCTTCACCGAGACGCAGCAGCGCCTCGGCGCCGATGACCCGTCCGGCACGCACGTCCCAGATCGGCTGCAGCTGGAGCCGGAAGCCTCCCTCGGCGAGCGCCTGCTCGAGCCGCTCGGTCAGCGTGAGGACGGGGGCGTCGGCGGCCGCGCCGGCCTCCGGCGGGCACTCGGCACCGGTCGGCAGGACGGCCCAGCCGTCGCGACCGGTGTTCTTGGCCTGGTACATCAGGGCGTCGGCGCTGGACATCAGCTCCTCGGCCGACTGGCTGTCGCCCTCGATGACGACGGCACCGACACTGGCGGTCACCGCGTCGGCTGCCGGCCCGAGCGTCGTCTCGTGGGCACGGACCGCCGCCACGAGGTTCGCGGCGACGAGCTCGGTGCCGGCGAGGTCGGTCTCGATGAGCAGGACCGCGAACTCGTCACCACCGAGCCGGGCCACGACGTCGCTGGCCCGGACGCTGCGCCGCAGCACCCCGGCCAGCCCGACGAGCAGCTCGTCGCCGGCGCCGTGGCCGAGGGTGTCGTTGACCTCCTTGAAGTGGTCGAGGTCGATGAGGAGCAGCGCACCGCGGGCGCCGTAGCGGCGGCAGTAGGCCAGGTGGCGGTCGAGCTCGGCCGAGAACTTGCGCCGGTTGGCCAGCCCGGTGAGGACGTCGTGGTCGGCGAGGTGCGCCAGCTGCTGCTCGTAGACGAAGCGCTCGGACACGTCGGCGAAGTTCACGAGTACCTCGTCCTCGGCGCCGGCCAGGACCGTGCTGGAGAGGCTGAGGTGCACCTGGCCCCCGGCGGGGGTGACGACGGTCCAGTCCGCCCGGCCGGCGGCCGCGTCACCGTCGGTCGCGCCGGCGAGCAGCTCGGCGACGGTCTCGTCCTGGGCGGCGCCGAGCCCGGCAAGCGGCATACCCACCAGGTCGTCCTCGTCGCGGCCGAGGAGGACGCACAGCGAGGGGTTGACCTGGCGGATGACGCCGTCGCGGCCGAGGACGGCGATGCCGTGGGGCGCGTCGACGAACAGGCGCTGCACGCGGTCGTGGCTGGCCCGGAGCTCGCGCTCGCGGGCACGGTCGCGACTGACGTCGCGCGCCATGATGAGGGCCGCGCCGGAGGTGGTCGAGGTGCCCGGCAGGGGGCTGACCCAGACCTCGTGCTCGTCACCGGTCTCCACGGCCGTGAGCTCGACGACACCCTCACGTCCCTCGATGGCCGCCTCGATCAGCGGCTGGAGCAGAGCGGCGTTGCGCGGGCTGAACACCTCGTCCACCTGGCGGCCGGCGGCGTGGGCCAGGCCCTGCCGCCGCGCCCCGCCTCCGGTGGACAGCGACACCTCCAGGGTGCGGTCGAGCACGAGCACGCTGGTGTCGGGGAGGTGGTCCATCGAGAGCCGCCAGAGGGCCTGGGCCTCCTTGAGCTCCCGGCGCAGCTCGACGGCAGCGGTGGTGTCCACGGCCACGCCCAGGTACCCGACGAGGTCACCGTCGTCGCTGCGGATCTCGGTCACGGCGAGCCGCACCGAGATCCGTCGGCCGTCCCGGCGGATGTAGGTCCACTCGCGGCTGGGCATCTGGTGCTCGGCAAGCGTCGCGAACACCTCGATCCCGGGCGCCACACCGAGCTGTCCAGCGGCGGCGGCGAGCTCCTCGGCGTCGTGGATGAGCTCGTGCACGGGACGCCCGACGGCCTCGACGGCGGTGTATCGCAGCATCTGCTCGGCGCCGAGGTTGAAGTCGGTGATCCGGCCCTGCGGGTCGGTGGCGATGATGCTGGTCAGCGTCGCGCCGCCCATGATGCCGCGCAGCTGGGCTGCGGCCTCCCGCTCGGTCGTGCTCTCGCGGGCGAAGCGGCGTACGACGGACTGCACGACCGGGGCGGCGAGCAGCGCGACGCCCGCCCACACCAGGGCTGGACGCCATTCCAGCCCGGCGTCGCGGGCGTCCCCGGCCAGCAGGGCCGGGCCGAGGAAGGCCAGCGCCGCCAGCAGCGCGGCCACGGCGAGGTCACCGAACGTCCCGAACAGGGCCAGCCACACGATCGGTACGCCGACGAGCGAGCCCACGCCCGAGGCCGCACCTCCCAGCGCGTCACGGAGCAGGCCCACGCACAGCAGGACGAGCCACGGCCCGACGGGGTCCACCCAGGTCCGACGCCGTCCCCGCGCCGCCACCCAGATCGCCACCAGGGCGATGCCGAGCACGGCGAGCGCCGACCCCGCCTGTGGTGACAGCTGCTGCCGGGAGGGCGCCAGGATGGCCCCGACCGCACCGAGGAGCAGCACGGCGAAGGGCACGACGTCCTGCTCGGTGGGGCGTGCACCGGTCGCGGCTCGCGTGAAGGTGCTGGCGACCCGGACGACCACGGCGTGCTTGCGCGGGCGCGTCGTCCCGGTCGTCACGCCGACGCCTGGGGCGCGCCGAGCGGGATGACCGCGTAGATGTCGGCCGTCGACGTCTCGTGGTCCGCGCTGGCCCAGCTCGGCTTCAGCAGCACGAGGTCGGGCAGCACCCACTCCGGGCCGCGGTAGCCCTCGAGGGCGCCCACGAGCCGCTCGAGGTAGGGCAGGCTCGTGTCGGCAGTCACCTCCCCCACCGGGACCTGCGGCTTGAAGCGGCGGCGGTCCACGTGCAGGCCCATGGTCTGGACCACCTCGGGGATCGCCCGGGCGATGCTGCGCAGCTGGTCCACCTGGCCGGCGAGCGGGGCGCACACCGTGAGGTCCCCCTCCCCCGCCAGGGCCGAGCAGCCGGCCATCGACAGTCGCGGCGCAGGGGCCCAGTCGGCGGCCGCCGCCACGAGGCGGTCGGCCAGCCCGGCCGCGTCGGCCCGGGCGAGGTTGCCGAAGCTGGTCACGTGCACGTGCATGTCATCCACGGACACGGGCGTGAACTCCCGCTGGTTCCCCGCGACGGATCGGACCACGTCGGCCAGCTCGGCCACCGCCTCGTGCGGCGGGAAGAACGCAGCGTGCAACAGCATGGTGCTCCTTCCAGCGGCTCGGTCACGCGTGCCTGGTGCGGGAGGCACCCTGCGTGGTGTGGAGGATGATATGTGCGGTCTGTATGCCTTCGCGGTCTCTTGCCGCGCGCTGCCCCGCATCCGGACCGATCGGCCGATGCGCTGCACCGTTGCTGCACTGTGGCAGGGCCCGGGGGCCGCGCATAGGGTCGTCCCATGCCACAGACCGTCAAGGGCGTCATCGCCCGCAGCAAGGGCGCCGAGGTCGAGCTCGTCGACGTCGTCGTGCCGGACCCGGGCCCCGGAGAGGCCGTCGTGCAGGTGCAGTCGTGCGGCGTCTGCCACACCGACCTGCACTACCGCGAGGGCGGCATCAACGACGAGTACCCCTTCCTGCTGGGCCACGAGGCCGCCGGGGTCGTGGAGGCGGTCGGCGAGGGCGTCACCGAGGTGGCCCCCGGCGACTTCGTCATCCTCAACTGGCGTGCCGTGTGCGGGCAGTGCCGCGCCTGCGCCAAGGGCAAGCCCTGGTACTGCTTCAACACCCACAACGCCAAGCAGAGGATGACGCTCGAGGACGGCACCGAGCTCTCGCCCGCGCTGGGCATCGGCGCGTTCATCGAGAAGACCCTGGTGGCCGCCGGGCAGTGCACGAAGGTCGACCCCGGGGCCGACGCGGCCGCCGTCGGCCTGCTCGGGTGCGGGGTGATGGCCGGGTTCGGTGCGGCCGTCAACACCGGTGGCGTCGGGCGCGGCGACTCGGTCGCCGTCATCGGCTGCGGAGGCGTCGGCAATGCCGCCATCGCCGGCGCGGTGCTCGCAGGCGCGACGACCGTCGTCGCCGTGGACGTGGACGACCGCAAGCTCGAGGGCGCGAGGTCGTTCGGCGCGACCCATACGGTCAACGGCAAGGACGAGGACGTCGTCGAGCGGATCCGCGAGCTGACCGGCGGGTTCGGCGCCGACGTCGTCGTGGAGGCTGTCGGCCGCCCCGAGACCTACGAGCAGGCGTTCTACGCCCGCGACCTCGCCGGCACGGTGGTCCTCGTCGGCGTCCCCACCCCGGACAAGGAGGTCACCCTCCCGATGATCGAGGTCTTCGGTCGAGGCGGCGCGCTCAAGTCCAGCTGGTACGGCGACTGCCTCCCCTCGCGCGACTTCCCGATGCTCGTCGACCTCTACCGGCAGGGACGGTTCGACCTCGACGCCTTCGTGAGCGAGCGCATCGGCCTCGGTGACGTCGAGGCGGCCTTCCACAAGATGGAGCGCGGCGAGGTGCTGCGGTCGGTGGTGGTGCTGTGAGCGACTCCAGCGACTCCGGTATGCCGTCGATCGCTCCCTCCGCGGGCGGCGTGCGGGTCGAGCGGCTGGTGACGTCGGGCCAGTTCGAGCTGGACGGCGGCAGCTGGGACGTCGACAACAACGTCTGGGTCGTCGGTGACGACAAGGAGTGCGTCATCATCGACGCCGCGCACGACGGCCGCGCCATCGTGAAGTCGATCGACCGGCAGCGCAAGGTCGTGGGGGTCATCTCCACCCACGCCCACAACGACCACATCAACGCGGTCGGCGAGGTCTGCGACGGCACGCGCGCCCCGGCCTACCTGCATCCCGCGGACCGGATGCTGTGGGACGAGCTCTACCCCGTCACCCCCGACCACGAGCTGGCCGACGGCCAGGTCATCCGGGTCGGCGACGTCGACCTGCACGTCATCCACACCCCCGGCCACACCCCGGGCTCGTGCTGCCTCTACGCGCCGGCGCTCGGCGTCCTCTTCACCGGCGACACCCTGTTCAACGGTGGCCCCGGCGCCACGGGGCGGTCCTACAGCGACTTCGGGACCATCATCGAGTCGATCCGCGACAAGGTCCTCACCCTGCCCGACGAGACGGTCGTGCTGACCGGGCACGGCGACTCGACGGTCATCGCTGCGGAGGCGCCGCACCTCCAGGAGTGGCTCGACCGCGGCCACTGACCGAGGCTGCCGACCTGCCGTCAGACCCGGCTACAGGACGTAGACGGCGAGCAGCGTCACGGCGACGGCTGCGAGGTAGACCATGACGACCGTGCCCGCGACGTAGGCGGCGGTGTGGCCCACCCACCACCGCGAGGAGTGGTGGGTCACGTGGAGACGGTCGTGTGTCGTGGACATCGTGCGCATGGTGCGCACCCCCTCACCTCGGGTACCCGGCCACCTCGAGCGTACGCCGAGGGCGCCGGACGACGCCGCGCCACGCCGCGGGCATCAGCCCTGGTAGCTCTCCACGACCTTGGCGTCCCGCACCTGTGCACCGGTCGGGTCCTCACCGAACTCGCGCCGCGCCCGCCGCTGGCGCAGCAGGTCCCAGCACTGGTCGAGCTCGACCTCGATGGTCCGCAGCCGCTGGTTCTCCTCCTCGACACTGATCTTGCCGGCGCCGAGCTGCGTGCGCAGCCCGTGCTCCTCGTCGAGGAGGCCCCTGATCTGCTGCTGGATGTCGATGTCGTCGGCCATCCGCCCACTATCGCACCGGCCCACAGCGCTGGCGAGGGCTGCGCGCGGTGCGCGAGACCCCACGGTCAGGAGCGGGGAGCGCCCTTCAGCTCGGGGAACTGGTCGTCCCGGAACTCCTCCGACAGCGACCTCCCCCCGTCGAAGGCCCGCTGCTCGCGGTCGCGCAGCTCCACCCGGCGGATCTTCCCGGAGATCGTCTTGGGCAGCTCGAAGAACTCGACCCGACGCACGCGCAGGTACGGCGCGAGGTGCTCGCGCGCGTACGCCAGGATCTGCTTGGCCGTCTCGGCGTCAGGCTCCCACCCTGCCGCCAGCGCGACGTAGGCCTTGGGCACGGCGAGCCGCGTCGGGTCCGGCGCCGGCACGACGGCCGCCTCGGCCACGGCCGGGTGCTCGATGAGCACGCTCTCGAGCTCGAACGGCGAGATCTTGTAGTCGCTGGCCTTGAACACGTCGTCGGTGCGGCCGATGTAGGTGATGTAGCCGTCCGCGTCCCGCTGGGCCACGTCGCCGGTGTGGTAGAAACCGCCGGCCATCGCGTCGGCCTGGCGCTCGGGGTCGCCGAGGTAGCCGGTCATGAGGTTGACCGGGTGCTTGGACAGGTCCAGGACGATCTCGCCCTCGTCGCCGACCTCGCCGGTGAGGGGGTCGACGAGCGCCACCGGGACGCCGGGCATGGGCCGGCCCATCGACCCCGGCTTCACGCGGTCGCCGGCGATGTTGCCGATCTGCAGGGTGGTCTCGGTCTGGCCGTAGCCGTCACGGATCGTCAGGCCCCAGGCCTTCTCGACCTGGCTGATGACCTCGGGGTTGAGCGGCTCCCCCGCGGCGAGCAGCTCGCGCAGCGACCCGCTGCCGCCCCCGAGGTCAGCCTGGATCAGCATGCGCCACACCGTCGGCGGCGCGCAGAAGGTCGTCACCCCGGCCCGGCGGATCTGGTCAAGCAGTGCGGCCGCGTCGAACCGCGTGTAGTTGTAGACGAAGATCGTCGCCTCCGCGATCCAGGGCGCGAAGAAGCACGACCAGGCGTGCTTGGCCCAGCCGGGTGAGCTGATCGCGAGGTGCACGTCGCCGGGCCGGCCGCCGATCCAGTACATCGTCGACAGGTGCCCGACGGGGTAGGAGACCTGCGTGTGCTCGACGAGCTTGGGCTTGCTGGTCGTCCCGGAGGTGAAGTAGACGAGCAGCGGGTCGGTCGCGGCGGTGACGCCGTCGAACGGATGTCCTTGCGCTGCATACGAGTCGGCGTAGGAGTGCCAGCCGTCGACATCGCCCACGGCGACGCGGAGATAGTCGCCCGGCACCTCCTCGAACTTGGGTGCGTCGGCGGCGTTGGCCACGACGACGCGGGCACCGCCACGGTCGACCCGGTCGCGCAGGTCGGCCGGTCCGAGGGCGGCGGTGGTGGGCATGATGACCGCCCCCAGCTTGGCCACCGCGAGCATCGTCTCCCAGAGCTCGACCTGGTTGCCGAGCATGAGCAGGACCCGGTCACCCTTCCCGACGCCCAGCCCCTCGAGCCACGCTGCAACCTGGTCGGACCGGCCAGCCATCTCGTCGTAGGTGACCTTGGTCTGCGACCCGTCCTCCTCGACGATCCACAGCGCGAGGCGGTCGTTGCCGCGCGCCACGGCGTCGAACCAGTCGACGGCCCAGCTGAACCGCTCGCCCACGTCGGGCCAACGGAACTCGGTGAGCGCACGGTCGTGCTGGCCGGCGAGGCGCAGCAGGGTGTCGCGCGCCTCGCGGTAGGCAGCGGTGCCGGAGGACGGGGTGGACGTCGTCGTCATGCCCCGACCCTGCTACGACTGGCCGAGGTCGGCAAGCAGCGTCGTGAACCACTCGACCGAGGGGTCGAAGGCCTTGCCACCCTTGATGCGCGAGAACTCGATGGCCCGCAGCTCGTCGCCGCGCTCCTCGTCGTGCCCGACGACCCCGGACTCGCCGCGCAGGGCCGCGTCGACGGCGTGGTCGGTGCACTCCCGGATGAGGCTGAGGTCGGCGGCGTTCGGGGCCGCCGACCGCGAGAAGTAGCCGCTCTTCTGCACGAGCACCTTGTCGGCGCCGAGCAGCTCGGCGAACTGCTTGGCGAACCACTGCCCGGGGTTGACCTTGTCGATCTGCACGTGGCCGAAGGGGTCCCGCGGCACCTCCGCGCCGGACTGCTCCATCGACGCCACGATCTCGGACAGCCCGGCCCCCTCGGAGACGAAGAGGTTGACCCCGTCGAGCTCGTCCATCACGCCGCGCAGGCGCCTGGCCTCCTCCTCGATGTCGAAGGGCCGCTCGGGCAGGAAGACGCCGTGCACGTCCCAGCGCTCCGGCGCGTTCTCCAGCCAGCCGGCGAAGTCGGCCTGCTGAACCCAGCGGTGGTGCTCGAGGGCGGTCGCTGCCGTCAGCCAGCCGCAGTTGCGCCCCATGACCTCGTGGACGATGAGCATGCGGGGGTTGGAGGAGTGCTCGGCGACGATGTTGCGGGCGTAGACCGCGCCCTGCTCCGCTGCGGTCCAGGCCCCGAGCGACTGACGGATGGGGACCACGTCGTTGTCGATGGTCTTCGGGAGGCCGACGACCGTGAGCTCGTAGCCGTTGGAGTGCAGGTAGGCGGCGAGGTCGGCGGCCGTGCCGTTGGTGTCGTCGCCGCCGATGGTGTGCAGCACGTCCACGCCGTCCCTCGTCAGCTGCTCGGCAGCGACGTGCAACGGGTCCTGCCCCTCCCGCACGAGCCCTCGCTTCACGCAGTCCTTGACGTTGGTGAGCTTGACCCGGCTGTTGCCGATCGGGCTGCCACCGAAGGCGTGCAGCCGGTGGGCGTGGGCGCGCACCTCCTCGGTGACCTCGACCGAGTGACCGGTGAGCAGCCCGGCATACCCGTTGCGGTAGGCGATGATCCGCACGTCGGGGGCGATCTCGGTGTAGCGCTCGATGAGGCCACCGACGGCCGAGGACAGACAGGGGGCGAGTCCGCCCGCGGTGAGCATGGCGACGGTCTGCACTGGCATGGGTCCACTCTGCCGCGTGTTCGCGGGTCCGGCCAGAGCGCCACTCAGCGGATGGACATGACGGCGCCGGGCCGCTCCCACTGCATCACCGCGAGGAGCGGGCCCGCCGGCAGCGAGATGCAGCCCGCGGTGCCGTGGCCGAGGTCGACGTGGAAGAAGATCGCCGAACCCCGGCCGGGCGTGCGCGACTCGTTGTAGCCGACGACCTGGGCGTAGTCGTAGGCCGGGCTGTTGAGCAGCTCCTCGGCCGAGTCCCACCGGCCGTTGGTGGGCGTGCGCTGGTGGGTGTTGTAGAGCGAGGACCCGCTGTCGTCGACCCAGACGTCCTGGCTGTCGACACGGAACCAGCCCATGGCCAGGCCCGGGTTGGCGCGCACGCCGAAGCCGCCGCGCAGCGGGAACGTGCCGACCGGCGTGCGCAGGTCGCCCTCCCTCTTGGCCGAGCTCACCCCGTTGCGGCCGACGTGTCCCGAGTAGGGGCCCAGGGACAGCAGGTAGCGGCCGCCGGACCGTCGGCACGCGCGGACGGTCGCCGAGGACCCGGCCGAGGTGACGAGGACGACCTGCGACGCCGTGACGCCTGACGGCACCTGGCAGGTCGCGGCCGCGGGAGTTGGGGACGGCTTGGGTGCGGGCCTGCTGGATGGCTGCGCGCTCGGCCTCGTCGTCGTCGGGCGGTGCGACGGCTTGGGCCTGGGCTTCGGCTCGGGTTTGGGTTTGGGTTTGGGTGCGGGTTTCGCCCGGGTCGTCGTGGGGGTGGTCGGCGACGTCGGTGCCGGCGCGACGGTAGTCGTGCTCGAGGTGGCGCTGGGAGCAGAGGTCGTCGGCGCGGCGGCCTGTCGTTCGCCCCCACAGCCTGCGGCGCCGAGGACCGCGAGCGCGACGGTGGCCGAGACGAGCACCGGACGGATGCGGCTCATCGGTCGAAGTGCTGCAGGTCGGGGTTGCTCCACAGGCCGCCCCAGTGCAGGCCCTGGGAGGTGAACGCGCGGACGGCTGCGCTGCCGCTGGAGGAGAACACCCCGGCGGCGGGTCCGCGCCGGGTCAGCCAGTAGCGGTCGGGGTACACGGTGCCGTCGTCGGCGACATACGGGTTCTCGAAGTCGTTGACGTCGATGGCCGTGCCGTAGGCGTGCTTGCTGTAGACCTTGCTCGCCTCCTGGCCACCGACGTAGCGGCAGTTGAAGGCCGAGGTGTTGTCGGCCTCCATCGCGGCGTAGTCGTCGGCACCGGGCCCCTTGGGGTTGTGGCCCCAGCGCGAGTCCATCGGCTTCATCTGGCGGATCCGGAAGCGCTCCCCGTAGAGGCTCGTGAAGGCTGCCGCGGCCTCGTCGGCGATGGAGGCGTTGACCACCAGGGACCCGCGGGAGCGCTTGCCGTCGAACCCCCAGAAGTTCACGCGCACCCACCTCAGCTGCGTACGCCCCACCGGGCAGCCCGGGGTCCACGAGTACCCGGCCATCCGCGACCACTCCGAGTCGGGAACCGGCCCGACGGTGGCGTTGGCCCCGGAACCGACCGCCGGCTCGTTGGCGGGGAAGCGGGTGGTGGGCTCGGCACCGGCGCGCGGCACGGGCGCGAGGGAGGTCACCGGCTTCGGTGGCTGAGCGGCCGCCCGGGTGGGCAACGGCGACGCGGTACGGCGCGTGGTCCTGGTCGATGCGGTGGCCGCCTTGGTGGCCTTGGTGACCTTCGTCGGGGCCTTCGTGGCGGTCGTGGTCCTACCAGGAGGGGTCGTGGGGAATGGCGGTGTCGTGGTGTTCGTCATCGCCCCGGTGACGTCCGCCGCGGGGGACGCGGGGTCGCCTCCGCACCCGGCGACCAGGGCGAGGGGCAGCACCAGGAGGGGCACGGCATACCGGTGTGGGAGGCGCATCGGGCCACCACTGTGCCCGGTTCGTCCCCTCCGGACAACCACGGTCCGCCGCCGGGCGACGGCTCAGCTCAGCTGTCGGAGCAGGGGCGGGCGACCGTGGGCGTCGGCAGCTTGGGTCGCGCGGGCAGCGGCGGCACGTCGGCCGCGGGGGTGAGGCCGGTGTAGGCGTTGCCGATGACCAGGTCGAGGCCGGCGCCCCGGCGGTCGTCCTTGACGAGCTGCGCGCCGGGGACGTGCTGCTTGAGCAGGGCCGCGGCGAGGTCGCCGTCCTCGCCGTAGCGGATCACGGCGGTGCCGAGCTGCATGGTGCGCAGGGGGTCGTTGGAGACGTCCTTGACCTTGAAGCCGCGGGCCGCGACCTCGTCGGCGACGGTCTTGGCCAGACCGGTCTTGTAGGTCGTGTTGTAGACGTTGACCGCCACCTCGGACGGGATCGGCTTGAGCCGTGCGGGCAGCGGCACGAGGTCCTTGTAGCCCAGGCCGACGACGACGTCGACGGTGGTGCCGGTGCGGGTGTCCTCGAAGAGCTTGGCGCCGGGGATCTGGGTCGCCGTGAGCAGCGCCTGGTCGAGCCCCTGCGGCCCGTGGTGGATCACGGCCGGCGGGGTCACGTACCAGGAGTCCGGGGCGTTGCTGATGCCGCCGACGGTGAACTTGCGCTTGCCGAGGCCGGCCGCGACCTGGGCCGCGGTGCCGCTGACCCCGGTGGCGTTCATGACGTTGACCGTGAAGGACCCACGGGCCGGCGCCGGCACGATGGTGGGCTGGCAGGCCGCCTTGGGCGGGGCCGGCGTCATCCACCCGCTGGAGTAGGCAGCGGTGATGCTCGCGGTGCCGAGCAGCACCCCCGGGACGGTGACGAACAGCATGATCTGGCGCAGCCGGTGCCGCCGCCAGACGCGGGTCGGAGTGCGGTCCTCGTCGTCCATGTCTTCTGCCCCCTGGCTCATCAACGGTGGAGCCCCAATCGTCACATCAGTCACACGAGTCACATGTCAAGCGACACGCCCGCCGGCGCGTTCGTCACCGAGCCGTGACGAAGCATCCGACGAACCGACCCCACGGCCGACCCCACGGACAGTGTCCGGCATGCGCACCGGGCCCAGGGTCGGTGCCCAGCCGGTGGGACCCCACCGCTCAGCGGGTGGGACCGGCCTGCTCAGGCGGCGACGGCGAGGTCTCGGGCGACGAGCTCGGCGACCTGCACCATGTTGAGCGCCCCGCCCTTGCGCAGGTTGTCGCCGCAGATGAAGAAGTCGAGCGTGTTGGGGAAGTCGAGCGCCTGGCGCAGCCGCCCCGCGAACCGGGGGTCCGAGCCCACGGTGTCGTTGGGCGTGGGGAACTCGGTCGTCTCCGGGTCGTCGAGCACGACGACGGCCGGCGCCTCGATGAGCGCCTGCCGGGCCTCGTCGACGTCGATCGGCCGGGCGAACGTCGCGTGCACCGCCACCGAGTGCGTCGAGACGACCGGGACGCGGACGCAGGTCGCCGACACGCGCAGGTCAGGGAGGCCGAGCACCTTGCGGGTCTCGTTGCGGATCTTGAGCTCCTCGGTGGTCCAGCCATCCTCGGCCGCGGTCCCGATCCAGGGCAGCACGTTGAGGGCCAGCGGAGCCGGGAAGGGCGACTCGGTGCCGAGCTCGAACTCGATGAGGCGGCGCACGTCGCCGGGCTGCTGGCCCAGCTCGCGGTGGCCGGCCACCACCTCGAGCTCGTCGTGCAGGCGCGCCATACCGGCGCGTCCTGCACCAGAGGCCGCCTGGTAGGTGGCGACGACGAGCTCGGTGAGCTCCCACCCGGTGTGCAGCACGCCGAGCGCGTCGATCATCGTGAGCGTCGTGGCACCAGGGTTGGCGATGATGCCCTTGGGGCGGTTGCGGACCTGGAGCGGGTTGACCTCCGGCACCACCAGCGGGATGTCGGGGTCGCCGCGCAGCGCCGAGCTGTTGTCGATGACGACCGCGCCACGGGCCGCCGCGACCGGGGCCCAGTGGGCGGCGACCGGTGCGGGCAGGTCCACGAGGGCGATGTCGACCCCGTCGAAGAACTCCGGCGTGAGGTGCTGGACGACGACGTCGCGACCGCAGACGGTCAGCTCGGTGCCGGCGTCCTCGGGCGCGGCGGCAGCCCGGATCTCCCCCCAGATGTCGGCCCGCATCGCAAGCACCTGCTGGGTGACCGAGCCCACCGCGCCCGTCGCACCCACCAGGGCCAGGGTCGGCCTGGGGGCCCTCGAGGCGAGTGAGCTCACCGGCCGCTGCCCCCGTAGACGACGGCTTCCCCGTCGGCGGAGTCGAGCCCGAACGCCGTGTGGACCGCACGGACGGCGTCGTCGAGCACCTCCGCACGGGTGACGACGGAGATGCGGATCTCGGAGGTGGAGATCATCTCGATGTTGACGCCGGTGTCGGCCAGCGCCTTGAAGAAGGTGGCCGAGACGCCCGGGTGGGACCGCATGCCGGCACCCACGAGCGACAGCTTGCCGATCTGGTCGTCGTACTGGATCGAGCTGAACCCCACCGAGTCCTGCACCTTGCGCAGGGCCTGCACGCCGGTCTGCCCGTCGGTCTTGGGGCAGGTGAACGAGATGTCGGTCAGGCCGGTCTCGGTCGCCGACACGTTCTGGACGATCATGTCGATGTTGATCTCGGCGTCGGCGCAGGTCTGGAAGATCTCGGCGGCCTTGCCGGGGTGGTCGGGGACGCCGACGACCGTGATCTTCGCTTCGCTCCGGTCGTGGGCGACACCGGCGATGATGGGGGCTTCCACGGTCTCTCCTGCGGTGGTGGTGGTGGGGGTGTCCGTGACGATGGTGCCCTCCTTCGCGGAGAAGGAGCTGCGGACGTGGATCGGGATGCCGAAGCGGCGGGCGTACTCGACGCTGCGCAGGTGCAGCACCTTGGAGCCGGAGGCGGCGAGCTCGAGCATCTCCTCGTTGGAGATGCGGGCGATCTTGCGGGCCGCGGGGACGATGCGCGGGTCGGCGGTGAACACGCCGTCGACGTCGGTGTAGATCTCGCACACGTCGGCGCCGAGGGCGGCGGCCAGCGCGACGGCGGTGGTGTCGGTGCCACCACGGCCCAGCGTGGTGATCTCCTTGGTGTCCTGGCTGACGCCCTGGAACCCGGCGACGATGACGATGTGGCCCTTGTCGAGGGCGTCGGTCACCCGGCCCGGCGTCACGTCGATGATGCGCGCCTTGCCGTGCGAGGAGTCGGTGATGACGCCTGCCTGGCTGCCGGTGAAGGAGCGCACGGTGTAGCCGAGGTCGGCGATGGCCATGGCGACCAGCGCCATCGAGATGCGCTCACCCGCGGTGAGCAGCATGTCCATCTCGCGCGGCGGGGGCTGGGGGCTGACCTCGTTGGCGAGGTCGAGCAGCTCGTCGGTGCTGTCACCCATGGCCGACACGGCCACGCAGACGTCGTTGCCGGCCTTCTTCGCCTCGGCGATCCGGCGGGCGACCCTCTTGATGCTGGCGGCGTCAGCCAGCGATGAGCCGCCGTACTTCTGGACGACGATCGGCACGGTGGGACTCCTGGGGACCAGACGACGGTGCAGGGGGCGCACGTGGGGTCCACGTCCGCGCGGAGCGGCCAGTCTAACGACCGTCCTCATGGTGGGACGCGGCCGCCGCATACCGGACGCCGGACCCCACGGGCGTCGGGCCGCGCGGGCGGCAGCCACGCGGACGCCGTACCCAGCCGGGGTGGGCCGCGGTCCACGGATTCACCTGCTCGTTCGAGCGGCACGAGGCCCCCGTGCCGTTTACAGTGCAACCTGCTGCACCGTAGGCGGAATGTGGCTCCTCCGGCTTCGCGTCGAGGCGCCGCGGGTCAAGCAGGGGCCCCGCCGATGCCATCGCGCACGCAGCGGGTTGGACATGTCAGGGGTTGTGACCATGGGTGCCAGGAGCCGAGGCCGTGGCGCGCTCTGGCGCATCCGCGACCTGCGCGTCATCCTCCCGGCCCGGGTCCTGTCCTACACCGGCGACACCCTCACGCTGTTCGCGCTGACCCTCCGGGTGCACGACGAGGGGGGCGGCGCCAGCGGTATGGCACTGCTCCTCGCCGCCTTCGCCCTGCCGATGGCGCTCACCGTGGGGATCGCCGGGCACGTCGCCGACCGCTGCGACTCCCGGCGGGTCCTGGTCACCGCCTCGCTCGTGCAGGCCGCCGCCCTGGCCGGCCTCGTGCTGACCGGCACCGGACCGCAGATGTACCTCTTCGTCATCGCCCTGCAGCTCGGCCAGTCCTTCGCCAACCCGACCTGGGCCGCGCTGCTGCCGCGAGCCGTCGGCGAGCACAACCTGGGCCGGGCCACGGCCGTCCAGCAGGGGGCGCTCGCCGTCACCGGCGTGGTCGGTGCCGCGGTGGCCGGCGTGAGCGCCGGTCACTTCGGTCACGACGCACCCCTGTGGATCGCCCTCGGCGCCTTCGTGGCCCTCGCCGCCGCCGCAGCCGCCGTGCGGACCCGGCGGCGCGGTGACCGGCACGCCGCCCCGCTCACCCTCGCCGCCCAGGTCTGGTCGGCGGCGGGCTTCCGGGTGCTGCACGCCGACCCCGTCAGCTGGACCCTGCTGTCGTCGATGGTGCCCTTCGTGCTGGCCCTGGAGACGGCCAACGTGCTCGAGGTCTTCCTCGTCCGGGACAGCCTCGACGCGTCGACGACCGTCTTCGGCCTGGTCCAGGCCGCGAGCGCCGCCGGCACCGTGGCCGGCGCCGCCTGGGCCTCCCAGATGCGCACCGAGCGCTCACGCGTGCGCCTGGCGATCGGCGGCGTGGCGGGGGCCGGCGCGTCCATGCTCGTGGCGGGCGCCGCTCCCGACGAGCTGGTGCTCGCCCTCTCCTTCGCGGGGATCGGGGTGTTCGTGATGGCCTCGACGGTGTGCCTCTGGCCGGTGCTGCTCACGCGCACCGTCGAGGCCGACCGGGGCAAGGTCAGTGCCGCGGCGAACGGCGCCAGCCGCCTCGCGTCGATGGTCGCCCTCGGCCTGGGCGCGCTCGCCGGTGGCTACCTCGGCCCCCGGTGGTCGTTCGCGCTCGCCGGGCTCACCGCCCTCGCGGTGGCCGCGCGCAGCTGGCACCACCTCGACGTCGTGCTGCTGGCCGGTGCGGCGACGCCCACCGACGCCCGCACCGACATCCCCCGCGACGCCGGCGCCGAAGCCCGGCCGGACCGGCCTGCGGAGTGGTCGGACCGCCGTACGGAGTGAACGTGCGACGATCCGGGCGCACCACCCGGGCGCCCGCCCGACACCACCGCTGACCGAACCCGACAGGGAGGACGAGCCCGAGCCATGCGCAGCCAGACGCCGGCCCCGGTGATGCGGGCCGACCTCGGCGGGATGCGGGTCGCCCTGGTGCACGCCAACCCCTGGCAGACCTGGCGGCCGGTGCCCCCGTACGGCCTGTACCGGCTCCGCACCGCCCTCGAGGACTCCGGCGCGGTCGTGACGATCGTGGACCCGTACCTCGAACGGCCCGAGGACGAGGCCGAGGGGCACCTCACCACCCGCCTGCGCGAGCTGGCCCCCGACCTCGTCGGCTTCTCGCTGCGCGTCGTCGACACCCTGGTCCCGGTGGAGACCACGGACGGCGCCGACACCTCCAGCGACAGCACCCCGCTCCTGCGCCAGATCCGGGGCCTCGTGGACGCCGCGAGGCGCGGCGCCCCGGACGCCACCTTCGTCGTGGGCGGCGCGGCGTTCCCGACGGCACCGCAGATGCTCCTCGACGCGCTCGGCGTCGACCTCGGCATCCTCGGCAACGGCGAGGCCGCGGTCGTCGACCTCGCGCACCGGATCCGGACGTCGGCACCCCTGTCGGGGGTCGACGGCCTGGTCCACCGGGGCTGCACGCTGCCGGTGCGCCCCGCAACCGCCGCCCTGGCGACGACCACGCGGCGCGACCCGTTGTTCGCCCCGGTCTTCTCGGCCCCGGTCCGCACCCGCACCGGCTGCGGGATGTTCTGCTCCTACTGCACCTCGTCCAACACCTCCGGCGTCAACGCCAACTACTCCCTCGACCTCGTCCTCGACGAGATCGGCGAGGTCGTCGACCGGTCCCGGGAGATCGGGGTCGTCGGCGACATCCACTTCGCCGACGAGGAGCTCAACCTGCCCACCGAGGACCACGCCGTCGCGGTGCTGCAGGGCATCGTCGACCGCGGCTACGCACCCGACCTGCGGTGGTCCGGATACCTCAACCCGCGCCCGTTCTCCGACCGGTTGGCCGAGCTCGTCAAGGCCACCAACGGCTTCCCGGAGATCACGGTCGACTCGGCGGTCGACAGCGTCCTGGTGGCCAACCGCCGACCGGTGCGACGGCGCCACCTCGACCAGCTCGTCGACGTCCTGGTGCGGCACGAGGTCACCTCCGTGCTCAACATCATGTTCGGCATGCCCGGCGAGACCTGGGAGACCGCGCTGGAGACGGTCGCCTGGGCCCGCCAGGTGCCCGAGGCGGTGCAGGTGACGTGGGGCGTCGGGGTGCGGATCCTGCCCGGCCTGCCCGTGTCCAGGATCGCCGCGGTCGAGCCCCAGCACGTGTATGCCGGCGCGGGGCCGAGCTTCGAGGAGCCCAGCCTCTACTGCCCGCTCGGCCCGCCGCGGGCGGTGGGCCGCCGGCTCAACGAGCTGCTCGGCGGCCGTCCCAACGTCCACGGCATCCCCTCGGGCGAGAGCATCTGGAAGAGCACCGGCGTCATCGCGGTCGCCTACCGTCTGGTCGCGGCCGGCGTCGACGTCGACACCTGGGTGCGTGAGGTCGTCGACGTCGCGAGCACAGCGGGGCCGGTCTCGACCCGGCTCCTGAAGTCCGTCGACCTCATCGCGCGGTGGAACGACCGGCCGGACCTCGCGGAGGCGACCCCCCTGTCCCCCGCCCCCGCGCCGCCGGTCCACCGGTAGACGCCGGCCGGGCTGGGCCGGTCGGTGGGGCGGTCGCCGGTTCGGCACCACTTCGCCGAAAGCCGCGTCGGGGCCGCGCCCAGGCACTACCTTCCCCCCATGACCATCGAGGTACAGGGGGTCCGCCGCGCGTTCGGCGACGTCCTCGCGGTCGACAGCATCAGCCTCACCGCCAACCCCGGTGAGGTCACTGCGCTGATCGGTCCCAACGGCTCCGGCAAGACCACGCTGCTGCTCATGCTCGCGACCCTCCTGGTCCCGGACCAGGGTGCGATCCGCATCGACGGGCTCGACCCCGTCACGCAGCCCACCGAGGTGCGTGCGCGGATCGGGTGGATGCCCGACGGGTTCGGCACGTGGGACGCGCTCACGGTGAGGGAGGTGCTGCTCACCGTCGCTGCGGCGTACCGGATCGCGCCCGACCGGGCGCGCACCCGCACCGACGCGCTCCTGGCCACCGTGCACCTCGAGGACCTCGCCGACCGCCGGGCGCGCGTCCTGTCGCGCGGCCAGAAGCAGCGCCTCGGCCTGGCCCGGGCGCTCATCAACGACCCGAGCGTCCTCCTGCTCGACGAGCCGGCCTCCGGCCTCGACCCCCGCAGCCGTATCGAGCTGCGCGACGTCCTGCGCGGCCTCGCCGCCCAGGGCAAGACCGTCCTGGTGTCCAGCCACATCCTCACCGAGCTGCAGGAGGTGGCCGACCGCGCCGTCATCGTCGCGCGCGGCCGCAGCCTGGAGACCCAGCGCCTCGACGACGAGCACGCGCTGACGGCCACGGCGTCGTGGCGCATCGACTCCCTCGACCTCGAGGGCCTCACGGCCTGGCTGGCCGACCACCACGTGCCCGCGCGTCGCGTCGGCGGCGGGCTCACCGAGGTGGAGGTGGCCGGCGAGGAGAACGCCGCCCGGCTGCTCGCCGACCTCGTCCGCGACGGCATCCGCGTCACCGGCTACGCGCGCAGCCAGGGCGCCCTCGAGTCGGCCTACCTCGCAGCGACGGAGGACCGGCGATGAGCTGGCACGGGATCAGGACGGTCGCCGCCCTCGAGCTGCGCCAGCGGGTGCGCACCTCCAAGTGGCCGGTGGTCCTCGGCATCTGGGTCGCGGTGATCGCTCTCGTGGCGTTCCTCGCCTACTACGCCACCAACGACGAGCAGCTGCGCTCCGGCGAGGCGATGTACGACGTCGTCGTCTTCTTCGTCCTCGGCCTGGCCATGCTCATCGTGCCCTCGCTCACCGCGACCTCGGTCAACGGGGACCGCGAGCACGGGGTGCTCGCCACGCTGCAGACCACGCTGCTCACGCACTGGGACATCGTGCTCGGCAAGCTGGTGGCCGCCTGGGCGCTGTCGATGGCGTTCCTCGTCAGCGCGCTGCCGTTCATGGCCTGGGCCTTCTTCGAGGGCGGCGTCTCGTTCGGCCGGATCCTGCTGTCACTGCTGGTGCTCGTGCTCGTGCTCGCCGTCATCTGCACGGTCGGGTTGATGTTCTCGACCCTGACGGCCCGGCCCATCGCGTCGGCGGTGCTGACCTACCTGGCCATGGGTGCGCTCGTCTTCGGGACGACCATCGGCTTCGCCCTGTCGGCGTTCCTCGTCACCGACAAGGAGCAGCAGACGGTCTTCGGGATCCCCGACAACTGGTACGACACGCACCAGCCGCCGAACGTCGACCCCTCCGACCCGACGCTGACGCAGGAGCAGATCGACCAGCTCATGAAGGCCGGCCAGCCCACCCGGGCCGACTGCACGACCTTCACGCGGACCACCGACGTGGCCCACACCGAGCGGATCTGGTGGATGCTCCCGCTCAACCCGTTCGTCGTCGTCGCCGACGCGGCCCCGTCCAAGCCCCGCCCGCCGCAGCGGAACGAGGTGTCCACCTCCGCCGGCTTCACACCGATGCGCTGGATCAGCGGCGGGGCGAGGCTGGCGCGCAACGGCCCCGGCGGCGTCAGCGACGAGTGCTGGGTGGACGAGGCGAGCAGCTCCAGCAACCAGGACCCCATCGAGAAGGCGCTGGGCACCGCCCCGGTCTGGCCCTACGGGCTGGCCTTCCTGCTCCTCGCAGGCACCGGCGCCGCGACCGTGGCCGGGCGCCGGCTGCGCACCCCGGTCCGCCGGCTGCCGAACGGGACCCGGATCGCCTGAGGAGGCGCGGTCGAGCCACCCAGCGTCAGGGGTGCAGCGCGTCGAACTCCGCCTCGGAGATGGTCTCCGCGTCGGCGTCGAGGCGGATGTGGCTGAGCAGCGACTGGAGCACGCGCAGGGCTGAGGCGGCACGCTCGCCCCAGTCGGACAGGTAGCTGAACTGCCACCACCACAGGGCCTCGGACAGCCGCCCCTCGTCGAAGTGGCGCAGCCCGTGCGACAGCGCGCCGGCGACCACGGCGACGTCGTTGGACAGGGAACCGGTGGTCAGCTCGGGCGAGGTCACCGGGTCGACGACGTCGGCGTACTCGTCGAGGCCCTCGAACAGGTTGGCGAACCCGGTGCGCAGCGGGTCTAGCTCGGCCTCGGTGGTGTCGGCCTCGAAGCGCTCCGCGGGCACGATGTCCTGGATCGCTGCGAGCCGTGTGCCCATGACCAGGGCCTGCGAGAGCGCCAGCAGCGTCATGGGGATGGCCGCGTCGGGCGCCGACCCTGACGCCACCTCCGTCACGGTGGCCAGGTAGTGCCGCGCGTCGCCGGCGGACTCGTCGGCCAGCACCTTGAGGTCCTCAGACATCGAGCAACCGCCTTCCTTCGAACGCGCGGCCGAGGGTGACCTCGTCCGCGTACTCCAGGTCTCCACCCACCGGCAGGCCCGAGGCGAGCCGGGTGACCTTGAGCCCCATGGGCCGCAGGAACCGGGCGAGGTAGCTCGCCGTGGCCTCGCCCTCGAGGTTGGGGTCGGTGGCAATGATGACCTCGGTGACCTCGCCGGACGCGAGCCGGGTCATGAGCTCCTTGATGCGCAGGTCGTCGGGGCCGACGCCCTCGATGGGGCTGATCGCGCCGCCGAGCACGTGGTAGCGACCGCGGAACTCGCGCGTCCGCTCGATGGCGACGACGTCCTTCGGCTCCTCGACGACACAGATCGAGCTGGCGTCGCGGCGGGGGTCGGCGCAGATCTTGCACTGCTCACCCTCGGCGACGTTGCCGCACGTGGCGCAGAAGCGGACCTTGGCCTTGACCTCGGTCAGCGCGTCGACCAGCCGCTTCACGTCGACGGCGTCGGACTGCAGGAGGTGGAAGGCGATGCGCTGGGCGCTCTTGGGGCCGACCCCGGGCAGCCGCCCGAGCTCGTCGATCAGGTCCTGGACCACGCCTTCGTACACACGGGTGAGCCTATGCCCTGACGGTGTCAGCCACCGGCCGGTGGGGCCTCGGACACCGACCGGACGCGCTCGCGCAGCCCGGCCGCGAGGCCCATCACCGTCAGCTGGTCGACGAGGCCGCCGAACCGCGCGGCGAGCAGCGGGTGCCGCACCGGTGCCATGCGCAGCCGCAGGTGCAGGCGGGTGCCCCCGCCGTCCTCGGGCCGGAGGCGCAGGCACCAGGTCAGGCGGGTGTGTCCCCGGGTGGAGGTGTGGAGCAGGTGCTGCGACGGCTCGAGCGAGGCCACCGTGAACGTGGCGTCGCGGCCGCCCCAGTCGGGGATGACGTCACCCACCGCCAGGTGCCCGAGCCGGTCGTCGAGGTGCCGCAGGCCCCTGCGCGACGGCGGGACGACCCGCTCGAGGAAACCCGGCAGGTACCAGCCGGCCCTCCGCTTGCCGAGCTGCACCAGCCACGGCCAGACCGCATCCGGGGGTGCCGGCAGGCTGAACGCGCGGTCCATGACCACGTCCGCCGGGGCCACGAGCCCGTCACCGGGGAGGGCGGCGGCTCGTTCGGCGGCGGTCGGCCGGGTCAACACGGGCTCAGCCCTCGTCGATGACCCTGCCGCCGAGGATGCGCTCGATGACGGGGCGACCCACGTCGCCGACCGCCTCGATGTCCTCGTCGTCGTCGCTGGCCGCGCTGTCGTCGGCCACGTAGGTCTCCGGCTTGCGCTCGGGCTCCTCGGCGGCGACCTCGGCCTTGGCTCGGGCCAGCAGGGAGCCGGGCGGGGCGGGGGCCACGGCGACGGCCGGCGCTCCCTGGGAACCCGGTGCGCCGGGGCCGGGCTCGGTCGCCCACGAGGGGCCGCTTCCCGGCGCGGAGGCGGCGCCGGCCCAGCCTCCGTCTCCGGACTCGGGCGTGGGCGCCACCGCACCGGTGGCTGCGTAGGCGGCGGCTGCGCGTCCGCCTGCGTCACCGGAGGAGGATGCCCCGCCGCTGGAGTGCCCGCTGCTTGCCGGACCGGAGGCACCGGCCCCGGCCATGGGTCCGCCTCCCGCCTCGGGTCCCGAGGACGACGCTCCGGAACCCGGCTCGTGGAAGCCTTGGGAGGTCTCCTCGCGACCGACCACCGGGTGGGACTCGCCGCTGGGGGCCGACAGGCGGGCGTCGGGGACCGGGATGCCCTCGACACGGGCGTCGACGCCGAGCACGTCGATGAGTGCCTGGCGGACGAGGTCGGCGTGGGGGCCGTGCCGGAAGGTGTTGGCGATGCCGACGGTCGAGATGCCGAGGATGACCCGGCGACCGTCGAACTCGTGGACGGTCGCGTGCTCCGACAGCAGCGTCCAGGTCGTGCGCTTGTGCTTGAAGATCCAGGCCAGGATGTCCGGCCACGCGCGACGGATGGCAGCAGTGTCGAGGCCACCGGCCTGCGGCCGACCGGCCTCCTGCGGCTCAGGCTTGGCCGGCGTCTGCTGGACCGGTGCGTGCTGGACCGTTGCCTGCGGGACGCGCTCGGGCTCCACTGACGCGACCGGCCCGGGACGGGACTGCTGAACCGGCTCGGGTCGGGACTGCTGGGACTGCTCGGCCGCCGAGGTCGCCGCGGCCGGCTCCGGCACCGCGGCGGTCTCCGGCGCTGGGGACGACTTCGGCACGGCTGCGGGTTCCGGCGAGGACGACTCCGGCACCCGGACGCTCGAGGGCGCGGACAGCGGGGTGGCGGGTACGGGCTCCGGGGCGGCGGCGGACGCGACCGGCTGGACCGGCGCCTGAGCGCGGGCGGCCACGGTGGGCACGCCCTCGACGTCGAGGCGACGCTCGAGGCGGTCGAGGCGTGCGGCGTACCCGCTCTCGCCGGACGCACCCGGGAGCAGGACACGGGCGCAGATGAGCTCGAGCTGCAGGCGGGGCGCCGTGGCGCCGAACATCTCGGTGAGGCCGGCGTTGACGATGTCGGCGGCCCGCGACAGGGCGCCGTTGCCGAACGCCGCCGCCTGCTCGCGCATCCGCTCGAGCTGGTCCTCCGGCAGGCCGCGCAGGACCGAGGAGGCACCGTCGGGCACGGCCGCGACGACGATGAGGTCACGCAGCCGCTCGAGCAGGTCCTCGACGAACCGGCGGGGGTCGAGCCCGGTCTCGATGACCCGGTCGACCTGGTGGAACACCCCGGCGGCGTCACCCACGGCGAAGGCGTCGATGGTGGCGTCGAGCAGCTCGCCGTCGGTGAACCCGAGCAGGGCCGCGGCGCTCTCGTAGGTGAGGCCCTCGTCGGTGGACCCGGCGATGAGCTGGTCGAGCACGGACAGGGAGTCACGGACCGAGCCGCCGCCGGCGCGGGTGACGAACGACAGCACCCCCGGCGCCACGGCGACGCCCTCCTGCTCGCACAGCCGCTGCATGTAGTCGGACAGCTGGCCCGGCGGCACGAGGCGGAAGGGGTAGTGGTGCGTGCGGCTGCGGATGGTGCCGATGACCTTCTCGGGCTCGGTCGTCGCGAAGACGAACTTCACGTGCTCCGGCGGCTCCTCGACGATCTTGAGCAGGGCGTTGAAGCCCTGCGGGGTGACCATGTGGGCCTCGTCGATGATGTAGATCTTGAAGCGGCTCTGCGCCGGGCCGTAGGACGCGCGCTCGCGCAGGTCGCGGGCGTCGTCGACACCACCGTGGCTGGCGGCGTCGATCTCGATGACGTCGACCGAGCCGGAGCCGCCTCGGGCCAGCGCCACGCACGACTCGCACACGCCACACGGGTCGGGGGTCGGGCCATGCTCGCAGTTGAGGCAGCGCGCCAGGATGCGGGCGCTGGTGGTCTTGCCGCAGCCGCGGGGGCCGGAGAACAGGTAGGCGTGGTTGACGCGGCCGGTGCGCAGCGCCTGCATGAGCGGCTCGGTGACGTGCTCCTGCCCGATGACGTCGGCGAAGGACTCGGGCCGGTAGCGGCGGTACAGGGCGGTGCTCACGAGGGGAACCCTAGTCGCCGCGCCTGACACGAGGCACCCGCCGCCGAGGGCTCCGCAGGGGCCCGTGCCGGACTCGTCCCCGCGCCAACCCCGGGCTCCCTGAACCGTTCCTGAGGCTGCCGGCACGGCCGCCCGCGACCCGGTGACACACTGGCCGGTGACGAGGGAGGTCCATGTTCGGACGACGAGCTCAGGCCGGCGACGCGGTCACCGCCACGGGTGACGGCACCCCTGCCGCACCGGTCACCATCAAGGTGTCCAAGGCCGGCAAGGACATCGAGGGGGCGGTGCTGCTGGCGCCGGTCAGCCTCACCGTCCGCTCGGGCCGGTGCGTCGTGCTGCGCGGCGCCAACGGCAGCGGCAAGACGACCCTGCTCAAGGTCCTCGCCGGCGCCCTCGAGCCCTCCACCGGCACCGCCACCCTCGACGACGGACCCCTCGACGAACGCGACGCGGCGACCCGCGCGCGGGTCGCGGCGCTGGTCGGCTCGCCCACGGCATACCGCGACCTCACGCTCATCGACCACCTCGTGCTCATCGACTCGACGTGGGGCGGGGCGATCGACACCGCCGACGAGCGGGCCGACGCGATGCTGGCCACCCTCGAGATCGACCACCTCTCCGAGCGGTTCCCCCACGAGCTCTCCTCCGGGCAGCAGCAGCTCTTCCACCTCGCGATGGTGCTGTTCCGGCCGTCCCAGGTGCTGCTGCTCGACGAGCCCGAGCAGCGCCTCGACACCCACAAGCGCGAGCTGCTCACCGAGATCCTGCGCGCGCGCAAGGCCTCCGGCACGGCGCTCGTCGTCGCCTGCCACGACCCGGTGATGACCTCGGCGCTGGCCGACAAGGTCCTCGACATCACCGGCGCATGAGCGCGACCACCACCCCGGCCAGCGCGCCCACCACCGACCGCGAGCGCCTCGCGCAGGCGCGCGAGGTGATCCACGGCGGCGAGGCCGACCGGAGCGCGGGCAACGCGGTGTACGCCGCCTACGTCGCCGTCATCGCCTCCCTGGTCTACGGGGTCCCGGCCTCGCGCGCGTTCTTCATCTTCGTCGACCCGGCCTGGCTGTCGCGCCACCTCACGGGGGTGCAGGGGGTGCTGGTCATCGGCGCCGTCGTGCTCGCCCTGGTGCTGCTCGCGTTCCGCGTCGGGTCGATCCGCGGACCGGTGGTGCCCGACCTGCCCTACCTCGACCACGTCGCGACGAGCGCGCTCGACCGCGCGGTGGTCCTGCGGCGCTGGTGGCGCCTCAGCTTCCTGGCCTGCCTGCTCGGCGGGCTGCTCACCGGCGCGGTGGTCGGCACCGGCATGGTCGTGGCCAAGGTCGCCTCGCCGCTCGCGCTGCTGCCCTCCACGCTGGGCGGAATCCTGCTCGGCCTCGCCGTCGCCGGCGCGTGGCTGTGGGGCCAGGTGCGCTCGTGGCCGACCGGCATGCGGGGGCCCTCGACGGTCCTGCGCGAACGGCGGTCGCTGCGCGCCCTGCACCACGTCGGCCTGCGCACCCAGTCGGCCCGGGCGGTCACCGTCGGTGGCGCCGTCCTCGCCGGCGACCTGCGCGCCGCACGACTCGACGTCGCGGCGCCCAACACCCGCTTGCGCCACACCCGCCTTCGCGCCCACGGGCCGGTCGGCGTCGTCGCCGCGCGCGACGCCCTGGGCCTGCGCCGCTCCCCCGGGGCGGTCGTGGCCGGCCTGGTCCTCACCGTCGGAGGCTCCTGGGCGCTGGCCCACTCCACGACCCCGGGCGTACCCAGCATCGTCGCCTTCGTGGGCATCCTCGCCGCCTACCTCGGGTATGGCGCGTGGTCGGAGGGTGTGCGCCTGCAGGGCGACAACGCCGGGACGCCGGCGCTCATCGGGCTGCCGTTCCGCGACGAGGCCAGGGCCCACCTGCTCGTGCCGTCGGCCCTGTACGCCGTCGTGGCCCTCCTCACCGGGGCGGTCACCACGATCACGTCCCCGTCGGCAGGGACCACCGCGATCTGGTGGCCGCTGGCCGTGACCGGGCTCGTCGCCGCGGCGCACCTCATGGCGGCGTTCCGCGGGCTGCCGCCGGTGTCGCTGTTCTCGGGTGGCTCGGCCGTCATCTCGGTCGTGTTCTGGTACTCACGGCCGCTGCTGCTCGCCGTCGTCGGTGTCGTCGCGGCGACCGCGGCCCTGGGGCGTTCGGGGGTCGGCCACGGGCTCGTGGTGCTGGTGCTCTTCACCGCCGGCACCGCGATCTTCGGGATGCGCCGCGTACGCCGCCTCGACGAGGCCCACCGCGCCTGACCTCCGCGCGGGCTCAGGGCGTGAGCCAACCCCGGCCTGAAGCCCCGCAGACACAGGGACACCCCGCGTACCTGGAAGAGCTCTCCTACCCTTGCTGCATTCCTGCCCTGGGGGAGTTCGGAGAGGTACCACCACGCGGGGTGCCGGTCGCCAGTGTAGACGGGGCCGTGCCGTGGCAGCCAATCCCCTCTTGAGACAATGGGCCGACATCCCCCGCACGTCGTCCGCACCGACCCCGGAGCCCCCATGTCACCGCTCGTCCTCTTCCGCCGCCTCGCCGTCGCCGAGGCCACGACCTGGGCCCTGCTGTTGCTCGGGATGGTGCTCAAGTACGCCACCCGCACCACCGAGCTGGGCGTGCAGGTGTTCGGCATGCTGCACGGCATCGTGTTCATCGCCTACTGCCTCGGCACGCTGTTCGTCGCCGTGAACCAGCGCTGGTCGGCGGGCGTGACGCTGCTCGGGCTCGCCAGCGCCGTACCGCCGTTCATGACCGTGTGGTTCGACTGGCGGGCCGAGCGCCGCCACCTGCTCGAGGGCGGCTGGCGGCTCTCCGTCGGGGGCGAGACCCCGCGTTCGCTGCCCGAGAGGGTGCAGGCGCGCATGCTCGCCCGACCCCTCGCCGCGGCCGCCGTGGCGCTCCTCGCGGTGGCTGCGCTGACCACTCTCGCGCTGCTCGTGGGACCCCCGGCAGGCTCCCCCAGCTGACGATTTCAGGACGGGGCCCCCGCCCGTGTAGCCTCGCCCGCGGAGGATTCGCATAGTGGCCTAGTGCGCACGCTTGGAAAGCGTGTTGAGTGAAAGCTCTCAGGGGTTCGAATCCCCTATCCTCCGCCACACGAGATGGCCCCCAAGCTTGCGCGGGGGCCTTTCTCATGTGCGGAGGTAGGTGGTGACGGGAGCCTGAGCGGGCGGCGAGGAACGAGCCGGCCGCGAAGGCGGGTCCCCTGTCCTCCGCCACACGAGATGGCCCCCAAGCTTGCGCGGGGGCCTTTCTCCTTGCCCTTCTTGCTCGCCCCACGGGCCGTTCGTGGGGTGTCAGCCGATGAGCAGGTATGACGCGTGCGTGGGGAGGCCGCCCGTCTCCACGAGGTGGGCACCCAGCAGCCGGGCGCCGTCGAGCGCGCTGCCCTCGGCCGCGGTGAGCGCCCGCCCGTCGCGAGCGAGCCGCTGCTCCAACGCTTCCCGCACGGGTGTGGCACCGAGCACCCCTCCGGTCGCGGCCAGTACGGGGTCGGGCAGGCCCGCCGCCGCGGCGAGCAGCGCGTCGCCCAGTCCCTCTCCCCCTCGGGTGCACAGGTCGGCGCAGACCGGGTCGGTGGCTGCCGCGTCCGCGACGGCGGGGGCGAATTCTGCCAGCCGCTCGGGGGCGTCGGGCGCGTTCATCACCTGCCGCGGCCACGTCGCCGGCTCACCGAACGCCGCCGTACTCGACCGCAGCAGCGCCCGCGAACCCGAAGGCAGTCCGTCGTGTGCGCGCAGGGCCGCCCGCAGTCCCTCGAGGCCGAGCCAGGCAGCCGAACCCACGTCGCCGAGCACGTGGCCCCAGCCGTCGACCCGACGCCAGGTCTCGGCGAAGTCCGTGCCGAACGCGACCGCCCCGGTCCCGGCCGCAACCACGGCTCCGGGGCGCAGGCCGCCGAGGGCGCCCACGAGGTTGGCGACGGCGTCGCTGACGACGACGGTGCGCGCGGCTCTGAGGGTCGACCGCACCGTACGCAGCACCTCGTCTCGGTCGGCGAGGAAGAGCAGCCCACGCATCGACCACACCACGACGTCGGGGGCTCTGTCCTCCAGCTCTTGCGCGAGCAGACCCCGGGCCGCGAGCGCCAGGGTCGGCACGTCGATCCCGCCGGGCTGGATACGCACCCCGGGGGCAGTGCGCACCGGGCCGGTCTGCCCACCGCGCAGCACCTGCACCCGCAGGCCGGAGCCGCCGATGTCGACCGCGGCGACACAGGCGTCGACGGCCGCGACCCAGGCCCCGTTGCTCACGCGGGCGATGGGATCACTTGGACATGCCGGCGGTCAATCCCGCGACGATCTGCTTCGTGGCGACCAGGAACAGCACGATGAGCGGGATGGTGGTGATGACCAGGCCCGCGAACACGGCCGAGTAGTTGGTCGCGTTCTCGCCGAAGAACGTCGTCAGGCCGACGGGCAACGTGTACTTCTCCTCGCGCCGCAGCAGGACGAGCGGGAAGAGGAAGTCGTTCCAGATCGGCACGAACCTGAAGACGGCCACGGTCGCCAGCGCAGGACGCACCAGCGGCACCATGATCCGCCAGAACGTCTGCCACGGCGACGCGCCGTCGAGCGCCGCGGCCTCCTCGAGCTCCCCGGGCAGCTGCCGGAAGAACGTCGTGAGGACGAAGATCGAGAACGGCACCCCGGACGCGCCGTACATGAGAGCCAGGCCGAACCGGGAGTCGATCAGGCCGAGGCCGTCGAACAGGTAGAAGATCGGCAGGATCGCCAGGTGGATGGGCAGCATCAGGCCCGACAGGAACAGCGACTCCAGCGCGCGGAACGCCCTCGAGTGCACCCGCGCCAGCGCGTAGGCAGCCATCGTCGAGACGACCGTGGAGAGGGCGACGGCTCCGACGGTGACGAGCAGGGAGTTGCCGAAGTAGGTGGCGAAGCTGCCGGTCGTCCACGCCTCGCGGTAGCTCTGGGTCGACACCGGCGACGGCAGCCCGAGCGGGTCGGTGATGAGGTCGGCGTTGGTGCGGAACGAGCTGACGACCATGAGCAGCAGCGGGACCAGCGCGATGGCCGCGTACCCCCACAGCACGATGCTCGCCGCGACGCCGCCGACGGGCTTCTGACCGGTACGGCGCCGTGGCCCCTTCGGCTGCGCGAGGACCGGGGCGTCAGGGGCCGCCGTGGCTGCCGGCGCGACGACGCTCATGCGGTGATCCTCCGCTCGTGGCGTCGCAGCACCGACGTGGCCGCCACGGCCCCGCCGAAGATGACGATGAACAGCAGGGTCGCCAGTGCCGACGAGCTGCCGATCGCGTCGACCGAGCCGGAGTCGAAGGCGGTGCGGTAGAACAGCAGCGACACGAAGTCCGTTGACCCAGCGGGGTTTCCGGTCGAACCACCGAACGCGTAGGGCAGGGCGAACGCCTCCATCGCGAAGATGAAGGTCAGCACCGAGACCGTGCCGATCGCGGGGACCAGCAGCGGCAGCGTCACCTTCTGGAAGGCCTGCCGGTTGCTGGCGCCGTCGACGCGGGCGGCCTCGGTCAGCTCATCGGGCACCCCACCGAGCGCGGCGCCGTACAGCAGGACCGGGAAGCCGATCCACTGCCACACGCTCACGAGCACCACGACCCACAGGGCCGTCTTCGGGTCACCCAGCCACGGCAGCGCCCACGAGTCGAGGCCGACCTTGGTGAGCAGCTGGTTGACCGGGCCGAAGGTCGGCGACAGCAGCAGCGTCCACAGGTAGCCGATGACGATCGGGCTCACGAGGTAGGGCATCGCGTAGAGCGTCTGCAGCAGCCGCCGGGTGCGGGCCCGGCGGTGCAGCAGGAACGCCACCCCGAGGCCGATGGTGTTCTGGAACGCCATCGTCCCGACGAAGAACAGGATGTTGTGCAGCAGCGCGCGGGGCAGGTCGGTGGTGAACGGCGCGCGGGTGAACAGGGTGTGGAAGTTGTCCAGGCCCGCGAACGCGCCCCGTGCCGTGCCCCGCCACTCGAAGAACGCGTACGAGAACGCCGTGCCCATGGGGTAGAGCACGAAGATCCCGAAGAGCAGCAGGGCCGGCAGGACGAACAGCAGTCCGGTGCGACGGGTCACGAGGCCGGCTTGAACCAGGTCTTGACGCCGGTGTCGAGGTCCTTGCTCACCGCCGAGGCGTCCTTGCTGCCGAGGAGCAGCTGCTGGATCCCCTTGCCGAGCAGGTCGGTGCCCGAGGGAGCGCCGTAGCGGAAGTCGGTGAGCAGCAGGTAGGGCGAGCCCGCCTTCTGGTAGTTGTCACTCATCGACTTGAGCAGCGGGTCCTTGTACTCGACGCCGGGGACCGCGGAGATCTGCTTGACGTCGTCGGCGACCATCTGGCCGAACTCCTTGGTGGACATCCACTTCACGAGGTCCATGGCCTGCGCCTGGTGCGTCGACTTCTTGGAGACGGCGAAGTTGCCGTCGGCCCAGCCGGCTGTGGTGGCCTCGGAGCCGCTCGGCGAGCCGGGCGGCGGCGGGACCTGCATGACGCCGATCTTCATCTGCGGGTTGGCCTTCTGCAGCACCGCGAGGTCGTAGGAGCCGCCGGGCAGCATGGCCGCCTTGCCGGCGGTGAACAGCGTCTGGGCGTCGGTCACGGCCACGCCGGTGACGTTCTTGGGCATGAACTTCTCGAGGTCCTTCACGACCTTGACCGAGGCGACCCAGTCGGGGTCGGTGAAGTCCTTGCTGCCGCTGGCGACCTGGTCCTGGAACGCCTTGCCGCCGAACCGCGGTGCCGCCAGGACCTCGTGCACGATCGGCAGGGTCCAGTCGTCCTTGGCCCCGACCGCGATCGGCGTCATGCCGGCCGAGGCGAGCTTGGTGTTCGCGGCCATGAACTCGTCCCACGTCGTGGGTGCCTTGAGGCCGTTCTTGGCGAACGCGTCCTCGTTGTAGAACATCACGGTCGTCTGGCGGGCGAGCGGCACCGAGTAGATCTTGCCGTCCTCCTTGCCCTTGGCGCTGGCGACGACGTTGTCGTCCCAGCCGGCCAGGTCGACCTTGCCGTCGAGCGGGACGAGCGCGTCGGACGCGACAGTGGTCTGCAGCTGCCCGTAGGAGCGGACCTGCGGCACGTCGGGGCCGTCCGACCCGGCGAGGCCGGTCGCGAGGATCTTGTTGTATTCGGTGGCCTTGAACGCCTTGAAGTCCACCGTGACGCCCGGGTGGGCCTTCTCGTACGCGTCGAAGATCTTGGTGTAGGCGGCCTCGTCCTCGACTCGCCACGACCAGACCGTCAGGGTCGTGCCCTTGTCACCGCTGCCGGAGTCCGAGCCTCCGCCGGAAGGAGCACAGGCGGCGAGGGCGGCGGTGGCGCCGAGGACGGCCACGAGGGCGGTGGACCTGCGCGCTGGACGAGTCATGAACGGTCTCCTGTCAGGGACTGCGGTGGGGTGGTCGGGGTTGTCGTGGGAGCGAGGGCGGCCAGGGCCTGGGCGACCGAGCCGTCGTGCTGGACGATCGCGGCCCGGGCGGTGGCCGCGTCGGTGCCGGCGAGCAGCGACAGCAGGGCTGGCTTGAGCTCGCCGTCGGCCTGCTCGAGCGCCAGCCGGGCGTCGCCCTCGCTCGCGCCGCTGGCCTCCTGCAGGATCCGCAGCACGCGGCCGCGGAGCTTGGCGTTGGTGGCGACGACGTCGACCATGAGGTTGGACCAGGTCCGGCCGAGGCGGATCATCACCGCCGTCGAGAACGAGTTGAGGATGAGCTTCTGCGCCGTCCCCGCCTTGAGGCGGGTCGAGCCGGTGAGGACCTCGGGCCCGGTCTGTGCGGCCAGCAGGTGGTCGACGTGCCGGGCAAGGGCGGCCTCGGGGTTGGAGGTCACGAGCGCGGTGACGGCGCCGAGCTCGCGGGCCCTGGCCAGCGCCCCGCCGACGAACGGCGTACGGCCCGAGGCCGTGAGCCCGATCGCCAGGTCGCCGGCGCGCAGGCTCTCTGCCTCGCGGCGCCCGGCCTCGACGTCGTCCTCGACGTTCTCGACGGCGCGCAGGAGGGCACCGAGGCCGCCAGCGTGGTGGGCGACGAACAGGCCTTCGGGGGCGTTGAAGGTCGGCAGCAGCTCGGCGGCGTCGAGGACGGCCAGCCGCCCCGACGTGCCGGCGCCGAAGTAGTGCACGGTCCCGCCGGCCCGGATCGAGGCCACGGCGCGGTCGACGAGCACCGCCAGCTCTGGCAGCACCCCCGCGACCGCCGGGGCCACCTTGGCGTCGTCGTCGTTGAGGAGCCGCAGGATGTCCAGGGTCGACCGCGTGTCGATCGCGGTGGTCCCGGGATGGCGTTCCTCGGTGGGCGCGCTGACGCTCACGTGGCTGGTCACGCGGCCGAGGTTACTTTCCTACGCCGTATGCGTCAATGGTGTGAATCAGTCACGTCTGCGGGTCGACGTGACGGCTCGCGACAGCTTGGCGCGTCTCCTTGACCGCCTTGCGCGCCCGGGGCAGGTTCCGTTGTGCCACAGCGATGTACAGGCAGTCGACGACCGTCAGGGCCGCGATGCGGCTGGCCGTCGCGCCCGACCGCAGGCTGGTCTCCCTGGCCGCCGTGGTCAGCACCAGGTCGGCCTCCCCCGCGAGCGGCGAGACCGGGAAGTTGGTCACGGCGACCGTCGTGGCCCCCCTGCCCCGCGCTGCGTCGAGGGCGGCGATGGTCTCGCTCGTCGTGCCGGAGTGCGAGATGCCGATCGCGACGTCACCGGCCGACAGCAGCGTGGCGCTGGTGAGGGCGATGTGCGGGTCGTTCCACACGAAGGCCACCACACCGATGCGGTGCAGCTTCTGCTGGAGGTCGGTGCCGACGATCGCGCTGGCGCCGATGCCGTAGATGTCGACCCGCTTGGCCGCGGCCACCGCAGCGGCGGTGGCCGCGAGGGCCTGCCGGTCGAGCTGCTGGGCGGTCTCCTCGACCGCGCTCGCGTCGACCCAGGCGACCTTGGCGATGATGTCGTCGATCGAGTCCTTGGCGCTGATGTCGGTGTCGGCCGCGGCGGCGGACCGCGGGTGGGCGCTCTCCTCGGCCAGGCCCAGGCGCAGCTGGGGGTACCCGGGCAGCCCCAGCCGGCGGCAGAACCGCAGCACCGTCGTCTCCGAGGTCCGCGCCGTCGCCGCGAGCTCGCTGATGGTCAGGGCCGCGGCCGCGCGCGGGTCGGCGAGCACCTGCTCGGCCACCCGGTCCTCGGCGGGCGACAGCGACGGGCGGATCCCCCGCAGCCGCAGCAGGAGGGGCACGGGCGGCGCGGTGGCGTCGGAGGCGCGGGTGGACATGCGCTTACCGTACGGCGTGGCCGCCCGCCTCAGCGTGACTGCAGGCTCCAGCCGTCGGCGGTGAAGGCGTCCGGGTGGGACTCACCGTCGAGCAGCGCCCCGCCGGGCCCCGCGACCCTGACGTCGTCGACGTACACGCCACGCCCGAGGTAGGAGCCGTCGGTGGTGTAGCGCCAGCGCAGCGACTGCGTGCCCGGCGGGAGGTCGGCCCGCGCCTGGGCCCAGCGACGGTCGCCGCTGCCCGAGACGACCCCGTCACTGGCGGTCGTCTCGCCGCGGTCACGCACCGTGAACGGCACCTTCGCCCAGGTCGCACCACCGTCGGTCGACCGCTCCAGCACCAGCAGGTCGGTCTCCTCCGTGTCGAGGAAGAGGTCGAACCCCAGGTGCGCACCCGCAGCGGGCACCGGCAGCGGCGCGGTGGCGAGGGTCGACGTGGAGCCGTCGCGAGCACCGGAGAACCACGCGGTGTCACCGTGCTTCGGCCGCACGCGCATCGCTTGGGCCAGGCCGCCGGCCCACTCGCGCCGGGCCAGGTTGTTGCTGCCCCAGCTGCGCGAGGGGTGCACGCGGTTGGTGAGCAGGATCGCGAACGAGCGCGACGCGAAGTCGATGACGATCGACGTGCCCGTGTACCCGGTGTGGCCGGCGGTGCGCGGCCCGGAGAGGGCGTCCATGTACCACCGCTGGTCCAGCTCGAAGCCCAGGCCGTGGGCGTCGCCAGGGAAGTCGCCGTTGAAGTCGGTGATGAGCTGGGTGACGCTGGCACGGCTGAGGATCCGGTGACCGCGGTAGGTGCCGCCGTTGAGCAGCGCCTGGATGAGCACCGCGAGGTCGTCGGCGGTGGAGAAGACCCCGGCGTGGCCGGCGACTCCGCCGAGCGACCAGGCGTTCTCGTCGTGGACCTCGCCCCAGACCATGCCGCGGGCCGGTGCGGTCTGGTACTCCGTGGCGGCGGTGCGCGTCCGGTCGGTCGGGTTGTAGCCGGTGTCCTTCATCCCGAGCGGACCGGTGATGCGCTCCGCGACGACCTGGTCGAGGGACTTGCCGCGCAGCCTCTCCACGACGACACCGAGGGTGATCATGTTGAGGTCGCTGTAGAGGTAGGTCGACCCGGGCCGGTTGGTCAGCGGCTGGTCCATGACCGCCTTGATGCGTGACGCCTTGTCCGGGTACTTGCTCCACAGCGGCAGCCACGAGGTGAACCCGGAGGTGTGCGTGAGCAGCTGCCCGATGGTGACGGCTTCCTTGCCCGCGGCGGCGAACTCCGGCAGGTAGGTCGCCACGGGTGCGTCGAGGGCGACCTTGCCCTCCTCGATGAGCTGCACGACGGCGAGCGAGGTGAACAGCTTGGACACCGAGGCCAGGTCGAAGACCGTGTCGTCCCGCATCGGCACCCACTGGTCGCGCGGCAGCTTGGTCGTCGCGTCCGCGTACTTCAGGGCGTAGCCGCTGGCGTCACGCTCGACGACCTTGCCGTCGTGGCCCATGAGCCCAACCGCTCCTGCGTACATGGGGTGTCCGCCAGCGGGAGCCGTCTCGTGCCCCCGGATCTGCTCGACCGCGGTCGCGATCGGCGCCGGGTCGAGGCCCACGGACGCCGGTGAGGCGTCGGCGAGCACCGTGCTGGGCGGGGCGAAGCCGTGGAACGGCTTGCTGAAGTCCTCAGCCACGGCGGGCGTGGGCACGAGGGCACCGGTGGCCACGAGGGCGCACGCGGCGACGGTCGCGGACAGGGCTGGGCGCAGGCGCATGGAGGGGCACCGATCGGGTCAGGCGGCGGGGCCGCGGTAGAGGAGGTACTGCTGCCGGCGACGGTCGAACGCCGCGAGCTCGTCGCGCCAGGCGCCCACGACCTCGTCGGCGGAGGCACCCGCGGTCACCTGCTCGCGCAGACGGGTCGAGCCGGACAGCTTGTCGACCCAGTAGGGGCGCGCCGGGTCGTAGCTGTCGTAGCGCCAGGCGAACTCGGGGTAGAGCTTCTTCGCGGCCACGAGCATCTCCACGCCCACGCGCATGGGGTCGATTGCGGACGGGTCCGTGACGTGGACCTGCACGCCGCCACACACGGTGTTGACGTGCTTGCTGAAGGTCGGCGTGAAGTAGGCCTCACGGAAGCCGACGCCCGGGAGGTCCAGTGCCGCAAGGCGTTCGGCCCACCGGTAGTCGACGTAGGGGGCGCCGACCAGCTCGAACGGGCGGGTCGTGCCGCGGCCCTCCGAGAGGTTGGTCCCCTCGAACATCCCGGTGCCGGGGTAGACGAGGGCGGTGTCGGGCGTCGGCATGTTGGGGCTGGGCATGACCCACGGCAGGCCCGTGGCCGCGAAGGTCACGTCACGGCGCCAGCCGCCGACCTCCACGACCGACAGCTCCTCGAGGCGGCTCCCGGCGTCGGCGGTGAGGAACTCCCCGTCGAAGTAGCGCGCGAGCTCGCCGACGGTCATGCCGTGCGCCTGCACGATCTCCTTCGCACCCACGCCCGAGGTGTACGCGGTGGTCATCATGGGCCCGTAGGCCTTGCCGCCCAACGGGTTCGGGCGGTCGAGGACGACGAACCTCGCCCCGGTGGCGACGGCCGCGCGCATGGCCGTGTACATGGTCCAGATGTAGGTGTAGAAGCGGGCGCCCGCGTCCTGGATGTCGAAGACCACGGTCTCGACCCCGGCGGTCCGGAACAGCTCGGTGAGCTTGGAGACCCCGGCACCGTAGGCGTCGTAGACGGTCAGGCCGGTGCGCGGGTCGGTCGAGGTCCCCTCGGAGCCGCCGGCCTGTGCGGTGCCGCGGAAGCCGTGCTCCGGGCCGAAGACCCCGACGATGTCGACAGTGCCCGCCTCGTGCATCTCGTCGACGTTCGTCCGCAGGTTGCCGAGGATCCCGGTCGGGTTGGTGATGACGCCGACCTTCTGCCCCGCGAGCGTCGACCACCGGTCCGCTGCTGCACGTTCCGCGCCGGTGGTGACCGGCCGCCGCGGGAAGGAGCCCGCAGCCGGGCCGGCGGGGGCGCCCGCCGGCCCGGCCCCACCGGGTACCCGGGCGGTGGTGGAGGCGCCCGCGGTGGTCGCGGACGCGATACCCAGCGGAAGGGCCAGTGCCCCCGCACCCGCTGCGGTGAGGAGCTGTCGTCGGTCGAGGTTGCCCATGGGAGCTCTCCTTGCGCCTCAGTAGGTGAGGCCGTGGCCGAAGGGGTAGAGGACCGTCGACGGGTCGCCGGCGACCGGGATGTCGACCGGCAGCTTGCCGGTCGGGGTGACCTTGCCGGCGATGACGCGGGCGACCGCCTCGATGGCGACCGGGCTGTAGGAGTAGGTCGCGAGGTAGGTCGGCGCCTGCGTCATGTAGGCGATGTCGTAGGGGTCGCGGGTGGCGACCACGATGACCGGCTTGCCGGTCGCGAGCAGCGCCTGGACCAGCTTCTGCTGGCCACCGCGCGGGTCGGTGGCCGAGGTGTCCCAGGCCTTCATGGTGGTCACGACGACGGCGTCCTGGCCCGCCGCGGCAGCGACTGCGCTGGCGACCTGGGCGTCGGTCGGCGAGGTGCCGGTCTGCTTGACCGTGGTGACCGCACCCTGCTCCGCCAGCCCGCCGGCGAGGGTCTGGGTGGTCGTGACGCCGTACCCGGTGACGAGGACCTTGCGGCCGGACGTGGCGAGCGGAAGGGTGCCGGCGTCGTTCTTCACGAGCGTCGTCGTGCGGTCGGTGATGGCGTCGGCCGCAGCGAGGTGCTCCGGGGTGCCGACGACCGAGTCGAGGGCGGCCGGGTCTGCGTACGGGTGGGCGACGATGCCGCGCGAGTACTTCAGCTCCAGGACGCGGCGCACCTTGGCGTCGAGTTCCGCCCGGCTGATCCGGCCGGTGCGCACGGCGTCGACCACGGCGGCGTACGCGTCGTCCATGGCCGGCGTCATGAGCAGCTGGTCGGCACCGGCGGACAGGGCTCGGACGGCGACCTCGGGGTCGCCGTAGAGGTCGCGCACACCCTGCATCGCCAGCGAGTCGGTGACGATGACCCCCTTGTAGCCGAGCTCGCCCCGCAGCAGGCCGGTGAGGATGGGCCGGCTGAGCGTCGCGGGGTTGCCGGAGTCGTCGAGCGCCGGGAAGCTCAGGTGCGCCGTCATGATCATGTCGATGCCGTCGGCGATGGCCTGCTTGAACGGCGGGGCGTCGATCTGCTCCCACTGCTGGCGGCTGTGCGTGATGACCGGGAAGGCGACGTGGCTGTCGGTCGCGGTGTCGCCGTGCCCTGGGAAGTGCTTGGCGGAGGAGGAGATGCCGGCGTCGTCCTGGTAGCCGCGCACCTGGGCGCCGACCATGCTGGCTGCGAGCGCCGGGTCGGAGGAGAACGACCGGGTGCCGATGACGGGGTTGAGGGCGTTGACGTTGACGTCGGAGTCGGGCGCGAAGTCGGTGTTGACGCCCATGGCCTTGAGCTCCTCACCGGTGATCCGCGCCGCGGTGCGGGCGTCGTCGGTGCTGCGGCCGGCGCCGAGCGCCATCGACCCGGGGAACTGCGTCGCCGGAGGGCCGATGCGGGTGACCACCCCCTGCTCCTGGTCGGTCGCCACCTGCAGTGGGATGTGGACCTTCGAGTCCTGGCTGAGCGCGGCCTGCTGGAGGCCGTTGGACAGCCCGGTGATCTGCTGCGGGTTCTGGACGCTGTCGGTCCAGGCGAAGTAGATGACCCCGCCGAGGTGGTACTTGCGCACGACCTCCGCCGGGCTCGCGACGCCGTACAGCGGGATGTTGCGTGCGTCCGGGGTGGTGGCGTCCTTGCCGTAGACGTTCTGGATGAACAGCTGCCCGACCTTCTCCTCGAGCGTCATCCGCGCGAGGGTCGAGGTCACCCAGCCGTTCTCCGCCGCGGGGGGAAGGGGTGGCGCCGTGGTCGGCGCGGCGGCTGCGGTGGACAGCCCGGCGCCGAGGAGGGCGATGCCGGCGGCCCCGGCGACAACGGAACGACGGGACAGGACAGACCCGGACATGGGCTCCTCCAAGGAAGTGAACGATTCACCATTGAATGACTTCCTGCGGAACTTACCTACGTTTGCAGAGACGGGACAAGGGGTTCAGGTGTCCGGTTTGGTCAGGATTTCGTCAGGTCACCCGGTGACCAGCACCCCTTCGCGGATTAGGGTCGACCCATGGCGCGACAGATCCGCTGGCGCGGAGCCCTCAGCCCCGACACCGCGGGCGACGGGCGGGCTGCCGAGCGCACCACGTGGCGCCCCGGCTCCCCGGTGGTGCCGCCGCAGTCGATCCTCGAGACCGTGCGCCTCCTGCAGGTCGGCGCCGTACTCAGCCTGCTCGAGGTCCCGCGCGCCTTCTTCACCCGCGGCGCCCTCCACACCGCGTTCGCCGCCGAGGCCAGGTCGCAGGGAGCCCGCGTCAACGCCAGCGACCTCGACAGCATCGTCGCCCTCAGCCTGACCATCTCGATCGCCTGGGCCGTGGTGTCGGCCGTCGCCTGGTTCAGCCTGGCGCAGGCGGCCTCGCGCGGGTCGTCGTGGGCCCGGTGGCTCGGCTGCGCGCTGTTCGCCATCGCGCTGGTCGTCTTCTTCGGCGGCCTGCTGCCCACCGCCGGGCTCTTCGCGAGGACGCTCGCGCTGTCCCTGCTGCTCATCGGCGCCTGGACGCTGGTCCGGTGGTGGCACCGCGACTCCTCGGCCTGGATCCGCTACAGCAACCGCCCGGTCGACTAGGCCGCTCGTGCCCGGGCGCCTGCACCACGTCGTCCTCGACTGCCGCGACCCGCACGCGGTGGCCGCGTTCTGGTCGGCGCTCCTGGACCTGCCCGTGACCTGCACCAGCGACACCTGGGTCGTGGTGTCCGTCGACGACACCACGTCGGGACTGGCGTTCCAGCTCGCGCCCGACCACCAGCCACCCGTCTGGGGCGACCCCGCCCGGCCGCAGCAGGTGCACCTCGACGTCATGGCCGACGACCCCGTCGTGCTGGGCGCCGAGGCGGTCGCCCTCGGGGCGCGGCTGCTCAGCCCGCCGGGTGAGCACGTGTATGCCGACCCGGCCGGCCACCCCTTCTGCCTGATCCCGCGCCCGGGCTGGGCACCCCCGGTCACCCCCACCTGACGACCGGTCCGCGTCACGGGAAGGGCGCACCGGGTACCGCTCGCCGCAGCGAGCCGCGCTCCCGTCGCGCCGGCCGTCCACGCCTCTGGCGCGGTCAGGGGTCGCGCCGCACGATGGACCCATGAGCAACGGTGCCTACCGCGCGGCGTACGACGAGAGCCTGGCCGACCCGGATGCCTTCTGGGGGCGGGCCGCCCGGCTCGTCGACTGGGTCACCCCTCCCCCGCGGGTGCTCGACGACGACCGGCCGCCGTTCTACCGCTGGTTCACCGGCGGCACCCTCAACACCTGTTTCAACGCGCTCGACCGCCACGTCGCGGCCGGACGCGGTCCCCAGGCCGCGCTCCTCTACGACTCCCCGGTGACCGGCACGAAGCAGACGCTCACCTATGCCGAGCTGTTGGCACAGGTCGCCACCTTCGCCGGGGCGCTGGACTCGCTCGGGGTGACCAAGGGCGACCGGGTCGTCATCTACATGCCGATGGTCCCGGAGGCAGTGGTCGCCATGCTGGCCTGCGCCCGCCTCGGTGCCGTCCACTCCGTCGTGTTCGGGGGCTTCGCGCCGGCCGAGCTCGCGGCCCGCATCGAGGACGCGCGTCCGACCGTGGTCGTCGCGGCCAGCTGCGGCATCGAGCCGAGCCGCGTCGTCGAGTACAAGCCGATGCTCGACGACGCGCTCGACCGCAGCAGCCACAAGCCCGAGACCGTCATCGTGCTCCAGCGCCCGCAGGCCCGCGCCGCCGTCGGTGAGCGCGACACCGACTGGGAGGAGCTCGACTGGGACGAGCTCGTCGCCGACGCCGAGCCGGCCGACTGCGTCGAGGTGGCCGCCACCGACCCGCTCTACATCCTCTACACCTCCGGCACGACCGGCCGGCCCAAGGGCATCGTCCGCGACAACGGCGGGCACGCGGTGGCGTTGCGCTGGTCGATGGAGAACGTGTTCGGCATCGGGCCCGGCGACCCGTGGTTCACCGCCAGCGACGTCGGCTGGGTCGTCGGCCACTCCTACATCGTCTACGCGCCGCTGCTCACCGGCGCGACCACCGTTCTCTACGAAGGGAAGCCGGTCGGCACCCCGGACGCCGGCGCGTTCTGGCGCGTCATCGCGGAGTACGGCGTGAAGGCGATGTTCACCGCCCCCACCGCCTACCGCGCCATCAAGCGCGACGACCCCGAGGGGCGGCTCATGCAGGGGCACGACCTCTCGTCGCTCCAGACGGTGTTCCTGGCTGGCGAACGGCTCGACCCCGACACGTATGCGTGGGCCTGCGATCGGCTCGGGGTGCCCGTCGTCGACAACTGGTGGCAGACCGAGACCGGCTGGCCGGTCGCCGCCAACCTGCGCGGCCTCGAGCCCATGCCCATCAAGGCCGGCTCGCCGAGCGTGCCCTGCCCGGGGTACGACGTGCACGTCCTGGACGAGCGTGGTGAGCGGGTGCCCGCGGGTCGGGAGGGGTCCATCTGCATCAAGCTGCCACTGCCACCCGGCACGCTGCCGACCCTGTGGGGCGACGACGAGCGCTACGTCGCGGGCTACCTGTCGGCCTTCGACGGCTACTACCTCACCGGCGACGGCGGGTTCGTCGACGAGGACGGCTACCTGCACGTCATGGGCCGCACCGACGACGTCCTCAACGTCGCGGGGCACCGGCTGTCGACCGGCTCCATCGAGGCCGCCCTCGCCGGGCACGAGGCCGTCGCCGAGTGCGCGGTCATCGGGGTCGCCGACGACCTCAAGGGCCAGGTGCCGCGCGGGCTGGTGGTGCTCAAGGCCGGTGTCGACGGCGCGACCGACGGCGAGCGCATCCGGGCCGAGCTCGTGCAGCGGGTGCGCGACGAGGTCGGGGCCGTCGCCTCCCTGCACCGCGTCGACATCGTGCCGGCCCTGCCGAAGACGCGCTCGGGCAAGATCCTGCGCAAGACGATGCGCGAGATGGCCGACGGGCACACGCCGGTCGTGCCGGGCACCATCGAGGACGCCGGCCTTCTCGAGACCCTCGCACCTGTGCTGCGCCCTCCCGTCTAGCCTGACGGCGTGCAGGGGGTCTTCACCGGTTTCGCCACGATCGCCGTCGTCATCGGCGTCGGTGCGCTGCTCGCCCACCTGCGCGTGCTCGACCTCCAGGCGCAGCGGCTCCTGTCGAAGCTCGCGTTCTTCGTGGCCAGCCCGGCCCTCATGGTCATCACCCTCAGCCGTGCCGACGTCCACTCGGTGCTGTCGGCCAACCTGCTCGCCACCAGTGCGGGCGTGGTCGCCACCGCCGGGCCGTACTGCGCCCTCGCCCGCTGGGTCTGGCACCGTCGCCTCGGTGACGCCACCATCGGCGCGCTCTCCGCGTCATACGTCAACGCCGGCAACCTCGGCATCCCCGTCGCCAGCTATGTCCTCGGCGACGCAGCCCTGGTCGCGCCGACGCTCCTGCTGCAGCTGCTCGTCCTGCAGCCCCTGGCCCTGGCCGTCCTCGACGTCGACGCCCGGGGACGCTCGGGCTCGGTGTGGCAGGTGCTGTCCCGACCGCTGAGGAACCCGCTGACCGTGGGCTCGCTCGCCGGCGTGCTGCTGTCGGTGACCGGATGGACGCTCCCGGCACCGCTGGCCAGTCCACTCGGGCTGATCGGCAACATGGCGGTGCCCAGCATGCTCATCGCCTACGGCATCGCGCTGCGCCTCGGGCCCGGGCTCGGCCGCGCCGGGTCGGTCACGGAGCTGGCCGCGACGTCCGCTCTCAAGCTGGTCCTGCAGCCGCTCGTGGCGTGGTTCGTCGCCTCACAGCTCATCGGCGTCGAGGGGCACGCCCTGCTCGCCATCGTGGTCACCTCGGCCCTGCCGACCGCGCAGAACATCTTCGTCCACGCCACGCGCTACGGCCGCGCCACGGTCCTGGCACGCGACACGATCCTCATCACGACGGTCGGCGCCGTCCCCGTCATCCTGTTCGTCGCCACCGTCCTCGGCTGACCGCCCCGCGTTCGCCTGGCGAGCCCTCGCCGTTCGAGGTATTCCGCCGCCGGGATCCGGTCGCCGAATACCTCGAACCGGCGTCGGAGGGCGGCCGGGTATGGGTGCGGTCGGAGTCGGCGGACGGGTCAGCGGGAGCGGCGGGCGGTGCCGAAGATCGAGCGGGTGATCTCGCGGCCGAGGACGGTGCCGGCCGAGCGCAGGGCCGACTTGAACGCGCTCGACGTCACCACCTGCTCGACGATGCCGGGCTGCTCCTTCGCCGGCTTCGGGGCGTGCGGGGCCGGCGCCGGGGACTGAGCGGACTGGGGAGCGGGAGCGGGAGCGGCCGGCGGCGCGGCGGGTGCCGCCTCGAGGCGGGCGCGCAGCTTCTCGTAGGCGGACTCGCGGTCGACGGCAGTGGCGTACTCCGCCGCCAGCGGTGACCCCGCGATGAGCGCGGTGACGGTCGCCGCGTCGGAGGGCGCCATCAGCGACTGCGGGGCGATCATGCGGGTCCACGCGACCGGGGTCGGCGCACCCTTCTCCGACAGCACCGTGACGACGGCCTCGCCGGTGCCGAGGGAGGTGAGCAGCTCCTCGAGGTCGTAGTCGCTGCGGGGGTAGGTCGACACCGCGGCCTTGAGCGCCTTGGCGTCCTCGGGCGTGTAGGCGCGCAACGCGTGCTGCACCCGGTTGCCGAGCTGGGCCAGCACCCCGCTGGGCACGTCCTTGGGGCTCTGGGTCACGAAGAAGACGCCGACGCCCTTGGACCGGATGAGTCGCACGGTCTGCTCGATCGCCGACAGGAACGCCTTGCTCGCGTCCTTGAACAACAGGTGGGCCTCGTCGAAGAAGAACACCAGCTTGGGCTTGTCGGCGTCGCCGATCTCGGGGAGGTCGTGGAACAGGTCCGCGAGCAGCCACATGAGGAACGTCGAGAACAGCGCCGGCCGGTCCTGCACGGCGGGCAGCTCCAGGCAGGTGACCAGGCCCTTGCCGTCGGCAGCCGTGCGGAGCAAGTCCGCGGTGTCGAACTCGGGTTCACCGAAGAACGCGTCGGCGCCCTGGTCGGAGAACGCCACGAGCTCCCGCAGGATGACACCTGCCGTCGCCGACGACAGGCCGCCGAGCGACTTGAGGTCGGCCTTGCCCTCGTCGGAGGTGAGGTAGGAGACGACCTCGCGCAGGTCCTTGATGTCGAGCAGCGCCAGGCCGTTCTTGTCGGCGTAGTGGAAGACCAGGCCGAGGCTGGACTCCTGGGTGTCGTTGAGCCCCAACACCTTCGACAGCAGCGTCGGGCCGAACGACGTCACGGTGGCGCGGACGGGGATGCCCTGCCCGAGACCGCCGAGTGACAGGAACTCGGTGGGGTACGCGGTGCCCACCCACTGCTGCCCGACGTCGGTCGCCCGGCTCGCGATCCGGTCGTTGCTGACCCCCGCGGTCGCCATCCCGGACAGGTCGCCCTTGATGTCGGCGAGGAAGACCGGCACGCCCTGGCCGGAGAGCTGCTCGGCCATGAGCTGCAACGTCTTCGTCTTGCCCGTGCCGGTGGCTCCGGCGACCAGGCCGTGCCGGTTGAGCGTCGCCAGCGGCACCTTGACGGGCGCGTNCCCCGCCCGGATCGCGTCGAGCTGCTCGGTGGACTTCGCGGACTGGTCACCACTCGCGTTCTCGGTCACCTCCGGCACTCTAGTGCGGCAGCGATCCCGGGCGCAGGGAGACGAGAGGCGACGCGGGCGACTGGGGTCGCACGCGACGTACCCCTATGGTGGCTGGGTGATCTTCAAGAAGGTGGGCGAGGGCAAGCCGTATCCGGACCACGGCAAGCAGACGCCGCGGGACTGGGCCGAGGTGCCCCCACGGATGGTGCGTCTCGAGGAGCTCATCACCACCAAGCGCACCCTCGACCTCGGGCAGCTGCTCGCCGAGGACTCCACCTTCTACGGCGACCTGTTCGCCCACGTCGTGGAGTGGAAGGGCGACCTCTACCTCGAGGACGGCCTGCACCGCGCCCTGCGTGCCGCCCTTCAGCAGCGACCTACCCTGCACGCCCGCGTCCTCGTGCTTGACTAGCCCCGACCAGGCCCTGCGCGCAGCAGGTGCCGCACGCGACGGGGCGGAGGTGGGCGGTGAGCTACATCGTGGAGTCGGGGGCGTCGAGCTCCCGGCGCGCGCGACGACGCCGCGCCCTCATCACGCTCGGCCTCGTCGCCCTCATGCTGTTCTTCGCCTTCTGGTACGCCTACTCCTACTTCGAGGCGTCCGACGGGCGACCCAGCACCGCGACGAAGCCGACCTGCACGACGACCGCCGCCCCCGCCCTGACCCCCGCCGGAGTGACGGTCAACGTCTACAACGCCACCGACCGCAGCGGCCTCGCCGCCACGACGGCCAGCGCGGTGCGCAAGCGCGGCTACCGCATCGCGACGGTCGCCAACGACCCGCTCCAGAAGACCGTGTCCGGCCCCGCCGAGGTCCGGTACGGCACGACCGGCCGCCCCGGTGCGCGCCTGGTTCTCACGCTGGTCAAGGGCGCGAAGGCGGTCAAGGACAGCCGTACCGACTCCTCGGTGGACCTCGTCCTCGGCGACAAGTTCACCGTCCTGGCGGCCGCGGCCAAGGCCAAGCCGTCGCCCACGACGACCAAGCCCTGCTGACCGGACGGACGTAGGCTCGAGGGCATGATCTCCGTCGAGCTCGCGCGCGGTCTCAGCGAGGGTGGCGTGCTGTGGGAGCCTGCGCCCGGCGACCGGTTCACCATCGACCAACCCAACGTGGTGGGCGAGGTCTTCTGGATCAGCCACCTCACGATCGACGTGCACACGTTCCACGGGCAGCCGCTGCTGGGGTTCAACGGGACGACCGAGTGGGCGCTCGACTCGGTCACCCTCGACACGGCGCTGTGGATGCCGCGCGAGGACCAGCTCCGCGTGCTGCTGGGCGACCGTTTCGTCGGCCTGCGTCGCGAGGGTGGTGACTGGCTGGTCGACGTCGTGGCCGACCACGCCGACGCCGACGGCGACGGCGACGGCGACGGGTCGAGCGGGGTCACGACGTTCCGGGACGCCGACCCCGAGTGCGCCTACGCGCTGGCCCTGCTCAGCCTGGTCTGACGTCGAAGACCGGACTGCAGGCGGAGCAGTCCTCCACCCCGAACGGCGGTGCAGTGGCAGTGAGTTGAGGACATCTCCCGAGCCGACATATGCTCACCGCCGGTCAAACAGCGGCCAGGTCATGTGAACCCGCCGCTCTCGCGCGGCCAGGTGAGATCGAGGTCTGATGCCACTGCACGCCGCTGCGCCCGAACCCGGGGCGGCCCACTTCCAGTACGACGTCATCGCCGACCGGTGGACGTGGTCACCCGAGCTGCGGGCCCTGCACGGGCTGCCGGCGGACGCCGAGCCGACCACGGCCCTCCTGCTCGACCACGTCGTCGACGGGGAGCGGGACACCGTCGCGGCGCGCGTCCAGCATGCCGTCGCCACGCCCGGCGCGTTCTCCTGGACCTACCGGCTCACCACGGCCGGCGGGCCCCAGCGCACGGTCGTCGTCGTGGGCCGCAGCGAGAAGGCCGGCGACCGGGTCGTGCGCCTCCTGGGATTCCTCGTCGACATCACCGAGGCCGTGCGCGAGCGCACCGACGCCGCCGTCGCCGCCGCCTCCGAGCACCGGGCCACCATCGAGCAGGCCAAGGGCGCCCTGATGCTCGGGTTCGGGGTGGAGGAGGACGTCGCGTTCGAGCTCCTGCGCTCGCACTCCAACCAGCACAACGTCAAGCTCTCGACCGTGGCCTACCGCGTGGTCTCCGGCCTCACCGAGCGCGGCGCCCCCAGTGACGACCCCGTACGCAGCCTGCTCGACACGCTCCTGTCCGCCGAGGGGTTCGAGGGCGCCTCGGCCGGGTAGGGGCCCGGCATGACCACTCGACCCGACCTGTCCAGCATCCCCGCCCAGTCCCAGGACTGGCCCGGCTCGGTGAGCGCCCTCGACCCGCAGGCCGACCACGGGGAGGAGAGCTACACCGGGCACGGCCGCCTCTCGGGTCGGCGCGCCCTGGTCACCGGCGGCGACTCCGGCATCGGGCGCGCGATCGCGATCGCCTTCGCGAAGGAGGGCGCCGACGTCGCGATCGCCCACCTGCCGCAGGAGCAGGCGGACGCCGACGACACCCTGCGCCACGTCGAGGCGGCCGGCGCTCGCGGCTTCTCCTTCCCCACCGACCTGCGGACGCAGGAGGCCAACGCCGAGCTCGCCACGAAGGCGACCGAGGCGCTCGGAGGCATCGACCTGCTCGTCTGCAACGCGGCGTACCAGATGACCCACGACTCGCTCGAGGAGTTCCCGCCCGAGCAGGTGGCCCGGACCTTCGAGACCAACGTGTTCTCGCCGTTCTGGCTCAGCCACGCGCTCGCCGGCGAGCTCGAGGGCGGCGGCAGCATCACCATGACGACGTCGGTGCAGGCGTATGCGCCGAGCGAGCACCTGCTCGACTACGCCTCGACGAAGGCGGCGCTGACCAACATGGTCGTCAACCTCGCGCAGGAGCTCGGCCCGCGCGGCATCCGCGTCAACGCGGTCGCGCCCGGACCGATCTGGACGCCACTCATCCCTGCCACGATGGCGCCCGACAAGGTGGAGGGCTTCGGCGCCGACACCCCGCTCGGACGGGCCGGGCACCCGGTCGAGGTCGCGAGCGCCTACGTCTTCCTCGCCTCCGACGAGGCCAGCTATGTTTCGGGGACGGTGCTCGGGGTGACCGGGGGCAAGCCGGTCTTCTGACGCCGGCGGGGGCGCGGGACAGGGAGGCGCAGTGGTACGCAGGGGCTGGTGGGTCGTCCTGGTGGTGCTGCTGATCGCGTGGCCGCTGACCTACCGCTACACCTCCGTCGGCCTGGACCTCGAGGGCCGGCACGGCCAGTGGGTGGACCAGACGTTCTACCGGGTGCGCTGGCCCGGCAACGGCTCGATGCTGGTCGGGCGCATCGACGAGCACCGCGACCTCTCGGCCACGAAGGTGCAGCGGCTCGACCTCGGCGCCGAGATCCTGCGGCCCGCACGGCCGATCGGGACCCGCTCCACCTGGAACCGGCTGGGGTTCTGGTGGGTCCACGCCGACGCTGCCGCCGGCGACTCGCCCACCGATGCCGCTCCCCACGCCGACCGGGTGTGGTTCGTCGGGGTGCCCCACTGGCTCCTGGTCCTGCTCGCCCTCGGGATGGCGGTACGCAGCCGCGCCCGCCGCCCTCGTTCCCGTCGCGACACCGGCCCCGGCCCTGACCCCGGCACCGAGGTGGTGGCAGATCGCCCTCGTCCCTGACGATGACCGCGGTTTGCCACCAGGTCGACGCGATCAGCGTTCAATCACACGAAGAAGGACCCGACGAAATGCTTGTCGGGTCCTTCTTCGTCTGGCTGGCGGTGGCGGTGGGATTTGAACCCACGGTGGGCGTTAACCCACACNCGACCACCGAGAAATCGGCCTGGACAGGCACCTCCACGAGCACTCAACCCGTGTAGGGCACGCGCTCCCAGCTCAGCGTCGACGTCGCACCGGGACGGTTGACCGTGACCTTGAGCCAGTCCTTGTTGTTGTCCGAGCCGTCGACCGTGATCCGCTCCAGGCCGGCGGCCGGCTGCGTGACGCCGTACCGCTCCAGCCACACGGACCCGGGCGCGAGCGGGCGGTCGGAGTTGTAGATGTGGGAGTCGCCGTTGACGAGGTAGACGTCGCCGTCGAACCGGCTGGTCTCCTCGGCGAGTGCCTGCACCAGCGGCCGGAACGCGGAGATGTCGGCCTCGGTCGGCGTGTAGGTCGGGTCGAACATGTCGGCCTGCTGCAGGACCATGACGGCACGGTCGTGTCGTTGGGTCGCCTCCGCGAACGTCCGGCGCAGCGAGGCGATCGAGGCGTCCATCCGCCCGCGCTCCTCGGCGAACTGCTCGGGTGTCGCGGTGGTCTGCCCGATGCCGGTCCAGGGCTGGAGGTCGTTGTTGCTCCCCACGACGTGGAGGGTGGCGAAGGAGACCCCATCGCGGCGCAGCGCCACGTTCTCCGGGTATGCCGCGTCCGGCACCGTCACCCGCGCCGGGGCACCCAGCGTGGTCCCGGGCCGGTCGAAGAACACCGAGCGGTCGAAGGCGAGCCGCTCGAGCGGGTCGTAGGCCCCGTTGTTGGCGCGGTGGCAGTCGGTCCACTCGTTGTCGCCGGGCGTGTAGACGAGCGGGTCGGTGAACCGGTCGAACTGGGCGCGGACCATCCGGTAGTACGCGTCGTCGCAGCGCGTCGAGCCGTTCTTGATGTCGCCCACGTGGAAGACGAGGCCGACCTGGGCGTCGGCGTTGATCTGGTCGACCCAGCCGGGGAACTTCGCGACCTGGTCGGCGCCGTACGGCACGTCACCGATGACGGCAAAGGTCTCGTGCCCGGGCTTGGCCTGCCCCGGCGCGTCGGCGGCCAGGGCGGGTGCCGCACCCGCCAGGGCGGCGGTCAGCAGGGTCAGGCAGGCGGCGCCGAGGACGCTGCGTCGAGCAGTGGAAGGCATGAAGGCTCCTGTCAGAGGGGACAGGAGAGTTCTCGCCCAGCCGGGTGAACTCCAGCTCCTCGCCGAGGTGGCCGGCGCGTGAACGATCAGCCCGGCCGACCGGGCCGCCTGGCGGGCCCGGCTGGTCAGCGGGACCGAGCGGCGTCAGGCGGCCTCGGAGCGGTGCCGGCGGATGGCCCAGACGGCGATGGCGACGAGCACGATGAGGCCCACGACGACGGCCGCTCCCGTGCCGAGCCACTTCTCGACGCGGTGGTAGGACTCGCCCGCGAGGTAGCCGGCCGTCACGGCGGCGCCGCCCCACGCAATACCCCCGAGGGCGTTCCACGGCAGGAACACGCGGTAGCGCATGCCGCTCAGCCCGGCGAGGGCCGGCATGACGGCGCGGAAGAAGGCGGTCCAGCGGCCGAGGAAGACCGCCGACCCGCCGCGGCGGCGCAGGAACTCCTGCGCCGACTCCAGCCGCTTGCGCCGGCGGTCGAAGATCTTGTGGCCCATCACCTTGGGGCCGAACAGCCGGCCGATCTCGTAGCCGACGGAGTCGCCGATGACCGCAGCGAGGATGACCACGACGAGCACCCACCACAGCGACGTGTGCCCGAGGCTCGCGGTGACGCCGCCGATGATGGCCAGGGTCTCGCCGGGCAGCACGAACCCGACGAACAGCGCGTCCTCGGCGAACACGACCAGCGCGACGATGAGGTAGACCAGCCACGGCGGGGCGCTGAGCACCGTGTTGACCAGGCTGTTCACCACCCCGCTCATCGTGCTGCTCCCAGCTCTCGTGGCCCTCGTGGCGTCCTGCGTCGCTCGAAGAATGCCAGCAGCACCTGAGAGCACTCTGACTCGCGCACCCCCGAGACCACCTCGATCCGGTGCGTGGCCCGGCGGTCGCGCACGATGTCCCACACCGAACCCGTCGCGCCGAGCTTGGGGTCCCAGGCGCCGAGCACCAGCGTGGCCACCCGGGAGAGCATCAGCGCCCCGGCGCACATGGGGCACGGCTCGAGGGTCACGACGAGGGTGCAGCCCTCCAGGCGCCACGACCCGGTACGCCGCGCGGCCTCGCGCAGGGCCACGACCTCGGCGTGCGCCGTGGGGTCGCCCTCGACCTCACGGAGGTTGCGGCCCTCGCCGACGACCTCCCCCGCCGCGGTGACGACGACCGCGCCCACGGGAACGTCGCCCTCCTCACCCGCCTCCGCGGCGAGCTCGAGCGCCCGCCCCATCCACGCGGCGTACCGCTCGTCGGCGGCTGGTCCGCTGCTGGAGGTCACGCGCTAAGTTTCGCCTATGCGCGTCCACGTTGCCGACCACCCGCTCATCACGCACAAGCTGACCTACCTGCGCGACAAGCGCACGGACAGCCCCACGTTCCGGCGGCTGACCGAGGAGCTGGTGACGCTGCTCGCCTACGAGGCCACCCGCGACGTGCGCGTCGAGCCCTTCGACATCGAGACGCCGGTCGCCCCGACCACGGGCATCAAGCTGTCCAACCCCAAGCCGCTCATCGTGCCGATCCTGCGCGCCGGCCTGGGCATGCTCGAGGGCATGGTCCGCCTCCTGCCGAGCGCCGAGGTGGGCTTCCTCGGTATGCAGCGCAACGAGGAGACGCTCGAGGCCATCACCTACGCCAACCGGCTGCCCGACGACCTCAAGGGACGCCAGTGCTACGTCGTCGACCCGATGCTGGCGACCGGCGGCACCCTCGCCGACGCCATCCGCTACCTCGCGGACCGCGGCGCCGACGACATCACGGCTGTGACGCTGCTCGCCGCCCCCGAGGGCGTCAAGCACGTCGAGGAGGCGCTCGCCGACCTCGACATCCCGATCCAGATCGTGACCGGCGCGATGGACGAGCGCCTCAACGAGAAGGGCTACATCGTGCCCGGTCTCGGTGACGCCGGTGACCGCCTCTACGGCGTGGTCTGACGCGCCCTGCCCGGCGCGCCCGGCGTGGTCTGACGCACCCGGCGCGGCGCGCCTGTCCCGGCGACCCGGCCGGATCCGCCACGATGGACGTCGAGGTGTGCCCGTCCGGTGTGCCCCCACGCCCCCAACCGGCCGCCAGACCAAGGAGACGACGATGAACCGCGTGAAGAAGATCCTGCTGTGGCTCCTCGTCGCGTTCGCCGCCTACGCGATCTTCACCTCCCCCGACCAGGCCGCCCAGATCGTCAAGACGTCGGGCTCGATCCTCGCCGACGGCGTGCGCAACATCGGCAGCTTCTTCGACGCCCTGCTCGGCCGGTAGGCCGAGATGGGCCCCGGCGAGCGCCGCCACGCCGAGCTCGACCGCTACCTGCTCGACGGTGAACGGCTGGTCACGGCCGTGCACCAGCACTGGGGCAAGGTGGCCGAGCCGGTCGCGAGCGCGGTGGCCGGGTTCGCCGTCGCCCTCTGGGTCGACGGCAGCGTGCCGCGCTCGCTGCACCTGCTGTCCACCGTCGTGTGGTGGCTGTTCTTCGCCCTGGTCCTGCGGGCGCTCTACCTCGTGGCCGAGTGGCGCCACGACTGGTTCGTCGCCACCGACAAGCGGCTGCTGCTGTTCTACGGCTTCATCACCCGCAAGGTCTCGATGATGCCGCTGACCAAGGTGACCGACATGTCCTACGAGCGCTCGGTGCCCGGGCGCCTGCTCGGCTACGGCCGCTTCGTCATGGAGTCGGCGGGCCAGGACCAGGCGCTCCGCGAGGTCAACTGGGTGCCCGAGCCCGACCACCACTACCGGGCCATCTGCGCGGAGATCTTCGGCGTGGCCCACCACGACACCGACGCCGTCGACCGGGCGTGGGAGCACCTCGCCGCCCCCGCGACCACGGTGCCCGACCCGTATGCCGGGTGGGACGAGCCGCACCACACCGAGACGCACCCCACCGAGACCCGGCGTCGCTCGCTCTACCGCAGCCCGGACCTGCAGGCCCGCGACCGCAGCGCCGACACCGGCCCCATCCCGATGTACCCGCCGCGTGAGCGGCCGCGGGACCGCCACGACCACGGCGACGACGGCCGGCAGGGCCACCACGAGGACTGAGCGCCCGCAGGACTGGACACCCCCGTCGCTCGGGAGGGCGCCGCCACGCGAGCACCGCTACCGTGGTCTGTCGTCCGGGCCGCCCCAGGCGGCCGCGAAGTGCCGGCCGGAAGGGCGCCCAGCATGTCCGTGATGAGGACCAAGTCGATCGAGCAGTCGATCAAGGAGACCGACGACCCGGAGTTCCAGCTCAAGAAGAAGCTGACCGCCCTCGACCTCACGGTCTTCGGCATCGGCGTCATCATCGGCGCCGGCATCTTCACGCTCACGGGTCGTGCCGCGGCCGACTACGCCGGGCCGTCCATCGCCCTGTCGTTCGTCCTCGCGGCGATCTGCTGCGGGCTCGCCGCCCTGTGCTACGCCGAGTTCGCCTCGACGGTCCCGGTCTCGGGGTCCGCCTACACGTTCTCCTACGCCTCGCTCGGTGAGCTCGTCGCGTGGATCATCGGCTGGGACCTCCTCCTCGAGCTCATGCTCGGCGCGAGCGTCGTCGCCCAGGGCTGGTCGCAGTACGCGACGCTGTTCCTCGAGAAGATCGGCATCACCGTGCCGGCCTCGGTGGCCCCGGGGTCGCACTTCGACCTGCCGGCGTTCGTGCTCGTCGCGGCCCTCACCGCACTCATCGCCATCGGCATCAAGGAGTCGCTGCGGGTCAACCTCGTGCTGGTCGGGGTCAAGCTCTTCATCGTCCTGTTCGTCATCGTGGCCGGGCTGTCCTACGTCAAGACGTCCAACTACACCCCGTTCATCCCGCCGGCCACGGCCGGCAAGGCGAGCGAGGGCCTGGCCGCCCCTCTCATCCAGGTGCTCTTCGGGCTGACGCCCACGACGTACGGGATCCTCGGCATCGTCTCCGGTGCCTCGATCGTCTTCTTCGCCTACATCGGGTTCGACGTCGTGGCCACCACGGCCGAGGAGGCCAAGAACCCGCAGCGCGACCTGCCCATCGGCATCATCGCCTCACTCGTGATCTGCACGGTCCTCTACGTCGCCACCACGCTCGTCATCACCGGCATGGTCAAGTACGACAAGATCGACCCGAAGGCGGCCCTGGCCAGTGCGTTCGAGTCGGTCGGGAAACCGGGCTTCGCCACCCTGATCGCCGCCGGAGCCGTCGCAGGCCTGATGACGGTCGTGATGACGCTGATCATCGGTGCCACCCGCGTCACCTTCGCCATGTCGCGTGACCGGCTGCTGCCCCCGGCCCTGGGCCGCACCAACCCCCGGACCGGCACCCCGGTGCGCCTGACCCTCATCATCGGCACCGCCGTCGCCCTCATCGCCAGCCTCACGCCGATCGGCAAGCTCGAGGAGATGGTCAACATCGGGACGCTGTCGGCGTTCGCGCTCGTCTCGCTGGCGGTCCCGGTCCTGCGCAGCCGCCGTCCCGACCTCAAGCGGTCGTTCACCGTGCCGTTCTCGCCGGTGCTGCCCGTCGTCGCGGCCCTGATCAGCGTCTACCTGATGGTCAACCTGTCGGTCGAGACGTGGCTGCGGTTCCTCGTCTGGATGGTCATCGGGTTCCTGCTCTACTTCACCTACGGCATCCGCAACAGCCGCCTGGCGGTGCGCGCCAGGGAGGAGAAGGAGTCCAGCGTCACGAGCGGCTGAGCTCCCTCCCCGACGCTGAGGGCCCGTCCTCGATCTCGAGGACGGGCCTTCGGCGTGTGGTGCCAGTGCGAGAGCGAACCCTCGATGGTCACAGGGCCTTGATGATGTCCTCGACCCGCTCCTTGGCGTCGCCGAAGAGCATCTGGCTGTTCTCCTTGAAGAACAACGGGTTCTGCACGCCCGCATACCCGGTGGCCATGGACCTCTTGAAGACCACGACGTTGCGCGCCTTCCACACCTCGAGCACCGGCATCCCGGCGATGGGGCTGCCGGGGTCCTCGGCGGCGGACGGGTTCACGGTGTCGTTGGCGCCGATGACCAGCACCACGTCGGTGCCCGGCAGGTCGCCGTTGATCTCGTCCATCTCGAGGACGATGTCGTAGGGGACCTTGGCCTCGGCGAGCAGCACGTTCATGTGCCCGGGCAGGCGTCCGGCGACCGGGTGGATCCCGAACCTCACGTCCACGCCCTTCTTGCGCAGCTGCGAGGTGAGCTCCGCGACCGGGTACTGCGCCTGGGCGACCGCCATCCCGTAGCCGGGGGTGATCACGACGGAGGAGGCGTCCCGCAGCAGCTCGGCGACGTCGGCGGCGTTGGTCTCGCGGTGCTCGCCGTAGTCCTTGTCCTCCCCGAGCGACACCTCCTGCCCGAACCCGCCGGCGATGACGGAGACGAACGACCGGTTCATCGCCTTGCACATGATGTAGCTGAGGATCGCACCCGAGGAGCCGACGAGGGCGCCGGTGACGATGAGCAGGTCGTTGCCGAGCATGAAGCCGGCCGCGGCCGCCGCCCAGCCCGAGTAGCTGTTGAGCATCGAGACGACGACCGGCATGTCGCCGCCGCCGATCGAGGCGACGAGGTGCCACCCGAACGCCAGGGCGACGACCGTCATGAGCAGCAGCGGGACGACCGAGTGCGAGGCCACGAACCAGGCCAGGAGCCCTGCCGACACGACGAGGGCGGCGAGGTTGAGCCAGTGCCGGGCGGGCAGCATCAGGGGCGAGGACCGGATGCGAGCGCCCAGCTTGAGGAACGCGACGATCGAGCCGGTGAAGGTCACCGCGCCGATGAACACCCCGAGGAACACCTCCACGAGGTGGATCGTGACGCCCGTGCCGGCGTCACCACCCTCGAGGTAGGAGTTGAACCCGACGAGCACCGCGGCCAGGCCGACGAACGAGTGCAGCATCGCCACGAGCTCGGGCATCTGCGTCATCTCGACGACCCGCGCCCGCCAGAGCCCGATCGAGCCACCGACAGCCATGGCCACGACGACGAACAGCAGGGTGAGCAGGGCGTTGGCGGACTGCGACGCCGCGAGCCAGATGGTCGCCGCGAGGGCGATGACCATGCCGGTCACGCCGAAGGCGTTGCCCTCCTTGGCCTTCTCGTGCCTCGAGAGCCCGGCGAGGGAGAGGACGAAGAGGACGGCCGAGACGATGTATGCCGCCTGGACGAGGTTGCGCGTCACGTCGGGTCAGTCCTTCCGGAACATCTGGAGCATGCGACCGGTCACGGCGAAGCCACCGAAGATGTTGATGCTGGCGATGACGATGCCGATGAAGGCGATGACCGCCACGAGCAGGCTGTTGCTGCCGACCTGGAGGATCGCGCCGACGAGGATGATGCCGCTGATGGCGTTGGTCTCGGCCATGAGCGGCGTGTGCAGCGCGTGGGCCACGTTGGAGATGACGTAGAACCCGACGATGACCGCGAGCGCGAAGACCGTGAAGTGGCCGAGGAACACCGAGGGCGAGTTCACCGCCACGAGCCCGAACAGGACGGCGGCCAGGGCCATCCCGACGTACCTGCGCCGGGGGTCCGGGGGCGGTTTCGGGGCCGCGGGCTCAGGGGGTGCGGCAGCAGGGGTCGCCGCGGGCGCCGCGCTCACCTGCACGGGGGGCGGGGGCCACAGGGTCTCCCCGTCGCGACACACCGTCATCCCGCGCTGGACGACGTCGTCGAGGTCGAGCACCACGCGGCCGTCCCTGCCGGGGGTGAGCAGCTTGAGGAGGTTGACCAGGTTGGTGCCGAAGAGCTGGCTCGCCTGGGTCGGCAGCCGCCCGGGCAGGTCGGTGTAGCCGATGATCTTGACGCCGTTGGCGGTGGTGACCAGCTCGTCGGGGACCGAGCCGGCCACGTTGCCCCCGCTGGCTGCGGCCATGTCGACGACCACCGACCCCGGCTTCATCGAGGCGACCATCTCCTCGGTCAGCAGCCGCGGCGCCGGCCGACCGGGGATGAGGGCTGTGGTGATGACGATGTCGACGTCCTTGGCCTGCTCGGCGTAGAGCGCGGCTGCCTTGGCGTTGAAGTCCTCACCCATCTCCTTGGCGTAGCCGGTCGCGGACGGGCCCTCGTCGGCGACGTCGATGCGCAGGAACTGCGCGCCCATCGACTCGACCTGCTCGCCGACCTCGGAGCGGGCGTCGAAGGCCCGCACGATCGCGCCGAGGCTGTTGGCCGTGCCGACCGCTGCGAGCCCGGCGACTCCGGCCCCCACGACGAGGACCTTGGCGGGCGGGACCTTGCCGGCGGCCGTGACCTGGCCCGTGAAGAGGCTGCCGAACTCGTGGGCGGCCTCGATGACGGCTCGGTAGCCGCCGATGTTGGCCATGGACGAGAGCACGTCGAGCGACTGGGCCCGGGAGATGCGGGGTACGGCGTCCATCGCCAGGGCGGTCACCCCAGCCCGGGTCAGCCGCTCGACCAGGGCCGGGTCGAGGGCGGGGGCGATGAGGCAGGCGAGCAGGCTGCCGGGGCGCAGGAGGCCGATCTCGGCGTCGGTGGGGGCGTTGACCTTGATCACCAGGTCGGCGGCCCACGCCTCGTCGCGCTCGACGACGCGGGCGTCGGCGGCGGCATACGCGTCGTCGGTGAAGGACGCGTGCGCCCCTGCCGCGCGCTCCACGGCGACGTCGTAGCCGAGCGCCACGAGCTGGCCCACCGTCCTGGGCGTGGCGGCGACCCGGGTCTCGCCCGGCTTGGACTCTGCTGGCACACCGATCAGCACTGCTGCTCCCGTCGTTGGGCTCGCGTGGACAGCAACCTAAGGGGAAAGCCCGTGCCGTGGGGGCAAGCTGTGAGCACAGTCGCGCCCGCCGTCCACGGGGTGGACGACGGGCGCGGGGTGGAAGGACGCGGACTGGACGGGCGCGAGGCCGACGACCCGGCGACGGGTCAGGCGGTGCCGCCCACGTCGCCGTGCGGGACGGGCTGGCCGAGCCGGCCGGCCTGGTAGTCCTCGAACGCCTGCACGAGCTCGGCGCGGTTGTTCATGACGAACGGCCCGGCCCACGCCACGGGCTCACGGATCGGGAGGCCACCGAGGACGAGCAGGTCGAGCCCGGCGGCATACCGCTCCTGCTGGGTGCGGGCCGACGACACCCGCAGCGCGTCGCCCCTGCCCATCACCGCGAGCTGGCCCGTGCCGATGGGCGTCTGGTCGGGACCGACGAAACCGTCGCCGCTCATGACGTAGACGAGGGCGTTGAAGTCCTTGCGCCAGGGCAGGACGACCTCGCCGCCCGGTGCCACCGTGGCGTGCACCATGGCCATGGGCGTGTGGGTGGACCCGGGACCGGTGACGCCTCCGACCTCACCGGCGATGACGCGCAGCAGCGTGCCGCCGTCGGCCGAGGTGAGCAGGCCGACCTCGGAGGAGCGCAGGTCCTGGTAGGCCGGTGCCTTGAGCTTGTCGACGCGGGGCAGGTTGACCCACAGCTGGAAGCCGTGGAAGAGGCCGCCGCTGACGACGAGCTGCTCCGGCGGGGCCTCGATGTGCAGGATGCCCGACCCGGCCGTCATCCACTGGGTGTCGCCGTTGGTGATCGTGCCGCCACCACCGAAGGAGTCCTGGTGGTCGAAGATCCCGTCGATGATGTAGGTCACCGTCTCGAAGCCGCGGTGCGGGTGCCACGGGGTGCCCTTGGGCTCGCCCGGGGCGTACTCGACTGCCCCCATCTCGTCCATGTGGATGAACGGGTCGAGGTCCTTGAGGTCGACGCCGGCGAAGGCGCGCTTCACCGGGAACCCCTCACCCTCGAGGCCACCCGGGGCGCTGGACAGTGCGCGGACCGGGCGCTGGACGGCCGTGGGCGCCGGCGCGGGCACGCGCGGGAGCACGGTCAGGTCGGCGACGGTGACAGCAGGCATCTCGACTCTCCTTGTCGTTCAATATTCAACTATCGACTGAACGACGGGACACGTCAAGGCATTCCCGGCGGCCCCTCGGCCCTGTCCTCGGCGTGGGTGGCTCGCTCGACAGCCCCCACAGCATCGGTGAGGAAACGCAGGACCGTCTCGCGCTCCGATTCGGAGTACGACGCGATGGTCTCGCGCATCGTGGCGCCGATCGGCCCGAAGATCCCGCCGGCGACTTCCATCGCCTCGTCGGTCATCTCGACGGCCACCCGGCGCCGGTCGACCTCGCTGTGGGTGCGCCGCACGTGCCCCACCGACTCGAGCCTGCGCAGCAGGGCCGACGTGGCCGGCGGGCTGAGCGAGAGGCGGTGGGCGAGCTCGCCGGGCGACAGCTCCCCACCGGAGCGGCGGGCCTCGAGCACGTGGGCCAGGGCGTTGAGGTCGGTGCGGTGCAGACCCACGGCCCCACCGCGGGTGTCGATGTAGCGGTCCATCTCGGTGGCGAACGCGCGCAGGGCGTCGATGATCTCCAGGGCCAGCGCCGGGCCCGCGGGTCGCGAGCCGTGCAGCGGCTGCCCCGGCCGGCCGAGCCGCGAGGAGGACGGGCCCGGAGTGACGGGCTCTGGCATCGGTCCTCCTCTCTCGGGATCGGCGCGGTGCACGGTCCTCGGCTCGCGGCACATTGTGCCGCACGCTACTGTTTCCATGATAGAACTATTTCTCAGTAGAAGTGCTGGGAATGACGAAGGAGCTGACGTGGCTGGCGGACATGGGTTCTCGGGGGCGGGACGCGTCCTCGGAAAGCTGGTGGGACCTCGAGTGAAGTGGCTGGTCGTCGTGATCGCCGTCCTCGTCTCCGCGGCGGCGTTCGCGTTCGCCGGTGAGCCCAAGGCCGTCTCCACGACCGCGGCCTCGCTCCCCGACAGCGCCGAGGCGGCCCAGGTCACCGCACTGCGCGAGAAACTCCCCTCCAGCGGCGTCACCCCGGCGATCGTCGTCTACAAGGCCGCTTCGGGCGAGGTCGACGTCAAGGCCGTCGAGGCATCGCGCGACCGGGCGGTGGCGGCCGTGAAGCAGTGGGCACCCACCGCCGCCGCGGCAGGTGGCGCCGCGCCCGGTGGCGCGTCGGGCAGCGGCGCGTCGAGCGGTGGCGCCGCGCCCGGTGGCGCGTCGGGCAGCGGTGCTCCCGCCGGGGCCATCCCGCCCCAGCTGTCGGAGGACAAGGGCACCGCACTCGTCATCGTGCCGCTCAAGGCCGACCTGCCGGACGGCGCCAACTCCGACGCCGTCGCGGCCCTGCGTGCGGTGGTCCGAAAGGGCCTGCCCCAGGGACTGACCGCGACCGTCACCGGCGGACCCGCGTTCGGAGCCGACATCGGCGCGGTCTTCGACGGCGCCGACATCCGCCTGCTCGGCGCGACCGCCGGCGTGGTCGCGCTCCTGCTCCTGGTCACCTACCGCAGCCCCTGGCTCTGGCTCGTGCCCCTGTCGGTCGTCGGCACCGGCGACCAGGTCGCGAGCAAGGCCCTGACCGTGCTGTCCCGCATCAGCGAGGTCCGCGCCGACGGCGCCGTCACCGGCATCACCTCGGTGCTCGTATTCGGGGCCGGCACCAACTACGCCCTGCTCCTCATCGCCCGCTACCGCGAGGAGCTGCGCCGCACCGAGGACCGCCACGAGGCCATGCGCGCCGCCCTGGGCTCCGCCGCGCCGGCGATCCTCGCCAGCGGCGGCACGGTGATCCTCGCCCTGCTCAGCCTCGGCCTCGCCGACGACCCCTTCGCCCAGTCCCTGGGCTACGCAGGTGCCATGGGCATCGCCGTCGCGCTCCTCTACGCGTTGCTCGTCCTGCCTGCCGCGATGGTGCTCTTCGGCCGCCGCCTGTTCTGGCCGTTCGTACCCCGCGTGGGCACCCTCGACCCCAGCCACGCCGGCGTGTGGCGCCGGCTCGGTGACGCCGTGACCGGGCGTCCCGTGGTCGTCGGCCTCGCCGCCGTCGCGGTGCTGGTCACCCTCGCCCTCGGCGGGCTGAGCCTGTCCGTCGGCCAGTCGCCCAACGAGCAGTTCCTCGAGAAGCCCGAGGCCGTCGTCGGCCAGGAGCAGCTGGCCGCGGCCTTCCCCGCCGGGACGAGCGAGCCCACCACGATCATCGCCAAGGCGTCGGCTGCGCAGGCCGTCACCACGGCGGCAAAGCAGGTGCCCGGCGTGCAGGACGTCCGCCGGTCCGGTGGCGACGACCGGCTGGTCGAGCTGAGCGCCGTCCTCGACGCCTCCCCGGGGACGACCAGGGCGTTCGACCAGGTGCGCGCCCTGCGCACCTCGGTGCACGCCGTACCCGGTGCCGGCGCCCTCGTGGGCGGCGCCGACGCCGAGGCCCTCGATGCCAGGACCACGGCCGACGGCGACCGGTGGCTGCTGTTCCCCCTGATCCTCGGGATCGTCGTGCTGGTCCTGCTGCTCCTGCTGCGCTCCGTGGTGGCCGCCCTGGTCCTGGTGGCCACGGTGGTCGCCACCTACGTCGCGAGCATGGGCGCGAGCTGGTTCGCTTTCCAGCACCTGCTCGACTACCCCCCGCTGGCCGTCAGCACCCCGCTTCTGGCGTTCCTGTTCCTCGTGGCGCTGGGCGTCGACTACAACATCTTCCTCACGACCCGGGCCCGGGAGGAGGCGGCCGGTGGCTCGCACGCCCGCGAGTCGATCGTCATGGCGCTGGCCGTCACAGGTGGCGTCATCACCAGCGCCGGCATCCTGCTGGCGGCGGTGTTCGCGGTGCTCGGCGTGCTGCCCCTGGTGCAGCTGGCGCAGATCGGCGTGATCGTCGGGTTCGGCGTCCTGCTCGACACCCTCCTGGTGCGCTCGGTGCTCGTGCCCGCGGTCGTCAGCCTGCTCGGCGACCGGTTCTGGTGGCCGAGTCACCCGGCCCGGGGGACCTCAGCGGCCGAGGCCGAGGTCGGCCACTGACTTCTCACGCATCTCGACCTTGCGCACCTTGCCCGTCACGGTCATCGGGAACTCCTCGACGACCGTGACGTAGCGCGGGATCTTGTAGTGCGCGAGCTTGCCGCTCGCGAAGGCGCGCACCGCCTCGGCGTCGAGCGGCTGAGCGCCCTCGCGCATCCGGATCCACGCGCACAGCTCCTCGCCGTACCGCTCGTCGGGCACACCGATGACCTGGGCGTCGAGTATGTCGGGGTGGGTGTAGAGGAACTCCTCGATCTCACGCGGGTAGATGTTCTCGCCACCGCGGATGACCATGTCCTTGATGCGTCCGGTGATCTGCACGTAGCCGGACTCGTCCATGACGGCGATGTCGCCGGTGTGCATCCACCCGTCGACCAGCACCTCGTCGGTCTTGTCCTGCTGCTCCCAGTAGCCGAGCATCACCGAGTAGCCCTTGGTGCAGAACTCCCCCGCCTCGCCCCGCGGCAGCGTCTCGCCGGTGACCGGGTCGACGACCTTGATCTCCAGGTGCGGCCCGACCCGGCCGACGGTGCCGACCTTCTGCTCGAAGGTGTCGTCGGTGCGGTTCTGCGTCGAGACCGGCGAGGTCTCGGTCATCCCGTACGCGATCGTCATCTCGGTGATCCCCGCCTCGATGAGCTTGGTCATCATCGTCGCGGGACACGGGGATCCGGCCATGATCCCGGTGCGCACCGAGGACAGGTCGTATGACGCGAAGTCGGGCAGCGACCACTCCGCGATGAACATGGTGGGCACGCCGTACAGGGAGGTGCACCGCTCGTCGGCCGTCGCCTTCAGCGTCGCGGCGGGGTCGAACCCGGGTGCGGGGATGACCATGGCGGCGCCGTGGGTCGTGGCTGCGAGGTTGCCCATGACCATCCCGAAGCAGTGATAGAAGGGCACGGGGATGCAGATGCGGTCGGCCTCCGTGTAGCGGCACAGCTCGCCGACGAAGTAGCCGTTGTTGAGGATGTTGCGGTGGCTGAGGGTGGCTCCCTTCGGGAATCCGGTCGTGCCCGACGTGTACTGGATGTTGATCGGGTCGTTGGGGTCGAGCGACGCCTGCACCTGCGCCACCTGCTCGTCCGTCACCTCGTCGGCCCGGGCGAGGAGCGCCTCCCAGCTCGCCCGGCCCAGGACGTGGGCGCCGACGACAGCCGGGCAGCGGTCGCGCACCTCGTCGAACATCGCGACGTAGTCGCTGGACTTGAACGACTCGGCGAGGAAGAGGTGGGAGATCCCGGCCTGGCCCAGGACGAACTCGAGCTCGTGGGTGCGGTAGCTCGGGTTGATGTTGACCAGGATCGCGCCGATCTTCGCGGTGGCGTACTGCACGACGGTCCACTGCGCGCAGTTGGGGGCCCAGATGCCGACGCGGTCGCCCTTGGCCACCCCGGCGGCGAGCAGCGCCCTGGCGAGCCGGTCCACCTCGGCGCCGAACTCGGCATACGTCCACCGGATGCCCTGCGCGACGTCGACGAGGGCCTCCCGCTCCCCGAACCGCGCGACGGTCGCGTCGAGGTTGTCGGGGATGGTCTGCTCCAACAGGGCCGGCTCGGTCTCGCCCACGGTGTGCGACAGCGTCGTCATGGTTGCCATCCCACCGCGCAGGAGGCCAACCCACAACCCCGTGCCCGAAGGTCGGTTCGGTACCGTCGGACCCGACATGAGCACCACCCTCAAGGCCTCCGGCCTCGCCGCCGGCCACGGCGCCCGCGCCCTCTTCGCCGACCTCGACCTCATCGTCGCCCCGGGCGACGTCGTCGGGCTCGTCGGCGCGAACGGTGCCGGCAAGTCCACCCTGCTGCGGCTGCTCGCCGGCGAGCTCGAGCCCGAGGCCGGTGCGGTGACCCTCGCGCCCGCCACGGCCACCGTCGGCCACCTGCCACAGGAGCCGGAGCGGCGCGCCGGCGAGAGCATCGCGGCGTACATCGCCCGTCGCACCGGGGTGACCGCGGCAGAGGCGACGATGAACGCGGCGGCGGAGGCTCTCTCGGACACAGCGCCGGGCGCCGACGACCGGTACTCCGTGGCGCTCGAGACGTGGCTGGCGCTCGGTGGGGCGGACCTCGAGGAGCGCAGCGCCGCGACCGCGGCCTCACTGGGACTCGGTGTCGACCTCGACACCCCCATGACCGCGTTGTCCGGTGGACAGGCGGCCCGAGCCGGCCTCGCCGCGCTGCTGCTGTCGCGCTACGACGTGCTGCTCCTGGACGAGCCCACCAACGACCTCGACCTCGACGGCCTCGAGCGGCTGGAGCAGTTCGTCAGCGGTCTGCGCAGCCCGGCCGTCATCATCAGCCACGACCGCGAGTTCCTGGCGCGCACCGTGACCCGGGTCGTCGAGCTCGACCTGGCCCAGCAGCAGGTCTCCGTCTACGAGGGCGGTTACGACAGCTACCTCGCGGAGCGGGCCGTCGCCCGGCGGCACGCGCGCGAGGCCTACGAGGAGTACGCCGACACCCGCAGCGGCCTGGAACAGCGGGCCCGTATGCAGCGTGACTGGGCCACCGTCGGCGTGAAGAACGCCCGGCGCAAGAAGTCCGACAACGACAAGTTCGTCACCGCGTTCAAGGTGGACTCCTCGGAGAAGCAGGCCGCCAAGGCGCGCCAGACCGAGCGGATGATCGAGCGCCTCGAAGTCGTCGAGGAGCCCCGCAAGGAGTGGGAGCTGCGGATGACGATCGCCGCCGCCCCGCGTTCCGGTTCGGTGGTGGCCTCGGCGTCAGGGGCCGTCGTGCGCCGCGGCGAGTTCACCCTCGGGCCGGTCGACGCCCAGGTCGACTGGGCCGACCGCGTCGTCATCACCGGTGCCAACGGGTCGGGCAAGACGACGCTGCTCGGGGCGCTCCTCGGCACGATCCCGGTCGACGAGGGCAGCGCAGGGCTCGGGTCGTCGGTGCGCCTGGGTGAGGTCGACCAGGCCCGCGGGCTGTTCCTCGGCCCGCAACCGCTCGCCCGCGCGTTCGGCGAGGCCCTGCCCGAGTGGCCTGACGCCGAGGTGCGAACCCTCCTGGCGAAGTTCGGCCTCGGCAGCGAGCACGTCCACCGCCCGGCGGCGTCGCTGTCTCCCGGCGAACGCACCCGCGCGGCGCTGGCACTGCTGCAGGCCCGCGAGGTCAACCTCCTGGTGCTCGACGAACCGACCAACCACCTCGACCTGCCGGCCATCGAGCAGCTCGAGCAGGCGCTGGACTCCTTCGGCGGCACCGTGCTGCTGGTGACCCACGACCGGCGCATGCTGGCCGACGTGCGAGCCACCCGCCGATGGCACCTCGACGCCGGCCGGCTCGCCGAGCTCTGAGCGAACGCCTCAGCCGAGGAACAGGTCGGGTGCCAGGCCCTCGTCACGGCCGGTCATCGAGTACGGCGCGAAGTCCTCGACCCCGCGCGAGCGCAGCAGGTCCTCGTCGATGACGGTCTGGCCGTTGAGCGCCCCACCGGGGGTGGTCAGGACCTCGTACGCCGCGTCGGCGACGATCTCCGGACGGCGCGACACCTTGACCATCTGGTCGCCTCCCGGCAGGTTGCCGATCGCGTCGGTGGCCACCAGGGTCGCCGGCCACAGGCAGGTCGAGGAGACGCCCTTGCTGCCCAGCTCGTGTGCGAACCCGAGTGCTGCCAACGTCATCCCGTACTTCGCCATCGTGTAGGCGGGGTGCCCGGCGAGCCAGCGCGGGTCGAGGTTGATCGGCGGGCTCAGCGTCAGCACCTTCGGGTCCGGCGACGCCAGCAGGTGCGGGATCGCGGCCCGCGTCAGCATGAACGTCCCGCGCACGTTGACGTCCTGCATGAGGTCGTAGCGCTTGGGGTCGAGGTCGACCGACGGGCTGAGGTTGAGGACGCTGGCGTTGTTGACGACCACGTCGATCCCGCCGAACTGCGCCACCGCCTGCTCCACCGCCGAGGCGATGGTCTCGTCGTCACGGATGTCGCCGACGATCGGCAGGGCGTGGCCGCCGGCGTCCTCGACGGCCTTCGCAGCGGTGTGGATGGTGCCGGCGAGACGGGGGTCGGGCTGGTCGGTCTTGGCGACGATGGCGATGTTGGCGCCGTCCCGGGCCGCGCGCGTGGCGATCGCGAGGCCGATGCCCCGGCTGCCGCCGGACATGATGATCGTGGTTCCGCGCAGCGACGTCGTCATGGGGCCCGAGCCTAGTTACCGTGCAGTAGCCACGGAACGCGGCGACGGCGTGGGCCTCGTCACCCCGCGGCCGGGGCAGGGGCGGGCGCTTCGGGACGGGGCTCGGCACGGCGCCATACCGGCCCGCGCACCCAACCCCACCGCTGAGTGAGCGCGAAGTGCGGGAACCCGCGGGGGATTCCCGCACTTCGCGCTCACTGAGGTGGGCGGCGCCGGTACCGAGCCCGGGGCCGCCTTCCCGTTACTGCTGGTGGCTGCGCTGGGCCAGCTCGCTGGTCCGCTCGGCCTCGAGCCGGGCGCGGGCGATGATCGCCTCCGCCTCGGCGTGCGCGGCAGCCACGACCTGGTCGGCTGTCGCCTGCGTGCTGCGCAGGAGCGTGAACTCCAGGTCGTGCAGCGCGTCAGCCGCTCGGTGCTGGGAGTGCCGCCCCTCGGAGGGGTGCTCCAGCTCCTCGATGATGGCCGCGAGCCCGGTGTGGAAGTGGCCGAGGGCCGCGTCGACGTCGCGCCCGAGGCCCTGGAGCAGGTCGCGTGCCGCCACGATGGCGTCGTCACCGGACCGGACCCGCGAGCGCACCTCGTCCTGCGCCGACGTCAGCACGTCGAGCGCCGCCAGCGCCTTGAGCTCGTAGGACTCCGACGGCGACTCCTGGGCGAGCGCGCGGGAGGCGCGCGCCTCGGACCGGTGGGCCGACGTACCGTGCCCGGCTGCATTTCCCACGCCGGCCGGCTCCGGGGCGGTGCCCGGCGCGGCCTCGACGTCCGTCCCCGCCATGGCCTCCCCCGCGGTCTCCTCGGGAACGGCCTGCACGGCCTCCGCGATGGCGGGGGCACCTGTGCCGGTCGCGGCGGCGGTGGCAGCCTCGTCCGCCATCGACACCGTGGTGCGCAGCTCGGTCTCCTTGACGAACAGCACGGCGAGCAGGGCCACCACGCCGAACGCCGCGGCGATCAGGAAGATGTGGCCGGTGGAGTCACCGTAGGCGGCGCGGACGATCTCCCGGATGGGTGCGGGCATGTCCTTGACGTCCAGGGTCCCGGTGCCGCCGCCCGACTGGGCAGCCGCTGCGGCCTTGGGCCCGAGGGCCTTCAGCCCCTCGACGATGTGGTCGCGGACGCCGTTGGCGAGGACCGCACCAAGGACGGACACACCCATCGCGCCACCGAGGGTGCGGAAGAACGCGATGCTCGCCGATGCGGCGCCGATGTCACGGACGTCGACCGAGTTCTGCACGGCGAGCACGAGGTTCTGCATCATCGCGCCCATGCCGAGGCCCATGAGGGCCATGGCGGTGCCGATCTGCCACAGCGGGGTGAGGTGGTCGAGCCGGCCGAGCCAGACGAGACCGGCGGTGAGGAACACGCCACCGATGACGATGATGCCCTTCCACTTGCCGGTGTTGCTGACGAAGCGACCACCGAGCGTCGAGGACACGAGCAGCGCACCCATCAGCGGGATGGTGAGCAGCCCCGCGTGGGTCGGGCTGTAGCCGCGGGAGATCTGGAAGTACTGGGTGAGGAAGGTGGTGCCACCGAACATCGCGACCCCGACGGCGACGCTGGCGATGATGACCAGGCCGGTGGTGAGGTTGCGCAGCAGGCGGATCGGGATGATCGGCTCGGCTGCCCGGAGCTCCACGACGATGGTCAGCGCGAGGCCGAGAAGGGTGCCGCCGAGGTAGAGCGCGGTCTGCGTGGACCACCACGGGAAGTCGTTGCCCGCGAAGGTGACCCACAGCAGGGGCAGCGAGGACGTGATCGCGATGAGGACGGCGCCGAGGTAGTCGATCTTCGGCATGCGCTTCTCGGTGGTGATGTGCAGGGTCGCCTGGAGGATGAACATGGCGATGATCGCGAGCGGCACGCAGACGTAGAACGTCCAGCGCCAGCCGAGCCCACTGTCCACGATGAACCCGCCGAGGAGGGGGCCGCTCACGGTGGACACGGCCATGACGGCGCCCATGTAGCCGGAGTAGCGACCGCGCTCACGCGGGGCGATCATCGCGCCCATGATCGACTGGGTCAGGGCCGTGAGGCCGCCCATGCCGAGGCCCTGGACGACGCGGCAGCCGATGAGGAAACCGACGCTGTGGGACTGGCCCGCGGCGATCGAGCCGAGGACGAAGACGGCCAGGGAGAGCTGGACGAGCAGCTTCTTGCTGAACAGGTCGGACAGCTTGCCCCAGATCGGCGTGCTGACGGTGGTGGCCAGCAGCGACGCCGTGATGACCCACGTGTACTGGCGCTGGGTGCCGTGCAGGTCGCCGATGATCGTCGGCAGCGCGGTCGAGACGATGGTGCTGCTGATGAGGGCGGTGAACAGGCCTGCGAGCAGCCCGGTCATGGCCTCGAGGATCTGCTTGTGGCTCATCTCGTCGACGGCGGGGCGCGCGGCCGGCGCGGGCGGCTGGCTGGGGAGCGCGGGGGCGGTGGTGGACGACATCACTGGCTTTCGGTGGCGGGCTGGGTGGTGGGAGTGGTCTGGTCGACAGCCCGGGCAGCGGCGGGGTGCCCGGGGCGCAGGCTGGGGGCGAGCCCGCTGTGGCGAGGGGCCCCCAGCTCGGCCGCTCGGAACAGCGCCTGCTCGAGCTGGGCGAGGGTGGAGGGCATCCGGGCGATCTCCTCGTCCGGCACGCCATCGAGGGCTGCTCGGAGGATCTCCGCGTACTCGCGCTGGATCGCGGCGAGCTGCTCGCGGCCGGCGTCGGTGAGGATGATGTGGCAGGAGCGGGCGTCGTGCTCGTCGCGCTCGCGGGTCACGAGGCCGTCCTCCTCCAGGCGCGGGAGCACGCGGCTCACGACCGAGGGGGCGACCCCTGCAGCCACGGCGAGGTCGCCGGGGCGGTCGTGACCGTCAGTGGCCCGGGACAGTGCCTTGAGGACGGCGACGGGGGTGCCGGACGCGCCGAGCTGGTCGTGCCGCTGACGGGCGACGGCCCTGCTGGCGCGGATGAGGCTGGTGAGGGCGGCGATGACCTCGAGGGGCCCGTCAGGACGGTCGGTGCCGGCGGCGGGCCTGGTCGCGAAGCTGGTGACCACGGCTACTCCTTTGGTTGCAGAACACAACCATAAGCGTAGTTGGTTGTCCTATGCAACTTGTCGCGGGCAGGGCAGGGCCAGGCGGGGCGGGACCAGGCCGGCGCTAGAGAGCGGTGTCGTTGAGCTGGCGAAGCAGGCGGGCCAGCTCGGCGATGTCGTCGCCGTCCCACGTCGTCAGCTGTGCGCGCAGCCGTTCGCGGCGGCCCTGGAACGACCGCTCGAGCGCCTCCGAGCCCGACGCCGTGAGCCGCACCTGGCGGGCCCGGGCGTCGGCCGGGTCGGGGACGCGCTCGATGAGGCCGAGCTCCTCGAGCACGGAGAGGTTGCGGCTCATCGTCGACTTGTGCAGGCCGAGCACCTCTGAGATGTCGCCGCCTCGGGCGCCTCCGCCCGCGTCGCCGAGGTCACGCACGGTGACGAGCACGGCATACCCGGAAGGGTCGAGGTCGGGGTGCACCTCGGTCGCGGTGCGCTGCTGGGAGCTGCGCGCCCGGCGCAGCAGCCTGGTGAGCTCGACCTCGAGCTCGCCGAGGGGCGTCGTGGGCGGCATGGGGCCAAGCGTAGGGGCGCCGGCGGCGGCTGCGCTGCCGCTCCGGCGCAGTCGCCCCGGCCGGGAGCGGCGCGGTCACACCGGCCGTGACAAGGTGAGGCGGTGCAGGGACGCCAGAGGTTTCACGGCCAGATCGCCGGGGTCGGCAGCACCAGCGGCGCGCGGGTCGTGGTGGGGCGGTGGACCGCCTCCCCCTTCGGCACCTTCGCCGACGTCATGCTGGAGCAGGCCGACGGACACCGTGTGCTGCTGGCCCCGACGCCGCAGGTGGCCGAGTTCGTCGCCGACACCTACGTCTTCGACGAGGTGGTCGTGTGCCCGGTCAGCGCCGCGGCCACGCTCGGGCGGGCGGGCACCCCGGAGGGCTCCCGGTGGGACGTCCGCGCCGGTGACCTGGCCGTGCGCCTCACCGTCGGCGGCCGGGCACCGCTCGGGACGCTGCTGCGCGCAGTACCCGGTCGCGTCGCCGACAGCACGGCGTTCGCGACGCTCGCCGACCCGGTCGCCCGCCTCACCCTCCGGGGCGTGCGCACGCGCGGCCAGGCCCGGTCGGGGCGGCGGGAGTGGTACGCCGCCCACGACCTGCACCGGGTCACCTCCCTGACCGGCAGGTGGCGCGGAGCCGACCTCGGCGCGCTGGCGGCGGTCGACCCGCCGGCGAGGTTCGGTTTCTCCTCGACCCCGCGGACGCCGGGTGTCACCTCGGTCGTGACGACGGTCGAGGTGCTCGGTGTTCGCGGAGTGGCGGGCGGAGCACCTCCGACCGTGGTTTGACACACTGCAGGCGTGCGCCGCATCACCCAGTCCCGCAAGCTCCACCAGGTCCGCTACGACGTTCGCGGGCCGATCCTCGTCGAGGCCCAGCGCCTCGAGGCCGAGGGGCACAAGATCCTCAAGCTCAACATCGGCAACCCGGCACCGTTCGGCTTCGAGGCCCCGCAGGCCGTGCTGCAGGACATGGTCCACCACCTGCCCAACGCCCAGGGCTACAGCGACTCCCGCGGCATCTACTCGGCCCGCACGGCGGTCGCGCACTACTACCAGTCGCGTGGGCTGACCGACACGCACGTCGACGACGTCTTCATCGGCAACGGCGTCTCCGAGCTGATCTCGATGGTGCTCACCGCGTTCGTCGACGAGGGCAACGAGATCCTCGTGCCGGCGCCCGACTACCCGCTCTGGACGGGCGCGGTCACACTCGCCGGCGGCACCCCGGTCCACTACCGCTGCGACGAGTCGAACGGCTGGAACCCCGACCTCGAGGACATCGAGTCGAAGATCACGCCCAACACCCACGCCCTGGTCGTCATCAACCCCAACAACCCGACCGGCGCCGTCTACAGCGAGGACGTCGTCAAGGGGCTGGTCGACATCGCCCGCCGCCACGACCTCGTCCTGATGTCCGACGAGATCTACGAGAAGATCCTCTTCGCCGACGACCAGTACCAGCCGGTGCACCACCACACCGCGACGTATGCCGGCGACGACGTGCTCTGCCTGACGTTCAGCGGACTGTCCAAGGCCTACCGCGTGTGCGGCTACCGCGCCGGCTGGGTGATGGTGTCGGGGCCGAAGTCGATGGCGGGCGACTTCCTCGAGGGGCTGACGCTGCTCGCCAACATGCGCATGTGCGCCAACGTCCCCGGGCAGCACGCGATCCAGACGGCCCTCGGCGGCTACCAGTCGATCGAGGAGTACATCCACCCCGGCGGCCGGTTCTACGAGCAGAGCAAGACCGCGTGGAGGCTGCTCAACGAGATCCCCGGCGTCTCCTGCGTCGAGCCGCACGGCGCCCTCTACTGCTTCCCGCGCCTCGACCCCGAGGTCTACCCCATCGAGGACGACCAGGCGTTCGTCATCGACCTGTTGCGGGAGAAGAAGATCCTCGTCACCCACGGCACGGGGTTCAACTGGTTCGAGCCCGACCACTTCCGGCTCGTCACGCTGCCCGACGTCGAGGTGCTCACCGAGGCGATCGGCCGGATCGGGGACTTCCTGGAGACCAAGCGCGCCTGATGACCCCGCGCCCACGAAGCCGCGCACCCCGAAGTCGTGTCGGGCTGCTCGTCGCCCTGTCCGGCGGCGGCATGCTCGGCTCGCTGGGCCGGTACGCCGTGGGCCTGGCCCTGCCCCACGCCGCGGGGGCGTTCGCGTGGTCGACCCTGCTGGTCAACGTGACCGGCTCGCTGGCCATGGGCGTGCTGGTGGTGTGGGTGCTGTCCATGGACCGGCCCCACCCCCTGTTGCGCCCGTTCCTCGGGGTCGGGGTGCTCGGTGGCTGGACGACCTTCTCGTCGTTCACCCTGGACGCCCGCACCATGGTCACCGAGGGCCACGGCCTGCTCGCTGCGTCGTACGTCGTGGCGTCGTTCGCCCTGGGCCTGGTCGCCGTCGGGGTCGGGGTCACGCTCGGCGAGCGCGCGTTCGGACCGCGCCCGTGACGGTGACCTCCGCGCTGCTCGTCGCCCTGGGTGCCGCCGCCGGCGCGCCGCTGCGCTTCCTCGTCGACCGGTGGGCGCGCAGGCACAGCCGCGCCGGCACCACCCTGGGCACCCTCATCGTCAACATCGTCGGTTCGTTCCTCCTCGGGGTGGTGGCCGGCCTCCCCGACGCCTCCTCCTGGGTCATGCCGCTCGTCGGGATCGGCTTCTGCGGCGCGCTGACGACGTTCTCGACGCTCGCCTTCGAGCTCTGGGTCTTCCTCGAGCGGCACGAGTGGAAGCCGTTCGCCGCGACCCTGGCGCTCTCGCTCGGGGTCGGCCTCCCCGCCGTCTGGCTCGGCTGGTCCACGGCGTCCCTGCTCGCCTGACCGCTGCCCGGCTGCAGCCGGCCGGCCAGACCGTCGGCGACCGCGTACGCCGCGCGGCACGGTCCGCCGCTCGGCACCGCGCCGGCGCACCTGGGTGCGAGGCGCGGTGCCGAGCGGTTCGGCTCAGTGCTCCGCAGGCTGGCTCGCCACCGCCGGCAGCTGCCGGGCGACGACCGCTGCCACGAGCATGAGGCCGACCAGGACGGCGAGCGCGACCTCCATCGCGGGACGGAACATCTCCACAGGGACCGGCGACCCGTGGGTGTCGACCACCGAGAAGAAGAGCGAGCCGACCACGGCCACCCCGACCGCTCCCGAGAGCTGGCCCGTCGTGCTGAACAGCCCTGACGCGGACCCGGCCTTGTCGACCGGCACGTCGGCGAGGGTGAAGACACCGATCGGCGAGACCATCAGCCCGAAACCCGCACCCGCCACGACGAACCCGGGCAGGAACGACCACACCGAGGTCGAGGCGTCGGCGCCGTGAACGGCCACGGCCAGCAGCACCGCCCCGGCGGCCCACGTCAGCGCACCGATCTGCAGCACCCGGCGGCCGATCCGCGGCGCGAGCACCGCGACCCCGACTCCCGCGAAGACCGTCGTCGTGAGCGCGAACGGCACACCGGCCAGCCCGGCCTTCAGCACCGACCAGCCCAGACCGGCCTGCAAGTAGATGGTCTGGCACAGGTAGTAGGAGCTCATGGCCACGAACAGCAGCGAGTTCATCGCCGACCCGGCGCCGAAGCCCCGGCCGCGGTAGAGGCTGAGCGCGACCAGCGGCTCACGTCCGCCACTCTCGGCGCGGACCTGCGAGCGCGCGAAGAGGCCGAGCACCACGGCACCAGCAGCCATCGCCGCATACACCCAGGCCGGCCACCCGAGCTCGCGCCCCATCGTGAGCGGGTAGAGCACGGCGAGCAGGCCCACGGCGAGCACCGTGACACCACGCGCGTCGATCCGCGGGCGTTGCGTGGCCACGGACTCCGGCACCCATCGGAGCGCCGCGGCAATGGCGAGGGCCCCAAAGGGGACGTTGACGAGGAAGATCGACCGCCACCCGAGGCCACCGAGGTCGGCCTCGGTGAGGAGGGCGCCGAGGACCGGCCCGAGGACCGCCGACAGGCCGGCGAGGCCCGTGAACAGGCCCATGGCCTTGGCCCGCTCGTGCGGCGCGTACATCACCTGCAGGCTCGAGAGCACCTGCGGGATCATCGCCGCCGCAGCCAGGCCCTGGAGCGCGCGGAACCCGACCAGCGCCTCGGCGTTCGGCGAGAACCCGCACGCCGCCGACATGAGCGTGAAGCCCACGAGTCCCCCGAGGAAGACGCGCTTGCGGCCCCACAGGTCGCCGAGGCGCGAGCCTGTGATGAGGCCGACGGCGAAGGCCAGGGGGTAGGCCGCGACCATCCACTGGAGCTGGGCGGCGCTGGCCTGCAGCCCCGACTCGATGGTGGGTAGCGCGACATTGACGATGGTCGTGTCGAGCAGCTCCATCGTCGAGGCCAGGAACAGGCTGAGCAGGGCGATGGTGCGTGCCCGGCCGACGGGCAGGGCGCTGCGGGCGACGGCGCCCTCGCCCTCCCGGACGGGTGGGTGCGCCGTGGACCCGCCCTCGCGGGGCGCCTCGAGCGTCGTGGTCATGTCGTTCTCCTCACGTGGACTCCGGTCTTGGGTCACCTCCCACGCTAGGGAGACTTCCGGCCACTTCCTGACCGCTATCCGAGGCATCCTTGAGCCATGGCCAACACCAGCTCCCGCACACTGCGACTGCTCTCGCTGCTCCAGACGCACCGCTTCTGGGCCGGGCCGGAGCTCGCGGGACGGCTCGAGGTGTCCGAGCGCACCCTGCGACGCGACGTCGAACGGCTCCGGGACCTCGGCTACCCCGTCGACTCGGTCCGCGGGATCGAGGGCGGCTACCAGCTCGGTGCAGGGGCGACCATGCCGCCGCTCACGGTCGAGGAGGACGAGGCCATCGCCATGGTCGTGGCCCTCAACGGTGCGGCCCAGCTCACGGCGGGCCCCCTCGCAGAGGCCTCGGTCAGCGCCCTGTCGAAGGTCGTCCAGGTGCTGCCGCCCAGGCTGCGCCGCCGCGCCGAGGCGCTCCGCGCCGTCACCGACGACTCGCCCTTCGCCCAGGCCCCGACGGTCCACGCCGACGTCCTGGCGACCATGGCGCAGGCCATCCGCGACGCGGAGCGGGCCCGCTTCACCTACCGGGCGCGGGGCGGTGCCGGTGCCGGCGAGCAGGTGCGACGTCACGTCGAGCCGCACCGCCTGGTCACCGTCGGGCGGCGCTGGTACCTGCTCGCCTACGACCTCGACCGGCAGGACTGGCGCTCGTTCCGGCTCGACCGCCTCAGCGAGCCGTCCGGGACCCGCGCGCGCTTCCGTCCGCGCGAGGTACCCGGTGGCGACGCCGCGGCGTACGTGCGCAAGGGCCTGTCCCGCAACGAGATCGGCCACGCCGTGCGCGCCCTGGTCCAGGCCCCGGCAGAGCAGGTCGAGCAGCAGATCGCCCGGTGGGCGACGGTGACCCCGGTGGACCGGCACACCTGCCGGGTGGAGATGGACGGGCGCCAGGCCCGGTGGGCGGCCTTCGGGCTGGGAGTCCTCGAGGCGCCGTTCACCGTCGAGGAGGCGCCGGCCGAGGTGGTCGAGCTGCTGGGCCGGTGGGGCCGGCGGTTCAGCGAGGCAGCCGGGTCCTGACGTTGGCGTCGGGCCTCGCCCGGCTGGGCCGGTGCGTGGCGCTCCCCCTGCTCGGCCGACCTGTTCCCCCCGTCGGCCGGCGCTGACACACTCGCAGGTATGGCGACGAGCTGGCAGCTGACGGTCGACTGCGCCGATACCGAGCGGATGGTCGAGTTCTGGTGTGCGGCGTTGGGGTACGTCCCCGAGCCCGCCCCGCCCGGTTGGGCGAGCTGGCTCGAGTACTGGCGCGCGGCCGGGATCCCCGACGAGGACCTCGAGGGCGCCGAGGACGGGAGCGGCGCGGTCGTCGACCCGGACGGGATGCTCCCGCGGATCTGGTTCCAGCAGGTGCCCGAGGGGAAGGCCGGCAAGAACCGGCTGCACCTCGACCTGCGCCGGACACCCGGGCGTGAGCAGATGCCGTACGCGGAGCGCCGCGCGGCGGTCGAGGCCGAGGCGCAGCGGCTGGCGCGCCTCGGCGCCACCGTTGCCTGGGTCAACGCACCGGAGGGCGCGGACTACTTCGCGGTCACGATGCGCGACCCCGAGGGCAACGAGTTCTGCGTCTCGTGAGGGGCTCGCGCGCCTGCCCCAGGCGGCGGATGCCCACCTGAGAGGCTGAGCCCGTGCTCACCACCAACGACGTCGCCAAGTGCGAGCGCTGGTTCGACGACAACGGCCTGCCCTACTTCGTCGAGTCCGGCCACGAGGCCATCCAGCGCGCGCTCGCTCCCCGCGTGGTCGGGCTGTGGGCCGGCCTGCTCGCCGTACCGGCCGCCGTCGCGGTGCTGGTGGGGGTCGCGCTGCACTGGACCGCCGCCGAGGTCGTGGGCCTCGCGGTCGCGGTGCTGCTCGTGGGGGCCGTGGCCCGCGCGGTGCGGGTCTTCCGGGTCGCGCTGATCAGCCGCTGGGCCCTGGGTCACGCGTGGGAGAACCGCTCCCTGCTGGGCCCGCTCGCGACGCGCGCACTGCCGTTCCTCCTGCTGTTCATCACGTTCCTGTTCATCAACACCGAGGTGTGGCAGGTCTGCGCGGCCCTCCCCCGCCCCCTGCTGTGGGCCAGCGTCGGGATCTTCGCGCTGATGGCGGTCGCGTTCCTCGCCCCGTCCTTCGCCAGCGAGATCGCCCGGGTCGGCGTCGAGGTGGAGGGCGAGCGCCTGGCCGCGACCTGCCAGGGCACCCCGGTGGCGTCCGCGGCGCGCGAGATCCTCGCCGAGCCGCACCTCGCCTCGGAGGTCGCGGGCATCCGGCTGCCACCGTTGCAGCGACGAAACCTCATGCTCATGCTCTTCGTCGCCCAGGCGGTCCAGATGCTGTCGCTGGTGCTCATCGTGTTCGGGTTCTTCGTCGTGTTCGGCTCGATCGCCATCCGTCCCAGCGTGATCGAGACCTGGGTCGGCTCGCCCCCGCACTTCACCGGGCCCTTCCACCTCATCAGCGACGAGCTGTTCTCGGTGGCGCTGTTCCTGTCGGGGTTCGCCGGGCTCTACTTCACGGTGCAGGCCGTCATCGACGACACCTACCGGCGCGAGTTCTTCACCCGGATCGAGGACGACCTGCAACAGGCCATCGGCGTCCGCAAGGTCTACGTCGCCCTGCGGGCCCACCTGGCCCACGCGTCGCGCTGAGCCCTCACCCCGCTCGGTGAGCGCGAAGTGTCGGTACGGGGGCGCCATGACGACACTTGGCGCTCACTGAGCCGTGGCTCGGGCACGACCGACCCGGACCCAGATGCGACGACACCCCGGTCCGAGGGACCGGGGTGTCGTCGTTCTGTCTCAACACAGAGTGCGCCCGAAGGGATTCGAACCCCTAACCTTCTGATCCGTAGTCAGATGCTCTATCCGTTGAGCTACGGGCGCCAATGCTGCCCCGGGGATCGCCCGGAGCAACGACGGGAAAGACTACCGGCTCACCCCCTCGCCCACGAAATCGGCCCCGCTCGACACTCCAGGCGGCCCCCCGGCGAGGACCGCCTGGTGCCCCGGGGGGCAAGAAATGAGCGGCGTGGCGGAGAGTTCTTGCAGCGCTTGCAAGAACCAAACATGCAGGTCAGGGCTACTCCTGGGTTGTGAGGATTTTCACGAGCGATCTCCGCCGTCGGTGGTACCGGCCACCTCGACGGCGGGTCTACCTTGGCCAGACCAGCAGCGTTCACGATGTGGACTCCACATCGGCATCCACAGCGGCGTGGACGCATAGACCTCACCGGTTCCGGGGCCACGGACCCGGGCGAAAGGGACGGCCGATCAGCATGACGACCGAGGCGACACACACCACCGACCAGCGCGCAGGAGGCACGACGCACGCCGCTCTCCAGGCGTGGGTCGACGAGGTGGCCGCGCTGACCACCCCCGACCACGTCGAGTGGGTGACGGGCTCCGACGCCGAGTGGACCCGCCTGACCGACAAGCTCGTCGAGGCCGGCACCTTCGTGCGCCTCGACGACTCGAAGAAGCCCAACAGCTTCTACGCCGCCTCGGACCCCACCGACGTCGCCCGCGTCGAGGACCGCACCTTCATCTGCTCCGTGGACGAGAAGGACTGCGGGCCGACGAACAACTGGATGGACCCGAACGAGATGAAGGACCTCATGCGCGGGCTCTACGCCGGCTGCATGAAGGGCCGCACGATGTACGTCATCCCGTTCGTCATGGGCCACCTCAACGCCGAGAACCCGATGTTCGGCGTGGAGATCACCGACTCCGAGTACGTCGTCGTCTCGATGCGCGTCATGTCCCGCACCGGCGTCAACGTGCTGCGCCGCATCGAGGAGCTCGGCGAGAAGGCCAACTACGTCCCGGCCCTGCACTCGGTCGGTGCACCGCTCGAGCCCGGCCAGCAGGACGTGAAGTGGCCGTGCAACCCGGAGAAGTACATCGTGCAGTTCCCCGAGGAGCGCATGATCTGGAGCTTCGGCTCCGGCTACGGCGGCAACGCCCTCCTGGGCAAGAAGTGCTACTCCCTGCGCATCGCCTCGGTCATGGCGCGCGACGAGGGCTGGCTGGCCGAGCACATGCTGATCCTCAAGCTCATCTCCCCCGAGCAGCAGGTCTACTACATCGCCGCCGCGTTCCCTTCCGCCTGCGGCAAGACCAACCTGGCCATGCTCGCCCCGACCATCCCGGGCTGGAAGGTCGAGACCCTCGGCGACGACATCGCCTGGATGCGCTTCGGTGAGGACGGCCGGCTGTATGCCGTGAACCCCGAGTTCGGGTTCTTCGGCGTCGCCCCCGGCACCAACGAGCACACCAACCCCAACGCCATGAAGACCATCAACAAGGGCAACTCGGTCTTCACGAACGTCGCACTGACCGACGACGGCGACATCTGGTGGGAGGGCCTGGAGAACACCCCGGCCCACGCCACCAGCTGGAAGGGCGAGAACTGGACGCCCGACTCCGACGAGCTGTCGAGCCACGCCAACAGCCGCTACTGCACCCCGATCGAGCAGTGCGACATCCTGGCCAAGGAGTACTACGACCCCAAGGGTGTGCCGATCTCGGCGATCTTCTTCGGTGGCCGCCGCAAGACGACCGTCCCGCTGGTCACCGAGGCCCGCGACTGGATGCACGGCACGTTCATGGGCGCGACGCTCTCCTCGGAGACGACCGCCGCTGCCACCGGTGCCGTCGGCGTCGTCCGCCGCGACCCCATGGCGATGCTGCCGTTCATCGGCTACAACGCGGGCGACTACTTCCAGCACTGGATCAACGTGGGCAAGGACGCCGACGCCACCAAGCTGCCGAAGATCTTCTACGTCAACTGGTTCCGCCGTGACGACGAGGGCGGCTTCCTGTGGCCCGGGTTCGGCGAGAACAGCCGCGTCCTGAAGTGGGCCATCGAGCGCATCGAGGGCAAGGCCGCCGCGGTCGAGACCCCGATCGGCCACGTGCCGACCCCTGAGTCGCTCGACACCGACGGACTCGACATGAGCGACGCCGCCCTCGAGCAGGCGCTGGCCGTCGACGCCGAGGAGTGGAAGGCCGAGATCCCGCAGATCGAGGAGTGGTTCGCCAAGTTCGGCGAGACCCTGCCGACGCAGCTGCAGGTCGAGCTCGACGGCCTCAAGGCGCGCCTCGGGATGGACGACTGACCCCGCTGGCTACCGGCTGACTCCGCGTTTGGGGGCAGTGCAGTGACGAATACGTCACCGCACTGCCCCCAAACGCGTCTACGGAGCGGTCAGTCCAGCCAGCCGAGCCGCTGCGCCATGACTCCGGCCTCGAACGCCCGAAACCGTCCGGCCCACCGTCGGCTGCTCCGCGGTGCCGCAGGGCCACCTGGTGGTCCTGGGCGACAACACGCACAGCCTCGACTCCCGCCAGCTGGGCTTCATCGCCGCGGACGCCGTGGTCGGTGTCGTGGGGCGCCGACTTCTCCAGGGGGCCTGACGTGGACGTCGACCTCACCCTCCGCAGCATCCTGGTCGCGGTCTTCGCCGTGGCCGCCTTCAGCAAGCTGCGCAGCGTCTCGTCCTTCCGCGACTTCGCCGAGTCCCTGCGCCCGCTCGGAGCGGCTCGGTCGGCGCCCGCCGTGGTCGCCGGGGAGGTTCTCGTGGTGGTGCTCCTGCTCACCCGCTGGGCACTCGTCGGCTACCTCGTGGCCGCCGGGATCCTGCTGGTCTTCGTGACCGGGATCGCCCGGTCGCTGCGCCAGGACGTGCCCGTGTCGTGCCGGTGCTTCGGCGGTCGGGGCGGCCGGCTCGGCGGGCGGCACGTGGTGCGCAACCTGCTCCTCGTCGTGGTCGCCGTCGCGGGTGCGTCAGTCACCAGCGGCTCACTCCCCGCCTCGGCCGGGGGGGCCGCCCTTGCGGCAGGCTCCGGCCTCCTGCTGAGCCTGCTGTTCATCGGGTGGGACGAGCTGGCGTTCGTAGCAGGGCTCGACGAGCGAGGAACCGCGGCGAGGTAGCCGTCCCGGCCGCGAGGGGGCTGGGGTGACGACCACGCCACCCCCAGCGCCCTCCGTCACTGACAGGGCTGCGGGTCGGTGACGAGCCGGGACTCGAGGACGGCCAGGTCACGGGTGGCGTAGGCGTGGTGGTGCCACTCCTCGTTGACGATGCAGCCGACCACGCGCGATACCGGGAAGGACTCGGACTCGGGGTAGCCGGGCTGGGTGACCGGGGTCGTCGTGCCGGCGAGGCGCTCGTCGGTGAGGCCGTCGACGACCTCGCGCACCGTGGCCATCCGGTCACGCCGCAGCTCGAGCACCTCGTCGAGGGATGGTCGCACGTCGTGGTCGCGGGGCACCGACGGGATGTCGGCCATGTCGTCGTGGGGCAGGTCGAGCGGGCTCCACGGCGCCGGGTCGCCGAGCAGCGCCCTGCGGATCCACGCGTCGGTGGCGAAGACGAGGTGGCGCAACGTCTCGACGAAGGACCACTCACCGTCGACCCGCTCGTGCAGGAGGGCAGGGTCGCGGGACTCGAGCCGCCGTGCGCGGTCGACGGTCTCGGACCACCGCCGCTCGAGCACGTCCCAGGCCTCGCGGAAGCCGGCCGGGTCGGTGGGGTGCATCCGCGTCCGGTCGGGGTCGCGCCGGTCGAGCTCGGCCTCGACGAAGCCCGTCACGTCGACCCCGTTGACGGTGAGGCGCTCGACCTCGCCGCTGATCTCCACGTCGAGGAGTAGCGACCCCCTGATCACGGCCTGCCGCAGGTCGACGTTCCTGAACCGCGCACCGGTGAGGTAGGTGTCGTCGAAGACGGCGTCGGACAGGTCGAGCCGCCGGAACACCTCGCCGCGCCTGCTGTCGTCGTAACCGCTCACCGCTGCGGCCACCGCCACCCGTCACCGGAGACCGGCTGCCAGCCGTCCGGCGGGTCCTCGCCGACGCGACCGTCGACGGCCTCCCGCAACAGGTCGGCGTGACCGGTGTGCCGGCCGTACTCCTCGACCATGTCCAGCACGAGCCGCCGCAGGTTGGCGGGCCGTCCGTGGGGGCCGGTCTCGACGACCGGCCCGGCGAGGCCGCCGTCGGCGAGGGCGGCGTCGACCCGGGCGCGGGCCCGGGCCACGGCCTGGTCATAGAGGTCGTAGAGCTTCTCCGGAGGGTCGTCGACGGCCGAGGTCAGCTCCCAGTCGACGTCCTCGTCCCAGCCGTTGTCGTCCCACACGGGGTCCATCGGCGCACCGGCCAGCTTGACGGCGAACTTGTGGTCCTCGCAGACGGCCAGGTGCTTCAGCAGCCCGGCGAGGGTCAGGCTCGACGCCCCGACCGTCGTGCGCAGCCCCTGCGCGTCGAGGCCGTCGGCCTTCCAGCGGAACGTCGCCCGCAGCCGGTCCAGCGCCCCCAGCACTGCCTGCTCCTCGGTGCCCGCGAAGGGCGGTTCCCATGGTCTCGAGGTGGTGTCCATGCGGGCACCGTATCCAGCGTTGTGGACGTTTCACGTCCACAACCGGACACCGATGTGCCTGCCACCCCGCACCACGCCACACGGCATACTCGCCGCATGGCTCACAGCGGAGTGGTCTTCCCCGAGGTCGACGGCCGGCGCAGCACCTCCGCGCTGGGACGGGCCGTGGTGGCCGACGCCCTGCGCGGGGTGGACCCCGTCGGCGCGCGGGCCGCCGAGCGCGAGACGAGCTGGCGGCAGGGCTACCTCGACCACTTCCGGAGGCTCGTCGAGGCCGGACTGCTCAGGGAGGGCGAGGCGGCCGTGGACATCGCCAGGGCGGGGCTGGACTCGCTGCATTCCCGGATGCGCTCGGTCACGCCGGCGGGAGAGGTCCCGCTCGGCGAGGTGTTCGCCGCGAGCACGGACGAAGACGGCACCGCGCTGGAGAGCGCCACGGTCCGGGGCACCGGGGAACGGACCGTCGAGCTCAGCATCCCGCTGCACGGCCAGCGCCTCGCCGGTGACGCGCTGCACCGCCAGCTCGACCGCTGGCTGGCCGCCGGGAGCATGGAGCCCTCGGCGGCCGAGGCCGTGCGCGAGGTGATGGCCCACCCCGACTGGCTGGACCTGCGCGACCAGAAGCTCGTCGTCCTCGGCGCCGGTGCCGAGATGGGCCCGCTGCGCGCGGTGCTGTCGTGGGGTGGGGAGGTGGTCGGGGTCGACCTGCCCCGCCCCGACCTCTGGCGCCGGGTGCTCGACATCGCCGCCGGCTCCGCGGGCACGCTGCACCTGCCCGTCTCCGGTTCCACCTGGTCGGCGTCCGACCTGGCGGCCCACGCCGGCGGTGACCTGGTCCACGACCTGCCCCGGCTCGCGGACTGGCTGTCCTCCCTCGGCGGGCCCCTCGTCATGGGCAACTACGTGTATGCGGACGGCGCCACGAACGTGCGCGTGGCCACCGCCGTCGACGCACTGAGCGTCGAGCTCCTGAGGCGCCGCGACGACGTGGCGCTCGCCTTCCTCGCCACCCCGACCGACGTCTTCGCCGTGCCTGCTGAGGCGGTCGAGTTCTCGACCCGTGCCTACCGGGCCCCGTCCGCGGTGATGCGCCTAGCACGACCGGCGCTGCGGACGGTCAGCGGTGGACGCCTGCTCCAGCGCAACTACGCGCCGGGCTCCGACCCCGGGCTCAACGACAGCCTCGTCCCGCAGCAGGGCCCCAACTACGCCCTCGCCAAGCGCCTCCAGCGGTGGCGCGCCACCGTCGCCCGGCGCGACGGGGTCACGACCTCCCTCAACGTGGCTCCTCCCACTCGGACCCGGTCGGTCGTCAAGAACCGGGCCCTGGCCTCCGCCTACGCCGGCGCCCACCGCTTCGGCATCGAGGTCTTCGAGCCCGCGACGAGCAACACCCTCATGGCCGCCCTGCTCGTCCACGACCTGCGCACGGCCGGTGCCACGGACCCGGCCCGCAGCAGCCTCGCACCCTGGGAGGACGAGGCGCACGGCGCGGTCCACGGCGGCCTGTGGCGCACCGCGTACGACCCGCGCAGCGCCCTGGGCCTGGCGGTCGTGCTCGGGCTCGGGTCCGCGCGCACCTGACTGGCCGCCCCTCCGCCGGGCGCCCGGCGGTCCCGGGACCGAGCCCACGCACGGGTACGCCGGGTGGTCACCTGACCACGCGGCGTACCCGTGCCGGGTCCCGAGCGCTAGGACGCCCTGGGCGCCTTGACGGCCAGCACGGCGCACGAGGCGTCGAGCAGGACCTGCTGCGAGGTGCTGCCGAGCAACAGCTTGCCCACCGGGGAGCGGTGGCGCAGGCCGATGACGATGAGCTCGGCATCCTCCTGCTGGGCGATGTGCAGGATCTCCTCGGCGGCCGGGAGCCCGGCCGTCGGCTGGACGACGTCGTAGTCCAGGCCCGTCTCGGAGAGCTCGCTGGCGATCGCGTCGACGTCCTGCGCCGTGGCGAAGGACTTCGAGGCGAAGTCACCGTTCTGGCCGGTGTTGACGACCACGAGCCGCGCCCCGCGCAGCACCGCCTCGTCCTTGGCCCGCACGAAGGCAGCCACCCCCTCCGGGCTCGGGATGTAGCCGACGACGACCGTGCTCACGACGGGCCGTCCAGGCGCTTGGCTCCCGTCATGATCGCGACGCCCTCACCCATGTCGTGCGACTGCGGGGTGATGACCCCCGCCCGGCCGCCGAGCCGCTGGATGTGGATGCGGTCGGCCACCTCCCACACCTGCGGCATGTTGTGGCTGATAAGGATGACCGACAGGCCGCGGTCACGCAGCTGCTTGATCATGTCGAGCACCATGCCCGACTCCTTCACACCGAGGGCGGCGGTCGGCTCGTCGAGGATGACCACCTTGCTGCCGAACGCCGCGGCGCGGGCCACCGCGACGGCCTGTCGCTGACCGCCGGAGAGGGTCTCCACGGCCTGCCCCATGTTCTGGATGGTCTGGATGCCGAGGTCCTGGACCGACTGCCCGGCCCGCTTCTCCATGCCCTTCTTGTCGAGCATGCGGAAGACCGACCCGAGGATGCCCTTGCGGCGCTCCTCGCGGGCGAGGTAGAGGTTGCTCGCGATGTCGAGCGCCGGGATGACGGCCAGCTGCTGGTAGACGGTCTCGATGCCGGCTGCCCGCGCGTCCTGCGGCCGGGCGAAGTGCACGCGCTCGCCGCTGAGGGTGATCTCGCCGGAGTCAGGCGTGTAGGCGCCGGTCAGGCACTTGATGAGCGTCGACTTGCCCGCGCCGTTGTCACCGATGACGGCGAGCACCTCGCCGGGGTAGAGGTCGAGGTCGACCCCGTCGAGTCCGATGACGCGGCCGAAGGTGATGACGAGCTTGCGGGCCGAGAGCACCGGCTCCTGGCTGTAGATGTGCTGCTTGTCCGCAGGGACGCCGCCGTGGGCGACCTCCATCGTGGGTGCACTCATGCCTTGACCTTCCTGATCCACTGGTCGACCGCGACGGCCACGATGACGAGGATGCCGGTCGCGAGGACGCGCCACTGCTGGTCGACGCCCATCTGGGAGAGCCCGAACTGCAGGGTCTGCACGATGAGGGCACCGATGGCGGTGCCGATGAGCCGGCCGCGACCGCCGAAGAGGCTGGTGCCGCCGATGACGACCGCGGTGATGCTCTGGAGGTTGGCGTCCGGGACGGCGTTGGGCGTCGCCGCACCGGCACGGCCGATGAGGACCCACGCCGCGAGACCGTAGATGAGACCCGCGAGCGTGTAGACGGTCAGCAGGACCCGCTTGCTGGCCACGCCCGAGAGGCGCGCCGACTCGGGGTCGTCGCCCACGGCGTACACGTAGCGCCCCCAGGCCGTCTGGGCCAGGGCGAAGCCCACGGCGATGTAGATGAGGATCACCGCGACGATGCCCCAGGTCAGGCTGATGCCGAAGATCTTGAAGCCGTCACCGAGGAAGTTGAGCAGGCCCGGCAGGTGGTCGGCCTGGATGCTCTCGCCACCGGAGTAGAGCAGCGCGATGGCGGTGAAGATGCTCAGCGTGCCGAGGGTGACGATGAAGGGTGGCAGGTTGATCCGGGTCACCAGGAAGCCGTTGAGAGCACCTGCCGCCGTCGCCAGGACGACGCCGATCACCAGGGCGAGGATGCCCGGCATGCCCCCGTCCCTGGAGAGGGAGGCCATCACCATCATCGACAGGACCATGATCGCGCCCACCGACAGGTCGATGCCGGCGGTCAGGATGACCAGCGTCTGACCCACCGCCAGCGCGGCCACCACGGCGGTCTGCTGGAGCAGGATGCCCATGGAGTTGGCGGTGAGGAACGTCGGGGTGGCGATGAAGAACGCCACGAAGGCCACGAGGAGCAGGAACAGCGGGCTCAGCCATGGCCGGCCGTGCAGCTGGTGCTGCACTCGTTGGAGGGGCGACTGCTGCCGCCGGGCGAACTCGGCGGCAGCAGCGGACGGTGTCGTGGTGGTTGCCATGGGAGTCAGTTGCCCCAGCAGAGCTGGCTGCCCTTGGTGGTGTCGATGCTGTCGACACCCTGCGCCGGCTTGTCCGTCACCAGCGCGACGCCGGTGTTGAAGAAGTCGAGGCCGTCGGACGTCTTGGGCTTCTCACCGCCACGGGCGACCTTGGCGATCGCCTCCATGCCCATCGTCGCCATCTTCAGCGGGTACTGCTGGGCGGTGGCACCGATGACGCCGCTCTTGACGCTGGCCACACCGGCGCAGCCGCCGTCGACCGAGACGATCAGGGCCGTCTTCCCGGCCGCCTTGAGCGCTGCGTTGGCGCCGACCGCGGTGGGCTCGTTGATGGTGTAGACGAGGTTGATGCCGGGGTTCTTCGCGAGGCACTTCTCCATCGCGGTGCGGCCGCCGTCCTCGGCGCCGTTGCCGGCCTCGTTGCAGACGATCGTGTAGTCGCCGCCCTTGCCGCCGGTGTACTTGCCGGTCTTGGCCTCGTCGCCGTTCTTCTTGGGGTCCTTCACGTCGATGCCCATGCCCTCGAGGAAGCCCTGGTCGCGGTTGTAGTCGACCGAGACGATCTTGTCGTTGAACAGGTCGAGCAGCGCGATCACGGCCGGCTTGCCGTCCATGGTGGCGGCCGCCCACTGCCCGTCGAGCTTGCCTGCCGCACGGTTGTCGGTGGCGAAGGTGATGTCGACGGTGTTGGCCGGGTCGGGCGGGGTGTCGAGGGCGATGACGTAGAGACCTGCGTCGCGGGCCTTCTTGATCGCGGCGTTGACGCCGGTGCTCATGGGCGTGATCAGGATGCCCTTGTCGCCGCGGGCGATGGAGTCCTCGATCGCGGTGATCTGGCCCTGGTCGTCGCCCTCCTGCTTGCCCGAGGCCACCGTCAGCTTGACGTTGTTCTTCGCGGCGTCGGCCTTGGCGCCCTTCTGCATGGCGACGAAGAACGGGTTCGTGGAGTCCTTGGTGATGAGGCTGACACCCACGGTCTTCGCGCCGCCCCCACCACCGCTGCTGGAGGAGTCGGAGCTGCTGGACCGGTTGCACGCGGTCAGGGCGAAGGCCGTGGAGGCGATGGTGGCGACGGCGACGGTCCGGCGCAGGGTGGGGGTGTATCGAGACATGGAGGGCTCCCTCTCTGGCGGCTGCGTCGCCGCGCTGTGACAACGTTGTCAAGAGAATGTGTAGTCCCCGGTTGTGCTGTTGTCAATGGACCCTGTACAACTACCTGCGTGATCTTGACATCGATGTCAGCGAGCGGACGGCCGCCCCGCGCGACCATGCGCGACGTCGCCGCCCTGGCCGGCGTCAGCCTCAAGACGGTCTCTCGGGTGGTCAACCGGGAGGCCGGGGTCTCACCCGACGTCACCGCCCGCGTCGAGCGGGCCGTGGCCCAGCTCGGCTACCGGCACAACCTCGCCGCGAGCAACCTGCGGCGTGCCCACGGCCGCAGCGCCATGGTCGGCGCGGTCCTGCAGGACGTGAGCAACTCGTTCTCCGCCAGCCTGCTGCGCAGCCTCGAGGACGAGGCGCGCGACCGCGACGTCGCCATCGTCGCCTCGAGCCTCGACGAGGAGCCCGAGCGCGAGCGGAGCATCGTCGAGAGCCTGGTCCGACGACGCGTCGACGGCCTGCTCCTCGTGCCCGCCACCGAGCGGCAGGACTACCTGGCCGACGACCTGCGCAACGGCCTGCCCGTGGTGTTCGTCGACCGCCGACCGCAGGGCGTCGACACCGACTCGGTGACGGTCGACAACGGGCTGGGCGCGCGCCTAGCCGTCGACCACCTCGTGGCGCACGGCCACCGCCGTATCGCGATGGTGGGCGACATGCCCACGATCCAGACCGCCCGGGCCCGGCTGGAGGGCTACCGGTCGGCCCTGCGTCACGCGGGGGTCGAGCCGGACCCGGACCTCGCGGCGATGTCGGTGCGCTCGTCCGACGACGCCGTCGCCGCCGTGTACCGGCTGCTCGACCTCGACGACCCACCCACCGCGATCTTCGCGGCGCGGAACTCGTTGGCAGTAGGGGCGATCCGCGCCCTGCACCAGCGTGGGCTCGCCGGACGCGTGGCCCTGGTCGGGTTCGACGACTTCCCGCTGGCCGACATCGTCGACCCGCCGCTGACCGTGGTGCGCCAGAACGTCCGGACCATCGGCGCCGAGGTGGCCAAGCGGCTGTTCGCCCGCATCGACGGCGACACCTCGGCACCGCACCACGTCGTGCTCACCCCCGAGCTCGTGGTCCGCGGCTCGGGGGAGATCCGCCCCTAGTCCCGCCCTGTCGCGCCGACGCGCTGGGAGGCCAGCGGGCGTACGGAGCCGCAGACCGGAATGGCGCCGAAGTCCTTTCGGGGCAGCGGATCCGACCCGGTCGCGACGGCCCTGGACCGCCGCGGGACGTGGAGCAGCGGGAGGGCGGTCATCTCGTCGCCGCGTTCGGGTCGGAGGGCGCGGCCCCGGGCTGCCCCGGCTGGCCGAGCTGACCCTGCTGACCGACACCGCCCGGCCCGAAACCTCCCTGTCCGCGACCGCCCAACCCTCCCGGCTGGAACTGGCCGGAGCCACCCTGGGTCGAGCCGACCGGTATAGCGGCAGCTGCTCCGACGGCTCCCACGGACGAGATGCCGATCGCGAGCGCCGCGGCGATGGCCGTCTTGCGACCGGACCACACCGGCGGGTTGAGGGCGGGGGCGGTGTCCGGCGCGGGAGCGGTGGCCGGTGCGGTCGGTCCCACGGCGGGTGCGGTCGGAGCCGGGGCGGCCGGTGTCGCCGATGCGGCGGCATACGGCATGGTCCGGGTGGTGGCCCAGCCGATCGGCGCGCTGTCAGCGCCGGTGTCGCGCACGGCGTCGGTGGGGGTCGTGGGGTGGGTCATCGGACGCCTCCGGCGGGATGGGGTGGCTTGGTCCCACCGAGGGTCGGCGCGCAGGCTGTGGGCAGGCTGTGGCCGTGGTGTCCGGCGACTGAGTGTCCCCGTCAGCCGTGCTCCTTCTTGTGGGCCGCGCGCCAGGCTGTGTACTCGGCGACCTGCTCGACCTCGTCCCACGCCTGCTTGAAGATCCGCGCCGACTCGGCCTTCACCGGGTCCTCGGGTCCGCGGGGGAGCTCCGCCCGGCCGTGCGCGCCGCTCTGCCCTCGGCGGTCTGCCGGCACCGGGCCGTCGTACTTGCGACCGCCGGGGTGGTTGGCGTAGCGGCGCGCTCGGGTGAAGCCCATCTGCAGGAACTTGCGGGCCATGTCCGCACCGACCAGGTCGCCCGACGCGAGGTAGTCGTCAAAGGCCGCGCGCAGGGCCGCCGCACTCTCGCGGGCGACGTCGGGGGTGCGGAACCGCCACAGGGGCAGCAGCTCGTCCTTGTAGGGCTGCACCGTGAGCACGCCCTGCTCGCCGCGCCCGACGCGGTACCGGTCGGGGTGGGCGCGCAGGTCCTGCGTCGGAGATCGGTCGTCGGGCACCCTGAGGAGTATCCCCACCCCGCACCCGGGCCGCCTCCCGTCCGGGCGGGAGCGCACCCTCCCGCTCGGGCCGCAGCAGGCCCACTCCGGACCGGAGCCCGCACAGAGGTCTCACAGAAATCGCACAGCCTGTGCGTGGCCTTTGCCCAGCAATCCGGTGTTCCCTAGGACCATGAACACGCAGCCGTCCACTTCCTCCCGCCTGCAGCGCCTCGACGGGTCGCCCGTGCGGGTCCTCGTCGTCGACGACGAGAGCAACCTGACCGAGCTGCTGAGCATGGCCCTGCGCTACGAGGGCTGGGAGGTCCGGACCGCCGCCACTGGGGCTGCAGCGGTGCGCGCCGCCCGCGAGTTCCAGCCGGATGCGGTGGCACTCGACATGATGCTGCCGGACTTCGACGGCCTCGAGGTGCTGCGGCGCATGCGGGGCGACAACGCCGGTGTGCCCGTCCTGTTCCTCACGGCCAAGGACGCCGTCGAGGACCGCGTGGCCGGGCTGACCGCGGGCGGCGACGACTACGTCACCAAGCCGTTCAGCCTCGAGGAGGTCGTCGCTCGGCTGCGGGCCCTGATGCGGCGTACCGCCGTCGTGGCCGACGAGTCGTCGTCGGTGCTGGTCGTCGGCGACCTGACCATGGACGAGGACAGCCACGAGGTGTCGCGCGGCGGTGAGCAGGTGCAGCTCACGGCCACCGAGTTCGAGCTCCTGCGCTACCTCATGCGCAACCCCAAGCGCGTCCTGTCGAAGGCTCAGATCCTCGACCGCGTCTGGAACTACGACTTCGGCGGCCAGGCCAACGTCGTCGAGCTCTACATCTCCTACCTGCGCAAGAAGATCGACGCCGGCCGCGAGCCCATGATCCACACCATGCGCGGCGTCGGGTACGTCCTCAAGCCCGCGTCATGAGCCCTGCTGCCGCGGTCGGTGCGGCGCGCCACCGACTCCATCCCGCCGCCTGGTCGCTGAGCACCAAGCTCGTCGCCACGGTGGTCGGGCTGTTCCTCGCCGTCACCCTCGCGACCTCCTCCCTCACCGTGCTTCTGCTGCACGACTACCTGCAGGGGCAGCTCGACCAGGACCTGCGCTCGAGCGCGGTGCGACTCGGGGGCGGGCCCGACGACGGCGACGGCGACGGCCGCGGACGGCCACCCGGCGCTCCCCCTGGCGGCGGCGGGCGGTTCCTCACGCTCACGCTCGCGGGCGGCTCGGTCACCAACAACCGGGTCGTGCGTGGCGACAGCTACGGCACGCTGACGAGTGACCAGATCAGCCAGATCGACGCCGCCGGCATCGGCCAGAGCCCCACCTCGCTCGACATCAAGGGCCTCGGCGAGTTCCGCCTGGTTTCCACGCGCTCCCCGACCGGCGCGACCACGATCACCGGACTGCCGCTGGCCGGCGTCACCGAGACCGTCAACAAGATGGTCACCCTCGTCGTCGGCGGCACCATCGTGGGGTTCGTCCTCGTGGGCAGCGGTGGCCTGTGGCTCGTGCGCCGCAACCTCGCCCCCCTGCAACGCGTGGCGCACACGGCCACGAAGGTGTCCCGGCTCAAGCTGGACTCCGGCGACGTGGCCCTCGCCGAACGCGTGGGACCCGCCGACGCCGACCCCCGCACCGAGGTGGGCCAGGTCGGCCTCGCGCTCAACAACATGCTCGACAACGTCGAGGGTGCCCTGCAGTCGAGGCACGAGAGCGAGCAGCGCGTGCGCCAGTTCGTCGCCGACGCCTCGCACGAGCTGCGTACCCCGCTCGCCTCCATCCGGGGGTATGCCGAGCTGTCGAGTCGCGAGCGCGAGCCCGTGCCCGCCTCGGTCAGCCACGCCCTGTCACGCGTCGAGTCCGAGGCGCTGCGGATGCAGGGCCTCGTCGAGGACCTGCTCCTCCTCGCCCGACTCGACGCCGGCCGCCCGCTCGAACGCGAGCCGGTCGACCTGTCGCTGCTGGCGATGGACGCGGTGAGCGACGCTCACGCCGCTGCCCCCGACCACCGCTGGGAGCTCGACCTGCCCGACGAGCCCGTCGAGGTCGCCGGCGACCAGGCACGGCTGCACCAGGTGGTGGCCAACCTGCTCGCCAACGCACGCACGCACACCCCTGCCGGCACCAAGGTCGTCACCTCCGTGCGGCCCGACGGCGAGTGGGTGCGGCTCACGGTCGCCGACAACGGACCAGGAGTCCCGAAGCCACTGCAGCGCAACGTCTTCGCGCGCTTCACCCGTGGCGACGACTCACGCAACCGTGCTGCCGGCTCGACAGGTCTCGGGCTGAGCATCGTCGACGCCGTCGCCAAGTCACACGGCGGCCGCGTCGAGCTCGCGAGCACCCCGGGCGACACGACCTTCACGGTCCTGCTCCCCGCCCACTGACGCCCGCGCGCCCACCGGGCGCGGGCGCCATACCGGCTCCGCGTCGCCACCGAAAGGTGGGGAGTGGCTGCTTCCGGCTCACCGGAAGCAGCCACTTCCCACCCCTCGCCGCGTAGGGCGCGGTGCCCCTGAGGCTCATCAGCGGGCCTCAGGGGTGCCACAGGAACCCCACAGTGACCGGTTCGACCGTTGGAGCCATGGACACCATGACCCTCCACCGCAGCGCGGCCGACGGCACCCCGGCCCTCCCCCGTGCCACCACCGGGCAGGCCGACCCAGCCGCACCCCGCCGTCTCCAGCGCCTGTGGCGCGGACACGACGGCGACCCGTCCTGGGCGCGCCCGGCCCTGCTGGGCCTGCTGCTGGCCACCGCCCTCTTCTACCTCTACGACCTGACCTCGAGCGGCTACGCGAACTCGTTCTACTCCGCCGCCGTGCAAGCCGGCAGCACGAGCTGGAAGGCGTTCTTCTACGGCTCCTCCGACGCCGGCAGCTCGATCACCGTCGACAAGCCGCCGGCCTCGCTCTGGGTGATGGCGCTGTCGGTGCGCGTCCTCGGCCTCAGCTCGTTCGCGATCCTCCTGCCCGAGGTGCTCATGGGCGTGGCCACCGTGGGCGTCGTGTATGCGACCGTGCGTCGCCACTTCGGCGCTGCCGCAGGCCTGGTCGGCGGACTCGTGATGGCCCTGACACCGGTGGCGGTGCTGATGTTCCGGTTCAACAACCCCGACGCGCTGCTCGTCCTGCTGATGGCGCTCGGCGCCTGGGCGACGCTGAAGTCGATCGACGAGGGCTCGCACCAGTGGTTCACCGTCGTCGGCGTCCTCATCGGCCTCGGCTTCCTCACCAAGGCCCTGCAGGTCCTGCTCGTCGTCCCGGCATTCGGCCTCGCCTACCTGCTCTTCGCCGACACGTCCCTGCGCCGCCGCATCGTCGGAGCCCTCATGGGCACCGCGGCGATGGTTGTGTCGGCCGGTTGGTGGGTCGCGATCGTGGAGCTCGTCCCGGCGAGCATGCGGCCCTACATCGGCGGCAGCCAGGACAACTCGTTCCTGTCGGTCACCTTCGGCTACAACGGCCTCGGTCGCATCAGCGGCAACGAGACGGGCTCGGTCGGTGGCGGCAACGGCTGGGGTGCGACCGGGATCGGCCGGATGTTCGGCACCACCATCGGCGGCCAGATCTCCTGGCTCGTCCCGTCTGCGCTCATCCTGCTCGCCGTGGGCCTGGTCCTGCGCGGCCGCGCCCCCCGCACTGACGGCCGTCGCGCTGCCTACGTCGTCTGGGGCGGCTGGCTCCTCGTCACGGGCCTGACCTTCTCGTTCATGGCCGGCATCTTCCACGAGTACTACACGGTGGCGCTGGCCCCGGCGGTCGCCGCCGTCGTCGGCATGGGAGCCGGCGAGGCCTGGGAGAACCGGCACCGCCCGATCGGCTCGATCACCCTCGCGGGCGCCACCGCCGCGGCGGCGACCTGGTCGTTCATCCTCCTGTCACGCACCGACTGGCAGAGCTGGTTGCGCATCGCCGTCCTGGTCGTCGGCATGGCGAGCGCGTTCCTCCTGCTCGCCGTCACGCAGCTGCACCGGCGCTGGGTCCCCGTCGTCGTCGCCGGAGCCCTCGTGGCCGCCCTCGCCGGCCCCGCGGCGTACAGCCTCCAGACGGTGGGCACCGCCCACACCGGCTCCATCGTCACGGCCGGCCCGTCCACGGGGCGGGGAGGCTTCGGGGGCGGCATGCCCGGTGGCGGGCCGGGGGGCGGGGGCACCCCTCCCGGGATGACCCAGGGTGGGACCGGCGCCGCGGCCAACGGCGGCACCACCGGCGCTCCCCAAGGCACCACGGGTGGTGGCATGGGCGGCCTTCTTGACGCGAGCACCCCCTCCACGGAGGTCGTGGCGGCCCTCAGCGCCGACGCCGGCTCCTACCGCTGGGTGGCCGCGGCCATCGGCTCCCAGAACGCGGCCGGGCTCCAGCTCGGCACCGGCCTGCCGGTCATGGCGATCGGTGGGTTCAACGGCAGCGACCCGTCTCCCACGCTGGCGCAGTTCCAGCAGTACGTCGCCGACGGTGACATCCACTACTTCGCCGCCAGCAGTGGCGGACGTGGCAGCCCGGGTGGCGGCATGGGCGGTGGCGTGGGCGGTGGCGTGGGCGGCAGCGGCACGGGCAGCGAGATCTCGACCTGGGTGGCGGCGAACTTCGCCTCGGTCACGATCGGCGGCTCGACGTTCTACGACCTGACCCAGCCGCTGTCCGGCTCCACGGGCACGACCGGGGCGGCCAGCGCCCAGACCACCTGAGGACGACGGTGATGAGCACCCCGAACCCGACGGCCGTCCTCGACGTCGTCATCCCGGTCCACAACGAGCAGCACACCGTGGCGGCCTGCGTCCGGCGGCTGCACGAGCACCTGGTGCAGACGTTCCCGTACCCGTTCCGCATCACGGTGGCCGACAACGCCAGCACCGACGCGACCGCCGAGGTCGCGTCGGGCCTGGTGGCCGAGCTCCCCGGCGTGGCCCTGGCCCGGCTGGAGCAGAAGGGACGCGGTCGGGCGCTCAAGGCGGTGTGGCTCGCCTCGGACGCGCCGGTCCTCGCCTACATGGACGTCGACCTGTCGACCGACCTCGACGCACTGTGGCCGCTGGTGGCCCCGTTGATGTCCGGCCACTCGGATCTCGCCATCGGCTCCCGACTCGCCCCAGGGTCGCGGGTGGTGCGCGGCGCCAGGCGCGAGGTCATCTCGCGCTGCTACAACCTGCTGCTGCGCGGAGCGCTCGGGGCACGGTTCACCGACGCGCAGTGCGGCTTCAAGGCGATCCGCGCCGACGTCGCCGCGGAGCTGCTGCCGCTGGTGGAGGACACGACCTGGTTCTTCGACACCGAGCTGCTCGTCCTGGCGGAGCGCAGCGGGCTGCGGATCCACGAGGTGCCGGTCGACTGGTTCGACGACCCTGACTCCCGCGTCGACGTCGTGGGCACCGCGATGGACGACCTGCGCGGGGTATGGCGCGTGCGCCGCGCCCTGGCCGGGGGACGGCTTCCGGTGGAGGACATCGCCCGCCGGCTCGGCCGCGGGACGGCCGGCACGCGGACGTGGCAGCAGCTGCAGCGGTTCGCCGTGGTCGGCGTGCTGAGCACTCTCGTGCACCTCGGCCTCTTCGCCGCCCTGCGCAGCGGCGGCCCGGGAGCGCAAGTGGCGAACCTGGTGGCACTGCTCGTGGCCACCGTCGCGAACACGGCCCTCAACCGCCGCTGGACCTTCGGGGCCCAGGGGCGCGGCGCCGTACGCCACCAAGCCCAGGGGCTGGCCCTCTTCGGCGTGACGTGGCTCCTGACCGCCGGCGGACTCGGGCTGCTGCACCTGCTCGCCACGACTCCGGCGACCGCGGCGCAGACCGCCGTCGTGGCCCTCGCGACGGCCCTGTCGACGGTGCTGCGCTTCGTGGCGATGCGGACCTGGATGTTCCGGCCGAGCCCTCAGAGCTGGTTGACGGTGAACGTCCCCGACTCGTCCTCGAACACCACGAGGCCCGTCCAGTCGAACCCGTCGACGGAACCGTGGCAGACCGCCACGAGCCCCTGACCGACGGCAGAGGAGCCGGGACAGACGATCTCGTCGACCGAGCCGCCGTCGTCCTCGACGAGCTTCGTGAGCGCCGACTCGAGGTCGGCGGCGGAGACCGCGGAGCCCGCCGGGCGCACCTCGCCCTGCAGGACCCACGACGGGTCGGCCGCCGAGCTGACCGCGATGAACCCCACGACGCCCAGCGAGGCCAGCAGGGACACGACGCTGATCGCGATCGCCGCGATGGCGAGCCCGTTGCGCTGGCGGGGCGGCGCACCGTACGGGGGCATGACGGGCTGGCTCCACACCTGGCCGGGCGCAGGGTACGGGTGGGGCTGGGCGGCCTGCGCGGGGTGCACCAGCTGCGCGGGCTGGGGCTGCGGCGGGCCGTAGGGGTTGGACGGGTGCGACATGGGACTCCTCGGTGCGGTCGCGACAGGATCCCCCACCTCGGCGCCGGGCAGGCGCCATACCGCTGCGTCCGGTCCGAACGGACGACTCGTGGCGCGGCGCCTGCGAGGATGGCGCGCACCACCACCGGACGAGAGGACCCACCCCGATGCAGATGAAGCTCGAGCTCGTGCCGCTGCCCGTCTCGGACGTGGACCGGGCCATCGCCTTCTACACCGAGCGTCTCGGCTTCACCAAGGACGTCGACGTCCAGCCGGCGGAGGGGGTCCGGGTCGTCCAGCTGACGCCGCCGGGGTCCGGGTGCTCGATCGGTTTCGGCACCGGCCTCGACGTCTACGGCGGTGAACCCGGCAGCTCCAGGGGGCTGCACCTCGTGGTGGAGGACATCGAGGCGGCACGCGCCGAGCTCATCGGCCGCGGCGTGGACGTCGGCGAGGTCCGCGACTTCGGCGGGGGCGTGAAGGGCGCCGACTTCGCCGATCCCGACGGCAACTCGTTCGAGCTGCAGGAGATGGCTTGGCGCAAGGGGTCCGCGTTCTAGCCGGTCCTCGTCGAGAGTCGGGAAACGGCGGTCTCAGTGGGTGCTGGCGACACCATTTCCCGACTTTCGCCTTCCCGTGGGGTGGAGACGGAGGGACGCCGTCGCCTCCGCTGCGCTCCGGCTCCTCCCAAATCCCGCGGGCTCGATCAAAGCAAAGAAGGACCCGACGAAAAGCGTGTCGGGTCCTTCTTTGCTTTGGCGGAGACGGAGGGATTTGAACCCTCGATGGGCGATGAACCCAAACCGCATTAGCAGTGCGGCGCCATAGACCGGACTAGGCGACGTCTCCACACCCGGACGACAAGTCGACCGAGCCCGCACAGGGTATCCGGAGCCCGCTCGCCGGGGCAAAGCGACCCCCCGAGGGGAGAGCCGGGGCCCCGACGGTCAGCTGCAGATGTCCTGGTTGGCCGTGCGCGCCGCGATCGTCGCCGCGGTGCTCGGGGTGCTCGTGGCCGTCACCGACGGGGTGGGCAGCGGCTGCGTCCCCTCCCGGTTCGGGATCTCGACAGCCTTCGGTGCGTTGAGGCCCATGCTGAGCTCGATGGTGGAACCGAGGGTGGCGTCCGCCTTGAGCTTCGCTCCCGGGTAGACCGCGGCGACGGTGCGCGCCGCGGCCTCCTTCCCGGGTCCGTAGCGGACGACGACGCCCTCGGTGGGGGTCCCGGTGCCCGTGAGGTAGGTCGTGACCTTGAAGCCCTCGGTCTGCAGCTCGGTCGCGGCCTGCTTGGCGAGGCCGCCGACGCCGGAGTCGTTGGTGACGCGCACCGAGATCTGGCTGGGGGCGACGGTGAGCGGTGCCGCGCTGGTGGTCGACGGGGTCGGCTTCGGGGTGCCGGCCGGCGGCTTGGTGCCGGGCAGCGGCTGGTCCTCGCGGATCGCCTTCCAGATCGTGTCGGCAGCAGGCAGCCACTCCACCCGGTTGGTGTCGGCCGGGTAGGGCCGCGTCGGCAGCTTGACGAAGCGGATCTGGTCGGTGCCGATCCTCGCCACGCTCTGCGCGATGTCCTTCATCTCGCCGGTGTCCAGCCCCTTGTCGGTCGTCATCGCCCCGGTGGCGGCGTCGAGGAACCGGAAGAGCTTGTCGGGACGCAGCAGCAACGAGGACTTCGTCGCCTCCTGGATCACCGAGGAGAGGAACGCCTGCTGGCGGTCGATCCGGCCGAGGTCGGAGCCGTCGCCGATCCCGTGCCGGACGCGGACGTAGCCGAGCGCCTGCTTGCCGTTCACCTTGGTCCTGCCCGCCGGCAGCGTCAGCTGCGCGTCCCGGTCGTTGATCGCGACCGGCGTGCAGACCGTCACCCCGCCCAGGGCGTCGACCATCTGCTGGAACCCGCGGAAGTCGATGATGACGAAGTGGTCGATGTAGATGTCGGTGAGGCCCTCGAACGTGCGGATCGTGCAGGCCTCGCCGCCGTCCTGGAAGTTCGCGTTCCACTGGCGGATCACGCCGTTCTGGACCGTGTCGTCGAGGTTCTTGCAGTCGCGCGGCGCCATCGTCATCGAGTCGCGCGGGATCGAGACGACGATGGCCGACTTCCGGTCTGCGGAGAGGTGCACCACGAGGTTGGTGTCCGAGCGTGCGCCCACGATGCTGCTGCCGCTGCCGCGGCTGTCGGAGCCGATCACCATGATGTTGATCGCCTTGAGCTTGGTCTTGGCGTCCGCGGTGGCGACCTGTTTCGGACGCTGGCCCAGGGCCCCGGTGATGTCGACCCGGTCGATGTTGCCGTTGAGCTTGATGTACGCCGCGATGCCGAGCACCAGCACCACCACGAGGAGGGCGGAGACGCCGAACGCGACCCGGCGCAGCCACGGGTGGCGGTGCGTCCGACCCGCGTGCCGGTCGGCGCGGCGGCGGGCGACGGCGGCACCGGCGGAGTCCTCGGTCGCAGGCCCCTCGAGAGGCTGGCCATCGGTCACCGGCTTCGCGGCATCCGAGGCCTCAGTGGGGTCGTGGCCGACACTGGCGTCCTGGCCGGGCTCGTCGCCCTGCGCAGAGCCGTGGGTGGGCTCGCTCACGTGTACCTCTCTGGATCGATCACGCCACCCGGGGGTGGCTGGGCGGCGCATCGCCCCGCCGATTCTACGGGCGCCATCTGAGCGTCCCGCCCGGTGTGCGTCCACTTCCCTGACGTCCGGGCCTCCGGTTTGGTTGCCTGCCCGGGACAAACCGGACAGGCGCGGCCGAGCGCGTGCTGTTGGATGGGGTCATGGACAGACGTGCACTGGTGGGGTCGGTGGCTGCGGTCGTCGTCGTGGCGGCGGCGGCCGGAGGGGGCCTGTGGTGGCAGCATTCGGAGGCTGCGAAGACCTCGGACCGGGAGGCAGCAGCCGCGGTCGACGCCTTCGCGGCGGGCTGGGCGCAGCGGTCCTTCCCCAAGTCCGGCGCCCGGTTCGCCGGCACCACGGCCCAGGCGGTGCAGGACTCGTTCACGAAGGCCACCCAGGGTCTCGGCAGCGGGCCGGTCAAGGTCGAACCCGGCACCGTGAACCGCAAGGGCGACCGCGCCACCTCGACGGTCGCCGTGACGTGGACCCTGCCCGGCGGCGTCCCGTGGTCCTACGACGTCCCGCTCACCGCGAAGCCGGCCGGGTCGGGTGACGCGTGGGCGGTCAGCCTGCCGGCGTCGGCCACTGCCTGGGCGCCGGGACTCGGCTCCGGGGCAACGCTCTCGGCATCACGGACCTGGGGACAGCGCGGCGACCTGCTCGACCGCGACGGCCAGCCGCTCATGCCGGTCGGCAAGGTCTACCCGGTGCAGATCGACCCGAGCCGCGCCACCGCCGCGACGGTCCGCCAGCTCGAGAAGGTCGTCGACGAGCCGGCCGGGTCGCTCGTCGCCAAGCTCGAGGCCGCCACCAAGAGCGGCAGCAAGGCGCCCATCGCGGTGATCACCTACCGCGAGAGCGACTTCCAGCAGCGCAAGGCCGCACTCGACGGGCTCAAGGGCATCATCTACCCGGTGCGCGAACAGCCACTGGCTCGCACCCGGACCTTCGGCCAGCCCCTCCTCGGGTCGTACGGCCCGGTCAACGCGGAGCAGGTCAGTGCCAGCAAGGGCCGCTACGTCGCGGGCGACTACGCCGGCGTCAGCGGGCTGCAGGGACGCTACGACGCCGAGCTCGCCGGGACCCCGGGAGTGCAGGTGACCTCGAGCGCCAAGCCCGACAGCCCCCTGTTCAGCAAGGACGCGGTCGACGGCAAGGACGTGCAGACGACCCTCTCCCCCGACGCGCAGACGGCGGCGGAGTCCGCGGTCGCCCGCACCGGCTCGGTGCCCTCGGCCCTGGTCGCCGTCGACGTGAGGACGGGCGACGTCCTGGCCTCCGCCAACTCGCCGGCCCTCGGGTTCGACCGGGCCCTCACCGGCCAGTACCCCCCGGGATCGTCGTTCAAGATCGTCAGCACCTACGCCCTGCTGACCGGTGGCAAGGTGACGCCGACGACGTCGGTGGACTGCCCCGAGAAGTTCGTGGTCGACGGCCGTTCCTACAAGAACTACGAGGGCGAGTCCTTCGGCAAGCCCGACTTCGCCACCGACTTCGCGCACTCCTGCAACACCGCGTTCGTGAAGCTCTCGACCGACCTCGGCGACAGCGACCTCAGCAAGGCGGCCGACGCGCTCGGCCTCACCGGCTGGGCCAAGGGCGTCGGCGTCGGCAACGCCTTCGCGGCGAGCGTCCCCACCAACAACGGCAAGACCGACAAGGCCTCGGCCATGATCGGCCAGGGGCGCAACCTCACCTCCCCGCTCGCGCTGGCGACCATGTCCGCGTCGGTGGCCCGCGGCAGCGCCATACCGCCGGCGCTGGTGACCGAGCCGGCGCCGGCCGGTGCGGACCGCACCCCCAGGCCGCTCGACGCGGGTGCGGTGAAGGAGCTGCGGGCGCTCATGCGGCAGGTCGTGACCGGCGGCACCGGCACCGTCCTGCGCGACGCCCCCGGCGGCCCGGTCAGCGGCAAGACCGGCACGGCGGAGTTCGGCTCCGCCAACCCGCCTGAGACGCACGCGTGGTTCGTCGGCTACCAGGGCGACGTCGCCTTCGCGGCGCTGGTGGAGAAGGGCAAGAGCGGCGGCACCGTCGCGGCGCCGGTCGTCAAGGACTTCCTCGCGGCGCTGGCGATGAAGTAGTCCCAGCAGAGCCAACACAGCACGAGGCCCCCACCGGGATCCGGTGGGGGCCTCGTTGAAGACTGTGGTTGAGCAGTCCTCGGATCAGATCGGGCGAACGGCGTCAGCCTGGGGGCCCTTCGGGCCCTGGGTGACCTCGAACTCCACGCGCTGCGCCTCGTCCAGCGAGCGGTAGCCCGAGGACTCGATGGCCGAGTAGTGGACGAACACGTCCGGGCCGCCGCCGTCCTGGGCGATGAAGCCGAAGCCCTTCTCAGCGTTGAACCACTTCACGGTTCCCTGTGCCATGGGGTAACTCTTTCCTTCGTAGCCATTGGAACCCCGCACTTTGCGAGGCCCCCGGCTGCCATGCACAACCCCACCGACGAGACATGCCCGCCCTCAGATGAGAAAGGCCCGCTCTGGTGGTGCTAGGGCGGGCACTTCATCGACCTCTGCGAGGAACTGCTTGTTGCAACCGCGACAGACGCTAGCACGCAGGATGCGAATCGTGGAGGCCCGCAGGAGTCATTTTCTTCCCCCTTCTCCCCACCCCTCCCGTTCCGCGCAACTGCGTGGGCGGGCGGCTCGTCCGGCTCGCGCCGAGGGCGGCGGCTCAGACGCCGCGGACCGCGCGGACCGGGGGGCGGTCGCCGCGGATCGTGGCCACCATGTCGACGACGCGGCGCGTGGCCCGCACGTCGTGGGCGCGGAAGACCGTGGCCCCGAGCCAGGCCGCCACGGCGGTCGCGGCGAGGGTCCCCTCGAGCCGGTCGTCGACCTCGACGCCGAGCGACTCGCCCACGAAGTCCTTGCGGGACAACGCCTGCAGGATCGGGAAGCCCAGCTCGGCAAGGTCGGCGGTGTGCCGCAGGACGACCAGGGAGTGTGCGGTCGTCTTGCCGAAGTCGAGCGTGGGGTCGACCAGCACGCGCTGCGCCGGGATCCCGGCCTCGACGGCTGCGGCGGCGCCCTCGGCGAGCGTGTGCAGGACGTCGCGGACGACGTCGAGGGGGTCCGGCCCGTAGGAGACGTGCACCGGGTCGGTCCTCGGGGGGAGCCCGCCGGTGTGTGAGCAGACCACCCCCGCGCCGATGCGCGCGGCCACGTGCACCAGCTCCGGGTCATGCCCGGCCCAGGTGTCGTTGACGAGGTCCAGGCCGTGCCGGCCGGCCTCGAGGGCGACCTCACTGCGCCAGGTGTCGAGGCTCAGCACGAGGTCGGGGTAGGCCGCGCGGGCGTGCTCGAGGAACGGCACCACCCGTTCGACCTCCTCCTGCGCAGAGACGTGCTCGCCCTCCTGGCCTGCGCGGACACCGCCCACATCGACGATGTCGGCACCGGCCGCGACCGCGTCGTCGAGGGCGCGCTTCGCGGAGTCGAGGTCGACGTGCCGGTTGCCGGCGAAGAACGAGTCGCGGGTGCGGTTGATGATGCCCATCACCGCCGGGGCCGAGGAGTCGAACGTTCGACCGCGCAGGACCAGCGGCGGCGTGCTGGGTAGGTGCACGGGCTGCGGCTCCGGGGTCGACACGGCGCCATCCTCGCACCGGCACCTGCGCCCCGGTCGCCGGCCATGGCGCGGCGCGCTGGGTAGGGTCGGGACGTGGCCTTTGACTTCAGCATGAGCCCAGCCGTCGAGCAGCAGCGTCGCCGGGTCGAGGAGTTCGTCGCGACCGAGGTCGTGCCGCTCGAGCAGCGCGTCTTCGCCGAGGGCATGACCGACGCCCTGCGGGTGGAGCTGCAGGCGAAGGCCAAGGCGGCCGGCGTCTTCGCGCCCCAGGCACCCCAGGAGCTCGGGGGCGGCGGCTTCCGGTTCGACGAGTCCGCGGTGCTGCTCGAGGAGGCCGGCTACTCGCTGCTCGGCCCGCTCGCCCTCAACTGCGCGGCGCCTGACGAGGGCAACATCCACCTGCTGCACGTGACCGGGTCGGCGATGCAGAAGGAGAAGTACCTCGAGCCCCTGGTGGCCGGCGAGGTGCGGTCCTGCTTCTCGATGACCGAGCCGCCGCCCGGCGCCGGGTCGGACCCCTCCGCCCTGCGGACGCGCGCCCGTCGCACCGACGGTGGCTGGGTCGTCAACGGCGACAAGTGGCTCATCACCGGGGCCGACGGCGCTGCGTTCTCGATCGTGATGGCCCTCAACGAGGGTGACGACGTCCCGCAGGGCGCGACCATGTTCCTCGTCGACGCCGACAACCCGGGTTTCGTCGTCGGCGACCACATCGACACCATCGACGCGACCGGGGTCGGCGGCCACTGCCGTGTCACGCTGCGCGACTGCTTCGTGCCCGACGACCATGTGCTCGGCGAGGTGGGCAAGGGGTTCCAGAGCGCGCAGGTGCGCCTGGCCCCTGCCCGGCTAACGCACTGCATGCGCTGGCTCGGCGCGGCACGCCGCGCCCACGACATCGCGGTCGAACGCGCCGTCGGGCGTGAGCTGTTCGGCAGCACGCTCTCGGACCTGGGTATGGCGCAGGCCCTCATCGCCGAGAACGAGATCGACCTCGACGCAGCCCGGTCGATGATCTGGCACGCCTCGTGGGCCATCGCCGAGGGCCAGCGCAGCAGCGAGCAGTCCTCGCGCACCAAGGTGTTCGCGAGCGAGGCCGCCTGCCGCGTGGTCGACCGCTCGGTCCAGCTGGCCGGTGGCATGGGCACGTCCGAGGAGCTGGTGCTCGGCCGGATCTACCGTGACATCAGGTCGTTCCGCATCTACGACGGCGCCACCGAGGTGCACAAGATGTCGATCGCCCGGCGCGCGGCCCGCAGGGCCGCCGACCGCGCCGCGAGCCGGGACGCGCGCGCGTGAGCCAGCTCGGCGGGGTACCGGAGCCGGGGCAGGACCGCGAGGAGGCCCCCGGGCTGCCGCGCGAGTCCTTCACCCGGTGGGCTGCCGACGCCGTGCCCGGGCTCGGGCCGGACTGGACGGCAGAGGTGATCTCGGGAGGGCTGTCCAACATCACCTACCGGGTGAGCAGCCCCACCGCGACGGTCATCGTCCGGCGGCCACCGCTGGGCAGGCTCCTGCCGAGCGCCCACGACATGGGTCGCGAGTCGAGGGTGCTGTCGGCCCTCTGGCAGACCGCCGTGCCGGTGCCGCAGGTGCTCGCTGCCACGACGGATGCCGACGTGGTCGGGGCACCGTTCTACGTCATGGCCCTCGTCGAGGGCACCGTGTACCGCGAGCCGTCGCAGACGGCGGAGCTCACTGAGGCACACCGAGACCGGCTCTCCGACTCCCTCGTGGAGGTGCTCGCCGCCATCCACGCCGTCGACCTCGACGCCACCGGGTTGCGCGACTTCGGCCGGCCCGACGGCTACCTCGCGCGCCAGATCCGCCGGTGGAGCGGCCAGTGGGAGGCCAGCCGGACCCGCGACCTGCCGGCGATGGACGACCTCATCCGGGCCCTCGACGCCCAGCGCCCGATGGGTGGCGAGGTCACGCTGGTGCACGGCGACTACCGCCTCGACAACACCCTCGTCGCCGAGGAGCACGGACGGCCCACCGTCGCGGCCGTGGTCGACTGGGAGCTGAGCACCCTCGGCGACCCGCTGGCCGACCTGGCCACCTGGCTCACCTACTACTCCGGCCCCGGCGAGGACGGCAGCGCCGTCCCCGTGGCCGCGGGCCTGACCGCCCACGAAGGCTTCCCGACCACCGACGAGCTCGCGCACCGGTATGCCGCGGCGACCGGTCGCGACGTGTCGGGCCTGGACTACTACCGCGCGTTCACCGACTTCCGGCTCGCCGTGATCCTCGAGGGCGTGCACGCGCGGTACCTCGCCGGGAAGTCGATGGGCGAGGGGTACGACCGGGTGGGGACGTCGGTGCCGTTGCTCGTCGACCGGGCCCTGTCGCGCCTGTAGGTGGGGTCCGCGCGCGTCTAGGAGTCGAAGCCCAGGCCCAGCCGGTCAAGGGTGCGCAGCCAGGCGTTGCGCCGTCCGGCGTTCTCGTCCGCGCGGGCCAGTGACCACCGGGTGAGCTGGATCCCGGCGTAGGCCAACGGTTCCGGCGGGAACGGCAACGGCTTCTCGCGGACCATCTGCAGGCGGGTCCGCTCGGTGTCGGCACCGTCGAGCAGGTCGAGGGTGACGGCTGCACCGAACCGGGACGCCCCGACCCCGAGACCCGTGTAACCGAGGGCGTAGGCGACCCGGCCGCCGAACGCCGAGCCGTAGAAGGCGCAGAACCGGGTGCAGGTGTCGATCGCGCCGCCCCAGCGGTGGGTGAACCGCAGCCCCTCGAGCTGGGGGAAGGTCTCGAAGAAGTGGGCGGCGAGCCGCTCGAACGTCTGCGGCCGCTGGTCGCGCGACGGCCGCACCCGTCGCCCGAGGTGGTAGATCGCGTCGTAGCCGCCCCACAGGACCCGGTTGTCGTCGGTGAGCCTGTAGTAGTGGAACTGGTTGGCCATGTCGCCGACACCCGCGCGACTCTGCCAGCCGATCGACGCCAGTTGCTGGTCGGAGAGGGGCTCGGTCATGAGGACGTAGTCGTAGACGGGCACGGTGTGCAGGCGCGTACGGCGCACCAGTGACGGGAACGCGTTGGTGCCCAACGCGACTCGCGCCGCGCGCACATCCGGACCCTGCTCGGTACGCAGCCTCATCCCCGCACCGTCGCGCTGGAGGCCCGTCACCTTGGTGCCCTCCACGATCCGCACGCCGAGCGACTCGGCTGCGGCGGCGAGGCCCCACGCGAGCCGGGCCGGGTCGACCATGGCGGTCTCGTCAGGGCTGTGGACGCCCGCGAGGTAGGTGGGCGAGTCCAGCTCTGCGCGAACGGCGTCGCGGTCGAGGAACCGGATCGCGCCTCCAGAGCCGGCCTCCTCGCGCAGCCACTCCACCTGGTGGGGCGCGGTGGCGACCGTGAGCTCGCCGGTCCGGCGGAAGTCGCACTCGATGCCGTGGCGCTGCACCGTGCTCTCGATCGCGTCGAGGTTCGCGAGCCCGAGGCGGTGCAGCTGCTCGTACTCCGCCGGCCACCGCTCGCGCCCGTTGGCCTCGCCGTGGGTCAGGCTCGCGGAGCAGAAGCCGCCGTTGCGCCCGGATGCGGCCCAGCCGATCCGTCCGGCCTCGAGGAGCAGGACGTCGCGCGCCGGGTCGGCCTCCTTGGCGAGCAGTGCGGTCCACAGGCCCGTGTAGCCGCCGCCGACCACGACCAGGTCGGCGGTGACGTCGGCCCGCCCGTCCTGCCCACCGTCGTCCAGGCGGGGGCGGGGCGCAGGGCGGTCGGCACGGTCGAGCCAGAACACCGACGGCGCGGCGGCCGCGAGCGCACCCGCAGCCGGTCCGCCCAGAAGGGCCACGACGTCAGCTGCCGGTGCAGTGGCGGTCGGCCACCTCGAGCGCCTCGTCGAGGATGGCCAGGCCCTCACGCACCTCGTCGGGCGTCGTCGTGCACGGCGGCACGACGTGGGTCCGGTTGAAGTGGGTGAACGGCCAGAGCCCGCGCTCCTTGCAGGCCGCGGCGAAGTCGTTCATCGGCTTGGCGTCGGCGCCACCGGAGTTGAACGGCACCAGCGGCTCCCGGGTCTCACGGTCACGGACCAGCTCCAGGGCCCAGAACGTCCCGAGCCCGCGGACCTCGCCCACGCTGGGGTGCCGCTCGGCGAGCTCTCGCAGTCCGGGGCCGATCACGTCGGTCCCCAGGTCGCGGGCGTGCTCGACGATGCGCTCCTCCTTGAAGATGTTGATGGAGGCGACGGCGGAGGCGCAGGCGAGCGGGTGACCGGAGTAGGTGAGGCCGCCCGGGAAGGGCCTGGTGTCGAAGGACCGGGCGATGCGCTCGGAGATGATGACGCCACCCAGGGGGACGTAGCCGCTGTTGACGCCCTTGGCGAAGGTGATGAGGTCGGGCGCGACGCCCCAGTGGTCGACGGCGAACCACTCACCGCAGCGCGCGAACCCGGCCATCACCTCGTCGGCGATCATGGCGATGCCGTGCTCGTCGCAGATCCGGCGGACCCCTGCGAGGTAGCCGGGCGGGGGCACGAGGATGCCGTTGGTGCCGACGACCGACTCGAGGATGATCGCGGCCACGGTGTGCGCGCCCTCGACCATGAGGGTGTCGCGCAGGTGCTGCAGCGCGCGCTCGCACTCCTCCTCCTCGGTGGTGGCGTGGAAGGCGGAGCGGTACAGGTACGGGCCCCAGTAGCGCACCACGCCCGGCATACCCGGCTCGGAGGGCCACCGGCGCGGGTCGCCGGTCAGGGCAATGGAACCCGCGGTGGCACCGTGGTAGCTGCGGTAGGCGGCCAGCACCTTGTGGCGGCCCGTGTGCAGGCGCGCCATCCGCAGCGCGTTCTCGTTGGCCTCTGCCCCGCCGTTGGTGAAGAACACCCGGTTGAGGTCGCCGGGGGCGAGCTCGGCGATGAGGCGTGCCGCCTCGGAGCGGGCGTCGTTGGCGAAGGCCGGGCTGATCGTCGTGAGGCGAGCAGCCTGCTCCTGGATCGCGGCGACCAGCCTGGGGTGCTGGTAGCCGATGTTGACGTTGACCAGCTGGCTGGAGAAGTCGAGGTAGCGCCTGCCCGCGTAGTCGGTGAAGTACGACCCCTGCGCCGAGGCGATCGGCAGCGGGTCGATCAGCCCCTGCGCCGACCACGAGTGGAACACGTGGCCCCGGTCGTCGCGACGGACCTGCTCCTCGGTGGCGCCCGTGACGGCGTCGAGCACGTCCGGCTGGACGGTGGTGTCGGTCATGCGTTGCCTCTCAACGGTTCTGCGGTGCCAGCGGGTCTGTCGTCAGCGGGTCTGTCGTCAGCGGTGTGGCGTCAGCGGGTCTGCGGGAAGCCGAGGTCGACGCTCGAGGTCGCGGGGTCGGGCCAGCGCTGCGTGACGACCTTGCCGCGCGTGTAGAAGCTGACGCCCTCGGGCCCGTACATGTGCGTGTCGCCGAACAGCGAGTCCTTCCAGCCGCCGAAGGAGTAGTAGGCGACGGGGACCGGGATCGGGACGTTGATGCCGACCATGCCGACCTCGACGTCGAACTGGAACTCGCGCGCGGCCCCCCCGTCGCGGGTGAAGATCGCGGTGCCGTTGGCATACGGGTTGGAGTTGATGAGCTCGAGGCCCTCGTCGTAGGTGTCCACGCGGACCACGGACAGGACGGGCCCGAAGATCTCGTCGGTGTAGACGGTCATCTCCGGGGTGACGTGGTCGAGCAGCGTGGTGCCGAGGAAGAAGCCGTCGGGAGGCAGGTCGCCCTCACGGCCGTCGACGACCACGCTCGCGCCGGCCTCCTGACCGGCGCCGATGTAGCTGGCCACCTTGTCGCGGTGCTCGGCGGTGATGAGTGGGCCCATGTCGGTGTCGGGGTCGGTGCCGGGCCCCACGGTGAGCTTGGGCAGGCGGGCGGCGATGGCGTCCACGAGCGGCTGCGCGACGTCCCCGACGGCGACCGCGACCGACAGGGCCATGCAGCGCTCGCCGGCCGACCCGTAGGCCGCGGAGACGACCGCGTCCGCGGCCATGTCGATGTCGGCGTCGGGGAGTACGAGGGCGTGGTTCTTGGCGCCGCCGAGGGCCTGGACCCGCTTGCCGTTGGCCGTGCCGCGCTCGTAGATGTACCGCGCGATCGGCGTGGAGCCGACGAAGCTCACCGCGGCGATGCCGGGGTGGTCGAGGATGGCGTCGACGGCCACCTTGTCACCGTGCACGACCGTGAAGACGCCGTCGGGCAGGCCGGCCTCCTTCCACAGCTGGGCCAGGAAGAGCGCCGCGGACGGGTCCTTCTCCGACGGCTTGAGGATGAAGGCGTTGCCACAGGCGATCGCGTTGGCGCACATCCACAGCGGCACCATCGCGGGGAAGTTGAAGGGCGTGACACCGGCCACGACACCGAGCGGCTGGCGGATGTTGTAGACGTCGACGCCGGTCGCGGCCTGCTCGCTGAAGCCCCCCTTGAGCAGGTTGGGGACACCGGTGGCGAACTCGACGTTCTCGAGGCCGCGCGCGATCTCACCCGCGGCGTCGGACAGCACCTTGCCGTGCTCGGCGGTGATGATCTCGGCGAGCTCGGGGGTGCGCTGGTGAAGCAGCTCGCGGAAGGCGAAGAGCACGGCGCTGCGGCGAGACAGGGAGGCCCGTCGCCACTCGCGAGCCGCGACGGTGGCGCTGGCGACGGCGGCGCCGAGCTCCTCGACCGAGGCGAGGTCGACCTCGCCGCTGACCGCCCCGGTGGCAGGGTTGAAGACCGGCGCCGTGCGACCTGAGGTGCCGGGGGCGGCCTTGCCGTCGATCCAGTGCGAGATGCGCGTCGTCATGCTCCACACAGTACGACCCAACCATTGCTGGCACAATAGACTTTTTGTTATGGTGCAAACATGACCTCAGGGCCCGACGGCGCGACACTGACCGCGCTCGAGGAGCGGCTGGACACTCCGACGGCCAAGGGGCTGGCCCATGCCGTCTCGGCCGCCATCCGCGACGGCCACCTCGTCGCCGGCGACCGGCTCCCCCCGATCCGCACCGTGGCCGCGCAGCTGGCCCTCTCGCCCACGACGGTGAGCGCGGCCTGGGCGCTGCTCGCGCGGTCGGGCACCGTGGCGACCAACGGACGGCGGGGCACCACCGTCCTCGACGCCCGCGGTGGGGGCACCACCCGGTACCGCAAGGCGCTCGAACGGCCCTCGACGTTCGAGCTCGACCTGTCCACCGGCGTCCCGGACCCGGCCCTGCTCCCCGACCTCGGCGCGGCGCTGGCGGGCCTGACCTCGGCCCCGCGCACCGGCAGCTACCTCGACGACCCGGTCCTGCCCGCGCTGGGAGAGGCGCTGCGAGGCGACTGGCCGTTCGAGGTCGCTGAGGTCACGGTCGTCGACGGGGCCATGGACGCGATGGACCTGGTGGTGCGCACCCAGCTGCGGTTCGGCGACCGGGTCGTGGTCGAGGACCCCGCGTTCCCACCGCTGGTCGACCTGCTCGAGTCGATGGGGGCGCAGCTGGTGGGGGTCGCCGTGGACGAGGAGGGCCTGTCGGTCGAGGGCCTGCGCGCCGCGCTGGCCGAACCGGTGGCGGCCGTCTTCCTCCAGCCACGGGCGCAGAACCCCACCGGCGTGACCACCACCCGACGGCGGGCCCGCGCACTGGCCGAGCTCCTGTCGGGGACGGACGCCCTCGTCGTCGAGGACGACTCCGCGGCCGGCCTGTCGTCGGCGGCGCTCGCGAGCCTCGGACGCTGGATACCCGACCGCACCGTCCACATCCGGTCGTTCTCCAAGTCGCACGGCCCAGACCTGCGGCTGGCCGCCCTGAGCGCGCCGGCCCCGGTCCTCGGCGCGGTGTCCGCCCGGCGCCAGCTCGCGCAGGGCTGGTCCAGCAGGCTCTTGCAACAGGTGCTCCTCTCCCTCCTCACCGACGACGCCGCCACTGCGCAGGTGCGCACGGCCGCCACCACGTATGCCGCGCGGCGGGCGTCCGTCGTCAGCGGCCTCCGCGCCCGCGGGGTCGAGGTCGGCGGCAGCGAGGGCATCAACATCTGGGTGCCGGTGCACGACGAGACCGCCGCCGTGGTCCGTCTCGCCAGCCAGGGGATCGGCGTGGCGCCCGGCGCACCGTTCCGCCTGGGCGCGCCCGCCGCCGACGGTGGTCACGTCCGCGTCACCGTCGGGCTGGCCACCGGCGACCTCGAGCCCCTCGTCGACGCGCTCGCCGACGCCGCGCAGACGACGGGCTGGAGCGGTCGCGCCCGCTGAGGCCACCGGCTCAGCCTTCCCGCAGAGCCAGCCTCGAACGGGTCCGGGCAGGCGCGAAGGCCGGGCTGCAGGGTTGCCCGGCCTCCGGCCCGCCGCCCTAGAGCGGACGTCAAGTGGCCCCAGTCGAGGGTAACCACACCGTTCGACACCGAGGATCCCGCAATGGGCGTAGCCAGCGCACCGGTTTGGGCCCGGCGTCTCGCTGGCTGGCCCACCGGAGCCCCCGGCGGAGGGCGTGGGAGCCGTCGCCTCCGCTGCGCTCCGGCTCCTCCCGAATCCCGCGTGCTCGATGCGCAGGAACCGCCCGGACCTCGTTCCTCGGCCCGTACGAACCCTTCGCGCGGAGGGCGTGGGATTCGAACCCACGATGACGTTGCCGCCATAGCGGTTTTCAAGACCGCCGCACTAGGCCACTATGCGAGCCCTCCATGACCCGCCGACATCGAAGCCGGCCAGCCGGGGGCCACGCTATCGTCACGTCGTGGACGCCTACCAACGTGAGGGCGAGACCGAGGCGCAGCGCCTGGACCGCAACTGGGACGAGCTGCTCCAGGAGTTCCGGGTGTCCCAGACCGGCGTCCAGATCCTCACCGGCTTCCTGCTCACCCTGCCGATCCAGCCCGCGTTCCACGGGATCACCACGTTCGAGCGGGCGGCCTACGTGGCCGCCATCAGCGCCAGCATCATGGCCACCTGCCTCCTCATCACCCCGGTCGCGATGCACCGGTGGCTGTTCCGGCAGCGGCGCAAGGAGACCCTGGTCCTGATGGCCCACCACCTCGCCATCGCGGGGCTCGTCGTCCTCGCGGGCGCGGTCGTCAGCGTCATGGCGTTCACGTTCGCCCTCGTCTTCAGCGACCTCCTCGGGGCCGTCGTGGCCGCCTGCGGCGTCATCGTGTTCCTGGGGGCGTGGGTCGTCCTGCCCCTCTCCCTGCGCCGGCGGTTCACCACCGGCGACCGCTCGACAAGCCCCTGAGCAGCGGTTTTGTTAGGGTCGAAGCCACCCCGAACAAAGGATTCACCATGGGCAAGTTGACCTTCATCGCCGGCGTCGCCGCCGGTTACGTCCTCGGCGCCAAGGCCGGGCAGAAGCGCTACGAGCAGATCCGTGGGCGGGCCAACCAGCTGTGGACCAGCGACCCGGTCCAGTCCCGCGTCGACACCGTCAAGGACGTCGTCAAGGAGCAGGCCCCGGTCGTGGCCGCCAAGCTGGGCGACGTCGCGAAGAGCGCCGGTTCCACCGCGCTGAGCGCTGGAGCGAGCGCCAAGGACCGCGTCACCGGCGAGGACCTCCCCGACACGATCCACCGCGGCAGCGACGGCAAGCTGCACGCCGACACCACCGGCTTCGGTCCCGGGGGCTCCAAGCTCCCCTGAGCCGACCTTGAACCGACCACGAGTCGAGCATGAGTCGGCCCTGGCCGTGTTCTCGCCAGGCCGGGCACGACGAGGAGCCCGCGGCGCCGCACACCGGATGTGTGTGCAGCACCGCGGGCTCCTTCGCGCGCACCCCCGTACGCGGCCACGCCCCTACGGAGGACGCCGCCTAGGGACGTCGCCCGGAAGGCCGGGCCGGACGGCTGCTGGCGACCCCCGACCAGCACCGCCCCGCACCGACGCCTCCCGACGACGCGCCCCGCAGGGCTGCCCGACCGCGAAACCCCTGTCGCGACCGGACCACTCGCTGGCTCCCCCCGGGCCAGCTGACCTCGGCCACCCGTGTCCGCCGCCATCGGCACTCACCAGACCTGGGTGACATGAGGGTCCTTTCGTGGCGTCCGACCCGTTCCCCTTGACCGAACCGGACACCATGAAGGAGCGGCCCGTCCCCCGCCTGATACACCGGCGCCCGAACTTCTCGTCCCGAGGGTCCAGCAGGCGCAACCGGGTCCGTCTGACTTGTATCAGCGGGAACCTCCGGTTCTCCTGTCAGCGACGTGGTGGTCTCACTACGCTGACCAGCGGCGCACCGGTTGCGTCCGCGTCGGCTTCCGCCCACAGGGGAGAGCTCATGGCACAGACGACGGCCCCCACCTCGAGCCGAGGACCGGGTCGACGCATCCCCCGGGTGGGGGTGCCGGGCAGTGCCGTCCGCCGGCTCGGGGTACGCGCCCTCGACCCCGCCACGAGCAAGCGGCTCGGCGACCAGCCGGCACCCAGCCCCACGGCATACGTGGGTGACTGCCTGCTGGTCCGCGGCCTCGTCCAGGGACGCGCCGGCGGGCCGATCGCCGCCCTGCGCGAGCTGCTGAAGGACCGCTACAGCGTCGAGGAGCGGCGCGAGACCGGCCTCGGCGACCTGTTCGCCCGCCTCGAGCTCACCGAGGAGCTCGACCGGGTGGGCACCACGAGCGTGGTCATCGCCCCGCTCACCGGTGTCGCCGTCGAGCCCCCGGACGCCTGGAAGATCCTGCAGGACCTGCGCGCTGCCGACCCCGGCGCCGCCCGCTCCGTCGAGCTCTGCCACGTCATGGTCGGCACCGGGTACGGCGAGGGCGTCGGGTACGGCGAAGGGGTCGGGTACGGCGAGGGCGTGGGTTACGGGGAAGGCGTCGGCTACGGCGAGGGCGTCGGGTACGGAGAGGGTGTGGGCCTCGCGGGCCTGCCCGGGGGCGGCCCCTCCGGCCGCTCCCCCGTCACCTTGGCCGCACCGAACCCCTGCCCGGAGACGATGCCGAAGGGCCCGGTGGTCGCCCTGCTGGACACCGGGATCGGCAGGCACGAGTGGTTCGAGCGCGGGGTCATCCGTGACGTGGAGGTGGGCGGCGAGCCGGTCGGCCTCGTCTTCACGGCCGAGGACGACCCCGAGAACACCGGTGTCACCATCGACCGTGTCAACGGCGTCCTCGACCGGCTCGCCGGCCACGGGACCTTCATCGCGGGCATCGTGCGCCAGCACTGCCCCGAGGCGACCCTCATGGCGGTGCCCGTGATGTACGGCGACGGGGTGGCCGACGAGGCGGTGGTCGTCGACGCACTGCAGCTGCTCTACGCCCGCCAGCTCCTCGCCCTGCGCGACCCGGAGCGCTGGGGACCGCTGGTCGACGTGCTGTCGCTGTCGCTCGGCTACTACCACGAGACCGTCGGCACCTTCGACGACGAGGGCGCCCTCGTCACGGCCCTGAAGGCGCTCGCCTCCACCGGCGTCGCCGTGGTCGCGGCCGCCGGCAACGGAGCCAGCGACGTCGAGTTCTTCCCGGCGGCGTTCGCCGTGGGCAGCGGGTTCGCCGTGCCCCTGGTGAGCGTCGGCGCGCACAACCCCGGGGGCCGCAACAAGGGCGGCCGGACCGTGTCGGTCTACTCCAACACCGGCACCTGGGTGAAGGGCTACCGCTGCGGCACCGCGGTCGTCAGCACCATGCCGACCACGTTCGACGGCAGCATCCGCAGCGTGCTCAACCTGCCCGGCTCGAAGAACCCGACGCGCGGCTCGATCGACCTCGACGACTACTCCGGCGGCTTCGGCCAGTGGAGCGGCACGTCGTTCGCGGCCCCCGCCCTCGCCGGCGACGTCGCGGCCTGGCTCGTCACCCATGCCACACCGGACGCGGACGCGGCGGCCCGCGTGAAGCTCGCAGGTCGAGCCGTTGCCGCCGCCGTGAAGGGGGACCACTGATGCACACCGACGGCACCACCGGGAGCCTGGCCGAACGCGCGGCACGCGCGTTCTCCGCCTACCGCGAGGGTGACGCCCAGGCCATGTCGGACCTGGTCGACACCACCACGACCCTCCTCTGGCACACCGCCCGGAGCCAGGGCCTCGACCCCGCTCAGGCGGAGGACGTCGTCCAGACGACCTGGCTGCTGCTGGTCCAGCACGCGCCGTCCATCCACGACCCCCAGGCCGTGCTCAAGTGGCTCATCACCACCACCCGGCGCGAGGCGTGGGCCACGGCCAGGAAGTCCCGGCGCGAGGACGTCCGCGAGGAGCTCGGCGAGGACCTCGACACCACGCAGGACGTGGCCGGCGAGCCCGAGCAGGTGCTCGTCCGGGGCCAGGAGCAGGTGGTGCTGTGGAGGCACTTCGCCACGCTGTCGACCCGGTGCCAGCAGCTGCTGCGCGTCGTGGCCCTCGCCGAGCGGCCGGACTACGCGCACGTGGCGGAGGCACTGGGCATGCCGGTCGGCAGCATCGGCCCCACCCGTGGCCGGTGCCTGGCCAAGCTCCGCGTGGCGCTCAAGGCCGATCCCGGATGGGACGTGGCGTCGTGAACGAGGACCTCGACCTCGACCGCCTGGCCGAGGAGCCCCTGGACGCTGAGGACGCGCGCGCCCTGGCCACCCTGCGGTCGATCGTCGCGGCCAGCGACCCCGTGCCGTCGGGACTGGCGGAGCGCTCGAAGTTCGCCATGACGGTGGCCGCCCTGGAGGCCGAGGTCGCCCAGATCACCCGGGCCGGCGCCGAGACGGCCGGGGTACGGACGACGACCTACGACCGCGCGCAGACCATCACGTTCTCCAGCGCCCACCTCAGCGCGATGATCACCATCGAGCCGGTCGACGGTGGCCGGGCCCGCATCAGCGGGTGGGTCAGCGCCGACGGCCCCACCGCGGTGGAGCTGCGCGAGCGCTCCCGCACGCAGACCACCGAGACCGACGCCGACGGCAGGTTCAGGTTCACGACGGTCGAACGTGGGCTCGTGCACCTGGTGCTGCGCCGGCTCGACCTGCCGGACAGCCGCCCGGTCATCACCCCGGCCATCGAGATCTAGGGGACGCCATCGAGGTCGCGGACCCACAGGTCGGGGAGCTGCTCTCGCGGGCCCGCCACCTCAACTCCATCGGGCGGTTCCGCGATGCCGAGCGCGCGCTGCGGCAGGCGCTCAGGCGCAGTACCCGGCTCCCGGACGAGGAGCAGTCGGTGGCCAGGGCACGCGTGCTCATCACCCTCGCATGGACCACCTTGGCCCTGCGGGACCGGGGCAGGGCCCTCGCGTTGCTCGACGAGGCCCGCAGCCTGACCGACGCGCCGCGGCTCGTCGCGCTCACCCACGTGCAGCAGGCCATGCTCCACGTGTACTGCGCGGAGTGGCGTGAAGCCGTGGCGGCACTCGACCGGGTCGGACCCGCCTTCGACCTGCTCACCGAGCGCGAGCAGGTGGCCGCCCTGCTCAACGGCGGCCTCTCGCACCTGTCGCTGCTCCAGCTCGGGCCGGCCCGGACCGAGCTCGAGCGCGCCCTGGCCCTCAGCCTCGAGCACGACCTGCCCGAGCAGGAGTTCAAGGCACGGCACAACCTGGGCTGCCTGGAGTTCTACGCCGGCCACCTGCCGCAGGCCATCGCCCTCATGCGCGCCGCCGACGAGGTCGACGCGCCCGTGGCGCGGGCGCGGGCCAAGCAGGACCTCGCGGCCGTGCTGCTGGAGGCAGGCCTCCTCGACCAGGCCCGTGACACCCTCGTCGACGCCCTGGGCCGGGCGCGGGCCGAGGGACTGCGGCTGGAGCAGGCCGACATCAGGCTCGACCTCGCCGCTGTCGCGGTGCTCGACCGCGACACCGCCCGCGCCCGGCGCGAGCTGGGGGCGGCCATCCGGGTGTTCCGGTCGCGGGGGGCCGTCGGCCGCCAGCAGAGCACGGCCCTGCTGCGCGCCTCGGTCGACGTCGCCGAGGGGCGCGTACCCCGCGACCTCGACGAGGTCCTCGCCCCGTACCTGCCGTCGGGCACCGGTCCCTCGCCCGTGACCCCGGACGAGCGGCTGGCTGCGCGGCTGCGCGTCGAGTCGCTGCTCCTCTCCGGCGACGTCGAGGCTGCGGGCCGGGCTGCACAACGCCTCGGTGGACGTGCGCGCCAAGGGCTCGCGGGTGACATGCACGACCGCCTCCTGCTGGCCAAGGTCGCTGCGGCACAGGGCGACTCACGACGCGCCCGCCGCGAGGTGCACACGGCCCTGCGGCGGCTCACGCAGCGTCAGGCACCGAGCCAGAGCCTCGAGGTGCGGTCGGCGCTGGCTGTCCACGGTCGGCGCCTCGCCGAGTGGGACCTCGACGACGCCCTGCGCAGCGGTTCGGCCAGGCGGGTGTTCGACAGCGTGGAGCGGTGGCGGGCGGTCTCGCACCGGCTGCCACCGCTGGCCGGCACCGACGACCCGGCCGGCGCCGAGCTGGTGGCCGAGCTGCGCCTGGCCAGGCGCCAGCTGGCCGATGCTGCCGAGCGCGGCGGCGGTGGCGCCGACGTCACGGACCACGACGGCGGCAGGTCCGGCGAGCTCGACCGGCTGCAGGCACGGGTGGCCCGCCTGGAGTGGCAGGTGTCCCAGCAGGACTGGTCCACCGCCGAGCACGGCGACGGGTCGGGCGTGGACGGCGCGACCACGCTGACCGGGGCCCGGGCAGCGCTCGAGCGCCGGCAGGAGCAGGCCCTGGTGCTCTTCGACCACGGACACGACCAGTACCTGCTGCACACCGGTCCGTCCGGGACGACGGTGCAGCGCCTGGACGGCCTCGCCGAGGTCGAGGCGCTGGCCGAGCGCCTCACGCGCGACCTCCGGGCCGGGGCCTACGCCGCGGCCGACCCGGTCATGGCCCGCGCCGTGGGCCGTGCCGTCGACAGCTCCCTGGCCCAGCTCGACCGGGTGCTCCTAGGCGCCACCGAACTCGGCGACGAGCCGGGGGGCATCGTGGTGTGCCCGAGCCGGTCGCTCGCGAGCGTGCCCTGGGCTGCCCTGCCCACCCTGGCCGGGCGCCCGGTCACCGTCGCCACGTCGATGACGCGCTGGGCGGCTCCCACGTCCGTGCCCGGGACGCCGGCCCACACGCCACTGTCGGTGTCGGCCCTCGCCGGCCCCGACCTGCGGCGAGCCCGCCTGGAGGCGGACTCCGTCGCATCGGTGTGGGGCGCGTCCGTGAGCGCCTCGGGCACCGCCGACGGTCCGGCCCTGCGGCGGGCGCTGCGCCGGGACACCGTGGTGCACGTCGCGGCCCACGGCACCCACGAACGGCAGAACCCCTACTTCTCCTCGTTGCTCCTCGCCGACGGCCCGCTCTTCGCCCACGAGCTCCCGCGGCCGGTCACGTCGAGCCACGTGGTGCTGTCGGCGTGCGACGTCGGCCAGGCAGACCTGCGGCCGGGCGACGAGCCGCTGGGGCTCACGTCGGCCCTGCTCGCCCTGGGCGTACGCAGCGTGGTCGCCGCCGTCGCCCCGGTGCCCGACGAAGTGGCTGCGGCTGCCATGGTCGACTACCACCGGCTGCTCGCGACCGGCCACGGCTCGGCCGAGGCCCTGGCTGCGACGGTGGCCGCCCACCCGGGCGCGCGCGCCTTCAACCTCTACGGCGCCGACTGGGCCGCACCCCGTACCGCAGCACCCTCCTGACCTGCACTCGGCACCGCAGGGAGCCGCGTCACGCTGACCGGGCGCGCGCCGTGGGTGAGGCTCAGATCCAGAGGGCGGGGTCCTTGAACATCGCCTCGTAGGGGTCCTCGCGACCCTCCGGGAACCGGATCGCCGCGGGGATCCCCGTCGCCACGGCACCGGCGGGCACGTCCTTGACGACCACCGAGTTGGCGCCCACCTGCACGTCGTCGCCGATGTGCACCGCCCCGAGGATGCGGGCCCCGGCTCCGACGGTCACCCGGTTGCCCAGGGTGGGGTGTCGCTTGACCTTCGCCAGCGAACGACCGCCCAGGGTGACCCCGTGGTAGAGCATCACGTCGTCGCCCACCTCGGCCGTCTCGCCGATGACCACACCCATGCCGTGGTCGATGAAGAAGCGCCGGCCGATGGTGGCGCCGGGGTGGATCTCCACGCCCGTGAGCGACCGGGCCGCCGTCATCAGCACCCGCGCCACCAGCTTCGCCGCGCCACCGCGCAGCCAGAGGCGGTGCGCCAGCCGGTACACCCAGATGGCGTGCAGCCCCGGCGAGTTGAGCGCGAGGTCGAGGCGCGAGGCAGCCGCGGGGTCGCGCGCGATGGCCGCGTCGAGGTCGTCGACGACACGGCTTCGCGCGCGACGCGCATACAGGGCCAAGGTCACGGGTACAGCGCCGCCAGTCAGTCGAGGAGGTCGGAGAACAGGATGGTGGACAGGTAGCGCTCACCGAACGACGGGATGATCACGACGATCGTCTTGCCGGCGTTCTCGGGGCGGCGGGCGACCTGGTCTGCGGCGGCAAGCGCTGCGCCGGAGGAGATGCCGACGAGCAGGCCCTCCTCCTTGGCTGCACGGCGCGCCCACTCCACCGAGGTCTCGGCGTTGATGTCGATGACCTCGTCGTAGATGTCGCGGTCGAGGATCTCGGGCACGAAGTTGGCGCCGAGGCCCTGGATCTTGTGGGGTCCGGGCTGGCCGCCGTTGAGGATCGGGGACTCCTCGGGCTCGACGGCGATCATCTTCACCCCGGGCTTGCGCGACTTGAGCACCTGGCCGACGCCGGTGATGGTGCCGCCCGTGCCGATGCCGGCGACGACGATGTCGACCTCGCCGTCGGTGTCCTTCCAGATCTCCTCCGCCGTGGTCTTGCGGTGGATCTCGGGGTTGGCCTCGTTGGCGAACTGGCGGGCGAGGATGCCGCCCCGCTCGGCGGCGATCTCCTCGGACTTCGCGACCGCGCCCTTCATGCCGAGGGCTCCCTCGGTGAGGACGAGCTCGGCGCCGTAGGCGCGCAGCAGCGCGCGGCGCTCCTTCGACATGGTCTCGGGCATGGTGAGCACGACCTTGTAGCCGCGCGCGGCACCGACCATCGCGAGCGCGATACCGGTGTTGCCCGAGGTGGCCTCGACGATCGTGCCGCCGGGCGTGAGCTCACCGCTCGCCTCCGCGGCGTCGACGATGGCGACGCCGATGCGGTCCTTCACCGAGGACGCCGGGTTGTAGAACTCGAGCTTGGCAGCCACCGTCGCGTCGCTGGTGATGATGCGGTTGATGCGCACCAGCGGGGTGTTGCCGATGAGCTGGGTCACGTCGTCGTGGATCGGCATGCGCCTCTACTTTCGGTATGCCGCGGGCTCACCTCGAGCGCGGTCGTGGGCAGTGTGTGGTGCCAGTCCTCCGTGTCAGCGAAGAACCCGTTATGGATATTCCAACAGATCGTTATGTCGGGTGCAACGGGCGTCCGGGTGTCACACTCCTGCGGTGCGCGGACATCTCCCCCTGTGAAGGCACGAGGGCACCACCGGGGTGTCGAGGACGAGGGGGACGGACCGATGAACGACCACGACGAGCTGGGCGCGCTGCTCACGGCGAGCGCACCACCGGCACCCGACCACGCACCGGCTGCCTCGCTGTCCCTGACGGTCGCCCGCGAGGTCGTGGCCGCCGACCGTGGGCTGCAGGGCCGGGTCCGCGGGCTCCGACGCCGCCACAAGGTCGCCACGGCGTTCACCGCGGCGGCGATCGTCCTCGTGCCGACCGGCGCCTTCGCCGCCCAGCACTTCCTCGCCCAGACCGGGACCTACGGCAACCCCGCCCTCAACGGGGAGTTCGAGGACGGCTCGGAGCGGATCAACATCTGCGCCAAGGACTTTGCCGACTACGTCGCGACGCTGGCACCTTCCACGATCCAGGCGGCACCCGGGCACTCGTGGCAGGAGTACGCCGAGGTCACCGCCCGCAGCTACGCCCAGGAGGGCGGCTGCACCGGCACCAACCAGGGCCTGGTGCAGGAGACGATGCTGCGAACGCAGCTGCTCACGATGGCCAGCGGCGACTGGGGCTGCTCGCTGGTGTGGGCCGGCGAGGACCACGACCGGTCGGCGGCGTCGACGGCACGTGCGGCGATGGTCGGCCTCGACTCGGAGGCTCGACGGCTCAGCCCCCAGGAGGGCACCGTCGGGACCTGGGACCCGGACGGTTTCCTGCGCATCAGCAAGGACCCCAAGTTCGTGGGGTGCGAGCGATGACGCCGGCCGAGCGGCGGTTCGAGGAGCTGGCGACCACCTGCGGTCCGCGCGTCCTCGCCTACCTCGCCCGTCGGACGACACCTCGCGAGGACGCCGCCGACGTCTACCAGGAGGTCCTCACCACGACCTGGCGCAAGGTCCACCACGCCCCCGAGGTGCAGGGCGAGGCGTTGGCGTGGATGCTCGCCATCGCGCGGCGCACCCTGGCCAACCACCGGCGCTCGACCGGGCGGCGGCTCGCAGCCACGGACCGGCTGCGCCACGAGCTCGCGGCGTCCCTGCCCTCGGAGGGGGCGGGCGGGGACGACCGCGTGGACGAGGTCCGGTCCGCGCTGGCCGACCTCGGCGAGGACGACCGCGAGGTCCTGCTCCTCACCTACTGGGAGGGCCTGACCAGCGAGCAGGTGGCTGCGGTGGTGGGGGCCGGCGCGGCCGCGACCCGCAAGCGGATCCAGCGGGCCCGCGAGCGCCTCGCGGGGGCGCTCCGGGGGCACGACGCCGTACCGCTCGCGGCTGCCGGGAGGTCGTCAGCCGCGCCACGCGGTTGAGCCGGGTCACATCGAGGTAAGCGGACGCTTACCCACGGGTAGCATGACCGCCATGTCTGCCCTCCAGGTCGTCGCGCTCGTGGTCTGCGGCGTGGTCACTCTCGTGGCCATCGCCCTGTTCGCCCGCGTGGTCCGTCACTTCCTCAGCGTGTTCCGACTCGGCCAGCCCGCACCCGGGCGCACCGATGACAAGGGGGCACGCACGGTCACGCTGCTGCGCGAGTTCCTCGGGCACACGCGGATGTCGCGGCTGCCGGTCGTGGCGGTGGCGCACTGGTTCACGATGATCAGCTTCGGGGTCCTGTTCTTCACCCTGGTCAACGCGTTCGGCCAGCTGGCCGACCCGGAGTTCGCCCTCCCCCTGATCGGGCACTTCTTCCTCTACGAGTGGGTCACCGACGTCTTCGCGTTCGGTGGGTTCATCGGCATCGTCCTGCTCATGGCGATCCGCCAGAAGAACCACCCGCGCAGCGCCGCCGGCGAGGGCGGGCGCCGCAGCCGCTTCTACGGGTCGACGTTCTGGCAGGCCTACTACGTCGAGCTCACCATCCTCGGCGTCACGATCTGCATCGGCCTGCTCCGCGCGCTGGAGTGGACCCTGGCCCGGCAGCTCGGCACCGGCCAGGACACCGCGCTGCACTTCCCGCTCACCGGCTGGATCGGCAACGCCTTCACCGGCCTGTCCACCGACACGGTGAAGAACCTCATCGTCGTCATCGCCGCGATCAAGATCCTCATCTCCTTTGCGTGGATGATCACCATCTCGCTGCAGCCGACCATGGGCGTCGCCTGGCACCGGTTCCTCGCGTTCTTCAACATCTTCCTCAAGCGGCACGCCGACGGCCGCACCTCCCTCGGTGAGCTCCAGCCCCTGATGGTGGGCGGGGCCCCGGTCGACTTCGAGAACATCGAGGAGCTCGACGAGGACGCGGCGCTCGGGGTCGGCAAGGTCGAGGACTTCACCTGGAAGGGCCTGCTCGACTTCACGACCTGCACCGAGTGCGGCCGTTGCCAGTCCCAGTGCCCGGCGTGGAACACCGACAAGCCCCTGTCGCCGAAGATGCTCGTGATGACGCTGCGCGACCACGCGCACGCCAAGGCGCCGTGGCTGCTCGCAGCCGAGGGTGACCGCGAGGCGCTGGGCGAGTCCGCCGCCGCGCTGGCCGAGGTCCCCCTCATCGGCGACACCGGGTACGACATCACCAACCCGCTCGGCGCCTACAACCCGCACGGCCCCGACGCGGTCATCGACCAGGACGTGCTGTGGTCCTGCACCACCTGCGGCGCCTGCGTCGAGCAGTGCCCGGTCGACATCGAGCACGTCGACGCGATCGTCGACATGCGGCGCTACCAGAACCTCATCGAGTCGGCGTTCCCCAACGAGCTCGGTGGCCTGTTCAAGAACCTCGAGAACAAGGGCAACCCGTGGGGCATGGCGGCTCGCGCCCGCCTCGACTGGGCCAAGGACCTGCCGTTCGAGGTCAAGATCCTCGGCCAGGACGTCGACTCCGCCGACGACGTGGACTACCTGTTCTGGGTGGGCTGCGCCGGTGCCTACGAGGACCGTGCCAAGAAGACGACCCGTGCGGTCGCCGAGCTGCTCGACCAGGCCGGGGTGTCGTTCGCGATCCTCGGCGACGGCGAGTCCTGCACCGGTGACTCCGCCCGCCGCGCCGGCAACGAGTTCCTCTTCCAGATGCTGGCCCAGCAGAACGTCGAGACGCTCAACGAGGTCGGCGCCACCAAGATCGTCGTCACCTGCGCCCACTGCTTCAACACCATCAAGAACGAGTACCCGCAGCTCGGCGGCAAGTACGAGGTCGTCCACCACACCCAGCTGCTCAACCGCCTCGTCCGCGAGAAGAAGCTCGTCCCCGTCGCCCGTCCGGCCGGGGCACCCGGCGCCTCGCCCAAGTCGACGAACAAGGACGTCGCCTCCACCGCGGAGACCGTGACCTACCACGACCCCTGCTACCTCGGCCGGCACAACGGCGTCTACGCCCCGCCGCGCGAGCTGATCGGCGCCCTGCCCGGCGTCGAGCTCAAGGAGATGGAGCGCACCAAGGAGAAGTCGTTCTGCTGCGGCGCCGGTGGTGCCCGCATGTGGATGGAGGAGAAGCTCGGGACGCGGATCAACACCAACCGTACCGAGGAGGCCATCGCCACCGGCGCCGAGCGGATCGCCATCGGCTGCCCGTTCTGCCGCGTGATGATGTCCGACGGCCTCACCGCCGCGCAGTCCGAGGGGAGGGGCGAGGAGGTCGAGGTCGTCGACGTCGCGCAGATGCTCCTCGCTGCCGTGAAGCGTGGGGACGGTGGCCAGCCGGCCGACGCCCCGGCCGCGGAGCCGACGCCCGATCCCGAGCCGGAGCCCGCTCCCGTCGCCTGACCTCAGCGGCCGCGTCGGCCTGCGTCCGCCAGGAGGCGCGCTTCCTCGTCGAGGAGGCGCGCCTCCTGCGTTCCCGGGGCGGCCCCGCCGCGCGAGGCCGGCCACCACCACGCCGTACCCGGCTCGGCCGGCGTCTGCGGGTAGGTGTCCAAGAGCTGCTCCACCATCGCTGCGAGGACGGCGTGCAACCGGTTGGTCAGGCCCTCGGCGTCCTCACCCGGCAGGCGCGTGAGGGGCTCGCCGACGAGCACGCGCACGGCCGTGCCCCGCCGCAGGCTGACGCGCCCGCCGACGGTGAGGACCCGGTGCACGCCCCAGTGCGCGACCGGCACGACCGACGCACCGGTGCACAGCGCGAGGTAGGCGGCCCCCCGCCTGAGGTCGGCCCGGTCCTTGACCTCGAAGGCGCGCCCGATGGTGGCCTCGGGGTAGATGCCCACGACCTCGCCCGCCTGCAGCGCCCGGTACGCCGTCCGCGCCGCCGTCTCCCCGTGCGCCCGGTCGACCGGGATGTGGCCCATGCCGCGCATCAGCTGGCTGGAGACCGGAGCGTCGAACACGGCCTGCTTGGCCATGAACCGGATGAGGCGCCCGCGCCGCGTCCCCACGAGGCCGACGACCATGAAGTCGATGAAGCTGCTGTGGTTGGCCGCGACGACGACCGGGCCGGTCCGTGGGAGGTGGTGCGCGCCGTCGATGTCGATCCGCAGCCCCAGCACCCGGAACAGGGCTCGGCACAGGCGGATGACGACGCGGTAGGTGAGGTCGGGCACGGGGGTGGTTCGGCGCGGGCCCGGGTTCGGTTGGCTCAGGCGACCTCGGCCATCAGGGCCGCCAGCTTGGCGCGCGAGCTGATCTCGAGCTTGCGGAAGATGTGGGACAGGTGGGCGTCGACGGTGCGCGGGGAGACGAACAGCTGCTCGGCGATCTGGCGGCTGGTCAGGCCCTCCGACACCAGCTCGGCCACCGCACGCTCGGCGCGGGTGAGCACCGCGAGGGGCGAGGACGCCTCCGGCTCGCTCGCTGCCGCCAGCAGGCCGGCGGCCCCGGCGACACCGACCGCGGTGAGCCGGCCACCCACCACCCACCCGGGCGGGCAGTCCCGGACCGCGCCCACGACGGAGGGCACACCCGGACGACCGTGGGCCACCGCACGGCGCGGCAGCCGCAGCGCCGCCGCCGCTCCGGCGAGCTGGCGGTAGGCAGCCGAGCCGGGTTCGCAGCCCGCGGCCAGCCCGTCGAGCGCGTCCGCGGCGCGCAACGGCATCGGCACCTCGCCGGCGCGCCGCAGGGCGGAGAGGTAGGAGGGGCGAGCCTGCGCCGGGTCGTCCAGGGCCATCAGCACATCCGCCACCAGCAGGCGACCGTGGACGCCGTCGCGACCCAGTCGGCTGCTGTCGGCCAGCACGACGGCGTCGGCGGCGCGACCGGCCGCGCGGGACGGTTCACCGCTCGCGAGGAGGTCGCGGGCGTCCTGCAGCTGCACCACGACCCGCACCGCCCACGGCAGCGTCTCGAGCTCCACCGGCAGGCCCGGGCGGCCGGTGACCCGGCGCAGCACGGTGTCGGCCAGCAGGGCGATCCGGTCCTCGTGGATCTCCTGGGACTGTGCCCGGGCGAACTCCGCGAGCGACTCCGCCTCCACGAGCTGCCCTCTCTCCCAGGCGATCTCGGCCTGCAGGGTCCTCGCGGACAGGGCGATCCACATCTCGTCCGCCGGGGGCGCGTCGACGACCAGCGGGCCGAGACGCTCCGCCTCGTCCAGGTCGCCACCCGAGACGAACGCGTCCATCAGCGTGCGGCGCACCTGGCGCACGACGTACGGGTCGAGCCGGCCGAGCCGCAGCGTCCGCTCGGCGTCGGCGCGCGCCTCGGCGAGGTTGCCGGCGTCCAGGTGCATCTCGGCCCTGATGGCGGCGTTGCGGGCGAGCTCGAGGTCTCGGCTGCCGGGCTCGAGTGCGGCCGCGTGCTGCTCGGCCCGGTCGAGCAGGCGCAGTCCCTCGTAGGTGCCGCGCGCCTCGGACGCGCAGATGCCGGCGCGGCGGGCGAGCTGGGAGCCGATGAGCGGCGGCCCGTCCCCGCTGTCGAGCACCGACTCCAACAGGTTCACGGCCTCACGGACCCGCATCGCGGTGTAGAGGGTGGAGAAGGCGCGGTTGGCCAGCGCGTACCCCTGGGGACGGGTGGCCTCCGTGCCGCAGGCGTGGCGGACCGCCATGGCCAACAGGTCGAGCTCGGCGAGCCACGGCTCGTTCGCCGCCCCGGCGAAGAAGTCGCGCGGCAGGACACGGTCGGCCCAGGCGACCAGCCCCTCGAACGCCCCGGCCTCGTCGTCGGTCTCGGCGGCCAGTGCGCGCCCGACCTCGCGCAGGGGCACCAGCATCGCGAACCGTCCGTCGGGGTGGACCTCGACGAGGCTCCTGCGCGAGAGCGCCGAGGCCAGCTGGACCGCCTGGGCCCGGGACACGCCGCACACGTCGGCGACGACGTCGAGGCCGACGGGCAGGCCGATCACGGCGAGCCGGCGGAAGCATCGCCGCTGGTCCTCGTCGAGCAGCTCGTACGACGCGCGGACGGCCTCGTCCATGGAACCGGCCGGGGACACGTCGCTCACCCCGACCAGCGCGATCTGCACGCCCAGCTGCTCGATGAGCGAGGGCAGGCCACCGCTGGCCTGGAGCAGGCGCCGCAGCGTGCGCTCGTGCTGGACGACGTCCAGGATGTGGCCACCGGCCGCCGCCACCCGCGAGAGCAGGAGCTCGACCGCGGCTCCCTCGAACGGCTGGGACGCGGTCGGCAGAGGCAGCGGCTGCAGGCGCATGACCTGCTCGTGCGGCCGACCGGCGACGGTGGTCGCGGTGCACAGCAGGCGGAAGGTCGCTGCCTCGTCGACGAGCTCGTCGAGGACCTCGCCCAGTCCGTCGATGGAGTCGACCCCGTCCAGGACGAGCAGGAGGTCGCGGCCGTCGAGGGCCCGCTTGAACGCGGCCTCCGGGGAGTCGCCCGGCGCGACGTCGGCCCCGAGCGCGTCGAGGCAGGCGGTGACGAGCGACTCGCGCGTCGAGTGCCCGTGGCCGGTCACCCACGCGGAGCTCGTCGCAGCCGCCGCCGCGTGACGGGCCACCAGCGTCTTGCCGCACCCCGGAGCACCGGTGAGGGTCACCCACCGGTGACCACTCAGCAGCAGACGGAGGCGATCAAGGGCCTCGTCGCGCCCCACGCAGGGAGTCAGCACCACGTCAGGCTACCGACGGCCACCGTGCAATATCGGTGGTTTCACCGATGCCTCGTCGGGACGGCACCGCCACGCTGGTCGCGGTAGGTCCGGCGCCGTGGCCGTGGGAGACGTGGAGGGGCGTGTCCCACCGTCGCGGGGACCGGGCCAACGGGCCGGGGCCCGAAAGACAAGGGCCGGGTGAGGTGCTGGGGGCACCCTCACCCGGCCCTTGTCGTGGGTCTCGCGGTGGCTCTCTGGTGTTGCCGGTGTGCTGCCTCAGCCGAGGTTGTTCTTGGAGAGGAACTCCTTGGCCACGACGTCGGCGTCCTTCTTGTCCGCGACGACCTCCTTGACCAGGGCCGCCAGCGTCGCGGTGTCGAGCTTGGCGGAGACCGCGTTGAGCGCGCCCTCGATGGTGGGGTTGCTCTTGCTCTTGGTGATCAGCGGGACGACGTTCTGCGCGGCGTACATGTTCTTGGGGTCCTCGAGCGCGACCAGGTCGTTCGCGGCGATGCTCGGGTCGGTCGTGAACAGGTCGCCCGCGTCGATCTGGCCGGACTTCAGCGCCTGCAGGGTCAGCGGGCCGCCGGCGTCGAGCGGGCGGAACTGCTTGAACTCCAGGCCGTAGATCTTCTTGAAGCCGGGGATGCCGGTGAGGCGGGTCTTCCACTCCGGCGGGCCACCGACGACGAGGTCCTTGCTCTTGCCCTGCAGGTCGGCGATGGACTTCACGCCCAGCTCGTCGGCCTTGGACTTCTTCATGACGAGGGCGTCCTTGTCCTCGGCCGCCGACTTGTCGAGCACGGTCAGGGTGGCGGGGACGGCGGCCTTGAGCTCGGTGTAGACGCCGTCGGCGTCCGTGGCCTTGGCGTTCTTGTCGAAGTACTGGGCCAGCACGCCGGTGTACTCGGGGATGAGGTCGATCGAGCCGTCCTGGAGGGCGGGGATGTAGACCTCGCGGGCGCCGATGTTCAGCTTCTTGGTGACCTTGACCCCCTTGGCCTCCAGGGCGCCGGCGTAGATCTCGGCGAGCAGGGCGCTCTCGGGGAAGTCGGCGGAGCCGACCGTGACACCACCCGCGGCGGATCCGCCGGACGACGAGCTCTTCGTGGAGAGCGGGTCACCGCCGGAGTTGCCGCAGGCAGCCGTCGTCATCAGGGCCGCGGCGGTGGCGATGGTCAGGGTGATTCTGCTCAGCTTCACGGTCCTGCTCCTCAGTGGGTCCAACTCGGGTGGGTGGAACTCGGGTGGGTCATCGGGCCGGTGCGTCGACGGTACGCCCAGCAGGGTCAATCTCCACGTCCACGGGGGTATTCCCACGGCGGACGGTGCGGCCCGTGAGGCCGGGGGACACGACGCCCCGCTGGACCAGGGCCAGGAGCAGGTCCAGCCCCAGGGCCAACAGGGCCACGAGCAGCGCACCGGACGCCATCTGGGGGAAGTCCTGCACCTTCTGGCCGTCGATGAGGAAGCGCCCGAGGCCTCCGGTGCCGACGACCGCGGCGATCGTCGCGGTGCCGACCACCTGCAGCGTCGCGGAGCGCAGCCCGGAGAAGATGAGCGGCAGCGCGCAGGGCACCTCGACCTTGCGGAGCACCTGGCCACCGGTCATGCCCATGCCCAGCGCGGCGTCACGGGCTGCGGGGTCGACCCCCTCCACCCCTGCGTACGCGCCCGCCATGATCGGCGGGATCGCCAGGACGACGAGCACGATGAGGGTCGGCACGAGGAAGGCGGAGTCGCCCGTCAGCTTGGGGAAGAGCCACAGCACCAGGACGAAGAGCAGGCCCAGCGACGGTATGGCGCGTGCCGCCCCCGCGAGGTTGACCGCCAGGAAGCGTCCACGGCCGGTGTGCCCGATCGCCAGGCCGACCGGAATGGCGACCGCTGCGGCGACGAGGAGGGCGAGCGCGCAGTACCAGATGTGCTCGAAGAGGTGGGCGGGCACGCCGTCCGGGCCCGACCAGTTGGCGGGGTCGGTGAGCCAGTCGATGATGCCGGGGATCACGAGCGGGCTCCCGTCGCACGCAGCCACGGCGTCAGGGCGCGGGTGGCGAGGACGATGACGGCGTCGAAGAACAGGGCGAGCACGACGCACGCGATGATGCCGACGACCAGGGGGTCGTAGAATGCGCGGGCGAAGCCGTCGGTGAAGAAGAGGCCGAGCTGGGGGATGCCGAGCACGGCGGCGACGCTGACGATGCTGACGTTGCTCACCGCCGCCACACGCAGGCCGGCCGAGATCACGGGCACCGCCAGGGGGAGCTCGATGGCGAAGAACCGCTTGACCCTCGTGTAGCCCATCGCCGTCGCCGCCTGCTGGACGTCCTCGGGCACCGCACCCAGTCCGTCGGCGACAGTGCGGACGAGCAGCGCCACGGTGTAGAGGGTCATGCCCACGACGACGTTGACCGGGTCGAGGATCTTGGTGCCGAGCAGCCCCGGCAGCAGGACGAACAGGGCCAGGCTGGGAATCGTGTAGAGGAGCCCGAACCCGGCGGTGAACGGCGCGTAGAGGGGCTTGTAGCGCCGGGCGAGCCAGCCCAACGGCAGGGCGATGAGCAGCCCGAGCACCAGCGGGAGCCCGGCGAGGTAAACGTGCTGCAGGGTGCGGGCCTGCACGTCGTCGAGGTGGTCAATGAACCAGGTCATGACGAGGCCTCAGGCGCTCGCGTCGGAAACCGTGCCCGCAGCTGAGGAGGCGCTCGCAGCGGACGTCGGGGCGCTGGTGCCGGACGCGGCCGGCGAGGCGGCGCCGGGGTGGTCGGGGTCCTCGAGCTCCGGGCGGTCGGTGTCCTCGATGGCGGTGAGGACCTCGTGGGCACGGACCGTGCCGACCAGGGCGCCCGCGTCGTCGACGATGACGCCGCGCCGGCTGGGGCTGGACAGGGCCGCGTCGAGGGCCGCTCGCAGTGGGCCGCTCGCCCGCGCCACCGTGCCTCCGCGGTGCAGCACCTCGCTCGTCACCTCGCCGTGGACGCGGCGGGGTTCCACCCAGCCGAGCGGGTGGTTGCGCTCGTCGACCACCAGCACCCAGTCGGTGTCGAGGCGCGCCACGTCCTCGCCCATCGCGACGGTGCGCTCCTGGGCCAGGGGCAGACGAGGCGTGGGCTGGAAGGACAGCGCGCGATACCCCCGGTCGCGCCCCACGAAGTCGGCGATGAAGTCGTCGACCGGGTGGGACAGCAGGTAGGCGGGCTCGGCCACCTGGGCCAGCTTGCCACCGACCCGCAGCACCGCGACCTGGTCCCCCAGCTTGATGGCCTCGTCGATGTCGTGGGTGACGAAGATGATGGTCTTGCCGAGCTCGCCCTGCAGGCGCAGGAACTCGTCCTGAAGCTGCTCGCGGACCACCGGGTCGACCGCGCTGAACGGCTCGTCCATGAGCATGACCGGCGGGTCGGCGGCGAGGGCTCGGGCGACGCCGACGCGCTGCTGCTGGCCGCCGGACAGCTGGGCCGGGTAGCGCTTGGCGAACGCCGGGTCGAGGCCGACGCGTTCGAGCAGCTCCATCGACCGCTTCTCGCTGTCGCGACGGTTGACCCCGAGCAGCCGCGGGACGGTGCTGACGTTGTCGAGGACCGTGCGGTGGGGGAACAGGCCGGCGTGCTGGATGACGTAGCCGATGCCGCGACGCAGCTCGGCCTCCTTCATCCGGCTCGTGTCGCGGCCGTCGAGCGAGATGGTGCCGGACGTCGGCTTGATCATCCGGTTGACCATGCGCAGGGACGTCGTCTTGCCGCAGCCCGAAGGGCCGACCAGGACGGTGATCTTGCCGCTGGGGGCCTCGAGGCTCAGGTCGTCGACCGCCACCGTGCCGTCCGGGTACGTCTTGGTCACCCCGTCGAAGACGATCATGCGAGCCAACCTAATGCAGCCCACCGACCAGCACACTGCCCCCGAGACCTCCCCGAGACCTCCCCGAGACCTCCGCCGACCTCGCGAGCCGGGCTCCGCGGACCTCGGAGTCCGGCTCCGCGCGCCGCCGGGCCCGCGCGATACTGCGCGTGTGGACGAAGCCCTGCACCGCGAAGGACCCACGCTGCACCTCGACGGGCGCACCCTCGACCTCGACGGACTGCTGCGGGCGGCGGGCGGCGCCACGGCCACGATCGACCCGCAGGCCCTGGAGCGTGCCGCGGCGTCGCACCGGCTCGCGGCCGAGGTCAGCGCGGAGCGGCCGGTCTACGGGCGCACCACCGGCGTCGGTGCCGCCCGCGCCGAGAGCACCGACTCCGAGGTCGAGCACGGGTTGCGGCTGCTGCGTTCGCACGCCGCGGGCTGGGGTGCCGTCGTCCCCGAACCCGTCGTTCGCGCGGCCGCGGCGGTGCGTGCCAACCAGCTGCTGGCCGGGGGCTCCGGGGCGTCGCCGGAGCTGGCGCAGGCGCTGGCCGGTCTCGTCGGGGCCGAGGCCGCCGACCTGCCGGTCGTCCACCGCTACGGGTCGCTCGGCACCGGAGACCTCACGTCGCTCGCGGAGGTCGGCCTCGCCCTCATCGGCGAGCGGGCGCGAGCCGGGGGCCACCAGCGCCGCGACCTGTCGCTCACCTCAGCCGACGCGCTGCCCCTCATGTCGTCGAACGCGTTCGCCATCGCCGAGACCGGTCTGCACGCCGCCTCGCTCCACGCCCTCGCCCGCGCCGCCGACACGGTGTGCGCCCTCAGCTTCCTGGCCCTGCGGGGCAACCCGGAGGCCGTGAGCCGCACTGCCGCCGACGCCACCCCCTTCGACGGTGCCCGTGCGGTGGCCCGCGTGCTGCGCGAGCTGCTGGAGGGGCAGCCCGGCGAGCCGGCCCACCTCCAGGACTTCTTCGGGCTGCGGACCTGGCCGCAGGTGCACGGTCTGGTCATCGACACCGTCACCGACCTGCGCTCCGTCGTCGAGACAGCCGCCAACACCGCGTCCGAGAACCCCCTCTTCACCGTGACCCCCGACGGCGGACAGGTCACCCACCACGGAGGCTTCCACGCGGCATACCTCGTGCTCGCGGTGGACACCGCGCTGCTCGCCCTCACGCGCTCGGCGCAAGCCGTGCAGTCGCGGGTCAGCCACGTGCTGACCGACGCGGCGAGCGGCCTCCCGCTGTTCCTCTCCGACGCCACGCCGGGTTCGTCGGGCGTGCTCATCGCCGAGTACGTCGCCGCGTCCGCCCTCTCGACGATCCGCGGTCATGCCTCGACCCCGTCGAGCGTGCAGACCGCGGGCGTGTCGGCGGGCATCGAGGACGACGCGAGCTTCGCGGGCATGGCTGCGGTTCGGCTCGGTGAGGCGACGACCGCCTACCGTCGGCTGCTGGCGGTCGAGCTCGTGTGTGCCGTCAGGGCGCTGCGGATGCGGGGCGTGCGGCCGGTGGGAGAGCTGGCGGCGGCGTTCGCGCGGTGCGCCGAGCTGCCGGCCGGGATGGAGGACCGCGACCTCTCCCCCGAGCTCGTCGTGGCCGAGCGCATCGTCGAGCGGTATGCCGTGAGCATCCCCGAAGAGCGCTGACCTCCTCACGAAAACCCTTCTGCCACAATGGTTTCAGCCCTGTGGATGAAGGCGTGGGGTTGTCGGTGGTCGCCGATAGTGTCCTGGGTATGGCGACCAGTCCGGATGCTTCGACCCTCACCGTTGACGGTGTGTTCGAGGGTGCGGGCGAGGGCGCGGTGGAGGGCACTGTCGGGGGTTTCGGGCGGCCGGTGCTGGGCGGGGCCGCGGTGGCGTTGGGGGCGTTGACCGGGGCTGGGTCGGGGCGGGTGTGGGCGTTGCGGGACGACGAGGTCGCCGCGGCCATCGGCGTGCTGGGTGAGGTGGTGGCGGCGGCGCGGGCGCAGCTGGTGGTGGTGCTGGCCGAGGCGCAGCGTCGCAGCCTGGGCGCCGGGCAGGGGTGGGGTGCGGTGGACTGGGCGCGGGCGGCGGCGCCGTCGTTGTCGACGCGGGACCTGCTCGACGCGCACGAGGTCGCCACCGCCATGGCCTCAGCCGGGATCTCGGTCGATGGTGGTGACCACCGCCTCGACGAGCTCGTGGACGCGGTGGTGGACGCGGCCTCACCGTCCGCGCAGGACCGGGCGGGTGCGGTGGGGTGGGCAAGGCGGCGCTGGTCTGCCGGTTCCACCGCTCCGTGCGGGGTCTGGCCGACCCGGGTGTGCTGGGCGAGGTGACTGCGACGCTGGTCGACGCCGCGCGCGGCCCGGCTGGTCTGGAGGAGCGGCAGCTCGCCGCGGCGGTGAGGCACGCCGGGCAGCTGCTGCGCCCGGACCGGGTGGTCGAGCACGACGCCGCGGTGCGGCGGGCACACCGGTCGCTGGTCAAGGGCCGTGGCCCGGTCGGGATGTGGCGCTACACCCCGGTCCTGGACGACGAGGGCGCCGCCATCGTCGACGCCGCCGTCGACGCCTTGGCCAAACCCGCGCGTGACGCCGACACCGGCACCGGGGAGCGTGACCCGCGCACCCCCGCCGCGCGGCGCGTGGACGCCCTGCTCGACCTGGTCACCCGCGCCGTCGGGGCGCCGGAGGGGGTGCCGCGGCAGGCGAAGACCGCCCTGGTCGTCACCATCCCGTTGCAGGTCCTCGAGGGTCGGTGCCGCGGCGCCGGGACCACCCGCACCGGGGAGGTCCTGACCGCCGGCACGGTGCGCCGCCTCGCGTGTGACGCCCAGGTCGTCCCGGTCGTGCTCGGCACCGCCGGGGAGGTCCTGGACCAGGGCAGGGGGCGGCGGTTGTTCGACCGGGCCCAGGTCCGGCACCTGTGGCTGCGCGACCGCGGCGGGTGCACGTTCCCCGGCTGCACCAGACCCGCGGGCTGGACCGACGCGCACCACCTGGTCCACTGGGCCGACGGCGGCCCCACCAGCATCGACAACGCCGCCCTGCTCTGCCGCGCCCACCACAGCACCGTCCACACCCACCGCTACAGCGCACGGATCACCCACGACAACGACGGCGACGACGGCGAGAACGGCGAGAACGGCGACGGAAGTGGCACCAGGACCGGCCGGCCCCGGGTCGAGTGGGACCTGAACCCCGGCTCCTAGGACCCCGCCCTCACCGAACGGCGACAACGCCGGCGAACCCGGCCCCGCTCCGTACCCGCCACCACCTGAGCGGGCGATGGGTCACGTGCGGGGGTCAGTGGGCACGGTGCACGGAGGAGTCCTGAGGCAGATGCGTGCGCCCGTGCACGTCGGAGCCGTCCTGACCGGCGGCGTTCTCGAGCAGGTGGCGGGCGAGGTAGCCGGCCGACTGCTCGTGCCAGTGCTGGGCGCGGCGCAGCATGGCGTGGCTGTCGCCGGTGACGCGCTCGTAGGTGACGTCTGCGCCCAGGCCCTCGATGGCTGTGGCCATCGCGCGTGAGGCCTTGGCCGAGGTCATCCGGTCCATCGAGCCGTGCATCACCAGCAGGTGCAGGCCGGGGTGTGAGCGGGGCTGGTCGGGCCGCTCGACCCAGGGCGCGAGCGCGGCGATGGCCTCTATGCGCGGGTCGTCGGCGAGGTGCAGCGCCACCCGCCCGCCCATGGAGTGGCCCAGGAGTCCGATCGGCACACCGGGGTGACGCGCCGCGATCTGCTCGAGGGCGAGCCGGGTGTCGGCGAGGGGACTCGCCTCGTCACCGTTCCAGCCGCGCACGGCGTAGCGGAGTACGGCCACGGCGATCTCGCCCTCCCCGGCCTGGGCGACGGCACTGGCGAACGGCCCCATCCGCAGCACGGCACCCTGCCACGGTCGCACCGCTCCGCGGCCGCGTGACCGGCCGCCGTGGAGCACCAGGACGACGGCGCGGGGATCCTCGACCTCGGTGGGCCAGAGCAGGCGTGCGGCGGGCATGGGCGTGCGGTCTCCTTCGTGCAAGGGGTGACGTCGGGTGTTCGACGCCGCTCCCCCGACGGATGGCTGACCGGTGCAGGACGTCCTGCGGTCCAACGCGGGCACCCGCCGGACTATGCCGTGGCGGCCACCTCAGACCTCGGTGGCGCGGAAGCTCTGGAACGAGCGGCTGGCCGTCGGGCCGCGCTGCCCCTGGTAGTGCGACCCGTACTTCGCACTGCCGTAGGGGTTCTCGACCGGCGAGGACAGGCGGAAGAAGCACAGCTGGCCGATCTTCATACCCGGCCAGAGCTTGATGGGCAGGGTGGCGACGTTGCTCAGCTCGAGCGTGACGTGACCCGTGAACCCGGGGTCGACGAAGCCGGCGGTGGCGTGGGTGAGCAGGCCGAGGCGGCCGAGGCTCGACTTCCCCTCGACGCGGGCGGCCACGTCGTCGGGCAGCGTGACGGTCTCGTAGATCGACCCGAGGACGAACTCACCCGGGTGCAGCACGAAGGGTTCGCCGGGCTCGACCTCGACGAGCCGGGTGAGGTCGGGCTGCTCCTCGGCGGGGTCGATGTAGGGGTACTTGTGGTTGTCGAACAGCCGGAAGTAGCGGTCGAGCCGCACGTCGATGCTCGACGGCTGGACCATCTCGGGGTCCCACGGGTCGAGGACCACCCGTCCGGCGTCGATCTCGGCCTTGATGTCACGGTCGCTGAGCAGCACGGGGAGAGACTAACGCCCGTACCGCGCGCGGCAGCGGGCTTCGTCAGCCCGCGGTGGGGACGCGCTGGGCGAGGAGGCGCTGGGCGGCGACGACGTGCTGGGCGACCCCGCCCGCCATGGCCAGGCCGATGAGCAGGACAGCCAGTGGCATGTCGAGCCCCAGGGCGGCGATGGCCAGCACGACCGCGGCGAGCGACAGGGCGGGCACCGCTGTCCGCGCGCTGCGGTCGGCCGCCCTGTGCAGCAGGCCGAGCACCACCGAGTACACCGCCACCGGGACGGCCAGGGCGAACGCGACGGAACGTGACGACACCGCCGACTGGTGCTCGACGACGTCCACGGCAGCCGCCAGCGCCCCGCCGACCGCCGCGACGGCGGCGAACACCAGGACGTGGGAGTAGGAGAAGACCCAGGTCATCGTCCGGCCGTGCCCGATGAGGTCGACGTGGTCGCGCTTGAAGTAGAGCCACCACAGGGAGAAGACGATGAGCAGACCGCCGAGGGCCAGCAGCACGAGGCCCGGGGTCAGCCCCGCCCCTCCCTCGGCGACCGGTGTAGCGGTGTGGCCGGCGTTGCTGCCCCCGCTGCCGTCGGCTTCACCCACAGCGGGCTTGGCGAGGACGCCCTGCACCGCCTGGACGCTGGCCAGGATGACCTCCCCGAGCACGATGATCGTGAACAGGCTGTAGCGCTCGGCGATGTGGTGCGGGTGGAACGGCGTCGCACCCCCGCGCTGCTCCGCCAGCCACGGCACTGCCATCTCTGCCAGGACGAGGGCGGCGAAGGAGCCGTAGAGCACCGCCGAGCCGTCGAGGGCCAGCCGTCCGATCCAGAGCGCCTGCACGACGGTGATGCCCACGGCATACGTCATCGCGGTGGTGCGGTGTGGGGTGTCCCCCCGTGCGACACGGAGCCACAGCGCGACCATCGCCAGGCGCATGAGCGCGTACCCCGCGACGACGGCGACGGACTGGCCGTCGTCGAACAGGTCGGGCACCCCCGCGGCGAGCAGCAGCGAGCCGGCCATGATGGCGAAGGTGAGCAGGCGGTAGACCACGTCGTCGCAGTCGTAGGCCGAGGCGAACCAGGCGTAGTTCATCCACGCCCACCAGATGGCGAAGAAGACGAGGCCGAACCCGACCACCGCCTCGTAGTGACCGGTCGAGAGCCCGTGGTGCAGCTCGGCGGCGGCACTGGCGATGGCGACGACGAAGACGAGGTCGAAGAGCAGCTCCAGCGGCGAGGCGACGCGGTGCGCCTCCTGCGGGTCGCGAGGCCCCATGGGCCGCAGCAGGGGGACCAGGTTGATGGCGCTCACGAGCCGAGGGTAGAACCCGTGTCGAGGGGTGTCCGGTCTGCGGCGGGTCGTCGGTTAGACTCCTGCCGCACCGCCGGTGAGGCGGTGTGCGCCGGTGTAGCTCAATGGTAGAGCGCCAGCTTCCCAAGCTGGACACGCGAGTTCGATTCTCGTCACCGGCTCAGACAGACAGACACAGGTGAGGCCCCCAAACACGCTATTCGTTTGGGGGCCTCACCTGTGTCTGCATCGACAGCAGGCCGAGAATCGGGAGGCACCTCCGCGAGCGGAGCGAGCCCGGGTGCCGGATCTCGTCACCGGCTCCAACGCCAAGGACCCCCGACCTGATCGTCGGGGGTCCTTGGCGCTGGGGGGTGGGCCTCAGCTGTGGTGGCCCCGCGGACGACGACGGCTGAGCGCGATGGCACCTGCACCTGCAAAGACGAGCGCGAGGCCGGCGAACCCGAGCGGGACGGGATCGGAGCCGGTGCGGGCGAGCTCGTCGGCCGGCGCCTGCGACGCCTCGGTGGTCGGCGACGTGGTCGGAACAGCGGCCGCCGGCGGGCGGGTCGTGGTGGTCGGCGCCGGGGTCGGGGCCGCGCTCACCGTGACCGTGGCGGCCTTCGAGGTGCTCGTGGTGAAGCTCGCGTCGCCGTTGTAGACCGCGACGATGCTGTCGGAACCGACAGGCAGGTCACGGGTGGTGGTGCTCGCGGTGCCGTCGGCGGCCAGGGTTGCCGTGGCGAACGCTGTGGAGGAGCCGTTGAGGTAGAAGTCGACCGTTCCCGTGGGGGTGAGCGAGCCTTCGGAGGTCGGCGCAGTGTGAGCGGTGATCGTCACCTTGTCGCCGGCGGTCGCGGTACCCGGCGCGGTGAGCGTGGTCGTCGTCGCGGCCTGCGCGACCTGGAACGACTGCGGCGAACCGGTGGCGGCGCCGTACTCGGTGCCCGCGCCCACGGCGGCGGTCAGCGTGCACGTGCCCACGCCGACCAGCTGCACCTTCAGGCCGTCGGTGGTGCACACCTCGGGCGTGGACGAGCTCACGGAGCGCGTGCCGTCGCCGTTCGTGTCCACGGTCGCGGTGAAGGCACCGGCGGCCACCGCGCCCGTCGGCACGTTGGTGACGAAGGGCGCCGAGGCAACGGTCCGGATCACCGACACCGTGTTGCTGCCGTTGTTGGTGACGTACGCGGTGTGGGTGCCCGGGTCGACGGCCACGCCGCCCGGCTTCGTCCCGACTGGGATGGTGGCCGTCACCGTGTTGGTCGCCTCGTCGATGACCGACACCGTGCCGTCCTGGCTGTTGGTCACGTAGACGACTCCCGCGCTGGGGTCGACCGCAGCGCCGCTGGGCGCCCGGCCCACCGGCACCGTGCCCACGACGAGGTTGGTCACGGTGTCGACCACGGCGACCGTGCCGGCGTCGGTGGCGACGTAGGCGGTGTGGTTGGAGGGGTCCACCGCGATGCCGGCCGGTCGTCCAGCGACCGGGATGGCTGCCAGCCACTGGTGCGTCGAGCCGCTGATGACCGCCACGGTTCGGGCATCGAGGTTGGCCACGTAGAGCCGGTTGGTCTGCTCGTCGACGGACACACCAGTCACGATGGGGCCGGCCCAGAAGGTCCGCGACGTCGGGGCGAGCGTCGCGCCGGAGTACTCAGTGACCGAGTTGCCGTAGAAGTGGCTGACGTACACGTCGTCGGTCACCGAGTTGACGGCGACACCGAAGTGCGGGCCGTCGCCGTCCTGCTGGAGCGAGCGCGTGGGGCCGACCGAGTTGGAGGCGTCGATGAGGACGAGATCGCCGGGGTGGTCACCCGACCCACCGGTGCCCGTGGTGACGTAGGCCTTGCCGGTCGTGGGGTTGGCCGCGACCGAGAAGGGCGTGCCGCCCACTGGCACGGTGGCCGCCACGGCGTCGTCCGGGGTCGTGAGGACCGTGACCGTCCGGTCGGACTGGTTCCCGACGTAGACGCGGCCGGTGCGGGGGTTCACCGCGATGGGGCCCGGGCCGCTGCCGACCGACACGGTGTCGGTGACCGCGTACGTCGGCGTCGCCGGGGCGGCGAGGGCTGCGGGTGCCGTAGCCGCCTCGACGCCGACCACCGACAGCCCCAGGAGGGCGGCCACCGTCACAGCAGGACCGCGTCCACGCACACACCGCATACCGAGAAACCCCCAACAGACGTGGTGAACGACATCACGGGGGTCCGTGTGCAGCAGCAACCACTCGACTGAGCGGAACGTAACACGACGATTCGCCCCACCTGCCACGAATGCGCAGGTTGCGGCGCTGTATGGCTGTTCGGGTGAGCTTGCTCAGACCTCGAAGACCGACCAGCAGATCTCGTTGCGCAGCCGCTGGTCGTCGAGCACCAGCTCACGGATCGCGTCGGGCAGGTGCTCGCGCTGCCACCGGCACTCGAGGCGCCCGACGGCAACCGACTCGTCGGCGGGGACCGTGGCTCGAACGGCCTTGATCGCGTATGCCGCCGCGCCGAGCTCGTGCGCCGCCACGTGCGCGACAACGGCCGCCTGGCCGGCGGCGTACGCGGCGAACCTCGGCGCCCCACGCAGGTCGCGGGCGGCGCCCATCGCGTGGCCACCCGCAGCGCGTGCCTCCATCATCCCGACGTCGCCGCCGGCCCAGCGGCGCGCGTGCGCGATCGCCTCCCGTGGTCGCGTGTCCCGGGGCCGGACCGACTCGAACAGCTCGAGGACGTGCTCCGCGCAGGTCGCCGCCCACAGGGCCAACAGGTGGTGGTCGGCGTCGGTGAGGGTGCCGCCACGGCGGATCGTCACGAACCGCGGGTCCCTGACCTCGGGAAGGATCATGCTCAGCCGTGTCCTGTTCGTCCGGGCCGTCCATCGTGGCAGACTCCGGCGCGTCGCACGGTGCGACGGTCAGGGGGGACCATGGGACGGGCACCTGCCACCGCGGTGGCTCTGGCCTGCGTCGTCGCGCTCGCGGCGGGGTGCGCCTCGGGTGACGAGCTGCCGCGGTTCGCAGCCACCTCCCCCGGCAACGGCTCCGGCGGCACTGCCACCACGGCCGCCGCCACACCCTCGACCTCGGCCTCCTCGAGCTCGTCGCTCCTGAGCCCGTCCCCGTCGACTCCCGCGGCACCCGCCTACCGCGTGGGCGGGACGTTGACGGGCACGGAGTTCGCCGCACAGCTGCTCGAGCGGACCGAGGGTGCGACGGTCCGCTTGGAGACCACCACGGCCGACAGCGCCGTGACGTGCGTGGCCGAGGTGGGTGGCAGCGACTTCCTGGTGACGAACCCGGTGAAGGGCGTCGCCGAGCTGCGGGTCGTCCGGAACACGGCCTACGTGCAGGACCGTCCCGGATCGGCGCAGTCCTGGCTGGAGGTGGACCTCAGCAGCGACCCGACCGACATGCCCTCCCAAGCCGTCGCCGACGCCCTCAACCTCGTCGACGACGTCTGGTCGGGCGACTGCCGGGCTATCGACCGGTACGCCGCGATCGACGCGGCCGGCAAGGCCAGGGTCAAGGCCGTCGGTCGCAAGGGGTGGACCGTCTCCGCCCCGACGGACCCCGAGAGCCAGGGCAGCAAGTTCTCCGACTCGAAGAGGACAGCCATCCCCGGCACCTGGGAGCTCGACCTCGACGGCCGACCGGTGAGCTACACGGCGTCGGACCGCTCACGCACCGTGCGGTACTCGCACTGGGACGACTACGAGATCGCCGCCCCTCCCGCCAGCCAGGTCCGCAGGTAGGACGAGAAAAAGGCAGGTGGGCCGACGGGCGACCGTGGCAGGCTCTCCGCGTGACTGACCTGTCGACGTGGGCCGCGGCCGCGGTCACCCACGTGCAGCGCGCCGCCCGAGGCACTGCGGTGGACCCGTCGCTGCGGGTCACGCTCAACTTCCACCCCGACCGCCTCCACCAGGGCGTCCCGATCCTGCGGGCCCTGGCGACCGCCGGCGCCTACCGCTCCCAGTTCGAGACCGGCACGAGCAACGGTGGCCTCACCGCGCACCCGGGTGGCGACCGGTGGCGCTGGGAGCAACGCATCTTCGGTGGCGCCTACGACCGGGCGCCGGCCGACCAGCGACCCAAGTACGGCGCGCTCAACCATCGGCTGCGCAGCGTGGGCGGCGCCCCGCGGTTCGGCTCGGCGCACCTTCGGCTCGCTCCGCACACGCTGGAGCGGACGACGTTCTGCTACCCCGACTCCGTCTTCGAGCCCGAGCACCTCGGGACCGCCACCGCCCTCGACCTCACGCGGCGGGCCGACGACGACCTCGCCGCGGGCACGGTCGAGGAGCTCGACAGCTACGTCGAGGCGCACGTCCACGGGGTCGTCGACCTCGCCCTCGACGTGGAGGCGCTGGTCCTCGACCCCGTCTACCGCGGGTCCGACGTCGAGCGCGCCGCGCGCGACCTGCCGTGCGCCCTGGAGTGGCACGAGGGCTTCGTGGTGGACCTCGACACGGTCCGGCGCCATCCCGGGTACCGGGGACCGGAGGTCGTGGCCCTCGCCGAGAAGGTCGCGGTCGAGGGCGTCCTCGACCCGGCCGTCATCGGGGCTGCCGCACTGTCGGGCGCGCACGACCCGCAGCGGCTCAAGAAGGTGTGGCACCACCTGGCCCGCTGGGGCGCGCCCGACCTTCGCGCCGCGCGCTGAGCCGCAACGCCCCCGGGCGGAGCCTCAGGCGGAACGGCGCTCGGTCAGGCCGGGCGCGACCTCGCCCCACGGGCCGGGGACGACGAAGACGGCGGCGTCGCACGCGGTGCAGCAGAGCCCTCCGTCGTCGGTCGGCATGAGGAGCTGCTCGGCCGCGCAGACGTCGCACCGGGCGAGCTCGGCGTGCAGCAAGAGCACGTTCGACGTGGTGTCCATGCCGACGAGCGTGGCACGACCCACCGACAGTCCCTCGCTGCCGCGCCGACCCCGCGCCGACCCCACGCCGACGTCGCCCGAGCGCCGGTCGATGGAGGTCGAGGGTCAGTCGAGTGGTGCCTGCACGAGGTACGGCGCGTCGAGCTCGGTGTTGTCGACCACCAGGTCGGCGCGGTCGCGGGGCGCGCATTCCGCGAAGTAGGTCCGCTGCGCCTCGACGTACCGGCGCAGGTCGGGGTGGGCCGGGTCGGGTGGCGAGCCGTCGCGCACCGCCATCCGCGCCGCCGACACCTCGAAGGGCACGTCGACGAACACGGTGAGGTCGAACGCGCCCTCGAGCTCGGCCCGGTGCAGGAACAGCCCGTCCACCACCACGGCTGCCCCCGCCGGCGCGCTGTCGAGCTCGTCGAACAGGAGCCGGTCGGTCCCGAGGTCGTGCCCGGCCGCCCGGTAGCGCCGCGTACCGCTCGGTCCAAGCGGACGGAGGCACTCGGTGACGAGGCGCTCGTAGTCGAAGGAGTCCAGCCAGAACCCTTCGGGGGAACGCCGCCCGCGCGCATACCGTCGCTCGCGCGGGTGGTGCCAGTCGTCGACGGTCAGCTCGACCACAGGACGGCCCAGGCGCCGCAGCGCCTCGGCCAGCTCCCGGGCGAACGTCGACTTGCCCGCACCGTCGACGCCGTCGACCCCGATGCGCGTGCAGTCGTCGCCGACCGCCGGCGGCACCAGGTCCGCGACCTGGGCCAGCAGGGCGGTCCGTGCGGGTGAGGTGGTCAGGGGACGAGCCAGCCGAGCAGCGTGACGAACCCGATCACGGCGCACACCACGAAGAGCACGCCGAGCGCGATGGCGATGATGACGGCGGCGTCGACCCCACCGCTGCCGTCGCCCTCGGCGTGGTCGACCGGTGCCGGCTGGTCGCGCTCGACCCGCCGGCGCAGGGCGTCCACCCGGGCGTTGCCCTCGTGCTCGCGCACCGAGCGGGGCAGGCTGTGCCACATCTGCACGAAGCTGTCGGCGTGCCGCTCGCGCCAGGCCTCGACGGCCGCATCGACCTCGGCCCCACGGCGGGTCGAGCCGAACCACGCTGCGCCGGCGGACGGCAGGTCGCGCATCCGGGCGTGCACCTCCCCGAGCAGCCCCAACGCCTCCGGGTCCCAGGTGCCTGCGACGTGGGAGGTCAGCCGGTCGCGCGCCTTCCACTCCCGTCCCGCCTCGAGGTCGGCCCGGGCCGATCCCAGCACGTCCTGCGCCCCCGGGGCGCCGGCGCCCCTTCCAGGGGTCGCGCCGTCACGGCCTGCGGGTGCGGGCTGGCTGCGGGTGTCGTCGTCCACCCCGGAAGTATGGCGGGTGGGCTCCTCCCGTGGAGACAGGCGGCCTCACGGCTGCGTCGGCTCAGCCACGTCGACGACCACCTCGTTGTGGCGCAGGAACCATGGCGTGAACGGCGGGTCGAAGCGCAGCCACCGGGGCTGACCGACCGGGTGCAGGCCGGCCGCCTCCACGGCCGCGAGCAGCCGGTCCCGGTGCCTCTCGTACGCGGAGGCACTCCAGCGGCCGGAGTAGCGGACGGCTGCGCTCACGGCCGGTGGCACGGTCCGCAGGCTGACACGGTCGTGGGCCGGCTGGGGAGCCGTCTCGGCCGCTGATGTACGAGAACAGGGGTGCGAAGGCGATGTTCCCTGCCCCGCCCAGCGAGCCGCGGACGGTGACCTCCGCGACGCCGTGGGCCGGGTACCGGCGCAGCTCCACCCCGTCGGGCAGGTGGTCCACGACCTCGTACGCCAGCTCCTCGGTCACCACTCGAGGCTACGGACGCCCTGCTCCTCCGACACCGGCCGGAGGTCCCCTCGCACCGGGGCCGCGGCAGCCCTCGTCCGAGCGGCCGATGTCACGTCAGGAGGGCTTGCATTCGTTACCCGCCAGTAGCACCATGGAAGTTACCGGCCAGTACGACCGGCGACGACGATGTGCGACACGTGCGGAGGTGCCCGCCATGGGCCACTACAAGAGCAACCTGCGAGACCTGGAGTTCAACCTCTTCGAGGTGTTCGGCCGCCAGGACGTCCTCGGCCGGGGCCCCTACGCGGAGGTCGACGAGGACACCGCCCGCGAGATGCTCAAGGAGGTCGCGCGCCTCTCCGAGCACGAGCTCGCCGAGTCGTTCAGCGACGCCGACCGCAACCCGCCGGTCTACGACCCGAAGACCTTCTCGGTGGCCATGCCCGAGAGCTTCAAGAAGTCGTACGCCGCGTACGTCGAGTCCGGCTTCTGGGCCGTCGACGTCCCCGGCGAGCTCGACGGCACGGTCGCCCCGCCGTCGCTGAAGTGGGCCATGAACGAGATGGTCCTCGGCGCCAACCCCGCCATCGCGATGTTCGCGGCCTCCTACTCGTTCGCCAAGCTGCTCCACATCCTCGGCACCGACGAGCAGAAGAAGCTCGCGCGCTGGATCGTCGAGAAGGGCTGGCACTGCACCATGGTGCTGACCGAGCCCGACGCGGGCTCCGACGTCGGCGCCGGGCGCACCAAGGCCACCGAGAACGCCGACGGCACCTGGAACGTCACCGGCGTGAAGCGCTTCATCACCTCGGCCGAGTCCGACATGACCGACAACGTCATCCATTTCGTGCTGGCCCGCCCCGAGGGCGCCGGTCCCGGCACCAAGGGCCTGTCGCTGTTCATCGTCCCCAAGTTCCACGTCGACCTCGAGACGGGTGAGCTCGGCGAGCGCAACGGCGCCTACGTCACCAACCTCGAGCACAAGATGGGCCTCAAGGTCTCCACGACGTGCGAGGTGACCTTCGGTGAGAAGGAGCCTGCCGTCGGCACCCTCACCGGCGGGATCCACGACGGCATCGCGCAGATGTTCCGCGTCATCGAGCACGCACGGATGCTGGTCGGCACCAAGGCCATCTCCACGCTGTCGACGGCCTACCTCAACGCCCTCGACTACGCCAAGGAGCGCGTGCAGGGCGCCGACCTGACGCAGCAGGCCGACAAGTCCGCCCCGCGCGTGACCATCACGCACCACCCGGACGTGCGCCGGTCGCTCATGACCCAGAAGGCGTACGCCGAGGGCCTGCGTGCACTGGTGATGTTCACCGCCACCCAGCAGGACACCGTCGACCAGGCCCAGCTCGCCAGCGGCACCGAGCAGCTCGCGGAGGACAGCCCGGCCCAGCTGGCGAGCCGCGTCAACGACCTGCTGCTGCCCATCGTCAAGGGCGTCGGCTCCGAGCGCGCCTGGGTCCTGCTCGGCACCGAGTCGCTGCAGACGCTCGGCGGGTCGGGGTTCCTGCAGGACTACCCGATCGAGCAGTACATCCGCGACGCCAAGATCGACACCCTCTACGAGGGCACGACCGCCATCCAGGGCCTCGACTTCTTCTTCCGCAAGATCATCAAGGACAAGGCGCAGGCTCTGTCGCACCTCGCCCTGCAGATCCAGGAGTTCGCCAAGGCGGGCGAGGGCGGCCAGTTCCTCACCACCGAGCGCGAGCTGCTCGGCAAGGGCCTCGAGGACGTCCAGGGCATCCTCGGCTACATGGTCGGCGAGCTCATGAAGTCCGACCCGCGTCAGGACGGCGGCGACGTCACCAACCTCTACAAGGTCGGCCAGAACACCTCGCGCCTGCTCCTGGCAGCCGGTGACCTCGTCATCGGGTGGCTCCTGCTGCGCCAGGCCGAGGTCGCGCACGCCGCGCTCGAGGCCGGCGGCACCACCCAGAAGGACACCGACTTCTACCAGGGCAAGATCGCCGCGGCCTCGTTCTTCGCCCGCACCGTCCTGCCGAAGATCGCCGCTGAGCGGGCCATCGCCGAGGCGACCGACAACGCGCTGATGGACGTGCCCGAGTCCGCGTTCTGACGCCGCTCGCACTCAGCACCGCACCACGAGAAGGGCTGGCCTCCCCCGGAGGCCAGCCCTTCTCCACACCCCCGCTCAGGCCCGGCCGGGGGTGGTCCGTGGCGCCGCACCCAGCACGACCGAGCACTCGAGCAGCTCGGCGCCCCCGACCTCGCGGCACCACTGCCACAGCGCGACCCGGGCCGCCTGCTCGGCACCGAGCGCGCGCTCGGCCCGCACGAACAGGACCGCCCGCAGCAGCCGCGGGTCGGTGGCCAGCACCGAGACGTGCTCGACCGCACCCGTCCCCGCCAGACCGAGCAGCGACGCCGTCGAGGCGTCGACGGTCCCCGCGCGCGACTCGGCGCGCAGGCGGATCGTCGCCTCGACGGGGTACACGGTCGCTCAGCCGGGCTCGTGACCGGGCTTGACGTCGTCTCCGGGCCAGCCGATGGCCGCGACGTGACCCGACGAGGCGGGCGACGCCGCGTGCGACGAGAGGCCTGCGTGGTGGTCGGCGGCCGAGGCCACCACGGGCGCCGCGAGCACGGCCAGCACCATCGCGGCGACGGCGGTGCTGACGATCCGGGACCTGCGCTTCATCTGTGTCTCCCCATCTGACGTGAACCGCCTGCTGCGGTCCCCCCGGGACGAGCGTGGACCGCCTGGCGCAGCAGGGGAAGACGAACGGCTGGCACCGAGTGGACGTGACCAGTTGGTGACACCCCGTCGTCGGGAAGGCGAGGAGATGGCAAGGGAACGGCAAGGGCTTGGTGAGGACAGTGCAGACTCCCGTCCCCGGCGAGGACGAAGGGGTATAAAGACGGCATCTGCCCAGACCGGCTGCACGGCCGGCGGACACAGGGGGGAATCCATGCTGCAGTCCTTCGGCGTCGACCAGCGCACCGAGGAGGTGTACCGCGCCATGCTGCAGCTGCCGCGGGCCGGCATCGAGGAGCTGGCCGCGTACCTGGGGCTCGGCGACCAGGACATCCGCACCGAGCTCGACCACCTGGCCGGGCTCACCCTCGTCGAGCCGGGCGACGGCCGGCTGCACCACTACCTCGCGCTGCCTCCGGACCAGGCCGTGGAGGTGCTCATCGCCCGCGAGGAGGAGCGGCTGCTCGCCCGGCAGCGGGAGGTCGACGCGACCCGCACCTCCATCGGCGAGCTCGTCGACTCGTTCGTCGCGAGCCGCAGCACGGTGGGTGACGACGGCCTCGTCGAGCAGCTCGAGGGCTTCCGCGTGGTCCGGTCCAGGCTCTACCAGCTGACCGCCTCGGCCACCCGCCAGGCGGCCAGCATGGTGCCCGGGGAAGCGTTCTCGGTGCGGGCCACCGAGGCCTCGCTGCGCCTCGACACGTCCCTGCTGGAGCGCGGGATCTCGTTGCGCACCATCGTCTCCGAGGTCTCGCTGGCCACGCCGCACTGGGACGCCTACCTGCGACGCACCGTCGCCCTCGGGGCGCAGGTGCGGGCGCACCCGGCACCCCCGATGCTCGCCGTCGTCATCGACAACAGCTCGGCCGTCATCCCGCAGGGCGTCGACCTCACCGCCGGGGCGATGGTGGTGCACGGGGCGCTGACCGCCCCGGTGGCCGCGTTGTTCGACGAGATCTGGCACGACAGCACGCCCCTGCCGGCCGAGCCGACCGAGCTGCCCGGTGACCCGCACCTCAGCGAGGCCCGGATCCGCCAGGTCGTGACCCTCCTCGCGCAGGGCCAGAAGGACGAGGCGATCGCGCGCCGCATGGGAGTGTCCGTGCGCACCGTGCGCAGGCTGGTGTCGGAGGCGGTGGATGCACTCCACGCCCAGAGCCGGTTCCAGGCGGGCGTCCTCGCCGCCCACCGCGGCTGGGTGCCCGGCCCCGGCCACCCGGACGTACCGGTCGGCTGACGAGCCGTGGCCCCGCACCCGGGAGGGGTGCGGGGCCACGGTCCTGCCGCCGGCGGCGGTCGACGACGAGTGCCGTCAGTCGCAGGGGTGCCCGGTGGGAGTCGGGGTCAGCCGATGTGGATGTACTCGAAGCTGCCCTTGGAGACGCGGCGCGTGCCGTAGTGGTCGGGGGAGGCGTAGTTGTACTCCTCCACCGTGACGGTGCCGTCGCTGTTGACCGCGGCGACCCAGGCGACGTGGCCGTAGCTGCCCGCGTCGGACTGGGCGACCGAGCCCACGGTCGGCGTGCTGTTCACGGAGATGCCCGCGGCCCGGGCGGCCTCGTCCCAGTGGTTGGCATTGCCCCAGTGCTGGCCCTTGAACGAGTTGGAGAAGTTGGCGTTCTTGCGGTCGACGATGCGCCAGGCCGCGAACGACGTGCACTGGCCCTTGTAGAAGTTCCACGGGTCGATGCCCGAGGTGGCGCCGCGGTAGGGGTAGTCGTCGACCATGCCGGTGTTGCTGGTGGAGCAGGCGGGGGCGACGGCGTTGTCGGAACCGGTGTAGACGTACGCGTCGGCGACGAACCGGCCGGTGCCGATCTTGTCCCACAGGCTCGAGGTGCCGTAGGTCCCCGTCACGGTGGAGCCCGCGGTCTGGCAGCTGATGGTGACGGAGGCGCCGTCGTTGACGGTGCCGACGGCGGTGTAGCCGGTGCCGGGGCCGGAGCGGACGGTGAGCGGGGCACCGGCGGTGTTGACGGTGCCACCGGCCGCGAGGGCGGCCGTGGCGAGGGTGACGATGGCGACGGCAGCGCCACCGACGGCGAGACCGCCGCGGCGGCCGGTGCGGGCAAACAGCTTCTTCATGTCTTCGAGCTCCTTCGTGGGTCGTTGCGGCTGTTGGAGGTTCACCGCCGGCGGCGCCGGTGGCATCCGCTCGACGCCGAACGTAGGTCGGCCGCCGCGGCCAGCGACACCACTGCCGTCGTCACGTCGCGGCCATGGCACCGACCGGCCACCCCGGGCGCTGTCCGCGCCTCTGCCGCCCGCGCGATCCTGCGATGGGCCATCCGGCCACGAACTGAAGGAGGAAGCATGCGAGCACTTCAACGCAGGGCCGGGTTCGCCCGCGTCGCGGCCGTGACGATGCTGGCCGGGGGCCTCGCCCTGGCAGGCGCCACCGCGGCGAGCGCCGCGTCGGGCACCGTCAACACGGCGGGTACGGCGCTGACCGTCCGCTCCGGTCCGGGCACCGGGTACACGTCGGTGGGCACCGTCGCCGACGGGGCCGCGGTGACGATCAGCTGCCAGACGGCCGGCACCAGCGTCACGGGCACCTACGGAACCACGACCACCTGGGACAAGATCGGCACCGGCCGGTTCGTCTCGGACGCCTACATCTACACGGGATCCGACGGCCGGGTGGCCCCGGACTGCAGCGGCACCGGGACCGTCGCGGCCCGGGTCACGGCCACGGTCAACGCCGCCGAGTCGATGACCGGCAAGTACCCGTACTCGTGGGGCGGCGGCAACTACGCCGGCCCGACGNGCCCCAGCGGGATCGACGACCGCAACACCGTGGGCTTCGACTGCTCCGGCCTCATGGAGTACGCGTTCTACCAGGGTGCGGGCCTGCGGATCTCGAGCACCTCCTCGCAGCAGTACGCCGAGGGCTACAAGGTCGCGCTCGCCAACCGCAAGGCCGGCGACATGGTCTTCTGGTCCGACGCGAGCAAGTCACCGTCGGCGATCCACCACGTCGCCCTCTACATCGGCAACGACCAGATCGTCGAGGCCGACCGCGTCGACGGGCCCGACATCCGGGTCCGCAGCATCAGCCTCAGCGAGACCGGGCTGATGGGCAACGTCGTGCGGCCCATCCGCTGACGGGACCTGCCACGAGACGTCTCACGGGACATGCTGCGGGGCGGGCCGGTTCACCCGGCCCGCCCCGTGGCGGTGTGCTGTGAGGTGCGGTCAGACGCGGCCGTCGCGGTCGACGTCGACCTCGTCCACGCGGGTGCCCGTCGCGGGGTCGGTGTGGCTGACGCGGCGCGCGGAGTAGCCACCGGCAGCGGTACGACGGTTCGTCACGACGAGCGAGAGCAGGATCGCCAGCACCCCGGCGGCCATGCAGATCCACCCGATCATGCCGAGGTTGACCGCGTCGACGGAGGCGTTGAGGGCGAAGGTCAGGATCGCGCCGACGACGATGAGGAAGATGCCGACTCCGATGTACATGCTCACTCCTGGTTGTCGCGGGTTCGGGTTGACCCGGTGCGACGACTGTAGTGCTGCAACGCCTGACCTGCAGGAATGCCGCGCCGCAGGAGCAGCCCCTCAGACGCCGCGGAGGTCGAGCGTGAGCTCCGCCGGGGCACCCTGCGTCAGGACGACGGGGATCCCCCAGTCCTGCTGGTAGAGGTGGCAGGCGGCGTGCTCGGGCACCTCGCCCGTGACGGGGTCGCCGTCGCACGAGGCGGCGCGCACCGACACGTGCAGCACGCCGTCGCCGACCGAGGGGTCGAGGTCGAGGACCCGGGTGAGCCCCTCGGCGCTGCCGGAGCCGGACCGCAGCAGGTGCTCGGGTGTCGCGGAGACCATGAGCCAGGTCGGGTCGCCCCAGCGGTGGTCGAGCTTCTGGCCCGTCGGCGGGGTGAAGGTGACCTCGAGCCGCACGTCGCCCGCCGCGATGGCGGTCCGGGGCCGCTGCGTCTGGCGGGCGAGGCCGTCGACGCGAGTCGCCTTGTCAGGCAACGGGACCCGTACGAGCTGGTGGGCCGCGGACTCGACGACGAGCAGGTGCGTCGCCCCGGAGGCGTCGGTCTCGACCATCGCGTCGGACGGCTCGCGCAGGCCGGTGGCCAGGGTGCTGACCTCTCGGGCCACGGGGTCGAACCGTCGCACCGCACCGTTGTAGGTGTCCGACACGGCGACCGAGCCGTCCGGCAGCACGGTCACGCCGAGCGGGTGCTGCAGGAGCGCCTGGTCAGCTGCGCCGTCGCGGTGGCCGAAGTCGAAGAGTCCCTGGCCGACGTGGGTGGTCACGACGAACCCGTCGTCGGTGACGTCGAGCGAGCGCAGGGCCGAGGTCTCGGAGTCGGCCACCCACAACCGCGTCCCGTCGGCCGACACCGCGAGGCCTGACGGCTGGGCGAACCACGCCTCGTCGGCCGCGCCGTCGCGGATGCCTTCTGCGGAGGTGCCGCCGAGCACGGCGACCGTGTTGTCGGCCGGGTCGGTGGCCAGGTGAAGCGCCCAGAGCTGGTGCACGCCTGCCATGGCGATGACGACCCGGTCGATGAACCAGGCGAGGTCCCAGGGCGTGGAGAGGTCCTGCCGCAGGGCCGGCCCGCTGCCGGACCGCTCGCGCAGCTGCTGGCCCGTGCCCGCCAGGGTCGTCCACGAGCCGTCGGCGAGCCGCAGCCCCTTGACCTGGTGGTTGACGGAGTCGGCGACGACGACGTCGTAGCCCACCCGCTGGGCCGTCTCCTCGGGGAGCACCAGCACACCTTGCGGCTCGGCCAGCACCCCCTCGCCACCGAAGCGTCCGCGTTCGGTCACCAGGTCGGGCTCCAGCCACACGACCTCGTGGTGCGTGGTGTCGGACACGACCACCGACCCGTCGGCGAGCGCAGCGACCTTTCCTGGGAACCGCAGCGCGGTCTCGGCGGGCTCGGGCGGGGAGTAGGGCGAATTCCCTTGCCGCAGCGTGCCCTTCGCGCTGTGCTCGGCGATGAGCTCCTCGACCAGCACGGACAACCCGTGGGCGTGGCCCTCGCCCGACAGGGAGGCGACGATGTAGCCCTCGGGGTCGATGACCACGAGGGTCGGCCACGCGCGGGCGGTGTAGGCCTGCCACGTCACGAGGTCGGGGTCGTCGAGGACCGGGTGGTGCACGGCATACCGCTCGACCGCGGCGGCGAGGGCGTCCGGGTCGGCCTCGTGCTCGAACTTCGGCGAGTGCACGCCGACGAGCACGAGCGAGTCGGCGTACTCCTCCTCCAGCGGCCGCAGCTCGTCGAGGACGTGCAGGCAGTTGACGCAGCAGAAGGTCCAGAAGTCGAGGACGACGATCCGGCCACGCAGGTCGGCCAGGCGCACGTCGGCGCCACCGGTGTTGAGCCAGCCGCGCCCGGCGAGCTCGGGCGCGCGCAGACGGGTGGCGGCGCGGGGGGACGCCGAGGTCGGCGCAGAGGTCGGCGCGGCGGTCACAGCCGGCGGTCCTGCAGGACGGGGAACTGCTCGCGCCAGGCGGTCACTGCTTCCATGTCGACCTCAACACTGAGCACCTGCTCACTAGTCCCCGCCATGGCCAGCGCCTCGCCCTTGGCGTCGATGACCTGGGAGTGACCACCCATCGGGGTGCCGGCGTGGGTGCCGGCGGTGTTGCACGCGATGACGACGCACTGGTCCTCCACGGCCCGCGCGTGCGCGAGCAGGGTCCAGTGGCGGACCCGGGCGGCCGGCCACGCAGCCGGCACGATGAAGGCCGTGGCACCGGCGTCGAGCTGACGGCGGTAGAGCTCGGGGAAGCGCAGGTCGTAGCAGGTGGACAGCCCCGCTCGACCGGCGCCGCCCGGGAGGTCGACGAGCACGATGTCCTCACCGGCGTCCATGAGCCGGGGCTCCCCGGAGCCGAAGCCGAACCGGTGGATCTTGCGGTAGGTCGCGACCAGGCTGCCGTCGGCGCCGTAGACCAGCGAGGTGTTCCAGAGGCCACGGCCCTCGGGCCCGGTCTCACCGTCGGCAGGTCGCTCGACGATCGAGCCGGCGTGCAGCATCACGCCTGCATCGCGGGCCGCCTCCGCCATGGCGGTCCCCACCGGGCCGTCCACCGGCTGGGCGCGGGCGTCCCAGTCGCGGTAGGCGAAGCCCCCGGCGGACCACAGCTCGGGCAGGACCACGAGGTCGTGGCCCCGCTGGGCCCGGACGAGGTCCGCGACCCGCTCGACCCGCGCCTCGACGGGCTCGTCGTCGCCGTAGGCGACCTGGATGACTGCGACGCGCACGGCGCTCAGCTCCTTCCCTCGCTGCGTCTCCTGAGCTCCTGCAGGTGGGCGTTGTAGGCGGCCAGCTCGGCGTCGCCGTCACGGTCGGCCTGCCGGTCCTTGCGCGTCGTCTCGGCCCGGTCGGTGCGCACCCAGGCGACGGCGACCATGAGGGTGAGCAGCACCGTGGGCGCCTCGCCGATCCCCCACGCGATGGCCCCGGCCTTGCGCTGGTCGCCGAGGACGTCGGTCATCCACGGGATCTTGACGACCTCGAAGAAGTCGGGGGCGAGCACGGTGGTGCTGCCGGTCATGACCACCCCGAAGAAGGCGTGGAAGCTCATCGTCGCGAAGAGGATGACGAGCAGCATCAGCGGCGGCCACTTGCGCGGGCCCGGGTCGATCCCGATGAGCACCCAGACGAAGAGGTAGCCGGTGCCGAGGAAGTGCAGCAGCATCAGCACGTGCCCGGTGTGGGTGCGCAGCGCCAGCTCGAACAGCGGCGAGTAGTAGAAGATCGCCAGGCTGAAGAAGAACAGCGCCGCGGCGACGACGGGGTTGGCGAACGCGCGGAAGACCCGCGAGTGCACGACCTGCAGGATGACCTCGCGCGGTCCCCACGTGCGGTCGGGGCGGGCAGGCAGGGTGCGCAGCGCCAGCAGCACCGGGGCCGCGGGCACGAGCAGCAGCGGCACGAGCATCGCGACCACCATGTGCATGGCCATGTGCATGGAGAACAGCACGCGGCCGTACACGCCCGGGGCGCCGCACACGGCGTAGACGAAGATGGCCCAGCCGAGCACCCACACGACCACGCGGTGCACGGGCCAGGCGTCGCCGCGGCGGCGGAGCCGCACCACCCCGGCGACGTAGAGCCCCACAGCGAGCGCGGCGAGCCCGACCCACAGCCACTCGGTGGTCCACGTCGTGAGCCAGCTGCTGCTCGTGAGCGGCGGTGGCGTGGGGTAGCCGGTGAGCACGAAGGCGGGTGAGGCGTCCGGGAGCGGGGCGTCCGAGACCGGCGGGGCGCTGCGCGCCATGGCGACCGCGGTCCCGACCGCCGCCCCCATGACGGCCAGCTCGGCGACGAGGAGGCGGGTGAACGCGAGGCCCGGTGTGGAGCCCGACAGGCGTGCCAGCAGGCTGCGGCGGTGCCACCACCCGGCAGCCCCGAGCAGCACCAGGGCGGCGGTCTTGACGAGGACGAGCGCGCCGTAGCGGGTGGCGAGGTTGGACCAGTCGCCGACCCGCAGGACCGCGCTCTGCACGCCGGAGAGCGCCACGGCGGCGTAGCACCAGCCCGCGAGCGTGGAGAAGCGGTGGGCCGTGGCGGACAGGTCCGGCCCGGAGAGCAGGGGGCGCAGCGCAGCCAGGGCGAGGACGCCACCCACCCAGACCGTGACGGCGACGAGGTGGACCGCCAGGGCGTTGACGGCGGTGCTGTGGTCGCTGGCCCCGGCGGCGTGCCCCGCGAGCGCCAGGGGCAGGACGCCCGCGACGCCGAGCACGGCGAGCCAGGCGGTCACCGTGCGACCAGCGGTCAGCAGGGTGACCACGGCGATGACCGCGGCCACGGCAGCGGTGATCACCTGGACCCGGAAGGCCACGAACTTCCAGACGAAGGTCGCGAGCTGCTGCCCGAAGGCCGGGTCGGAGAGCGGTATGCCGATGAAGTCGGCCATGCCGAGCACCACACCGGCCGCTGCGGCGAGGGCCCAGACGACGGCGGCGAGCCCTGCCAGGCGGATCGCGGTGGCCCTGCGGTGGGTGCGCGTGGTCTCGGGGACGATGAACGCGGCGAACAGCAGCAGGCCGATCGTGGCCGAGGCGGCGACGTCGTGCACCACCCGGGCGTAGAGGACTCCCCAGCGGACGACCGGTCCGGGGTCCGAGACGACCGCGGGGGCTGCCGCCTGGCCCACCGCCGCCGCCAGCGGCATCGCCACGAGCACGGCCACGAGCAGGGCCACGCCCGGAAGCCGCGCCGGGGGCGTCGCCTGCCGTCTCGCGGACACCGCGGCGGGTGAGGTCATGGAGACAGCCTAAGTATGGTGGCCACATGCCCCTGCACCCGGCAGCACCCGAAGACCTGGCCGGACTCGTGTCGGCCTACCAGCAGACCACCCAGGCGGTCGTCGACCTCGGGCGGTCGTGCACCGACGCCGACTTCGACCTGCCGACGGCCTGCCCCGGCTGGACCGTGAAGGACCAGATCAGCCACGTCGTGGGGCTGGAGTCCTGGCTCCACACCGGCGACGTCCCGAAGGTGGAGGTGCCCGACTACGCGCACATCCGGGGCGAGGCCGGCCGGTTCATCGAGAAGTCGGTCGAGCTGCGCCGTCGCATGGTGGGCCAGAAGGTCGTCGACGAGCTGGAGACCGTGGCCGCCCGCAGGATCGCCGCGCTCAGCGAACCCGGTGTCACCCTCGAGACCGTGGTCCGCGGACCGTGGGGGCCGGCCCCGGTGGGCGAGAGCCTGCGCAGGCGGATCCTCGACATCTGGACGCACGAGCAGGACATCCGCCAGGCGCTCGGCCGGCCTGGCAACCTCGACTCGGGCGGGGCCGCCGTGTTCATGGACCTGCTCTTCGCCGCGCTGCCCCGCCTGGTGGCGAAGGAGGCCGGCATCGAGCCCGGCAACGTCGTGATCATCGACTCCACCGGCCCGGTCATGGGACGCGCCGGCGTCTGGGTCGAGCCGGGCGAGGAGGGCAAGGCCCGCGGCATCCCGCTCTTCTCCGGCATCGCCCACGACGGCGACCCGCACGACGTCTTCACCACCATCACGCTGTCCACCGACTGCCTGACCCGCCGGGCCGCGGGCCGCGGCGGCATCGACGACATCCACTTCACCGTCCACGGTGACGAGGCGGTCGCGCGACGGGTGCTGGAGCACCTCGTCATCGTCCCCTGACCTCGGCCGAACGGACAGCTTCTCGTCCCGCCCCCCTCCACGGTCGGAAACTGGTTGCGTCGCGCAAATAGTGCGTGATACTTGTGTGTCGCAAGCAAACTTCCATCCCAAGGTCACCCATGTCCCACCAGCACGACCAGCACCACCTCGACCGGGAGACCGCCGACCGCGTCAGCGTCGGCCTCGTCCGGCTCGTCAAGCTCCTGCAGTCCCTGCGCCAGCACGCCCCCCGCATCCACCCCGCGGTCGACGCCACGGCGTACCCCGTCCTGTTCAACCTCGCCGCAGAGCCGCGGCGGGTGTCGGCGCTCGCCGAATGCGTGCACTCGGACGTGTCGACCGTGAGCCGGCAGGTCAGCGCCCTCGTGGGCCACGGCCTGCTCGACAAGGTCAGCGACCCTGACGACGGCCGGGCACAGGTCGTGCGCCTCAGCGACGAGGGGCACGCCCTGCTGGGCTCCATCCGGGCCCAGCGCAACGAGTGGTTCCGCGAGCTCATGGACGACTGGACCGCCGAGGAGGCCATCGACTTCGCGGCCCACCTCGAACGCCTCGCGTCGGCGCTGGAGACCTCCCGCGAGTCCTTCGCCGCCCGACGCCCCACCCCACCCACCGCCGCCGCAGTCCCCACGGCCGGCGCCAGCACCACGGAGAACTGACACATGGCAGCCACTGCACCCGCAGCGACGGACGGCCCCCTGACGCACCGACAGATCGTGACGATCCTCGTCGGGCTGATGATGGGCATGTTCCTCGCCGCCCTCGACCAGACGATCGTGGCCACCGCGATCCGCACCATCGCCGACGACCTCAAGGGCCTGGACCAGCAGGCCTGGGCCACGACGGCGTACCTCATCACCTCGACGATCGTCACGCCGCTCTACGGCAAGCTCTCGGACATCTACGGCCGCAAGAAGTTCTTCTCCGCGGCGATCACGATCTTCATCGTCGGTTCGGTCCTGTGCACGCTGTCGCAGACGATGCTGCAGCTGGCCTTCTACCGCGCCGTGCAGGGCCTCGGCGCCGGCGGTCTCTTCTCGCTGGCGCTGGCCATCATCGGCGACATCGTGCCGCCGCGTGAGCGGGCCAAGTACCAGGGCTACTTCCTGGCCGTGTTCGGCACCTCGAGCGTCCTCGGCCCGGTCATCGGCGGCTTCTTCGCCGGCCAGTCCTCCCTGCTCGGCATCGACGGCTGGCGCTGGGTGTTCCTCNCCCGCCTCGACCACCGCATCGACTGGTGGGGCGCGGTCACCCTCTCCCTCGGGCTCGTCCCGCTGCTGCTCGTCGCCGAGCAGGGCCGCGACTGGGGCTGGGGCTCCGGTCGCTCGATCGCCTGCTACGCCGTCGGCGTTGTCGGCGTCATCGCCTTCCTGCTCGTGGAGCGCGCGATGAAGGACGAGGCGCTGCTGCCCCTCACGCTGTTCCAGAACCGCACGGTCGGCGTCGCCTCCGGCGCCTCGGTGCTCATCGGCATGGCGATGTTCGGTGGCCTCGCGTGCCTCCCGCTCTACCTGCAGATCGTCAAGGGTGCGTCGCCGACCAAGGCCGGCCTGCTGCTGCTGCCCCTGACGCTCGGCATCATGTTCGGCTCGATCCTGTCGGGCCAGATCATCAGCCGCACCGGCCGCTACCGCCGCTTCCCGATCATCGGCTCGGCCCTGCTGGCCCTGGCTCTGTTCGTCTTCCACTACGTCAAGGCGGACACCCCGCTGTGGCAGACCGGCATCGTCATGGTCTTCTTCGGCCTCGGACTCGGCTTCAACTTCCAGCCGCTCACCCTCGCCGTGCAGAACGCCGTGTCGCCGCGCCTCATCGGCGTCGCGACGTCGTCGGCCACCTTCACCCGCCAGATCGGCGGCACGCTGGGCACGGCCGTGTTCCTGTCGATCCTGTTCTCGACGGTGCCCGACAAGATCACGACGGCGATGGCGGCCGCGAAGGGCACGCCCGAGTTCCAGGCCGCGCTCAGGGACCCGGCCAACGCCGCGTTCGCCCAGAGCATGCAGGCCGCCCAGCAGGGTGGAGGCACCGGTGCCGCCGGTGGCGTGCTCAAGGACTCCTCGTTCCTCAACCAGCTCGACCCGCGGCTGGCCAAGCCGTTCCTCGAGGGCTTCTCCTCGGCGATGGACACGGTGTTCCTCGCCGGCGGGGCGGTCATGGTCATCGGCTTCCTCGTGATGCTGCTCCTGCCGCACGTGGAGCTGCGCGGCGGGTCGGCATACTCCGAGCGCGGCGCTGCCGACAAGGCCGACGCGGAGGCCGCTGCGGCAGCACCGCCCGCCGCCGCGCACTGAGGGTCGTCCCTGATCCGCCCCTGAACCCCGGGCGAGCCCATCGGATCGCCCGGGGTTCGTGGTTAGGGTGACGTCCGTGGAAGCCGTCGTGCAGACCCGGGGCCTGACCAAGGACTACGGCTCCGTCCTCGCGCTGGACGCGCTCGACCTCGAGATCGGCGCGGGCACCACCGGTCTCGTCGGGGCCAACGGCGCGGGCAAGTCCACCCTGCTCAAGATCCTGCTCGGCCTCGTCCCCGCGACCCGCGGCGGCGCGCGGGTCCTCGGGCACGAGATCGCCACCGAGGGACCAGCGATCCGCGCGGCAGTCGGGTACCTGCCCGAGCACGACTGCCTGCCTCCGGACGTCAGTGCCAGCGACTTCGTCGTGCACATGGCGATGATGTCCGGCCTCCCCCGGGTCGCCGCCCGGGAGCGCGCCGCCGAGGTGCTGCGCCACGTGGGGCTGGCCGAGGAGCGGTACCGCCCGATGGGTGGCTACTCCACCGGCATGAAGCAGAAGGCCAAGCTGGCGCAGGCCCTCGCCCACGACCCGCGGCTCGTGCTGCTCGACGAGCCGACCAACGGGCTCGACCCGGCGGCACGCGACGAGATGCTCGGACTGGTCCAACGGATCGGGCGCGACTTCGGGATCGCGGTCATCGTGACCTCGCACCTGCTCGGCGAGCTCGAGCGCGTGAGCGACCACGTCGTCGTCCTCGACGGCGGCCGGCTCCTGCGGGCCTCGAGCACCGACGAGTTCCTCGACGCCACCGGCGTCCTGCTCGTGGAGGTCCTCGGTGACGACGCGCAGGCCCGCATGGCGCAGGCCCTGAACCGGTCCGGGGTCGCGACCGTCGCCCGCGGCACGATGCTCACCGTCGACGCCACCGCGCGGGCGTCGGACCAGGTCGACGTGCACGACCTGATCCGCGACACCGCCAGCGACCTCGGGCTCGGACTGGTGCGGCTGCAGGTCGACCACCGCCACATCGAGGACGTCTTCGCCACGGACGGAGCAGGCGCGTCGAGCCCGGAGGTGTCCCATGACTGACCCAACGTCCGCCACCCCCGAAGGCGGCAGCGTCATCCACGACCTGGGCTACCGGCCCTACACCGGCCCACGCCTGGGGCCCGCCGCCATCGCCCGCGCCCTGGTCGTCACCGGCTTCCGCAACGCCTTCGGGCTCGGCCGCTCGGGGAAGTCGAAGGTGCTGCCCTTCGTCCTGCTGGGCATCAACCTGATGCCGGCCCTGGTGATCGGCGGGGTGATGGTGTTCGTCGGGCTCAAGCGCCTGCCGATCGGCTACGCCCAGTACGCCTCCACGACGCAGGTCCTGCTGGGGATCTTCGTCGCGTCCCAGGCCCCCGTCCTGTTCTCGCGCGACCTGCGGCACGGCACCATCTCGCTCTACCTCGCCCGCCCGCTCCCCTCCTCCACCTACGCCCTCGCGCGGTGGAGCTCCCTGCTCGGCGCGACCCTCGTCTTCCTGCTCCTCCCGATCCTGCTCCTGTATGCCGTGGCCCTGCTCGGTGAGCTCGACGTCACCGACCAGACCCGGGACGCCGCGATCGCCGTCGGCCTCGCGCTCCTCCTCGCACTCGCACTGACCGGGGTCGCCGGACTGGTGGCGTCCTGGTCGACCCGTCGCGGGTTCGCCGTCGTCGCCACGATCGCCGTCCTGCTCATCGGCAACGGCATCGTCACCGCGATCCAGGGCATCTCCCAGGAGGAGGGCCACCCGCGGGCGGGCGAGGTCGCGGGACTCTTCTCGCCGTACTCGCTCTACCGGGGGCTGATGTCCACCTGGACCGACACCCACGGGCCGACGCCCCCGACAGGGACCGCGATGCAGGCGGCCTACCTGGTGGTCCTGGTCGCCCTGTCCGTGGCGTGCGTCGCAGCCCTGGTCTGGCGTTACCGGAGGGTGGCGACAGCATGAGCGTCATCACCATCGACAAGGCGTCGCGGTGGTACGGCAACGTCGTCGCGGTCAACGGCATCTCGATGACCGTCCGGCCCGGCGTCACCGGTCTGCTCGGGCCCAACGGCGCGGGCAAGACGACCCTGATCGCGCTCATGTCGGGGTTCCTCGCGCCGTCTGCCGGCACCGTCACCCTGGACGGACACCCGATCTGGCGCCACACCGACGCCTACCGCTCGATCGGCCTGGTGCCCGAGCGCGAGCTCAGCTTCGGCTACCTCACCGGTCGCGAGCTCGTCCTCGCCAACGCCGAGCTGCACGGACTGGTGGACCCCGGCGCCGCCGCCCAGCGAGCACTCGACGTCGTCGAGATGAGCGAGCCCGCCGCCCGCCGGATCGGGACCTACTCCAAGGGCATGCGCCAACGGGTCAAGCTGGCGTCCGCCCTCGTCCACGACCCTGCGGTGCTCCTGCTCGACGAGCCGTTCAACGGCGTCGACCCACGGCAGCGGCTGCACCTCATGAGCCTGCTGCGCCGGATGGGTGCTGAGGGGCGCACCGTCCTGTTCAGCTCGCACATCCTCGAGGAGGTCGAGCAGGTGGCCCGGCAGATCGAGGTCGTCGTCTCAGGGCGCCACGCGGCCTCCGGCGACTTCGGCCAGATCCGGCGGCTGATGACCGACCGCCCGGTGCAGTACGTCGTCGTCGGGGACGACGACCGAGGTCTGGCCGCCGCCCTCATCGCAGAGCCCTCGGTGCTCTCCGTCTCCCTGCGCCCGGCGGGTGGTGTCGACGTGTCGGTGTCCGACTTCGGGGCGTTCGCGGTCCGGCTGCCGCAGGTGGCCCAGCAGCGCGGCATACGCATCCTGGAGCTCACACCCACCGACGAGTCGCTCGAGAGCGTCTTCTCCTACCTCGTGGGGGCGGGGCGATGAACCGCACCATCCTGCGGCTCTCCAGGCAGGCGCTGCTGGGCCGACGTCGCGGGATCGTGCTGGTCCTGATCCCTGGCGTCCTCCTGGTGCTCGCCGTGGTGGTGAGCGCGCTGACCAGCGACCCGTCCGTGGGGTACGAGGCGGTCGCCAACCTCGGCTTCACCCTCGCGCTCCCGCTGGTCACCCTGCTGGCCGCCACGGCGGTGCTCGGCCCCGAGGTGGACGACGGGTCGATCGTGTACCTGCTGGCCAAGCCGGTGAGCCGCCACGTCATCGCCCTGAGCAAGTTCGTCGTGGCCTGGGCCGCGACCATGGTCTTCGGGGCCCTCCCCCTGTTCGCGGCCGGGCTCGTCCTCGACGTGGGCGACCCACGCCGCGCGGCCGCCTGGGGAGTGGGAGCGGCGGTGGCCGGCACGGCCTACACCGCGCTGTTCCTCGGGCTGGCGGCCTTCACCCGGCACGCCGTGGTCGTCGGGCTGCTCTTCGCCCTCCTCTGGGAGGGCGTGCTCGGCAGCGTCCTCGACGGGATCCGGTGGGTGGCCATCGGCGCGTGGGGCCGCGAGGTCGCGGCGGCGATCAGCTCCGCCGTCCCGGACCAGTCGATGGGACTGGGCTATGCCGTGGTCGCCGCGGTGGTCGTGACCGTCGCGGCCCTGTGGTTCACGGGCGACCGGCTGCGCTCATTCACCCTGCGCGGCGACGAGTAGGCGCCGTGCGGGGTCCGTTCGCCACACGACGAACGCCGCACGACGAAGGCCCGCACCGGTCACGGTGCGGGCCTTCGTCGTGTGTACGGTGCTGCGCTCAGCCCCAGACGAGGCCCCTCGCGGGGTCGGCGAGGATGGCGCCCACATCGGCGATGAACTTGCTGCCGAGCTCGCCGTCGACGAGCCGGTGGTCGAACGACAGGGCCAGCTGGGTGACCCAGCGGGGCTCGATCGTCTCGGTGCCGTCGGCGGCGGTGACCACCCACGGCTGGCGGCGGATGGCGCCGAACGCCATGATCGCCGACTCGCCGGGGTTGATGATCGGGGTGCCGGTGTCGACGCCGAAGACGCCGACGTTGGTGATCGTGATCGTGCCGCCGGACATGTCGGCCGGCTGGGTGCGACCCTCACGAGCGGTGGCGGTCAGCGCGCCGATGGCCTCGGCGAGCTGGAGCATCGACATCTGGTCGGCGTCCTTGATGTTCGGGACGATGAGGCCCCGGGGCGTGGCGGCGGCGATGCCGAGGTTGACGTAGTGCTTGACCACGATCTCCTGCGCGGCCTCGTCCCACGTCGCGTTGATCTCGGGGTGGCGGCGGATCGCGACCGCCATCGCCTTGGCCAGCACCAGCAGCGGCGTGACCTTGACGTCCTTGAACTCGCGGTCCTTCTTCAGCCGCTCGACGAGCTCCATGGTGGCGGTGGCGTCGATGGTGACCCACTCGGTCACGTGCGGCGCCGTGAACGCGCTGCCGACCATCGCCTGGGCGGTCATCTTGCGGACACCCTTGATGGGGATGCGCGTCTCGCGCTCGCCACGGGTGAACACCGGGGCCTGATACGCCGCGGTGGGCTGCACGGCGGCCGCACCCTGGTCGATGCTCGCGCCCGTGCTCGTGCCGTCGGCGTGCGCCTGGACGTCTGCGCGGGTGATGATGCCGCCGTCGCCGGACCCGGCCACCACGCCGAGGTCGATGCCGAGGTCCTTGGCCAGCTTGCGGACCGGAGGCTTCGCCAGCGCCCGACCGCCACCGACGCGGGCCGCGGGAGCCGCGACCGGCTCCTCGGCGCGAGGCGTCGGCTGCTGGACCGCAGGAGCGACGGGTGCGGGAGCGACAGGAGCCGGAGCGGCCGCCGAGGCAACGGACGGCGCACCCTTGCGGGGGCGGCGCACGGCCTCGGTCTGCTTGACGCCGTAGCCGACGAGGACGGCGGTGCGACCGGTGGACGTGGTCCCGCCGATCTTGCCCTCCTCGATGGCCTCCTCCTCGGCGGCCGCCTTCTCCATCTTGGGAGCCGGGCTGCCCTCCATACCGGGCTCGACGGCGCGCTGCGCGCCGGCGTCCTGGACGCTCGTCGGTGCCCCGGTGCCGGCGCCGCCGGCGGTGTCGACGGCGATGATCGGCGTGCCGACCTCGACCGTGTCACCCTCGGAGACGAGCAGCGCCGTGACGGTGCCGGCGAACGGGACGGGGAGCTCGACCAGCGACTTGGCCGTCTCGATCTCGACGACGATGTCGTTGACCTTGACCGTGTCGCCGACCTTGACGTTCCAGGTGACGATCTCGGCCTCGGTCAGGCCCTCGCCCGGGTCGGGGAGCTTGAATTCCTTGGTGCTCATGGGTGTTCGCGTCCCTCTCAGAAAGCCAGCGAGCGGTCGACTGCGTCCAGGACGCGGTCGAGGTCGGGGAGGAACTCCTCCTCGAGCTTGCTGGGCGGGTAGGGCAGGTTGTAGCCGCCGACCCGCAGCACCGGGGCCTCGAGGTGGTAGAAGCAGCGCTGCTGCAGGGCCGCGGCGATCTCGGCGCCCATGCCGAGGAACGTCGAGGCCTCGTGGACGACGATGGTCCGGCCGGTCTTCTCCACGGACGCGGCGACCGTGTCGAGGTCGAGCGGGCTGAGGGTGCGCAGGTCGATGACCTCGAGGTTCTTCCCCTCCGCGGCAGCCGCCTCGGCGGCCTGCATGCAGGTCTTGACCATGGGGCCGTAGGCGACCAGCGTCGCGTCGGTGCCCTCACGCAGGACGTTGGCCCGCAGCAGCTCGCGAGGCGCGGCCGACTCGTCGACCTCGCCCTTGTCCCAGTAGCGGCGCTTGGGCTCGTAGAACAGCACCGGGTCGTCGGACTCGATGGCCTGCTGGATCATCCAGTAGGCGTCCTCGGCGTTGGAGCAGCAGACGACCTTCAGCCCCGCGGTGTGGGCGAAGTAGGCCTCGTTGGACTCCGAGTGGTGCTCGACCGCGCCGATGCCACCACCGACGGGGATGCGGATGACCATGGGCAGCTTGATCTTGCCGAGCGAGCGGGCCCGCATCTTGGCGACCTGGCTGACGATGTGGTCGAACGCCGGGTAGATGAAGCCGTCGAACTGGATCTCGACCACGGGGCGGTAGCCGCGCAGCGCCATGCCGATCGCGGTGCCGACGATGCCGGCCTCGGCGAGCGGGGTGTCGATGACACGGTCCTCGCCGAAGTCCTTCTGCAGGCCGTCGGTGACGCGGAAGACGCCACCGAGCTTGCCGATGTCCTCACCCATGAGGACGACCTTGGGGTCGCGCTCCATGGCGGCGCGCAGACCGTTGTTGATGCCCTTGGCGATCGTCATGGTGCCCATCAGTGACCACGCTCCGTGGCGAAACCGGCATGGTACTCGGCGAACTCCCGGCGCTCGGCCTCGACGACCGGGTGCTCCTCGACGTAGATGTGGTCGAACATCGAGTCGGGGGTCGGGTCGGGCATCGACAGGCAGCCCTCGCGGACGTGCGCGGCCAGCTCGTCGGCCTCGGTGTCCACCGCGTCGAAGAACTCCTGGTCGGCCTTCGCCGTGTGCACGAGGTAGGACTTGAGGCGCTCGATCGGGTCGCGGTGCTTCCACACCTCGACCTCGGCGGAGACGCGGTACTTGGTCGGGTCGTCCGACGTCGTGTGCGCACCCATGCGGTAGGTGTAGGCCTCGACGAAGGTCGGGCCCTGGCCGGAGCGGGCCGCGTCGAGCGCCTGCTTGGCGACGGCGTAGACGGCGAGGACGTCGTTGCCGTCGACCCGCACGCCCGGGAAGCCGAAGCCGCGCGCCCGCTGGTAGAGCGGGATACGGGTCTGGCGCTCGTTGGGCTCGGAGATGGCCCACTGGTTGTTCTGGCAGAAGAACACGACCGGGGCGTTGTTCACCGCGGCGTAGACGAACGCCTCGTTGACGTCCCCCTGCGCGGAGGCACCGTCGCCGAAGTAGGCGATCACCGCGGCGTCGCGGTCGGCGTCGCCGGTGCCCACGTCGCCGTCGCGCTGGATACCCATCGCGTAGCCGGTCGCGTGCAGCGTCTGGGCGCCGATGACGATCGTGTAGAGGTGGAAGTTCTTCTCGTTGGGGTCCCAGCCACCGTGGTTGACGCCACGGAAGAGCCCGAGGAGGTTGAGCGGGTCGACCCCGCGGCACCAGGCGACGCCGTGCTCGCGGTAGGTCGGGAAGGCGTAGTCCTGCGGGCGCATCGCGCGCCCCGAACCGACCTGCGCCGCCTCCTGGCCCAGCAGGCTGGCCCAGATGCCGAGCTCACCCTGGCGCTGGAGCGCGGTGGCCTCGGCGTCGACGCGGCGGATGAGGACGAGGTCGCGGTAGAAGCCGCGCAGGTCCTCGTCGGTCAGGTCCTTGACGTACTCGTCGTACTCGGCGTTCTCGACCCGCTGGCCCTCGGGCGTGAGCAGCTGGACCATCTCGGGTCCGCCGTCTCCGACCTCGGGCACGGGGGCGGTCAGCTCTGCCAGCACGTCGTCCTCGGCGGGACGGGTGCCGGCCTGCTCACCGGTACTGGCGACAGCGTTGTCGCTCACAGGCACTCCTTCTTCCTCCGGACCCGCGATGGCGGGCCCTTCGGCTCGGGCCGCGACGACCCATGCGGGGTCACCGCTGCTGGCGTTGCGCGGCAGGCTGGTTGCGCCGGTTGTGGCGGCGCTCACATAGGGCCTTGCTGGAGCCAAAGATAACGGGAGGCCGCGAAATCTCAGAATCCGGACCTCGGCCTCCTTCAGGCGATCTCGGACTTGCCGCGCCAGAGGTCGATGCCGGCCTCGACGGCGTCGCGGTCGATCTCCTCGAGCTCGGCGTCGGTGAAGCGCAGGTTGGCCACCGCGGCGGCGGAGTCCTCGAGCTGGGCGACCGAGGAGGCGCCGATGAGCACGGAGGAGACGCGCTCGTCGCGCAGCACCCAGGCCAGCGCCATCTGCGCCAGCGACTGCCCGCGCTCGGTGGCCAGGTCGTCGAGCTTGCGGATGTGCGCCAGCGACTCGTCGGTGAGCAGGTCGGGCGACAGCGACTTGCCCTGCGCGGCCCGCGAGCCCTCCGGCACGCCGCCGAGNCCGAGGGTGTCGAGCAGGCCACCCTCGACCCACCGGTTCAGCATCGAGTAGCTCGGCTGGTGGATCAGGAGCGGGACACCCAGTTCGGCGAGGACCTCGGCCGCCCGCTCGGTGCGCTCCGCGGAGTAGCTCGAGATGCCGGCATACAGTGCCTTGCCCTGCTTGACGGCGGTGGCGAGCGCCCCCATGGTCTCCTCGAGCGGGGTGTCCTCGTCCGGGCAGTGGCTGTAGAAGATGTCGACGTAGTCCAGGCCCATGCGCTGCAGGCTCTGGTCGAGGCTGGCGAGCAGGTACTTGCGCGAGCCGCCGATGCCGTAGGGGCCGGGCCACATGTCGTAGCCGGCCTTGGTGCTGATGACGAGCTCGTCGCGGTAGGGCCTGAAGTCGGCGGCGAAGTGGCGGCCGAAGTTGACCTCGGCGCTGCCGTACGGCGGGCCGTAGTTGTTGGCGAGGTCGAAGTGCGTGATGCCGATGTCGAACGCCCGGCGCAGGATCGCCCGCTGCACCTCGAACGGCTTGTCGTCGCCGAAGTTGTGCCACAGGCCCAGCGAGACCGCCGGGAGGTGCAGGCCGCTCTGGCCCACCTTGCGGTAGGGCATGGGGCCGTAGCGGTCCGGGTTGGGCAGGTATGCGGGGAGCCAGGTGTCGACCATGCCGACAGTCTGGCGCAGGATGGGTACATGAGGCCCCTCCGCGCGCGCTCGGCGGTCCCGTCACTGGTCGCGATGCTCGGCCTGGCCGCCTGCGGGACCGCCTCGCCAAGCACGACGACGACCTCGAGCGCGTCGACGGCCGCCCCCAGCCCGTCGAGCTCAGGACCGGTCGGACCGGTCGGAGGGCGTGGCCGCCTCGTCACCGTGACCGGGACCGTGGCGGCGGGTACGGAGCGTGGCTGCCTGCTGTTCTCGCCGGAGGACGGTCAGCCCGGCGGCGCCTGGGTGCTCGTCGGCCACACCGAGGGCCTGGAGGCAGGTCAGCGCGTCACCCTGCGCGGGGCACGCCTCGACGTGGCGACGACCACCTGCCAGCAGGGATCGGCGTTCCGGGTCGAGGAGGTCGTCGGCTGAGGCGGCAGAGCGGCCTCAGGACGCGGGGTGCTCCGTGAGGAAGTCGCCGGCGACACGGATGAGCACGTCGTTGGCCTCGGTCTCGCCGATCGTCGCGCGGACACCGTCGTCGCCGTACTGGCGCAGCGTGAGGCCCGCCTCCTGGGCGGCGGCAGCGAAGGCGCCGGAACGCTCCCCGAGGCCGAACCACACGAAGTTCGCCTCCGTGTCGGCGATGAACCAGCCCTGTCCGCGCAGGGCCTCCACGACCCGGGTGCGCTCGGCGACAAGCTGGTCGACCCGCTCCTTGAGCTCGTCGAACGCGCCGAGCGAGGCGACGGCCGCCGCCTGGGCGATCGAGTTGACGCCGAACGGGGTGGCCGTCTTGCGCAGCGCACTCGCGACCGGCGGGTGCGCGACGGCATACCCGACGCGGAGCCCGGCAAGGCCGTAGGCCTTGGAGAAGGTGCGCAGCACCATGACGTTGGGCCGCTCGCGGTAGAGCTCCAGGCTGCGCGGCGCGTCCTCGCCGGTGACGAACTCGACGTAGGCCTCGTCGATGACCACGAGCACCCGGGACGGCACCTGGTCGAGGAACCGCTCGAGCTCGGTGTGGGTGACCATCGGGCCGGTCGGGTTGTTGGGGGTGCAGACGATGACCACCTTGGTGCGGTCGGTGATCGCGGCGGCCATGGCGTCGAGGCGGTGGCGCGCGTGGTCGTCGAGGCCGACCTGCACCGACCTGGCTCCGGCGAGCGCGGTGACGATGGGATACGCCTCGAACGAGCGCCAGGCGTAGACGACCTCGTCGCCCGGATCGCACGTCGCCTGCACGAGCTGGCCGAGGACGCCGACCGAGCCGGTGCCGGTGGCGATGTGCTCGGTCGGCACCCCGAGGTGCTCGGCGAGGGCCTCGGTGAGCGCCGTGACGGCCATGTCGGGGTAACGGTTGACCTGCGTCGCGGCCTCGTGGATGACCTCGAGGACCGAGGGCAGCGGCGGGAACGGGTTCTCGTTGGAGGACACCTTGTAGGCCGTGACGCCCTCGCGCGCGGACGCCGGCTTGCCGGGCACGTAGGCCGGCACCTGGTCGAGGGCCGCACGCAGCCGGACGTCGGTCTCACGGATCGGGTCGCTCATGGGGGTCACTGTATGCGGCGTCGTCGCTGGTCGCGGCCCGGCCGCGACGGTCGTGCCCACCGACCCTGCGGATCATGGGGTGCGTCCGCCGCCGCCTCTGTGTGATCATGCGAGCGCACGGCAGCGCGGAGGGAAGGGGAGCATGACGACCGCGGACGGTGGGGAAGCCGAGCGGCACGACCTGTTCCGCCGGGTCGGTCGCCTCAGCGCCACCGTCAACGACCTCGCGCTCGACCACCTCGCCGGGAGGACGGCGTCCGGTTTCAGCCTGCTCGGCGCAGGCGTGAGGAACATCGACGACGGCCTCACCGCGCTCGAGCCGCAGGCGCGCAGGTCGGTGTGGTCGATCCTGCCGTCGACGCGCTTTCGGCCCCACGACGCCAGCCACGAGCTCAACGAGCGCTCCGCGCAGCGCGGCCTGGACCTGCGCACGGTGGTGAGCCCGCACTGCCTGACGGTCAACCCGCTGATGTCGTCCATCGACCCGGCCGTGCGGGTCGGCCACGTCTTCACCACGTTCATCCTCGTCGACGGCAGCGCGGCCGTCGTGTTCGGTCCCCCCGGCAACCACGGCGAGCCGACCGCCTGGCGCGCCACCCGCTCCGACGTGCTCGGCGCGGTCACGGACATCTGGACGCGGGTGTGGGCGTCATCGCGGCCCGCGGTGCCGCCCGGCGACGAGCCTCCCTTCACCCGCCGCCAGGTGCTGGTCGCGAGCCGGCTGGCTGCCGGCACCAAGGACGCCGCCATCGCCCGCGAGCTCGGGGTGTCGGTGCGCACCGTGGTGTCCGAGGTCGCCGCCATCGTCGAGCGCCTCGGGGCGCGGGGCCGCCTCGACGCCGTGCACGCGCTCGGCGCCGGCCTGACGACTCCTGCCACGGGGCCGCACGCCTACTGACCACGTCAAGCCGGGTTGCGTGTGCACGCACCCGCGCGTGTGCCGGTTGGCCCCGGGCGCGGCCGGGTGCCACAGTTTGCGCGGCGGCGCCTTCGGGGGAGGGATGCCGCCAGCGACCCGTCACCGCCCCCGTGCAGGGCAGCAGGTGGCGGGTCCGCAGACGCCACGAGACCGCATCCGGCGGGGAGATGCGGTCTCGTGGCGCTGCCGTGCCCGGCTCGGGTCAGTCGTCGTCCCCGTCGGGCAGGACCCAGTTGAGGACGATCGACACGATGGTCACGACCAGGGCGCCGAGGACCGCGTCCCAGAAGAAGTGGTCGATCGTGAAGCTCAGGCCGAGCGGGCCGGAGATCCACTCGGTCAGCTGGAGCATGAATGCGTTGACGATGAACGTGAACAGCCCGAGCGTCAGGATGATGAAGGGAAAGCTCAGCAGCTTGGCGATGGGCTTGACGATCGCGTTGACGAGCCCGAAGACCACGGCCACCAGCACCACGGTGGCGAACTTCGACCCGAACTTGCCGTCGCCGAAGCCGATGCCCGGGACGAGCCACGCCGCCACCCACAGCGCCACCGCGTTGACGGCGACCTTGATGAGGAAGTTCATGTCCCGATCGTGCCAGAGCGGTGTCGGCGGCGCAGGGACCCCGCGACCGCTGCCTCAGACGTGGCGGCGGCTCGTGACGACGCGGAAGCGGTTGGCCACGAACGCGGCATCGGTGTACGCGGCGTTGGCGGCCGGGTTGGCGCCGGTGCCGTGGAGGTCGGAGAACGCAGCCGTCTGGTTGACGAAGACCTGGCCGGTGAGGTTCTCCGAGAGCGCGACGCCGGCGTCGGCCGCGGCCTCGCGGGCCCGGTCGAGCACGTCCTCGGAGGTCGAGTAGACCGCCGCCGTCATCGCCCCGTGCTCGCGCACGGTGTCACGGAACTGGGCCAGCGACTGGTCGGTGCCGGACGTGGCGATGAGGAAGGTGACCGGCCCGAAGCACTCCTGGGTGTAGACGTCCTCACGGCTGGCGTCGACGGCGACAAGGCCCGGGGCGCGGACCACGGCGTCGGGCCAGGTCGGGTGGGTGACGGCTCGCGAGTCCAGGACGACCGTGCCACCCGCTTCGGCGGCGAGGTCGGCCACGCCCCCGGCATTGGCGCGGACCCCGTCGTTGACGGTGGCGCCGAGCAGCTCCACCGCCCGGGCGTCGTCACCGGTGAGCTTGCCCACGGCGGCGGCCAGGCGGGCGCCGAAGTCCTCGAACGACAGGTGGCCCTCGTCGGTGTCGATGCCGTCCCGGGGCACGTAGAGGTTCTGGGGCGTGGTGCACATCTGCCCGGAGTAGAGCGTCAGGGAGAACGCGAGGTTGCCCAGCACGCCGCGCAGGTTGTCGGTCGAGTCGACGACGACGGAGTTGACCCCCGCCTTCTCGGTGTAGACCAGCTGACCCCTGCCGGCGCCGGTCTCCTCGAGCCAGGCACCGAACGACGGTCCGCCCGTGTAGTCGACGATGCGCACTTCCTCGCGCTCGGCCAGGACCTTGGCGAGACCTTCGCCCTCGGCCTCGGGAGCGAGCTGCACCAGGTCCGGGCTGAACCCGGCGGCGGCCAGGACCTCACGGGCGACGGCGACCGAGATCGCGAGCGGCAGCACCGCGTGCGGGTGCGGCTTGACGATGACGGGGTTGCCGGTGACGAGGGACGCGAACAGCCCGGGGTAGCTGTTCCACGTCGGGAAGGTGTTGCAGCCGATGACGAGCGCGAGCCCACGGGGCACGATGCGGTAGTCCTTCTGCATGCGCAGCGGGGCGGGGTTGCCCTCCTTGTCGCGGCCGGGCTTCTCCCAGACGACCGAGGCAGGCACGCGCTCCTGCTCGACGAGCCCGGCGACGACGGCCTCGAGGGCGCGGTCCTGGGCGTGCGGCCCGGCGGCCTGGAAAGCCATGACGAAGGGCTGGCCGGACGTGTGCATCACCGAGTGGGCGATCTCGAAGGAGCGCCGGTTGATGCCTTCGATGACCTCCACGCAGACGGCTGCGCGAGTGCGGGCACCGGCGTCGCGCCAGGCCGGCAGGGCCGCGAGCCCGGCTGCCACGGCCGCGTCGACGTCGAGGTGGGGGTAGGTGATGCCCAGGGCCGGCCCGTACGGGGAGACCTCCTCGCCCGTCCACGTGCCGTCCGTCGCCACGTCACCGAGCGCACCGAAGGCCTTGTCGCGCAACGCCTCGAAGGCCTCCTGCCCCGCCTGGGCAGACCCCTCGCCGTACACGCGGGGCGACGGGGACTCGGGGTAGCGCGAGAAGTAGGAGCGGGCGGCGAGCGCGGCGGCGGCCTGCTCGAGCACGTCCGCGTGCTTCGCGACGAGGGGGTGCTGCTGGGACGGGGCGTGCTCGGTGGGCGACGTTGCCGTGGTCATGCGGTCATCGTAGGTGTCGCGCAGCGTCCCGCGACACGCGCGGAGCGGGTGGCTGCGAGCATGGGCGGATGAGCGACGTGAGCGACCGCAGCGACGACCTGTCAGACGACCTGGCACACGTGCTGGCCATGTGGGCCGACGACCGGGCCTCCCGCGACCTCGGCATGGAGGCCACCACCGTCGAGGTCGACCACGCGGTGGTCCGGATGACCGTCACCGACTCGATGGTCAACGGTCACGCCATCGCCCACGGCGGGTTCATCTTCACCCTGGCCGACTCGGCGTTCGCCCTGGCCTGCAACAGCCGCGGGCAGCTGACCGTCGCCGCCGGTGCCGACGTCGCCTTCGTGACCTCGGCACGGCTGGGCGACGTCCTCGTCGCCGACGCCCGTCAGCGGACCACCTACGGTCGCAGCGGCATCACCGACGTGACGGTGACGAGGGAGTCGGACGGCGCGGTCGTCGCCGAGTTCCGCGGCCGCTCGCGGAGCCTGCCGCCCCGGTAACCGAGCGCTGAACCGGCGCCTTCCGAGACCCGCGCTGAGGGGGTCCGCCGGGACCGCCGCACACGGTGATCGTCTCGCTATGCAGTGCCCCACCTGAGGGGGCACTGCATAGCAAGGCAAGACCGGGTGCCGGGCCTCCCCAAACCGCCTGCGCCCCTCCCCGCGCCCCTCCCCGCGCCCCTCCAGTTGTCCCCACCAGCGGCCTTGCGCGTCCGGCGTCCCCAGCCCGCGAGAACGACGTCGCCGCCGTCGCGGGGCGACGCGAGAGTGGGGACGTGGCGTACGAACGGTTCGACGACAAGGTGGCCCGGTGGGAGCGTGAGCTCGATGACGCCCGCGATGCCCTCACGCTCTGCGACAGCATCGTGATGGCCCTGCGCGCCGCGCGGTCGGAGTCGGGGGCGAGCCAGCGCGACCGCGCCGAGGCCACCGGCCTGAGCAAGAGCGCCGTCTCTCGACTCGAGTCGAACCCGGGCCGGCTCAAGCTCGACGACGTGGTCGCCGCGCTGGCCGACACCCGGTTCCACCTGAGGCTGTGCCACGACCTCGACGGCAGCCCGGTGCTCGCCGAGGACTGGACCTCGTCGGACGTGCTCGGCCGGGACCGGACCAACCGCCGGCTCCCGGCCCACGCCACGCCCCGTCGCGCGCGGTCGAGCCCGACGTGGTTCACGGCAAGGCACGGGTACGACGTGCCCGGCCCCGAGTGGACATGGCACCGTGACGCCTCGGGACGCTGAGGTGGCTCACGCCATACGCTGTGGCCATGCGCGTTCTGGTCACCGGCGGTGCCGGTTACATCGGGTCCCACACGGTCGTCCAGCTGGCCGCAGCCGGCCACGAGGTCGTGGTGGTCGACAGCTTCGCCAACTCCAAGCCGACGGTGGTCCCGCGGCTCGAGGCCCTGATCGGCGGCCACCTCGAGGTCCATGCCTTCGACCTCACCGACCGCGACAAGACCGAGAACCTGTTCGCCGAGCGGCAGTTCGACGCCGTCATCCACTTCGCCGGGCTCAAGGCCGTGGGCGAGAGCGTCGAGGTGCCGCTGGAGTACTACCAGAACAACCTCGACTCGACCTTCGCGCTCGTTCGCGCGATGCAGCGTCACGGCTGCTTCAAGCTCGTGTTCTCCTCCTCCGCGACGGTGTACGGCGAGAGTGCCGAGCCGCCGTTCACCGAGCACCTGCCCACCTCGGCGACCAACCCCTACGGGTGGACCAAGGTCATGCAGGAGCAGGTGCTGCGCGACGTCGCCCGCACCGACGACCGCTGGCGCATCGCGCTCCTGCGCTACTTCAACCCCGTGGGCGCACACGCGTCGGGCACCATCGGCGAGGACCCGCAGGGCATCCCCAACAACCTCATGCCGTTCATCGCCCAGGTGGCGGTGGGCACCCGCGAGAAGCTCAACGTCTTCGGTGACGACTACCCGACACCCGACGGCACGCCCCTGCGCGACTACATCCACGTCGAGGACCTGGCGGCCGGCCACCTCGCCGCCCTGACCAAGCTGGGCAGCACCGACGAGGTCGTCTCGACCTGGAACCTCGGCACGGGCCACGGGACCAGCGTCCTGGAGGTGCTGCACGCGTTCGAGCACGCCTGCGGGCACGAGCTGCCCTACGAGGTGGTCGGCCGCCGCGCCGGCGACATCGCCGCGTCGTACGCCGACCCCTCCAAGGCCGAGGCTGAGCTGGGCTGGAAGGCTGAGCGCACCATCGAGGACATGTGTGCCGACCAGTGGCACTGGCAGCGCGACAACCCGGTGGGCTACCCCGACTGACGCCTCGCGCCGCCCTGCTCGACGACCCAGTCGAACAGCGCCTGCTGGTGCGGCACCTCGTGGGCGTCCACCTCCGGGTGCCACTGCACGGCGACCACCCGGCCGTCGGCCGACTCCATCGCCTCGACGCACCCGTCCTCGCTCGTCGCCGACAGCAGCCAGCCCTCCGCGAGCCGGTCGCAGGCCTGGTGGTGGTTGGACCAGCTGCCGCGCCGCCCTGGTCCCATGAGGCGCTCGAGCAGCGTGCCGGGCACGACGTCGACGTCGTGCGGGTTGTTGGCGTGGGCGACCGTGGTCTCCTCGTAGTGCTGGTGGATGGTGCCGCCGAGCACGATGTTGAGCACCTGCATGCCGCGGCAGATCGCCAGGACGGGCACGCCGGCCTCGACGGCCGCCCGGCTCACGGCGACGTCGGCGGCGTCCTGCTCGGCGGGTGGGTGCGACTCCCGGGGATGCACGTCGGGGACGCCGAACGGGCGCAGGTCGAGGTCGTCGCCGCCCTGCAGGACGACGGCGTCGGCGAGGGCGACGAGGTCGCGGGCCCGCTCGAGGCCGTCGGGCCACGCGAGCAGCGGCTCCCCGCCCGCACGTGAGATGGAGTCCAGCAGCGACCGCGGCGCGAACAGACCGGGGCGCTCGCGCCCCTCGATGACGCGGGCCCACCGGGCTGGCACGAGGACGAGCGGTCGGCGCACGGCACGACCCTAACCGGCGAGGCAGCCGCGCCGCCGGAGCCGCTGAGACGAGCGTCACGGCGGGGCAGGACCTTCGCCCCTGCCGTCTGACCTACGACGAGTCGTAGTATGTACTACGCCGTGTAGTAATGCCCGTTGCCAAAGCACTCGTCGCGCAGGGAGACCGGAGCACCGATGGACAACCTCGACCTGGCCCGCTGGCAGTTCGCCATCACCACCGTCTACCACTTCCTGTTCGTCCCGGTCACGATCGGGCTCTCGGCCCTCGTGGCCTGGTACCACTCCTCCTGGGTGCGGCGCCGCCGCCAGGACGACCTGCGGCTCGCCAAGTTCTTCGGCAAGCTCTTCACGATCAACTTCGCCCTCGGGCTGGTCACCGGCATCGTGCAGGAGTTCCAGTTCGGCATGAACTGGTCGGACTACAGCCGCTTCGTGGGCGACATCTTCGGCGCACCGCTGGCGATCGAGGCGCTGCTCGCGTTCTTCCTCGAGTCGACCTTCCTCGGCCTGTGGATCTTCGGCTGGGGCCGGATCCCGGAGAAGCTCCACGCCGCCTGCATGTGGATCGTGCACGTGGGCACACTGCTCTCGGCCTACTTCATCCTCGCCGCCAACTCGTTCATGCAGAACCCGGTCGGCTACCGCTACAACCCCGAGACCGGCCGCGCTGAGCTCACCGACTTCGTCGCCGTCCTGACCAACAAGGTGCAGCTGGTGACGTTCCCGCACGTCGTCGCCGCGGCCTACATGGTCGGGGGTGCCGTCGTCATGGCCGTGGGGCTGTGGCACCTGCGGCGGGCCGACGTCGGCCGTGACTCCGGCTTGTACCGGCGCGCCACCCGGCTCGGCGCCGCCGTCACCCTCGTCGCGGGCCTGGCGGTGGCCGGCACCGGCGACGTCCAGGGCAAGATCATGACCGAGGTGCAGCCCATGAAGATGGCCGCGGCCGAGGCGCTCTACACGTCCTCCGACGGCAGCGCCCCCTTCTCCCTGCTGACCATCGGGTCGCTCGACGGCACGCAGGAGAAGTTCGCGGTGACGGTGCCGGGGCTGCTCAGCTTCCTCGCCACGGGCCACTTCGACGGCAGCGTCCAGGGCATCAACGAGCTCAAGGCGGAGTACGCGCAGCGGTTCGCCGGCAACCCGCTCACGGCCGACGCGACGTACACGCCGAACATCCCGCTGTCCTACTGGAGCTTCCGGCTCATGATCGGCGTCGGGATGCTGGCCGCCCTCCTCGCCCTCCTCACGCTCTGGACCACCCGCGGCGAGCGCGTCCCGCGTGCCCGGTGGTGGCACTGGGCGGTCATCGCGGCGCCCCTGCTGCCGATCCTCGGCAACAGCTTCGGCTGGATCTTCACCGAGGCCGGCCGCCAGCCCTGGCTGGTGTTCGGGGTGATGGCGACGAAAACCGGGGTCTCGCCCTCGGTGTCCGCCGGTGAGGTCGTGACGTCGATGGTCGTCTACACGCTGCTCTACGGCGTCCTGGCCGTCATCGAGGTCAAGCTCTTCCTCACCTACCTGCGGGCCGGGGCGCCGCCCTTCGAGGAGCCCGCGACGCCGGAGACCACCGACGAGGACGCCCCGCTGGCGTTCGCGTACTGAGAACCACGAGAGAGATCGGAACCCGTCATGGAGCTCAGCACCGTCTGGTTCGTCATCATCGCCGTCCTGTGGACCGGCTACTTCGTCCTCGAGGGCTTCGACTTCGGTGTGGGCATGCTGCTGCCGGTGCTCGGCCGCGGCGAGGACGCCGAGACCACCGAGAAGCGGCGGCGCGTCCTGGTCAACACCATCGGCCCCGTCTGGGACGGCAACGAGGTATGGGTCCTCACCGCCGGCGGCGCGACCTTCGCCGCGTTCCCGCACTGGTACGCGACGATGTTCAGCGCCTTCTACCTCCCCCTGCTGCTCATCCTCGTCGCGCTCATCGTGCGCAACCTCGGCTTCGACTACCGCGGCAAGCGCGACGACGCCCGGTGGCGCGCCCGGTGGGACGTGGCGATCATCGCCGGGTCGGCGGTGCCCGCGCTGCTGTGGGGCGTCGCGCTGACCAACGTCGTGCGCGGCCTGCCGATCGACGCGCACAAGGAGTTCACCGGCAACCTCTTCACCCTGCTCAACCCGGTGTCGCTGCTCGGCGGCCTCGTGACCGTCGGCCTGTTCCTCACCCACGGCGCCCTGTTCACCGCGCTCAAGACCACCGGCCCGATCCGTGAGGACGCCCGGGCGGTCGCCACCCGGACCGGCGTCGTGACGGCGGTGCTGGCCGTCGCCCTCCTCGTCATCCTCGGCGCCGGCGGCGGCACCGCCTGGTCGTGGCTGACGACGGTGGTCGCCGCCGGCTCGCTGGTCGGCGCCCTGGCGGCCAACCTGCGCGGACGGGAGGGCTGGGCGTTCGTCGGCACCTTCGTCACCATCGTGATGGCGGTGGCGACCTACTTCCTGCTGCTCTTCCCGGACGTCATGCCCAGCACGCTCGACGCGGCCTGGTCGCTGACCACGGCGAACGCCTCCAGCACGCCGTACACGCTGAAGATCATGACCTGGGTGGCCGTGGTGTTCACCCCGATCGTGCTGCTCTACCAGTCGTGGACCTACTGGGTGTTCCGCAAGCGGATCGGCACCGACCACATCCCTGCCGCCACGGGCCCCGGCACTCCTGCCGGCGGCGAGGGCGTGGCTACCACCCGGCCGGACGCACGCGCCACCCAGCCGGACGGCACCCGCACGTCCGAGCCGGCCGGGCGCTGATGCGGCCGTTCGACCCCCACGTCCTGCGCACCCTGCCCGAGGCGAGGCGGCCACTGGGCATCCTCGCCGCGGTGGGCGTGGCGCAGGGCGTGGCCACCGTGGCGACCGCCTTCGCCCTGTCGGCGGTCGTCGTCGCCGTGGTGGAGGGCGCACCCGTCGGGGCCCCGGCCACCGGCCTCGCGACGCTGTTCGTCGTGCGGGGTCTGCTCGCCCTGGCCACGGAGCGGGTTGCCGCCACGGCCGGCGTCGCGGTGAGCGCTGCGGCGAGGGCCCGGCTGCTGCGCGGCTGGCTCGCCGCACCCGCCGAACGACGCCCCGACCCGGCGACCGCGCTCGTGCTCGCCGACCAGGGAGCGACCAGCATCGAGCCGTACGTCGCCCGCTACCTGCCAGCGCTGCTCACCGCCGCGGTGGTGCCCCCGCTGGCGATCGTGGTGCTGGCCGTCGTCGACTGGCCCAGCGCGCTGGTCGTCGTCCTCACCCTGCCGCTGCTCCCGCTGTTCGCCGCGCTCATCGGGGCCACCACCCGTGACGCCACCGCCCGCAGGTGGCAGGCCCTGTCGGCCCTGTCAGGGCACTTCCTCGACGTCGTCCGCGGTCTGCCGACGCTGGTGGCGTACGGCCGGGCCCAGCGCCAGACCGAGGTCGTCGGCGCGGTGAGCCAGCGCCACCGCCGGGCGACGATGGCCACCCTGCGACTGGCCTTCCTCAGCTCCGCGGCGCTCGAGCTGCTCGCCACGATCTGCGTCGCGATCGTGGCGGTGACCGTCGGGCTGCGGTTGTCCCACGGCGGACTCGCCCTCGGCACCGCACTGGTCGCCATCCTGCTCGCGCCCGAGGCGTACTGGCCGATCCGACGGGTGGGCGCCGAGTTCCACAGCGCGGCCGACGGNCCCGCCTCGTCCGCGTCCGAGCCCACGCTGGCGCAGGTGCTGGTCCGCGACCTCACCTACGCCCACCCGGGCTCGGACCGCCCGGTCCTCGACGGGCTCGACCTCACGGCCGGCGTCGGGCTCACCGTCGTGACCGGCCCCTCCGGCGTGGGCAAGTCGACCCTCCTCGAGCTGGTGGCGGGCCTGCGGGAGCCGGCGTCCGGCACCGTCACCGCACCGCGAACCCACCTGGTGACCCAGCGACCGTTCCTCACGCCGGGCAGCGTCCGCGCCAACCTCACCCTCGGCGTCGACGGCGCGACGGGTCCCGAGGAGCTGTGGGCCGTCCTGCGCCGGGTCGGCCTCGACGGTCCGGTGGCCGCCCTGCCCTCGGGCCTCGACACCGCGCTCGGCGACGACGGGCGTGGGCTCTCCGCCGGCCAGCGCGCCAGACTCGCGCTCGCCCGAGCCCTGCTCAGCGACGCCACCGTGGTCCTGCTCGACGAGCCCACGGCCCACCTCGACCCAGCCTCGGTGGCCCTGGTCCACGACGTCGTCACCGAGCTGGCCGAGCGGCGCTGCGTCGTGGCGGTCACCCACCGCTCCGAGCTCGTCGCGCTCGCCGACCAGCACGTCCACCTCCAGGCTGCGGCGGTGGCGGCATGAGTCCCGTCGCCCGCCCGGGGCTTCGCGCCGCCTCACCGCGCGTCGTGGTCGCCGGCGCCATCGGGGCCGCAGCCCTCGCCTCGGGGGTCGCGCTCACGGCCACCTCCGGGTGGCTCATCGTCCGCGCCGCCGAGCGCCCGGTCATCCTCACCCTGCTCACCGCGATCGTCGCGGTCCGGACGTTCGGCATGGCCCGGCCCGTGCTTCGATACTGGGAGCGGCTGCGCTCCCACGACGCCGCCCTGGACGACCTCGCGCAGGCCCGCACCGCCGTGTACGCAGCCCTCGTCCCGCTCACGCCGGCAGGCCTGCCGAGGCGCGGCCGCTCTGCGGTGCTCAGCGGCGTCGTCGACGACGTCACCGACCGGGTCGAGGCGCAGGTGCGGGTGACCGTCCCGGTCGTCGCCGTGCTGCTCACCGGCGTGGGCACCGCGGCCCTGTGCGCATGGGTCGAACCGCTCGCCGGGGCGGTCGTCGCGGCCCTGGTCGTCGTCGCCGGAGCCGCGACCGTCGTGGCGTGGCGCACCGAGTCACGCAGCCAGCTCGAGCTCGGCGCGGCCCGGGCCGACGTCACCCGCACCTGCGAGCTGGTCGCGGGCCAGGCCGCCGAGCTGCAAGCCGTGGGGGCGACCTCCACGGCCGCCCGCTGGGTCGACCGGGCCCACGCCGAGGTCGCCCGCGCGACCCGGCGCCAGGTGGCCGGCCGAGCCGGGGCAGCCGCCACCCTGCCGGTCGCCACCATGCTCGCGACCCTGGGCTGCGCCGCCGTCGCAGTGCGAGCCGACCGCTCGGCACCCGTGCTGGCGCTGCTCGTGCTCGCGCCGTTCGCGCTCGCCGAGGTGTTCGCGCCGCTGCCGGACGTCGCCCGCGCCTGGGCCCGCGCCCGGGCCGCCTCCGACCGGCTGGAGTCCCTCCTTCGCTCCACCCCGGCCGTGGCAGGGGACCCGAGCCCGGCCCGCGCCGCCCGCGCCGCCGCCACGACCTCCATCGACCACGTCGACCTGGCCTCGCCGCACCCGGCCGCCTCCGCCGACGGGTCACCGACCCACGTGCCCGACCTCCGCCTGGTGGGAGTGAGCGCCAGCTGGGACGGCACGCGCGAGGCGCTGCCCCCCACGGACCTGCACCTCGCGGCCGGCGACGTGCTGGCGCTCACCGGGCCGAGCGGCGGCGGCAAGTCCACCCTGGTCGCCGTGCTCGCGCGCCACCTCGACCCGACCCGTGGCAGCTACCTGGTCGACGGCACCGATGTCCGCGACCTGCGCCTGGACGCGGTCCGCGACCTCGTGGCCGTCGTCGACGACGACCCGCACGTCTTCGCGACCAGTCTGCGCGAGAACCTGCGGCTGGCCCGCCCCGACGCCGAGGACCCCGACGTGGTGGCCGCACTGCGGGCCGCAGGTCTAGGGGGTTGGTTCGGCTCGCTGCCCGAGGGTCTCGACACCACGCTCGGCACCGGCGGCCGCGGGGTCAGCGGCGGCGAGCGCGCCCGCCTCTCCATCGCGCGGGCCCTGCTGTCAGGGCGGCCCGTGCTCCTCCTCGACGAGCCCGTCGCCCACCTCGACCACCCGACCGCGGTCGCCGTCCTGCGCGACCTGGTCGCCGCCCGACAGGGCCGCAGCATCCTCGTCGTGAGCCACCGCCCCGAGGGGCTCACGGACGCGGACGGCATCATGGAGCTGGCACGCCCGGAGGTCGGGCTGCCGCACGAGGTGGGATGACGATGCCGCACAAAGCGATCAACAAGCTCGGCGAGCTCGAGCGCGCCGTGATGGACACGGTGTGGCAGGCCCAGGCCGAGGGCCGCTCGCCGGTGTCGGTCCGGACCGTCCACGACGAGCTGAGCCGGTCGCGCGACCTCGCCTACACGACGGTCATGACCGTCATGGGCCGCCTCGCCGACGGCGGGCTGCTCACCCAGGAGCGCAGCGGACGCGCCTACCTGTACGCCGCGGCCGACTCCCGCGAGGAGCTCACCGCCACGACGATGCGCGAGCACCTCAGCGGCATGGCGACCGCCGACCGGCGCACGGCGATGCTGCACTTCCTCGGCGACGCGACGGTCGAGGAGATCGCCGACCTCAAGGCCGCCCTGGCCGAGGTCGAGCAGCGGCACGCGACCGGTGCCGCCGCGCCGTCGCCCGCCCGGGGCACGGAGCCCTGACCGGCGAGCTGTCGCCGGCGGCGCCCGTCGCGCTCGCCCTGGGCGCCGTCCTGCTGGCGGGTCCCGGACCGCGGGTCATGGCGGGCCTCACCCGGTTCCGGCGCGCACCGTTCGAGGCCCTCGTGGTGTGGCAGTGCGTGGCGCTCGCCGGGGTCGTCGCCGCCCTGGCCGTCGCCCCTGCCGCCGTCGCGAGCGCGGGCCTGCCGGGCTGGGCGACCGCGGTCGCCCTGGCCCTGAGCGCGGCGATGCTGGCCCGCCTGCTCTGGTCCGGTCACCGGGTCGGCACCCGGCTGCGCAGCGAGCGACGCCGGCACCGCGAGCTCGTCGACGCCCTCGGCACCCACGACGACAGTGTGGCGACGAGGGCAGCAGGCAGCGAGGTCCGCGTGCTCGCCCACCCCACGCCCACGGCGTACTGCCTGCCCGGCCGGCGCCAGCGCGTCGTCCTGACCGAGGGCACCCTGCTGGCCCTGCCCGCTGACGAGCTCTCGGCGGTGCTCGCCCACGAACGTGCCCACCTGCAGGCGCGCCACGACCTCGTCCTCGAGTTCTTCACCGTGCTCCACGAGGCGGTGCCGCCCCGGCTGCGGGCGGTCGAGGCCCTGCGGGAGGTGCGGTTGCTCGTCGAGGTGCTCGCCGACCGGGCGGCGCGCCGGGTGGCCGGCCCCGTACCCCTCGCCCGCGCGCTCGTCAGCCTGGCCGGCGGGGCCCACCCCGAGACTGCCCTGGGGGCGACGGACGGACCCGGCGCCCACGCAGGCACCTCGGCGACCCGCGACCGGATGCTGCTGCTGACCGAACCCGACGCGCCACTGGTGCTGCGGGTCGGGATGCTCGCCTTCGCCGTCGCCGTGCTCGCCACCCCCGTGCTGCTGCTGGTCGTCGCGGTGGGTTGAATGGCGTCATGAGTGCGCACCGCCCCTATCGCGTGACCGTGGTCTGCACCGGCAACATCTGCCGGTCCCCCATGGGCGAGCTGCTGCTGCGCGAGCGGTTCGCCGAGGCGGGGCTGGCCGAGGTGGTCGTCGTCGACTCGGCCGGCACCCACTCGTGGGAGGTCGGCAACCCGGCCGACCCGCGCACCCTCGCCGTCCTGGCCCGCAACGGCCACGAGGACCACGGCGGCGCCGACCACGTGGCCCGGCGGTTCGAGCGCGCCTGGCTCGACGAGGTCGACCTGGTGCTCGCCGCCGACGCGGGTCACCTGCGCGAGCTCACCAAGCTGGCCCGGAGCGAGGAGCAGCGCGCCAAGATCCGGATGTTCCGCTCCTTCGACCCGATGGCTGCCGAGCAGGGCGACCTCGACATGGACGACCCCTGGTACGGCGACGACACCGCGTTCGACCAGACGTATGCCGAGGTCACCGCCGCGGCCGCCGGCGTGGTGGAGCACGTACGCCGCGAGCTGGCCTCCCGCCGCGACTGACCCCGCGCAGTCCGTCCACGCGGCGACCGCAGCCGCCGAGACCTGGCTGCTGGACGCTATGCAGTGCCCCGGGACGTGGGGCAGTGCATGGCGTCGGAGCACGAGCGTCACCCGCACCCGCACCACGGGCGCGTCCTTGGGTGACGCCCTACGGAATAGTTGAAATCGAAACGATGTTGCTCTGTCATGACCATGACCTCGACGCCCTTCACCCTCCGCCTGGCCCTCGCCGAAGGGCTGGCCGATCGCGGTGACCACGCGGCGGCCGCCAAGGCCTACGCCGAGCTCGTCGAGGACGCGGCGCGCGAGGACGTGGGACACGGCACGACCTCGCTGCGCACGTCGCTGGCGCGCGCCTACTTCGGGTCGGCGCAGCTGGGCCGGGCCGAGGTGGTCCTGCGCGAGCTGGTCGACGAGTCGCCCGACGACGGCTACCTGCACCTGCTGCTCGGCCGGACCCTGCAGCGCCAGCGCCGCCACGACGAGGCCCGTCGCCACCTGTCCCTGGCCAGCATCCTCGGTGACCACGAGCGCCCCACCGCCTACGGTGAGGCGAGCCGGGTGGACGCATGAGAGGACGCCGATGACCGACTACGGGCACGAGCTGCAGTTCGGGATCTTCCCGAGCCCCGACGCCGACCGGGCCGAGGACGTGCTCGCCATGAGCGAGGCCGCGGACGTCGGCGGGCTCGACCTGGTGACCATCCAGGACCACCCCTACCAGGCGAAGCACCTCGACGCCCTGACCCTGCTGTCCGTCATCGGCGCCCGCACCACGTCGGTGCGGGTCGCCCTCAACGTCGCCAACCTCCCCCTGCGGCCGCCGGTCGTGCTCGCCCGCAGCATCGCCACCCTCGACCGGTTGACCGGCGGCCGGGTCGAGCTGGGGCTCGGTACGGGTGCCTTCTGGGACGCGATCGTCGCCGCCGGCGGTCCCCGGCGGAGCCCCGGCGAGGCCGTGACGGCGCTGGAGGAGGCGATCGAGGTGGTCCGCGGCGTGTGGTCGGGGCACGGCTCGGTACGCGTCGACGGCGAGCACTACCGCGTGCAAGGTCTTCACGCCGGTCCCGCGCCGGCGCACGACGTCGAGATCTGGCTCGGCGCCTACAAGCCGCGCATGCTGCGCGTCACCGGCCGCCTCGCCGACGGCTGGCTGCCCAGCCTGGGGTATGCCGCGCCGGAGACCCTCTCGGCCATGAACGCCACCATCGACGAAGCCGCAGAAAGGGCCGGGCGCTCGCCGGCGGCCATCCGGCGCCTCTACAACGTCCACGGCCGGTTCGGGTCGGGCGCCGGGCTGCTCGCCGGCCAGCCGCGCGACTGGGCCGAGCAGCTCGCCGAGATCACCCTCGACCAGGGGATGAGCACCTACGTGCTGGCCGTCGACCGCGTCGAGGACGTCGAGCGGTTCGCGGCCGAGGTCGCCCCGCTGACCCGTGAGCTGGTCGACGCCGAGCGCCAGCGAGCGTCTGCCCGGCCCGCCGCCGACGCCGAGCTCACCGCGGACGCCGGGCCCGGTGCAGCGGGCAGTGAGGACCAGAGGCCCCTCGAGGTGCGGTCGGCGCCCTCCGGCACGCTGGTGCCGGCGGAGGTCTGGGACGAGTCCACGCGCCCGAGCGCACCCTTTGACCCGGACGAGCGCTTCACCGCGAGCCAGCAGGCGACCGGGCAGCACCTGGTCGACGTCCACGACCACCTGCGCGGCGAGCTCGAGCGCCTGCGCGACGTCGTGGAGCAGGTGGCCCAGGGCGAGGTCGACGCCGGCCGGGCCCGCAACATCATCAACGAGCTCACCATGCGGCAGAACAACTGGACCCTCGGGGCGTACTGCGCGTCCTACTGCCGGGTCGTCACCGGCCACCACACGCTCGAGGACCGGTCGATGTTCCCGCACCTGCGGCACAGCGACCCGCAGCTGGCCCCGGTCATCGACCGCCTCGAGCAGGAGCACCACGTCATCCACGACGTGCTCGAGCAGGTGGACCGCGCCCTGGTGCAGATGGTCTCCGGCGAGCAGGGCACCGCCGTGGTGCGCGAGGCGGTCGACCTTCTCAGTGCGACGCTGCTGTCCCACCTCTCCTACGGGGAGCGCGAGCTCGTCCCCGCCCTCTCGCGGCACGGCTTCAGCTGAGCCGGATCCGCGCCGTACCCCGTCGGGGCACGGCGCGGGCCGGGGTCAGACGGTGATGGAACGGTGGCGCTGGGCGACGCCGGCGGTGCCGTAGGGGTAGTCGTCGAGCTGCGGCGCGCTCACCTCGGAGAGCCGGTCGAGCTGCTCCTCGGTGAGGTCGAGGTCGGCGGCGGCGAGGTTGTCGGTGAGCTGCTCGACGTTGCGGGCGCCGAGGATCACCGACGTGACCGCCGGCTGGGCGGCGAGCCAGGCGAGGGTCACCTGGGCGGACGAGACGCCCTGCTCCTTCGCCACCGCGCCGACCGCGTCGATGACGTCCCAGGTGCGCTCCTGCTTGTTGCGCGGGCCGTAGGCCTCCATGCCGCGCTCCGGGTCCTCGCCCAGGCGCGACTCACCCGTGGGCGTGGTGTCGCGCTGGTACTTGCCGGTGAGCCAGCCGCCGGCCAGCGGCGACCAGGGCAGCAGCCCGAGGCCGCCGTCGAGGCAGGCCGGGACGACCTCGTGCTCGATGTCGCGGACGAGCAGGTTGTACTGCGGCTGCAGCGTGACCGGCGGCGTCCAGCCGTGCTCTCGGGCGGTGTGCACGGCCTTGGTGACCTGCCAGCCGAGGTAGTTGGAGAAGCCGTAGTAGCCGATCTTGCCCGCGGCGACCGCGTCGTCGAGGAAGCGCAGGGTCTCCTCGATCGGGGTCATGGCGTCCCAGGCGTGCATCTGGTAGAGGTCGATGTGGTCGACACCAAGCCGGGTGAGGGACGCGTCGAGGGCCTGGCGCAGGTGGCGCCGGGAGAGGCCGAGGTCGTTGTGCCCCTTGCCCATCGCGAAGCGGCCCTTGGTGGCGATGACGAGGTTCTTCGCGTCGTCCGGGTGGGCCTTGAGCCAGCGCCCGATGATCTCTTCGGAAACTCCGGTGGAGTAGACGTCGGCGGTGTCGAGGAACGTGCCACCGGCCTCCACGAAGGCCTCGATGATGGTGCCCGAGGTGGCTTCGTCGGCCTCCGCCCCGAAGGTCATCGTGCCGAGGCACTGGGTGGAGACGACGGTGCCGCTGGATCCGAGGGTGGTGTAGCGCATGGTTTCCACCGTAGGCGGCCTGGCCGACACCCGCGCGGCTGGCGGGTGTGGGTGGCCTTGGGCTGCTCTGCTGGACGGGTGTCAGGAGGGGCCCCTCCACTCTGGGAGGATGAGGGCCATGGCTTCGCTTGCTGACGCGACCCCGTCCATCGCCCTGGGCTCGCTCGACGGTCGCTACCGCGGCGTCGTCGCGCCGCTGGTCGACCACCTCTCCGAGCCGGCGCTCAACCGGGCCCGCATCCGGGTCGAGGTCGAGTGGCTCATCTGGCTCACGACCCACGAGGTGGTCCCGGGGGTCCGCGCCCTCACCGACGCCGAGCGGGCCGCGCTGCGCCAGGTCGTCGACGACTTCGGCCCTGCCGAGATCGAGGAGCTCGCGACCATCGAGCGCGAGACCCTGCACGACGTCAAGGCCGTCGAGTACTTCCTCAAGCGCCGCCTCACGGCCATCGCGCCTTCCCCCGAGGACGCGGGTCTCGCCGAGCTCATCCACTTCTGCTGCACCAGCGAGGACATCAACAACCTGTCCTACGCGCTCATGGTGCAGGGCGCCGTCCAACAGGTCTGGCTGCCACGCGCCACCCGCCTCGTCGAGGTGGTCTCGACGATGGCCTCCGACCTGCGCGCCGTACCCCTGCTCGCGCACACCCACGGCCAGCCGGCGACGCCGACCACCATGGGCAAGGAGCTCGCGGTCCTCGCCCACCGCCTCGAACGGCAGCTGCGGCGCATCGAGGGCGCCGACTACCTCGGCAAGCTCAACGGCGCGACCGGCACGTACGGCGCGCACCTCGCCGCGGTGCCGGAGGCGGACTGGCCGGCGCTGAGCCGCGGGTTCGTCGAGTCCCTCGGCCTGGAGTGGAACCCGCTCACCACCCAGATCGAGAGCCACGACTGGCAGGCCGAGCTCTACGCAGACGTCGCGCGCTTCAACCGCATCCTGCACAACCTCTGCACCGACGTGTGGACCTACATCTCCATGGGCTACTTCGCCCAGGTCCGCGGCCAGGGCACGGTCGGCTCGTCGACGATGCCGCACAAGGTCAACCCGATCCGCTTCGAGAACGCCGAGGCCAACCTCGAGGTCAGCAACGCCCTTCTCGACGTCCTCGGCTCGACCCTGGTCAACAGCCGGCTGCAGCGAGACCTCACCGACTCCTCGATGCAGCGCAACATCGGGTCGGCATTCGGCCACTCGCTGCTGGCCATCGACAACGCCGAGCGCGGGCTCGCCGGCCTCGACGCCGTCCCGGCCGCCATGGCTGCCGACCTCGACGCCAACTGGGAGGTGCTCGGCGAGGCGGTGCAGTCGGCGATGCGCGCCCTGGGTGCGCAGGGTGTCGCCGGCATGGAGAACCCGTACGAGCGGCTCAAGGAGCTCACCCGCGGCCGCCGGATCACCGGTGACGACCTACGCGAGTTCGTCGGCGGCCTCGGCCTGCCCGAGGACGTCGCGGCCCGGTTGTCGGCGATGACCCCGGCCACCTACATCGGCGCCGCCCCGGAGCTCGTCGACTTCCTCGACTGATCCCCTGACGCCCCGGCAGACTGGTCCCGTGGCCGGTCTGGGGTGGTTGGTGCTCGCGCTGGTGTTCCTCGACGAGGTGCTCGCCGCCGTGGCGGCCGGGGTATGGGGCGCCCACGCCGGCGCTGTGGTGCTCGCGGTGCTCGCGCCGGTCGCCGTCGTCGCGGTGTGGTGGGCGTTCGCGTCGCCGAAGGCCCGGTGGAGCGGCCCCGTGGTGCGGCCCGTCGTCAAGGTGCTCGTGTTCGGCTTCGCGTCAGCCGGCCTCTGGGTCTCCGGTCACCACACGGCTGCGGTCTCGCTGCTGGTGTTCTCGGTCGTCGTGAACGCCCTGGCCCAGCTGCCCTCCGTCCGGGCCCTGGTCGCGGAGCCGGTGGCCCCGTGACCGCACGCAGGGCGAGGCTCGAGGACCTGGCGGAGATCGCTCTGGCGCTGCCGGAGGTGGAGGAGGGCACGTCGTGGGGGCGCCTCGCATACGTGGTGCGCAAGAGGTCCTTCGTGCACTTCCGGGAGCCGCGGCCGGACGCGGTGGACCCCGACACGGGTGAGCGCATGGACGACGTCATCCTCTTCGCCGTCGGCGACCAGAACGACAAGGACTCCCTTGTCGCCTCGGACAGCCCGTGGTTCACGACACCGCACTTCGACGGCTACAACGCTGTGCTGCTGCGCGAGCGCGACCTCGGCCGGTTGACGCGGCGAGAGCTGGAGGAGGTCGTCACCGACGCCTGGGCCGCCAAGGCACCGAAACGCCTCGTCGAGGCGTACTTCGACGAGGCGTGAACGGTGCGGCCGGGTCGGCCCGGACGACGAGGGAGGTCAGACGGTGACCTTGCCGTTGGGGGTGTCGAAGGTGACGGCCAGCAGCCCGGGGGTGCCGTGCGGCGCGACGAACGTGAAGTCGATGACCGAGGACGTCTCGTCGGGCTTCATGTCGAGCCAGTCGCGGACGCGGGCCGGGTCGCCGGCGATCTGCAGGCCGTCGATGGTGACCTGGGTGTGCGCGGCGGTGGAGGGGTGCAGGCTCGGGTCGTCCCACTTGATGAAGAAGGGCAGCTGCGGGTCGGAGATCAGGCCCTTGACGCCGAGCTGGCGCCAGCGCAGCTCCACCCCGTCGGGGCGGTGGCGGTTGCCGACCACGGCCTCGCGGCCGATGCGCTGCTCGAAGGGGGCGAGGTCGTCGACCGCGACGACCCAGCCGAGCCATCCCCCACCGGCCTCGGACCGGGCGCGGACGGCCTGGCCGAACGGCGCCTTGTCGGAGGCCGGGTGGTCGAGCACCTCGACGACCTCGACATAGCGGTCATGGGCCAGCGGGAGGATCACGTTGCGAGTGCCGAAGCGGGGGTGGATGCCCCCGTCGACTGCGTCCACCCCGATGACCTTCGACAGGCGAGCTGCAGTGGCCTGCAAACCGTCGCGCTCAGCCGCATACGAAACATGGTCAACTCGCATACCCGACATCGTGACACACCCCGGGGAGTGCTCCTGACACGGGTGTGGTCAGTGTGACGCCCGGGCGCGGGCGGCGCCGCGCTGGCGCACCGCCTCGTAGATGACGATGGCCGCGGATGTGGCGACGTTGAGCGAGTTGGCCTTGCCCACCATGGGGATTCGCACCCGGTGCGCGGCGTGCTCGAGGACCTCGTCGGTGAGCCCGTACTTCTCGGCGCCCACCGCGATGGCGACGGGGCCGGTGTAGTCGACGTCCGTGTAGTCGAGGTCGGTGTCCGGGGTCGTCGCGACCAGCGCGATCCCACGGGAGTCGAGCCACTCGAGCGTCGCCGCGGTCGAGTCGCTGGCCACCGGCACCGAGAACACCGTGCCCTTGGAGGCGCGCACCAGGTTGGGGTTGCCCCAGTCGGTGACGGGGTCGGCGGCGATGACCGCCTCGGCGCCCGCCGCGTCGGCGGTGCGTAGCATCGCCCCGAGGTTGCCCGGCTTCTCCACCCCCTGGCACAGGACGGTGAGCGCGTCCGGCCCGACGGCGAGGTCGGCGCAGCGGCGCGCGACGGCCGGGACCACGGCGATGAACCCGTCAGGCCCCTCGCGGTAGGCCGTCTTCTCGAACGGACCGCGCGAGACCTGCACGGTGTCGACGCCCGCCCGGCGCACCTGCTCGACGACGCGCAGCTGGCTCTCGGGCTCGAGCATGAGCTCGGGGCAGTAGTACAGGGCCTCGGGCAGCACCCCGGCGTCGAGGGCGAGGGCCAGCTCCTCGTACCCCTCGATGAGCGTGCGCCCCGTCTCCTCCCGGGTGCGGCGCCGTCGCAGGGACGCGAGCGCCTTGAGCCTCGGGTTGGACGGCGAGGTGATGTTCAGGTCAGCCATGGCGCGCCCCAGCATGTCAGGTCGGACCTCCCGGGTCGTGCGGACGGGTCGTGCAGACTGTCCGCCATGAGCCAGACCGCCGTGACCGAGCGCTACGCGCTGCGCCAGAAGATCACCATGATGGTGAACCGCTACGAGATCCGCACCGTCGACGCCTCCGGTGCCGAGGGCCCGGTCGTCGCCGTCGCCCAACAGAAGCGGATGGCCTTCAAGGAGCAGGTGACCTTCTACGCCGACGAGGCACGCAAGCAGCCGGTCTTCTCCTTCAAGGCCCGCCAGCGCATCGACCTCGGTGCGACGTATGACGTGTTCGACGCGGCGGGCGCACCCATCGGCTGGTTCCGCAAGGACTTCGGCAAGTCGCTGCTGCGCTCCTCGTGGCACCTCGGCTCGGCCGACGGCCTCGAGGCGTTCGGCACCGAGCGCAACAAGAACGTCGCGATCGTGCGCCGCATCTGGGACTTCGTGCCCTACGTCGGCGAGATCCCGCTGCCGTTCCTGTTCCACTTCGACTTCACCGCCCCCGACGGCACGCTGGTGCTGAGCTCGGAGCGCAAGCGGTCCCTGCGCGACCGCTACGACATCCACGTGCCGCAGGCGAGCAACGGCTGGCAGCTCGACTGGCGCGTCGGTCTCGCGATGGCCGTGGCGCTGGACGCCCTCCAGTCCCGCTGAGGTCTCGGGCTCAGAGCAGGGAGAGGAGCACGGGGACGAGGCCGTCCTCGTCGACGTCGAGGGTGACCTCGTCGGCGACGGCCTTGACCTCGTCGGGGGCGTTGCCCATCGCCACGCCCCGGGCGGCCCACTGGAGCATCTCGAGGTCGTTGCGCTGGTCGCCGACGGCGACGGTGTGGCGCGGGTCGACCTCGAGCCGCCGGCGCAGGATCTCCAGCGCCGAGCCCTTGGAAACGCCCTCGGGGTTGAGGTCGAGCCAGGCGCTGAACCCGACGGCGTAGTTCACGCCGTGCAGGCCGATGCGCTCGGTCAGCTCGAGGAAGTCCTCCGCGGTACCCGTGGGTGAACGGAACGTCACACGGGTCACGGGTTCGGCGACCAGCTCCTCCCACGGCACGACCCGCAGCTCACCCTGCAGCTCCCCGTCGGGGAACGGCGCGCTCAGCTTGAACCCGACGCCCAGGTCCTCGACCGCGATGACGGCGTCGGGCCACTCGTCGCGCAGCAGCGTCAGGGCCGGCGCCGGGTCGAAGGTGACGGCCTCGACGACGCGGAACCCCTTGTCCTCCGCGGGATCCAGCTCGAGGGTGACCGCCCCGTTGGAGCACACGGCATACCCGGTGGTGATGCCCAGCTCGTCGAGGATGAACGTGGTCGCGGGGATCGACCGCCCGGTCGCGATGATGACGTGGTGGCCGGCCTCGACCACGGCCCTCACCGCGGCCCGGACCTCCAGGGACAGCTCACCGGCGTGGTTGATGGTCGTGCCGTCGACGTCGAGCGCGACGAGGTGGGGGCGGGCCATGGGCCCGAGCCTACGGAAGGCGCACGTGCTGCGGACCGAGGTCCGCGATCCGGCGCGCGCCGAGCAGCGCCATCGTGCGTCGAGCCTCGGTGGCGAGGATGTCGGCGGCGCGCTGCACCCCGGCCTCGCCTCCGGCCATGAGCCCGTAGAGGTAGGCGCGGCCGACCATGACGCTGCTCGCGCCGAGTGCGACCGCGGCGACGACGTCGGCGCCGGACATCACGCCCGTGTCGAGCATGATCTCCGCGTCGTCACCGAGCGCCTCGCGGACGTCGGGCAGCAGCCGCAAGGGCACCGGCGCGCGGTCGAGCTGCCGGCCACCGTGGTTGGACAGCACGATCGCGTCGACCCCGGCGTCCATGACGAGCCTGGCGTCGTGCACCGTCTGGATGCCCTTGATGATGAGCGGACCGTCCCAGTAGGACCGCACCCACTCAAGGTCGGCCACGGTCATGGTCGGGTCGAAGAGCGTGTTGAGCAGCTCGGCGACGGTGCCGTCCCACGACGCGAGCGAGGCGAAGGTCAGCGGCTCGGTGGTGAGCAGGTTGAGCCACCAGCTCGGGTGCAGGGCCGCGTCGGCGACGGTCCGCACCGTCAGGGCCGGCGGGATGGCGAACCCGTTGCGGGTGTCCCGCAGCCGGGCCCCCGCGACCGGGACGTCGACGGTGAGGACCAGCGCCTCGTACCCGGCCTCCTTGGCCCGCGTCATGAGCTCCTCGCCCGCACTGCGGTCCTTCCAGACGTAGAGCTGGAACCACTTGCGGGCGTCCGGTGCGGCTGCGGCGACGTCCTCGATCGAGGTCGTGCCCATCGTCGAGAGCGAGTAGGGGATGCCGATGCGGTCGGCGACGCGCACGACCGCCCGCTCCCCCTCGTGCTGCATCATCCGCGTGAAACCCGTGGGGGCGAACGAGAACGGCAGTGCGGAGGGCTTGCCGAGGAAGTCGGTCGTGAGGTCGATCGCGGAGACGTCCTGCAGGATCGCCGGGTGGAACTCGAGCCCGGCGAAGGTCTGGCGGGCGCGACGGAGGCTGATCTCGCCCTCGGCGGCGCCGTCGGTGTAGTCGAAGACCGACGTGGGGGTACGCCGCTTGGCCACCGCGCGCAGGTCGGCGATGGTGAGCGCGGCGTCCAGGCGCCGCTTCCTGGCGTCGAGCTCGATCGGCTTGGGCCGCAGCAGCGGCTTGAGCTCGGACCACTTGGGCAGCTGTCGCTCGGTCATCGGTCCAACCTAACCGCGACGGTCCGGGAGCACCCCCGGTGGACTAGACCGGCTTCAGGACCTCGAGGCCGAGGAAGGGCTGCAGCGCCTTGGGGACGACGACCGAGCCGTCGGCCTGCTGGTGGTTCTCGAGGATCGCGACCATCCAGCGGGTCGTGGCGAGCGTGCCGTTGAGCGTGGCGACGGCGCGGGTGCCCTGGCCGTTCGGGTCGCGCTCACGCGTGTTGAGCCGCCGCGCCTGGTACGTCGTGCAGTTGGAGGTCGAGGTGAGCTCGCGGTAGCGGCCCTGCGTCGGGACCCACGCCTCGCAGTCGAACTTGCGGGCCGCGGGGCCACCGAGGTCGCCGGCCGCGGTGTCGATCACGCGGTAGGGGACCTCGATCTTGGCGAGCATCTCCTTCTCCCAGCCGAGCAGCCGCTGGTGCTCCGCGGCGGCGTCCTCGACGCGGCAGTAGGTGAACATCTCGACCTTGTGGAACTGGTGCACGCGGATGATGCCGCGGGTGTCCTTGCCGTGCGACCCGGCCTCGCGGCGGTAGCAGGCCGACCAGCCGGCATACCGCTTCGGGCCGCCGGACAGGTCGAGGATCTCGTCGGCGTGGTAGCCGGCGAGGGCGACCTCGGAGGTGCCGGTGAGCCAGAGGTCGTCGTCGGCGAGCCGGTAGACCTCCTCGCCGTGCTTGTCGATGAACCCGGCACCGGCCATCACGTCGGTCTTGACGAGCGTGGGCGTGATCATCGGGGTGAACCCGTGCTCGACGGCCTGGGCGATGCCCATGTTGAGCAGCGCCAGCTCGAGCCGCGCACCGACGCCGGTGAGGAAGTAGAACCGCGAGCCGCCGACCTTGGCGCCGCGCTCCATGTCGATGGCCGCGAGCGACTCCCCGAGGGCGAGGTGGTCCTTCGCCTCGAAGTCGAATTCCGGGATCTCCCCGACCGTCTCCAGCACGGTGTAGTCGTCCTCGCCGCCGACCGGCACGCCGTCCTCGACGACGTTGCCGACCTGGCGGATCAGGGTGGCGAGCGAGGCCTGCGCGGCGTCCGCGTCGGCCTGCAGCTGCTTGACCCGCGCCGCGAGGTCCTTGGTCTGCGCCAGCAGCGCCTGCTTCTCGTCGCCCTGGGCCTGCGCGACCTGCTTGCCCATCGACTTCTGCTGGGCGCGCAGCTGCTCGAACTCCGTCAGGGAGGAGCGGTGGGTCTGCTCGGCAGCGAGGATCGCGTCGACGATCCCCTCGTCCTCACCACGGGCGCGCTGCGAGGCGCGGACGCGGTCCGGGTCCTCGCGCAGGAGCTTGATGTCGATCACGCGGGCCAGCCTAGCGAGCGTCCACCAGTCGATTTCCCGTTGCCTCCCGCGGCGGCCGGGCCCGATCCTTGCCGTATGCCGTCCGCTGCCACCCTGGGTGCCTTCGCCCTTGCCGCCACCGCGCTCATCCTGCTGCCGGGGCCGGCGATGCTCTTCCTCATCTCGCGGGGCATCGGGCACGGCAGCCGCCGGCTCGCGATCGCGTCGATGGCCGGCATCGAGACCGCGACCGCGCTGATGGTGGTGGCGACGGCGTTCGGGCTGTCCGCGGTCATCAGCTCGTCGGTGCTGGCCTTCTCGGTCGTGAAGTACGCCGGCGCGGCCTACCTGCTGTGGCTGGCGGTCCGCGAGTTCCGCAGCAAGGGGCACTTCGCCCTCGACCGGGTGCCGGTCACCAACCCGCGCCGGGCGTTCGGCGACGCGTTCCTCGTCGGCATCTCCAACCCCAAGACGGCCGTCTTCTTCGTGGCGTTCTTCCCGCAGTTCCTGCACCGCGAGTCCGGGCCGATCTGGTCGCAGGTGCTCGTGCTCGGCGCTGTGTTCGTCGTCATCGGGGCGGCGTTCGACAGCCTCTACGCCCTGAGCGCCGGCACCATCGGGCAGTGGCTCGGGCGCCACCCGCGGGCCGTCGAGCGGCAGAGGTACGTGTCCGGCTCGATCTTCCTCGTCATGGGTGGGGCGGCCGCGCTCACCGGCCACCCGCAGAAGGCCTGACGCGCTCCCTGCCCCGCGGTGGTCAGCGACCGTCTGCGGTCAGCGACCGACTGTGGTCAGCGCGGGTCAGCGACCTGCGGCGGTGGGGACGACGCCGACGTCGACGAGGTGGTGCGCGAGGTCGTGCAGCATGTACTGGCCGAGGGTCAGCACGGTGAACTCGGAGCCGTTGCTGCGCAGGCCGCGCCGCTGCCAGGCGTCGCCGTCCACCGCCTCGAACGTGCGGCAGGTCGCGACCGCGGCCTCCACGAGCTCGTCGGCGACGACGGACGGGTCCTGCTCGCCGTACCGGCCCGACACCGCAGCCTCGTCCTGGTCCCAGTTGGCGAACCGCGCCCCGTCCTCGGCGAGCATCTGGCGCACCCGGCCCTCGAAGACCCGGCACACGTCGCGCACGTGGCAGGCGTACTCCAAGGGCGACCACACGTCCGGCCGCGGGCGGCGCGCGGCGTCCGGGCGGTCGAGGACGCCACGCCACGGGGCGGTCAGCGACAGCACCTGCTCAGCGACCTGGGGGGCGATGACGGCGCCGGCCTCGAACCCGCACTCGGGGCAGGGCCGCTCGAGCGTCCAGGTCCAGTCCTTGGTGTCCGGCACCACCGCGTCGGCTGCTGCGTCCCTCATGTCGACGACAGTACGGCAGCCCGCCCACCAGCCCTGTAGCGTCGCCCCGTGCTCCACGAACACTCCGGTTGGGTCGCCCTCGTGGTGGCCGTCCTCGTCGTCCTCCTGCTTCTCGGTGTCGCCGGGTGGGCGGGGATGCGCGGAAGCAGGTCGGGTGGTGCCCATCGGGGACGCCGGTGGGGGCGCCGCCCGCACCGCAACGACTTCCGCCCGGAGGGCACCGTGCCAGAGACCCCCACGCGACGCGCCGCGATCATCATCAACCCGACGAAGTTCGACGACCTGGCCGCGGTCAAGCGGCAGATCACCGAGGAGTCGGCGGCGCTCGGCTGGGCCACCCCCCTGTTCCTCGAGACCACGCAGAAGGACGTCGGCCAGGGCCAGACCCGTCAGGCGCTCGAGCAGGACGTCGACCTCGTCTGCCCGCTCGGCGGCGACGGCACGGTCCGGGCGGTCGCCGAGGCGCTCGTCGGCAGCGACACCCCCATGGGGCTCCTGCCCGGCGGCACCGGCAACCTGCTGGCGCGCAACCTCGACCTGCCCGTCGACGACCTCGGTGACGCGCTCCGGGTCGCCCTCATGGGCCAGAACAAGCGGGTCGACGTCGGCCGCCTGACCATCGACCAGTCCGGCGAGCACGAGCGACCCGCGCAGCACATCTTCCTCGTCATGGCCGGGCTCGGCTTCGACGCCGCGATCATGGCCGACGCCCCCGAGGGCCTCAAGGCCAAGGTCGGTCCCGCCGCCTACGTCGTGTCGGGCGCGAAGAACCTGCGCGGCGCCCAGTTCAAGGTGCGCGTGAAGTTCGACGACCAGGAGGAGCTCAGCCGCCGCGCCCGCACGGTCGTCATCGGCAACTGCGGCAAGCTGCTCGGCGGCCTCGTCCTCATGCCCGAGGCGGAGGTCGACGACGGCCTGCTCGACACCGTCGTGCTCTCCCCGAAGGGTGTCGTCGGCTGGGCCGCGGTCGCCGCGCGCATCGCGTCCAAGAAGCGGGCCGGCCACGAGCGGGTGGACCACCACACCTCCGAGACGGTCCGCGTGCGCGCCGACCGGCCGCAGGAGGTCCAGATCGACGGCGACACCCTCGGCAAGGCCCGGGCCATCGCCGCGGAGGTCGTGCCCGGCGCCCTGGTCGTCCGCGTCGGGTCGCCGGCCTGATGGGCGCGACGACGGCCAGCCGGGACGGGCGCGTGGGGCCCGGCCCCAGCCGCGCCTTGAGGCTGGCCCGCGGCGTCGTCGCCATGGTCCTGTTCACCCTGCCCGTGCTGCTCCTGGGGTATGCCGTGCGCCAGAAGTTCGACCCCCTGGTCCGGTTCGACGAGGACGTGATCCGCGCGACCACGACCGCGACCCGCGACCACGGGCTGTCGGGGCTGTTCCTGTTCATCCAGGCCGTGAGCCAGCCCTGGGTCGTCTACATCCTGGCCACCCTGGTCGCGCTGTGGACGTGGCTGCGCAAGGGGCTGCGCAACCGGGCGCTGTGGGCGTTCGTCACGATGATGGTTGCCTGGAACGTCGGACTGCAGGCCAAGTCGCTGGTCGGCCGAGCTCGGCCGGTCGTGCAGGACCCGATCTCGCACGCGCCGGGCTACTCGTTCCCCTCCGGCCACGCGTTCAACATCGCGGTGGTCGCCACGGTCATGGTGTTCCTGCTCTGGCCGCTGCTGACGACGACCGGCCGCCGGGTCGGGGTCGCGGTCGCCGTGGTGGTCGTCCTGGTCGTCGGGCTGGACCGGCTCATGGTCGGCGCGCACTTCCCTTCCGACGTCCTTGCAGGGTATGTGCTGGGTGTGGGCATTACGTTCTCCTCATGGCTCGGATTCATTGGCAAGAAGGCCGCGACCTCGTCACCCGGACCGTCCTCCCCGGCATAGGGGTCTGGGCGGTCGTGGTCGGGCTCGGACTGCTCATCACCGGGCCGCTGGCCGTGATCGACCACCACGAGGACCGCATCTCCGCTGACTTCAACCGCGCGCGGACCGACACCCTCGACCCCGTCAGCACGGTGTTCTCGCACGTCGGCAACACCGAGTACGTCATCGGGGTCTGCCTGCTCGTGGTGGCGATCCTGTGGTGGCGCACCCGTGACCTGCGCTGGTCGGTCGTGCCGCTGGTCTCGATCTCGTTGCAGGCCACCATCTTCCTGTTCGCGACCATGGCCGTGGGGCGCCAGCGCCCGCCGGCGATCCCCATGGACGCGTCGCCGCCCACCTCGAGCTACCCGAGCGGCCACACCGGCGCCTCGACCGCGCTCTACTTCTCGCTCCTGCTCATGGCCGCCACCCGTATCGAGCGCGACGGCCTGCGCCGTCTCGTGATGACCGTCTGTGGTGTCCTGCCCGTGCTCGTCGGGCTCGCCCGTCTCTACCGCGGCGCCCACCACATCTCCGACGTCGTCGCCGGCATGCTCAACGGCCTCGTCTGCGCCCTGCTCGCCTACCACTGGTGGAAGGCGACCCGCCGCGAGAAGGCCGCCCAGCGCGTGGCCGCTGCCGTCGCCTGAGTCCGACGACCCGGGCGGCGGCCGCGCCCGCCTGGCTCCGACGACTCGGGTGCACGGCCCCGGTCCCGGTGGGATAGTCGGCTCGTGCCCGAGCCGACTGCGCACCGCGCCCAGACGATCTCCTACCCGGCAGCCGCGGACGCGCGGGCCTCACGGGCAGCGCTCGAACGCGCCGAGCCCCATGTCGTCGTCATCTTCGGGGCGACCGGCGACCTCGCCCGGCGCAAGCTGCTGCCCGCACTGGCCCACCTCGCCGCCTCCGAGCTCGCCCCCGCGATACGCGTCGTCGGGACCTCTCTGGAGGAGCTGACCGACGCGGAGTTCCGCGAGTTCGCGCGCAAGGCCGTCGAGGACTACGGCACCCACCGGCTGACCCCGGAGCAGTGGGACCGGTTCGACGACCACCTCGTCTACGTCCCCCAGTCGGCCGGCCCCGGTCCCCTGGCGGAGGCGGTGCACCGCGCGGAGAAGGAGCTCGGGCCGGACGTCCTGCGGCTGCACTACCTCTCGGTGCCACCTCGCGCGGCTGTCGCCGTCATCCAGGTCCTGCGGGACGCGCAGCTCGTCGAGCGGTCACGGGTCGTCATGGAGAAGCCGTTCGGCGAGGACCTCGAGACCGCGATCGCTCTCAACGGCCAGGTGCACGAGACGTTCGACGAGAGCCAGATCTTCCGGATCGACCACTTCCTCGGCAAGGAGGCGGCCCAGAACATCCTCGCGTTCCGGTTCGCCAACGGGCTGTTCGAGCCGATCTGGAACCGCAACTTCATCGACCACGTGCAGATCGACATCCCCGAGACCCTCGGCCTCGACGAGCGCGCCAGCTTCTACGAGGCGACCGGCGCCTACAAGGACATGGTGGTCACGCACCTGTTCCAGGTCATGGCGTTCGTGGCGATGGAGCCGCCGACCGCGCTGGAGCCGCGGGCGATCTCGGAGGAGAAGAACAAGGTCTTCCGGTCACTGCTGCCCGTCGAGCCGCAGGACGTCGTGCGCGGGCAGTTCACCGGCTACACCAGCCTCGAGGGGGTGCCGGGCGACTCCGACACAGAGACGTTCATCGCGCTCAAGGTCGGCCTCGACAACTGGCGGTGGGCCGGCGTGCCGTTCTACCTGCGCACCGGCAAGCGGATGGCCGAGGGCGCACGCATCATCTCGATCGCGTTCAAGGAGGCGCCGCGGTCGATGTTCCCGGCGCACTCGGGGGTCGGCAACGCGGGCCCGGACCACCTGACCTTCGACCTCGCCGACGAGTCCAAGGTGTCGCTCTCGTTCTACGGCAAGCGCCCCGGCCCCGGCATGCGCCTGGAGAAGCTGTCGATGCAGTTCTCCACGCAGGAGACCGAGCGCGCCGGCGACGTCCTCGAGGCGTACGAGCGGCTGATCCTCGACGCCATGCGCGGCGACCACACGCTGTTCACGACGGCCGAGGGCATCGAGTCGCTGTGGGAGCGGTCGGCGCCGCTGCTGGCCAACCCGCCCGAGGTCAAGTCCTACCCGCCGGGCACCTGGGGCCCGAACGCCATCCACCAGCTCGTCGCACCGCACGCCTGGCGCCTGCCGTTCGAACGCGCCTGGCGCGAGAAGTAGCCGGCCCCACGCCATACCCCTCGCCGCCGCACCGCCGCACCGCCGCGCCGCCGCACCGCCGCGCCGCCGCGCCCGCCGCACCGCCGCATCGCCGCGCCGCCGCACCCCTCGCCCCGGCAAAGCGGGTGTCGTTCGGCAATCCGGGACCTATTTGTGCAGGTGTCCCGGAANCGCCAGGAGCGTCAGGCGCGGGTCGTCCGGCGCCGGTCAGGTGCGGAGGGAGCGGAGCCAGGCGCGGGCCTCGGCGAAGGCGTCGTCGGTGGTGTGGGGGGTGACCCGGACCGCGGTGCCGTGGGCCGCCGGGTAGCTGCCGAGGAACCGCACCTCGGCGCAGACCCGCTTGAGCCCGAGCAGAGCCTCACCGACCCGCTCGTCGAGCACGTGCCCCTCGATGTCGACGGAGAAGCAGTAGCTGCCCATCGAGGCCTTGGTGGGGCGTGACTCCAGCCGGGACATGTTGATGCCGCGCACCGCGAGCTGCTCCAGCAGCTCGAGCAGCCCACCGGCGTGGTCGTCGCGCTGGAACAGCACCAGCGTCGTCTTGTCTGCCCCCGTGCGGTCGGGCAGCCGCCCTGGCCGCGCCACGAGCACGAACCGCGTGACCGCCGCGGCGTTGTCGCCGATGTCCTCGGCGAGCACCTCCAGCCCGTGGTTGGTGGCGGCGACCGGGGCGCAGACCGCCGCCTGGTATGCCGCCTGCTCACCCGCCGTACCCGGGCCCTCCCCCGCCAGCCCCGCCGCCGCAGCAGCGGTCGACAGGGTCGGCACGTAGGTCGCGGAAGCCAGGTGGGCGTCCATCCAGCCGCGGACCTGGGCCCACGCGTGGCTGTGCGTGCCGACCGCGCGAACCTGCTCCAGCGGCGTACCCGGTCGGGCCGCGAGCACGAACGTGATGGGGACGAGCACCTCGGCGACCACGACGAGGGGGTCGCCGCTGGCCAGGGCGTCGAGCGTGGCGCTCACGCCGCCCTCGACGGAGTTCTCGATCGGCACCATCGCGCCGTCGACCTCACCGGCACGCAGCAGGGCCAGGGCGGCGTCGACCGAGCCGCAGGGCCGGTGCTCGGCGCCGGCCGACGGCTCCCAGGCGTCGAGGGCCATCTGGGTGAAGGTGCCGGCCGGTCCGAGGTAGGCGTACCGGGCGGGGGCGGGGGAGGTCGGGGTGCTCACGGGTGTCACGCCTTCTGGTGTCCGGTGCGGGCGGCGGCGAGGGCCTGCTGCTCCTCGGGGGTCAGGGTCGCGTCGGAGCCGCCGCCGACGACACCCTTGGCGTAGGTGCGGGACTCGCCGCGTGCGTGGATGGAGGAGAACACCAGGCCGTCACCGCGGTCGTCGACCACCGCCGCGCTGAACGACAGCCGCCCACCCATGTCGCCGAACGCGTCGTAGCGCACCACGGCCACGTGCCGCAGCGCCTGGGCGATGTCGGACCGCAGGGCCGCGAGGTCACCTGCACCCACCGGTCGCTGCGACTCGACGTGCCGCAGGCGGCCGCGCACCTGCGCCGCCTGCGCGACGGCCCACGCGGCGACCGCCAGCGCGAGCGACGCGACGACGAGGGCGGTCAGGGCCACGGCGGTGTCGGACACCCCGGAAGCGTATTGGGGGCGCGCCGATACAGTCGACGCCCTATGGAACTCAGCCTGCTCACCGTCGCCATCGTCTTCGGCGCGATCTTCCTCGTGGAGCTCCCGGACAAGACCTTCATCGCCACCCTCGTGCTCGCCACGCGGTTCCGGCCGCTGTTCGTGTGGATCGGGGTGTCGCTGGCGTTCCTCGTGCAGACGCTCGTGGCGGTCTCGGTGGGTGGACTCCTCGCCCAGCTGCCGAAGCGCCCGGTCGAGATCTTCGCGGCGGTGATGTTCCTCGTCGGCGGCGTGCTGCTGCTGCGCGGGGCGTCCAAGGCCGACGAGGAGGAGGCCGAGGCGGAGGAGGAGTTCTCCCACAAGGGCGCTGCCACGGCCGTAGGGCTCAAGGCCATCGGGGTGTCGTTCGGGGTGCTGTTCCTCGCCGAGTGGGGCGACCTGTCGCAGATCCTCACCGCGACCCTGGTGCTGCGCTACCACGAGCCGCTGTCGGTGTTCCTCGGCGCGTTCCTCGCGCTGGTCGTGATCTCCGGGCTCGCGACCATCCTCGGCCGGGTCCTGCTCTCACGCGTGAAGCTCGCGACCATCCGTCGCGTCGGCGGCACGGTCTGCCTGCTGCTCGCGCTGGTGACGGCGCTCGAGATCATCGGCGTCTTCCACCGCTGAAGCGGGTCGTCCGTGCGTACCGGTCACCCGACGACGTTGACGGGGTCGCCGGCGGCGAACGCGAGCACCTGGTCGACCGCGGTGCCGTAGAGGCTCTCGAGCACGTCCCAGGTGACGTAGCCGAGGTGCGGCGTCGCGGTGACACCGGGCAGGGCCAGCAGCGCGTCGGCGGCGTCGAGCACCGGCTCGGTGTCGAAGACGTCGACGGCGGCGCGACCGGGTCGGCCCGCGGCCACGGCGGCGGCCAGGGCACCGGGCTCCACCAGTCCCGCGCGCGAGGTGTTGACGAAGAGCGCCGCCGGCTTCATCAGGGACAGGTCCGCGGCCGTGACGATGCCCCGGGTCCCGCCGTTGAGCGGCAGGTGCACGCACAGCACGTCGGCCCCGGCGAAGAACGCCTCCCGGCTGCTCGCGACCTGGTACCCGGCCTCGCGCGCCCGGTCCTGCGAACCCGACCGGCCCCAGCAGACCACCCGCATGTCGAAGGCCCGGCCGATCGCAGCCACCCTGCTGCCGATGCGGCCGTACCCGTAGACGCCCAGCACCCGGCCGGCCACCGACGTCCCGACCGAGCCCTGCCACTGCCCGTCGCGCAGCCGGGCCACCTCGGCGGGCAGGTGGCGCAGCGCGGAGAGGACGAGCCCCCAGGTGAGCTCTGCCGTCGCGGCCGGGGATCCTGCGCCACCGGCGCAGACCGTGATGCGGCGGGCCGCGAGCGCGGCGAGGTCGAGGTGTCCGGTGTTGCGACCCGTCTGGCTGACGAGCCGGACCGTCCGCAGCCGTGCGACGACCTCAGCGGGCAGGGCGGTGCGCTGCTGGAGCAGGACGACCGCGTCGAAGCCGTCGAGCCGCTCCACCAGGGCGTCACCGGTGACCGGGTCGGCGAACGTGACCACCTCGTGGCCGTGGAGGCGTCGGGCCGCGTCGAGCTGACCGAACGCCGACTGGTGGTCGTCGAGGACGGCGACCCTCACCGCTCAGCCGCCCCGACCTCGGTGGGCTCGGCACCCGGCGCCTCCGCGCGCCGTACCGCCTCGGGCAGGTGCAGCGCCCACCAGAGCAGGCCGAGCGCGAGCAGCGAACCGAACGTGTCGGCGTTCTGCAGGATCCGTCCCGGCCACTGGGGCCAGTGCGGGTGGCTGAGCCACGAGATGCCCCACCAGGGCATGCGGCACAGGAAGAAGCCGGTGACGACGGCCGCTGCGACGAGCCGGCGACGGTCGCGCCACGGGTCGGCGCCGAGGACCGCGAGGACGACGACGACCATCCAGTGCAGGTGGTGGATCCACGCCACCGGCGAGAGCAGGACCGCCATGAGGCCGACGGCGGCGACCTCGCTGATCGAGTCACCCGCCCGGTGGGCCCGGCGCGCGAGGGCGTAGCCGACGACCCCGACGACGGCGACCAGGACCAGCCAGAGCACGTTGCCGGCGAACCCGTCAGGCCCTACGCGCAGGAGGAACCCGCGGATGCTCTGGTTGGAGGTGCCGGCGTTGGGCCCGAGCCGGGTGGGGTCCTGCAGCGCCCCGCCCCAGAACGCGAACGACGCCTCGGGCAGCAGCAGCCACGCCCCGACGGTGACGGCGACGGCGGTGCCGACCGCGGTCGCGGCCTCCTTCCACCGCTTGTTCAGGAGGTAGTGGACGACGAAGACGCCGGGGGTGAGCTTGATCGACATGGCGAGCCCGACCAGGACGCCCGGAGGTATGCGGCGCAGCACGCCGGGGCGCGGACGGCGCAGGTCCATGAGGCAGGCCAGGACCATGAAGGCGTTGACCTGGCCGAACCGCAGGCCGTCGGAGACCGGGTGCAGCCAGAGCATCGGCACGGTCAGCAGGGCCAGGGTGACCGGGGCCAGCGGGCCGGTGCGGTGGATGAGCCGCCACCCGGCGTACCAGACGATGGCCGTGGTGGCCGCGACCTGGGCGGCGGTCCAGAGCCACCCGACCGCCCCGAACGGCAGCAGCGCCAGCGGCACCGCGATCACCGCGGCGAACGGCGGGTAGGTGAAGGGCAGCAGCTGGGGGGCCTCGGTCATCGCCGAGTAGATGGGACGTCCGGTGAGGATCGAGACACCGGCCTCGCGGTAGACCTCGACGTCGACCTGCCACTGGTCCAGCGGCCAGAAGACGAGGTAGCGCAGCACCGGGATCGAGGCCCCGGCCAGGACGATGAAGACCGCGAGCGCCCACCGCGAGCGGCTCGACCACCCACTGACCTGCGCGGCCGTCCACCGGGTGGCCCGCGCGACGGCGGCAGAGATGCGGGAGGTGGCGGCGCCGACGCGTCGCGGCGGGCGTCCTGGGGGCGCCGTGGCCGGGGTCGTCGTCGTCACGCGCCCATTCTTGCGCGTCGGCCGACCCGTAGCCTGTACCGGTGACCCGCCGCGCCCTGCTCCGTCTCGCCGGCCTGCTCGCCATCCTGTCGGCTGTCGTCCTCCCCGCCACCGTCCGCACCGCAGCCGCCACGTCCTCGACCGCCCCGGGCACGAGCGCCTCCGCGTCGACCGCCTCCACGTCGGCCTCGGCCTCGGCACGGACCCCATCCACCGCCACGTCGGTCGTCGAGGGCGCTCCCCTGGCCGCCCCGGCCACCGACGGCCCCAACCCGGTGATCCTCGTCGGCACCGGCGGCCTCACCTGGAGCGACGTCGACGCCAAGGCCACGCCGGCCCTGTGGTCGCTGCTGCGCGACGGCTCCACCGCGGCGCTGTCGGTGCGCTCGGTGTTCACCAACACCTGCCCCATCGACGGGTGGCTCAGCCTGTCGGCAGGCGACCGGGCCGCCGCGGCCGGCACCGGCAAGGGCGGCAACCGCACGACGACCGACCCGTGCCCGCCCGTGCCCACCGTGGACAGCGGCGTCGTCCCCGGGTGGGACCACTACGTCAAGGCCGCCGACGCCAAGCGGTTCGGCTCCCACCTCGGCACGCTCGGCGAGACCCTCGCGTCCAACGGGCAGTGCGTCCAGGCCGTGGGCCCCGGAGCCGGGGTCGGCGCGGCCTACAGCTCGGGAGCGGTGCCGCGGTATGCCGCGTACGACGCCTCCCAGCTCACCGGCGAGCTCTCCCGCTGCCGCGTCACGCTCGTCGACGTGGGCTCTTTGCGCGACCCCGCGGACCTCCCGCCGGGCGAGCCCCAGGTGGCCGGCGCCGGCTCGGGTTCCAGCGCGGGCAGCCGCGCCGACCAGGCGGCCGTCATCGACAAGCGCATCAGCGAGGTGCTGAAGGCGGCCCCGAGCGGTTCCGACGTCGTCGTCGCCAGCCTCTCCGACGCCGGGTCGAGCGAGCGGCTGCGGTTGGTCGCGGCGAAGGGCCCGCACTTCGGCTCGGGCACCCTCGACTCCAAGTCGACCAAGCAGCCGGGCCTCGTCCAGGCGGCCGACCTCACCGTGACGCTGCTGCACGCCGCGGCCGTCCCGGTCCCCTCGGGCCTCGGCGGCTCGCCGCTCTACCGCGGCGAGGCCGACGACAACTCCGAGTCGGCGGCGCGCGACCGGCTGCGGGGACTCATCGACTTCGACGAGGCCAGCCACGAGGTCCACGCGCTCGTGCCGCCGTTCTTCAACGGCGTCGTCTACACCCAGATCGCGATCTACCTGTTCGCGGCGATCGTGTGGCGCCGCGACTTCGGCTCCACCGACCTGCGGCTGCGCCTGCTGCGCATCGTGCGCCGCGTGGCTGTCGTCGCCGCGACGGTGCCGGCCGCGACGTTCCTGGCCAACCTCGTCCCGTGGTGGCGGTTCCCCGTGCCGATGCTGGCGATCGTCGGCTCGGTCGGGCTGTTCGTGGCGGTCCTGTCGGCCATCGCGTTCCTGGGCCCGTGGGGCGGCCGGCTCACCGGGCCGCTGGCCGCCGTCTCGCTGGCGACCCTGCTCGTCCTCGGCATCGACATCATCCTGGGCGGGCGCCTGCAGATCTCCTCACTCATGGGGCTGCAGCCCGTGGTGGGCGGCCGGTTCTACGGCATGGGCAACGTCACCTTCGCGCTCTTCGCCACCTCCGCGATCCTGCTGTGCATCGCGGCGTCGGGCTGCTACGTCAAGCGCGGCCAGCCGCGCCGGGCGGCCCTGGCGGTGCTGGTCATCGGCCTCGCTGCGGTCGTCGTCGACGGGTCCCCGGCCTGGGGCGCCGACGGCGGTGGTCCGCCCGCGCTGTTGCCGGCGCTGGCCTACCTCGTGCTCGCGATCCTCGGCATCCGCGTGACCTGGCGTCGCGGCGCGATCATCGCCGGGGTGACCGTGGGGCTGTTCCTGCTCGTGGGGTTCCTCGACTCGCTGCGTCCCACCGACGACCAGTCCCACCTCGGGCGGTTCTTCGAGTCGCTGTTCACCGGCGGCGCGTGGGACATCGTCGTCCGCAAGCTCGAGCAGAACATCACGATCCTGTTCGGCAACTACCGCCTCGCGCTGCTCGTCCCCATCGCGCTGGTCTTCGTCATCTACATCCTCGCCCGGCCCACCTCGTGGGGCTCCCGGGCGCTGGAGCGGTCGTACGAGGCGTGCCCGACGCTGCGACCCGGGCTCATCGCGCTGCTCGTGATGCTCACCATCGGCTTCGCCATCAACGACTCCGGCGTGGCGATCCCTGCCAACGGCGCCATCATCGCGGTGCCGCTGATCATCGCCGTCAGCGTCAGGGTGCTGGAGGACGAGGCTCGCGCCGGCGCGACCACCCGCGCGAAGCGGCGAGGCTGAGCCACCCCCAGACCCCGAGGACGAGCCACGGGGCGACCCGGCGGCGTACGCCGAGGGTGAGCCGCTCGACCGAGGGTGTCATGCCGACCACCCGGCCCGGCACGTAGGCGACGCCCATCGTCGCGAGCCGCACCAGCAGCGCGACGTCGAGGACGCCGGGAGCCAGCAGGGGCAGCGCCACCCAGGTGAGCAGGTCGTACCAGGGCAGCGAGTACGGCGCCGCCAGCGTGTACGCGGCGCTGAGGACCACCAGCCACCGCGCCGCCGCCACCGTGGTCACGAGGTGTGCCTGCCCGGGCGCCGTCACGGCGAGGGCCGCGGAGTCGCGGGTCAGGCGGGTGAGGACGACGACCAGGCCGATGGCCAGGACCACGGACAGTGCGGTGATGACCGTGCGGGCGGTCGACGCGGCCAGGGGTCCGCCCGCGAGCCACTCGAACAGCAGCCGCCACGGCGTGGCCAGCGAGATCGAGCGTCGGGCCCGGTCGAGCTGGTCGAAGACGTGCGGCCCCGCCCAGACGTGCAGCGGCACCGCGACGAGCAGGGCGGCGACGACGACCTGGACCGTTCGTCGCACGAAGGAACCCCGCTCGTGCACCCACCACGCGAGCAGCAGCGCGACGCCGGCCACGCCGCAGGTGACCTTGGTCGAGACCGCCAGCCCACCGACCAGCCCCGCGACCACAGGGCTGCGTGAGGCGACGACGAGCGCGGCGAGCACCAGGGCCCCGGCGACCAGGTCGACGTGCGCGCCGAGGACGCCGATGCCGAACACCAGCGGGTTGAGGGTCCACAGGGTGTCGACCCGCTGCCGGTCGGCCCCGGCCCGTCGCAGGAGTAGCCGCACCGCGAGCCAGGCCACCACGACGAGCACCTGCCAGGCCCAGACGGTCTGGCGCAGGTTGTCGCCACCGACGAGCGACGTCAGCGCCTGCAGGGCCGTGGCGAACGGTCCGTAGATGCTCACCGTGTGCGTCCACGGAGGCTCCACCCGGCTCGTCACCGGGTCACCGGCCGCCCACCGGTCCGGCGGCGTGAGGTACGGGTCACCCCCACCCGCGGCGATGCGACCGTACGCCGCGTAGTTGGTGTGGTCGGCCGACCCGAACGGTGCGGTGAGCAGCGCCGCCACCCCCAGCAGGAGCGGCACCCGCCACTCCCGCAGGAACGCCGCCGCCCGGCCCACAGCGACGGCCGTACCCGGTCCGCGACCGGCCTCGCGCAAGCGGCCGAGCACCCCGAACGCACCCACGACGTATGCCGCCCACAACAGGCCCGTGACCACCGCGGAGGTCAGGTGCCAGCCGAGGTCGCCCGGGGCCCAGCCCCGCGGGCCGAGACCCGGGCGGGCGGCGTTGGGGCCGGCGACGCCGACGAGGAGCAGCAGGACGAACGACGCGGCGGTGCCGGCCGTCCCCAGCCGTGTCCGCACCGAGGCCCCCATGGGGTGCAGTCTGGTCAGCGCAGGCCGCGCCGCGCGCGCCGACGCGCCAGGGCGAGGGCCACGTCGCGGTACTGGCGGGCCCGGTGCAGCTGCCCGCGCCAGTCGCTCCCGCTGACCCGGTGGTGCAGGTCGCAGGGCACCTCCTCGACGCGCATCCCGGCGAGCAGCACGTCGACGGTGAGCCCGACCTCGACGCCCCAACCGCGGGCCAGCGGGGTCGCCGCGTCGAACGCCTCGCGCGTGATGCAGCGCATCCCCGACAGCGGCTGCACGGCCTCGAAGCCGGTGAGGTCGGCGATCCCCTTCCGGGCCAGCCGGACCACGAACCCACGCCCCCCGCCGGCCGTCTTCTGCGGTGGCAGGGTGGCGATGGTCATGTCGGCGCGGCCCTCGAGGACGGGCGGCACGAGACCCGCGACGTTGGCGGCGGAGGCCTCGAGGTCGCCGTCGACGAACAGCAGCGGGCGCGCCGGAAGCGTGGCGTCGGCCCCGCGCTCGACCGCCTCGTGCCGGGCGACGTGCGCCGCACCGGTCATCATGGCGGCGGCCTTGCCGCGGTTGCGGGCGTGCCGGGCGACCTCGGCGCCGGCCTCCCGCGCCAGCTCGGCGGTGTCGTCGGAGCTGCCGTCGTCCACGACCACGACCAGGTCCACGCCGGGTATGGCGCGCACGGCGGTCACCGTCGCGGCGATCCGCTCCGCCTCGTCCTTGGCCGGGAGCACCGCCGCGACGCCCACGCGGCGCCCGTCCGCGGACGTCATACGAGCTCCGTGGAGGTCATGTCAGCGGAGGGTGACCTGGCGGCTGAGCAGGCCCGACTTCGCGCGCCGCTCGTCGGCGGTGAGCGGCTCGGTCGACTCGACCGCCGCGGCGTACCGCGTCATGAAGGAGGCGAGCTCGGACTCGTAGTCGGCCGCGGTCAGCTCCGGGTCGAGGTCCCAGACCGGGACGAGCAGGCCGCAGGCGCGGAAGGCGCCCAGGAGGCGCGTCTCGCCGCCGAGGCCGCTCTCGCCGCCGGCGTGCAGGCGCGACAGGGCGTCGGTGGCGACGTCCTCGTCCTCGGGCAGCACGAGGCGGATGTGCGTGCGCTCGCCGATGCGGCACCAGTACGCGGAAGGCGCGGCGTCCATCTTGGTCGTGGGGATGACCGACTCGTTGGCCCGCTCCAGCGACGCCTTGGCGTCGTCGTCGAGCTCGCTGTCGCCGACCCAGAAGTCGAAGCCCTCGTGCACGGTGACCTCGAAGGGCCTCGTCGTGTCGAGCAGGTCCTGCAGCCGCGGCGTCTCGACGGTCGAGGCAGGCGTCGAGGCGATCGGGGTGCCCTGCTCCGCAGAGGCGGCCGCGAGCAGCGAGGTCGCGAGGTCGCGGGAGGCGTCCCCCGACACCGAGCCGGACTGGGTGCCGAGGAAGACGGTGCCGTCGGCGCGGTGCAGGCCCGGCCAGGCCATCGGCAGCACGGTCGCCACGGTGACCTCGGTCGGCGAGGACTCGGGAGCCTTGCCGTCGGCGAAGGCGATGGTGGCCGTGGCGGCGGGGAGGATCTCGCGCATCGCGACCCAGTCCGTCTCGTTGGGCAGGCCCTGGAACGGGCGCGCGACGAAGGGAGCCGGCTCGACCTTCGTGCGCCTGGTGTCGGTGGAGCCCTGGTCTGCGCCGGTCCTGCGGCGCCGCGATGCCTTACCCATGGCGCAAACCCTAGTGGGCCGCCGCGGGCGGCAGTCAGTGGCTGCGGCGGCGCGAGGGGCCGCCGAGCGACGCCCACACGGTCGTGCCGTTGCGGTCCTCGGTGACGCCCCACTCGTGGGCGAGCGAGCGGACGATCCGCAGGCCCCGGCCCGAGGGCGCCCAGATGGTGCGGGGGGCGGGCCGGGGGCTGCTCTCGCTGCCGCCGTCGGTGACCTCGACCTCCACCACGCCGGCCTTGACCTTCCAGTGGACCCGCAGGTTGCCGTCGGACAGCGCGCGGGCGTGACGGATCGCGTTGGACACCAGCTCGGACACCACGATCTCGGCCTCGTCGACGACCACCGTCGGCACGTCACGGGACTCGAGGTCCTCGACCAGCGTGCGACGCACCTTGGAGACGCTGGTGGCGCGCCACGGCACGCGTATGGTGCGGGCGGAGTCACTGCTCCTGCGGGGAGACGACGGCACGGACCGCATGGCGCGGTCGGGTTGTGGTGCTCTCATGCCGTTGCCAGATCCCATCGTCGCGGGAGAATTGGGACGGAGACTACCGAGTCGTGCGCAGGGCGTCGAGGACTGCGCTCGGGTGGTTGCTGATGATGGCGTCGACGCCGAGCTCGAGGCAGAGCTGCACGTCGGCGGGTTCGTCGACCGTCCAGGCGTAGACCTCGTGTCCCCGACGGTGCTGTCGCGCCACGGTTTCCGGCCACCGGCGCACGATCTGGATGTCGAGCCCGACGGTGTGGATGCCGCGGGGCAGCGACCCGTCGCGGAACCGCAGCGGCACCGACTCCTCGATGAGGTAGACCGCCGGCACGTCGGGGCAGAGCTGGCGCATCCGCTGGACGGCGAGCTGGGAGAACGACATCACCCGCACCCAGTGGTGGCCGGGTCGCTGCGGCCCGTCGAGGTCGAAGTCGGCCAGCACCCGGGCGAGCTGCCGCTCGACGAGGCCGGCGTACCGCGTGGGGTGCTTGGTCTCGATGGCGAGCCCGATGGGCCGCTCCGAGGCGGTCACCGTGGTGAGAAGGCTGCGCAGGGTGAGGAGCCGGTTGCGGTCGCGGTCCGGGAGCTCCGGGTCCTCCCCGTGCGCCTGCTTCCACGAACCCCAGTCCATGCCCTCGAGCTCGGCCAGCTCCAGCGTGGAGACGCTGCCCCGGCCGTTGGAGGTGCGGTTGACGCGGCGGTCGTGGACGCACACGAGGTGGGAGTCGGCGGTGAGCCGGACGTCGCACTCGAGGGCGTCGGCCCCCTCCTCGATGGCCCGGCGGTAGGCCTTGAGGGTGTGCTCGGGCTCCGCGAGGCTGGAGCCGCGGTGGGCGATCACCAGCGGGCCGCGTCGTGGCACGGCACCGGGCCGCACGGAGACGGCTTCGTCAGGCACGGCACCATGGTTCCATATCGGACACCGCCGGCCGCCCGGGGCACCGCGCGGCGCGCCGACTCACACGCAGAGGGGGTGCCGCGTTCGATGGGTGTGCAGCTCCCCGCCTTCCAGCTCCTCGTCGACGCCCACTGGCGCGACGTGGCCCGCCTCGCCCACGCGCTCGCCGGACCGGTCGACGGCGACGACGTCGCGCAACAGGCGTGGACCCAGGCGCTCGCGGCATACCCGTCGCTGCGCTCGACCGCCAACCTGCGCGGCTGGCTGCTCACCATCACCCACCGCTGCGCCATGGACGCCCACCGCGGGCGTGCCCGGCGTGCCGTGCCGCACGACGACCCGGCGTCACTGGCCACCCGTGAGCCGGCGGTCACGGGTGCCGATGCCGACCTGCCCGACGCGCCCCTGTGGTCGGCGGTCCACGCCCTGCCCCCGCGACAGCGCGAGGCCGTCGTCCTCAAGTACGTCGTCGACCTCGACCACCCGACCATCGCCGCCGCCCTCGGCTGCTCGCCGGCCATGAGCCGGCGCCTGGTGAGCGACGCGCTCGCCACCCTGCGGAAGGACCTGCCATGAGCCGTATGACGCCTGCTCCCGAGGAGCTCGAGACCGCTGCGACGCTCGCCCCGCTGGGCCGGTTCGAGCCGCGCGGGATCCAGCCACCCACCCTCGAGCCCTCGGACGTCAGCTACGTCATCGAGGACACCGCGGTGGGCCGGATGCTGTTGGCCCGCAACGCCGCTGGTGCACTGGTTGCCTCGACGTTCGTCCCCTCCCCCGACGTCGAGGCGACCGTCCTGACGCGCCTCAGCCTCAATGTCTCACCGCGGATCCTGCGCCAGCCACGCGAGCTCGACGAGGCGCGGCGCCAGCTCGAGGAGTTCCTCGCCGGGCGGCTGCACGCCTTCACGCTGCCCACCGACCTCGCCCTCGCCTCCGACTTCCAGCGGGTCGTGCTGCCACGCCTCGCCTCCGCGGTCACGTACGGCCACCGGGCCACGTACGGCGAGCTGGCGCGGCTCGTGGAGCGCCCCTCGGCTGCCCGCGCGGTGGGCGCGGCGCTGGGCGCGAACCCGCTCTGCGTCGTGCTGCCGTGCCACCGGGTCGTCGCCTCGAACGGCGCGCTGACCGGGTACGCCGGCGGGCTGGAGGCCAAGCGCTTCCTGCTCGACCTCGAGGCCCGGGAGGTCGGCTAGGCCTGAGGGCGGGCGGCTCGTGCTCGCAGGAGGGACCCTGGCCTACCCGGGATACGTCGACGCCGCCCTCTCGGCAGCCCGGCGCTGGACGCTGCCGGAGCTCTGGGGACCCGGCCGCGTGGCGGTGGACCCCGAGCCCGGCACGCTCGTGCTGCGTGGGGCGATGACCGTGGCCCACGCGGCGATGCCCCAGGTCAGAGCCGCCGGGTCGTGAACAGCGTCGTGCCGTGGACCGGGTCCACCTCGATCCGACCGGACTCGACGAAGCCGAGCTTGGCCAGCACCCGGCGCGACGCGGTGTTCCAGTCCCAGACCGTTGCCCACAGCCGCTGGTGCCCGGACGACCTGGCCCAGTCGATCACCGCCTCGGACGCCTCGGTGGCATAGCCCTGCCCCCAGGCGCGGCGGAGCAGCTCGAACGCCAGCTCGGGCTCGCCGTCGGCGCCGCGTCCGCTGTCGACGAGTCCGCAGCAGCCGATGACGTCGCCCTCGACCCTGCGCTCGACGGCCAGCAGGCCGGTCGACGACGGCGGCGGCGCGGTGCGGATCGACTCCTCGAGCTCCTGGACCGTGGGGTGGCCCGCGCGGTCGATGCGGCGGTGCGGGGGCACGCGGTCGTCGCGCTCGCTCCACAGCTGGTGCTGGACGACCCCCTCACCCGGCCGCCAAGACCCCAGCACGAGGCGCTCGGACTCGAGGACGACCCCGTCCCCCGGACCCGTCGCGCGCGCCATACGGTTGGTGGGCTCAGCCGGTGGCGCGCAGGTAGCGGCCGAAGTGCGGCACGGTGAACGCGATCCGGCCGCGCTCGCCCGAGTAGATGAGGCCCTTCTTGAGCAGGGCGTCGCGGGCGGGTGACAGCGACTGCGGCTTGCGGTCCAGCAGCGTGGCGACGGCCGAGGTCGGCACCGACTCGGTCTCGTCGACCTCCTCGCCCGACTCGACCATGGCGACCGCGGCGTCCGCCATGGCGCGCAGGTACTCGCGCTCGGCCGGCGTCGCCCGCTCGAACCTGGAGCCGAAGAACCCGACGGCAAGCTCCGCCTCCGCCTCCGGGGCGGCGACCTTGACGTCGTCCTCGGTGATGGGCGTCCGCGGCGCGACGTCCCAGGCGACCTTGCCGTACGCCTGGACGAAGTACGGGTACCCGGCCGTGGCTGCATACATCGCCGCGAGCGCCTCGGGCGTGAACTCCGCGCCCTCGTCCTGCGCCGGCGCGACCAGGGCCAGGTCGGCGGCGGTGCGGTCGAGGCGGTCGATGCGCTGGTAGCGGAAGAGCCGCTCGGAGTATGACTTCGACGCCGAGAGCACTGCTGGCAGGTGCGGCAGGCCGGCGCCGACGACGATGACGGGCAGGCCGGACTGCGAGATCTCGTGGCAGGCGGCGCAGACCGCGGAGACGTCCTCCGGCGACAGGTCCTGCATCTCGTCGACGAAGACGGCGACGCCCTTGCCGACGTCGGCGGCCAGCCCGCCCACGTCGGTGAGCAGCTCGACGAGGTCGATCTCGATGTCGCCGGAGTCGGCGCGACCGGTGATCGCGGGGGCGTCGATGCCGGGGTTCCACTTCTCGCGCAGCTTGGCGCCGGGAGCGGCGTCGCGCTGGGCGAACGCCTTGATGACGCCGAGCACGTGGTCGACGTCGTCGCCCTGCGGGTGGCCGAGCTCGCGGACCGCGACGTGCAGCGCCGCGGAGAGCGGGCGGCGCAGGCCCTGGTCGGGGCGCGCCTCGAGCTTGCCGGTTCCCCAGTGGGCGCGGACCGCCGCAGATCGCAGGGCGTTGAGCAGCACCGTCTTCCCGACGCCGCGCAGCCCCGTCAGGACGATGGACCGCTCGGGGCGGCCGCGAGCGATGCGCTCCAGCACGATGTCGAACGCCTGGAGCTGCTCGTCGCGCCCCGCGAGCTCGGGGGGTCGCTGGCCGGCGCCGGGCGCGTAGGGGTTACGGATCGGGTCCACGATCGCAGGGTATGGGTCCGTCTAGCGATATCCCGAGAAGTGCGGATACGCGGGCATCGTGTCGCCCTCGATGCACTCGTATGGCGCTGTCTACTGTCCACGCGATACATCAGTAGAGGACGGCATCGACGTCGAGTCCGTGCCGCTCGTCCCCGCGCTTCCACCGCTGGGCGACGGCGAGGAGGTCCGGCAGGACATTCACGACATACCGGACGAAGGTGGGGAGGGTCCACGCATCACACCGCTGTGAATCGAGGAACCCCCAATGACCCCACCGACCCCTGCGTCCACCCCTTCGCCTGACCCCTCGCCCACCGCCGACCCCTCGTCCACCCCCGTGCCCACCGGGCTCGACCGCCGCGCCTTCGTCACACGGGTGGGTGGCGTCGCCGCCCTCACCGCCGCCGGCGTCGGCAGCGCCAGCTTCCTGCGCGGCAGCACGCCGGCGAGCGCCGCTCCCGGGTCAGCGCCGGCGGGGGCGCCCGCATCTGCCCGAGCCGCCGCTGCCGCCGGCGGCGACCCGCTGGGGATGCTGCAGAAGATGATCTCCTTCGACACGCAGAACTTCGGCAAGGGCGGCAGGACCCGTGCCCACGCCGAGTGGCTCAAGGGCGTCTGGGACGCCGCCGGCGTGCCGGCCGAGATCATCCCGACCCCGCAGCCCGACAACGTCCACCTGATCGCTCGCATCAAGGGCACGTCGTCGACTGCCAAGCCACTGCTGCTGCTGGGGCACTCCGACGTCGTCCCGGTGGAGCAGGAGAACTGGAGCGTCGACCCGTTCGCCGGGACGGTGAAGCAGGGCGAGGTCTACGGTCGCGGCGCCCTGGACATGAAGGGAGCCAACGCGGCGTCGATCAGCGCGCTGCTGCGCCACGTCGGCGAGGGCGCGACGTTCGACCGCGACATCATCGTGCTCACCGACTGCGACGAGGAGGCCGGCGAGTACGGCTCGGGCTGGCTCGCGAAGAACCACTGGGACAAGCTCGACGCCGGCATGGTGCTGACCGAGGGCGGCTGGTTCATCGCCCAGTCCGACAAGACCACGCCGATGCTGATCAGCGTCACCCGCCAGGACAAGGTCTACTTCAACCTCGACCTCTACGCCGACGGCACCGCGACGCACTCCTCCAAGCCGATCCCCGACTCCGCGATCGTCAGCCTGTCGCGAGCCGTCGCCGAGATCGGTGACTACCTCGCACCCGTGCACCTCACCCCGGTGACGCGCGAGTACTTCGCCGCCCTCGCGGAGGCGACGGACGACCGCAGGTTCGCCCGCGCCATACGGCTCATGCTCAAGGCACCGAGCCAGGCGTCGCGCGAACGGGCGGCGGCGCTCGTCGTGAAGCTGTCGGACTACCCGTACCTGCACAGCGCGCTGCTGCGGACGACGTCGGCGTACGTCATCGAGGACGCGGGCTACAAGGAGAACGTCATCCCGTCGGAGGCGCACGTGCGCGTCAACTGCCGCGGGATCCCCGGCGGGCAGAAGCCGCGCGACTTCATCGCCGACCTCCGGCGCCGGCTCAGGGGCCGCGACATCGAGGTGAAGGTCGCTGCGCCGGAAGGGGTCTCGGAGGTCGACTACCTCGACACCCTCGACAAGACCTGGGCCGGCAAGCCCGCCGACCTCGACACCCCGCTCTACAAGGCGATCCAGCAGTCGTCGGTGCAGACCTACCCGGGCGCGCGGTTCACGCCTGCACTGTTCGAGGCGGGGACCAGCCTCGGGCCGTGGCGCGAGAAGGGGATCCCGGGCTACGGCGTCTACCCGTACGTCATCAGCAACGAGCAGCTGATCGGCATGCACGGCAACGACGAGCGCATCTTCGTCGAGGCGCTGGAGAAGGGGACGGAGTTCATGTACCGCGTGTTCTCGCGGTTCCGGTCCTGACGCGCGTTCAGTACGGCGCCGCGCCCGTCGCCGTCAGCGGCGGGTGCGGCGGCGCTCGATGTGACCGATCACCGGGGGTACCCAGCCGGTCTCGCCGCGCATCCAGCGGCCGGCCACGAGGTTGTGCGGCACGACGACGAACGAGCCCTTGAAACCCTCGGTGAGCGACAGGTCGGTCCCGAAGACATCGGTCACCACCTGCCAGTCGAGGTCGGTGTGCCGGTCGAGGTAGGTGCCGACGCCGATGGCGTAGCGCTCGACGATCGCCGCGTGGTCGGGGCGCGTCTCCTCGTCACCCTCGGCCCAGGCAGCGTAGGCGGCGTCGAGTCCCTTGCCGAGCGAGTCGAGGTCGTCCACGTCCACGCCCTCGGACTGCAGCGCCTCGAGGGCGGCCTCGATCCGGGCCCGCTCGTCGTCACCGAGGGGCTTGACCACCGGCCGGAGCGACTCGCCTTCACCCAGCAGTTGGTCGCCCGCCGTGGAGAGCTCGAGCTCCTCGACGGACTCCGGCTCCGCGGACTCGTCCTTGCGGCGACCGAACCAGGCCATCGCCGGCTACTTCACCGACGGGGTGGCCGAGTCGGCGGCCAGCGGCTTGCCGGCGGCGTGCCAGGCCTTCATGCCGCCGTCGAGGTTGGCGACGTCGAAGCCCTGCTGCGACAGCCAGGCGACCGCGCGGGACGACCTGCCACCGCCACGGCACGTGATGGCCAGCGTGGCGGCGTCGGTGTCGGGCAGCTCGTGGAGGCGGGACGGTAGGTCACCGAGCGGGATGTGCACGGCACCCGGCGCGTGGCCGGCGTCCCACTCGTCCTGCTCACGGACGTCGAGGAGGACGGCGTGGTCGGCGACGTCGGACACGGACACCTGGGGGATGTTCATGCCGGCCATCCTGCCACCGGGTCGTTACCTGCGCCGAGGCGTGGTCGGCGCGCCCCGCTGGGGCCCCCCAAGCACCCGTGGACGCAGGGACCGCTCGACGAGGCATGCCCCCCGCCCCGCGGTTAGGGTCGAAACCATGACTGAACAGGTGCCCGTCGGCCACACCCCCGAGCGTGGACTCACCATCACCCTGAACACGCCGTTCGTGGAGTCGCTCAGTCCCGAGCAGCTCGACCACTACGTGCGGACCGTCGTGGAGCTGCACGGCGGCGTCGGCGACACCAACCTCGACGACCTGGCCTCGATGCTGCGTCGCCGGCTCGAGGACGGCGACGTGCGGCTGCCCGACACGTCGTACGACCGGCTGGCCCAGCAGCTCACGGAGACCAACGGCGCTCCGCTGTCGATCATCACCGACCGCGACGAGCTCCTGTACGGCGACGCGGCCGCGAAGGCGGCCAACCACATGCCTCAGTCCCCCGGGACCGCAGACCCCGAGCACCCCGACCGCCCCACCTACTCGTAGACGTCGCCGGCTCGGAGATGCTGTCCTTCTCGGCCTGGGGAGGCGGCCAGCCGGAACCGTTGGGCGTCAGCTGGATCCACGGCTCGGAGTCGGCGATGCACAACACCGATCCCGACATCCAGGTGCACTGGCACGGCGAGCACACGGTGATCCTGCGGCAGGACAAGGCGGTCAACTACGAAGCGCCGTTCATGTTCCTGCTGTTCGGCGGCAGCCGGGCGCTCCTGGTGGACACCGGCGCCACCGCCTCGCCGGAGCTCTTCCCGTTGCGCGGGACGGTCGACGACCTGGTGGCCCAGTGGCTCGGACGCCACCCGCGGGACGACTACGAGCTGGTGGTGCTGCACAGCCACTCACACCACGACCACGTCGCCGGCGACGGGCAGTTCGCGGACCGGCCCAGGACCACGGTCGTCGACGCCGGGGTGGAGGGGGTCTACTCCTTCCTGGGTCTGAGCACGGACGACCTGGACCGACCGGCCGCGCTGGATCTCGGCGGCCGGGTGGTGGACTGCATCGCGAGCCCCGGCCACGACGCGGCGGCGGTCACGTTCTACGACGCACACACCGGGTTCCTGCTGACCGGCGACACGGTCTACCCGGGGCGGCTCTATGTCGAGGACTGGCCAGCGTTCCGCGCGACGATCGACCGGCTCGTGGCGTTTGCGGAGGCGCACCCGGTGAGCCACGTGCTTGGCTGCCACATCGAGATGACCACGACGCCTGGCGTCGACTACCCGATCCGCACGACGTTCCAGCCTGACGAGCCGCCGCTCGAGATGAGCGTTGAGCAGCTGCGTGACGTCCAGCGCGCGGTGGCGGAGATCGGCGACCACCCCGGCCGCTACGTCTACCCCGACTTCGTCATCCACCACGACGGCATTTGACCCGCCCCATCCCGCCCACATTGACGCAGCCAATGCGCTGCGCCGCGCCCTGTTTCAGCCCGAGTAACCATCATTGCCGAAGCAAACGCGAGCAACGAGCACCTCGGATGCGTGATCTCAGCGTTAGTTCACGGAGCGGTGCCCAAGCCTGTCCTCAAGTGTGTCAGTGGATGCGGAACGAGGAGGTCCGCTCCTACCACCGGTGGCAAGGCGTCAATCCACTCGGCCAACTCGGCGGCGCGACGCGGAACGTACGTTCGCATCGCCTGCAGCTCCGTAGAGGTCAGCAGCGCTTGGCGGACGGCCTTGTCCGGGAAGACGGCCTCGCAGTAAGCGTAGGCAACTGACATCGCGTCGATGTCGCTGATGTCATTGGGTGTCCAGGTGTGACGCGGGTTCTTGTGCATGCGCGTCTTTATGCTGATGGCGACCTGGGTGTGGGGCATGGAACCTACGAATGAACGGAAGGTCTCGTCGTCCGGGTCAAAGGGCGGAAGCCCCGACTGGAGACGGTCGACCCTCATGCGGGTCAGCATGTCGTTCCACTCGTGGTGGACCTCGCGGGCGGCGATGGCGTCGCGCAGCCGACCTCGCCGCCACCTCGGGTCGTTGCTCAGGACCCGCTGGCCGTCGACCTCCCAATCGACGCGACTGCGATGGCTCGCTACTGCGACCTCCGGTCGGTAGTTGGGGTCCTTTCGAAGCTCGACCAGCTCGTCGTCCGAGGGGCCACGGAGCATGTGCCGCTCTGCTTCGAGGTTCAGTCGCGCGCGCAGAGCGAAGTAGTCAGTGTCCTTCATGCTCGAACGAAGAGCGTCCGAACCATCTCGACCATTGGCGTCGCGGATATTGATGCCGCCGACCATGCCGAACACCTGGCCGAATGTTGGGCGCAGAAGCGGCAGGCGGCCTAGCCGAGGCTCCTCGCCCATGATTTTCGCCATTCCGGCGTCGAATTCGAGCTCGGCGATCGTGACCCGGCCGAGCAGGTAGTTGAAGTCCGAGAGCGACTCCAAGACGTCGGCGAGTCGGCGGCGCTGCTTCGGGTCGGTGATCTTCGTGATCTCCCACAGGTGCGACTCCCCGAGGGGGAACGCGGCTCGCCGTTCAGTCTTTGCTCTCAACGCGGCCTCGTACAGTTGGTCGTAGCCAGCTGGAACGTTCCTGTCGCCGCGCAGCGTCTTGGCCGTGTAGATGATCGTGTTCAGGTCCAGGTACACCAGCGGGGTACGCGGACGCATGACGTTTGCCCATACGAGCGTCGGGCTCATCGGCGCCCTTAGTTCGGTCGACATGGAGATCGCCTTTCTGATTGTTAAGCACAGTCTTGCTTCCCTCACCGACAAGGGATTCCCGATTGACCTGACGCGGGAATCGGGAATCGCGTCCCCAAACTCGTTGGCACGCAGATGTCGAGCCTCAGAGCCTTCGGTGCAATTACCTATAAGGGTGTCCGTCAGCGCAGACGGCATCTCTTGTTCGCATCGACGCGGCCGCTCCCCTAGACTTGGCGGACTGCAAGAACGGGTCCCAAAAGTTGTCGTCCAGGAGACGGCGAAGGCGAGATGCCTGAAGGCTGGCGGAACCAGGACGAGTGGTCGAGGCGCGGCATCATCGCGAAGCCGCAACGGCTGGTGGCCCCCGGTGGAGCCCGGGTTGGAGCGCCGTCTCCCTGCAAGGGTTCACCTTGCAGGGAGACATGCCTCGCTCTAGAACGGCGACTCCTCGACGGGACGCCGGATGCTGTTGTTGACCCGAACGCCGGCAGCGCGGAGCTCAGCTGCGAACTTACGCAGCTCGACGCGCGTGGTTTCTGGCCTGCTCTTGGACAGCGTGTACACCTTCCCCTTGGGGGACCACAGCCGCAGCGTCGTGACACTGTTATCTTTGACGGTCCAGCCCTGCGAAACGGCGTTCGCGCAAAGGACCGTGAGTTCCTTCTCGAGCGGCGACAGGAGGTGCAAGTCCTCCGGCGAGCTCCCACCTACAGCGACTCGCCGAGGCAAAGTTCCCAAGCTAAGAATCTGTTGTTCGATCTGGAGAGCAGCCTCCGTCACCGCGGCCCTGCCGTTGGACTGCGGCCGATAGGTCAGCCGCGTCAGCCCGAGCACATCAGTCGGAAGCTTGATATCACCGGTGGCGAGCAAGTAGGTGCGATCACGCCCGAGCGCACCAGCAAACAGTCCGAACTCCAGAACGATGTTGTCCCGTGCCGAGGCGGTGGTCTCACCGCGGCTGATCGTCTTATCGTCTGGGGTGACCACGAGAACGGCGAAGTCCACTGCGGCCGCGGTTTCCAACAGCGAGTCCAAGGCGTAACCCGAAGGCGCGAAGACGCTCTGGTCCCAGCGCACTACCTCGCATGTTGCTCCTAACTCAGCCTGTAAGTGTCGCGCCACCTCGCGCCCTTCCGCGGAAGAGCCAACGAAGACGCGCACGGCTTTCGACTGATCAGACACACCACAACCCTAAAGGGGGGCGGCCCCGAGATTCGCGAACTTCCCCGAGTCAGTGAAACGCGCTACGCCCCTGCACCGTAGGGCGACTGGAGCATGAGGCTGTGAGGCGCGGCAAGGGAAGGAATGCGCCGGTCTCCTGCTCACACGGCCACACACATTGACCCGCAGCATTGGGCGTGCCGAGTTGTGGCGGGTGACGAGCGCCCGCTCTTCGGGCTCCCTGTGCCAAGCGCTTGCTCCAGGATGCCTCGCGTTCCTGCACCCAGCTTCGCGAATTTAGCGACCCTCGCCGGTGCGATCGATGGGCCTGCTCTTGGCATCGACCGGCGATTCTTCAGCGCCCAGTAGCGCTTCGTCGCCGGCCTCTTCCTCCGAGACCACTGGATGCGGAGGTTGTCTGACGCGGCCAGCAGCAAACCTGCGGCGGTTGGCCCAACTCAGGTCGCGACTGTCGACGTCTTGGACGGGCTCGTTATACCAAGGGTCGTCGCTGGGAGGTGCCAGCTGATTGAACGTCTCCTGCTCGAAGTCGGGTGAGAGCTGCCAGTCGGGGGTTATTCCGGTGGTCGTTCTGGCGCTCGTAAGCCTCGAGGCCAGAACGGAGATGTGGACCTGCCCCGACTCAATGAGCCTGCGTATGGACTCTTGAAACAGATCACCTTCGTGGCGGAGTACGAAGTGGACCTGGTATCCGACACCGGAGCCTTCCGGTGCGTCGTCACCTTGCTTGAGATGTTCGAGGAAGTTGTCGGCGGCGTCCTCGACCAGCAGCGCGGTCAGCTGTCCGAACCACCGCGGTGTCGAGGATGTGTACGCACGCTCGATGTTGTTCTCGACTTGCCGCCACGCGCGGACGCGAAGAACCGGACCGTTGAATTTCCACAGGACATCCCGCACGGCCTCTGTCGGCGTCTCCCTGTCGAGCCCGACTAACGTGTCGCCGACCCAGCGAAGGACCTGGTCCAGGTCGCTGAAAGGGCCACTGTCGTCTGTGGGCAGGTCGTTCGAGATCTCTGCGAGAGCCTCAACGAGCTTTAGGCGACCGGCGTCAGTTGTCGGCTGGTTCGAGGGATTGATGCATTTGCTCAGCACCAGGCCCCGGAAGTCGTCTGCTGATCCGACGAGAAGATCCTTCAGCAAATCGGCATCCCCGGCGATCGCTGCGGTGACCGCGGCGGCGACCGTCGCGTCGCTAACGTCATTGTTGGGGATGCCCATTGCGAAGTACCGATCGAAGTATTCCTCGTGCTGAACGCTCTGCCGGCGCTGGCTGCCGTTAACAGAGGTTTGGTTCTTGATGCGGACCTTCGGGAACAGTGCGACTAGGAGATCTCGGGCTGTCTTTCTGCGCTCGACGGGCACGAGGCCGATGAGGGGGTCGATGTCGAACGGCTCGTACTCGAACGGACGGGAGTCAAGCTTGATTTCTCCGGTGTGACCAGACACGAGTTCTTTGCGGTACCGCGGGAGCGAGTTGAACAGCGCTGGGAAGCTGACGCGTATCAGAGTTAATAGTTCGACGTCCTCGTCGTCGACCTCATCGGAGGGCAGCAGTGGAATGTGGTGCTGCAATTGCTCGATGTACCTGTCGATCGCTCGGGGAGTCGTCAGCAGGTCGAGGAAGCAGTGGAGCAGGCCGCTGAGACGCCGGTCAGACGACCCGCCGCCGTCGACCCGCTCCCTGGCGACCTTCGCGAGCCCCGTGTTAAGTCGGGTGATCTGCTGGTGCCGGAGTAGAGGGGGTACGAATAAGGGGTACTGCACGATCTTCTCCATGAACCGCTCGGCGGACCCGTCATGGGAGGTGACCGCACTTGATGCGGTCATGCTGCGGTATAGGGTCTCGTCGTCGTACGCGAGCAGGTACTGCACGCCATCGAAACGGCCGAGTAGTCGGACGACCTTGAGGAGTGTCATGAGTTCGTCGACATGGAGCCTGTCTATGTCGTCGACCACGACCAGGATCGGCGTCTTGAGCTCCTTGAGTTCGGCGGAAGCCTTGTTGAAGGCCGCCGCCCACGACGGCGACTTTGCGAGCGCTTCACCAACCATGCGGACGCCCTCCGCCGCAGCGCCGCCGGCCAGCGGGATCAGGCTCGCGGCCGGGGCAGCGACCGACGCGGTGACCGCGAGCGCCTTGCGGACCTGATCTCCGCGCTTTTTCGGGAGCACCTCCGAGAGCGAAGAATAGAACTCCCCAAGGAGCCCGGAGATGCCGCTGGTAGCCCACGGGGTGAATCGGGCCACAGCCCATTTCGGGTGTTCCTTCTGGAGCGTCTCAACGATCATGTTTACAAGTGAGGTCTTACCGCTGCCCCACGCACCGCTGAGACCAATAACGGCGCTCGCTTCGAAAGAGTGGGTAGTGTGGATGAGTTCTGCGGCTCGTTCCGCGTACGCCAGCCGCCCGAGGGTGTCTTCTTTTCCGGATTGGATGGCTTCATCGGTCCAGGACCTGCTGGGTGACTTGGCGTCGGTCATCGATCTTCTCTCTCGGCTTCTGGGTTGCCCTGAAGGGGCTCAGCGGGGCCCTGCTCTCGCGCCACCAGTCGTTCATATCAGCAGGAGGGGAGAAGCGGAGGATCTTGGACCGATCTGCTTAGCGAAACGTCGGTTGACGAGTGTGCGCTGCACACGCGTGCACTGCGACGGTCGGTGCGTCTTTCCGCCGCCAGTCCGCCGCGTTGCTCGTCCGTTCATGCCGAGATCAATTCGGCCAGCGGGGTGCCTCGAAGCAACGATGATGGCTTGTGTAGCGTCATTCGATACTGCCGGGATCATCCAAGCTCTCGACCCGAGATAAGCTGAGGGAAGAATCTTGCCGCTGCCAGAGCCGACGCGCACCGACGCCGCGGAGTACGCGCGTAGGGACCTTCCGGGCGATCTAGCTTGGCACACGAACTTCTTCGACTTCATTGGTGACGTCGATCTCCGGAGTCGAATCGGACAAGAGTTCTATGCCGCGAGATACCTGTACAAACTCTGGGAGGCCCTCAGGTTGAACGAACCTTGGGCGGCCCAAGCCCAGATTCAGCTGCAAGTCCAGCAGTACGCCTCTATCTACGAAGCCTGCATACATCATCTTCTCTTCGAGGAGGCGGGCGATGAGCCAGAGGTGCAACGGCTGTTCGAGTACGAAGCGCTCGTCCAACGTCCGTTGCCTGGACACATCATGGAAAAGATTCGTAGCCTCCCTGCGGATGACGCCACAGAGATCGTGGGAGCGGTCCATGCTGTGCGCCGAACGCAGGCATCGAAGATCCGGTTCGACAGCAAGGTGGCGGCGGCGATCAAACTTGGGATCATCGATGGCGCTCTGGGCAAGGAAATTGTCGGCTACTACACCGCCCGCAATTACATCCACATCCACGCGGAGCTTCGACAGACCGATTTAGAGTGGCAGATCGCTTTTGCCCGCGACGCATACCGCCGATTGCTGCCCTTCAAGACGCAGGTCTCGACATGGCGGGCCTTGCGCGGCTGAACTAGGGCGTCCGCTCCTAGGTGTTGCGAGGGTCGGGAAATTGGCTCGCCCATGCACTCAGGCTCTTGCCAACGCGCTGTCCCATTCCACCGCGAGCCGGACGCTCGCGGCCGCTGAGGCGAGGCAGCAGTGTTGATCAGCATTGACTGCTACTCGGTGTTCCTCCAAGAGCCTTCGCTGTCGTTGTTGAGGGGCCAGGCCTTTGGCCGCAGTGCCTCGACCTCAGCTTTGGACGCCTCGTCGAGTTGGTCCCATCCGCCTCCGCCAAGCGTCTTGATGTGCTCGTCGAGTTGCCCGGCAAGCTCATCTACTACCCCGTGCCAATCCAGCAACTGATCCGCCCCTGCCTCATAGTTCGCCTGGGATTCGACAGCCAGGAAGAACTCACGCAAGAAGTTGTGCGCTAGGTGGTTGCGCAACTGAACTGCCTGCCCCACCTTCCAGATCAGATCCTCAGTCCAATGCGGCTGCGACTTCATGCCTCGGTACAGCGCCCCGAACGTTGTGCCGTCCCACTTTTCCACTTGGGCGAAGGCTTGAGCATCCGTCATGCCCTTCTTCATCTGCAGTGCTTGGATCTCCCAGAGACTCATCTCCATTACCTGCAGCTTGTGCATGAGCTCGCCGTAAGCGACGTAGATGAGCCCGGCGCTCATTGAGTCGTCATCCATAGGGCCAATCCTCAATTGGTGGACGCTTGGACGCCACCTGCTTCTGGACCACACATCATTTGTCGCGCCGCAAGATCCTCGTGAGTGCCGACGCGACGCAGATGAAGTCTGGCCCGGGACCTGCTGCGCCGAAAGGCGTCTGCTGCCGTGGCTAGGACGGTCTCCAGTCTTTGGACGGCTCGGTCTCCAATGCATTCCGGATCCGGCCCACGGCCCACCCCCATCGGCCCACGCGTTCAAAGGCTGGGTGCTCCCGAAGGAGTACTGACAACTCGCGTTGTTCTTCTTGTTCCTTCAGCCCCAACGCGCCAGCTATGGCGCTCGCGCTGGAATCGGGGTAGCGCACCAGATGGGCAGCGACTCGTACTTCAAGTCGATCAGTATCGCTCGGCGCCAGCAAGGGAGAGTTGCGAAGTACTTCCTCCACCGACGCAGCCCGCGCCTGTGCCTCAACGAGTTTCGTCATAGCTGGCCCGAACGACTCACCGACTTTAGCGCGGCGCGACGACTTGGCGCCGACCCAGTAGAGGGTGGCTGCCGCAACGGCAGCGACGACCGACCAGGCGGCCGGTCGACCGACTCGTAGTTTGGCTGCTGCGTGGCCAACAACGTGCTTGGTTCCGACCCCGACAGCCGTGAGAACAAGGCCGGCGCCGTGTTCGGCGACACGGTAGCGAGCGACCAGGCCCAGGCGTTCGAGCCGTTCGTCGTACAACTCGCGAGTGCGGGGCGCATGCCCCGGAATGCGCAGGTCGCGGTCATGGGAAAAGACGGCGGTTCCAAGAACGAGGCGAGCGACCTCGACGTGGGCAACGTCCTTGGGGTCGGTGACATCGTCAACGTTCGGCATCCAGTGGTCGCCCTTGGACACGGGTGTAGTGACCACCGGGACGCGAGGCAGGTACTCGGCGGCGAGCATCGCACGAAGATCGGCGTTGGAGACGTGATGGCCGCGAGCCGCCGGTGCCGACATCCATCCGATCTCTCTGAACGCCTGATCGGACATGATCGCCACTACCGTGCCCGTGTCAATCGTGCGGAGCAATAACGACTCTTGGCCAGTTCGGAGAACTGCGCACGCATCTTTCAGAAGCGCATCGGCGTCGGTTGACACCACGTCGACCGACCTCGCCAATGGCCTCACCGCAGGGCCAGTCAAAGACCGAACTAGAGGGGCTCGGGATGGTTCGATCACGGGGATGAGCGTATCCCCGCCTACTGACGCCGCATGCACATCCAGCGCACGACCGCCGCACCCTCTTCCGGCGGAAGGATCCTCCAACAGGAGGAAGCCAGAGCCTGAGGGCCGAAGAATCGCTCGCGAACGGAACAGCGTCTTTCCGCCGCCCTCGACGCACGCTGCGGCACGAATCGCCGTGGCCAGATTCTTGTGGGGGCAACCCTCAAGTCACACCCGTTGAATGTGAAGATAGACTTTAGGCCCATCCATTCCCGGGTCGAATAATGGGCGTTCGTTCTGGCGGTGTGTTGCTCCACATAGCCACCCTTGAGAATTGAGATAATGAAAGGTTGCGCTTTAATGTCTCCACTTCGTCAACATCCAGTTTGTTTATTAGATCCTGGTGGCAGAACCAGTAGTGCGTTCCCCAGACCATCCAATGCATCGCATACTCCTGAGCGGACTTTGGATTGTCTTCGAAGTGATTTGCCAGTCGCGCAACATCACCGTAACCCTCCTGCGTAGTGCCAAGGAGGAGGTGCCAATGTCCACTGTCCGCAATAACGCTAACGGCAATGGGTACAGGAGAACGGATGTCGACTCCGCCGTTCGTAGGGATGTACGCAGCGTCTGCCAGTTGGACCACGTCGTGGCGCTCGTCGCCTAACCCAATTGACACTCTGAAGTGCGAGGCCGGCGCGGAGGCGGTGCTCTGAACGCCCCCGGCCAAGCGGAGCGCCTGCCCGAGGTCGTGAAGGTGCGTACGGAACTGATCGAGTTCCATCGCAGTCTTCCGAAGATCGTCAGAGGCGTCATTGAGCATTTCGATTTCGCGAACCTTGAGGCTAGGCGCGAGGTTAGCCATGGTCTCGCTGCTTGGGTGCAATTGCTCACCAATCTCTCTCAGCACTTCGGCGCGGAGAGTCTTTTCATGCTCGGCTGCATCCGCAGCCCGCATCAGCTGACGAGGCTCTGCGTACTCGCCTCCAAAGACCCCTTCATCTTCCCAAGGGAAGAGGTGGTCGTCACAGCGCTTGCAGTAGCCGGGAAAGATGGGCTGCCGCCAACTCCGTGTGATCGGCTGCAGCGAGATCTCCTGGTTGACCCAGTCCGGCGTGACCAATTGTGTGAGCGGACCAACGGCGCGTAGCAGCGAGTCAGGGATGACGTGAGAACCGATCGCCGGTTCTTCGCAACCCGCGATCCAGCATGTGCCCTTCGGCTCGATGCTCGCTCGCTGTCTGGCGCCGTCGATGACGTGGAATATCTTCGCGATGAGCCGCGGGTCGGCGGTCCGACCCTTGTAACGGTCGCCGAGCCTATAGAGCAGATTTTCGAGTCCAACGTTGGCCACAATTCCCCCTAAAAGTGCGAGAGAGACTACCCGAATTCGCCTGGCAGCAGCGTTCGGGGAGTAGGGCGGATGCTGGTTGGGCGCGTGGTAGCCCCGAGCGCCCCCATGCGAGCACCTCCCCGGGCTCGAACTCGCCACCACCTCGCCGCCAAACCTCACGGTCCGCCACGATGCGCTCAAGTGCGCGTCGTTGTCACTCGTTTGACCACCCGGGCCACTCCCCCTCGCGGGCCAATGTCGTAAAGCCCAAGTGTGACCCGCGCAGACCGCGGGGTAATGCATTCCTCTCTGGATCGCCGGGCTGGCGGGGCTCAGAGCCTGGCGCGCTGCCGCATCCAGACGGCAGGAACACTCAGGAAGGGCGCCCCACTCCGCCGCAAGCCGCGCCGGCCTAGGTGTAGTGACCACGGACGTTGTTGACATGAGGGAGGACCTCCGGGCGAAGTGATGGGTGTCGAATCCGTTGCTTCCACCGGAGGTCCTCATGTCCAACGCTATGCCCCGGCTATCGCCATGGTCACGCTTGCTGCTTGTTGAACGGGTGCTGGCGGGCCGTCCCGCGGCCCACGTCGCCGCTGAGGTGGGTGTGTCCCGGGCGACCGCGTACAAGTGGCTGGCACGGTTCCGTGCCGAGGGCGCGGCGGGGTTGTTCGACCGGTCCAGCCGCCCACGGACCAGCCCACACCGCACCGACCCGGCGACCGAGGCCGCGATCGTGGCGTTGCGGCGTGACCGCCGCCTGGGCCCGGCCCGGATCGCCGGCATTCTGGGTTTGAATCCCTCGACCGTGCACCGGGTCCTGGTCCGCCACGCGATGCCACGCCTTTCGTGGCTGGACCGGCCGACCGGGCAGCTGATCCGCAGGTACGAGAAGTCCCGCCCCGGTGAACTGGTCCACGTCGACGTCAAGAAGCTCGGCCGGATCCCCGCCGGTGGTGGATGGTTCGCCCACGGCAGGTCCGCCCGACCCAGCACCAACAGGTCCAGGCCGGGATATGAGTTCGTGCACTGCGCCATCGACGACCACACCCGGCTGGCCTACGCCGAGATCCACCCCGACGAGCGGACCGAGACCTGCGCGGGCTTCCTGCGCCGGGCCGCAGCCTGGTTCGCCGACCACGGCATCGACCGCATCGAGGCCGTCATGACCGACAACGCCCTGGCCTACCGCAACGGCCGCGCCTGGCAGCAAGCACTGACCGACCTCGGCGCCACCGCTACCTTCACCCGCCGAGACCGGCCACAGACCAACGGCAAAGCAGAACGCTTCAACCGCACCCTGCTCGAGGAATGGGCCTACTCCCAACCCTTCACCTCAAGCAGCCACCGGGCCGACGCCTTGCCAACCTGGCTACACACCTACAACCATCACCGAACCCACACCGCGATCGGCGGACAACCACCCATCAACCGTGTCAACGACCTTGCGGGTCACTACACCTAGGCGCTGGACGCTGGGAGAGGGTCGTCAGTGCGCGTATGCCGGTTGCTCCGAAGTGTCGTCCTTTGCTGCCCTCGCCGGGTAGAGGCTGATCCCTGCCCTCCTTCGTGGTTGTCAGCACCCATCGGACAGGGCTCACGTGGCGTGAGATTCCGCATGATGCGAAGCGCTTCCTAAACGTGCTTTTCTGATGCCACAAGCCAAGACACGAGGAGAAATGATGGACCACGACTTGACGATTAGCCATGACGCCAGCGAGCACTGTCCGCGATGCGGCAGCAGCAACTGGCTCATCAATCAGGGTGAGGCCCCGAAGTTGCACACTCAGCCCGCCACCAACCTAAACGATCGCGCGTGCAACGAGTGCGGTGAGATCTGGCCGGCCTCGAGCATGGGGCCGTCCTAGCAGACAGATGTCGACCCTTGAGGGCGCGGCAGACCGCCGCGGCTGCGACGGCCGCGCACATTGCTAGGTCTACTAGGCCGCAAGGCGATCCATATCGCAAGGTCGGATTCGGGGCGCGCGCCCGGCGAGCAATGTGGGCGGCATCGACTACGCTCCTGACGAACGGGAGGAGGTTGCAATGAGCGGCAGTCCGCTATTGGGGATGACGGTGGGTCAGATCCGTGAGAAGGCCCGGGCTGACGCGGCACGGGTTCTCCGTGAGACGTGGGGAAGCCCGCCTGCGGTGCCAGTTCAACCCGTCAACATCGCGCGTGCTCTTGGCTTGGGCGTCTTTTCGGCAGAGCTCGGCGATGACGCCTGGGGGATGCTGATCGGTTCGTCGGCGGGCGTCGACATCTATCTCGATCGCGACCAGCCCACGAACCGGTTTCGCTTTTCGTGCGCCCACGAGATTGGTCATTTCGTACATCGCGACGCCGACATTGAGGCCGATCAGGCATTCGTGGACAAGCGATCAGATGCCGGGCACGGTCGCGCGGATGAGATATTCGCGAACGAGTTCGCGGCTAGCCTTCTCATGCCGGAGGCGCACTTCGTCTCAGCCGTCCGAGCAGGCGAGGACAACTACGATCTCGCACAGCGCTTCGACGTGTCCCTGCAGGCTGTGCAACTGCGCCGCCACCACCTTAATCTCTGACGTCGAGCATGGATGAGTTGACCGGGGAACCAACCTCGCCCAATGACGCGGCAGATGATGAGACGACGCCCGCAGACCCACCCAAGGTGCCCGTACCAGCATCCGAGGCGCGCAAGGGAGTTCAACAACCCGTCGAGCTTGCCGACAGCCCCAGTGGCATCGATGGCGAGCCGGGGGCAGGGACGCTATCCGGATTCCTGACGTACTACCCATTCCTGCGGCTCTTCTGCGCAGTGGCCCACAAGCAGTTTCCTGGAAGCCACCGTCCGGAGACGCGGGTTGCACGACTGCGCGAGCATCACCCCAAGTTCTACGGTTTCTGCATCGCGATGGACCTGCTTGTGGTGTTGATCTGCACGGTCATCCTTCTCACGGCCGCAACGGTTGCGCTCTACAAGACCCTTTCCTGAGTAGTCGAGACCTTCATTGCGCCGCATCGCCATCAATTGACTCGACAAGGTCGTCGCGCAACGCGCCCGACATCCCCGCCTCACCCACCGTCGTCTCAATCGAACGGGTCACTGACGTCAGGGCTGGCTTGATCAAGAAACGCCAACAGTTCTTCCTCGGACCGGAATCCGTGACGCTTCACGGTGTCGGCGAACGAAAATACGCACTCATCGAGCAGGTCCGAGGCGTAGGCGGAGACCTTGGCGAGACGGCTGCGCGAGTTGTCGCTGAAACCCTGATGGCCGACCTCACTGCGCAGGTCGTAGAGCGCGCGGAGTTTGGCCGAGTCCCGATGGGATGGCTGTTGCAGCGAGAGCAAGCGTGAGATGAAGCGCCCCGTTACTCCGCCGGCGGCGACGTGGTCGCTGACCAGGCTCTCGAGGCCCACAACCAGATGGAGGAGCTTCACGTCGTAGGAGGTGTCCTGGCCCGCGATCCAAGCGAATCGGCAAGCTGCGGCGAGACGGCGCCCGAGTCCTTGGGCGGGGCTCCCAGTCTCTGCTTCTGCTACCAGTTCAATAAGGCCCGGCCGTTTGTCGAGGGCGCGTGCGACATTGATGTCTGGGTGTTGCGATTCAAAACTGATGGCGTCGGTCGAGTGGCGTCGCGAACTGGCCTGCAGTCCTACCATGGGCAGGCCCTCGTCGAAGTCGCTTCCAGGGTCACGTGGCGCGTCGGAGCGCGAAGGGCCGCCAAGAATCCATGGAGGGCTGGAGGGCCAGTTGTTTTCCCTTTGGTCGATCAACCAGAAAGCTCCAAGGAGCGCCTCGACTTGCTCCTTGGAGCGAAGGGCAGCGCTGTAGTCAACGGCGTCGATGGTGACGGCGAAGATCGCGACCTTCGAGAGTGGCGCTCCGTCATCGAACGCTTCTGGGTCAGATCGAAACGCAAGGATCTCTTCCGTCCACCACGCGTCGTGGGTGAAGTGCAAGGACTGGCCCACTGCGGCGACTGCAAACTCAGATACTGCGGCTTCCCCGGAGTCCCCCATCGGAGCGAGAAGGACCCGACCACTAAGCCGGATCAGCGGGTTCTCCATGCCCTCGAAGTTGAGACCCGCGACGGGGAATGCGGTTACCGAGCGGGCCATCAGTTCGCCGATGTTGCCCAAGAGGTCGCGACCCAGACCAGCAAACTCACGGGCCCCGGTGAGCACGCCGCCGATAGCTGACGCGATCTCGTGCTGGATGAGGGTGGCGTCCGCCGCCTCCGGCAAGGCGAGATGCTCCTGCAGCCTGCGAGCCAGCAGTTCCATGTGCTCCCTGGCACTTCGATTCATCGTTAGAAGGTGTGAGCGCCCATACGAATAGATGAGGTCTTCATCCGGCCCACCTTCGCCCAGGTAGCTGAAGGTGTCCACGCCAAGGAGCCAGTCGTCGCGACCGGGCACGGTCTTCTTGGTGCCCTTGAGTACGCGTCTCAAGAGTGTGTCGACGGTTTTTGGGCTCAGGTCCTTTGGTGGCATCGCGATATCTTGTCAGGGACCGGTCTGCGACAACCTTCCTTCTCTGCACTTCCGCGAGTGGAATGCTGCGATTGCAACGCGAAGAGTCCTCCTACATCGGCGTCGTCGTGATAATCGTGGGCGACGGCCACTCTGGACGACAGAGTCGACGATGTCGACGATGTGTCGGAGAACAGCGGCAGATCGCGGGCTGATCGCCGCATCGCCCGCCGCCACCGCGCGGAAGAACCCTGGCCACGAAGTGTTCCGGTGAGCCCCACGGCGTCGGTGAGCACTAGCGTTGCCGGGGGTGTGTCACTCCGCCGCGTCCGCCGTGTCAGCGGCTGAGGTAACTCAGGGTCCAGCGGGCAAGCGGCGACGAGGTGCTGGACTGGCTCGAGTCAGGCATGTGAACGATCGCACCGGCTCCCTGTGCACCTTGGCTCCGCAGCGGTCAGCAGGCCGTCATCTCCGCGAGGCGAGCCTGTTCCGGCGTGCGGGCCGCCACATCGGTGTCGCATGCCTGCTGCACCGAGTCGGTCAAGTTCCGCTGTTGGCTTTCGGCGTCGTCGAGCTTGGCCAACTGGTCGGGGCAGACGTTGCGAAAGTTAATGCGCAAACCGTCCAGGGGCTCACCGGCGTCCTTCTGCATGCTGACGAATAGGGCCAAGTCACCTGTGGTGTCGTTGCACATATCGCGGGTCAGCTCTTCCAGCTTGACCATGTCTATGCCGGTGAAACCAAGGGCGTCCAAGTCGCGTTCCCACGCCGCCCGGTCGACTTGGTGGCTGCGCGATTGCGGGGCGGACATCGTGGCGGACGGTTGGGCGGAGGGGTGAGCCGGCTCGCCGGACGTGCATCCGGTCAATGTCGCCGCCATAGAACACGCCAACGCTGCCACACTGGCGACCCGGACCTTGCCCACAACCATGTTTTCTCCAGACTTGTGCGCTCACCGCCTGCAGCGGCATTCATGGGCGCATATTAGGCAGTTCATTGGACGCCGCGGCCGCAGCCACGCGCACGCACCCGCGCTTTGTCGCCTGGGCCTGCTCCCTGCGTCTAACCGCCGCGAGAGGGTCGGCACACTAGGCGCTAGATGCAGTGCCAAGTCGTTGGAACTATCGAATGTCGTGCTGACTGGAACCAATGGGTGCTCTAGTGATCACATCACCGACCGACAGTGGGAGGACCATGGGGAACTGGCCAAGGCCCGTAGACCCGGTCTGACCAAGGTCGTGAATCACCGTCAGCACGCCCTCTCTGCGGGACTCGAGGTGGCTGCGGAGAACCTCGGCTGCGCTGACAGGGAGGGTGACGACCGAGCGGACGCGATTCCAATCGTCATCACTCATGTCGAATAGAAACAGGGCATCAAACTGGGCCAGTTGCGCCCTAGTTAGATCTCCCGGATACCCGTAGTACCACAAGCCGCGCCGTCCCCGACAGGATAGAAAGGCTTCCAAAGTCCTTGCGCCCGCGCCCGCGTGCCCGAGGGGGTCAAATCGCATCACCGTCCGCCGCCCGCCGCGAGCAGTGCGTGTGGCCGCGTTCGGCAGGGACTGTTCCCAGCCAACTTTCACGGGCTCGAGGTCCTTGAAGCGCGCGGTCGCAGCCATCGTCGCTTCGGCGACCCGCGACAGCGTCGTGGCCCAAGGACGCTTGTTATGTACGAACACCATTCCAGTTACTAGGGTTCTCCACAGTTCGGGCCGACTAAGAAGCTCGGTCACGTCGTTCGGTTCAAAGTTCACTTGCGCGGCAGGAGTTGGCGACAAGGAACTCATTGATCAGTCCTCGTCACTCAAGACAAACGCGGGGCCACGGGCCCGGCTGGCCCGCAACACGTACAGCGTGTCACCTCCAGAAGGCCGGTACTCAGAGAGGGCGGTTTGCACATCAGCGGGCGCAAGGGCCACCAACCATTCATCGGGCTCGCCAAGTCGCAGACTTCGGACCACATCGCTGCGTATGTTGTCCAGGGTGTTGGTCGGGTCGATTGATCCGGTCCGGACGAGGATCGGATCTTGAAGCACGATCACCTTGATTGGGATCACGCCGCCTCCTATTCGCTGCTTAACGCACCCGGAGTCACCAGAGCCATCTAGAGACGACTGCTGGAAAGAGGATCACATGGATCCACAGGTTTGGGGAACAGTCTCGGCATTGGTGGCGAGCGTCCTAAGCGCGGCGGCGCTCCTAGTGTCGGCCACCACCCTGCGGATGACCAGGCAGGATCGTCTCCGCGCTCAAGTCGATCTGTGCGCGACGTGGGTGTGGCGAGACGACGGGGGAGCATGGTTCGTCACCTTCAAAAACGCGAGCGCCTTGCCAATGCGCGACATCCGCGTATCGGTCCTGGCCAATGGCCCCGCTTCGCGGGGTCGTGTGGTGCGTCTGTCCTTTGCAAGGCCGGGAGCAGAGGAAGTTGCTCCGCTCGGCGTCGCGCTCGTCGACCCAGTCATCGATGCCTACGAGGTGCGAGACTCGCGCTTCAGAACCTGGCGGTGCGACAACCGCAATCCCGCCAGGGAGGTGGCGCGCAACCGAATCGACTCGTAGCTGACTGGTGGCCTCCGGCTCACTGCGGCAGTCCGCCGCCTGCCGGGCGACTCGATGTGGAATACCCAGTCATGCATACCCTGCGTCACAGCAGGCCCTGACGCCGCCCGTGGTCCTCGCCGGCGAGGGTCGCGCACGGCTCGACTGCGTGGGCCAAGGGGACACCAGACGTCCCCAGTCGGGGGTACCTTGCCGACATGTCCGACTACACGATCAGGGCACTCACGCCGGAGACCTTCGGCGACTTCGCCGCTCTCGTCGAGCGAAACAAGGGCATGTTCGCCAGCTGCTGGTGCACCTGGTTCCACCCCGAGGACCGGGAGCCGGACAGCGCCGCCGAGGACAACCGGGCGTTCAAGAAACGCCGAGTGGACGAGGGGATCGCCCACGCGGCGCTGGTCTACGAAGGCGACCTCGCCATCGCCTGGGCCGAGTACGGAACACCCGAGGAGCTGCCCAACATCCACCACCGCAAGGAGTACCTCGCCACCGCCGAGCGACTTCCCGACTACCGGGTCACGTGCATCCAGGTCGAGCGCGCCCATCGAGGTCAAGGCTTGGCGGCAGTGGCCCTGCGCGGAGCCGTCGAACTGATCGCCCAGGCGGGAGGCGGCCTGGTCGAGGGCTACCCCCACGACACCGGCGGTGTTCGCAAGAAGAACTCGTCGTTCCTCTACAACGGCACCCGCACGATGTACGAGCGCGAGGGCTTCACCTACGACCGGCCCAAGGGCCTGGGGAACTGCGTGATGGTGCGCGAGGTGGCCCCGAGCACAAGCGACTGAACCGATCCGGCGCCCCATGCGGAGTCGACGGCTACCCGGCGCCGCGCGTTCTCCAAGACGTGCGCCGCTTCGTCACGACCGCGCGTCAGCGTCGGTCGTGACAGCTCATCGCCGCCGTCCCGGCTGCGCGTCATTTCGGCTCCCCTTTGTTGTCAACCGGTGGCCGACACGGTCCTCGGGCGGGAGGACTTCCGTGCGGACCGAGGCGGTTGTAGCGTCGGGTTTGCGGGTCCGGGAAGTGGCTGATCCGAAGTGTCGATGTGCGGGGGCAGGTCGACCGCGCTGGATTCTTTAGACGCCCCGCAGTGCCCTCCCGGGCCCGCGCACACTCGCTGTGCCGCATCGATCTGGGCGTCTTGGAGCAGCTGTCGGAAGATGGCGTCGGAGATCCTTCGCTTGAGGCACCGGATCGCTTCGAGGGGCTTCTTGCCCTCGGCTCGTTTGCGTCGGTAGTAGGCCCGGCCGTCGGTGTCGAGGCGGATCTGGCTGATCGCGGCGATGTGGATCATGTGGTTCATCCGGCGGTTTCCGGCCCGGGACAGCCGGTGACGGTTCTGCTCACCTGAGGACGCATCCAGTGGTGCGGTGCCGGTCCAGGACGCGAACCGGTTGCGGTCGACGAACCGGCTGATGTCGCCGACGTCAGCCAAGGTCCGGGCCGCGACGACGGGTCCGACGCCGTGCAGGTCCATCAGGTGTGAGCCGCGGGCGAGAACGATCGCCTTGAGCTCGGAGGTGGCCTTCTTGATCTTGGCGTCGACTGCGATCAGCTCGGCCAGCTCCTCGGCGGCGATCCGTCGGCGGGTCTTCCCGGCGATGTCACGCGGGCGGACCGACGCGAGCATGGCCTTGGCCTGACCGGTAGTGATGTCCTTCTTCGCCTGTCCTGGAAGGAGTTCAGCCAACAACGCCTGGAGCCGGTCGACGGTCTGGACCCGGCGCCGGGTCAGTGCCTCACGGCGGTCGACCAGCATCCGCAGCGCTTCGAGCTCCCCGTCGAGCTGCAGCACCCGCAGGGTCGTCGTGCGGACCGCGACAACCGCGATCGAGTGCGCGTCACGGGCATCGGTCTTGCGGTTGTGACCAGTGTCGAACAGGCGAACCCGGGCAGCGAGCTTGGCCGGGACATCGACAACGTGTTCGCCATCTTCGAGAAGCCGCTGCGCCAAGGGTCGGCCGGCACCGTTGCTGCCCTCCACCGCCCACACCCGGTCCGGCCATCCGGCAACGTACTTGCGCATCGCGGCGTAGCCGGCCCGGTCGGTGGTGAACCTGCCCGAGCCCAGGAACTTCTCGTGGCGGTCGACGACCTCGATCGTCGCCGAAAGCTTGTGGGGATCGACCCCGATGATCACGTGATCCGTGTTCGGCATGTGCTGCTCCCGCCTGCGCTCGTTCCTTGATGTGGACGGCGAGGTGGGCATTGCTACTACGAGCAGGGCAGTCCCTTCTTGAGCCACGCCTCGTCACGGTGACCGACGGGCCGCAGACCGAAAGAGAGCCACACCAGTACAGCCGGTGGGCAGCCGCATGGAGAGCTGCCCGCCGATCACCTGGACCGAGTCTGGCCAGACGCCGGCCCTAAGGGAATCGTCTAGTAGCCGCCTGCGGCGCGCTCAGGGTCCCGCTCATGCGATGAGTGGACGTTCTAGGTCTCGACTCGGAACCGGCCACCTATTGTCTTGACTTGATGGATAGATCCCGCCGAAGCCGGTTCAAACGTGCGCACCCGCGCTAGTGTCCGCGCATGTTCAACGAGTCGTGGCCTTGGAAGCGGGATCTCGCCGCAGTTGCGGACCGCCTTGAGGAAGCTCGACTCGGACTAGCGCATCGTCTGGAGTTTGGCGACGGTGACGATGCCTATGAGCAAGAAACAGAGGCGGTGTATCAGGTGGAGCGCGACGTGATGTCTGGCGCCTTCGCCGTCCGCCGCCTCATCGCCATGCCGTCGAAGGTGACGAAGAGGGCCCGAGCGGCAAAGGTCGTCGTGACTCGGTTCCCGCTACGCGGCGATGCCAGTGCCCCTGACTCCTGGGATGCTCTCGGCGACTTGGAGATGTACGACATGGACGCGCGCAAGGAGGTGACGATCTCGGCGAACGAGATGTGCAACCTCTTCGTCCATAGTCTGATATTTCGCTTGGCGTGGACACTCGAGGGTCTTTCATGGGCCAACTACTGGGCGCTGCCTGCGGACGATCCGCGATGTGAAGAGACGCCCACGGAGGTTTCCGGACTCCTCGTTGCTACCGATAAGTCGAGCAGTCAATACCTGACGCTGGTGAGCGTTCTGGAACTCGTACGCGTCTTTCGGACCCTGGCGAACGACGAGGTCAGCCAGGTGGTTAGCCGACGCGACCAGCAAGGGCGAATGCACGTCACCACCGAATAGTTAGAGCGGGCAGGAAGCAGAGCAGCTAACCGATTACTGGATCTGCCGCAGTGCGGAAGGTGCGTCTAACCGCCGCCTATCGCAGACCCGCCAGGCTGAGATGCTGGCTTCATGGATCATTCTGAATTGGCGTTGTTGATCGACCGGACGTGTCGACTGACTGGGGCGTTCACGTTGCGGTCGGGACAGATTGCTGGAGAGTACTTCGACAAGTACCTGTTCGAGTCTCAGCCACAGATCCTTCGCGCCGTGGCACAGGAGATGGTGCCGCTGGTGCCCCCAAGTACCCAAGTACTTGGCGGGCTCGAACTTGGGGGCATTCCCCTAGCGACGATGGTCAGCTCGATCACTGGGCTCCCGGTGGTGTTCGTTCGGAAGAAGGCCAAGGAGTACGGCACACGTCGGCTCGCTGAGGGTCTTGATGTGGGCGGTACCTCCGTGACACTCATTGAGGACGTGCTTACTACCGGGGGCGCCGTCAGGGAGGCCACTGGAGCGTTACGTGCTCTTGGGGCGACTGTGGCAATGGCGATATGCGCGATCGATAGGAGTGGCCTGCCAGGTGGGCCCCTCAAAGATGTCGAGGTTGAGACGCGCTCGGTGCTCACCAAGGCCGACCTCGACCACGCCCGAGGCGGTGCCGGCGGGTAGCCACTGAGGCGCGTCTACCGCCGCAAGTTGGGCGGCTCGGGCGAGTCCGCCTAACTCTCAGCGACCAGCGCGGCGACACCGTCAAGGACGACCTTAAGCCCAGAGTCGAACTCGTTGCCGTATTCGTAGCCTGGCTTGAGGACGTGTTCGACCGTCATCTCGAAGAGATAGGGAAACTCGGAGACGGGAAACGTCTCCATGATGGCCCCCGTCATGGCTGCCAGCTCCGACTCGTCTCGAAAGGGCAGATTGACCTCCTGCAGGACGAAGCCATGGACGTAGCTGTCGACCACCGAGATCGCGTGCGCCGCCTGCAGGACCGAGAACCCGCCCTCGCGGAAGCACCGGATCCCCGTCTCCAGGAGCCCCAGGGTGGCTGGCCCCGGGCTCGTCCTTGAGGCCATCAAGCTCACAGCCCAGGGGTGGCGGCGTAGGCACGCGCGGGTGTGGTGGGCCCGCTCGCTGATCGCCGCCCGCCAGTCCGTGGTCGGCCCGGGGCGCTCGATCTCGGCTGCGACGATGTCGACCAACCCGTCCAGAATCTGGTTCTTACCGCTGACGTGGTGGTAGAGCGAAGCAGCCTCGACGCCCAGCTCGCGCGCGAGCCGGCGCATCGTGACCGCTTCCAGGCCATCGCCGTCCGCGACGACGAGCGCGACCTGCAGTGCCCGTTCCAGGTTCAACGGCGCCCTGTTGGCGACCTCGGTCGGCCTGCGTCCCATGGGTCCTGCCCCTCCTCGTGGTTCTTCATCCAACTGCCGGCGCGCGACCCTCGACAATCTAACGGCGTTAGAGTAGCGTCCGAACTTCAATCTAACACCGTTAGAAACGAGTTCTGAAACCCGCTCCTGACGCAATCGGAAGGACACGCCATGAGCTTCACGAGAATCCCGAGGTCCAACGCGAGGGATCCACTGTCCAGGAGGGGCGCTGCGACGGCCGTCGGGATCCTGTTCGTCGTCCAGATGGTCACCGCCATGTTCGGCACGTCCTTGATCCAGGCGTTCGTCGACGGCAACCCGGACCGAGGGCCGATGACCGTCGGCGTCGCACTGATGGCTGTATCCGGCTTCGCCGTCGTCGCGATCGGCCTGGTGATGTACCCGATCCTGAAGCAGGTCAACCCCAACCTTGCCATCTGGTACCCGATCCTCAGGATCGTCGAGTGCCTCGTCTCTGCAGCCTGCGGTGTCTATCTTCTGTCTGCGTCACAGGTCGTCCCGAATCACCTCCTGTGGGTCTACATCCCGACCGGCATCGGCGGCCTCGTCCTCTGCTACCTGCTGTACGTCGCACGGCTGGCCCCACGACCGATCGCCCTGCTCGGTCTCGTGGGCTACGCCGCTCTCACGATCGGAGTGCCTCTCGACCTCCTCGGCGCCCTCGACATGGGCACCGGCGCCGGGATGCTCCTCGTCGCCCCCGGCGGACTGTTCGAGCTGGTGTTCCTTCCGACCTGGTTGATCGCCAGAGGATTCCGGCCACTGCGGTCCACCACCGACCTCAGCGCACCGGCCTTGGCCACGGCCCACTGACCGACCTCGAAAAGCCGCCGGAACCCTCGTATGTCACTCATTGAGCAGCGGAGGACCATCTGGCCCGGAGCCGCGGAGACTCCTCCTGCGGGTGCGCCGGGTCCGAGGTCCTTCGCTGTTCGGCGGAAGGTGAGTCACTCCGCCGCGAGGCGACCAGCTGGCCCGACCAGTCCAGTCCTGCGGGTGCAGGCGACCCAAACCATTCAGTGCCCTCACCTCAACCGCTCGGCCCGGGCTGAGGCTTAGGCTCGGGCGGTGAAGGAGAGTCACACCAAGCGGCTCGCCGACCTGTCCACGTACGGCGACTCGCAGTTCTACCTGTTCGCCTTCCTGATCTTGGGCACCGTAGCGGGTGGACTCATTGGCTGGCCCACGGGCTACCCGGGGGAAGCTGCGGGTGCTGGCGCGGGTATCGGGCTAATCACTTGGGTCGTACTGGTTGTTCGCGCCCACCTTGACCTTGTCGACTACCGCGGTACTCATCGTGAGGAAGATAACGGAGACGATGAGGTGGAGCCGGGAGACGAATTGCGTCCAAGGTAGGGCCACCACCCAGGTTCGGTCACAACTATCACGACCGTGCTGTGCTTCTCTTCGGGCGCGTGCGGGACACGGCGGCCTAGGCCGCTGCCCTGCCGCCGTCATGATCCGGCCGAGCGTGCTCGCGGAGTCCGAAGATGATTAGGTATCCGACGATCCAGAGTTCACCAATCGTCGCGGGAACGGTCAGCAATCCGGCCATGAGATCGGCATTCGCGAAGACGTAGCTGACGAACGTGCTGAGGATGTAGCCCACACCGCCGACCATCAGCAGCTGGCCCAGCAAGCGCGGCGTCCACCGCGACCGCACGACGAGCCAGCCCATCGGGATCAGCCACAGGCCGAAGAACAAGCCCCCGACTGTCCAGAGATGACCGCTGATGACATACAGGAGTTGGACAGTAGCGGCCGTGCCGCCGGGCACGGCTAATGACTTGTCATTTGAGACATCGAGGGCCGTGCCGAGCATCGCGGCGCTGCCCAGGATCACGGTTGCGTTGACCATCCCGAACACCGCGATCAACCCTGCGGCGAACGTGTCGACGCTGCGGAACAGGCGGTAGAACCACACGGCTGCCAGTGCCTGGGTCAGCACGATGCCCAGCTCGAGCACGATGCCAATGCGCGCCACCGGGGTGTGGTCGACCAGGTTGGACAGAGTGGCGCCGGGGTCGCCTGCGACGTAGAGCTGGCCGCGGACGAACTGGAAACCAATGGCTCCAGTGACGGCCAGTCCGAGATACAGCAGCCCGGTCGTGCGAGCCGTGCCGGTGAGGCCGGCACCGATCGCGTCGGGGGTCGACCCGGCCCGGGTTTTCGTGGTGGTCATCGCCAACTCCTCTCAACGGAGACGCTGCTGATGCAGGGTCAGAACTTGCCCAGTGCGATCTCTGAGATCAGCAGGGCAAGGGGAAGTAGGCCAAGCGCGGTGGCAAGCATGACCATCCAGGACCGCTCGTGGTGACGGACGACTGCGACCAGGCCTGTGATGACAGCGCCGATCCCGCACGCCCAGATGCCGAGACCCCACACGAGCTGTGCCCAACTGTCGGTGTAGCTGGCGGCTGGTTCCACGATGTTCAGGGCGAAGGCAAGTACGAGCAGGAGGACGCCAGCAACGCTCAACCCTGCGAGCGCGATCGCCTGCCGGCCGAGGTGGGATTTCGGCCACCCTCGCAGGGGGCGACGACTACTCAAATGCGTGGTCACACCTTGAGTCTCGTCGTCGCGTGGCTGGCACCCAGAGTCCAAAGTCCTTCCGGGTCATACATCCGAGCAGTGTGGAACGGCTGCACGACGACGATTCCAAGCCGGCGACGCGCCTGCGTCATACCGCCGCAAGCTCCGCTCGCACGCACTCTCTGCAGAGCGCTCTATTCAGGTACGCGAGGGGATGGTGGCCACACCGGCGCTCTGGGGCGCAGGATGAGGGCGTGGAGACTTGGGACGCCTTGCGGGCGCGACGAAATGTTCGGCAGCTCACTGAGCAGCCAGTGCCCGACGAGGCGCTCGGCCGAATTCTCGAGGCTGGGCGACGGGCCGCGTCGGCGGGCAACTGGCAGCCGTGGGACTTCGTGGTGGTCACGGACCGGGCACAACTGGTCGAGCTCGCCAAGGTCTGGCAGGGCGCCAAGCATGTCGCCGGAGCGACCGCCGCGATCGCCATCGTCGCGCCAGACCCTCAGGACGATCGGCAGTCGGCTCTGCTGCAGTACGACCTTGGCCAGGCCACGTACGCGATGACCATCGCTGCGGCGGACCTGGGGTCGGCACGGGCCACGCGGCGGCCTCCGACCAGAACCAAGCCAGGGCCGTTCTCGGCTTTCCCGAAGGACGGTTCCTTGCCTACCTGCTCTCCGTCGGTTATCCGTCGGACAAGCCGTTGGACGTCATCGAGCGGCTGAACCGACGCCCCTTCCACGAGGTCGTGCACCGCGGAGGGTGGTGACCAGTCGACGCCGCCAACGAGACCGCAGTCCACCAGGTCACGTCCGACGTTGCGCCCTGCGGTCAGTGGCTCGAGCGGGCCAGCGCGACGAAGTCCCGGATCCCCGCTTCAGGCAGGTACGCGCGGCTCAGCGCCAGTCCGATGCGAGGCAGCGCCGTGTCGTCGGGAAACACCAGGTAGAGCGGATAGAGGTGTGGCTGGAACTTGGCCTTGAAGGTGTGCAGCGACCGAAAGCCGTAGTAGGGCTCGAGCGCGGCTCCCAAGCGGTCGAGAAACGCGTCGAGGGTGCCGCGGTCCAGGGCCGAACCATCAACGGCACTGCTCCTCGCCAGTGGCGCGCCGGACAGGGAGGCGACTCGACAGCCCTCCTCCTTGAAGGCCAGGCACGACGAGGAGATCAGGAACTCCATCGAGTAGCGGAAGCCGCCCGGCAGGCGACGCATGACATCAAGGGTCCAGCCAGCAGGGTCCCCGCCACCCACCTCGTGGATCGGCATCCATGAGGTGACACCGTGCACGGTCGACTCCGCGTCGATCGCCAGGCCCACCCGGACGTGCGGGTCCAGTGCCTCGTCAACCCCGCCCAGAGTGAAACCCATCTCCGGAAGACCCTTGTCCTCGACCCACTCGGACGAGATCGCCTTCACCTGCATCTGGATGCCGCGAGGCATGCCACCCAGCTGTCCCAGGCGCAGCGTGATCCCGANGGACAGGTCGATCACCGCTTCCTCGGCGACCTGCAGGCAGTGCCAGCCGGAGCTGGTGGCGTGGCGAGCAGCCTCCGCTGTGACTGTGAAGAGGCATGGAACCAGGCCCGCAGCGTGCACGGAGTTGGAGAAGGCACCAAGCAGCCCCGACCGGTCCGACTCGCGGGCCGCCACCGGGTCACACAACCCGATCGCGACCCCGGCGTGGACGCGGTAGGCGATGTAGCCGGCATACTGCCCACTCTCGAACCACCGGTTTTCCGGCCATGTGGTCATCCAAGCCAACCGGTTCACAGTGCCTTCCTCCTCCAGCAGGGCGGTGGCCACGGAGCGTTGGTCGTCCGCCGAAGGAGCAAGGAGGTTGCCCGCGGTGCGCCGGGCCTTGCGGGGCGAGGGGTTGCGGAAGGCGTGCCTGCCCGTGACGAGGACGGTGAGTCCCAAGGCGTTGCCGCACAGCTCATAGAGGACGACCGGAAGGCCCGGCTCCCTCGCCACCAGCATCATGATCAGGCCGACCAGCTGGATTCCGACGACCGCGACAAGCAGTCCGGTCGCCCAGCGCCACGCGCGACGGCGTCCCTTGTAGAGGCTGCGCGCCAGCCAGAACCACAGAGCCGCCTGCACGACAGACCCCCAGAACTCGGTGTCCCTCAGCTCCTGCGACCGTGCCTGCTGTGACAGCGTGCTGGCGAGCGGGCCGTCGGCGGTAGTGAACGGCTGGATCAAACCCTCGAGGGCGGCGAGGACGAAGAAGGCGCAGGCCAGCAGCCTGAAGTCCCGGCGTGTCAACGGACGGCGGCTCAACCGTGGAGCGCGCCCGACGAGGAGCGGACCGAGAAACAGCCCACCGCCCACGCCGAGGAGGTGCTCGAGGTCAGCGAGGCTCCCCATGTGGATCAGGAACAGCAGCGCGTATGTCGCAAGTCCAGCGCGCAGACGCCCACGCCATGGCGGGGTGAGCGTGGCGGAGGCGGCTGCCGCTGCGCCGAGGAATCCCGCGGAGGGACCCGCATCCCAATGCAGGGACAACGCCGTCGCCCAGCCGTAGCCGTGGTTGCGGCTGACCCAGAGAAGGACCGACGCGGCGAGCACCCCCCACAGGTGGGTGACCGCGATGGCGATGGCGGCACGAGACACCCCCAGGCGCCACTCGGCAAAACCGGCAAAGAGCACCAGCCCGGGCAAGATCACGAGGTAGTGCGCTGGCTGCAGTGCGACCAGCGCTCCCGTCACCGGCGTCCACCACGACCCGGATTCAAGCGAGGGAAGTCCGTACGCGATCTCGTTAACCGTGGGTCGGCCGGCCAACGGCTCCCACAGGGTCCGCAAGATGATCGACGCTCCCACCACCACTGCCGCCAGTGAGATCGTGAGCGGGACACGCCGCAGTACCGTCTGGAGACGATGCATCCCCCATGGTGGACCTGAAGGCCATTCCGCCACCTCCGTCAATGGTGCGACTGCGCGGCGAGCCGGGCCTGCGGCACTTGGGCGGCCCTTACCTATGTGTGAGCGGCTCCGGCCACTCGCTTCGTGCATCACGCGGCAACCTGTCCGGCCGGGTGCACCCTCCGCGGTGTTCCTCCGCCCCGCCGCGTCACACCGCCGCGAGAGTTCCTCTGGTACGGGGGAATCGCGTGAGGGCGTGGCTGGAGGCCTCACCCATCGCTGTTAACCGGTCGTTCTGGGTCAGGGCAGCAATGACTGAAATACGGTGTTCCACCGGCTCGAGCGGATCGCGCCCAGAGACGGCGCCGACGGAGATGCTCGGGGTCCGGTGCCCCGGCTCGACGTGGGCTCCGCTCGCCCAGCTACCAAGCGCCCAGATCAGGCTCCTCCGGTCGTACGCCCCTGATCACCAACCACATCGCCAGGCCGACCTCGGCGATGAACCCGACCGCCCAGGACGGGTAGCTGATCGCCGGGTGTGAAGGAGCCAGGAACACCTGGAGGAACCAGACGAGGACAGCGACACCGTCGAGCAGTAGGAGCCAGCCGAGGAACCGCGGCAGGAAACGCGACCGGAGGACCAGCCACCCCAGGGGGAACAGCCACGCCGAGAAGAACAGCTGTGCCGTGACGAACCCGTCCAGATAGGTGCTGACCGACAGCCCGGCCAGGGCGTCGAGCTGCGGGCTGGTAAGGCCGCGCAAGTCCATGCTTCCGTCTCCCTGCTCCAAGGCTGCGACGAGGGGCAGGTAGCTCGCGCACTGCACGGCCACCCCCACCGCGTTGAGGACGAAGAAGAGCAGGGCCAAGGACTCGTCGACCGGGCGCAGCAAGAGGTAGAGCGCCCATGCCGTCAGGACGAAGAGCAGGCCCGAGCACAGGGCTGCGACCAGGCCCACACGGAACATTGCCTCGTGCCCGGTGATCGTCGCCCGCAGGGCCTGTGCGTCGCTGAGCCCGATGTCGCCGACCAAGCTGGCGAACACGTTCGCCAGGACGTAGGCGAGGTAGAGGCCACCGGCCCATCGGGCAAGCCTCGACCGATCCATCGTGACGATCATGATGGTGTCCTGTGCGTCGGCTCCTGGTGAGCGAGGTTGGGTCGGATCATTCGTGAACGGGTGAAGAACCCGACGGCCACCCCCAGCGCGCCGATGCGAATCGCGTTGATCACCAGACCCACCAGGAACCAGTGGCCGCGCTGGGCCATCCCCGACCCCAGGACCGGGGGGATGCCCACGACCACCGTGAGCAGCGCCAAGGCGCCTGCTGACAGGACCAGAGCCTTGGCCAGCTCGCCGCGACCTGGGACGTGGTCCCCGAACCGCATCAGCAGGAAAGCCACTGCGCTCGAGATGACGACTCCGCCGACAGCCGCCTCCACGAGCATCGGGACGTAGTCGATGGACAGGGCAGACCGGTAGTCAGCGGCGACCGGGGTCAACGAGATCGCCAGGTTGGCCATCCAGAACGCGGCCGCACCAGCGACGGCCGGCAGCCACCACGTCTGGCCGTGGATGCCGCCCGACTCACCGTCGTGCACAGCGGACCCGTGTCGGCCGGCCCTCGACGTACCCGCTCTCTGGCCTCGGGGGTCGAGCCCATTCGGTGACGCCGGACCAGTCCTCACAGTCCCACGATCGGTCGCAAGCCTTCGCGCGACCAGTGCCCAAGGTCCCCGTCCAGCACACCTCTACGCCGCCGGTGCTCAGACGTCAGGCTCTGTTCGGTCGAACCGCGCGACGGTACCTTCGTTCTCGACGAGCGGGTCCAGCGCTCTTCTCCGCTGAGGGTGGGGCTCAGCCGCTCGCAGCGGCCAAGGAGGTTCCTGCTGATGGCTTCCGGGCGACGACTCCTCGTGGCGATGCTGGTCCTGTTCGTGTGCGACTTCGTCGGCGGCCTCCTCGCCGTGACCTCGGGCGTCGCGACGTGGGGCGTCGCGTGGGGCTTCGACACCAAGTTCACCGTGCCGCTGCCGGTCGCCGCCGTCCAGCTGCTCCTGGCGTGGTTGGCCGCTCGCAACGTACGGCCGCCGGTCGGCTTCGTCGCGGCCGTCGTACTCGGTGTGTTCTGCCTGGCCAGCCTGCTGTCCGGGTTGTTCGACGGTGACCTCACCGACAAGGTCGCGTCGTCCGGTTACCCAGGGGGTATGACGTTCGGGTTCGTCCTGCTGGCGCTCACCGCCGTGGTCGGCGTGCAGGCCGTGGCCCGTACGAGGGAGCTGCGCCGGCGCCGCTGACGGCCGAGCGGCCGCCGCGCGGCCTCCGACGCGCCTGTGAGTCACCCTGCGAGCATGATCCCGACGAACAAGGTGGCCAGCGCGGTGAGACCGGTGAGCGCGCCGAAGACCGCCATCGCCGTGCGCGACGCCGCTCGCGCGTGCAGGTACGCGGTCAGGCCCGAGGCGATCACGAGCGTGTACTTCAGCATCAGGGTGTGCTCGTAGGCCGGCCCCTTGTCGCCCTCGGCGACCACGTTCCATACCCCGGTCAGGAGCAGGACCCCGAACGCGGGCCACGCGATCCGGTTGAAGGCATTGGCTGCCGCCTTCGGCACGTCGGTGCCGGCCGCGCGGAGCGCCGGGACCAGCGCGGCGAGGGTGATCTGCCCACCCACCCAGACGGTGGCGGCCAGGACGTGCAGGAAGAGGCGCAACGTGTCCAAGCTGACGGGACTCATGCTGCGAGAGCCTGCCACGTCGGCACGGAGTCCTCCGAGGCGCCTGTCGCAAGCCCGTCCGCCATGGTCAGCTCCGCCTCATACCGAGCGGCCTGGTGAACACCTGCTGCCGTTCGGTCGCCTCGGTGAGGTCGTGCCGGCGCGCCACGAGGAGCGACTGCACGTCGATGTACCCGGTGACGTCACCGTCCGCATCGACGACGGCGGCGCCGGCGTGCCCGTGCTCGGCGAACACGTAGGCGACGTGACGCAGGGTGTCGCCCTCGACGACGACGTAGTGGGCGCCGTCGGTCGCGAGCTCGCGGGCCATGTCCATCGCCTTCGGCGAGGTGTGCATGACGTCCGAGGCGAAGAAGGTCTCGAGCGGGTCGGTGGAGTAGTCGCGGGTGAGGTGCAGCCCGCGTCGGGCGATCTTCTCGGTGAGCACGGAGCGCTGGAGGACAAGGACCGACACCGCGAACGCCGTCGACGACGCGATGAGCAGCGGCAGCATCGCGCCCCAGGCGTGGGTGAGCTCGAGGGTGAAGACGACCCCGGTGAGCGGCGATCGCATCACGCCGCCGACGACCGCCGCCAGGCCGAGCATGGCCCAGAACCCGGGGAAGACGTCCGGGAACACGAGCCCCAGTGCCGCCCCGAGCGCACCGCCGATCATGAAGACCGGCGCGAGGACGCCTCCCGAGGTCCCTGAGCCGAGCGACAGCGACCAGATCAGCGTCTTGACGACGAGGATCCCGACGATCAGCCCCGTCGTCGCGCGACCGGTGAGCAGCTGGTCGATCACGTCGTAGCCGACGCCGAGTGCACGGGGCTCGACCAGGCCACCGAGGCCGATGACCAGACCGCCGATGGCCGGCCACCACATCCAGTGGAACGGCAGCCGCCGGAACAGGTCCTCGGCGAAGTAGACGAGCCACGTCGCGCCGAGGGCCACGAGCGCACCGCTGAGGCCGACGACGGCGCTGAGGGTCTGCGCGGTCCAGGCGATGTGCACGTCGCTGTGCGGCACCGGGAAGATCGGGCCGGTGCCGATGAGCGGGCCGCGCACGACAGTGGCGACGGCGACAGCGGCGACCACCGGCACGAAGCTGCGCGGGCGCCATTCGAAGAGGAGCAGCTCCACCGCGAGGAGCACTGCGGCGAGCGGGGAGTTGAAGGTGGCGGCCATGCCGGCCGCGGCACCGGCGACGAGCAGGGTCTTGCGCTCGTCGGCGGTGAGCCGCAGGTGCTGGGCGAGGATCGAGCCGATGGCACCGCCGGTCATGATGATCGGGCCCTCGGCGCCGAACGGACCGCCCGACCCGATGCTGATCGCGGCCGAGATCGGTTTGAGGACAGCGACCTTCGGCTCGATGCGGCTGCCGCCGATGAGGATCGACTCGATCGCCTCCGGCATGCCGTGGCCGCGGATCTTCTCCGACCCGTACCGGGCCATGAGGCCGATGACGAGGCCACCGACCACCGGCGCGAGCAGCACGAGCAGCCACGGGTGGTGCGTCGCGCCGGGCGCGACCAGTGAGGTCTCGAACCGTTGGTAGAAGACGACATTCGTCGTCAGTCCGATGAGCTTGAGCAGCGCGTATGCGGCGACCGCCCCGAATGCCCCCACCGGCAGCGCCCAGGCGGCGATGAGCAGCATCCTCGGGTGGACGTTGAAGTCACCGAGCTCCGCCCGCTTGGTGGCGGTCACAGCGGCACCGGCCCGGTGAGGTCGCGGTGCTGGACCCGGAGGGCGTCGTGCAGCACGCTGAGGCTGTCGGTGAGGGCGTCGAGGGCGTCGCCGTCCAGGCTGCGCAGCGCGCGGGTCAGCTCGCGTGAGCGCCAGGCAAGCACCGCCGCGATGACCTCCGTGCCGTGCTCGGTCAGGGCGAGGAGCACGCGACTGCGGCTCTGCGGGTCCGTGGACCTGCTGACGTGCCCGGAGGCGACGAGCCGGTCGGCCAGGCGCGTGACCGACGAACCGCTCACCCCGAGCACGTGCGCGAGGTCGGTGCAGGAGGACTGGCCCTCGTCACGCAGCGCGAACAGCAGGCGCATCTGCGGCAGCGACACCTCCCCGACCTCGTCGACACTGCGTACGGCCAGCCCGAGCAAGTCACGGGTGACCTGCTGCAGGGCCTCGACCGCGGTGGGGAAGGCGCGCTTTCCTTGCATGCGACAAGTCTTGCACCCGACAAGCGATCCACGGAAATCCGTCCAACGCCAACGCGGCCGGAGGCTGGCCACCGCGGGTGCGTCAGGCGCACGATGGTGAGGTGGAGACCTGGGATGCGCTGAGGGCGCGACGCAACGTTCGGCAGTTCACCGACCGGCCGGTCCCCGCCGAGGCGCTCGACCGGATCCTCGAGGCCGGCCGACGAGCACCGTCGGCGGGCAACTGGCAGCCGTGGGACTTCGTCCTCGTCACGGACCGGGCCCAGCTTGTCGAGCTGTCCAAGGTCTGGCAGGGCGCAGGACACGTGGCCCGGGCCGCGGCCGCCATCGCGATCGTCGCACCGCAGCCGCAGGACGACCGGCAGTCGGCGCTGCTCCAGTACGACCTGGGCCAGGCCACCTACGCGATGACGGTCGCCGCGGCGGACCTCGGCGTCGGCACCGGACACGCCGCCGCCGCCGACCAGGACCAGGCGAAGGCGGTCCTGGGCTTCCCCGAAGGTCGCTTCCTCGCCTACGTGCTCTCCGTGGGATACCCCTCGGACAAGCCGTTGGCGGTCCTGCACCGGCTCAACCGGCGCCCGTTCGACGAGGTCGTGCACCACGGGCGGTGGTGAGGCCGCCTACTTGCCGCGGAGCCCGATCGGGTTGCCGTCGGCGTCCGCGAGCACGCACACGCGGGCATCGGGGGCGACCTGGCGCGGCGCGTCCCGCTCGGTGGCGCCGGCCGCGAGCAACGTCTCCCGCATCGCGTCGAGGTCGTCGACGTCGGCGTACGCCACCGGTCCGCCATCACCCCCAGACGGGTTGAGGGCGACCTCGAAGCCGTCGACGTTGTAGCCCACGTAGTACGGCTCGTCGGTGTGCGGTGCGCCGAGCAACGCGGTGTACACGGCCTTGCAGGCCTCCAGGTCGGACACCGGGATCACCATGCTGCGGATCGTCGGGCTCATCGTCGTCACCTCCGGGTCAGGACGGCCGCCCCGCGGTCGTCTCGTGGTCGATGACGACCACGCTAGGAGCCGGCGGGCAGCGGCGCTTCTCCGATCCTGACCGATCCACGATCCAGCCAGCCACGTCTCGAAGCGACCACGCGACGAGGCGAGGAAGCGGTGCAGCTGAGGCTCGAACTCCGCGACGCGGTCGCGCAGCTGGAACATCCGGTAGTCCACCCTCCGGCTGGGACGGCAGCGAGGAGCGGTTCCTGCGACAGCGGTTCGGCACCAGGTGCGACGACTACTCTCGGCGCGTCCGCCGCTCTGAGGGCAGCAGCAGCGGCACGTTCGTGACCTGCAGGGCGGCGTCGATCTCCGCCTGGCAGAGCGGGTGGTCGGCGTCCGCGACCTTCTCGATGAGCTCACCCAGGAGCTCGATCTCCTGGTGGAGGGCCGTGTCGTCCAGCTCCCCACCACGCCCTACCTGACTGCTGCTGCCCATGCCTGGCCCTTCCTGTCGCTCCCGCGCTGTCAACGAAGGTGGACCCGTCGCGTTCTGGCCGGTGTCCCGGATTCACCCGAACAGCCGAGGCCAGAAGCGGCATAAGGTCACAAAGGGGACGCGCGCCCGATGCCTCAGCGGCTGGGACGAGCCAGGGGCGTGCCGTCCAACGCGTTCCGGAACGCGACCAGGGAGTCGAAGACCTGCATGACGCCGGCCTCCTGCAGCTCCCCGACCGAGAAGCCGCCGGTGCGCACGCCGAGGGTGGGGATGCCCAGCTTGGCTGCCGCCTGGGCGTCGTAGACCGAGTCACCCACCATGATGCCGCTGGCACCCTTCACCTTCGCAAGCGCCGCCGACACGATGTCGGGCTCGGGCTTGCTCTGCTCGACGTCCTCGGAGGTGGTCCAGGCGTCGGCCAACGACTTGCCGTCGACGAGGTCGAGGAACCTCTCGACGTGCTCCGTCTTGCCCGAGCTGGCGAGGACCAGACGGAAGCCACGTTCCTTCACCTCGGCCAGCAGCTCGTGCGCTCCCTCGAACGGCTGGATCTCGTCGATGAGCTGGTCGAACTCCTCCCCCCAGGCCTGGCGCAGGTCATCCCCGTGCGCCTCCTCGACCTCCCGACCGGCGACCGCAGCCACGAAGAGGTCCCCGCCCATCCCGATGCCGCGGTGGATGCGCCACATCGGCTTCGTGATGTCGTAGCGGCGCAGTGCCCGGAACCACGCGAGCGCATGCTGGTAGTTGGTGTCGACGAGGGTCCCGTCGACGTCGAAGATCGCCGTGTCAGCCATGCCCCCTTCCTACCCCGGCGACCAGACCTGACGCATCCGTGGGCGCGCGACCGTGCACCCGCCGTGCACTGACGCTGGGCGTTCGGCGCGCACCGGCCATGGTCCTGTTTGTCCATCGACAGGGTCGGGGCCCGCGCGTAGCGTCGAAGACGCCCCGCCGAGACCGTCCCGGGCCGCCCCAGTCAGGGCCGGGCACAACCGGAGAAGCGAGGCAGAACAATGAGCTATGGCGTCGTCCACCAGTTCAAGGGTGGGACCAAGGACCAGTACGAGGCCTCGATCGGGGCGGTCCACCCCGCCGACGGGAGCCTGCCCGCCGGGCAGGTCTTCCACGCTGCCGGCCCGTCCGAGGACGGCTGGACCATCGTCGCCGTGCACGAGTCCAAGGAGAGCTGGGAAAGCTTCCGCGACTCGATCCTGATGCCACACATGCAGGAAGGCATCGCGGGAGGGTTCGCCGAGCCGCCCGTGGAGACCGTGTTCGAGGTCGTCAACGAGGTCCGGTCACCGGCCCACGCCTGACGCCCGACCAAGCGCGGCCGCTGCCGAGCGGGTACTCGACCGCGGCCGCGCGGACACTGGGCTGAGCGGAGCAGCCGGCCGTAGTCAGCCGCTGGCATGAGCCAGGGGGGTGCCGTCCAGGGCGCTGCGGAAGGCCACCAGCGAGTCGAAGACCTGCATCACAAGGCCGGGCGCGGCGGCCCACTTCGTGGGCGGCGGACCGGCCGCCTACTTGCCGATGCCGTCAGTGAGCCCCCTGAGGAACTGGCGCTGGCCGATGAGGAACAGCACGATCATGGGGAGCGCAGCCATCGTGAGCCCGGCGAATTGGACCGGCCAGTCAGTGAGCAGCCGGCTCTGCATGTCCATCAGTCCAACCGGCAACGTCTTCAGGTCGCCGGAGCTGATGAAGACCAGCGCGAACACGAACTCGTTCCAGGCGAAGAGGGCTTGGAGCAGGGCCGCCGAGACCAAGATCGGCCGACACATCGGCAGGATCACCTGCCAGAACGCTTGGGTCGTCGAGCAGCCGTCCAGTTTGGCCGCCTCGTCGACCTCCGACGGTATGTCGATCATGTAGGCCCGGATCAGGAAGGTGGTGAAGGGGATCCGGAAGGCGGTGTAGAGCACGATGAGCGCCCAGTAGCTGTCGTAGATGTGCAGCTGCTGGAGCAGACCGAAGAGCGGTATCAGGGCCACGGTCGGCGCCAGCATCAGCCCACCGAGCAAGAGACCGAGGAAGGCTCCCTCGAACGGGACGCGCAGCCGCACGAGTCCGTAGGCCGCCCAGGCGCTGACAAGGACGGTGCTGAGGATGGAGGCCGACGTCACGATCACGCTGTTGACGAAGTACCGCACGACCCCGGCGTTGCCCGCGAGTGCGAAGTTGTGCCACCGAAGCTCCCCGGGCAGCCCCCACGGGCTGGCGAAGACCTCCTGGTTGTCCTTGAAACTGCTGAAGACCATCCACAGCAACGGGTAGAGGACGGCGAGGACGAGTGCCCCGAGGCCGACCCAGATCAGCAGGCGTCGAGCGACACGACCGGCGTGACGACCGGCACGGGCCTGCCATCTGGCCGTGCGACGGTCCGTAGTGGCCGTCGTGGGGCTCACAGGTGTGCGCGTTGCGCTGGAGACGGACATCACCACTCGATCCTGCGACGGCGGCTGACGACGATCTGAAGCGCACCGACCGCGAGCGTGATCACGAAGATCACGGTGGCGATGGCCGACGCATAGCCCATGTCGTCGTTCAGGAAGGCGTTGCGGTAGAGCCACGTGCCGAGCACCTGGCTGGAGTTGGACGGTCCCCCGGCGGTCATGACCATCACCTCGTTGAACACCAGGAAGGCGCCCGAGATGGTGAGAATTGTGATGAGCGTCGTCATCTCGCGGACCATCGGCACGGTCACCGCGAAGAACCGGCGCACCGCTCCGGCGCCGTCCACCTTCGCTGCCTCGTGCATCTCGCTGGGGATCCGCTGGATGGCGACGACGAACAGGATCGCGGTGTAACCGATGGACTGCCACTGGCTCATCGCGATGATGCTGCCCATGGCGGTGCCTGGCTCGCCGAGCCACGAGTGCTGCCAGCTCTCGAGCCCCACGGCGCCGAGCAGCCGGTTCACCAGGCCGATCTGGGGGTTGTAGAGGAACGAGAAGAGGATGCCGGCGACGGTGATAGAGATGACCGCCGGGATGAAGTAGATCGTGCGCAGGATGCCGCGGAGGCGCTGGTGCACGAACTCCTCGAGCACCGCCGCGAGGACCAGCGCGAAGCCGACCTGGCAGATGAGCGACACGATCGCGAAGACGGTGTTGTTGCGCAGGGCCCGCCAGAAGATCGGGTCCCCGAAGGCCGTGCGGTAGTTGTCGAGGCCGACGAACGTCGGGCGCACCGAGAACGCGTTCCAGGAGAACAGGCTCAGCCGGAGGTTCTCGACGATGGGGTAGTAGACGAAGACCAGCAGCAGCACCATTGCTGGCAGGACCCAGGCCAGGGACCGCCATCGCATCGACGTGGTGTTCATGAGTTGCCCTCCTCGGGTGGGCGGTGGGCGGTCGACGTTGACCGACCGTCTCGACGTCGGGCCGGGCGGCCCTCGGTCAGCGGGGCGGGCGAAGGTCCAGATCCGCCCGCCCCACCGGGATGTCAGGTCAGCCGACCTGCTTCTTGGCCTTGGCGGCGGCCTGCTGGACGCCGGTGATGACGTCCTTGCTCGACTTCGAGCCGTCGATGACGCCCTCGATGCCGGACAGGTAGGCGTTTGCCACCTCGGCGTTGGTCACCGTGTCGAGCCAGATCGCGAACTGGCTCGCCTTGCTGATGTCGGTGAGCGCGGCCTGGAGCTGCGGGAACGAGTTGGACGCGGTCGCCGACCCCTTGACGGGGCTGAGCCAGCCGATGTCAGCGGTGAGCTTTGCTGCGTTCTGCTGATCGGTCATGAACTTGAGGAAGTCGACGGCCAGCGCCGCGTTCTTGCTCTGGGCGTTGACCATGAACCCGTCCGGGGCGCCGGTCAGGGCCCCCGTGTCACCGGCAGCGCCTTGTGGCGCGGGCAGCCGCATGAAGTCCCAGTTGTCCGCGAGCGCCTTGGGTGCGCCGCCCTTGGCGGTCAGCACCTGGAACTCCACGGACTCGAGGTAGTGCATGGCGGCCTTGCCGTTGATGAAGTTCGCCTGCCCGGCCTCGTGCGAGACACCGTTGTCGTCCTTGCTCGAGCAGCGCGTGATGATGTCCTTGAACTGGTCGACAGCCTTGGTGTACCCCGGGTCGGTGAACTCACCCGTCGCCGGGTTGTAGTCCTTGGCCAGGGTTGCCGGCGGGACGTTGTAGGCGTTGAGCTGGGTCATGTAGTGGATCGCCGGCCACCCGTACTGGTTGCCAAGAGCGATCGGGGTGTAGCCCGCGGCCTTGAGCTTGTCGCAAGCCCCGAGCAGGTCCTCGAGCGTCGACGGGACGCCGTTGACCCCCGCCTTGGCGAAGGCGGTCTTGTTGTAGGCGAGGTACTTCGCGTCGAGGTCGATCGGCACGCCGAAGTTCTTGCCGTTGGTCTCGAAGGCCTTGAGCGCGGCCGGCGAGAAGGTCTTGCCCCACTCCGTGTCGGGTCCGATGACGGAGGTCAGGTCCGCTGCGAGCCCCGCGCGCACGAACTTGTTGGCGAAGTCGCCCGCCCACGAGAAGTAGATGTCAGGGAGCTGCTTGGACGCCGAGAGCACCCGGATCTTGTCCTTGTAGGGCTGGTCGCCGACCTGCTCGAGCTTGATGGTGACCTTCGGGTTCGCCTGCTCGTAGGCCTTGGCCACGCCCTGGAAGTACGGCGCGTACTTGGGGTCGGCGAACTTGGTGACCATGGTGAGGGTCCCGGACTTCTGGGCCGGTGAGGAGAGGCTCTGGCTGTTCTGCTTCGAGCCGGCACCGGCTGTCCCAGGCGCCCCGCAGGCGGCCAGGGCGACCGCGGTGACCGCGCCGAGTACGACGAGGGGTGCGCTGCGCGTGGTGTGCTTCATGACAGGTCCACTCCTTTGTGGATGGGATTGAGCGGTGCAGTGGATTGCTCGAGCGAGGTCTCGTGTCCGAAGGCGCCGAAGCTGGCGCAGGAGCTGGAGGCGTAGGCGGTGGCGGCGCCGAGGAGGGTGTCCAGTGGCGCGTCGTCGATGAGACCGGTGAGGAGGCGGCCGATGAAGGCGTCACCGGCACCCAGGGTGTCGACGACGGCCGTGGCCGGTGCCGGTGCGTGCACCACCTGCTCGCCCCGGAGGCCGACTGCGCCCCCGGCGCCCATGGTGACCGCGACGAGCTCGGGCCCGAGGGCGTGGATGCGGCGCGCCTCGCGCTCCGCCTCCTCGACCGTCGCGGACGGCAGTGAGCGGATGGCGATGTCCACCAGTGGCGCGTAGGTGTCGATGTAGTCGTCCGGCCGCTCCGAGAAGTCGAAGGAGAGCCGTGGCGCCGCCGCGGAGAGGTCTGCCAGCTGGTCCTCGACCATGGAGCACTCACCGGTGTGCACGATCGTCGCGGCGGCAACGGCAGCGAAGTCCGCCGGCGTGAGCCGGAACCTCGATACCCCCGGGTCGCCGTGCTCGAAGACGCGGTTGCCGTCCACGACCCTGACGTCCGCGTAGGCGTTGGGCCCCTCGACCACCCTGAGCAGCGAGGTGTCCACCCCCTCCGCCACGAGCGCGTCGAGGACGGCTCGACCCGCGACATCGGTGCCCACCGTGCCGATGTATGCCGCGCCGGCACCGCAGCGGCGCCCGTGCACGGCCACGTTGACCGCGTTCCCTCCCGGGTACAACACGCCCAGCTGGAGGTACCTGTCGACGACGTTGTCGCCGACGGTGAGCAGGGTGACGTTCATCAGCGTGTCCTTCAGTACGCCATGCGGCGGTAGTAGCGGCGGGTCGTGAGCGGGTGGTCGCGCAGCACCTCGAGGTGGGCGCTGACCCGCTCGAGCAGGGCGGCCAGGACCACCGGGGACACCAGCGCCCGCGTGGCTGGGGAGATCCCCGGCAGCTCCACCTGTGCCGCGTCGAGGACGAGCACCTTGTCGGTGAGCCCGGACACGAAGCGCTCCACCCGGTCGACGAGTGGCCGGGTGGCGTCCTCGCCCTTGAGCAGGAGCAGGCTGGTGCCGGGCTCCACCAGCTCGAGCGTGCCGTGGAAGAAGTCAGAGGCGTGGACCGGACGCGTCCGGATCCACTGCATCTCCTCGAGGATGCACATGCCGTAGTAGAAGGCCTCGGGCCACGTGGTGCCTGACCCCGTGACGATGTGCCAGCTGTCGGCCGCGATCGCCTCGGCGAGAATGAGAGCCTGACCTTCAAAGGCGGCCTTGGCCTCGAGGAGCAGCGCGGGCAGTCGCTCCAGCTCGGCGACGACGGCGGCGTGGTCGTCCAGGGCACTGGTGCGCGCCATGACCGACAGGGCCAACAGGAGCGACTGGAGGTAGAACGACTCGCAGGACGTGTCGTCCTCGGCGAAGTTCACCAGGCTGACGTCGGCCTTCGTCGCCAGCGGCGTGCCCTCGTGCCCGGTCAGGACCAGCACCCGCGCTCCGGCGGCCTTGACGTGGTCGAGGGCGGCGATGCTCTCGGCCGTCGTGCCCGAGAGCGACGGGATCACCACGAGGGTGTCACGCCCGAGCCAGGCAGGGTCGGTCACCACGAGCTCCGCCGGAAGCACGACCTCGGCCCTGAAGGTCGAACGGTCACGCAACAGGTCGGCCGCGGGCTGCATCAGGATGCCGGCGCCGCCGGCCCCGGCGAAGACCACCTTGGTCACGCCGGAGCCGAGGGCGTCAGCGACCACGCCATCGATCTGCTCGGCGAGACCGACGGCTCCCGACTGGATGCGCAGGTAGCGCGCCGGGTCGAAGTTGAGCAGGTCGGTGGCCATGCTCAGTACTCGACCTTGAACATGTAGCGGCGCGTCTCGAGGTCGTGACCGCGCACCGACTCGTAGTGCTGCGCGAGGCGGTTGGCCAGAGCTCCCACCACGATCGGGGAGACGTCGCCCCGGACGGACTCGGGGATGCCGGGCAGCTCGAGGTCGCGCACGTCGACGTACTGCGCCTTCTTGCAGTACCGGTCGAGGAAGCTCTTGGCGCGCTCGCCCATGGGACGCGAGGCGTCGTCGCCGACCCACAGCAGGACGGCGGTGTCGTCGTCGACCATCTCGAAGGCGCCTTGGAAGAACTCGCCCGAGTTGAAGGCCGCGGCGTGCTTCCACTGCATCTCCTGCAGGAAGCACATGGCCAGGCCGTAGGCCCAGCCGTAGCTCGGTCCGGAGCCGAGGACGTAGGTGATCGGCTCGTCCTTGAACGCCTCCGCGATGTCGGCGAGCTGGGGCTCTGCCTGCTCCACCGCGTGTCGCACGGCAGCCGGCAGCGCGGCGAGGGCCTTGTCCACCGCGTCGCCGTCCAGGTCGGCGCCGGTGGCGGCAAGGAGCTCGTAGGCCACGACGAGCTCGAAGAGGTCGCTCTTGCCGGTGAAGGCAGCGTCGGCAGCCTCGGCGAGGGGGCTGCCCTCCTTGGCCGCCGCGATCACCGTCGCGCCGGTGCCCTTGGCCGTCTTGGCCGCGGCCACCGTCTCCTTGGTGGTGCCCGTGTAGGAGGCCAGCACGACCAGCGAGCCGGGACCCATGAGAGCCGGCACCGCGGTGTTCAGCTCGTCGCTCTGCAGCTGGAACGCCGGGAACGACGCCCTCTGCTGGAGCAGGTAGTGGGCCGGGTAGCTGCAGATGATCGAGCCACCGGCCCCGACGAAGTACACGTTGCGCAGGCCGCGCGCCACGACGTCGCGGACGACGTCGGCAACCGCGCTGCGCTCGGCGACCGTGGCGGTCAGCTTGTCGACGATGTCGGCGTCGATCGGCTTGAGGGGGAGGGTTTCGGTCATGGGTGCTCCTGGTTCCTGTCCGCGATGGGCTCGCATTGATAACGTTCTCAACTGCGTGTGAGAACGTTCTCAACCAGCATGCGGATCCGTCAAGAGGTGTCTCGGATATTTCTCCCGGCCGGTCGCGCACCCAGATCCGGCACCGGCTAGGGTCAGGCCAGGTGTTGGTGGGCGCGAGCTGCGTCCCACCCCCCGAACCCTCCTCGGCGCGTGGGCCCCGTACTCGCGTCATGACCATTCGCACACCCGGATTTCGTTGGTACGAGACGGGATCGAAGGAGCGACGTGAGCAAGAGCATCGAGCCGCGCAGCATCGCGACGGTCGATGACGTGGCCCGGGAGGCGGGGGTCTCGACGGCGACAGCCGCCAGGGCCCTCGGTGGCTACGGCTCGGTCCGCGAGAGCACGCGCGAGCTCGTTCTGGCCGCAGCGGAGCGTCTCGGCTACCGCGCCAACATCCTTGCCCGCAGCATGATCACGGGCTCGACCCGGACCCTGGGCGTCGTCCTGTCCGACATCGAGAACCCCTTCTTCCGCCGCTCCCTGCGGGGCATCGCCGACACGGCGCGGGCGCAGGGTTTCGAGGTGCTGCTGGCCAACACCGACGAGGAGCTGGACAAGGAGGAGACCGCCGTCCGGGTGATGACCGAGCGGAGGGTCGACGGCCTGGTGGTGTGCCCGGCTGACGGCGGGGACAGGGCCCACCTCAAGGAGGTCATCGCGGCGGGGATCCCGGTGGTCCTGCTGGACCGCAGTGTCGCGGGCGTCCAGGCCGACACGGTGGGGATCGACAACCGCAAGGCGGCGCGGCTCGCCACCCAGCACCTGCTGGACCGCGGGCACCGCGACATCGCGATCGTCACCGGCGGCACACCTGCGATGCTCGAACGGATGCTGCGCCCTGACATGCGCGGCGTCGAGCGGGTGTCGGCGACTACCGTCGGCGCTCGAGCGGCCGGGTTCCGTGACGCGATGGCGGCGGCCGGGGTCGCGATCCGGCCCGAGCTGATCTCTTCTGGCGGCTACCGTCGCGAGGACGGGGAGGCAGAGACATCCCGGCTCTTGGCGCTGGACCGCCCGCCCACGGCCATCCTGGCGTTCGACGCCATGCAGTCACTCGGCGCTTTCCATGCCCTCTCCCGTGCGGGGGTCCGTTGCCCCGAGGACGTGTCGCTGCTGGGTTTCGACGACGCAGAGTGGGCGGACGTCGTGAGTCCGGCACTGACCGTCGTCGCCCAGCCGACCTACGAGATCGGTGTGGCGGCGTGCCGGTTGCTGCTGTCACGCATCGAGGGATCAGGCGGTGCGGTGGCACACCGGCGGCTTCCCACCACGCTCATCGAGCGTGCCTCCGTCGGTCCGAGGCGCCCTTCCTGACCTGCTGGGCGGTCCGGCGGCACCATGATGGGAGCGGAACGTCAGCAGGAGCCGACGCCAAGAGGGAACGGAGACCACATGAGCGAGACACCGGGCGAGGCCAGCATCCGGATGAGTCCCGAGGAGGAGCAGGAGACCCTCGAGGACCAGCAGACCGACGAGGCCACCGAGCCGGCCGACGAGGGAGTGGGCGCGCACACCGACGCCCAGGACGACCCGCGCTACACGGAGAACTAGCCCGCTCGCCTACTTCAGCAGGCGGGACATCCGGCGGTCGGCCAGCGGCTTGCCGCCGGTCTGGCAGGTCGCGCAGTACTGCAGGGACGAGTCCGCGAACGACACCTCCCGCACGACGTCACCGCACACGGGGCACGTCTCCCCGGTCCTGCCGTGCACGCGCATCCCCGCGCGCTTGGCGTCCTTGAGCTCCTTCGCCGGCTTGCCCGACGCAGCGGCGACGGCCGCCGAGAGGGTGTCCTGCATCGCGGCATACAGGCGGTCGACGTCGCCGGGCGACAGGCTGGACGCGAGCGCGAAGGGTGACATCTTCGCGACGTGGAGGATCTCGTCGGAGTAGGCGTTGCCGATGCCGGCGATGAATCCCTGGTCGCGGATCAGCCCCTTGATCTGCGACCTCCGCCCGTCGAGCAGCTCGCCGAACGCCTCGCGGGTGAAGTCGGGCGACAGGGGGTCCGGCCCGAGCGAGGCGATGCCCGGCACGGCGTCGGGGTCGCGCACCAGGTAGGCAGCGAGCCGCTTCTTCGTGCCCGCCTCGGTGAGGTCGAGCCCGGACCCGTCGGAGAACCGCGCGCGCAGGGCGATCGGCGACTTGCCCGGCCGCAGCACGGTGTCGGGCAGCGCGTCCGACCACCGCAGCCATCCCGCCCGGGCGAGGTGGAAGATCAGGTGCACCCCGTCGCAGTCCAGGTCGACGAACTTGCCGTGCCGCGACACCGCGTCGACCGGCACCCCGGTCAGCGACTGCGGCGGCGGGTCGAACGTCTTGAGCACCGAGAACGACCCCAGCTCGACCCCGGTCACCGCCAGCCCGACGACCCGCTCGGCGAGGAAGTCGACGAGCGCCTGGACCTCGGGCAGCTCCGGCACCGGCCCATTGTGACCCACACGGTGCGACGATGTCCCGGTGATCGCGAGCACCGAGCCGCTGCGGATGGGCACCCACCGCGCGCGCCTCGTCCTCACCACCACCATCCTCGGCAGCGGCATCGCCCTGCTCGACGGCACCGTCGTCAACGTCGCCCTGCCGACCATCGGCCGTGAGCTGGGCGCGGAGCTCTCCGGCCTGCAGTGGGTGGTCAACGCCTACGCCCTGACCCTCGCGGCGCTCATCCTGCTCGGCGGCTCGCTCGGCGACCGGTTCGGCCGGCGGCGCGTGTATGCCGTCGGCGTCGCCGCCTTCGGCCTCGCCTCGATCGCATGCGCCCTCTCGCCCTCGATCGAGCTGCTGGTCGCGGCCCGTGCCGTGCAGGGCGTGGGAGCTGCACTCCTGGTGCCCGGCAGCCTCGCCATCCTGCAGGCGTCGTTCCACCCCGACGACCGGATGGCGGCCATCGGCGCGTGGACTGGGCTGCTCGGCGTCGCCTCGGCCTCAGGGCCCGTCGTCGGCGGGTGGCTCGTCGACCTGGACTGGCGCTGGGCCTTCTGGCTCAACGTCCCGCTGTGCGCTGCCGTCATCGTGCTGGCCACGAGGGCGGTGCCGGAGTCCCGCAACGCCGGGGCCGACCACTCCTTCGACGCCCTCGGGGTGGTCCTTGCGGCTGCCGGTCTCGGCGGCCTCACCTACGCCCTGACCGTCGCCCCCGAGCATCCCGGGATCGTCTCGATCGGCGCCGGCGTCGTGGGGCTCGCGGCGATCGCCGCCTTCGTCCGACGCGAGCGCCGTACGGCCCACCCCCTCGTGCCTCCGCGGCTCTTCGCCAACCGCGTCTTCACTGCGGTCAACATCGTCACCCTCCTGGTCTACGCGGGGCTCTCCGCGGCGCTGCTGTTCGTCGTCCTCTTCCTCCAGGTCTCGGGTGGCTGGTCGGCACTGGCCGCCGGCGCCGCGACCCTGCCGCTGAGCGCGATGATGCTGCTCCTGGCCAGCAGGTTCGGCGGCCTCGCCACCCGGCACGGGCCGCGCCGCTACATGGTCGGCGGCACCCTCGTGGCGGGCGCCGGGTTCGCCCTGCTCGCGTTCGCACCGCGCCACCCGTCCTACCTCCTGCACGTCCTGCCCGGCATGACGCTCGTCGGGCTGGGGCTGTCGATGACCGTGGCGCCGCTGACCGGGACCGTCCTCGCCGCAGCCCCGGACGAGCTCGCCGGCACCGCGAGCGGCGTCAACAACGCCGTGTCCCGCACGGCCGGCCTCGTCGCGATCGCCGCGCTCCCGCCGCTGGTGGGCCTCGGGGGAGCGGCGTACGCCGACCCGGCCCTGCTCGCTCCCGCCTACCGTGCCGCGATGCTGGTCTCGGCCGCCCTGGTCGCGCTGGGCGCGGTCGTCACCGCGGTGGGCCTGGCCGTGGGCCGTGAGCGCCGCGAACCCGCCTGCGCCGCACAGCCGCACCTCGACCTGACGGCGCGCTAGCCCTGGGAGGGTGACTCGCCCAGGACCCCCAGGACGTGCTCCACCTGCGGCAGCAGCCCGTAACCGTCGCCCGCCCGCAGCACCGGGACCTCGTGGCGCTCACGCATCGGCTCGAACTCCTCCAGCGAGACCGGGATGCCGTGCGAGAGCACCTGCTCGCTGGGGGTCAGCTCGCGGATCGCGACGGCGGCCACCCGGTCGGGGCGCTGCTCGGCGAACTCGCCGTAGATCCGGGGGTCGTGCTGCCCGTCGTCGCCGATGAGCACCCACCGGATCGACGGGAACTCGTTGGCCAACCGGTGCAGGCACGACCGCTTGTGGTCCTGGCCCGAGCGGAACCACCCGGTGTTGGTCGGTCCCCAGTCGGTCAGCAGCAACGGGCCCGCGGGGTAGCCGTGCCGGCGCAGGAACCGGGTCAGCGTCGGCGCGGTGTTCCAGGCCCCGGTCGAGAGGTAGACCATCGGGGCGCCGGGGTGCTCCTCGAGCAGCGCGCGGTACATCGTCGCCATGCCGGGGACGACGTGGCGGGCGTTCTCGTTCTTCACGAACGTGTTCCACGCGGCGATCATCGGCCGGGGCAGGGAGGTCGAGATGACGGTGTCGTCGATGTCGGAGATGAGGCCGACCGTCTGTGTCGAGGAGACCACGACCACCGCCGCGGTCACCTCCTCGGCGCCGAGCGCGGACAGCCGCGCCTCGTGCCAGCCGGGCTCGAGACCGTGTCCCTTGACCCGCACGTCGATGTAGCCGCTGCGGTCGCTGCGCGTGTGGATGGTCTTGCCGCCGATGCTCACCGTGACCGGCACGTCCATGGCCGGGGCGGTGATGAACGCACGCCACCCGCGGCGCTCGTCCTCGGCGCACCGCAGCTGCACGGTGGGCGCCCCGGCGTCGGCGGACGCCTCCACGTCTGGGCGGCGGGTGAGCAGCACGCGCCCCATGACGCGGGCGAACTCCTCCGACCCGTACCCCGTGTGGGCCACGACCCGGGTGCCCCAGCCACGGCCGCGGAGCACGGCGTCGAGCCGGCGGTGCCAGGCGTCCTCGACGATTGCAGCGGCGTGGGGGCGGGCCATGCGACGACCCTACGGCCTCACCGGGTTCGGCACCCTGCCCGAGCCGCGTGACACCGACCTCACGACGTCAGGGGCGGGCGAGCACCGTCCGGAACTGGTCGACGAGCCGCTGGCTCGAGGCGCCGAGGCCGTCGAACTCGAACAGCCGGTCACCCCGGCTGGCCAGCAGCAACGGGCGGCCACCGATGTTGAGGTCTCGGGCGACGGCGAAGTCCTCGACCGCCAGCTCGTGCGCGCGGGCCGAGGCGGCGAACAGCTCGATGGCCTGGGCGTCGAGCCCGAGGTTGGTCGCGACCCGGCCCAGGACGCCGGGCGCCTCGAGCGGCTGGCCGCAGACGAAGAACTCGTGCTGCACCGCGCCGAGGACGGTCGACACCGGCATCTGCTCGGCCGCGAGCAGGGCGATGACCCCGGCGGCAGCAGCTTCGGCGTCGACCACGAGCGAACCGGACCGCACCGCGGACAGGAAGTCCGCGCCGAAGCGGGCGTCCGTGGACCCGCGGACGGCGTCGACATCCGCCGCGAACGAGCCGAGGCCGTCCGCCGCCAGGTGACCCGCGTGGACGATCTCGACGTCGACGAGGCTGCACGCGGCGCTGAGCACGGCGCTCACCGACGGCAGGTAGGCGTAGGACCAGGGGTCGTAGACGTCCATGATGTAGACGAGCAGGGTGCTGGCGTCGACGCCGCCGGCACCGGGGACGGCGGGGAAGCCGTCACGGGCCCGCTCCTGCGGGCGGCTGAGCCCGAGCTCGACGCGGCGAGAGCGGCTGTGGATGTCGCACCAGGGCGACGGTGAGGTGTGCGGGACGTGGTGGCGTTCTGCTCCGTACTTGCAGGAGCGGTGTGGACCTCTCATCTGCACCCTCCAGGGCACTAAAAAAAGCAACCGGATGGCCGATCGGCCAAACCCGGTTGCTTCAGGTGCCCCACAGACTAGCTCACATCGCCTCAGATCGGGTAGAGCGGACCTCGGAGACCAGCTGGCTGGCGAGCACGCGCAGCTTGAGGTTCTGCTCCTGGGACTGCCGGCGGAGGAGCTCGAACGCCACCATCTCGTCGATCGAGTGGCGCGCCATGAGGATGCCCTTGGCCTGCTCGATGACGGCACGGCTGGCCATCGCCTGCTCCATCTGCCCGGCCACGGCGCGCGCACCGGCCAAGGTCACCGCGGCGGCGAGGGCGTCAGCGGCGCGGGTGGCGGCCATCCGCGCGAGCCGCCGCTCGGTGTGGTCGAAGGCGTGCCGGGCGTTGCCGTAGAGGTTGAGCGCGCCGTACCGGCGGTCGGCCGAGATCAGCGGCAGGGCGAGCAGCGTCTGGACCTCACCGGGGTCGCAGCCCTGGATGAACGCCGGCCAGCGCTCCTCGCCACCGGTGAAGTCCACGAGGTTCTCCCGGCCGTTGCGGAACGCGTCGAGGCACGGCCCGTCGCCCACGGCGTACTGCACCGCGTCGATCTCGAGCGTCGCGGCGGTGGTGTACGCCGCGGTCCGCGGCCGGTCCTCCATGACCACGGTGACGCCGACGGAGTCGCAGCCGTCGATGTTGGCGTTGACGGCCTGCACGAGCCGCTCGAGGTAGGGCGTGAGGTCCTCGACGCCGTCGAGGTTGCCCGACAGCTGGTCCATGAGCCGCGCGGCCGCGTCGAGGCTGCGCGACCCCGCGGTCTCGTGCAGCTCCGCAGCGGCTGCGACGTCGTCGTCGTTGGGCACGACGGTGTTGGTGGCCTGGTCGACCATGGGTACTCCTCCGCGGGGATCGAGCTGCTCGACCCTCACCGTACCCGCAGGTAGACCCCCGTTCAGGGCCAGATCGACCCAACCCACTCGGGGTGGTCGACGAACGGGTTGCGGTTGTGCTGCCAGGTGTCGTAGATGACCTGGTTCCTCCGCTTCTCGAACGCGTCCGGCGGGTCCCCGGCGCTCCACGCCTTGAGCACCGACAGCTTGCCGATGTAGGGGGCGGTGCCGTTGGCGACGCTGTTGTTGGGCTCGAGGTTGGGCCAGCCGTCGTCGCCCTCGTAGCGGATCGCCATGTAGAAGATCATCCGGGCGACGTCGCCCTTGACCGCGTCACGCGGCTCGAACGAGTCGCTGTCGCTGAAGCAGTCGCTGCACTGGCTGACGGCCGCGCCGCCGTTGTCGAAGTCGAGGTTGCCGCGGGTGCTGTTGACCGTGACGTCCTCGGGCCGCAGGTGGTGCACGTCGGTGCCGGGGCCGTTGGCGGTCCCGAAGTCGCCGTGGCTCTTGGCCCACACGTGCTCGCGGTTCCACTGGTCGACGCCACCGCCGTTGTCGGACTTGGCGATCGAGCGGCCTGAGTAGATCTCGATGACGTTGTTGGCGTTGTTCGGGTCCTGGTCGGTGTCCTTGAGCGCCGCCCAGACCTGGTCGTACGTCAGTACCGTCTGGCTCCTGATGATCGAGTGCAACGACGTCCGCAGGGCGCTGCCGCTCTTGCCGATGGCGTTGGCGTAGTAGGTGCTGTCGTACGGCCCCGTGGTCCCGGTGGGGCTTGGCGACGTCGTCGGGGACGTGGTCGGCGAGGTCGTCGTCGACGTGGGGCTGGTCGTGGTCGTCGTCGGGGGCGGCGTCGCGCCGACTGCGGCGATCGCGGTCGGCGACTTGAGCCCCGGGTGCGCGAAGTACGCGGTCAGCGTGCCGGTGACGTCGACCTGCTTGCCCATGTTGGCGGGGTGGGTCCGCAGGCCCCACGTCGAGCGCCACGACGACGTCAGCTGGACGTAGACCATCTTCGACGTGCTCGTCTCGCCCGCGCTGTCCGCGAGCGCGATCGCCAGGTCGTCGGTGAAGCCGCTGCGGTTCACGGTGGTCGTCGCCACCGGCTCCCCGACGATGTAGCCGCGCACCGTCTGCACGCTGTTGTTCTGCGTGGCGATGGCCTGGGAGACCGTCAGCGGGGTCGCCGCGGTGGCGGTGCGGGCCGTGGCTCCGACGAAGGCGAGGAGCAGGAGGACGGCGACGAGGGCGAGCCGTGGCCGCACGCGGAGGGTGAGCTGCTGTGGCATGGACGAAACATGGCAGCACCACGGCATACGCCGGGCGAACGCTGCGTATGGGCACGGACCGGGGTTGGCAAAGATCCCGTATCGCGCGAGCCCCCTTCCGCGCGCCCGTCGGCGAGGATGGGCGCGTGGCCGGCGACGAGGTGTTCCGCAAGGGCAGCACCTCCGCGCCCGACGGCTACTTCCGCTGGGAGGCCAGCGGGCTCGGGTGGCTGGCGTCCGCGCCGGGCGGGGCACCGGTCGTCGAGGTGGTGGACGTGGCGGAGGACCACCTCGACCTGCGGCGTCTGTCGTTCGTCAACCCCGACCCGCAGATGGCCGAGGCGTTCGGCGCGGGGCTGGCGCGGACCCACGACGCCGGCGCGGCGGCGTACGGGAGCGCGCCGGACGGGTGGGAGGGCGACGGCTACCTCGGGCCGGCGACGTCACTGCTGCCGCTGCAGCTGCGACCGACGCAGTCGTGGGGCGAGTTCTTCGCCGAGCAGCGGGTCCTCGCCATGCTGGCGCTCGGCCGTGACCAGGGGCTGTGGCACCGGCACGACGTCGCGGTGTTCGAGGCGGTGGCCCGGCGGCTGACGAGGGGCGAGTTCGACGACGGGGCGCCTGCGGCCCGCATCCACGGCGACCTGTGGTCGGGCAACATCGCGTGGACGGCCAAGGGAGGCGTCCTCATCGACCCGGCCGCGCACGGCGGCCACCGGGAGACCGACCTGGCGATGCTGGCGCTGTTCGGGTGCCCCCACTGGGACTTCGTCATCGGCGGCTACCTGTCGCAGCACCGGCTCGACGCCGAGTGGCCGCGCCGGGTGGCCCTGCACCAGCTGCACCCGCTCATGGTGCACGCGGTGCTGTTCGGCGGCGACTACGCCCACCGCGCCGTCGAGCTGGCCCGCCGCTACCGCTGACACGCCCCGTCGGCCGAGGGGGTCAGCTCCGGGGTCAGCCCAGCAGGCCCCGCGCGTACGCCGCCTGTCCGAGGTGCTGGGTGTCGTCGTTGACGACACTGACCAGCCGGACGCCGAGGGTCACCGGCGGGTCCCAGTGGCGGTCGACGACGCGGTCGAGGTCCTCGGGGGACAGCCCCTCGACGTAGGCGAGCGTCTGCTGGTGGACCGCGTCGAGGTAGCCCAGGAGCTGGTCGGCGTCGACGCCACGGACCTGGGCGACCTGCTCGGCGGAGTGGCCGTACCCCGTCTCGGCGGCCTCGAACGGCAGGCCGAGGCGCTCGTGCCAGCCTCCGGAGGTCCACACCTGCTCCAGCCCGGCGGCGTCGGCGACGTGGTCGTCCTGCACGCGCGACAGGTGCCACACGAGCCAGCCGACCGTGTTGGCGTCGTCGGCCGGCCGCTGGGCGAGCTGGTCGGCGTCGAGGCCGTCGACGACGCGCTCGACCCCCTCGCGGATGCGGGTGAAGGCGTCGGCCAGGAGCTCGGCAGGAGTCATGCCTTCGATGGTAGGTCGGCGTCAGTCGAAGCGCAGGGGCTCTGTGCGCCGCGGCATCACGAGCACCGCCAGCACCATCGCGACCGCGAGGACGACCACGCCGAGGAAGACCTGGTGCGTGGCGCCGGTCAGCGCCTCGCGGACGAAGTCACGCACGGTGGCGCTCACGCCGGTGCCGCCACCGAGCACGACAGCGGCGTCGTCCGCGGTCTTGGGCAGCGGGCCGGTCGCGCCTGCCGGGGGCCTGGCGAAGTCGCGCGACAGGGTCGCGTTGGCGATCGCCCCGAAGACCGCGACGCCGATGGCGCTGCCGACCGACCGGGCGAAGAGGTTGGTCGCCGTCACCACGCCACGGCGGTCCCAGTCGACGGAGGACTGGACGGCCACGAGCGTCGGCACCGACGCATACCCCAGGCCCACCCCGACGAGGAACGTGAAGGCGGCGATGGTCCACAGGCTGGTGCGGGCGTCGACGAGCAGCAGCAGGGCGCTGCCGAGGACGACGAACGCGACCCCGAGGAACGAGGTGTTGCGGAACCCGAAGCGCATGTAGATCCGCCCGGCCGACGCGGCGGCCAGGGGCCAGCCAATGGTCATGGCGCCGAGGGCCAGGCCGGACAGCAGCGCACCGAAGCCGAGGACCCCCTGGGCGAAGGTGGGGACGTAGGAGGTGAGGCCGATCAGCACGGCGCCGATGACCAGGGACGCGGCGTTGGCGCCGACGAGCACCCGCCGGGTGAACACCCACAGCGGCAGGATCGGCTCGGGCGCCCGCTTCTCGACGAAGAGGAAACCCACGAGCAGCACCACGCTGGCCACGACGATGCCGATGCCGGTGGGGGACAGCCACTCCCACGACCGGCCGCCCTCGAGCAGCGCGAGGATGAGCAGGGATACACCGCCGGCGAGCAGGGCAGCCCCCGCGTAGTCGATGCGGTGGCGCTTGCGCTCGATGCTCTCGTGGAACCCGCGCAACAGCATCACGGTCGCGATCGCGCCGATGGGGAGGTTGACGAAGAAGATCCAGCGCCACGACACGTACTCCGAGAAGACGCCACCCAGCGTGGGACCGACGATCGAGGCGATGCCCCACACGCTGGCGATGAAGCCCTGGACCCGGGCGCGCTCCTCCACGGAGTAGATGTCGCCGATGATCGTGATCGACATGGGCATCACCGCGCCGGCGCCGAGGCCCTGGACGACCCGGGAGGCGATGAGCAGCGGCATGGTCCACGCCGCCCCGCAGAGGATGGAGCCGAGCAGGAACAGCGCGATGCCCACGAGCATCACCGGCTTGCGGCCGAGGCTGTCGGCGAGCTTGCCGTAGATCGGCACCGACACCGCCTGGGCCAGCAGGTAGATCGAGAACAGCCACGGGAACTGCGAGAAACCGCCGAGGTCGCTGACGACCGCCGGCACGGCGGCCGCGAGGATCGTCGCGTCGATCGCCACGAGGGCGGTGCAGAGCATCACCGCGAGCAGCACGGGTCCGCGTTCGCTGCGCAGGCCGACCGCGCTCCTGCTGGTGGTCGTGGCGGTGTCGTGGGTCACGTCAAGCGCCAACTCCCCGACAGCGCCCGCGTATTCCGCGACCCTGCCTCCCCGAGGTCGGCCTTGCTCGCCGGGCAGGGACAGCGCACACTCAGACCTCGAGCGAACTTGAGGTTCTAGCCGACGGAAGGGGCGACCACCGTGGAGCCGGACGACGTGCTGACGGTCTCGGAGGTGGCGCACCGCAGCGGCTTCGCGCCGTCGGCGCTGCGCTACTACGAGGCCCAGGGACTCATCGAGGCGACGCGCACCGCCGGGGGCCAGCGCCGGTATGCGCGCAGCGTCCTGCGGCGGCTCGCCTTCATCCGCGCCGCGAGCAACGTCGGCCTCGCGCTGGAGGAGGTCCGCGCCGAGCTCGCACGACTGCCCTCGGGGCGCACGCCGACCAAGTCGGACTGGCACCGCATCTCGGTGGACTGGCGGTCCCGGCTCGACGAGCAGGTGGCCGCCCTCGAGGCCCTGCGCGACAAGCTCGACTCCTGCATCGGCTGTGGCTGCCTGTCCCTCAAGCAGTGCGCCATCTCCAACCCCGCGGACAAGGCGGCCGACTCCGAGGACGCGCCGGGCGCGGCCTACCTCCCGAGGCTGCTGCGCCGCCCGACGAGCTGACGGGGCGCCACCGACGGCCTCGCGGCAGCCTGCTCGGCGACCTGCTCGGCGACCTGGTCGGCGGCACCGGCCAGGCGGTCCACGCGGGCCCGGGTGTCGCGGATGGTCGTGGCGAGCAGGGCCACGAGCCGGTCCACCGCGTCGGGGACGCACGCGACCGCAATACCCTCCACGGCGTAGGCGACCACGTGGGGAGCCGTCTGGCGACGGAACACCCGCTCGCTGACGCGGGTGTCGCGGGCGTAGCGCAGCGCCCACGCGTGGGCCTCGGGCGCCTGCGCGAACGCCTCGTCGCAGATCCGCAGCAGGTCGTCGCGCGGACCCGGCAGGTCGGCAGCCAGGTGGCGGCAGGTGAGCAGGCCGACGGCCATGACGTTCTGGCGGGCCACGGGGGCGACCGGGAGCGCGGCTGCGGCGGCGTGCACGGCGATGGCCACGTCGAGCCCGAGGTCGTCGCCGGTGAGCCCGACGACGTCAGGGATCAACCCGACGATGCGAGGCCGGTCGAGGTCGGTGAGCGAGTCGTTGACCAGCCGGGCCATGGTGGCCAGCAGCGGGTGCGTGCAGGCCGGGTGGTCGCTCCACCGCTCCCCGGCCAGGAACGACGCCATCTCCATGAAGCAGGCGCCCTTGCGCGGGTTTCGGTGCTTTCCGGCGGACAGCACCGNCCCCGCCGGTCCGTCCACTATGCGCCTCGCCTCCCCCGACGCGCCAGAGGTGCGCGACGTCGACTCGGTGAGGGCCTGTCGACCGCGACGAGGGGCCTGTTCAGCGGCCGTCTCGCGACCCCAACCGGGACCAAACGGAGGCGTCCGCGCCGCACCGCTCCACCGCGTGGTGGAGAACGCCTGCCCTCCGGTGCCCGATGTGCCGGCGGCCGCTGCTCCCGACCATTGGAGGTGTCGGGGAGCCCCCGCCAGACGCCGCGTAGGACACGCCGGCAGGGGCCTCCCGACACCAGTACCGAGCAGCAGCCGGCCCCGCAGGTGGGGGCCGCACCCGAGGGTGGAGAGAGGTCAGCACATGACCGTCATCGAACGCATCTACGACAACGCCTGGTACGTCGCGCACGCGGCCCCGGGGATGCGCGAGCAGCTCGCCGCCGACGTGACCCGGACCTGGATGGCCTGCGAGGCCGCTCGCGAGGACGCCGGCCGGGCACGCACCGTCTCGGGACTGTCGGCCGCCCGCTCGGCGCTGGCGCTGTCGTTCGGCAACGTGACCCAGGCGCAGTACGACCGCGCACGGGCACGGGCCACCGAGGCGGCACGGTGCACCGACATCATCGACGGCCACGCGTTCGGCATCCGCCGCGACCTCGGCGCGGGCGGCGCCATGACGGTCGAGATCACCTCGTGCACCCTCCTGCGCCGCGCCACCCTGACCGTGGGCGCCAAGGGCGGGGAGTGGACGGCCGACCTCTACGACCCGCAGTCGCGCGTCGAGCGGTTCACCACGACGCTGGGCAGCGACCCGTGGGACGCCGTCCACCGGGCCTGCAGCTGGATCACGACCGGGGTGTTCCCCACCCGCTCCTGAAGCCTGCGGGCTGCCCGCCGGGCGAGGCCTACAGGAAGTCGAAGGGGTCGAACTCGTCGATCGGGATGATGCGCACCCGCGGCAGCCGCGCGGTGAACGCGTCGACGTCGTACTCGAGGTCGAAGAACTCCAGGCCGCGGCTCTCGAGCTCGACGAACGCCTTGCTGCGGAACTCCAGGAACCCGATGAGGCCGATCCGGCGGCCGTCGCACAGGTCGCCGAGCTGGGGGACGAAGTCGCTGTCGTGGCTGACCAGCATGACGTCGGCGTCGCGGGCCTTGAGCGCCTCGATGGTGCGCTGGATCGCGATGTCGACGACCTTCTCGTGCGGTCGGCCCGACAGCGGGACCGGCCGGTACTCCATCGCCAGCAGCGCCTGGATGAACCCCATCGGCAGGTCGCCGTTGGCCGCGAGGAAGAACAGTCCCTTGGCCGGCTGGTCCCACTCCTCGGTGGCGAAGTTGAGCAGCCGGTCCCAGCGCGGCCGCTCGTCGGGCTGTGGGCGCCGCGACAGGATCGAGGTGCCCAGCGTCGCGTCGATGTTCTCGCCGTCGACGAGCACGTACGTCGTCCGCTGAGCGTGGTCGGCCATGGGCTCGACTGTATGCGGTCGCGGCGCCCCCGCGTGGGCGCTCGCCCTACGCGCCATCCCCGCCGCCGCGGAGGCGGTCGATGTGCTGGGACGCCTCCGCCTTGGTCAGGTCTGCCGGCAGCTCCTCACCGGCCTGCTTGGCGAGGGTGTCGAGGTAGCTCTTCTGGCTCTCGGTCATCGGGTCGTCGCCGCTGACCCAGTCGGACGGGTCCTTCTCCAGCGCAGGGTCGCCGACCGGCTCGGTCGCACCGATGGTGTCCTGCTGGGGCTCGTCGTCACGGAGTGCGTTGTCGTTGCTCATGGTTCGAACATACGTGCGGTCCGCCTGCTGCGCACGTGGAGGGGGTGGGGGCCGCACGCTCCGCCGGTGGGCGGGCGCGCCGGTGACGGGCGGGCGGCGTTCGAGTGGGCACCCCGCGGCATACCGACCTAGCGTTGACGAGCCCCTCCACGAAAGGAAGCCCATGCAGCAACGCACGCTCGGCGACATCCAGGTCAGCGCCATCGGTCTGGGTGGCATGCCCATGTCGATCGAGGGCCGGCCCGACGAGGAGCGTTCGGTCCGGACCATCCACGCGGCGCTCGAGGCCGGGGTCACCCTCGTCGACACGGCCGACGCCTACCACCGCGACGCCGGCGAGGTCGGCCACAACGAGTCGCTCATCGCCAAGGCGCTGAAGTCTTGGGGTGGCGACACCTCGGCCGTCGTCGTCGCGACCAAGGGCGGACACCTGCGCCCCGGCGACGGGTCGTGGACCCTCAACGGCCGCCCCGAGTACCTCAAGCAGGCGGCCAAGGAGTCGGCCCGCCGTCTCGAGGTCGAGGCGATCGGGCTCTACCAGTTCCACCGCCCGGACCCCGACGTCCCCTACGAGGAGTCGGTCGGCGCGATCCGCGACCTGCTCGACGAGGGCGTGATCGTCCGCGCCGGCATCTCCAACGCGAACGTGGAGCAGATCGACCTCAGCCAGAAGATCCTCGGCGGTCGCCTGGTGTCGGTGCAGAACCAGTTCTCGCCGAAGTTCCTGTCCAGCCGCGGTGAGCTCGAGCACTGTGCCGAGCTCGGGATCGCGTTCCTGCCGTGGAGCCCGCTCGGCGGCATCTCCAACGCCGCGGAGCTGGGGAGCAACCACTCCGCGTTCGCCGAGGTCGCCAAGGCCCACGACGTGAGCCCGCAGCAGGTGGCGCTGGCGTGGGAGCTGTCGCTCGCCGACGTCGTCATCCCGATCCCCGGGGCGTCGCGGNCCGACCTCGATCGAGGACTCGGTCAAGGCAGCCGACCTCAAGCTGTCCGACGACGAGCTGGCAGCCCTCGACGGCAGCTGACCGACGTCGCAGGGGTGCCCCGGACCGGTTCAGGTCCGGNNGGCACCCCTGCGTCGAGCTCGTCCAGCCAGGCGCGCGCGGAGGCGTCCGACGGCATGCGCCAGTCACCGCGCGGCGACAGCGAGCCACCGGCCACCACCTTCGGCCCGTTGGGCAGCGCCGACCGCTTGAACTGGTTGCCGAAGAACCGCTCGAGGAAGACCTCCATCCAGTGCCGGATGGTGGGCAGGCCGTACGCCGTGCGGCGGCTCTCGGGGTACCCCGCCGGCCAGTCGCCCGCCGCGACGTCAGCCCACGCGTGCATCGCGAGGAAGGCGATCTTGCTGGGCCGGAAACCCCACCGCAGCACGTGGTAGAGCGTGAAGTCCTGCAGGGCGTACGGCCCGACCATGTCCTCGGTGGACTGCATCTTCTCGCCCTCGGCGGCCGGGACCAGCTCGGGGCTGATCTCCTGGTCGACGATCTCGAGCAGGGTGTCGTTGACCTCGCCCTCGAACTGGCCGCTCGACACGACCCAGCGGATCAGGTGCTGGATCAAGGTCTTCGGGATGCCGGCATTGACGCCGTAGTGCGACATCTGGTCGCCCACGCCGTAGGTGCACCAGCCCAGCGCCAGCTCGGACAGGTCGCCGGTGCCGAGGACGATCCCACCGCGCTGGTTGGCCGCCCGGAAGAGGTAGTCGGTGCGCAGACCGGCCTGGACGTTCTCGAAGGTCACGTCGTAGNACCGGCTCGCCGTCGCCCGCCGGGT
>NZ_LMSC01000006.1:179-77720 GCF_001428025.1 Phycicoccus sp. Soil748 | reverse complement strand
GGCCGAGCCCCTTGAGCATCTGCGTCGCCGCCGGGCGGATGTCGAGCTCCTCCCAGGTGATGTCGAGGGACTCCATGAGGTGGACGGCGTTGGCCTTCGTACCGTCGCTGGTGGCGAACCCCGGCATGGTGAAGCCGATGATGTCCGTCCGCGGCCGCTCGAGTCGGTCCATCGCCTTGGCCGCCACGATGAGCGCGTGGGTCGAGTCGAGCCCACCGCTGACGCCGATGACGATCTTGGGCTGCCAGGTGTCGGTGCTCATCGCCCGCAGCCGCTGCTCGAGGCCGGAGACCTGGATGTTGTAGGCCTCGTAGCAGTCGAGCGCGAGCCTCGCCTCGTCGTCGGGGACGAAGGGGAAGCGATCGACCTTGCGTCGCAGGCCGATGTCACCGCTGGGGGGCTTGAGCGCGAAGGCCAGCGTGCGGAAGTCCACGCCGTCCGCGGCGTCGACCCGCTCGGTACGCCGGTTGTCGTCGAAGGAGCCCGTGCGCTGCCGCTCCTGGCGCAGCCGGTCGACGTCCACGTCGACCACGGTCGCCTGCGCGGTGGCGGGGAAGCGCTCGGTCTCGCCGAGCAGGTCGCCGAGCTCGTAGACCATGGTCATGCCGTCCCACGAGAGGTCGGTGCTCGACTCGCCCAGGCTCGCGGCGGCGTACAGGTAGGCGGCGAGGCAGCGCGAGCTGGCCGAGCGGGCCATGAGGTGCCGGTCCTCGGCGCGGCCCACGGTGATCGGCGACGCGGACAGGTTGAGCAGCACCGTCGCCCCGGCGAGCGCGGCCTTGGCGCTGGGCGGCACGGGGACCCACATGTCCTCGCAGATCTCGACGTGGACGGTCAGGCCCGGCACGTCCTCGGCCTCGAACAACAGGTCCGGGCCGAAGGGCAGGTCGCCGTCCTCGTCGGCTCCCGGCCAGTGCGGCGCGTGGAACCAGTCGCTGCGGGTGTCGTCGCCGGGCGCGAAGTGGCGCTTCTCGTAGAACTCGCGGTAGTTGGGGAGGTTGGACTTCGGCACGACGCCGAGGACCTCGCCGCGGTGGATGACGACGGCGCAGTTGAAGAGCCGGTTGCCGTGGCGCAGCGGCGCACCGACGACGACCACCGGCAGGAGTGACCTGGTCGCCGCGGCCACGGTCAGCACGGCACGGTCGACGGCGTCGAGCAGCACGTCCTGCAGGAGCAGGTCGTCGATGGCGTAGCCCGACAGCGTCAGCTCGGGGAACAGGGCCACCGCCACCCCGTCGTCGTGCAGCAGCCGCACCTGCTCCACGACGGCCTCGGCGTTGGCCGCCGGGTCGGCCGCGGAGACGGGCAGCGTGCAGGCGGCGACCCGGGCGAACCCGTGCCGGTAGGCGGAGCGGAAGTCCCCGTGTTCCATGGCCCGAGTCTGTCAGAGCACCGACGCGTTGGTACGGCGCGCGGGGTGCGGCAGCATGGGGCGATGACGTACGACCTCCAGCGGTTCACGACGGCTCAGGACTCCGACGACACGTATGCGCGCGCGCTCGCCGAGCTGCGCGCGGGCTCCAAGCGGAGCCACTGGATGTGGTTCGTCTTCCCGCAGGTCGCCGGCCTCGGCAGGAGCGAGACCGCGCGGTTCTACGCCGTCGACGGCCTCGGGGAGGCCCGCGCCTACCTCGCCGACCCGGTGCTGGGGCCGCGGCTGCTCGAGTGCGCGATGGCGCTGACGTCGCTCGAGGAGACTGATCCCGTCGCGGTGCTCGGCGGCATCGACGCCCAGAAGCTGCGGTCGTCGATGACGCTGTTCGCGCAGGCCGCCGAACACGACCAGGACCGGTCCGTCTTCCAGGCGGTGCTCGACCAGTACTTCGCCGGCTCGCCCGACCCGCAGACCCTGGTCCGCCTCACACCCTGACGGACAGCGAGACCCCTGAGGGTCCCCTCAGTCAGCGGTCGACGAGGGAGTCACGCACCTGCCTGCGCAGGACCTTGCCGATGAGGGAGCGCGGGAGCTCCTCGACCGCGACGACCCGTCGCGGCACCTTGTAGGCAGCCAGGTGAGCGCGGCAGTGCTCCCGGATCCCGTCGGTGTCCAGGCCCGTCCCGGGCGTGAGCTGCACGGCCGCGACCNGGCGCAGGACCGCCTCGACCTCCGAGGGCATGACGTTGAACCCGCCGGTGATGATGATCTCCTTGAGGCGGTCCACGATCGAGACGAAGCCATCGGCGTCGACCTCGACGATGTCACCCGTTCGGAACCAGCCGTCCCCGATGAGCGCCTTTCGCGTCTCGTCCGGCTTCTCCCAGTAGCCGCCGAACACCTGCGGCCCGCGGATGAGGAGCTCGCCGCGCTCACCGGGCGCCCGGTCGCGCGTCGTGTCGTCGGGGTCGACGACGCGGATCTCGGTGTTGGGAAAGGGAACGCCGATCGCGCCGGCCCGTCGGTCGCGGCCGAGCGGGTTGCCGATGGCCACGGGCGACGTCTCGGTGAGGCCGTAGCCCTCGATGAGCAGGCCACCGGTGACGCGCTCCCAGAGCTCGAGGGTGCTGGCCGGGAGGGACATGGCGCCCGAGATGGCGAAGCGCACGGAGCTGAGGTCGACGCCCCGTTCCCGGGCCGCCCGGGCCAGGCGCTCGTAGATGGGCGGCACGGCTGGAAGGAACGTCGGCGGGTGCTTGCGCGCTGCGGCGAGCACGAGGTCGACGTCGAACCGGGGAAAGAGCACGAGCCGGGCGCCGATGCTGAGCGCGAAGGTGAGGCAGAGCGTGAGGCCGTAGGCGTGGAACATCGGCAGCACCGCGTAGATCACCTCTCGACCATCGACGAGCCCGGGCACCCACGCCCGGCCCTGTGCCGCGTTGGTGCGCAGGTTGCGGTGCGTGAGCATGGCGCCCTTCGGCACGCCGGTCGTGCCGCTCGTGTACTGGATGACCGCGAGGTCGGTCGCTCCCGGCCGGGGGTGGCCGTCGGCGAGCTCGCCGTGCGAGAGCAGGGCCTGCCACGGGACCGTGCCCGGGGCGGGAGCGGTCAACGCAGCGCGTGACGCACGCGCTTTCGGCACCGGCAACCTGAGGGCCAGCCGCGTGGCTCGCGGCATGGCCCGGGTGAGGTCCACCGAGATGATCGTGTCGACGCTTCCCGACCCCCTGACGAGGTGTACCGCCTTGTCCCACACGACGGCGACGGTCGCCCGGTGGTCGCCGAGCTGGTGCGCCATCTCCGGCGCGGTGTACAGGGGGTTGTGCTCGACCACGACGGCGCCGAGTCGCAGGACGGCGTGGAAGGCCACGATGTGCTGGGGACAGTTGGGCAGGACGAGCGCCACGCGGTCCCCGGCGACGACGCCGAGCTGGCGCAGTCCCTCGGCTGCGGCCCGCACCTGGGCGGCCAAGGTCGCGAACGTCGTCTCGGCGCCGAAGAACTCGAGGGCGACCTTGCCGTCGAAGCGTGCGACCGACACCTCGAACAGGTCCACGAGAGAGGCGTCTGCCACGTCGATGTCGGCAGGCACTCCGTCTGCATAGTGCTTGACCCAGGTGCGCTCGATGCCGTCGGTCATGTGCGCCTGCCTTCGTGGCGTCCCGCCGCGGACTGCGGCTGGCGCCAGTATGACGGCCGAGGACACGGGCGCGACGGGAACTCCAGCGTCTCCGCTTCGCTGCGGCGCCTCCCAGCTCCACGGGACCGGCCGCCACATGACGAAGGACCCCCGGCCTGCATGGGGGTCCTTCGTTCCTTCGCGTGCGCGAGGGGGGATTTGAACCCCCACGCCCTTTCGGACACTGGCACCTGAAGCCAGCGCGTCTGCCGTTCCGCCACTCGCGCGCGGTGATCAGTGTGCTGTATCGGCACCCCGAACTCCAAACCGACCCCCCGGGCAACGCCGGACCCGCCGCCACGACGCCGCGCGTGCGCACACCGCGCCCAGTCGCGCCCGTTACGATCGGGGCCACCACCAGTGCGCCAGCCGCGTCGTCCACCGTAAGGAGCGGGCCTTGGGACTGTTCGACCGTGTCGAGCAACGCCTCGAACGTGCCGTCAACGGTGCCTTCGCGCGCGCCTTCAAGTCCGAGGTGCAGCCCGTCGAGATCGCCAGCGCCATCCGCCGCGCCATGGACGACCGTGCCGCGATCCTCGGGCCCGGCCGCACGATCGTGCCCAACCTCTACACCGTGGAGCTCTCCGACACCGACTACGACCGGCTCGGCGGGTATGACGAGGAGCTCGAGAACGAGCTCATCGCGGCGGCGCAGGAGCACGCGGAGTCGCAGCGCTACCAGCCCGGCGGCCCGTTGCAGGTGTCGTTCGCGAGTGCCAACGACCTCGAGACCGGGGTCTTCCGGCTCCGCACCTCCACGGCCCGCCGCCCCGGCGACGCGTCCGGCGGAGCAGCTGCCGCCGCGAGCGCCCCGCCCGTCGCGCCGCCCGTCGCACCCCCCCTCGCTTCTCCCCCAGTACCGGGCGCCCGCCACGTCGACGACGACGGCCTCGAGGCCACCCAGGCCCAGGCACCGGTCGCACCCCCGGCCCCGCCGCGGCGCGTCAACCCGGCCGACCGTCCCTGGCTCGACGTCGACGGCGAGCGCTACCCGCTCATGGGCGCGATCACCGTCCTCGGGCGTGACGACGCGGCCGACATCGTCCTCGACGACCCCGGCATCTCCCGTCGCCACAGTGAGATCCGCGTGACCAACGACGGCCCGCACCTCGTGGCCAGCATCCGCGACCTCGGCTCGACCAACGGCACGTTCGTCAACAGCGAGCGCATCAGCAGCCAGCGCCTCTCCGACGGCGACCGCGTCACGGTGGGCCGCACGTCCGTCACCTACCGCGCCGGGAAGCGGTGACGGCGCTGCAATGAGTGAGCTCACCCTGACGATCATCCGCCTCGGACTGCTCGTCCTTCTGTGGATCTTCGTGTTCAGCGTCGTCGGCGTCCTGCGCGGCGACATCTACGGCACGCGTGTCGTCAGCCGTACCCCGCGCAAGCCCACCCCGCCCAAGCGCCAGCCGGCCCGCGCCGCGACTGCGCCGTCCGCGACTCCGACACCGGCGGCCGCCCCCAAGGGCCGGTCGCGCGGCCGCCAGCCGTCGGCACCCCGCACGCTCGTGGTCACCCAGGGCGCGCTCACCGGCACCAGCCTGCCGCTGCGGGAGGCCGGGACGGTCATCGGCCGCAACCCCGAGTGCGCCCTGGTGCTCGACGACGACTTCGCCAGCGGACGCCACGCCCGCATCTTCAGCCGCGACGGCGCCTGGTTCGTGGAGGACCTCGGCTCCACCAACGGCACCTACCTCGGTGGCGAGCGCCTGACCGGGCCCGTCCGTGTGGAGTCCGGCACCACCCTGCGGATCGGCAAGACCGTCATCGAGCTGCGGAAGTAGGCAGCCGCCCCATGCCCTTCGCGTTCAACTACGCCGCCCGCTCCGACGTCGGGATGGTGCGTTCGGAGAACCAGGACTCCGGCTACGCCGGGCCCCGGCTCCTCGCGATGGCCGACGGCATGGGCGGCCACGCCGGGGGTGACATCGCGTCCTCCGTGGTGATCGGCGCGCTGGCCGACCTCGACGGCGAGGCGCTGGGCAGCGCGGAGGCGAGCCGCGCACTGCTGCAACGGATCACGTCGGCCAACGACGAGCTCGCCGACATGGTCAAGGCCGACCCGAGCCTGCACGGCATGGGCACGACGCTCATCGCGATCCTTCGCTCGCACAACAAGCTCGTCCTCGCCCACATCGGCGACTCGCGCGCCTTTCTGGCCCGCGACGGGCAGCTCACGCAGATCACCAAGGACCACTCGTTCGTCCAGACCCTCGTCGACGAGGGTCGCATCACCGCCGACGAGGCGGTCGGGCACCCGCAGCGCTCGCTGGTCACCCGCGTGCTCACCGGCCAGTCCGACGACGAGCCCGACATCACCGTGCGCGAGGCCCGCATGGGCGACCGCTACATGATCGCCTCCGACGGCCTCACCGACTACGTCGCGCCCGACACCATCGCCGACGTCGTCACGGCCGGCGACCCGCCCGGGCCCACGGCGCAGCGCCTGGTCGACCTCGCCCTGAAGGCCGGGGCTCCCGACAACGTCACCATCGTCATCGGCGACGTCGTCGACCTCACCAAGGCCGAGGCCCCGCCGACCCAGCCGCAGGTGGTCGGCGCGGCCTCGACGCGCACCAAGAGCACCCGCGCCATACCGGTCACCCCTGCGGCCAAGGCCGCGGCCCTGGCTCGCGAGGCCGCCGGCGACGACGACGACGTCGTGCTCGCCGAGGAGGGGCCCTCGGGCCCCGGCCGCTGGTGGCGCCGCGTGGTCGTGCTGGCGCTGGTGCTCGTCGTCCTCGGGGGGGGCGCGTACGCCGCGTACGCCTGGACCCAGGGTCAGTACTTCGTCGGCGCCGACGGCGGGAAGGTCGCCATCTACCAGGGCGTCTCGCAGGACCTCGGCCCCGTGACGCTCTCGCACGTCGAGGAGCCGTCCGACATCGCGGTCACCGACCTGCCCGACTTCTACCGCGCCCAGGTCGAGTCCACCATCGCCAAGGGCACGCTGCGCGACGCCCAGGCCCTCGTCGCCGAGCTGCGGATCGAGGCGTCCCGCTGCGCCGTCAGCAGGGCCACGGGCGGGACGTGCTCCTCCGACGGCAGCGCCGGCACGCCGACGCCGTCGACCACGACGTCCACCACGACGTCCACCACGACGTCCACCACCGCCACGAGCGGCCCGTCCGCGTCGGCCACCACCTCGCCCGCCAGCCCGACCAGCACGCCATGACGACCATCTCGAGCCTCGCCCCCCGCACCCGCCGCAACGTCGAGCTGGTGCTCCTGCTGCTGGCCGTCGGCATCGTCGTGCTCGCCTACGTCAACGTGTCGCTGGCGATGAGCGGCAGCTTCCCGCCCGGCCTGACCACCCAGGTCGCCGGCCTGCTCGTGCTCGCGGGCGGCTTCCACCTCCTGCTGCGCTGGAAGGCCTCCTACGCCGACCCGCTGCTGCTGCCCATCGTCACACTGCTCAACGGGCTCGGCCTGGTCATGATCCACCGCCTCGACCTCGCGCACGGCAAGACGCTCGGCGAGGGGCTGGCCCTCAAGCAGCTGACGTGGAGCGCGCTGTCGGTCGCCATCGCCGCCGGGGTGATGTGGTTCCTGCGCGACCACCGGGTCCTGCGCCGCTACACCTTCACCGCCGCCGTCGCCGCGTTCGTCCTTCTCATCCTCCCCCTCGTGCCCGGCATCGGCCGCTCCGTCTACGGCTCACGCATCTGGATCGGCCTGGGGCCGTTCACGTTCCAGCCCGGCGAGGTCGCCAAGATCCTGCTCGCGGTCTTCTTCGCCGGCTACCTCGTGCAGACCCGCGACGCCCTGTCGCTGGCCGGGCGCAAGGTGCTGGGCCTCACCCTCCCGCGCGGGCGCGACCTCGGCCCGATCCTGCTGGCGTGGGTGCTGTCGCTCGGCGTGCTGGTGTTCGAGACCGACCTCGGCTCGTCCCTGCTGCTGTTCGGGCTGTTCGTGGCCATGCTCTACGTCGCCACCGAGCGGATCTCGTGGATCGCGATCGGCATGACGCTCTTCTGCGCCGGCGCCTACGTCGCCTACCTCATCTTCGGCCACGTCCAGGAGCGCGTGCACCTGTGGCTCGACCCGTTCGCGCCCGGCCAGTCCGACCAGGTCGCCAAGGGCCTGATGGGTATGGCGTCCGGTGGCCTCCTCGGCACCGGCCTGGGTCGCGGTCGCCCCGACCTCACCTACTTCGCGGAGTCGGACTTCATCATCCCCAGCTTCGGCGAGGAGATCGGCCTCATCGGGCTGTTCGCCCTGCTCATGCTCTACGTGCTGCTCGTCGAGCGCGGCCTGCGCACCGCGCTCGGGGTGCGCGACGGCTTCGGCAAGCTGCTCGCCGGCGGCCTGGCGTTCTCGGTGGCGCTGCAGTGCTTCGTGGTCGTCGGCGGCGTCACCCGCGTCATCCCCCTCACCGGCCTCACCATGCCGTTCCTGTCCTACGGAGGCTCCTCCCTGCTGGCCAACTGGACGCTCGTCGCCCTGCTGCTGCGCATCAGCGACCAGGCCCGCCGGCCGATCGCCGAGGTGCCGGTGACGGGGTCCTCCGCCGGTGAGGCCAGGACCGAAGTGGTGGCGGTGCGATGAACGCCCCCCTGCGCCGCCTGTCGATGGTCGTCGCGCTGCTCTTCAGCGCGCTGCTCATCTCCTCGACGATGATCCAGTTCGTCGACGCCCAGGCCCTGCAGAACCGGCCGGACAACCGCCGGACCCTGCTCGCGACGTACGCCCGCGAGCGCGGCCAGGTCCTCGTGGGGGGCACCCCCGTCGCCAAGTCGGTCGCCTCCAAGGACGAGCTGAAGTGGCTGCGCACCTACCCCCAGGGCAAGCTCTACGCGCACGTCACCGGCTTCTACTCCTTCACGTACGGCGCGGGCGGCGGCGTCGAGGGCGCGGAGAACAGCCTGCTGTCCGGGTCCTCCGACAAGCTCTTCTACCGCCGCGTCACCGACATCCTCACCGGCCGTGACCAGACCGGCGCCAGCCTCGAGCTGACCATCAACGCCAAGGCGCAGGCCGCGGCCGAGAAGGCGCTCGGCGGCCAGCGGGGCGCGGTCGTGGCCCTCGACCCCAGCACCGGTGCGGTGCTCGCCCTCGTGAGCCACCCCTCGTACGACCCCTCGGCGCTGAGCAGCCACGACACCAACGCCGTCGTCAAGGCGTGGAAGGACCTCAACGCCGACCCGACGCGGCCGATGGTCGACCGTGCCATCGCCGGCAACCTCTACCCGCCGGGGTCGACGTTCAAGATCGTCACCTCCGCCGCGGCGCTGGAGTCGGGGAAGTTCACCGAGGAGAGCCTGCTGCCCGGCCCCGCGGTGCTCGACCTGCCGCTCACCGCGACCCCCCTGCCCAACGACGACCGACAGCCCTGCGGCCCCAACGACAAGGTGACCCTCAAGCGTGCCCTCGAGATCTCGTGCAACACCGCGTTCGGCTGGCTGGGCATGGACCTCGGCGCCGACGCCTTCCGGGCCCAGGCGGCGAAGTTCGGCCTCGGCGACCGCCTGAGCATCCCCATGAACGTCACCCCCAGCTCGGTCCCCGCCGAGCTCAACGCCCCCCAGCTCGCACAGTCGGCCATCGGCCAGTACGACGTGCGCGTCACCCCCCTGCAGGTGGCCATGATCGCCGCAGCCGTGGCCAACCGTGGCGTCGTCATGCGCCCCTACCTCGTCAAGAAGGTCACCTCCTCCGACCTCGAGACCATCGACGAGACCCAGCCCGAGCAGCTGTCGCAGGCGGTCTCGGCGCAGACGGCCGCCGCCCTGACGCGGATGATGCAGGGCGTCGTCCAGAGCGGCACCGGCACCGCCGCGCAGATCAGCGGGGTCGACGTGGCCGGCAAGACCGGTACGGCGCAGCACGAGAAGGGCAAGCCCCCGCACGCCTGGTTCACCTCCTTCGCGCCCGCGTCGGACGCGAAGGTCGCGGTCGCGGTCGTGGTCGAGGACGGCGGCACCGCGGGCAACGAGGCCGCCGGTGGCCGGGTCGCGGCGCCCATCGCCAAGTCGGTCATGGAGGCGGTGATCGGCAAGTGAGTCCCGCTCAGGGCGACGTCCTCGCCGGCCGCTACCTGCTCACCGAGTCCATCGCGACCGGCGGCATGGGCGAGGTGTGGAAGGCCCACGACCAGACCCTCGACCGCGACGTGGCCGTCAAGGTGCTGCGCCCCGACAGCGCCGAGGACGAAGCCTTCGCCGAGCGCTTCCGCGCCGAGGCCAGGCACTCCGGCGGCCTCAGCCACCCCAACATCGGCACCGTCCACGACTACGGCGAGGACGACGGCACGGCCTTCCTGGTCATGGAGCTGCTGTCCGGCGAGCCCCTGTCGGCCCTCATCCGCTCGCGCGCTCCCATGCCGCAGGACGAGGTCACCGAGATCCTCTACCAGGCGGCGATCGCCCTGCAGGCGGCCCACGACGCCGGCGTCGTGCACCGCGACGTCAAGCCGGCCAACATCGTGGTCGACGACGACGGCTACGCCAAGCTCACCGACTTCGGTATCGCGCGCGCGCTCAGCGAGGCGCCGATGACCCAGACCGGCGAGGTGCTGGGCACGCCCCACTACCTCGCGCCCGAGCAGGCCCAGGGTCGGCCGGCCGGCCCGCTCAGCGACGTCTACGCCCTGGCCGTCGTGGGGTACGAGATGCTCACCGGCCAGCGACCCTTCAACGGCGAGTCGATGGTGACCACGGCGCTGGCCCACATCAGCCAGCCCGCGCCGCAGCTGTCCGACGAGGTCGGGGAGCCGCTGCGCACCACCGTCATGGCGGCCCTCGCCAAGGACCCGTCCCAGCGACCGAGCAGCGCCGGTGCGTTCGCCGAGGCACTGCGACTGCCCGCCGGCGAGGTGCCCCAGCACCTCGTGGCCGGCGCGCGGTCCGCCGTGACCCCAGTCATCGCGGGGGTCCCCGCGGGGCTCGCGGCCGACCAGACCCTGCCGACCTCGGTCTTCCTCACGCCCCAGCCCGACGGGTCGACCCACGACGCGCCCTCCCTGGGTGAGACGACCGTGCAGCACGACACCCGGCGCCCGGCCTGGATGCTGCCGGTCCTGGGCGCCGTGGTCCTGCTCGCCCTCGTCGTGGTGCTGGTCCTCTCCACCCGCGGGTCGGCCGCCGGCTCCCCGGCGCCCACGTCCTCACCGACGAACCCGGTCGCCACCACGACCTCCCGCGCGACACCGGCCACGACCACACGTACCTCCGCCTCCCGCACCACCACCGCCCGCCCGACTTCGACCAAGGCCGCGGCGAGTGCCCCGGCCGCCAAGCCGGCTCCCAAGCCGGCGCCGGCACACCACCCGCACCACACGAAGGGCAAGGGCAGGAAGGGCGGCAAGCCATGACCACGCCACGGCTGCTCGGCGGTCGCTACGAGGTCGGCAAGCTCCTCGGCAGGGGCGGCATGGCCGAGGTGCACCTGGGCCACGACACCCGGCTCTCCCGTCCGGTGGCGATCAAGCTGCTGCGCTCGGACCTCGCCCGCGACCCCTCCTTCCTCGCCCGCTTCCGCCGTGAGGCCCAGTCGGCGGCCGGGCTCAACCACGCCAGCATCGTCGCCGTCTACGACTCCGGCGAGGACCGCGTCACCGAGTCCGGCGGCGCCTCGGTGCCGGTGCCCTTCATCGTCATGGAGTACGTCGAGGGCCAGACCCTGCGCGAGCTGCTCAACACCCGCTCGCCGCTCGACCCCGCCGAGGCCGCCCGCATCACCGAGGGCATCCTCGACGCCCTCGCCTACAGCCACCGCATGGGCATCGTGCACCGCGACATCAAGCCCGCCAACGTCATGATCGGCGCCCGCGGCGAGATCAAGGTGATGGACTTCGGCATCGCCCGGGCCGTCGCCGACGCCAACGCCACGATGACCCAGACGCAGGCCGTCATCGGCACCGCGCAGTACCTCTCGCCCGAACAGGCGCAGGGTCACCACGTCGACGCCCGCTCCGACCTCTACTCGACCGGCTGCCTGCTGTTCGAGCTGGTGACCGGGCGCCCGCCGTTCCAGGCCGACTCCCCTGTGGCCATCGCCTACCAGCACGTCGGGCAGGCGGCGCCTCGTCCCTCGAGCTTCAACCCCGAGGTCAGCCCGGCGCTCGACGCCGTCATCCTCCACGCGCTGGTCAAGGACCGCGAGGGGCGCTACCAGGACGCCACCGCCTTCCGCGCCGACCTGCAGGCCGCCCGCCTGGGTCGGCCCATCAGCGACGCCGCCCGCGGGACCGCGGGCCGAGGTGGCGAGGCCACGGTGGCACTGGGCGCGATCGGGGGCGCCGCGGCCGCCACCACCGTGCTTCCCACCGGTGTCGCCGCCGCCGACCCGCCCAACGGTGCCAACACCGCCACCCTCCCGGCGATCGGCCACGACCCCGACGAGGAGCCGCGCCGACGTCGCGGACTGGCCTACGTCCTGCTCGTGCTCGCGGTGGTCGGGGCGCTCGTGCTCCTCGGGCTGGCCGGCAGGTCGCTGCTCAACCGGCCGCCTCAGGGCACCACCAACGTCGCCGTGCCGTCGGTGGTCGACAAGCCGGTCGAGACCGCGGAGGCCGAGATCAGGGCCGTCGGGCTCGTGCCCGAGTCGACCGACGTGGCCAGCACCAAGGAGGTCGGCCACGTCGTCGAGCAGAGCCCGGGGGCCGAGGAGATGGTGCCCAGGGGCAGCCGCGTCGCCCTGAGCATCTCCGCCGGGCCCGACACCGTCGAGCTGCCCGACCTCACCGACTACAGCGAGGACGAGGCCCGCACCGCGCTGGCCAACCTCAACCTCAAGGTCGGGGCGACCAAGCTCGTCGACGACTCGGGTCTCGACCAGGGCAAGGTCGTCTCGACCAACCCCGAGAAGGGCACCTCGGTCGCCGTGGGCTCCGCCGTGTCACTCGACCTGTCGTCCGGCAAGATCACCGCCGTCGACGTCGTGGGCAAGTCCCGCAGCGACGCCGCGCAGCTCCTCGGCGACCGCGGGTTCCGCATCAAGACGGTCTACGTCGAGAGCTCGGAGACCGAGGACTCGGTCGTCAAGCAGAGCATCAAGTCGGGCACCAAGGTCGACGACGGCACCGAGATCACCCTCACCGTGGCCCAGCCGCCGAAGCCGACGCCCACCACGGCGACAACCACGACCCCGCCGACGACCACGACCACGACGCCCCCGACGTCCACGACGACTCCGCCGCCGAGCACCACCGTCCTGCCCCCGATCACGACCCCGTAGGGAGCGTCCGCCGAGTCCGTGGGTACGCCGGGGTCAGGCTGGCCCCCTACGGTGCGGCGACCGCCCGGGCGACGCCCTCGGCGTCGCGGACCAGCGGGCTGAGGCCGGCCGACCGCTCGACGGCGTCGGCGAGGCCGCACAGGAGCAGCCAGTTCGCGAGGATCCGGTGACCGCCCTCGGTCAGCACGCTCTCGGGGTGGAACTGCACCCCGTGCAGCGGCAGGTCGCGGTGGCGGACGGCCATGACGATGCCCGACTCGGTGTGCCCGTTGGCGACCAGCGTCTCGGGCAGGGTCGGCGGGTCGATCGTCAGCGAGTGGTAGCGGGTCGCGGTGAAAGGGCTGGCCAGTCCCTCGAGCACCCCGCTGTCGTCGTGGAGCACCCGCGAGGTCTTCCCGTGCAGCAGCTCGGGGGCCCGGCCCACGGTGGCGCCGCAGACGACGCCGAGGGCCTGGTGGCCCAGGCACACCCCGAGCATGGGCTGGACGCGCCCGGCGCAGGCCTCGATCATGGCCATCGACACCCCGGCGCCCTCCGGCGTCCCCGGTCCGGGGGAGACCAGGACACCGTCGAACTCGGCGCCGTCGGCCGGCGACACCGCGTCGTTGCGCACCACCACGGTGTCGGCACCGAGCTGCTGGAGGTAGCCGACGATGGTGAAGACGAAGCTGTCGTAGTTGTCGACGACGAGGATGCGCGTCATCGCCGGACCCCCGGCGCCACCAGGGCGGAGGCGCCCGTCGACGGGTCGACCGTGTTGTCGTTGAAGGGCATCAGCGGTGCGACGTGCGGGAACAGCCACAGGAAGCAGAAGGCGACCACGGCCAGGACCAGCACGAGCGCGAGCAGCACCCGCACTGCGAGGGGACCGGGCAGGGCGCGCCAGATGGCGGCGTAGATCATGCGCTACCTGCCTTTCGGTGACGCCAGGGTGCCGGCCGGCAGCCCCTTCGCGCGGGGGTAGGACCTGTCGAGCTCGGCGAACACGACGTACCGCTGCGCCGCGCTGTACTTCGGGTGGCACGCGGTCATCGTCAGCCAGCGCTGCGTGGGCTGCTTGCCCGGCTGCTCGGGCACGGGGGCGATCACCTCGACGTCGGTCGGGTCGACGATGACGTGCCGCTTCACGACGTACACGTGGAACGCCGTCTTGGTCTCGACCACGACCTTGTCACCCGGGCGGAGGGTGTCGATGTCGTGGAAGGGACGGCCGTACGTCGTGCGGTGGCCGGCGACGGCGAAGTTGCCGACCGCGCCCGGCGTCGCCGTGCCCGTGTAGTGGCCCACGCCGTCCATGAGGATGTCGCGCGAGGTGCCCTCGAGGATCGGGCGCGCGTAGTCGGCGCCGAACCGCGGGATGCGCACGATCGCGAACGCCCTCCCGAACGGCACCTTCGACGGTGTCTCCGTGGCCGCGGGCCCGGAGCCGCCCTTCGGGCCGGCGGCGAAGTCACGGGTCAGCGTGGAGACGGTGTTGTCCTGGACGCGGTTGGCGGTGACGTCGGTCCACCACAGCTGCCAGCCGACGAAGAGCAGGAGCAGCAGCCCTGCCGTGACGAACAGGTCCCCGCCGATGCCGAGGACCCAACGCACTGCCTTCACTTCGCCGCCCTCGCGTCCTGCAGGTTGATGGAACCGGCATACGCCGGGAACGTCTCACGTCCGGTGGTCACGTCGTAGCCGAGGCCGACCGCGTCCACCCACTGCTTGTAGATGCCGACCGTCGGGCTCGCGTCGAGCGCCGCCTGCAGGTCGTCGGGGTTGCCGATCGCGGTGATGACGTAGGGCGGGGAGTAGACCCGGCCCTGGAGGATCAAGGTGTTGCCGACGCAGCGGACGGCGCTGGTGGAGATGATCCGCTGGTCCATGAGCATCATCGCCTCGGCGCCTCCCTGCCACAGCGCGTTGACCACGGCCTGCACGTCCTGCTGGTGCACGACGTAGTCGTCGACGGTGAACCCGTCGGGCAGGGTGTCCGGCACGGTCTTGGCGTCGGTCATCGAGACCCGCACCGTCGGGCCGGAGACACCCTGCGTGCCGGCGGACAGCGTGAGCGCGTCGGCGTCGGCGGTGAGCTGGGTGACCCTCCGGTCGCCGGGGGCCTGCAGTGCCGAGAGCCGGTCGACGTCGGCGCGCAGGCTCGCCACGCGCTGGGCGGCGATGGCGTTCTGGCGGGTCTGCTCGCGGATGAGCCCGGGGACGTCGCTGGTCGAGGACCTCAGGTCGGTGCCCTTGGCGGTCGCCGCGCTCGTGGCGAACAGCAGCCCGGCGCCGAGGGCGACCAGCGGAACAGCGGCCGACCACCCGGTGGGCCGGCGCGTCAACCACGTCAGCCGCTGGTCTGCCATGGCACTACGCTATGCCAAACGTCCCGGCGGCTCGATGCCGTCCGCATGCAAGGAGTGTTTCCGTGCCGGAGTCCAAGGGCCGCGCCAAGCGCGCCTACACCCCGCCCACCAAGCCTGCGAAGCCGAAGATCGGCAACCCCCCGTGGTTCGTGCCGGTCATGCTGACCCTGATGGTGGTCGGCCTGCTGTGGATCGTCGTCTTCTACATCACCAGCCAGCGGTTCCCCATCGAGGCCATCGGGCGCTGGAACCTCGGCATCGGCTTCGGCCTGATGCTGTCCGGCTTCGCGATGACGACGCGCTGGCGCTGACCGGGCACCGGTGGTGACGTCCACCTGACGCCGACGAACCGAGGCGCCCCCGACGAGCCTGGCTCGAGAGGGGCGCCTCGTCGCGTCCGGGAGGTCACGCCATCAGGGGGGAACGGCGTACGGCTGTCGCCAGGGGACGACCTCGTCAGACGCTGCTTGCGGTCTTGGAGAAGAGGCCGGACAGGCTGTCGCCCAGCAGGGCCACCGCCGCGAGGATGATCAGCGCGATCAGCGCGATCATGAGGCCGTACTCCACGGCCGTGGCCCCCCGCTCGGCAACCCGGGCCTGGAACTTCGCACACAGTCTGCTCATCGGTGAGCTCTCTCCGATCTGACACGGGCCGGGACCACGCTGCCCGACCCGTGAAGCGTGGCAGGTGCAGGCGGCGACCTCATCGTGCCGCTGCGGGTCCTCGTCCTCATGCGTCGGCGGGAGAGAGGTTGTCCACAGCCTGTCCACATCGGGTTGTCCACAGGTTTGTGCACAGCTGGGGACAGAATGACAGGCGTGTAATACGGAATTCTGCTGAGGCGGGCCTACGTCAGGCGGCGTAGTCCGGTCGGGCTACCGTCCGTCCACAAACGTCAGCCGACGAGCACGAAGCTCGGCGACACCGCGTACTTCGCGACGGACAGGAGCACGAGCACCACCACGACCGCAGCCACTCCCGGCCACTGCCACCGGCGCCGTTCGCGCGGGGTCGTCCAGGCGATCACGGCCGCGAGCGCCGCGCCCGTGACCAGGCCCCCGAGGTGGGCCTGCCAGGCGACGTTGGGGACGACGAAGCCGATGACGGCGTTGAGGCCGATCGTCGCGTACATGCCCGCCGACGACCGGCCGAGGTGGCGGTTGAGCACGAGCAGCGCGCCGAACAGGCCGAAGACGGCGCCCGACGCACCGACCGCGGGCGTGAGCCACATGCTGCGCGTGGCGAAGTCGTTGCTCGGCGGCGAGGACATGAGCAGGTAGGCGACCGAGCCGCCCACCGCGCTCACGAGGTACACCGCGGCGTACCGGGCGGCGCCGAGGAGGCGCTCGAGGTACTGGGCGCCGACCATCCACAGGGCCAGCATGTTGAACAGGATGTGCGTGACCGAGCCGTGGGCGAAGGCCGAGGTCAGGAAGCGCCAGGGCTCGGACTCCCCGAGGACCGGCACGAACCAGATGTCGCGGGTGAGCCCGGGCGTGATGGTCTGCAGCACGTAGACCAGGACGCAGATCCCGATGATCGCGTAGGACACCCGGGGGGTGTCGGTGACCCGACCCCCGAAGACGGTGGTCGCCGAGCGGACCGTCCGCGCCTGCTCGCGGACACAGTCCACGCACTGGACGCCGACGGCCGCCGGGCGCTGGCACTCCGGGCACACCGGCCGGTAGCACCGCTGGCACCGCACGTACGACACCCGGTCGGGGTGGCGCGGGCAGACCGGCGGGGCCTGCTGCTGGGGTGGTGCGCTGGGCTCGCTCACGGGCGGGTCCTGCCTTCGGGTGGTCGGGTCATCGTCGGCCGGCGACGGTCGTCGCCGGCCGGTCGGTCGTGCCGGTCAGTCGGGCCGGTCAGTCGTTGACGACGACCGACTCGATGACAACGTCCTCGACCGGCTTGTCGTTCGCACCGGTGCGCACGCCCGCGATCTTGTCGACGACCTCGCGGCTCGGGCCGTCGGCGACCTCACCGAAGATGGTGTGCTTGCCCTGCAGCCAGGTGGTGGGGCCGACGGTGATGAAGAACTGCGACCCGTTGGTGCCCTTGCCCATGCGCTTGCCGGCGTTGGCCATGGCGAGCATGTAGGGCTTGGTGAAGTCCTTGTCGGGGCTGATCTCGTCGTCGAACGTGTAGCCGGGGCCACCGACGCCCTGTCCGAGCGGGCAGCCGCCCTGGATCATGAAGCCGGGGATGATCCGGTGGAAGGTCAGGCCGTCGAAGAACGGCGTGGGGTTGGTGCGACCCGCGTCGTCGCGGTACTCCTGCTCACCGCTGGCGAGGCCGACGAAGTTCTTGACGGTCTTCGGCGCGTGGTCGGGGAACAGGGTGACGTTGATGTCGCCGTGGTTGGTCTTGAGGGTGACGTCCATGGCGCTCATCCTTCCACGAAGGGTCTCCAGGGGCCGCTCGCAGGCACCCCGCTGGCTTGCCCACCAGCCGAAACAGGGCAGGATGGGTGACGAGAAGCGTCCGACGTTCCGCATGACCATGTCTGCACAACCAGGGAGGCACGGGTGTTCCGCACCAAGAGCAAGTCCGAACAGGCCGCCGAGGCCGTGAGCTCGACCGCGTCCACGGCAGCGCACACCGCCGCCGACTACGCCGCCACGCTCAAGGAGCGCGTCTCCCCGGCGGCCGAGGTCGCCCGCGAGCGCGCCGGCCACGCGAAGGACTGGAGCAAGCCCCACGTGGAGGCTGCCCGCGACTGGGCCAAGCCGCACGTGGACCACGGCATCGAGGTCGCCGCCCCCAAGTTGCAGGGCGCTGTCGAGGGGCTGGCCCCCAAGGTCGACACCGCGCGCGACACCATCGTCGACACCCTGCTGCCGAAGGTGGCCGAGGCCATCGCGGCCGTGGCTGCCGCGTCGGCGGCCGCCAAGTCCACCGCGAGCGACGTCGCCGGCGAGACCGCCGACCGCTCCGGCGGGGCGTTCGCCGTCCTCAAGGGTGACGCCGTCGCCAAGAAGTCCGGCCGCAAGGGCAAGTTCCTCATCGGTCTCGGCGTCCTGGCCGCCATCGGTGCCGCCGTCGCAGCGTTCCGCAAGTCCGCGCCGCGCGAGGACCCGTGGGCCACCCCGCTCGACGACCCCTACACGGCGCCGTCCTCGGGCCGCGCCTCGACGACGGGCGACAAGGTCTCCCACCTCGCCGACGTCGCCAAGGACAAGGCAGCTGGTGCGGCCGAGGTCGTCAAGGACAAGGCTTCCGACGCCAAGGACAAGGCGACCTCCGTCGCCGCCGACGCCAAGGACAAGGCCACCTCGCAGGGCAAGCACGCCGCTGGCACCGCTGCCGATGCCACCGCGGACGCCGCGAACACCGTGGCCGACCAGGCCGAGGACACCAAGGACAAGCTCGACTGACCTGCTCTGACGGCTGTCCCCCGAAGGGCACCGCTGCGTCCACCCGGACGCGCCGGTGCCCTTCGTCGTGTCTACGCGACGCGCGTCGTATGGAGGGGGCGACGGTGGCGTCATCAGGGCTCTGGTCGTGTCGCAGTGGCACGGGGTGTGCGTTGACGGCAGGTAGCGTGTGGCGACATGTGGGACGCGCTGGCCGGACCGTACCTCGCCGCGGCGGGGCTGCTCGTACTGGCCGGGGCGCCGAAGGTCGCTGACCCCGCCCCCCTCGTCCGGGCCCTGCGCAGCGCCGGCCTCACCGTGCGCCCCGCTCCCGGCGCCCTCCTCGTACGAAGTTTCGCCGTGGCCGAGGTCGTCGTGGGCGCGTGGGCAGTGGTCACCCCCGGTCGCGTGGTCTCGGTCCTGGTCGCGGCGGCATACCTCGTCTTCACCGCCTTCGTCGCCCTCGTCCTCGCCCGGGGCGGCGTCCTCGGGTCGTGCGGCTGCTTCGGCAAGCCCGACACCCCGCCGAGCCGCACCCACCTGGCCCTGACCGCCGTGGCCGCCCTCGTCGCGGCTGCGGTCGCCGCAGCCCCGCCGGCCGACCCCTGGGGCGCGACCGCCGGCACCGGGGCCCTGGTCACCACCGCAGGACTGGCCGTCGTCATCGGCTTCCTCGCCTGGATGGCCATGGCCGTTCTGCCCACCACCACCGCCGCCGCGGTCCGCAGCGCCACCCGCACCCGTTCGAAGGGCTGAACCATGCTCGCCGCCGTCATCGCCGAAGGGGTCGCCGTCGTCCTGCTCGGCGTCCTCGTCCTCGGTCTCCTGCGCAGCCATGCGCTCATCCTCAAGGCCCTGCACGAGCTCGGTGCCGGCCTCGAGCTCGAGAAGGACGCGGGCACCGGCGTCACCACGGCCACCACGGGTGGGTCCCCGGGCCCCGTCCCGGTGGAGCTCGAGAACGGCGTCGTCCCGGCCACCCGCAAGGACTCGACCCGCGCGCACGACATCGTCGGCACCGACCTCGAGCGCGCCGAGCGCTCGGTGACCCTGACGACCCCCGGCTCGCGCACGCTGCTCGCCTTCCTCACCAGCGGCTGCAGCGTCTGCCAGACCTTCTGGGAGGAGTTCCAGCAGGGGGTCGACGTGCCGGGCGACGGTCGCCTGCAGGTCGTGGCCAAGGGCCTGGAGGAGGAGTCCGTCCCCAGCCTGCGCTCCCTGGCCGGCGACGTCCCGGTCGTGCAGTCCTCGGCGGCGTGGGTCGACTACGACATCCCCGGCTCGCCCTACTTCGTCTACGTCGAGGACGGCCGCGTCACCGGCGAGGGGTCGGCGACCACCTGGCCGCAGGTGCGCGACCTCATGGCCCAGGGCGTCTCCGACAGCGAGGACGCCCGCGCCGCTGCTGGGCGCACCGGTCCGGGCCAGCTGGTCGGCGAGGCCCTGGGCCGCGGGGAGCGCGACAGCGTGCCGCGCATGGATGACGAGCTGCTCGCGGCTGGGATCCGCCCGGGCGACCCGAGCCTGTACACCTCGCCCGACCTCGCCGGTCCTGCGACCGACGAGCACGGTCACGACCACGCGCACCACCACGACGAGCACGCGCACGATGGGCACGACCACGGTCACGAGCACGAGCACACCTCGGCGTCCGACCACCACCAGCACTGACCGGTCCCGTGTCCGTCGCCACCCTCGCGCTCGCGCTCGGCCTGCCCATGGCCACCGTCGCGGCCGTGCGGGCGACCTGGTCCCCTTGAGGCGAGTCGATGCTGTCCAGCATCAGCCCGCTCGGTGAGCGGGCCCGTGCCTCCCGCTGGTGGGTGACCACCGCGGCATACCTCCTCGGCTCGGCCGTCGGGGGACTCGCCCTCGGCGCCCTCGCCTCGCTGCTCGGCGGCCTCGTGCCCGACCCGGTACGCAGCTCGTCGTGGTCGCTGGCCCTCGTCGCCGTGCTGCTCCTCGTGGGGCTGGGCTTCGACTCCCAGCGTGGCCGGCTCGACCTGCCGTCGTGGCGGCGGCAGGTCGACGAGCAGTGGCTCACCCGCTACCGCGGCTGGGTGTACGGCGTGGGCTTCGGGGCACAGCTCGGGTTCGGCCTCGTCACGATCATCACCAGTGCCACGACGTACGCCGTCGTGCTCCTCGCCGCGCTCGGTGGCGACCTGCGCGTGGGGCTGGCGATCGGGGCGACCTTCGGGGTCGTCCGGGCCCTGCCGTCGCTCCTCATGGGTGGTGTGGCCGACCGCGCCGCCCTGCACACCGTCTTCGGCCGCGTCGAGAGATGGGCCAGATCCGCACGAATCGTCGCTAGGGTGACGCTGGGGGTCGCGGCAGCCGCGCTCCTGGCCGTCGCAGTTGGGAGCTGAACAGATGGCAGACACCTATGGCCTCAAGGCCGACGCGCCGCGGGGGTGGCACGTCGCCGTGACCCGGCGCCCCGGGGCGACTCCTGTGGCGCCGGACGCCCGCGCGAGAGGGGTGGTCGAGGACCAGGACGTCACCCGACCGGTGCTGCACGCCTGCACCCGGCCGCTGCCCGAGCTCCGCGGAGACTTCGGGACCGGGGTCGTCGACCTGCTCGGGCCCGACGACGTGTTCGTGGCGCTGGTCGACTACGGGTCCGAGGTCGCCGACCAGGGGTTGTTCGAGAAGCAGGGACTGCCCCGGCTCGCCCCGTCGCACTTCGCGCCGAACCGGCTCCAGCGGCCGCTGCCCGGCATGAGCGCCAGCCAGCAGTTCTTCAGCCACGGCGGCCGGGCGTTCTGCCTGTTCACCGTGCTCGGCAGCCATGCCCGGCGCATGGCGTCCGTCCCGCGGGCCATGACGCTCGTCAACTCGCTGCACATCACCGACCGGGCGACGCTGGCCCGACTGGGAGGCCACCCGTGAGCACCCTCGACGACCTCAACGCCGGACCCGGGGGGATGGCCGGCTTCGTGTCCTCGTTGTCGCGCCGGCTGCGGCCCGTCTCCCGCCGCGACCTGTTCGTCGGTGCCGCCGTCGCCGGGTCGGCCCTGGCCACCAGCCCCAAGAACTACGTCCTGCGCCCGCAGCCGGCCTACGCCACGATCTGCGGCCCCGGCAACACCGCCAGCAGCGGCTGGACCGTGTTCTGCTGCACGGTCAACAAGGGCGTCAACGCCTGCCCGCCCGGCAGCTTCGCCGCTGGCTGGTGGAAGGCCGCCGACTCCTCGTGGTGCGGTGCGGGCTACCGCTACATCGTCGACTGCAACGCGTCGTGCTCGAAGTGCTCGACCGGCTGCACCGACGGCATCTGCGACAGCAAGTGCTGGAGCTGCTCGTGCGGCACCGGGTCGAGCCGGACCTGCGACCAGCGACGCGTGTGCTGCAACGCGTTCCGCTACGGCCAGTGCAACACCCAGGTCAAGTGCAGCGGCGGCGTCCACTGCCGCGTGGTGAGCTGCGTCGCGCCGTACAAGTGGGCCTCCTGCACCACCACCTCGCTGGTGGACGACCGCACCGCCGAGCACAGCGCGCCGTGCCTGCCGGGCTGGGGGGCGATCTCCCAGAAGGAACGCGACATGGGCGCGCAGGGCTCCTACCTCAAGGCGTCGACCACGCCCGGGGTCCTCGTGGGCGACGGCCGTGGCACCTACGTCGTCTACCAGGGCGGCTCGATCTACCACACCAAGACGACGGGGGCGCACGGCGTGCCCAACTCGGTGAAGTCGGTGTGGGCGTCCGTCGACGGCCCCCGTGGCCTGCTCGGGTACCCCACGAGCGAGTGGCTGACCGGGCGCGTCAACGGCGGCTGGGTCCAGACCTACGAGCACGGCGCCATCACCGACTCCCCGGACACCACGACGAAGATCGTCTACGGCACGGCGTACACGCAGTGGACCGGCACCGGTAGCGAGAGCGGTCTCCTCGGCTACCCGACGACCAACCGCATCTCGGGCATGACCGACGGCGGCTGGCGCCAGGAGTTCCAGAAGGGCGTCGTCATCGACTCGGCGAGCACGCCGGTCAAGACGATCTACGGCGACGCGTTCACGGCGTGGAAGGGCACCGGACGCGAGACCGGCGTCCTCGGCTACCCGACGACCAACCGCATCTCCGGCATGACGGACGGCGGCTGGCGCCAGGAGTTCCAGCGCGGCATCGTCATCGACTCGGCCAGCACGTCCACCAAGTGCATCTACGGCGACGCCCTCACCTCGTGGGTCGCCGGTGGCCGCGAGACCGGCGAGCTCGGGTACCCCAAGGGCAACCGGGTCTCCGGACAGGTCCGCGGCGGCTGGCACCAGGACTTCCAGCAAGGTGAGCTCTGGGCCCTCGACAAGCCCTTCCGGGTGCTCGGTGCGGTGCTCACCGAGTGGAAGGCGCAGGGCGGGGCCGCCGGCAGCTACGGCTACCCGGTCACGGACACCACGACCGTGGACGGCAAGCTCACCTGCACGTTCGAGGGCGGGACGATCACGGCCTGACGCACCGCCCCGGTGCGCGGGGCCGGGTGCGTTGGGGCCGCGTGCGTTGGGGCCCGGTGCGCGGGGCCGGGCTCGGCGCCGCGCTCAGGCGAGGCGGCCGAGTACCTCGCGCACGGCCTCGGTGAGTGTCCTGTCGAGGGACTCGGGGACGCAGCGCGGGTCGACGAGGCACCGGCCGCGCTCGACCCGCGCGAGCACCGGCTCGTCCAGCCCGCGCAGCAGCTCGGCACACGCCTCGGGTAGGGCCACGGCCCAGCCGGGCAGGGGTCTCCCGGGGGCACCGCCGCCACCGACGACGCCGTCGGCGGCCACCACCGTTGCCCCCGACCCGGTCGGCAGGGTGGCGACCAGCGCGGCGCACCGTGCGCGAAGCCGGTCCGGGTCGGCCTCGAGGGCGTCCCAGACGGGCGGACGGGGCCCGCGCACGGTGGCCTCGAGCCCGGCCAGGGTGGTCTTGTCTGCGCGCAGCGCCCGGGCGAGGGGGTGTCGGCGCAGCGTCTCCACCGTGGCGGCGTCGCCGAGGACGAGGCCGGCCTGGGGACCGCCGAGCAGCTTGTCGCCGCTGCAGGTCACGATGGCAGCACCCTCCGCGAGCGCCGACGCGGCGTCCGGCTCGTCGGGCAGCAGCGGGTGCGGCCTCAGCAGGCCACTGCCGATGTCGTGCACGACCGGGACGCCGAGCCCGGCGAGGTCGACGACCGACGCGGACGCCGTGAAACCCTCGACCCGGAAGTTGCTGGGGTGGACCTTGAGGATGCAGCCGGTGTCGGGACCCACGGCGGCGGCGTAGTCGGCCAGCGTGGTCCGGTTCGTCGTGCCGACCTCGCGCAGGCGGGCACCGGTGCTGGCGATGAGGTCGGGGAGCCGGAACCCGTCACCGATCTCGACCATCTCGCCGCGGCTGACGACGACCTCACGCCCCGCGGCCAGGGCCGTCGTGGCGAGCACCAGGGCCGCGGCACCGTTGTTGACCACCAGCGCCCCGCCGGCCTCGGGCAGCACCTCGAGCAGGGCGGCCAGGGTCCCGCGGCCGCGCTTCGACCGCTTGCCCGTGCGCAGGTCCAGCTCGACGTCGACCGTGCCGGCGGCCGCGGCCATCGCCTCGACCGCCGCCTCAGACAGCGGTGCCCGGCCCAGGTTGGTGTGGATGACGACACCAGTCGCGTTGATGACCGGGGTCAGCGTGGTCGCGCGAGCGGGGAGGGCGGCGAGGGCCGCCTCGACGACCTCGTCGGGGGCGATCTGTCCTGCCCTCGCCCGTCCCTGGGCCCCGTTCACCGCTGCTCGCACCGTGTCGCGCCCCAGGCGAGCCACCGCCGCCTGCACCTCCGGGTCGGCCAGGACGGCGTCGGTGCGGGGCACCAGGCGACGCACGTCCTGGGCGTCGGGCTGTGGCGATGGCATGCGCTCTCCTGTCGTCGCGGCGGCCGGAGCCAGCGTAGGCGAGGGCGGTCCCGGCTGCGCTGCACCGGGTCTTGTCACCACCGCCACCGCGAGAGCACCCTTGCGGGATGAGGACGTTCGAGGTGACCCAGCGCGACTCGCGCGGGCGCGGCCGGGGCACGTGCCGGGTGGCCGCCGGCGACGCGAGCGAGGCGGTCGCCCGGGTCCGCGCCATGGCACCGGGCCAGGGCGGCGCGACCGTGTACGCCGTGTACCGGCACCGTCGTCTCCGCGGTCGCCGCTTCGTCGGCCTGTGGTCCGGGTCCGGGCCCGGGTCCGACGGCGGCCCGACCGGCGTCCGTGAACCACGTCGCCCGCTCCCGGCCCCACCCAGCCTGTCCGTCGCGCTCGAGGTGTCCCGGACCGGTCCCTGAGCCCCGTCGCGAAGCGGTCCCTCGACCTCGGGGGCGGGAGTACGGTGTGCCCACCCCCCGCTCCCCGGCGTTCGGAGATGTCATGCCTCGCTTCGCCCACACCCTCTCCGTCAGCGCTCCACCCTCTGCGATCTTCGCCATCGTCGACGACGTGAGCCAGACGCCGACGTGGCTGTCCCGGTGCACCGGCATCGACAAGCTCGACCCGGGGACCAACGACGTCGGCACCCGGCTGCGCTACCACTACGCCGACGGTCGGCGCACCGGTGTCATGGACGGACAGATCGTCGCCCGCGAGCCCGACCGTCACTTCGCCATGAAGTTCACCGACCGGATGATGGACGTCACCGTCGACTTCGTCGCGGCCTCCGACGGGGTGGGGACGACCCTGACCCACACCATCGACATCGCCACCAAGGGCTTCGGCCGTGCCTTCGGGCCGGTCATCAAGCGCCAGCTGCCGAAGCAGACGCTCGACGCCATGACCTCCCTGAAGCGCCTCGCCGAGCAGCGCACCTCCGCGTAGGGCTGGCCAGCTTCTCCCACCAACGGCTCTGTACGAGGCGGATCACCGCCCTTAGGCTGCCAAGCGTTCTGGCGGGTCCACTCACGGAGGTGCGTCATGGCAGGGAAGTTCGAGCTCTACAAGGACAAGGCCGGGAAGTACCGCTTCCGCCTCAAGGCCAGCAACGGCCAGGTCATCGCGACGGGTGAGGCGTACGAGTCCAAGGCCGCGGCCGAGAACGGCATCAAGTCGGTCCAGACCAACGCCGCCGGCGCGCCGACCGTCGAGGTCGACGGGTAGCCCCACCCGTGGGCGGCTCCGGCGCGCGATGGCGGGTCTGGGCCGCCCGGGTGGCGGTCGTCGTCGCCGGCGGGGTGGTCGCGGTCGTGCTCCTGCAGCTCTGGTCGTTCGCCCACGTCGACAACCCTGCCGTCATCGAGCGGTCTGCGATCGTCCGGACGGCCACCTCGCACTGCGCCGCCATGCGTGACGCGACGGCAGCCGCAGCCGTGGGCACCTCAGCGTCGATCCAGCAGCGGGTCGGGGCGATCAACGCCCAGAACGACGCCGTCACCGAGATGGTCGTCGCCCTGCGCTCGTTGGGTCCGTCCGTCCTCGCGTCCGACCCGCCAAGCTCCCGCTGGGTCGAGGACTGGCAACGGCTCGTCACGGCGCGGGACGACTACGCCCGCTCCCTCGCCGCCGGTCACCCCAGGCCGATGCGGCTGCCCACCGTCGAGGGGACCCCACTGCTGGATCGGCTCAACGACGTCGGCGTCAGCTGCCGCGTGCCCCTCGCCCTGCTCGCTCCCTGACCGTCTCGAGCAAACAAAAGGCCCTCTCCGACGAGCGGAAAGGGCCTGTCGAGAACTGGTGGAGCCAAGGGGACTCGAACCCCTAACCCCCTGCTTGCAAAGCAGGTGCGCTACCAATTGCGCCATGGCCCCCGAGTGGGGAGTCGACCCCAGGTTCCTGTGTCAGGAAGGGGAGTCGGTCGCCTGGGCCCAGAGGTCCTTCTCGGCCTGCTGGGCCTTGAGCTTCTTCTGGATCGCGGCAGCGCCGACTGCGGTCACGACGAGAAACAGGAGCTTCTTCATCGGTGGTCCGCCTTCCCTCGCAGAGAACCCGCGGGGATCGGGATTGGTGGGCCTAACAGGACTTGAACCTGTGGCCTCTTCCTTATCAGGGAAGCGCTCTAACCGTCTGAGCTATAGGCCCGTGAGCCCAATCTCCGCTGCGCCACGGTGGTGGCGCGAGACCCGAGGTTACATGACGGTAGGGCTGCCCACCAAAACGGATACCGCCCGCCCTCCGGAGTCGGAGGACGGGCGGTCGAGGTACGGCGCGGGGCCGCTTCTCAGTCGTCGGTGAGGGTCAGCTGGAGGCCGCCCACGAGGGCCGAGCAGATGTTGTAGAGGAACGCGCCGAGGGTCGACAGGGCGGTCAGCAGGATGACGTCGATGACCCCGATGACGATGCTCAGGGACAGCACCCGACCGAAGCCGAGGAAGTCCATGATGTCGAACGGGTTCTCGCTGTCGTTGAAGATCGTGCCCACCAGGCGGTTGACCTCGGAGAAGACCCCCATGCCCGACAGGATCATCCAGAGCACGGCGACCATGACCACGCCGGCGATGCCGAGGGCCACGGAGATGAGGAACGACATCTTCATCGCCGACCAGGGGTCGACCCGCGAGACGGTGAGTTTGACCCGACGGGCGCGGCCGGCGGCGGCAGCAGCCCCGGCCGGGCGCGCGGGCGCTCCCGGGCGAACCGTGCCGACCTGCTCGGCGCCGCGGTTCATCCGCCCAGCCTCCGGTCCTCCCGGACGCGACGACGTGCTCGTGTGGCCTGCCGTGCTCACTCGTTACCTCCGGTGGAGTCGGTCTCGGTCGCCTCGGGGGCCGGGGGAGTCTGATCACCCTCAGCGCCGTCGACGACCTGCTCGTTCACGGACGACGGTACGGCATCGGTGACCGCTGAGTCGCCTGCGGCACTCCCGTCCGTGCTCAGGTCGCTCTCATCCTCGGAACGCTCGGGGTTCCTGGCCACCGCCACGACCGAGTCGCCCTTGCCCGCCTTGGCGAACTGCACACCCATGGTGTTGCGGCCCGTGAGGCGGACCCCGTCGACGCGCGACCGGACGATGTTGCCCTTCTCGAAGATGACCAGCACCTCGTCGTCCTCGTCGACCGTCAGGGCACCGACGAGGTCGCCGTTGCGCTCGGTGATCTTCGCGACCGCGACACCCAGGCCACCACGGCCCTTGGCGTTCCAGTCAGAGGACGGGCTGCGCTTGGCCATGCCGTTCTCGAAGACCACGAACACGTCGGGGTCCTCGCCCTCGTGGATGACGCTGAGCGACAGCAGCGAGTCGTCGCCGCGGAACCGCATACCGGTCACGCCACTGGTGGCGCGGCCCATCGGGCGCAGCTGCTCGTCGGTGGCATGGAAGCGCACCGACTGGGCCTTGCGCGAGACGAGCAGCAGGTCGTCGGTCTGCGAGGCGAGGTCGGCGGCCACGAGCTCGTCGCCGTCGCGCAGGTTGACCGCGATCAGGCCACCGCTGCGGGGGGAGTCGTAGTCGGCGAGGCGCGTCTTCTTGACCAGGCCGTTCTTGGTCGCGAGCACGAGGTAGGGCTGCTGCTCGTAGTCGCGGACGTCGAGGACCTGGGCGATCTTCTCGTCCGGCTGGAACGCGAGCAGGTTGGCGACGTGCTGGCCCTTGGCGTCACGACCGGAGTCGGGCAGCTCGTAGGCCTTGACCCGGTAGACCCGACCCAGGTTGGTGAAGAAGAGCAGCCAGTGGTGGGACGTCGTGGTGAAGAAGTGGTCGACCATGTCGTCACCGCGCAGGGAGGCGCCGCGGACGCCCTTGCCGCCACGGCCCTGCGACCGGTACGCGTCGACGCGGGTGCGCTTGGCGTAGCCGCCGCGCGTGATGGTGACGACCACGTCCTCCTCGGGGATGAGGTCCTCCATCGACATGTCGCCGTCGATGAGCTCGATCCGGGTGCGGCGGTCGTCGCCGTACTTGTCGACGAGCTCACCGAGCTCCTCGGACACGATGTTCCGCTGGCGCTCGGGCTTGGCGAGGATGTCCTCGTAGTCCTTGATGAGCGCCTCGAGGCGGTCGTGCTCGTCGATGATCTTCTGGCGCTCGAGGGCGGCCAGTCGGCGCAGCTGCATCTCGAGGATGGCGCGGGCCTGGATCTCGTCGATCTCCAACAGCTCGATGAGGCCGTCACGCGCCGCCTCCACGGTCTGCGACCGGCGGATGAGGGCGATGACCTCGTCGAGGGCGTCGAGCGCCTTGAGCAGGCCACGCAGGATGTGGATCTCGTTCTCGGCCTTGCGCAGGCGGAACCGCGTCCGGCGCTGGATGACCTCGACCTGGTGCTCGACCCAGTGGCGGATGAACGCGTCGATCGGCAGCGTGCGCGGCACGCCGTCGACCAGGGCCAACATGTTGGCGCCGAAGTTGGTCTGCAGCTGGGTGTGCTTGTAGAGGTTGTTGAGCACGACCTTGGCCACGGCGTCGCGCTTGAGCACGATGACCAGGCGCTGGCCGGTGCGGCCGGAGGTCTCGTCGCGGATGTCGGCGATGCCCGACAGGCGACCCTCCTTGGTCAGCTCGGCGATCTTCTGGGCCAGGGTGTCGGGGTTGACCTGGTAGGGCAGCTCGGTGACGACGAGGCACTGCCGGCCCTGGATCTCCTCGACCTCCACGACCGCGCGCATGATGACCGAGCCTCGCCCGGTGCGGTAGGCGTCCTCGATGCCCTTGCGGCCGAGGATGAGCGCGCCCGTGGGGAAGTCGGGGCCGGAGATGCGGGCCAGGACCGCGTCGAGGAACTGCTCACGGTCGGCCTCGGGGTTGGCGAGGTACCACTGGGCGGCGTCGGCGACCTCACGCAGGTTGTGCGGCGGGATGTTGGTCGCCATGCCGACGGCGATGCCGGAGCTGCCGTTGACGAGCAGGTTGGGAAAGCGGCTCGGCAGGACGGACGGCTCCTGTGTCTTGCCGTCGTAGTTGTCGCGGAAGTCGACGGTGTCCTCGTGGATGTCGCGGACCATCTCCATGGCCAGCTGCGCCATCCGGCACTCGGTGTACCGCGGGGCGGCGGCCGGGTCGTCGCCCGGGGAGCCGAAGTTGCCCTGCCCGTCGACGAGCGGGTAGCGCAGCGACCAGTCCTGCACGAGGCGGACGAGGGCGTCGTAGATCGAGGAGTCACCGTGCGGGTGGTACTGGCCCATCACCTCACCGACGACGCGGCTGCACTTGTTGTAGCCGCGGTCGGGGCGGTAGCCGCCGTCGTACATGGCATAGACGACGCGGCGGTGCACCGGCTTGAGGCCGTCACGGACATCGGGCAGCGCGCGGCTGACGATGACCGTCATGGCGTAGTCGATGTAGCTGCGCTGCATCTCCGCGTTGAGGTCGATCGCCTCGGTCCGGTCGTACTCGACGGGCGGTATCTCAGTCATGAATTCCCTTGTCCCTCAATGCACTTCAGAAGATCAGCACTTCAACGATTCGGAGGTGTGGCTCTGGCCGGGTTCCACGTGAAACCTGCCGGCCTTGCCTCGTACCTAGATGTCCAGGAACCGGACGTCGCGCGCGTTGCGCTGGATGAAGCCGCGACGGCTCTCGACATCCTCGCCCATCAGCACGGCGAAGATCTCGTCGGCCGCGGCGGCGTCGTCGAGGGTCACCTGCAGGAGCACCCGGTGGTCGGGGTCCATCGTGGTCTCCCACAGCTCCTGGTAGTCCATCTCGCCGAGACCCTTGTAGCGCTGGATGCCCGCGTCCTTCGGCAGGCGCCAGCCCTGGGACTGCCCGGCCTGGACCATGGCGTCGCGCTCACGGTCGGAGTAGGCGAACTCGTGGGCGTGGTTGCTCCACTTGAGGCGGTAGAGCGGCGGCTGCGCGAGGTAGACGTAGCCCTCCTCGATGAGGGGGCGCATGAACCGGAAGAGCAGCGTCAGCAGCAGCGTGCGGATGTGCAGGCCGTCGACGTCGGCGTCGGCCATGAGCACGATCTTGTGGTAGCGCGCCTTGGACTTGTCGAAGTCCTCGCCGATGCCGGTGCCGAACGCCGAGATGAGCGCCTGGACCTCGTTGTTGGCGAGCACCTTGTCGATGCGCGCCTTCTCGACGTTGAGGATCTTGCCGCGGATCGGGAGGATCGCCTGGTTGTGCGGGTTGCGACCACGCACGGCCGAGCCGCCGGCGGAGTCACCCTCGACGATGAACACCTCGGAGATCGAGGGGTCCTTGCTCTGGCAGTCACGCAGCTTGCCCGGCAGGCCACCGGACTCGAGCAGGCCCTTGCGACGGGTGGCCTCGCGGGCCTTGCGCGCCGCCATGCGGGCGGCGGCCGCCTGCACCGACTTGCGGACGATGTCGCGCCCCTCGCTGGGGTGCGCCTCCAGCCAGTGGCCGAACTCGTCGGTCATGGCGCGCTGGACGAACCCCTTGACCTCGGAGTTGCCGAGCTTGGTCTTGGTCTGGCCCTCGAACTGCGGCTCGCCGAGCTTGACCGACACGACGGCGGTCAGGCCCTCGCGGATGTCGTCGCCGGTGAGGTTGTCGTCCTTGTCCTTGAGGATGTTCTGCTTGCGCGCGAAGTCGTTGATGAGCTTGGTCATCGCCGCGCGGAAGCCCTCCTCGTGGGTGCCGCCCTCGTGGGTGTTGATGGTGTTGGCGTAGGTGTGGACCGACTCGGAGTAGGCGGTGGTCCACTGCATCGCGAGCTCGAGGCTGAGCTGGCGCTCGGTGTCCTCGGACTCGATCGAGATGATCTCCGCGTGGACCGGCTCGGCCTTCTTGGACCCGACCAGGTGGGTGACGTAGTCGACCAGGCCGTTGGCGTAGGTGTAGCTGACCTGCCGCGGCTTCTTCTCCGCGGCGTCGACCGTCTCGGCCTCCTCGGCCTCGGTCTCCTGGACGCGCTCGTCGACGAGGTTGATGGTCAGGCCCTTGTTGAGGAACGCCATCTGCTGGAACCGCGCGCGGATCGTCTCGAAGTCGTACTGGGTGGTCTCGAAGATGTCGCCGTCCGCCCAGAAGGTGATCGTGGTGCCGGTGCGGTCCGAGGCCTCCATCTGCTCCAGCGGCGCCGTGGCGACACCGTGGTCGAAGGACATCCGGAAGGCGTGGCCCTTCTGGCAGACCTCGGCGTCGAGCCGGGTCGACAGGGCGTTGACGACCGAGGAGCCCACGCCGTGCAGGCCACCGGACACCTTGTAGCCGCCGCCACCGAACTTGCCGCCGGCGTGCAGCTGGGTGAGCACGAGCTCGACGGTGGACACGCCGTACGCGTCGTTCATGCCCGTGGGGATGCCGCGGCCGTTGTCGGTCACGCGCACGCCGCCGTCGGCGAGGAGGGTGACGTCGATGGTGTCGGCGTAGCCGGCGAGCGCCTCGTCGACGGAGTTGTCGACGATCTCCCAGACCAGGTGGTGCAGGCCCCGCTCACCGGTCGACCCGATGTACATGCCCGGGCGCTTGCGCACGGCCTCGAGCCCCTCGAGCACGGTGATCGCGCTCGCGTCGTAGTCGACACCCTCGGGGACCCCGGCGAGCTCGGCCTCGGCACGCAGGCGGGCAGCCTCGGCCTGCTCGGCGGTGAGGTTCTCGGAGGTCTCGGGGATGGGCGTGCTCTCGTGCGGTGTCTGGTCAGACTCGGACACGGTGCTCCTTCTCCGGTGGGGCACGCCGCTCGGGGTGGCCCCGGCACGTCGCTGCACCCTGCTCATGACACGCGACCAGTCTGGAGACCAGCTGGCCGCGATTTCACCTCACAGTCTACCGGTCAGCGGTGTCAGGCAGCCCTCTGGAGGCCCGTGAGCCGGGATTCGAGCCAAAAAAGTCCCCCTGTCCGACTCCCCATACGTCACCCCGCCCCTCAGCGCCGGATTCTCGCGTTTGGCGACCGGGTCTGGGGCGCTCACTCCGAGAGGGTCCGCTCGAACAGGTCGCGCACCGGCCCGGACAGGTCGTGCTCGGCGAGGGTGACCTCCTCGCCCTCGGGTGGGGAGGCCAGGTGGTAGGCGTACGAGTCCGGGACGGTGCGCCCCGGGACGACCGGCTCCAGCCCGCGCGGACCGTCGCCGGCCAGGATCGCGCACCACTGCTCGGCGTCACTGTCGGGCAGCTCGCCCACGTCAAGGGTCCTGGTCAGGGGTGCGCCAGCCAGGCCACCGGTGCGCCGCAGGCGGAGGCGCAGGCCGGCAGAGCCACCCACCTCCCGCGTCACAGCTCGACGACCTGGCGTACGGCGCGGCCGGCAGCCAGCTCGTCCATCGCGTGGTTGAGGTCGTCCAGGGCGATGCGCGAGGAGACCAGCGCCTCGACCGGGAGCCGCCCCTCGCGCCACCACTGCGCCAGGACGGGGATGTCGCGCGCCGGCACGGCCGACCCGAGGTAGCTGCCGATGACCGTCCGGGCCTCGGCGACGAGCTGCAGCGGCGAGACGCTGGCGCGGGCGTCGGGGTGCGGCAGCCCCACCGTCACCGTGCGACCACCCGGGGCCGTCGCCGCGAGGGCCGCCTCGAAGGCAGGCGCGCTGCCGGCCGCCTCGACGACGACCTCGGCCCGCAGGCCGGTGGCGGCGAGCTGTGCGGGGTCGAGCGCCTGCGCGGCCCCGAGCTCCAGGGCGAGCTCACGCTTGGCGGCGACACCGTCGACGGCGGTCACCGGACCCGTGCCCAGTGCAACGGCGGTGAGCAGCGCCGCCATACCCACGCCGCCGAGCCCCACGACCAGCACGGACTCCCCGGGTGCCGGGGGAGCGGCGTTGAGCAGGGCGCCACCGCCGGTGAGCACGGCGCAGCCGAGCACGGCCGCGACGTCCGGGGGGACGTCGTCGGGCACGGCCACGACCGAACGCGTGTCGACCACCGCGTGGGTGGCGAACCCGGACACGCCGAGGTGGTGGTGCACGGGGGAGCCGTCCCGGGAGAGGCGTCGGCCGCCGCCGAGCAGCTCGCCCGCGGAGTTGCTCGCCGAGCCGGCGACGCAGGGCACCCGGCCGCCCGTGGCGCAGTTCGCGCACTCGCCGCACCGGGGCAGGAAGGTCATGACCACGCGACTGCCCGGGGCCAGGTCGGTGACCCCCGGGCCGAGCTCGAGCACCCGGCCGGCCGCCTCGTGGCCGAGCAGCATCGGGACGGGGCGCGGCCGGTTGCCGTCGACCACCGAGAGGTCGGAGTGGCACACCCCGGCCGCCTCGACGGCCACGAGGACCTCACCCGGACCGGGCTTCGCGAGGTCGAGCCCACCCACCGTGAGCGGGCGGGTGGTCGCCCAGGGCCCGGGCCGGCCGACCTCCTCGAGGACGGCACCGGTGATCCTCACCCGCGGTCCTGCACGGCGTCCTCGAGCAGCTCACGCACCGCGGTCGGGATCGGGACCGTCCCGCGGGTCGTGCGGTCGATGTAGACGTGGACCCAGTGCCCGAGGGCCGCCACCTGCTCGGTGTCGGCACCGAACAGGCCCAGTGCGTAGGTGATGCTGCTGCGGCCCAGCCGTTCGACGCGCACCCCGACGTCCAGCGCGTGCGGGTACTCCAGCTCGCGGAAGAAGCGGCAGCCCGACTCGGCGACGACCCCCAGCTCCGGCAGCGCCAGGACGTCGACCTGGGCCCCGCTGATGAGCCAGCCGTTGATGGCCGAGTCGAACAGCTCGTAGTAGACGGCGTTGTTGAGGTGGCCGTACATGTCGTTGTCCGACCACCGCGTGGTCACGCGGACCACGTGGTCGAAGTGGTCGCGGGTCAGCGAGCGGTCGTCGTCGGCCGTCATCCCTCGATCCTAGGGACAGCGGCCGGTCGGCACCGGCCGACTGCTCACCGGCAGCCGGTCAGCCGTAGGTGTCGCGCGGGCCGGGGCCCTGGCTGCGCCGCGGGCCCTTGGACCACGAGGGCGCGCTCGGTCCGACGATCTTGAGCGAAGCGACGGTGCCCTTGCCCACCTCGTTCTCCAGGCGGCCCATGATCGAGGCCTCCAGCAGGCGCAGCTGCGTGGTCCAGGCGGTGGAGTCCGCCCGCACGGTCAGCACCCCGAGCTCGAACGTCACCGGCGTGCAGTGCTGGGCCACCTCGTCACCGACGATCTGCGCCCACCGGCCCATGACCGAGCCGACCGCGACGTCGACCTTCCAGCCGCGGTCGCTGAGCAGCCGGTCGAGCTGGTCGCCGAGCAGCAGCGGGTCACGGCCGTCGCGGCGGACCTTCGCCGGCTCACCCGGCCGTCGCCGGCGCATCGGCTTCAGGCCCGGGCGCAGCCCCTTCTCGCCCGCAGCGGCCCGCGCCCTCTGCAGCGCGGCAGCCGCCGCGTCCTCCGCCGCAGCCACCAGCTCGTCGACCGAGACGTCCGGCGATCCCCCCGGCGAGAGCGCGGACGAGTCCTCGGACGTGTCGTCGGTGGCGCCCTCCTCGTCGCTGGGGAGCCCGGCCTCGGCACCCTCGTCGCGCTCGTCAGCCACGCAGCGCCACCTCACCCAGGCTCACGGCATACGTGCGCCCGGTCAGCGTGGTCGGCACGTCGGCGTCGACCGCCGCGGTGATGAGGACCTGGTCGCAGTCGGCCACCATCGCGGCGAGCCGCTCGCGGCGGCCCGAGTCGAGCTCGGCGAAGACGTCGTCGAGGATGAGCACGGGGTCGTCGCCGAGGTCGTGCCGCAGCAGCTGGTATGCCGCGAGCTTGAGTCCCAGCGCGAACGACCAGCTCTCGCCGTGGCTGGCATAGCCCTTGGCCGGCAGGTCGCCGAGGGACAGCACGAGGTCGTCGCGGTGGGGACCGGCCAGCGACATGCCGCGCTCGACCTCGCGGTCACGCAGCTCGGCGAGGGTGGCCAGGATCTCGGTCCGGAGCTGGTCGATGTCCGGCACCTCACCAGCGGCGATGGACGCGGACGCCGCCTCGCGCAGCGAGCTCTTGTAGGACACCCGCGCGTCGGACTGCCCGGCGCTGACCTCGTCATACGCCTTGGCGAGGTAGGGCCCGAGGTCACGCAGCAGCCGCAGCCGCGCGTAGAGCAGCTGCGACCCGACGGAGGCGAGGTGCTCGTTCCAGATGTCGAGGGTGTGCAGCGCCGAGGCGCGGGCGTCCTCGACCGGCCCGTCGCCCGGACGCGGGGTGCGCCGCTGGCCACGGCGGAGCACGGGCGCGGCCGACTTGAGCAGGGCGTTGCGCTGCTTGAGGACCTTGTCGTAGTCGCCGCGCACGCTGGCCCACCGCGGTTGTCTCGACACGAGCAGGTCGTCGAGGAACTTGCGGCGCTCGGAGGGGTCGCCCTTGACCAGGGCCAGGTCCTCGGGAGCGAAGAGGACGGTCCGCAGGGTGCCGAGCACGTCGCGGGGCCGCCCGGCCGGTGCCCGGCCCAGCCTGGCCCGGTTGGCCCGGCCGGGGTTGATCTCGAGCTCGACCAGGGTCTCGCGGCCGTCGCGCACCACCGCGCCCCGGATCACCGCCTGCTCGGCCCCGAACCGCACCAGCGGCTGGTCGGTGGCGACCCGGTGGCTCGAGAGCGTGGCGAGGTAGCCGATCGCCTCGACGAGGTTGGTCTTGCCCTGGCCGTTGAGCCCGACCAGCGTCGTCACCCCGGGCTCGAGCGGCAGCTCGGCCGCCGGGTAGCTGCGGAAGTCGGAGACGGTCAGGTGACGGACGTGCACTGACCCTGCCGTTCAGCCGGCGCCGGGGCCGGCGGTCACTTCGCGCGCTTGCGGGTCGACCCCGACCCCGAGGTCGCGCCCGAGCCACCGGTGGAGCCGCTGCCGGAGGACGGACCGGCCGCAGCGGCCTTGCGACCCTTGGCGGCAGCCTTCGCCGCGCTCTTGGTGGGCTTCTCCTTGGGCGTGACCTTGGCGGCCACTGCCTTCTCGTGCTTGGGGGCACCCTCGGCGCGCAGCTTCTCGCCCTCGGCGACCGACATCACCTGGTGGCCGCCGAACCCCCCACGCAGCGCGGCCACAGCCTGCATCGTGGGGGACTCCTGCTGGCGCGAGGCGAACCGGGAGAACAGCGACGCCGAGATGACGGGCATGGGCACCGAGTTGGCGATGGCCTCCTCGACCGTCCAGCGGCCCTCACCAGAGTCGACGGTGTAGCCGGAGACGTCCTCGAGGTGCGGGTTCTTCTCCAGCGCGTCGACCAGCAGGTCGAGCAGCCAGGAGCGCACGACGGTGCCGCGGGTCCAGGCCTTGAACGCACCCGGCACGTCGGTGACGATGTCCTTGGCCTCGAGCAGCTCGTACCCCTCGGCGTAGGCCGCCATGAGGCCGTACTCGATGCCGTTGTGGACCATCTTCGTGTAGTGGCCGGCGCCGACCTTGCCCGCGTGGACGAAGCCCTCCTCGCGCGGACCCTCGGGGCGCAGCGCGTCGAAGATCGGCATGGCCTTCTTCACGTTGGCCGCGGACCCGCCGACCATGAGGCCGTAGCCGTTCTCCAGGCCCCAGATGCCGCCGCTGACACCGCAGTCGAGGTAGCCGATGCCCTTGGTCCTGAGCAGCGCCTCGTTCTCGAAGTCGTCGGTGAAGCGGCTGTTGCCGCCGTCGATCACCATGTCGCCCTTGTCGAGGAGCTCGGCCAGCTTGGCCACCGTGGCGCGCGTCGGCTGGCCCGAGGGGACCATGACCCAGACGGTCCGGGGGGCGTCGAGCTTCTTGACCAGCGCGGCGAGGGTCTTGACGTCGGAGACGGCGGGGTTGTTGTCGAAGCCCACCACCTCGTGGCCCGCGCGGCGGATGCGCTCGCGCATGTTGCCGCCCATCTTGCCGAGGCCGATCAGACCGAGCTGCATGTGACGACGCCTTTCGTAGGGGGATCCCGCAGGGGGTGGGCCGGGGCCGTCCGGCATCACCGCGACGACAACCCTGCGCGCGGCAGACCGCGCCGGGCGCAGGCTCAGGCTACGCCCGGCTGTGGTCAGCTCGCGAAGCGAACCGGCATGAGCACGTAGCGGTAGGAGGTGTCGGCCTCGCCGTCCTGCTCGGCCTGGCCCGAGAGCACGGCCGGCCGGGAGGGCTGGGTGAACGACAGCCGCGAGTACTCGGTGCCGACGGCGCCGAGGCCGTCGAGGAGGAACTGGGGGTTGAACGCGATCTCGATCTCGGGCCCGGTGAGGGTCGACTCGACGGCCTCGGACGCCTGGGCGTCGTCGCCGGTGCCGGCCTCGATCGCGACCTGGCCGTCGGTGAACCGCAGGCGCACCGGGGTGTTGCGCTCGGCCACCAGGGCCACGCGCTTGACCGCCTCGACCAGCTCGGAGGTCTTGATGACCGCCTCGGTGTCGACGCTGGTGGGGAAGATCGAGGTGACCTTGGGGTACTCGCCGTCGAGCAGCCGGGTCGTGGTGCGGCGCTGGCCGGCCTCGAAGCCGACGAGCCCGTCACCACCGGCCGACGAGCCGAGGGCGATCTCGATCGAGCCGGAGGCGCCGAGCGCCTTGGCGGTCTCGGACAGCGTGCGGGCCGGGACCAGCGCCAGGTGGGTGGCGTCGGTGGCGTTGGGGTTCCAGTTGAGCTCGCGCATCGCCAGGCGGTAGCGGTCGGTCGCGAGGAGGGTCATCGTGTCACCGTTGATCTCGACCCGGACGCCGGTGAGGATCGGCAGGGTGTCGCCGCGGTCGGCGGCGATGGAGACCTGGGCGACGGCCTGGGTGAACAGGGCACCGTCGACGTGGCCGGTCGCGGTGGGCGAGGTGGGCAGCGTGGGGTAGTCGTCGGCCGGCATCTGCATGAGGCTGAAGCGCGAGGACCCGCAGGTGACCGCGACCTTGTTGCCGTCGGTGGCGACGTCGACCGGCTTGTTGGGCAGGTTGCGGGAGATGTCGGCGAGCAGGCGACCCAGCACCAGGACGGTGCCGCCCTCGGCGACGTCGGCCGCGACGGTGATCTTGGCCGAGACCTCGTAGTCGAACGCCGACAGGGTCAGCGTGCCCTCCTCGTCGGCGACGATGAGCACTCCGGCCAGCACGGGAACCGGAGGACGTGCCGGCAGCCCACGGGCCACCCAGGTCACGGCGTCGGCGAGGACCTCACGTTCGACCCGGAACTTCACCGTCGTACCTGCCCTTCGCGTGCGGCCGTGCCGCGTCCTCGAACCCCACAAATGTGATTGCGGACTGACCCTAGTGCCCGGTGTGGGTGCGGCCAACCCGGATCGTCGGATTGCTCGGCCTGTCATTTCCTGTCATTCAGGCAGGGCTGTCGGCAGGGTTGGTCCTCGGGGCTGGATCCATGAGTTGAGAGGGGTAGTCATCGTTGTAGGGGGTGTGGATCCTGTGGACCACGCGCATCGGTGCAGGTCAGCGGACTCGGAGGGCTGTGCACGACGCGGGGAGGAGCCGTGGGAAGCGTCCCGTCGCGCTGTGGACGGCGCCTGGGCGCCCACAGGCGCTCCACACGACACGCCGAGCTCGTCCCCACCCTGACGGGGTGTCGTGCACGGGTTGTCCACAGGTTGTCCACGGGTGTGCAGAAAGATCATCCGTTCGAGGGATGGCGGTGGACGCGGCGCACATACCCACAGAGTTGTCCACAGGTGTGGACCACGGGGGTTGTGCGTCGATTGTCCGTATTCGTCGCCGGCCCGTGCCCCGCCGCGGACCCCGTCGTGCTGCGTACCGTCCGAATCTGCACCGGGCCGACACCGCGGCCGTCGAGTAACAGAGTGGTGAACGCGAACGCACAGCTGTGGATGGTCCTGTGGACAACGGCGTAGGGGGTCTGCGTCACGAGGACGCAAGGAGCCGGCGCCGACCAGCCGTCACCGGTCGTACCCCGTCGCGACTGACCACAGCCCGCGCCGGCGGTCAGCGGGACTGCTGCTTGATCCGGTTGGTGAGCTCGGTGACCTGGTTGTAGATCGCACGCCGCTCGGCCATGAGCTGGCGGATCTTCTTGTCGGCGTGCATCACCGTGGTGTGGTCACGGCCGCCGAACTGCTGGCCGATCTTCGGCAGCGACAGGTCGGTCAGCTCACGGCACAGGTACATCGCGATCTGGCGGGCCGTCACCAGCACCCGGGAGCGGGAGGTGCCGCAGAGGTCCTCGATGGTGAGGCCGAAGTACGCCGCCGTCTGCGCCATGATCGTCGCGCTGGTGATCTGGCTGCCCTGCTCGTTGGGGATGAGGTCCTTGAGCACGATCTCGGCCAGGCCCATGTCGACGCTCTGGCGGTTGAGGCTCGCGAAGGCCGTCACGCGGATGAGCGCGCCCTCGAGCTCGCGGATGTTGGTCGAGATGCGGCTCGCGATGAACTCCAGCACCTCGTCCGGGGCGCTCATCCGCTCCTGGATCGCCTTCTTGCGCAGGATGGCGATGCGGGTCTCGAGGTCGGGCGGCTGCACGTCGGTGAGCAGGCCCCACTCGAACCGGCTGCGCATCCGCTCCTCGAAGCCGGACAGCAGCTTGGGCGGCAGGTCACTGGTGATCACGACCTGCTTGTTGGCGTTGTGCAGGGTGTTGAACGTGTGGAAGAACTCCTCCTGCGTCTGCACCTTGCCCTGCAGGAACTGGATGTCGTCGATGAGCAGCACGTCGACGTCGCGGTAGCGGCGCTGGAAGTTGCTCGCCTTGTCGTCGCGGATGCTGTTGATGAAGTCGTTGGTGAACTCCTCGGAGTTCACGTAGCGCACCTTGACGTGCGGGTACAGGTTGCGCGCGTAGTGCCCGATCGCGTGCAGCAGGTGGGTCTTGCCCAGTCCGGACTCGCCGTAGACGAACAGGGGGTTGTACGCCTTGGCCGGCGCCTCGGCGACCGCGACCGCAGCCGCGTGGGCGAACCGGTTGCTGGCCCCGATGACGAAGGTGTCGAAGGTGTACTTCGGGTTCAGCCTGGTGGCCGACTCGTCGGTGATGCTCGGGACCTCGTCGCGCGGACGTCGCTGCGGGGGCGCGGTCGGGGGCTGCGCCAGGTGGGGGGCGGGGACCGTGCCCGAGTGGTTCGACGAGTGGCCGCCCGGGTGGTCGGACGAGTGGTTGACGGGCGCCGGCCCGTCGCGGTCGACCGAGAAGGCGGTGTCGTCGAAGGCGTGGCCGCCGGTGCCGCGGGGCTCCTCGACGAGGCCGACCGTGTCCTCGGCGTAGTGGTCCTCGTCGAGCGACGGGTCGACCGACACGGCGAGGTGGACGGGCTCGCCGAGCTGGCTGGACAGCGCCCGGGTCACGGCGTCGCGCACCCGCTGCTCGACGACGTCCTTGGTGTAGTCGTTGGGCACCTTGACCAGGGCGGTGCCGTCAAGGAGACCGGAGAGGCGGGCCAGGGCGAGGAAGGCGCGTTCACGCGCGGGGAGCCCGTCGGCGTCGAGGGTGGAGATGGTGTTCTGCCAGATCTGAGCAAAGTCCAGATCGGCATCACTCACTGGTCCCACATCCCTTTCGACGGTGTCCGCGGTCGCTGCCCTGTCGCAGGGTCATGGTGCCTTGTCCACACACTTATCCACAACCTGTGGGTATGGGAATGGGACGAGGGTGGACGCTAACAAGGCGAGGTGCCGTGGAGCAAGCCAAACCCCGAAAATCGGGTCCCGAACTGCCAAATGTTTCGCATCGGGCGGCGTGTCCGGCGTGCGGGCGCCGCGAGGCGGTGCTAGTGGAGGGTATCGCGCCTGCCTGCGCCACGGGCCCCCCGCTGGTTTGACCCTGTGGATGGCGCTCGCGTACCGTGGAGCAGGCCTGTCGGCCGTTTTCGCATGCCCGTGAATCCCCCGGATGCCACCTCGGTGGCCCCGGTCGCGGGTTTCCGATTGCGGCTGGGGGGCCGCAGACCAGCACTCAGCAGGCGCCCGCCTGACCAGTAACGGAGATCCCTCGTGAGCAAGCGTACTTTCCAGCCGAACAACCGCCGCCGGGCCAAGACCCACGGCTTCCGCCTGCGGATGCGTACCCGTGCGGGTCGCGCCATCCTCTCGGCTCGTCGCGCCAAGGGCCGCTCCGAGCTCTCCGCCTGAGGCGAACCCAGTGCTGCCCGCGGGGCACCGGCTCCGTGCGAGCTCGGACTTCGCGGCGGCCCTGAGGGGACCCAGGGGAGCCCGAGCAGGCTCCACGCTGATCGTGGTCCACGCCGGCCAGACCGACGCGCGTGCGGGACTCCCGCCGCGGGTCGGTTTTGTCGTCTCCAAGCGGGTGGGCAACGCCGTGGTGCGCAACCGCACGAAGCGCCGCCTGCGGGCCCTGGTCGCGGCGAGGATCGCCCAGGTGCCGGACGGGGTCGACGTCGTCGTGCGGACCAACCCCACCGCGGCGTCGGCCACCTCGGCCGAGCTGGCCATCGAGCTGGACCGCCTCCTGCCGCGGGTGACCGCCAAGGTGAGCGCCCTTGCAGCTGCAGCTCAGCCCTCCACCGTCCCGGTGAGGCAGCCGTGAGCGCGGTGGGGCGGGTGGTCACCGCCCCGGTCATCGGCGCGATCGTGCTCTACCAGCGCTTCGTGTCCCCGATGCGGCCCCCGACCTGCCGTTACTACCCGTCCTGCTCGGCGTATGCCGTGACCGCCCTGCGCCGCTTCGGTCCCGTCAAGGGAACCTGGCTGGCACTGAAGCGGTTGGGCAGGTGTCATCCCTGGACCCCGGGCGGCGTGGACCACGTCCCGGAGCGCACTCCGCACAGCACCTCCGACAGCACGACCAGGGCGACCCCACAGACCCATCCCGCACCGCCCGCCCCGGCCGCCCACCAGCGGTAGGGCCACCTCCCTCCCGGCCGCTCGGCGTACGCCGAGCAACCGGAACCACCGGTGAGGCGTCGCCCCGACGTCGCGCCACCAGATTGAGGACAGCATGAGCTTCAGTGACCTGATCTACCCGTTCGAATGGATCGTCTCGTGGATCCTGTGGGGATGGCACTCCCTGTTCACCGCGATCGGGATCCCCGGAGCGTCCGGTGTCGCGTGGGTGCTGTCCATCATCGGCCTCGTCGTCGTCATGCGGGCAGCGATGATCCCGCTGTTCGTCAAGCAGATCCACGCCTCGAGGCGGATGCAGCTCATCCAGCCGGAGATGCAGAAGATCCAGGCCAAGTACAAGGGCAAGACCGACCCCGACTCCCGTCAGGCCATGACGCAGGAGACGATGGACCTGTACAAGCGGACCGGGACCAACCCGTTCAGCTCGTGCCTGCCGATCCTGCTGCAGTCGCCGTTCTTCTTCGGCCTCTTCCGCGTGCTCAACGGCCTGCAGAAGATCGCCTCCGGGGAGACGCCGCCGATCGGCCCGATCACACGGACGCTGGCCGGCCAGGCCGAGCAGTCCACGCTCTTCGGGGCGCAGCTGTCCGACAAGTTCATGGGCGCGGACACCCTGACCACCAAGATCGTCACGGTCCTGCTCATCGTCCTGATGTCCGCCAGCACGTTCACCACCCAGCGCCAGCTGATGATGAAGAACATGCCGGCGTCGGCGCTCGACAACCCGTTCGCCAAGCAGCAGAAGATGCTGCTCTACCTGATGCCCCTGTTCTTCGCGATCTCCGGCGTCAACTTCCCCATCGGTGTCCTGCTCTACTGGCTCACCACCAACGTGTGGTCCATGTGCCAGCAGTTCTACGTGATCCGCCGCATGCCGGCGCCCGGCTCGCCGGCGGAGAAGGCCATGCAGCAGCGCCGGGCCAAGCGCGGGAAGCCGGTCCAGGAGTTCACGGTCAAGGGACTGGACAAGAGCGACAAGTCGGACACTGAGGAAGCACCCAAGCCCACAGGCCAGCGTCAGCAGCCCACCCGCAACAAGAAGAAGAAGGGCGGCCAGGCCAAGCCGCGGACGAGCACTTCCGGCTCGACCACCTCGCGCCCGGCCACCGAGACCACGTCGACCACCGACAACTGACCGACAACTGAGAGCCATCACCATGACTGAGCAGCACCACACCGCCGTGGACGGCGACCAGATCGCCGACGCCGCCCCGACCAGCAGCGAGCCGCCGCCCGCCGCCACCGACGACACCCTCGTCTCCGAGACGGTGGACAACACCGAGGAGGACGCCGCAGCCACGGAGCCGATGGGCGCCGAGACCCTCGACGCCGACGCCGAGGACCTCGACACGGACCTCGCCACGGACGGCGACGAGGCAGGGGCCGACGCTCCCCGCGAGGGAGCCGTGCGCCGGCGACCGGCCAAGACCGCCGACCTCGAGCGCGAGGGCGAGGTGGCGGCCGACTTCCTGGAGACGCTGCTGGACATCGCCGACCTCGACGGCGACATCGACGTGGACGTGGACGGCGATCGTGCTGCCGTGTCCATCGTCGACTCCGAGGAGGGCCGGGTGCCCCGTCGCCTCGTGGGCCAGGACGGCAAGGTGCTCGACGCGCTGCAGGAGCTCACCCGGCTCGCTGTGCAGTCGGCGACCGGTGAGCGCTCCCGCCTGATGCTGGATGTCGCGGGTCACCGCGCCGAGCGTCGCGCGTCCCTGGTCACCATCGCGCAGAAGGCCATTGCCGATGTGCGCGCCACGGGTGAGAAGGCCTCGTTGGAGCCGATGACCGCTTTCGAGCGCAAGGTCGTGCACGACGAGGTGCTGGCCGCCGGCCTCTCCTCAGAGTCCGACGGCGTGGAGCCGCGTCGCTTCGTCGTGGTGCTGCCCGCCTGACCTGTTTCACGTGAAACGGCACCTGCTGGTGCCAGCCCGAAGGGCGCAGGACCACTGGTCCTGCGCCCTTCGTCATATCGCTCGTCAGGGCGGTCGTCGTCGGGTACAGCGCCGTGCCTACGAGGCCCTAGGCTGATCTCCCGCAGACGCCGGCGCAGAGCGCGTGACGGTGACCGACCCCCGAGGTGGCCATGACCCTCCCCGCCGACGGCCCCGACGCCGGCAGCCCTGACGCCGGCAGCCCCATCACCCAGACTCCCGTACCGGCACCCGTGGCCCCGTCGGCCGCAGCCGCGGTCTTCGGTGCGCGACTGGGACTGGGCGAGCGGTTCTCCGAGATCCTGGCCGACACGGGGGTCTCGCACGGGCTGATCGGTCCGCGCGAGGTACCCATCCTGTGGGAGCGCCACATCCTGAACTGTGCCGTGGCACAGGACTCCTTCCCCCATGGCGCCGCGGTCGTCGACGTCGGCTCGGGAGCCGGGCTTCCGGGTCTCGCCCTCGCCATTGCCCGACCAGACCTCGAGCTCCACCTCGTCGAACCCATGCTGCGCCGCACCACGTGGCTCAGCGACACCATCGCGGAGCTGGGACTGGACAACTGCACGGTGCACCGGGGCCGGGCCGAGGAGTTCGACGGGGTGCTGCGGCTGCCCTGGGCGACTGCCCGCGCGGTGGCTCGCATCGACAAGCTGGCCCGCTGGACGTTCCCCCTCCTGACTGAGGGCGGCACCTTGGTGGCCCTCAAGGGATGCAGCGCGCAGGCGGAGCTCGATGCGGCGACGGCGGTGCTGCGGCGACTGGGGATGACCGGCGCGACCGTCCGCCAGCACGGAGCCGACCTCCTCGAGGTGGCCACGCTGACCCTGGAGATCACCGTGGGCGCAGGAGTGGGCCGTCAGAAGAAGGACCGGCGGAAGCGACGCTGACCACCGCCCAGCAGCAGTCGGGTTCGCCCGCTCCGGCGTGCTCACCGGTTTGTGACGGATGGTCCGCGTAGGGTTGGATGATGCCCATGGCCAACGAGGTGACCGCGTGACTTCCGCCCCGCTGGAGATCCATCCGGGGCTGGGGTGGCCCCGTCGCCCCGGCACCACCGAGGCACCGGTGGGATGGCCCGGCCCCGAACCGGTAGCGGAGACCGTTTCACGTGAAACTGCGCCTGACGGAGACACTGACGACAGCCACGACGGCGACGGCGACGACCGCGATGCTCACGATGGTCACAGCATCGACGTCGACGCCGCGGCTGATGCGCTCGCTGCGGTCGTTTCACGTGAAACGGAGGAGCGCGAGGAGCTCGCTTCGTCCCTGCCGACTGCAGACCATGACACTCCCTTGGCTCGCGCCGTGGCGGAGGACGCGCGGAAGCGCATCGCCCTGACCGGTCGGGTCTTCCCCAAGCCGACGGCGACGCGGGTGCTCACCGTGGCCAACCAGAAGGGTGGCGTGGGCAAGACGACCACCACGGTGAACGTGGCAGCGGCGCTGGCCCAAGCCGGTCTCACCGTGCTGGTCATCGACATCGACCCGCAGGGAAACGCCAGCACTGCCCTGGGGATCGACCACCACGCGGAGGTGCCGAGCATCTACGACGTGCTCGTGGACGGCACCCCCATGGCGGACGTGGTGCAGGAGTGTCCGGACATCCCCGGGCTGTGGTGCGCCCCGGCGACGATCGACCTGGCCGGCGCGGAGATCGAGCTGGTGTCGTTGGTGGCTCGTGAGACGCGGCTACAGCGCGCGATCACGGCCTACCTGCAGCACACGGCGACGTCCGACGTGCCGGCCCCCGACTACGTGCTGGTCGACTGCCCCCCGAGCCTGGGCCTGCTCACCGTCAACGCCTTCGTCGCGGCGCAGGAGGTGTTCATCCCCATCCAGTGCGAGTACTACGCGCTGGAGGGCCTCTCACAGCTCCTGAAGAACATCGAGCTGATCCGCAACCACCTCAACCCGACGTTGCACGTGTCCACCATCCTGCTCACGATGTACGACGGTCGCACCCGCCTGTCGGCGCAGGTCGCCGAGGAGGTGCGCAACCACTTCCCCGAGCAGGTGCTGCGCAACACCGTCCCTCGCTCGGTGCGCATCTCCGAGGCGCCGAGCCACGGCCAGACCGTGATGACCTACGACCCGAACTCCAGCGGCGCCCTGTCCTACCTCGGTGCCGCCGCAGAGCTCGCCGACCGTGGCGTCGCGCCTGCAGGCGCCTGAACAGCCCAGCCTTCCCCACCACCGACCACGCAGAGACGAGAAGGACGACCACATGAGCGAGAAGCGCCGCGCCCTCGGCCGGGGCCTGGGTGCCCTCATCCCCAACGCCCCCACCTCTGCGTCGGGTCGCCCGGTGGACGTGTTCTTCCCAGACCAGCGCATTCAGCCCGCTACGCCAGAGCCGCCAGCTGACACCGATGGCAGCGCCGACGGCACCGCCGACATCCCCGCTGACGGCACCGGCGAGACCCAGGTGGTTCCCGCAGCAGACGCTGTCACCGCGGGCGGCGCGGACGGCGCGAATGCCGCCGTCGACGCCGGCGGGTCCAACGATGACGAAGCCGCCTCGGATCGCGAGGAGCTCGCCCCGGTCCCCGGTGCGTCGTACGGCGACCTGCCGATCTTGTCGATCCGGCCCAACCCGAAGCAGCCCCGGGCCGTGTTCGACGAGGACGACATGGCCGAGTTGGTGCACTCGATCCGCGAGATCGGGGTGCTTCAGCCGATCGTGGTGCGCCCCATTCCCGCAGGTCAGGGGCCTGATGACCTCGACAGTGCGCCCGAAGGCGTGCGCTACGAGCTCATCATGGGTGAGCGTCGGTGGCGCGCCTCGCAGGAGGCGGGCAAGTCGACGATCCCCGCGATCGTCAAGGAGACCGACGACGACGACCTCCTCCGTGACGCCCTCCTGGAGAACCTCCACCGCAGCCAGCTCAACGCGCTCGAGGAGGCCGCGGCCTACCAGCAGCTGCTCGAGGACTTCGGCTGCACGCACGACGAGCTCGCCGGCCGCATCGGCCGGTCGCGTCCGCAGATCTCCAACACTCTGCGACTGCTCAAGCTCCCGCCGCTGGTGGCCCGTCGCGTCGCAGCCGGCGTCCTGTCAGCCGGTCACGCGCGGGCCCTGCTGTCCCTCGAGGACGGGGCGGCCATGGAGCGCCTGGCCCAGCGGATCGTGGCAGAGGGGCTCTCGGTGCGCAGCGTCGAGGAGATCGTCGCGCTCGGCGAGGACCAGGAGCGCCCGGCACCGCGGCGGCCCCGGGCCGGCAACCGCCACCCGCAGCTGGACGACCTGGCCGCTCGGCTCTCGGACCGCTTCGACACCCGCGTCAACATCGCCCTGGGCCAGCGCAAGGGCAAGCTCACGGTGGAGTTCGCCTCGGTCGAGGACCTCAACCGCATCGTCGACCTGCTGGGCGTCGACCGCAGCGCCTGACCCGACGTTTCCCGTGAAACATCGGGCTCCGTGACGCTGCGGCGTCAGTCAGCGCGGTCGGGACCACCAGCCACGAGGGCTCAGCTCACATGCTGGAAACCGTTGCGCCGCACGGTGATTCGGACGCCAGTAGTGACGGCACGCCTGCCTCCGGGAGGGGACGGAAGCCCCATGCGACAGCGGCTCAGGAGTGGGCAGCCTCAGGAGTGCGCAGCGAGGTAGGCCCGCAGGTCACCGAGCTGCAGGACGCCGGTCGTGGCCGTGTCGTCGTCGCCGAGGTAGAGGCGCTGCAGGCTGACCAGGACGGCCTCGGCGATGGTGTCGCGGAAGGCGGGGTCGGCCAGGCGCGCGGCGTCCTCGGGGTGGGAGAGGTACCCGGCCTCGATGCGCACGGCGGGCATCGTGGTCTGCTGGAGCAGAGCCCAGGACCGTCCGTGCGAGCGGCAGTTGGCCAGTCCGGTGCGGGCGACGATCTCGCGCAGCACGAGGTCGGCCAGGTGCTCGCCGATCGCCGACCACGAGGTCCGGCGGTCGCGGCCGAAGAAGAAGGTGGCGACACCGCTGGCGTCGGCGGCGTCGTGGGAGTCGCAGTGCAGCGAGAGCAGCAGGTCGGCGCCGGCGCCGTTGGCGGTGGCTGCCCGCTCCTCCTCGCTGGGGCTCCCGTGCGGGGTGCGGGTGTAGACCACCGCGACACCGATGGCGGTGAGCCGCCCCTCGATCCTCCGGGCGAGGTCCATGACCAGGTCGGACTCGACCAGCCCGTGGGCGGCGGCACCGCTGTCGCTGCCGCCGTGACCGGGGTCGAGCACGACGGTGCGGCCGCTGAGGTTGTGGCCGGCGCGGCGTACGCGCTCACGCTCGCGCAGCACCGTCGACGAGCCACCCGACACCGAGCGGCGCAGGTCCTCGAACGCGCGCAGCGTCTCGGGGCCCACCGACCCGTCCCCGGGCAGGCCGTAGGCGCGCTGGAAGCCGCGCACCGCCCGCTCGGTCTCCGGGCCGAAGCGCCCGTCGGCGCGGCCGGCGGCGAAGCCGAGGGTGTTGAGCCGCTCCTGGAGGCTGGCGACGTCCTCGCCGCGCTGCAGGTGGCCCGGGGTGTGCACGAGGATGCGGTCACCGAGGGTCCAGCGGGCCCCGTCGATGGCACCGAAGGTCTCGACGCCGACGACCCCGTCGACGATGAGGCCCTTGTGCTGCTGGAAGGCGCGCACCGCACGCTCGAGCGCCACGTCGTACACCTCGTGCGGGTTGTCCACAGCGTCGTCCACAGGGGCGTCGAGCAGTCCGCGCAGCTCTGGCAGGTCGTCCGAGGCGAGGGCAGCCAGGCGCGTGCGCACGTCGAGGACGGCGGCGCCGCGGCTGCCGAGGCCGAGCAGACCGTTCTTGCTGTCGGACACGCAGCCTCCAAGGGGGACAGGGACGTTCGTGCAGGTCAGGGGGTTCTCACGCGGCGGCCCTGCGCGCGTGCAGAGGACGAGCCTAGGTCAGGCTCCCCGGTTCATCCAACCGCAGCACGTCAGGTGGATGGGGGTGGCCCAGCGCTCATACGTGCGTGCCGGCCGCCCCGAGGGACGACCGGCACGCACGGCATGGACAAGTCGGTCAGCCGAGGTAGTCGGCCAGCTCGCGGACGAGCTTGGGCTTGGGCATCGCGCCGACGAGGGTCTTGACGACCTCACCGTTGACGTAGACGTTGAGCGTCGGGATGCCGGTGATGCCGTAGCGCGAGCTCACCTGGACGTTCTCGTCGGTGTTGAGCTTGACGATGTCGATCTTGTCCGCGTGCGCGGCGGCGAGCTCCTCCAGGACGGGGGCGACCGCACGGCACGGGCCGCACCAGGGCGCCCAGAAGTCGACGAGGACGGGCTTGTCGTTCTTGAGGACGTCCGCCTCGAAGGTGGCGTCCGTGGTGTCCTTGATGGCTCCCACTCGGGGGCTCCTTTCGGTGGTGCTGCTGGTTGAGGTGGTGCTGGGGAAGTGGTGCGGTGAAGTGGGTGCTGCCAGCGTGGCAGCGGGGCTGACAGGGCTCAGTAGATGCCGGCAGGCTCCTGCAGCGGTGCCGCGTCCTCGAACGGCGCCCCGGCCGCCTCGAGGTCGGCGAGGAACCGCTCGGCGTCCAGCGCCGCGGCACAGCCGGAGCCGGCCGCGGTGATGGCCTGGCGGTAGGTGTGGTCGACCAGGTCGCCGGCGGCGAAGACACCGGCCAGGTTGGTGAGGGTGCTGCGGCCCTGGACGAGCACGTAGCCCTCGTCGTCGAGGTCGACAACACCCTTGACCAGCTCGTTGCGCGGGTCGTGGCCGATGGCGACGAACAGTCCCGTGACGGGCAGCTCGCGGGTCTCGCCGGTGACCGTGTCGCGCAGCGTGACGCCGGTGAGCTTGTCCTCGCCGTGGATGGCGTCGACGGCGGAGTTCCAGGCGAAGCGGATCTTGTCGTTGGACAGGGCGCGCTCGGCCATGATCTTGGAGGCGCGCAGCTCGTCGCGGCGGTGGACGATGGTCACGGTCCGGGCGAACTTGGTGAGGAACGTGGCCTCCTCGACGGCGGAGTCGCCGCCCCCGACGACCACGATGTCCTGGTCGCGGAAGAAGAAGCCGTCACAGGTCGCACACCAGCTCACGCCGTGCCCGGAGAGGCGCTTCTCGTCGGGGAGCCCGAGCTCGCGGTAGGCCGAGCCCATCGCGAGGATGACCGCGCGGGCGCGGTAGGTGTTGCCCTCGGCGTCGACCACGGTCTTGACGTCGCCCGCGAGGTCGACCGACTCGACGTCGTCGGTGATGATCTCGGCGCCGAACCGCTCGGCCTGCGCACGCATGTTGTCCATGAGGTCGGGCCCCATGATGCCGTCGCGGAAGCCGGGGAAGTTCTCGACCTCGGTGGTGTTCATCAGCGCGCCACCAGCGGTGACGGCGCCCTCGAAGAGCAGCGGCTGGAGGTTGGCCCGGGCGGCGTACACGGCAGCGGTGTACCCGGCCGGCCCGGAGCCGATGATGATCAGACTGCGGATGTCGGCAGGTGCGGTGGTGCTCACGCGGCTACAGCCCCTTGTGGTCGGGAAGGCGGTGCACCGCTACATACGGTGCTGATGTCTGCAACCGATCGTAGGGCCTGGATGTTCCGGACCGGCGTGCGGCAGGCCGGTGCGGGTCAGCGGATCGGCACGGGGCCGGCGAGGGCCCGGGCGTGCGTGGCGTCGCACCAGGTGGGTACGGCGTAGACGTCCTGCCCGGTGTCGCTGCTGACCACGACGACGACGGCCCTGCCGCCGTCGTACGTCGCCACGTCGCCGACGGCCGGCATCCACGCGGGGACCCCCATCGCGGTGAGGCACTCGCGCAGGCCCTCCGCGTCCTGGGCACCGGACGCGGGGCCGGTCATCGAGCTCGACGACGACCCGTCGAACGGCCCGAGCATCGTGGTGCGGGCCTGCTCCGCGAGGTGCGAGGCCGTGTACCCCGTGCCGGTGGCCAGCATGGTGACCTGCCCGACGGGGCTGCTCGCCCGACCGCCCGAGCCGGCGGTGCCGGAGGATCCGGGCACGGGCGGGGTGAAGGAGGCGATGGGCGGCTGGAGCTCCTGTGCCGAGCTCGCCGCCCCCGCGGAGTCGTTGGAGGAGCGGCTGAGGGAGGCCATGACGTCCTGCGGCCCCGCGCCGAGCAGGGCGGGGACGCCGACGGCGAGACCCGCGACCGCTGCGGCGACCAGGCCGTAGCGCTGCCATCCGGGCAGGGGACGGTGCAGGGGGACCACGGTCGCGTCACCGCGCTCGCGGGCCGCCTGCTCCGCGGCGATCGAGGCGTTGATGCGGTCGACGAGGTCGGCGGGCATCGGACCGGGGTCGCCCAGGCCGGCCAGCAGGGCGCGGACGCCCGTGGGGTCGTCCAGGTCGGGGTCGCGCCCGGGGTCGTCGGGTCCTCGAGGCGGCACGGCCGGGGTGCTCACCACGACAACCTCCTCGGCGGGACGGGGGATGAGGACGGGGCCGGCCGGTGGGCTCGGCGGTGGCTCCATGGGTAGGACGTCACGGCTGCCCCGATCGTTCCCGCAGCATCGCCGCGAGAGCCTCTCGGCCGCGGCTGCACCGCGACTTCACGGTGCCCTCCGCCACGTCGAGCACCGCCGCCGCCTCGGCGACCGACAGGCCGTGCATGTCGACCAGGACGAGGGCGAGGCGCTGGCCCTCCGGCAGCCGGTCGAGCGCCTCCCGCACGTCGAGACGGGTGTCCACCGAGGAGTGCGCGTCCCGGCCGTCGGACAGCTCGCGCTCGGGCAGCTGGGAGGTCGGCTTGTCACGGCGCAGGCGGTCGAGGCAGGCGTTGACGACGATGCGGTGCAGCCAGGTCGTCACCGCGGCCTCACCGCGGTAGGAGCCGGCGCGGCGGAACGCCGAGATGAAGGCGTCCTGGACGCAGTCGGAGGCGAGCTCGCGGTTGCCGGTGGTGCGCAGGGCCACCGCCCACATGCGGTCGCGGTGGCGCCGGAAGAGCTCGCCGAACGCATCGGGGTCGCCCTCGACGTGCAGCCTGACGAGCTCGCGGTCGTCACGCTCCTGCAGTGGCCGGGGGTTCATGGGTGTGCCGCCTGCTCGCCGCGGACGGCTAGCGGACGGTGACCTCGGCCAGCGTGGCGCGGAACCGGCCGTCGGACACCTTCGACACCGAGGTGAACCAGACGAACACGTACTGGCCGTCGACCGGCTTGTCGGCCTTGAGCGAGATCTCCCCCTTCTTGCCCTGCGAGGTGCCGATGACGGTGGTGTTGTCGCGGGTGCGGTCCTGGCCGACGAACACGGTGACGTCCGAGACGTCGGGCAGGACCAGGTCGACCTCCGAGATCTTGTGGACCTGGCCGAGGTCGACGCGGACACCCACCCCCTTCTTCAGGCCGCCGAGGTTGGCGCTGGCGTAGCCCTCGGAGCTCCAGAACGTGTCGGGCTTGCCGTCGAAGACCCGCGGCGCCTCGCTGTTGCGCTCCGCGTTGTCACCCTCGGGGTCGAAGCCGGTGGCGCTGAGGATCGCGAAGGGCTCCCCGGCGCTGCCGCTGGAGCTCGGCGAGCTGGTGCCGGAGCTCGGGGCCACGGTGGCCGTGGGCGCCGTGACGGTCACCGTGTTGCGGGGGGTGTTGGTGCCGAGGCCGAAGTTGGACTTCGAGCCGATCCGGGAGGCACCCCAGAAGCCGAACACGGTGACGATCACGAGGAACGCCGCCATGATCGCCAGCACGATCTTGGACTGGTCGCGGGTCGGGGCCTCGGCCGTCTCCGGCGGCAGCATCGGCAGCGGCGGGTCGAGCGGGTCGGCGCCGTCGACGAACGCCTCGTCGAGGCTGATCCGGTGCTGCTCGGCGCGGCGCTCGGCGGCCTCGCGGGCGGCGCGGCGCTCGGCGGCCTTGTCGGCGGCCGCCTTCGCGAACGACCCGACGCGGTGGGCTGCGGCCCCCGCGGCGTGGCCGGCGGCGTGCCCTGCGGCACCTATGGCCGTCCCGACGGCGGCTGCCGTGGCGGCGGCACCAGCGCCCGCACCGCCCTCGGCGTGCTCCTCGCCCGGCTGTGCCGTGCCCGGGGTGGGGTGACCGGGACCCGGGGCCCCGCCCGGGGCGGGGACCACCTGGGTGGCCTGGTCGTACGGTGCGCCCGCACCCGCCGCTGCACCTGCTGCTGCCGTGGAGGGGGATGCCTGGCTGTCACCTCGGTCGGGTCGCAGCCCGCTGCGCTCGAGGCCGGCGACGGGAAGCGCCACCGTGCGGGCGAGGCCGTCGTCGGCCTCCCGCGGTGCGCTGCCCCCGAGCCCGACGACCTGGGTCGGGGCCCAGGGCGCGATCTGGGCGGCGAAGTCGCCCGGGGTGAGCGGGCCCTGGTCGTCGTTGAGCGTGAGGCGGCACAGCGCGTCGAGGTCACCCGGGACGCCGGCCGCGATCTCCGACGGGGCGGGGACCCCACCGACCACGTGCGGGGCCTGCTCCAGGCCGGGTACGGCGCCGGGCAGGGGCCAGCGGCTGGTCAGGGCGGCATACGTGATGGCGACGACGCCCACGGCGTCGAGCCGGGCGGCCTCGGCGGAGGGGACGTCCTCCTCGGAGGCCATCGCGGCGGCGGTCGCGACGCCGCGCACCTTGATGGTGCCGTCGGACGCGCGCAGGACCGAGTGGGGGGTCAGGCGCAGGTGGTGCAGCCCGCGCGCCCGAGCGGCCTCGAGGCCGGTGGCGGACTCTCCGGCGATGCGGCGCGCCTCCTCGGCGGGCAGCCCGCCCTGCTCGAGGACCTGGGCGAGGGTGTGGGCCTCGGGGATGGCCTCCTCGACGAAGAACGAGATGCCCTCGGAGCGGCCGACGTCCAGGACCCGCACGAGGCGGTGGTTGTCGAGGCCGGCTGCACGGCGTGCGGCGTCGAGCGTCGCGGCGGCGTGGCCCTCGTCCTCACCGAAGCAGACCACGACGACGTCGCGCTCGAGGGTGAGGTCGTGCGCGGACCACCGCTCGGCCCTCGGCAGCTGCTCGAGCCGGCGCTGCACGGCATACCGGCCGCCCAGCACCGTCGAAGGCCCAACCCCGTGCACACTGCCTCCTGGTGAGTCGCCGCTGCGCTGCGCTGTCATCCTAGGGTCTGGCCTCAGGCCGGGCGACGACGCAGCCGTCGCGTCACGGGGTCCAGCAGCTGCCCGACCTCCTCGACGCGCAGGGCGTGGGCCACCCCGAGGGCGACGGCCACGAAGACCGCGCCGCCGAGGGCGAGCTCGACCGCGGCGCCCGACCAGCGCTCGGCCTCGACGCCCAGGCGGCCGAGCAGCCAGAGCAGGACGAGGGTCGGCACGGCCGCGACGAGGGAGGCCACGGCGAGCCGCACGTAGACGCGCACGGCCGGGGACAGGTGCAGGGAGCCCAGCCGGCGGCGCAGCAGGGCGAACCCCACCAGCGCGGCGACGAGGTTGCTCACGGTCTGCCCCAGGCCGACGATGACGCCGGCGCGCCCCGGGGCCGCGAGCAGGGCCGTGAGGTTGACGGCCGAGGCGACGACGGTCACGAGCACCTGGAGGCGGAACGGCGTCTTCGCGTCCTCGTAGGCGTAGAAGACGCGCTGCACGAGGTAGAGCCAGCCGAAGGGCACGAGCCCGGTCATCATCGCGACCATGACACCGGCGATGGCCAGGGTCTGCTCGTGGGAGTTGCCGGGGAAGGCCACCCGCGCGACCTGGGGGCCGAGCACGGTCACGGCCACGGTGGCGGGCAGGAGCAGGACGGCCGGCATCCGCAGGCCGCGCCCGAGGTCGGAGACGACCTCCGCGTCGTCGCCGCGGTGCGCCGACTGCGACAGCCGCGTGAACAGGGCGGTGACGAGGCTGACGGTGAACAGCGAGTGGGGGAGCATGAAGAGCAGGAAGGCGAAGCCGTAGGCCGCGATGCCGGCCCCGACCTCGTGGCGCTCGTCGAGCAGGTCTCCCGCGCGGGTCATCACCTTGGACGTCACGATGAACCCGAGCTGGCTCACGGCGACGGCGGCGAACGTCCACACCGCGACGCGCGAGGCGGAACCGAGGCCGACGCCACGGAAGCCCCACACGGGCCGGTACCGGAACCCGATCCTGCGCAGCGGCAGCCACAGCGCCACGGCCTGGGCCACCACGCCGAGGGTGGCCGTGCCGGCGAGCAGCCAGACCATGGACGGGGTCCAGTCCGCGACCGGGATGTTCTTGGCGTGGGCCAGGCGGAAGAAGACGAGCCCGACGATGGCGACGAGGTTGGCCAGCACCGGGGCCCACATGTAGGCCGCGAACTTGCCGCGCGCGTTGAGGACCTGGCCGAGCAGCGTGTAGAGCCCGTAGAAGAAGACCTGGGGCAGGCAGATGAGCGCGAAGGCGGTGGCAAGCCCGAGGGCGGTCGAGCTCCAGTTCTGGGAGAACAGCCGCACCAGCAGCGGGGCGGCGGCGGTGACGACCAGGGTCGCGCCGAGCAGCAGGGCCAGCGACAGGGTGATGAGGCGGTTGACGAACCGGTCGCCGCCGTCGGCGTGGGTCGAGGCCTTGGTGATCTGCGGGACCAGGACGGCGTTGAGCACCCCGCCCGCGAGCAGCAGGTAGAACTGGTTGGGCAGGGTGTTGGCCACCTGGAACGTGTCGGCGGCGAGGCCGATGCCGACCGCCGAGGCGAGCAGCGCGGCCCGGGCGAACCCGAGCAGGCGCGACACGATCGTGCCGGCCGCCATCACTGCGCTGGACCGGGCGAGGCTGCCCTCGGGGGCCTCGGCTTCGTGCTCGGCCCTCCCCTCCGGCGCGGTGTCGCTCATCCGGAAGCCTCCACGGGGTGGGTGTCGGGGGTGGGGTGGTCGTCGCGGCCCGGCCGGCGCCGGACGGTGCGCACGATACCGAGGGCCAGGACGAGCGCCGCGAGGCCACCCAGCGCGGCGTACACCCAGTTGCCGGTGGGGGTCACGCGCACCATCACGTCGGCGCCCTGCCCGACCACGGTGCCGTCGGGGGTGGTCAGGGTGGTGCGCAGCGGCACGAGGCCGGCGGCCAGGGCGGTGACGCTGACACTGACGGTGGCCCGGCTGTGCGGGCCGATGCGCAGCACCGAGGGCTGGCTGTCGATGCGCAGGCGTGGGTTGGACGCCTCCACGGTGAGCTTGACGTTCTCCACCGGCAGGTCGAGGTCGTTGGTGACGGTGATCTGGAGGCGGCCGGAGTCGGCGAGGAAGTTGATGGTGCCGGCACTGACCTTCACGGCGGTCGTCGTCTGGCGCGCGGCGGTGGTCACGCGGCCGCTGAGGGTGTTCCAGGCGGTGGGGGCCGAGCGCCACCGGGTCGAGGCGAGCTGCTCGGCGGCACGGGTCCACGTGCGGGCGAAGAGGTCGCCGTCGTCGCGGATCTGGGCGACGCCGCGCACGGTGCGCAACGTGCGCTCGAGGTCGCTGATGCGCGTGGCGGTGAGCACCGGCCGCGTGGCACCCTCCGCGGGCGTGGTGGGCCGGGTGACGGGGGCGGCCTGTGTGGGGGCGGTACGGCGCGCCGCCTCCAGCTCCGCCTCGGTGGAGGTGGGGGACAGCCACGGGATCGCGGACACGGTCGCGAGGAACCGCTTGGCCGTGGCGGGATCGGGGTTGAACGACCGCGGTGCGGTGACGAAAACGGCCCGGCCCGAGGTGCCGGGGAGCTCGTTGAGCAGGGCCGCCGACTCCGCGACGAACTGCTGGGTGCTCAGCAGGCCCTCCTGCGCGGAGCGCGTGTGCCCGAGCAACGTGCTCAGGGAGTCGTCGTAGGCGAGCAGCGGAAGGCCGGTGGTGCTGCGCTGGGCCGCTCCCGGCGTCTGGCCGGCGAGCCCCTGCGGCAGGGCGCTGGTGGAGGCCACCTGGGCGGCCAGCGCAGGCACCCGGAACAGCCGGCGCAGCCCGGTCTCCGCCCGCACGGTGTAGGTGCCGTCGGCGGGCCAGGCGATGTCGGCGCGGCCGTGCAGCTGCTCGGCCACGTCGGCGGAGCGCTCGATGAGCGACTCGAAGAGGCCCTCGGCACTGCCCTGGCCGGCAACGGCACCGAGGTCTGCGTCGGTGTCGGGCAGCACCCACGGCGTGTGCTGCGCCGACGCCGAGGTGATCCGCAGCTCGGTGGCGGTGCGCAGGGCGTTCTCCCGGGTGCCGGTGGCCCCCACGTCGGACGGGGCGGGCAGCAGGCTCGGGGTGAGCGACGGGTCCACGGCCCAGGTCACCGCGGCGTCCTGGGTGGCGTCCAGCACCCGGCTCAGCCGGGACGAGGGCTCGAGGGCCGAGCCCCAGGCCGTCTCACGGGCGACGCCGGTGGCACCGAAGAGGTCGGGGTCGGGGTCGAGGGTCAACGGGACCGCGAACGCCACCGACATCGGCTGGTACTGCTTGATCCGCTGGTAGCCGGCGAACGTGCGCACCGCGGCGGTCCCCGACTCCACGCTCAGGGGCAGCGCGCCGTACGTCGCCTCGGTGCGCAGCGCGGCGAGACCGGTGACCTTGACCCGGAACGCCGCCGACGTGCCCGGCGCGACGGTGCCGGCCAGCCGCGCCTGGCCGACGACCGAGCCCTGCGCCGGGCCGGTGGAGGCCGCCCAGTCGCGGACGGCCTGGCGGGCGTTGGGGGCGGCGGGGTAGGAGCCGGCGACGATGCGCACGAGGGGTCGGCTCAGCGCCCTGGTCCCGTCGTTGCGGATGGTCCCGCTCACGGTCAGCGTGTCGCCCGGGGTGACGACGGCAGGGCTCAGGCCGGTGAGCTGCAGGGTGGTGCCGGCGGCGTCGGCGGCAGGGCGGATCTCCGGCACCGCGGCTGCCGCACCGCCGGTGGGCGCCGGGTCGGCCGACGCCCCCGGGACCGAGCCGGTCGCGGAGCCGGCCGCGAGAGCGGGCAGCACGAGCACTGCCGCGGCGAGCACGCGGCATACGGGGGACCGGGCCATCACCCGTCTCCGGCCAGACGGTGCCAGGCCTGTCGGGCGATGCGGCGCTCGTTGGGGAAGGTGAGGTGCTCATGGGCCTCGCGCAGGGGCAGCCAGGCGACGTCGATGGCCTCGTGGTCGGGGTCGTTGTCGATGGTGAGCCGGCCCCCGGTGGCCTCGAGGAGGTAGTGGTGGACGAACTTGTGCACGCGGTGGTCGTGGGTGGCGAACCAGTAGTCGATGGTGCCGAGCTCGGTGAGCACGCGGCCCTCGATACCGGTCTCCTCGGCGACCTCCCGCGCGGCGGTCTCGGGCAGGGTCTCCGAACCCTCCCGGTGGCCCTTGGGCAGGCACCACTCGACGCGGCCGGCCCGGTTGCGGCGGGCGATGACGGCGATCCGCGCGACCCCGTCGTGGATGTCGACGACGATGCCCCCGGCGGAGCGCTCCTCCACCGCGGGCAGCCTCGGGCGGCTGGGAACCAGCCGCTCGGGGTCACGCGCAGGGGAGCTCACCCGGCCACTCTAACGAGCGCCTAGGCTTGTCCCTCGTGTCCACCGCTGATCCCCGCGAGCCGCAGGCCGACCCCGCACCGGCCCTGCTGCCCGAGCTCATGCGACAGGCCACCGCCCACCTCGCGCCGGTCGTCCCGCTGCTCACCGAGCTCGGCGGCCTCTTCGCCGCGGCCGGCCACGAGCTCGCCCTGGTCGGCGGCCCGGTGCGCGACGCGTTCCTCGGCCGCACCTCCCCGGACCTCGACTTCACGACCAGCGCGACCCCCGACGAGACGCAGGCCATCCTGCGGCCCTGGGCGGACGCGCACTGGGACATCGGCCGCGAGTTCGGCACGATCGGCGCCCGGCGCGGCGAGCACACCGTCGAGGTCACGACCTACCGGGCCGACGCCTACGACGGCGAGACGCGCAAGCCCGTGGTCGCCTTCGGCGACAACCTCGAGGACGACCTCGTCCGCCGCGACTTCACCGTCAACGCGATGGCGCTGCGGCTGCCGTCGATGGAGTTCGTCGACCCGTATGCCGGGCTGGCCGACCTCGCCGCCCGACGGCTGCGGACCCCGGGAGCGCCGGAGCTGTCGTTCGGTGACGACCCGCTGCGGATGATGCGCGCCTGCCGGTTCACCGCGCAGCTCGGCGTCGAGGTGGCGCCGGAGGTGCGCGCCGCGATGGTGCAGATGGCCGGCTCGATCGGGATCCTCTCGGCCGAGCGGGTGCGTGACGAGCTGACCAAGCTGCTGCTCGCCCCCGCGCCGCGCCCCGGCCTGCGGCTGCTCGTGGACACCGGGCTGGCCGACCACGTGCTGCCCGAGCTGCCCGCCCTGCGGCTCGAGATCGACGAGCACCACCGGCACAAGGACGTCTACGAGCACTCGCTCACCGTGCTCGACCAGGCCATCGCCCTCGAGGGCCCGGCCGGCGGCCCGCCGGAGTCGGTGCCGGGGCCGGACCTGTGGCTGCGCCTGGCCGCCCTGCTGCACGACATCGGCAAGCCCGCGACGCGGCGGTTCGAGGACGGCGGAGGCGTCTCCTTCCACCACCACGAGGTCGTCGGCGCCAAGCTGGCGTCCAAGCGCCTCAAGGCACTGCGCTTCGACAAGGAGACGGTCAAGGCCGTCGCCCGGCTCACCGAGCTGCACCTGCGGTTCCACGGGTACGGCGACGGGCAGTGGACCGACTCGGCCGTACGTCGCTACATCACCGACGCCGGACCCCTGCTTCCCCGGCTGCACCGCCTGACCCGGTCGGACTCCACGACCCGCAACGCGAGGAAGGCGGCGCGGCTATCAGCCACGTACGACGCCCTCGAGGTGCGCATCGGGGCGCTGCAGGAGGCCGAGGAGCTGGCCAGGGTGCGTCCCGAGCTCAACGGCAACGAGATCGCCGAGGTCCTCGGCATCCGCCCCGGACCCGTCCTGGGGCGCGCCTACTCCTTCCTGTTGGAGGTCCGGCTGGACCAGGGCCCCATCGGCCGTGAGGCCGCCGAGGCCGCGCTGCGGCAGTGGTGGGCGCAGCAGCCCGAGTCGGCCGCGGCCGGCGACGCGTGAGGGTCTTCGGGGGGAGGCCCACGGTCCTGGGCCACCGGGGGCTCGGCCGCGACACCGTCGACGGGCACGCGGAGAACTCGCTCGGGTCGATCGTCGCCGCCGCCGGCAGCGGGCTGCGCTGGGTGGAGCTGGACGTGCGGCGGACCGGTGACGACGAGCTGGTCGTCGGGCACCACCCGACGGTCGGTGACGCCGAGTTCGTCGCCGACCTCACCCTCGACCGCGCACGTGAGCTCGGTGCGGTGACGCTGGCCGAGGTCCTCGACGCGCTCCCCGAGGGCACCGGGGTCAACCTCGACCTCAAGACCTCCTTGGAGGACGCGGTCCGCCCGCCGTCCTCGACCACCGCGGCCCTGCTCGCACCCGTGGTCGCCGCCGAGGTGGCGCGCCGGCCGCTGCTCGTGTCGTCGTTCGACCCCGCGGCCCTGCTCGTCCTGCACGAGGTGGCCCCCGACGTGCCGCGGGCGCTGCTGACCTGGATCGGGTTCCCGCTGCGCAAGGCCATCCCCGCGGCGGCCCACCTCGGCGTCGACGGTGTCGCCGCCCACTGGTCCTCCTTCGGGCCCAACCCCATGGACCACTCGCCGACGTTCCGCTCCGCGGAGTACGCGGTGCAGGTGGCCCACGACGCGGGTCTCGAGGTGGTCGCGTGGTGCCCGGACGCGCAGGTGGCCACCGAGCTGGTGGGGGCCGGCGTCGACGCGGTGGTCGTGGACGACGTGCCGGCCACGCTGGCGGCGCTGCAGGGTGTCGCCGACTGAGGTTCCCGGTCTGACCGGTCTGTCGAGGTTTCCCGGTTTGCCCACGTGTGGGAGCCTTGGCCCGGCCGTGTCGGCAGGGTGGGTGATGGGGAGTGCTCCCCATGGGAACCGGCCTGCGCCGCGCCTAGCCTTGCCGGAGCGGTCGCCGGCGAGGTCGATGGCCACCGAGCACCCCCGAAAGGTCCCGATGCCCACCCTGAAGTACCCGAGCGAGCAGTTCCCCGGCCCGCCCTCGGTCACCGTCGACATCCCCGACGGGTGGTCGCCGGTGCGGGTCCCCGGCACGCTGCTCGCGGCCCGGCGCGCGGAGCAGGTCGGCGCGTTCGCCCCCAACCTCGTCGTCCGCGGGTTCACCCGCTCGGCGGAGTTCACCATCGGCCGGGCGCTCGCCGAGCTCAAGGCGTTCGTGGGCGAGCGGCCCGACGGCGAGATGGACGAGCCCTTCGAGGTCGAGATCGACACCGTGCCCTTCGTCGGCGTCAACGTGTCGTGGACCGACGACCAGGTCGGTGACGTCGTCCAGGCGCACCTGTTCGCCGGCGCGCGCCGCGGCCAGGTGGTCGACCTGATCCAGGTGACCGGCTCGGTGGGTGGCCCCGAGGTCGCCGACGAGTACGCCACCATCCAGGAGCTCATGCAGACCGTCCGGGTGACCCGGTGACCACCCGGCAGGTGCAGCTGTCCGGGCTGACGCTGCGCGTCGGCTCGGCGACCGACGTGGGCCGGGTCCGCGACCACAACGAGGACGACCTGACGACCGAGGGTGCGGTCTTCGCCGTCGCCGACGGCATGGGTGGCCACGCGGCGGGCGAGGTGGCGAGCGCGATCGTCGTCGAGTGCCTGCGCGGGCTGTCCGAGCGCACCGTCCTCGTGCGGGACGACGTCGTCGCCGCGCTCACCGAGGCCAATGCCCGCATCCTGCGGTCCGTGGCACGTCACCCCGAGCAGACCGGTATGGGGACCACGGCGGCCGGCATCGCCGTCGTCAGTGCGGGGGGCTCGACCCACTGGGCCGTCTTCAACGTGGGCGACTCGCGCGTCTACCGGTTCGTCGACGGGCGCCTGCAGCCGGTGACCGTCGACCACTCCGAGGTGCGCGAGCTCGTCGACGCCGGGCTCATCACCGAGGCCGAGGCCGCCCGCCACCCGCTGCGCAACGTCGTCACGCGCTCGCTGGGTGCAGACACCATGCCCGCCGTCGACCTGTGGGTGTTCCCGCCGCAGGTGGGGGAGCGGTTCCTCGTCTGCTCCGACGGCCTCAACGGCGAGCTCGGTGACGACGAGATCGGTGCCGTCGTCGCCGCCCACGACGACCCCGAGCAGGCAGCGGTCGCGCTGGTCGACGCCGCCGTCGACGCCGGTGGTCGCGACAACGTCACCGTCGTGGTCGTCGCCCTCGACCGCCGCGAGGACGACGACGACCTCGACGTCGACACCGCCCCGCGCCGCGAGGTCAGGGGGCCTGCGACGTGACGGACGTCCGTTTCCACGCCCCCGACCAGCCGGGATGGTCCGCCATCTCGGCCGGTGGCGTCTTCGCCCTCGTGCGGGGCACCGATTCCGACGACGTCGTCGTGCGCGCCCGTGAGGCGGCCGGGTCGGGTGAGCTCGACGAGCTGCTCGACGCGCTGACCCGCGACGGCGTCCGCACCACCCCCGACTTCGTGGCCGTCCAGGACGGCGACCCCGTGCGCGTCGTCGCCCGCGGCACCGCGTACGCCGTGGTGCCGGGTCCGGACGGCGACGTGGAGATCCACGCGGCGCGCCGCGGCCCCTGGGCCGACGAGGACGCACCGGACGGGACCACCGAGCTCGTGCTGCACTCCGGAGAGCCGCTGCCAGCGCCGGCCGCGGAGGTCCTGCCCGACGGCGAGCTCGGCTCGCCCGGTGCGGTCAAGGGCTGGCAGCTGCCCGCACGCCTGCGCCGAGGCGGCCCCCCGCCTGCCGACGCCGCTGCCGCTGCGGCTGACGCCGACGGGCTGGCCGTCCAGGACGTGCCCGGCTACGACTACCTGTTCGGGGCGCCGGGCTCGACCGGGGCGCCGCCGTTCCTGCCCAACCACGACACCGGCACCCTCCAGGAGCCGCCGATCGGGCGCGTCCCGATGGAGGAGGCCGCAGGCGTCGAGCGCGCGGCCGATCCGGCTGTCGCGAAGGCCGACGAGACGGCCGCCGACCTCCCGGGCGGGCGACCCTCGGACCACACGCTCCCCCCACCGCAGCACACCCAGCAGGGACGACCGACCGGTACTGCGCCAGCCACGCCTCCGGGTCCCGCCTCGCCCGCCGGTCCCGCGGGTGCGCCGGCCGCGCCCGCCCCAGCATCGCCCGGTGCGGGCAGCGGGCTCATCGAGTCGGTCCCCTGGCGCCGCGGGGGCAGCAACGTCGCCCCGGCCGAGGACGTGGGCCGTCCCGCGACCCCGACCACCCAGCTCCCGGTCACCCCGCCCGCGCCGGCACCGGCGCCGGTCGAGCCGCCGCCCGCCGCTGCACCGGTCAGCCCGCCCGCGGCCGTCCAGGGCTGGGGCGCTCCTGCCGCCTCGCCCGCCACCGAGATGCCCGGGCGCCGCGCCACCCCGAGCGGTGGGCCGGCCGCGCCGAGCGCGCCCGCGCCCACCACGCCCTCACCGGTACCGGCGTCTGCTCCCCCCGCGCCCCAGCCTCTGTCCGTGCCCCGGTCAGAGCCTCAGCCCGCCACCCCGGAGCCCGAGCCGGCCCCCGCGCCCGAAGTGGAGTCGGCGACCGTCGACCGGGCGAGCCTCCCGGTGACCGCCACCGGCTCCATACCCCGCGGACCCATCGTCCTGGCGGTGCTGTGCCCCGCCGGCCACCCCAGCCCGCCGCACGCGGGCACCTGCCGGGTCTGCGACCGCGACATCCCGCCGCAGCAGCCGTTCCAGACGCCCAGGCCGCCGCTCGGCACGATCCGCCTCTCGACCGGCGACGTCGTGACCCTCGACCGCGGTGTGCTCCTCGGCCGTGCGCCCAAGGTCAACGCCGACCTGCCGCCTGCCCAGCGACCCCACCTGGTGCGGGTCGTGAGCCGGGAGAACGACATCTCGCGCAACCATGTCGAGATCGTCCTCGAGGGCTGGCACGTGCTGGTACGCGACCTCGGCTCGACCAACGGCACCACGGTCACGCTGCCCGGGCAGCAGGCCGTCCGCCTGCGGCCCAGCGACAGCCAGGTCATCGAGCCCGGGACCGTGGTGGGCCTGGCCGACGAGGCCACCTTCACCTACGAGGTGCCCTCGTGACGGTGACGGCCCCGCCGGAGCTGGACGGGCTGGTCTTCCGCGAGCTCGTGGGGTCGGGCGGCTACGCCGACGTCTACCTCTACGAGCAGCAGATGCCGCGGATGCGCGTCGCCGTCAAGGTGCTCAAGGGCGAGGGGCTCACGGACTCGATCCGCCGGCAGTTCCGCGACGAGGCCGACACCATGGCCCAGCTCGCCGACCACCCCTACATCGTCCAGGTGTTCCGCTCGGGCACGTCCGTGGACGGCCGTCCCTACCTGGTCATGAAGTACTACCCGCCGCCGAACCTCGCGGTGCGCTCGCGCACCGAGCGCCTCAGCGTCGAGGACGTGCTGCGGACAGGTATCCAGCTCGCGAGCGCGGTCGAGACCGCCCACCGTGCGGGCATCACCCACCGCGACATCAAGCCGGCCAACGTGCTGGTCAGCCAGTACGGCGCCCCCGGCCTCACCGACTTCGGCATCGCCGGGCAGCTCGGCCACGGCGCGGCCGACGACGACGATGACGACGTGGGCGTCAGCGTGCCGTGGGCGCCGCCGGAGGTGCTCTTCGGCCAGTCCAACGGCGACGCCCGGGCCGACGTCTACTCCCTGGCCGCGACGCTGTGGCAGCTGCTCGTGGGGCGCTCGCCGTTCGAGGTCCCCGGTGGCGACAACTCCGCCTACGGCCTCATGCCGCGGATCCGCACCGCCCCCGTGCCGCCGACCGGCCGGGCCGACGTGCCCGTCTCGCTCGAGCGGCTGCTGGCGCAGGCGATGGCCAAGGACCCTGCCGCCCGGCCGCAGACGGCGCTGCAGTTCGCCCGGGCCCTGCAGGAGATCGAGCAGGAACAGCGGTTCTCCCGCACCGCCATCGTCGTCCTCGACGAGCAGGGGCAGACCACGCTCGCCGACCAGAGCGCCCCGGCGCCCGGGGCCGAGGACGACCGCACCCGCGTGCGGGCTCCCCAGGCCGTCCAGGGCCAGGCCCCGCCCGTCCCACCGCGCCCGCCCCGATCGGTCGGCGGCACGACGGCCGTGACCGGCGCCCAGGGCGCGGTCGCGGCAGGCACGCACACCGCGTACGAGCGCCCTGGTGCAGGCATGGCCGACGCGGGGGGCACCGTCAGCCGCGACCGGCTCGCGGCCCGCCAGGTCGGGGCGGACGCACCGGCACCCGCGGCGGCACGGAACCCCGCGGTGACCTTCGCCGCGATCGCCGTCGCCGTGGTGGCTGTGGTGGTGGGTGTCTCCACCCTCCTCGGCCGCGGGGGCGAGGACCCCCAGGACGCCCCGACCACGGTCGCGAGCCAGAGCGGCGACCTCGCGCTCTCCGTCCCCAGCACCCCGACGATCGAGGCGGTCGGCGTCGCAGGCGGCGTGAAGTTCACCTGGCAGTACCTCTCGCCCGAGAAGGTCGACCGGTTCTTCCTGCGCACCGGGTCCGGGACCTCGGTGCTCGCCACCGCCATCGACGGGGCTCCCCTCGACGTCTCCACCTTCACCGTCAAGGCCCGCAAGGGCACCCAGGTCTGCGGCCAGGTCAAGGTGAGCCGCGAGGGGCCGACCTCCGACTACTCGACACCCCAGTGCGGGAGGGCCAAGTGAGCACGGCGACCAGGACCGGCAGCGTCACGGTGGAGTTCTGCGGGGAGGAGTTCGTCGCGCAGCCGGGGACGCCGCTGACCATCGGGCGCACCGGCGACGTGGAGATCGACGACAACCCCTTCCTGCACCGCAGCTTCCTGCAGGTGGTCGAGGACGGCGGCCTGTGGTGGCTGACCAACGTCGGCACCACGCTGACCGCCACCGTCGCGGACAAGAAGGGGCTCTTCCAGGCCTGGCTCAACCCCGGCGCGCGGATCCCGCTGGCGCTCGAGCGGTTCACGGTGTGGTTCACCGCCGGCCCCACGACCTACGACTTCGACGTCATCGTCGACACCCCCGCCTTCACCGCCACGGGCACCGAGGACGTCGCCGAGGACGAGAGCACCGGGGAGACCACGGTCGGGCGGGTCACGTTCACCCCCGACCAGAAGCTGCTCATGGTCGCCCTGTGCGAAGGGCTGCTCCGGCGCTCGTACTCCGCTCCCGGCCAGATCCCGTCGTCCGGCGACGCGGCGGCGCGGCTGGGCTGGAAGGTCACGAAGTTCAACCGAAAACTGGACAATGTCTGTCAAAAGCTCGCGGATGCTGGTACTCGTGGACTGCACGGTGGGCCGGGGAAGCTCGCCAGCAACCGCAAGGCACGCCTGGTCGAGCACGCGCTGTCGACCCGTCTGGTGACGGAGGCCGACCTCGCGCTGCTCGATGCGCTCGACCACGAGGACCCGGAGTCGGCACCAGCTGGGTGAGCACCACGACCACGACCAGCGCGGTGACCAGCACGACCGGCACCACCACGGGCACGACCACCACGAGCACCACCAGCAGCACGGGGGCACCAAGCACATGAGATCGGTCTCGCGCCGGCGCACAGGAGTGGCGTCGGGGGTCGTCGTCGCCGTGGCGGCGTCCAGCCTCGCCTTCTTCGCGGTCCAGTCCAAGGGCGAGACCGTCCACGAGGCCGACCTCAACGACGGCGGCGTCTGGGTCTCGGCGACCAACTACAGCCAGTTCGCGCGGATGAACAAGGCGGCGCGGCAGTTCGACGCCGGCATCCAGGCCAACGTCACGCCGGGCGCGGGGCTCGACGTGCTCCAGGACGGGGCGGCGGTCGGGGGCATCCTCACCTCGGGCAACCAGCTCGTCCCCATCGACCCGCTGACCGGTCGCATCGACTCCACGTCCCCCGTCCAGCTGCCGCAGAAGGCCAAGCCGGTCGGCGCCGAGTTCGTGCCGGGCACCGGCGACCTGCGCGGCGGCACCCTCGCCATGGTCGACCCCAGGACCGGCAAGGTCTGGGCCCAGCGGGTCGACCCCGCCGCGCCCCTGTCCGGGCTCTCGCTGTCGACCTCGGCCAAGCCCCTGGCCACCGCGGGCGCCGTCGCCGCGATGGCCGTCGACACCTCCGGTGGCGTGCACGTCGTGTCGGCGGCCACCGGCAAGGTCGTCTCCGTCCCGGTCGTGGGCGGTTCCTTCGGCACGCCGGTGACCGACAAGATCAAGCTGGAGTCGAGCGCCGTCGACATCACGGCGGTCGGCAAGCGCTGGGTCGTCTACAACCCGGTGGCGGACCAGGTCTTCGCCCAGGGCCTCGACAAGCCCGTCGCCGGTGGCGCCGACCGGCTGGGGGGCATGGCGTACGCCGCGCTGCAGCAGCCCGGCCCGGACGCCGGGTCGGTGGCCCTGGAGACCACGACCGAGCTCAAGGTCGTCGGCCTCGGTGGGGAGCCCGGCCAGGCCGGGGTCCGCCTCCCGAGCCAGGTGGGCCCGGGGGCGGAGCGGCCCAAGGTGTCGCGACCGGTCCGGCTCGGCGACTGCCTCCACGCGGCCTGGGCCCAGACGGCCAAGGCCTACTACGGCGCCAACTGCGGGCAGGGCGTGACGGTCACGGCCGGCACCCTCGACAAGCCGGGCGACGTCCCGCTGCGTGACGGCATGGCCCTGCGCACCAACCGCAACCTCATCGTCCTCAACGACCTCGACACCGGCGACGCCTGGGACCTGGACTCCAAGCCGCTGAAGATCGACAACTGGGACTCGGTCATCCCCCCGAGCAAGACCGACGACAACAACGACAACAAGGACAAGAACGTCGTCGACGACACGACGACGCCGCAGCCGCCGAAAGCCGAGCCCGACAACCTCAAGGTGCGCCCGGGTCGCACGTCGAAGCTGCACGTCCTCGACAACGACACCGACACGGCCGGGTCGATCCTGGCCATCGCCCCCAGCGAGGTCACCCAGCCCACGGCTACCGGGGTCACCGCGACCGTCGCGGGCGACGGCCAGTCCATCGACGTCAGCGTGCCGAGCCACCCCGACGTGCAGTCGTTCTCCTTCTCCTACAAGGTCAACAACGGCACCGCCGCCGCGCACCCGCAGGCGACGGTCACCGTCTCGATCGTCGACGAGCAGGTCAACAGCGCCCCCTTCCTGCGGGAAGGGGCGGCGACCCTGGCGAAGACGGCGTACCCGGTCGTGGCCAGCGGGCGCCTGCCCGTCTCCGTGGTCGGTGACTGGCGCGACCCCGAGAGCGACCAGGTCATCGTGCAGCCCGCCGACTCCGACAGCCTCGTCGACGGCCTCGGCCGCCTCGTCGTGCAGGCTCGCGAGAAGGCCGGTTCGCAGGCGGTGCCCTACACCGTCGACGACGGCCGCGGCGGCGTCACCCAGGGGCGGGTCACCCTGGCCGTCCTCGACAAGGACGGCCGCTACCGTGCCCCCCTCACCCAGCCCGACGTCGTACGCGGTGTCGTCGGCAAGCCGCTGCAGATCGAGCCGCTCGGCAACGACATCGCCGGCGCCGACCCCGAGGAGCCGGACGCGAAGATGCGGCTGGCCACCGATGTCCGCCCCACCGGTGCGCTCGGGGTCGAGAGCGACCTCGACACCGGGGTCGTGACCGTCACCGGAGTCGCCAAGGGCACCTACGAGCTCACGTACGCGGCGCAGGTCGGACAGGGCGTCGCCCCCGGGCGGGTGCGCATCGACCTCATCGACGACCCCGACCCGGACGCCCCGCCGGTCGCCGTGCCCGAGGCCGCCACGGTCCGCGACCAGACCCCGGTCATGGCCGACGTGCTGGCCAACGACTACTCCCCGCGGGCCGACGTCCTGGTCACCCGCAGCGTGTCGGTCGACAAGGACAGCTCCTGGCTGCGCCCGTCGATCTACCAGGGGCGGTGGGTGCGCATCGAGGCGCTCGACCCGTTCACCGGTGGCTCCAAGCCGCGCACCGGCACCGTCCGCTACACCGTGAGCGACGGCAGGAAGTCGGCCACCGGCGAGGTGACGGTCACCCAGCGACCGACCGACCCCAAGGCCCTGCCGATCATCCAGGACGACACCGCCGTGGTCCGGGCCCAGGACAGCGTCAGCATCCCGGTGCTCGACAACGACTCCATGGCCGAGGGCATCCCCCTGGTCCTGGACCCCGAGACGGTCAAGGTGCTCGGGGCCGGTGAGCCGCAGAACGCCTTCGCCTCCGGCAACGTCATCCGCTACGTCCCCGATGCCGCCAAGCCCGTCACCGTGGAGAAGGTCGTCACCATCGAGTACTCCGCGTACCCGATCGGGGAGAAGGCCAAGGCCCGCTCGGGCCGGGTCTCGGTCACGGTCAAGCCCCTGCCCGGGGCGAGCAATCCCAACCAGGCACCCGTCGCGCGCAGCTTCTCGGCCAGCGTCGTCTCGGGTGAGCCCCTGACCGTCACGGTGCCCGTGTCCGGGGTGGACCCCGACGGGGACAGCGTGACCGTCCAGGGCATCGAGGGCGAGGACGGCGGCGCCGTCGACCTGTCGCTCGGGCGGGTCACCGGCATCGGCACGTCCACCATCAAGTACGAGGCCTACCCCCGCGCGACCGGCACGGAGGTGCTCCACTACACCGTCGCCGACCGGTACGGCGCCAAGAGCACCGGGTTCGTGCGCATCGGTGTCGTCGCCCCCGGGGACCCGCAGCCGCCGGTGGCCGTGCAGGACGAGGTCCGCGCCGCCCCCGGCAAGACCGTCACGCTCGACCCGACGGAGAACGACCTCATCGCCCGTGGCGACGCGATCGACGTCCAGTACAAGGACCTCAACGACGAGCAGACCCTCGCGAAGTGGAGGGTCGACGCCGAGGCCAGCAGCTTCCGCACCGTGGTCCCCAAGGTGCAGGCCGGACCGCAGGTGCTGACCTACGGCATCGACAACGGCGTCTTCGACCCGTCGCGGGCCGCGATCACCGTGCTGCCGGTGCCGGGGTGGAAGAACCGTCCCGTCGCGGTCGACGACGTGGCCAAGCCCGTGGCCGGCGAGGACACCGTGCTCGTCGACGTGCTGGCCAACGACCGTGACGTCGACGGTGACCAGAGCTCGCTGGTGGTCGACCGGCTGCTGTCACCCGAGGGGACGATCGAGGGCAACCAGGTCAGGGTCAAGGTGCTCGACCACCCCCACACCGTGCCCTACGTCATCCGGGACGCAGACGGCGAGACCGCCATGGCGCTGATCTTCGTCCCGACCGGCAACAACGGGCTGCCGTTCGTGGTGAGCGGGTCGCTCATCGAGATGGGCAAGGACTCCACCGAGACGGTCGCGCTGGGCGACTACGTGAAGTCGCCCCGGTCCCGGGTCATCGCCCTGACGACGCCCGACACGCTCAGCGCCTCGCCCGCTGAGGACCTCAGCGTCACCAACGAGGACAAGGGCACCCTGACGCTGAAGTCGTCGCACGGGTACGTCGGCCCGGCTGCGGTGATGCTCGAGGTCACCGACCGGGAGAGCGTGGACCAGAAGGACTTCCGCACCGCCTACGTCTCGATCCCGGTCCAGGTCGGCCCCAAGGTGCCGCTGCTCAGCTGCCCCGACTTCTCGGTCAGCCTCGTGGCGGCAGGCCGGCCCCGCAGCCTCGACATCCCGACGCTGTGCCACGCCTGGCTGCCCCCGGGCATGACCTTCGACGACGTGCGCTTCGACGTCCGCTGGGAGCCCGAGCCGCGCGGGGTCGCCCTGAGGCAGGACGGCGACGGGGGGCGCGGGGTCACGCTCAAGGCCGACGCCGGCGCCCCGACCAGCAGCAACGGCCGGCTCCGCATCCAGGCGCGCGGCGCCGACGAGGTCTCCTACATCAGGGTCGGCGTGCTCGGCCTCAGCGGCCAGTCCACCGCCCCCGTCCTCGACGAGCAGGGCAACGCCGTGGCGACGACCGCCCCACCGCCGCGGGTGCGCCCGTTCACGGTCGCCGGGCTCGAGGCCGGGTCCTCCCGCACGGTCGACCTGCGGTCCTACCTCGACTCGCCGCTGGACAAGCCGCAGTGCTCCATCGGCGCGGCCCGCATCGAGAGCGGCAAGGGGCTGACGTCCAGCTTCAGCGGCTGCGTCCTCACGGTGTCGGCTGACGACAACTCGTCCGGCTCGGGGTCGGTGACGGTCTCGGTCTCCGACGCCCCCGGCCGCAACGCCGTGGGTCGTGGCACGATCAGCGTGCTCGGGCGCCCCCTCGCCCCCACCGGCGTCCGCGCCGTCCCCGACCGCGTGAACGGCGGCACGGCCCGGGTCTCCTGGGTGCCGCCGAGCTTCGACGGCGGCAGCCCCGTGACCGGGTACACCGTCACGGGTCGCGGACCGGGCGCCACGACGACGTCCTGCTCGGCCTCGCCGTGCACGATCGCCGGGCTCCAGGACGGTGAGCAGTACTGGTTCTCCGTCGTCGCCGTCAACGGCATCGGCGACAGCGACCCCAGCGCCGAGGCCGGCCCGGTCGTGCCCGACACCGCGCCCAACCCGGTCACCGGGGTCAGCATGGTCACCCGTGGTGACGGCACGCTGACCGTGAGGTGGGACCCGCCGCCGAAGAAGGGCAGCGACGTCGTGTCCTACACGGCGAAGTTCACCGACACCACGACCGGTGTGGTCAAGACGGTCAAGGCCGTGGCCGGCAACGAGCAGGCCACCGTGAGCGGCCTGACCAACAACGACGTCCAGCAGGTCTCGGTCCGGGCGACCAACGGCCTCGGTTCGGGTCCCTACGGGCCGGCCGTCGAGCTGCAGTCGGCCGGGACGCCGCCCCCCGTGGAGCGTCCCGACGTCCAGCCGCGGCAGCCGGCCGCCGGCTACGACAGCACCAACGTCCAGGTGTCGTGGAACCCGGTCTCGCCGAACGGTCCCGCCCTCGTGCACTACACGGTCTACCGGCAGGTGGACGGCAGCGGCTGGACCCAGATCGGCCAGGTCTCCCCGGGCTCACAGCAGTACACCGACTCCGGCGTGGTCTACGACGGGCGCACCTACACCTACGTCGTCACCGCCACCAACGGTGCCAACAACGAGTCGCCGAAGAGCAACACCTCCTCGTTCAGCTCCATCGGCATCCCCGAGGCGCCGGCCAAGCCGAGGGCGAGCACCCCCTCGGCCAACAACGGGGCCACCATCACGGTCGGCCTGGGCAGCTCGCGGGCCTCCGGGTTCACCCGCCTGGAGTGGCGCAGCAGCGGCAGCTCCGGCTTCGTCGACTGCCCCTGCGCCAACGGCTCCAGCAAGCAGTTCACCATCTCCGGCACCGGCAACACGGCGCAGTCCATCTCGGTCCGCGCCTTCAACGGCACCTCGTGGTCCGCCTTCTCGCAGGGCAGTGACCAGTTCACGCCCTACGGCGCCACCAAGCCCCCGACCAACCTGCGGGGGAGCCGCAACGGCAAGACGATCACCTGGACCTGGGACACGCCCGACAACGGCCGCCCCACCGACCAGGTGCAGGTCCGCGGGGCGGTCGACCAGACGTGGAGCTCCGACCGGCAGCAGGTCTCCTTCACCGGGGACGCCGGCGGCACCTACGGCCTCGAGGTCCGGGCGCACACCATCGCCGGCTGGTCCGGCTGGGTGGGACCCGACCGGGTCAGCATCCCGGCCGACCCCACGGTCACGGTGGTCAAGGGGTCGACGTGCGGCGAACGCTCGTGCAACACCGGCAACGGCTCCTGCTCCAGCCCCTCGTGCCGCTGGATCGCCGTACGCACCGCCAACTTCAACGGTGGCGTGACCTGCACCTTCCGCGCCGACGGCAACACCGTCAGCGGCTGGCGCGACATGTCCATGGGCGGCAACGCCTACCAGGAGAGCGACAACTTCTACGGCATACCGGGCAGCACCGTGACAGCCATCTGTGACGGGGTGAAGGACTCCATCACCTGGTAGGGGGCCTGTCCACGGCCCCCCGCCCCGCCCCGTCAGTCCCCAGCAGCAACGAAAGGCAACACACACCCATGACCGTCACCCCAGAGCAGGCCCAGTGGTTCGAGCAGGCGTTCACCCAGATGGTGGAGAACGTCGAGAAGGCCGTGCTCGGCAAGGACCACGTGATCCGCCTCGCCCTGACCTGCATGCTCTCCGAGGGCCACCTCCTGCTCGAGGACTACCCCGGCACCGGCAAGACCCAGCTCGCCCGCGCACTCGCCGGCACGGTGAAGGGCACCAACACCCGCATCCAGTTCACCCCAGACCTGCTGCCGAGCGACGTGACCGGCGTGACGATCTACGACCCGAGCACCCAGAAGTTCGACTTCCACCCCGGCCCGATCTTCGCGAACATCGTCCTCGCCGACGAGATCAACCGAGCCTCGCCCAAGACGCAGTCCGCGCTGCTCGAGGTCATGGAGGAGGCGCACATCACCGTGGACGGGGTGCGCCACGAGGCGGGGCGCCCCTTCATGGTCATCGCCACCCAGAACCCCATCGAGCAGGCCGGCACCTACCGCCTGCCGGAGGCCCAGCTCGACCGGTTCCTCATGAAGACCTCGCTGGGCTACCCCGACCTCGAGGCCACCGTTGCGGTGCTGGCCAACGCCAAGGTCCGCGACCGTGCCGGCGGGCTCGGTGCCGTCGTGACGAGCAGCGTCATCACCGACATGGCGGCCCTGGCCGACGAGGTGCACGTCGACAAGGCGATCCTCGCCTACGTCTCCCAGATCGCCGAGGCCTCCCGGCGGCACGTGTCGGTCAAGCTCGGGATGTCGGTCCGCGGCTGCCTCGCGTTCGTCCGCTGCGCCAAGACCTGGGCGGCGAGCCAGGGCCGCACCCACGTCATCCCCGACGACATCAAGATGCTCTCCAACCCGGTGCTGTGCCACCGCCTGCTGCTCACCGCGGAGGCGCAGTTCGCCGACACCACCGTCGACCAGGTCATCAACCAGATCCTCGGCGAGGTCGCGCCGCCCGCCGAGCGGGCAGCCTGAGGCCCGACGCGACATGAGCACCCCCACCGGATCCCCGCGGGACGGGTCCACTCCGGAGTCCCCGCACGACGGGTCCGCTGCCGAGCAGGAGCGGACCGTCCGCCGAGCCGACCTGCGCTCGGGCCGACAGGCTGCGCCGGAAGCCGGCCGCCGTGCCCAGCGCGGCCGGCGCCGCACGCGGCCCCTGCCGCGGGTGTCGGCGGGGCTGCCGCGGGTGTCGGCGGGGCTGCCGGCCCTGCGCCTCCCCAGCCTCACGGGTTTCGAGCGGTTCACCGCCCCCGCCGTGCCCGAGGGCCTCCGGACGCGGGTGCACGACCTGCGCGACCGGACCCGTCCGGTGTGGGCGCCGGTGGCGGGCTTGCTGGGCTGGGTCTCCCCGCTGGGCTGGGCGGTCCTCACGCTCGGGGTCGTCGGCTGGGTGGTCGGCCGCTGGACCGGGTGGACCGAGTGGCTGATGATCGGCGCCGCGGCCCTGGTGCTGGTGCTGTGCTGTGTCCTGCTGGCGATCGGGCGCACCCGCGTCACGGTCACCACCGACCTCGAGCCGGTGCGCGTCAGCGTCGGCGAGCCGGCGACCGGCCGGATCACGGTCACCAACGAGTCCGGCCGCGGCATGCTGCCGCTGCTCGTCGAGCTGCCCGTGGGCGTCTCCGCCGCCCGCTTCACGCTTCCCCCGCTGGGGTCGGGCAGGGCCCACGAGGAGCTCTTCGTGGTCCCGACCCACCGCCGCGGCGTCATCCCCGTGGGGCCGGCCCGCACCGTGCAGGGCGACCCGCTCGGCCTGGTCCGGCGCACCGAGCGCTGGACCGAGGTCACCGACCTCTACGTGCACCCGCGCACCGTCTCCCTCGAGAGCCTCGGCGCCGGCCTGCTGCGCGACCTCGAGGGCGAGACGACCCAGGACCTGTCGATGTCGGACCTGGCGTTCCACGCGCTGCGCGAGTACCAGCCCGGCGACGACCGCCGCTACATCCACTGGCGCTCCTCGGCCAAGGCCGGACGCCTGCTCGTGCGCCAGTTCCTGGACACCCGGCGCTCGCACCTGTGCCTCGTGGTGGACGCCGACCCAGAGCAGTACGACGGCGGCGAGGACGAGGCCGAGACCGGGATCAGCGCTGCCGCGTCGGTCGCCGTGCGCGCCATCCGCGACGAGCAGGACACCACCGTCGTGTGCCGCGACCAGACCGCCTCCCGCACCACGGCATCGCTCACCCTCGACGCGCTGGCCAGGGTGGAGCTCGGGTCGTCCGACGTCTTCGGCCGGTGCACGGAGGCCCTGGCCCTGGCGCCCGACACCTCCATCGTCGTGCTGGTCACCGGACCCCGGCGGCCCTTCATCGAGGCGCAGCGGGCGCTCGCGCAGTTCGAGCTCGAGGTCACCAAGGTCGTCCTGACCATCGACGCCGCCCAGCAGACCGGCGTCCAGCACCTCGGAGGGCTCGTCCGCCTCAACATCCGGCGCATCGAGGACCTGCGCGCCGTCCTCGCCAGCGGAGCCCTCGTATGAGCGCGCCCCGCCCCGGCTCTTCCGGCCGCCCGTCAGGGGACGGGCACCCGACCGGTCCCGCCCGCGACTCGACGGCACCCGGGCGCACCCGCAGCCGCCCCTCCTGGACGAGTACCCGCGCCCGACTCGCCGCCACCTCGGCAGCCGGGGTGTGGCGACCCGGCCAGGGAGCCCTCGTCGACGCGGGCTTCACGGTCCTGCTCGTCGGCCTCGCACTGCTGGGCTTCCGCACCGACTTCGCGGGCACCTCCTGGGTCCTCCCGGCGGCGGCAGGGCTCCTCCTGGGCCTGGTGACCACGCACGTCACCACGGCCCGCCGGCTCCCGCTGGTCGCGCCGCTCGCCGTGGTGACGGTCCTCTACTTCCTCCTCGGCGGCCCGCTCGCGGTGCGTCGCGACCTCGTGGGCGGGGTGCTGCCGAGCGGGCAGACCCTGCTCGACCTCGCCGACACCTCGGTGCACGGGTGGAAGCGGCTGGTGACGCTGCTGCCCCCCGTCGACACCGGCAGCGGCCTGCTCGCCCTGCCCCTGCTCGTGGGCCTGCTCGGCGGCTGCGTCACCTACGCGGTCGCCCGCCGGTGGTCCGGCCCGTACGCGGTGCTGCCGGCGCCGCTGGCGCTGCTCGCCCTCGGGATCGGGCTCGGCACCCTCGAGCCGGCCTCCCTGCCCGCGCAGGGTGCGGTCTTCGCGGTGCTGGCCATCGGCTGGATGGTCGCGCGGGCCGCGCGCTCGCGCGCGCCGCTGCAGAACGGCGCCGGCCAGCGGACGCGGTACGGCATCGGGGCCGGCCTCGTCGGCATCGCCCTGGTGGCCGGGTACCTCGCGGGCCCGCTGCTGGGCGGGTCGGCGCCGACCACCCGGCTCGTGGCCCGCTCGCACGTCGTGCCGCCCATCGACGTCGCGGCGTTCCCCAGCCCGCTCGCCGGGTTCCGCAGGTACACCGAGCCCAACCCGGCCGAGCTGTGGGACACCCCGCTGCTCGAGGTCGAGGGACTGCCCGCCGGCACCCCGCTGCGGTTCGCGACCCTCGACTCCTACGACGGGGCCGTCTGGGGTGCCTCGGAGCGCGCCAACACGGGCACGGTCGTCCCCGGGGCGGCGTTCCAGCAGGTCGGGGAGAGCATCTCGACCAAGGGCCCGGGCCGCCGGCTCGAGGTGAAGGTGAGCGTCCCGCAGGGCGGCTACGGCGACGTGTGGCTGCCGACGGCCGGCACCGTCGCCGGCGTGAAGTTCGGGGGCTCCCGTGCCGCCACGCTCTCCAGCCGCCTGTGGCTCAACATCGACACCAACACCGCACTGGTCCCGGACCGCCTGGAGCCGGGCGACTCCTACACCTTCACCGCCTACGTCCCGCCGACGCAGGCGAAGATGCCGCGGTCGCTGGCCATCCGCTCGAGCTCGCTCACCAACGAGGTCGACACCAGCTTCCTCGATGCCAAGCTCGACGCCTTCAGCGGCGATGCCGCCGACCCGTGGGCCCAGTTCACGGCGATCGCCAAGGTCATGTCGGGGGAGGGCGCCTACACCGACGGCGGCACGAAGAACTCCGTGGAGCGCTACTACCTGCCGGGCCACAGCATCGGGCGGCTGTCCCGGTTCGTGGGCCTGGCCCAGCTCGCCGGCAACGACGAGCAGTACGCCGCGACGCTGGCGCTGATGGGCAACCGCATCGGTGTGCCCACGCGCGTCGTCATGGGGGCGATCACCCCGGGCAGCGGGCCGGTCCGCGGCCGTGACGTGCACGCCTGGGTCGAGGTCCGCGACAGCCAGGGCACCTGGCTGCCGGTCCTCACCGACAACTTCCTGCCCGACCGCAACAAGAAGCCCAAGGAGCTGCAGACCAAGGTCGAGGACCGCAAGGTCGGCGCCCTGGTGCCGCCGCCCGCCGGCGTCAACCCGCCGAGCGTCCTGCAAGGACCGGACCAGGCGCAGAACGCCACCAACCTGAAGAAGCCGCCGAAGAAGCTGTTCGACCCCGCCAACTGGCCGTGGTGGCTGCGGTGGCTCGTGTTCTACGTGCTGCTGCCACTGCTGGTGCTCACCGCGCTCTACTGGCTGGTGCGTGGGCTCAAGGCCTGGCGCCGCCGCCGGCACGCCACCCGGGGTCCGACCGCGTCCCGCGTGGCGTGGGCCTGGGCCGACCTGATGGCCAGCGCCCGCTCCTACGGCCACCGCCCACCCACCCGGGCCACCCGCCTGGAGCAGGCGCGCTCGCTGCACGGACCGGTCGACACGCTGCCCCTGGCCCGACGCGCCGACGCGCACGTGTTCGGCCCGGGGGAGCCCACCGACGAGGACGCCGCGGGCTACTTCCGCGCGACCGACGAGGTGCGTGGCGACCTGCGGTCACAGGCCGACCTCTGGCGGCGGCTGCGCTCGGACGTCGACGTCCGCCCGCTGTTCGCCAGGACGACGCGCTGACCCCTCACCGGCCACCTCCACCGGCCGGGACGCGCGAAGAGGCCCCACCCGCGGACGGGTGGGGCCTCTTCGGCTGTACGGGGTGGCACTGGGGTCAGCGCCCCCGCGTCAGCGC
>NZ_LMSC01000006.1:0-163 GCF_001428025.1 Phycicoccus sp. Soil748 | reverse complement strand
GCGGTCCTTGGCGATCTTCGCGGCGCGGATGGCGTCGATGATGATGCCGGCCGAGTTCGGGGAATCCCAGACCTCGAGCTTGTACTCCAGGTTCAGCGGCACGTCGCCGAACGCGCGGCCCTCGAGGCGCACGTAGGCCCACTTGCGGTCGTCGAGCCACTGG
>NZ_LMSC01000005.1:371223-541068 GCF_001428025.1 Phycicoccus sp. Soil748 | reverse complement strand
CCATCAACCCGCCGTTTCCGGCTCAGGTCTTCGGGGCAACCGTTGTAGGTTATTCGCTTCGCAACTTGGGCGTCAAATCCCGTCCTCGCTCTGCGAGGCACCGGGATCGAAGCGCGCTTGGCGTTCGGCGATGACTCAACTGTAGACCATGATCGGCGAGACGCCAAAATCGAGGTCCCAGGCACCTCCAGCTGGCGGCTGAGGAGCCGCCGCAGAGGCCCTCCCGGCGCGAGAACTGTTGCAGCGCAATGCCTTTGGTGCCCCGGGTGGTTCCAGGAGGCCGGTTTCACGCCTGGATCAGGTGCGTGGACGGCTCCAGGACCACGCATAGGCACCGTCGTCGACCGCCCGGCCGCCCTCCCCCAGCTCCAGCGGGCGGAAGGTGTCGACCATGACGGCGAGCTCGTCGAAGTACTCCGCCCCGATCGAGGCCTCGCTCGCTCCGGGCTGCGGGCCGTGGGCGTGGCCGCCCGGGTGCACCGAGACAGAGCCCTTGCCGATGCCGGAGCCCTTGCGCGCCTCGTAGTCGCCGTCGACGTAGAACATGATCTCGTCGCTGTCGACGTTCGAGTGGTAGTACGGCACCGGGATCGACAGCGGGTGGTAGTCCACCTTGCGCGGCACGAAGTTGCAGATGACGAAGTTCCAGCCCTCGAAGACCTGGTGCACCGGCGGCGGCTGGTGCACCCGCCCGGTGATGGGCTCGAAGTCGCGGACGTTGAAGGCGTACGGGTAGAGGCAGCCGTCCCAGCCCACCACGTCGAGGGGGTGGAACGGCAGCGTGTGCGCAGTGCCCACGATCCCGCCGGGGCCGTTGCCCCGGTGCTTGATGAGGACCTCGGTCTCCTCGTCGGCCTTGGCCCCGATGTCCTCGGCGAGCAGCGGGCCGGCCGGGCCGCGCAGGTCCCGCTCGCAGTACGGGGCGTGCTCGAGGAGCTGACCGTAGCGCGACAGGTAGCGCTTCGGCGGTGCGATGTGGGAGTTGGCCTCGATGCAGTAGGCGCGCAGCGGCTCCTTGGTGGAGCGCTTGGGGATCCACCGGTGGGTCGTGGCCCGGGGGATCACGAGGTAGTCGCCCTCGGCGACGTCGAAGGCGCCGAACACCGTCTCCACGCGGGCCCGTCCCCGCTCGACGTAGACGCACTCGTCCCCCACGCCGTTGCGGTACCAGGGGCTGGGAGCGCCGGCGACGGCATACGAGATGCGGACGTCGCCATTGCCGAGCACGAGCCGGCGCCCGGTCACCACGTCGGTGCGCTTGACGTCGGCGGCGGTGAACAGCTCGTGCAGCTTGAGGTGCCTCGGCACCAGCGGGTGGTTGGGCGTCGTGGACAGGTCACCGATGGTCCACTCCCGCGCCGCGACCACCGTCGAGGGGATGTTGCGGTGGTAGAGCAGGGAGGAGTCGGAGGAGAACCCCTCCTCCCCCATGAGCTCCTCGTAGTAGAGCTCGCCGGCGCGGCCGCCGCGGGCGGGTCGCCGGTGCTGCGTGTGCCGCTTGGGCGGGATGTCACCCATGGCCTGGTAGTGCGCCACTGTCCACCTCGTCGTGGTCTCGTCGGCTGGCTCCGCCGCTCTCGCAGAGGGACCGCGGGCCGGGTCCTCGGCCCGCTGCCACCCTAGTAGCCTCGCCGCCATGACACCGTCGTCGGAGGCCGCCTCCCAGCGCGTCGCCGACCCGACACTGTTCACCGGGCTCGTGGACGACGCGGCGGTGTTCCCTCCGGGCAACGCCCCGCTCGGGGAGGCCGTGCGTCGCCACCGGTTCCACCGGGCCGCCGCGTACGCGCCGCTCGTGGGACCGCTGCTCGTCCCGGTCGCCGACGCGGGCCGGCTCGAGACGGTCGTGGCGAGCACGTCCTCCGCAGCGAGCCCACCCCTCGAGGTGGCCTTGGTGGCGCGGCCCGGCGTCACGACGGCGGAGACGCAGACCGCCGTCACCACGCTGGTCGCAGCCGGCGGAGTGACGCCGGTCGGGGTGGAGATGGCGTGGTCCCCGCAGTGGCGGGACGCGCAGCTGCAAGGGCTCCCGCTGACCCTCGAGGTGGACCGCGACGAGCACCAGGCACAGGCGCTCGACGACCTGCGGCGAGCACTGGACGAGGGTCTGGCCGTGCAGGCCAAGTTCCGCACCGGCGCCACCCCGACCTGGCCGTGGCCGACCGAGCAGGAGCTGGCGGCCTTCGTCGCGGCCGCGGTACGCCGCGAGGTCCCGTTCAAGCTCACCGGCGGCCTGCACCACCTGGTGCGCGGCACCCGGGCCGAGGGCGAGCAGCACGGGCTGCTCAACGTGCTGCTGGCGGTCCACCGTGCCGTGGCCGGCGACGGCCCCGACCTGCTCACGGCAGTCCTCGCGGACCGGGCGGACGACGACCTCGCCCGCCGTGCCGGCGCCCTCGCCGCACACGACGTGGCATCCATCCGCAGGAGCTTCACGGCATACGGGTGCTGTGAGGTCACCGACCCGATCAGCGAGCTCATGACGCGCCGCCTCATCCAAGGAGCCTGACCGTGCCCGACCAGACCACCGAGACGAGCCCCGCCCCCGGCCCCGTCCGCTCGTGGCTCGACGTCCCCGCCGACCACCCCTTCGGGCTGCAGACCCTCGCGTACGGCGTCTTCTCCACCGAGGGCACCGCGCCGCGCGTGGGTGTCCGCGTCGGCGACCTCGTCCTGGACGCCGGGGCGTGCGCCGAGCGCGCCGGTATGGAGTCCGGTGAGGTCTGGCTCGCGCCCACCCTCAACCCGTTCCTCGCCCAGGGTCGCCAGGCCTGGGGCGCGGCGCGTGCCTGGCTGACGGAGGTGCTCACCCAGGACAGCCATCGTGACTGCGTCGAGCCCTACCTGGTGCCCCTCGAGCAGGTGCGGATGCACCTGCCGTTCGAGGTCGCGGACTACGTCGACTTCTACGCCAGCGAGCAGCACGCCACCAACGTGGGTCGCCTGTTCAGGCCGGACTCCGAGCCGCTCACTCCGAACTGGAAGCACCTGCCCATCGGCTACCACGGAAGGGCGGGCACGGTCGTCGTCTCCGGCACCGACGTGGTCCGCCCCAGCGGGCAGCGCAAGGCGCCCTCGGAGGCTGCGCCGACCTACGGCCCCAGCGTCCGGCTCGACATCGAGGCCGAGCTGGGCTTCGTCGTGGGCGGCTCGACCGTGATCGGGCAGCGGGTGTCGGTCAACGACGCCCACGAGCACCTCTTCGGCGTCGTCCTGCTCAACGACTGGAGCGCCCGGGACATCCAGGCGTGGGAGTACGTGCCGCTCGGGCCCTTCCTCGGCAAGTCCTTCGCCACGAGCATCTCGGCCTGGGTCGTGCCGCTGGACGCCCTGGCCTCCGCCCGCGTCCAGCTGCCGACGCAGGACCCCCAGCCGCTGCCCTACCTCGTCGGTGACGGCACGGCGTACGGGCTGGACATCCACTACGAGGTGGAGCTCAACGGCACCGTGGTCTCCCGCCCCGAGTACCGGGACCTCTACTGGTCCCCCGCCCAGATGCTCGCCCACCTCAGCGTCAACGGAGCCTCGGTGCGCCCCGGCGACCTGTTCGGCTCGGGGACCATCTCCGGGACCGACCGCGGCACGCGCGGCAGCCTGCTCGAGCTGTCGTGGAACGGCGCGGAACCGGTGACGCTGGCCGACGGTTCCACCCGCTCGTTCCTCGAGGACGGCGACGTCGTCGTGCTGCGTGCCTGGGCGCCGGGACCCGGGGGAAGCCGGGTCGGGCTGGGCGAGGTGCGGGGCACCATCGTCCCCGCAGCCGACTAGGGACGGGGAGCGCGCCCCACGACGACGTTGGTCCGGCCGACCTTGTCGTGCAGGGCCTGCTTCTGCGGGTCCCAAGAGGCCCACAGCAGGTCGAGGACGCGCACGAGGAGGGCCAGCACGCCGAGCAGCGGCACGATCTGTCCGACGAAGAGCACCACCGGCAGGGCGACACGGCGCAGCGCCTCACCCGTCGAGAGGCGACCCGGCCGGTCGCGCAGGCGCACCCTGATGCCGACAGCAAGCTTGCCGGGCGTCGCGCCGAACCGGGTGAGGAAGAACGTCTGGTAGAGGACGAACACCGCGATGGCAACCACGCTGTAGGCCATCAGGGCGCGGGTGTCGATGCTGTCGGCGAGCGCGGTCAGGTCCGGCTGCCGGCCGCTCTCGGCGTTGCCCACCATGGTGTTGAACTGGTCGACGTAGTCGCCCATCGCCTTGGCGAGGAAGTAGTAGCCGACGATCGCGGCAAGGACGCCCTGGACCACCCAGTCGAGGATGAAGGCGCCGACCCGCTGCCAGTACGACGCGAGCGGCTGCCCGTCAGGGGTGCTCGGCTGGGCCGTGGGCAGCCCGCCGTACGCCGGCGGCATCCACTGCCCGGGCTGGGGACTCCCGGGGAACTGCTGGTTCGGGTGCTGCCACTGCGGCGGAGCCGTCGGCGGCAAGGGGCGCTGCGCCCCGGACTGGGCCCCCGACTGGGCCCCGGGCTGGGCGCCGGGCTGCTGGGCGCCGTACGGCTGACCCGGCGGGACCGACGACGCGGGCTGGCTGGGCTGCACCGGCGCGGGAGCGGCCTGACGCGTGGAGCGCGGGGTGGTGTGCTTGGTCCAGACGACGCCGTCGAAGTAGCGCAGCTGCTCGGCGTCCTCCGGGTCGTCGAACCAGCCGGCGTGCGTGGGCGTCTGCATGGGATCAGCCTCTCACGCGCGGACCCGCGTCCAGCCAGGGGCGCGGCGCGCGCGGCGCCCCTGCGGGCCACGGGCGCGGTGCCCGCCGGGCGGCTGCCTCCGGCCGACCCTAGGGTGGTTGGCCATGAGAGATCCCAGCAACTCGGTCCTGCGCACCAAACCCGTCGAGGACGTCCTGGCCCAGGCGGACGACGCGGGCACCGAGGCCGGCGGCGAGGTCACCCACCTGCGGCGGCGGCTCGGTGCGGTGGACCTCATGGGGTTCGGCATCGGGATCGTCATCGGCACCGGCATCTTTACCCTCACCGGCATCGAGGCCAAGAACCACGCCGGCCCGGGGGTCGTGTTCTCCTTCGCCATCGCCGGGCTCGTGAGCCTGCTGGCGGCGCTCTGCTACGCGGAGATGGCGGCCGCCGTGCCCACCGCCGGCAGCGCGTACACCTACGCCTATGCGACGATCGGTGAGGTCTTCGCGTGGATCATCGGGTGGGACCTCATCCTCGAGTTCGCGCTCGGCGCCGCCGTCGTCGCGCGCGGCTGGTCCGGCTACATGCAGGAGCTGTTCGGCCTGCCCACGTCCCTGTTCGGCGAGAAGGCGCCCGTCAACGTGGGCGCCGTCGCGATCGTCCTCGTGCTCGGCGTCGTCGCGATCGTCGGCATCCGCGAGAGCGCGCGCGTCACCAACGCCCTGGTGGCCGTCAAGGTCGCCATCTGCGTCTTCGTCATCGTCGCCGGTGCGTTCTTCGTCAAGGGCGCCAACCTCACGCCGTTCGTGCCGCCGTCGCGACCGGTCGCCGAGAGCGTCTCGGGCCTCAAGCAGCCCCTGAGCCAGGCGGTGTTCGGCATCGAGCCGACGGCGTTCGGCTTCGCCGGGGTCCTGACTGCCGCCGCCGTGGTGTTCTTCGCCTACACGGGCTTCGAGGCCGTCGCGAACCTCGGCGAGGAGACGCGCAAGCCCAGCCGCGACCTGCCGCTCGGCCTCCTCGGCACCCTCGGCATCTGCACCGTGCTCTACATCGGCGTCTCGCTGGTCATCACCGGCATGGTCCCCTTCGGCGAGCTCAACGAGGGCGCCCCCATCGCCAGCGCGTTCGAGTCGGTCGGGGCGGACTGGGCCGCCACGCTCATCTCGATCGCGGCGGTGGCCGGCCTGACCTCGGTGATCCTGGTCGACATCGTCGCCATGGGTCGGATCGGCTTCTCCATGGGTCGCGACCGCCTCCTGCCCCCCGCGGTGGCCAAGGTGCACCCGAAGTGGGGCACGCCGTACCGCATCACCATGGGCACGATCGTGCTCGTGGCGCTGCTCGCCGCCCTCGTCCCGCTCAAGGACCTCGCCGACCTGGTGAGCATCGGCACGCTGTTCGCGTTCGTCGTGGTCTCGCTCGCGGTGCCGATCCTGCGCCGGACCCGCCCGGACATGAAGCGACCGTTCCGGGTGCCCTTCAACCCCGTGATCCCCGTGCTGTCGGCCCTGGCCTGCCTCTACCTGATGACCAACCTGTCGCTCGAGACGTGGTCGCGGTTCCTGGTGTGGATGCTCGTGGGCTTCGTCGTCTACTTCACCTACGGGCGCCGCAACGCCCGCCTGGCGCAGCGCGACTGAGCAGCCGGGGCGAGTGAGCCGCCTTCCGCAACAGACGAGGGCCGGTACGCCGCGTGGTGACCACGCGGCGTACCGGCCCTCGTCGTGTGGGAGGCTGCCTCAGAGGTTGCCGCGGGCGTCCTGCTCGCGCTCGATGGCCTCGAACAGCGCCTTGAAGTTGCCCTTGCCGAAGCCGAGCGAGCCGTGCCGCTCGATGATCTCGAAGAAGACCGTCGGACGGTCGCCGAGGGGCTTGGTGAAGATCTGCAGGAGGTAGCCGTCCTCGTCACGGTCGACCAGGATCTTGCGGCTCTGCAGCTCCTCGATCGGCACGCGGACGTTGCCGATGCGAGCGCGAAGCTCCTCGTCCTCGTAGTACGAGTCGGGGGTGTCGAGGAACTCCACACCCTCCTTGCGGAGCTCGTCGACGGTGCGCAGGATGTCGTTCGTCGCCAGGGCCAGGTGCTGGGCGCCCGGGCCGTCGTAGAACTCGAGGTACTCGTCGATCTGGCTCTTCTTCTTGGCGATCGCCGGCTCGTTGAGCGGGAACTTCACGCGGTGGTTGCCGTTCGCCACGACCTTGGACATCAGGGCCGAGTAGTCGGTGGCGATGTCGTCGCCGATGAACTCGGCCATGTTCACGAAGCCCATGACCTTGTTGTAGAAGGTCACCCACTCCTCCATGCGGCCCAGCTCGACGTTGCCGACGATGTGGTCGAGGGCCTGGAAGAGACGCTTGGGGGCACCCTCCCGCTTCTCGAAGGTGGACGTCTTGGCGACGTAGCCGGGCAGGTAGGGGCCGGTGTAGCGGGACCGGTCGACGAGGCTGTGCACGGTCTCGCCGTAGGTGGCGATCGACGCGATCCGGACCGTGCCGTGCTCGTCGGTGATGTCCTCGGCCTCGCGGACGACACGGGCACCGGCGGCCTTGGCCTGGGCGACGCACTTGTCGACGTCCGGGACCTCGAGGGCGATGTCGACGACACCGTCACCGTGCTTGGCGTGGTGGGCGATGAGGGGGCTGTCGGGGGTGACCGCGCCGTTGATGACGAAGCGGATCGAGCCGGACTTCAGCACGAACGACTTGTGCTCGCGCTGGCCGTTCTCCGGACCCGCGTAGGCCACGAGCTCCATGCCCCACGCGGAGATGTAGTAGTGCGCGGTCTGGGTCGCGTTGCCGACGACGAAGACGATGGAGTCCCACCCGGTGACCGGGAAGGGGTCCTTCGACTCGTCGTACTCGACGAGGCCGACGAGCTGCTTGAGCTGCTCGATGTCGAGGTTGGCCTCGCGCTCCTGCGGGGTCAGGTCAAGGGTGGTGTCCGTCATGGCTGCAGCGTGGCGGGTGGGTCGGGTGTGTGCAACCGTACGCGGTGGAGTTGGGCAGAGTGCGCAGAGTGCCTGCTCATACCCCGGCGAGGGTGGACAATGTGACCATGATCCTCGACGACCTCGACCGTCGCGTGCTCGCGCTCTTCGCCGACCAGCCGCAGGTGGGCGTGCTCGGGGCCTCCCGGGCCCTCGGCGTCGCCCGCGGGACCGTGCAGGCACGGCTCGACCGGCTGGCGTCCCGCGGCGTCATCCGGTCCTGGGCCCCGCAGCTCGACCCGGCCGCGATGGGCTACCCCGTGTCGGCCTTCTGCACGCTGGAGATCCGCCAGGGCCGCGGCCACTCCCCCGTCGTCGAGCACCTGCAGGCGATCCCCGAGGTGCTCGAGGCGCACACCATCACCGGTTCCGGGGACGTGTTCATCCACATCGTCGCCCGGGACAACGCCGACCTGCAGCGGGTCATCGACGCCGTGGTCGACGACCGCCACGTGGTGCGCGCCAACACCACGATCTCGCTGGCCACCCGCATACCGCTGCGCACGCTGCCCCTGGTGGAGTCCGGCGGCTGAGGCAAGCGCCGTGTGATGACCCGAAGTCCCAGACTTCGGGTCACCTGGGGTCACATTGAGCCGAAGTCCCAGACTTCGGGTCACCTGGGGTCACATTGAGCCGAAGTCCCAGACTTCAGGGCACTGGGGTCGGTTTGGGCCGAGGTCTGGGACTTCGGGCTGGTGGTGGCGTGGCGCCGGCCCTCAGCGGCGGCCGACGAACCAGGCGCGGATCTTGTCGATCCGGGCCGTCACCTGCTCGGAGGTGGCCTCCTCGAGGGAGGGCCCACCACAGGCGCGGCGCAGGTCGTTGTGCACGACGCCGTGGGGGGCGTTGTTCTTGCGCGCGTAGGCGGCGACGAGCTTGTTGAGCTCCTTGCGCTGCGCAGCCAGCGCCCGGTGCGCCGACACCGGCGCGGGCTCGGCCGCCTTGGGTCGGCGCCCGTGCTGGGCGGTCTGCCGCTCGTGCAGCAGGACCGCCATCTGGTCGGGCTCGAGCAGCCCCGGCAGGCCGAGGTACTCCTGCTCCTCGTCCGAGCCCACGACGGCGTTGAGGCCGAACTGCTTGGCGTCGAATAGCACGTGGTCGAACTCGGCGTCGGACTCGAGCGCCTCGAAGGTGAGCTGCTCGATGTCAGGCGTCCGGGTGGTGCGGTTGGCCGCCTCGAGGAGCGCGTCCTCCTCGGCCCACATGGCCGCGGCGCTGCCGTCGTCCTTCTGCGGCCGGTCGAGCGCGTGGTCGCGCTCGTCCTCGAGGCGCGCGGCGTGCTCGAGGATGACTGGCACCGAGGGCAGGAAGACCGAGGCGGTCTCGCCACGGCGCCGGGCGCGCACGAAGCGGCCCACGGCCTGGGCGAAGAACAGCGGGGTCGAGGTGGAGGTGGCGTAGACGCCGACGCACAGCCGGGGCACGTCGACGCCCTCGGACACCATGCGCACCGCCACCATCCACCGCGAGTCGCCCGCGGCGTACTCCTCGATGCGCTCGGAGGACCCGGCGTCGTCGGAGAGCACCGTCGTGACCTTCTCGCCGGTGATCGACTCGAGGATCTTGGCGTAGGCGCGGGCGGAGGTCTGGTTGGAGGCGATGACGAGGCCGCCCGCGTCGGGCACGCCGCGGCGTACCTCGGTGAGGCGCTTGTCGGCGGCGGCGAGGACCGACGGGATCCACTCACCCTTGGGGTCGAGTGCCGTCCGCCAGGCGTGGGCCATGGCGTCCTTGGTCAGCATCTCGCCGAGTCGCGCTGCGATCTCGTCGCCGGCCTTGGTGCGCCAGCGCATCGCGCCGCCGTAGGCCAGGAAGAGCACCGGGCGCACGACGCCGTCGCGCAGGGCCTCGGCGTAGCCGTAGGTGTAGTCCGCGGACGAGCGACGGATGCCGTCACGGTCCTCGGCGTAGGTCACGAACGGGATCGGGGAAGTGTCCGAGCGGAACGGCGTGCCCGTGAGGGCGAGGCGACGGGTCGCAGGCTCGAACGCCTCGCGGATGGCGTCACCCCAGGACAGGTTGTCGCCGCCGTGGTGGATCTCGTCGAGGATGACCAGCGTGGAGGCGGACTCCGTGCGCGTGCGGTGCAGCGACGGGCGGCTGGCCACCTGGGCGTACGTCAGGGCCACCCCGTGGTACTCGCTGGAGTGCCTGGCCGAGGAGTTGGAGAACTTGGGGTCGATGTGGATGCCGACCCGCGCCGCCGCCTCGGCCCACTGCGTCTTGAGGTGCTCGGTGGGGGCCACGATGGTGACCGCCGAGATGGTGCCGCGGCCGAGGAGCTCGGTAGCCAGGCGCAGGGCGTAGGTGGTCTTGCCGGCGCCCGGGGTGGCCACGGCGAGGAAGTCGCGGGGGTCCTGCTCGAGGTAGCTGCTCAGCGCGGCCTGCTGCCAGGCGCGGAGCTTGGAGGCCGTGCCCCAGGCCGCCCGCTCCGGGAAGGCTGGTGACAGGTGCGAAGCGGCGGCGGTACTCATAGGCGAGCCACGGTAGCCGCTGTCGGGAAACGACATGCCGGGGCCCCGGCATCGCTGCCGGGGCCCCGGGGTGTGCTAGCTCGTGCCAGCTCGTGCCAGCTCGTGCGAGTGGCCGCGCTGGTGCTACTTCCCCTGGCGGTAGGTCACCCAGGAGTTCTGCATGCGGGTGGTCTGGCCGGTGGTGAAGGTGTTCATGCACGCGTCGTCGGTGTAGTCCATGAAGTTCTTGATGGGGTCCAGGCCGGAGGACGAGGCGCAGCTGTCACGCCCGGTCGGGCAGCCGTAGGCGGGAGAGGCCTCGGCCGGGGTGTCGGAGACGTAGTCGCCCTGACCCGTGCACCCGCCCTGGAACGTGTGGTAGAGCCCGGCCCAGTGGCCGACCTCGTGGGTGGCGGTGTCACCGAGGTTGTAGGGAGAGGCGGTGCCGCCCGGGACGCTCTGGTCGAGGATGACGACGCCGTCCATGGCGTCGTAGCTCGACTTCGGGAAGGTCGCCCAGCCGAGCAGCCCGCCGGAGAGGTTGGCCGTGTAGATGTTGAGGTCGGCCATCGTCCCCTTGCGCAGCGTTGTCTTCATCGAGCGCTCGGCGCTGCTGCCCTGCGACAGGTTGTACCAGCTGCTGTTGTTGGTGGTGTCGGTCCCGGCGAGGGTGAAGCTGAAGCCGGACGACGCGTAGGCGTTGTTGAGGACCGCGAGCTGGTTATTGACCTGGCTGGAGCTGATCGCGCCCGCCGAACCACTGGTGATGACGTGCACGTAGACACGCACGGTGGTCGCGGCGAACGCCCCGCCGCCTCCCGGCTTGCGCGCCGAACCGTTGGCCGTCTTGGTGTAGCCCTTGGCAGCCATCGCCTTCGCCAGACCGGCCTCCATGGCCTTCGCCTGCGACGCGGAGAGCTCGTTGCCGTCCTGGCGGTTGCCGCCCCGGGCGGACCGGGCCGCGTTCACCGAGTCGTGGTGGGTGGCGCACTCGGCGGCGACGGTGCTCTCGCCGGCCATGGGCTGCGCGGTGGCGCTGCCCTGGCCCAGTCCGAGGGCGGCGGCCCCCAGCAGGAGGGACGAGAGTGCGATGCGGGATCGAAGCTTCATGGGCGTCCTTTCACAGGGCACCCGGCCTGCGGTGACCGGGGCCGACGCCGCGACGCTACGTTTCCCGCGGACTACCCGGTCTCAACGGCAGGTAAAGACTCGTTCGCAAAAGGGCAGGTCAGGGGGCCTGCGTCACTCGCCGCCGTCCTGCGGGGCCCGCAGACCCTCGTAGATCTCCTTGCAGGTGGGGCACACCGGGAACCTCTTCGGGTCGCGGCCGGGCACCCAGACCTTGCCGCACAGCGCCACCACCGGCTCGCCGGACAGGGCGCTCTCGAGGATCTTCTCCTTGCGCACGTAGTGGGAGAAGCGCTCGTGGTCCCCGGGTTCCTGCAGCTGCTCCTCGACCTGCTCGCGCTCGAGCACGGCGGTCTGCGTGGAGGGCTGGGCCGAGGGGGCCAGCGGGTCGTCCAGGGGGATCTGGGGCTCGCTCATGCCCCGAGTGTATGCCGCGGTCCCGGACGCCCATGGCGCCCGTTGGGCGTCAGTTCAGCTCGGGGTCGGAGGGGAATGTGGCCACGAAGGCGAGGTGGTCGCGCTGCCGGCGCAGCACGCGTACCCACAGCTGGGTGGGGTCGGCGTCGAAGGCGTCGCGGCCTTCGGACTCCACGACGTACCAGCTCCCCGCGCGCACCTCCTCCTCGAGCTGGCCGGGCGACCACCCGGAGTACCCGGCAAAGATCCGCAGCCCCGCCACCTCGGGCACCACGATCGCGGGAGGCGTGTCGAGGTCCACCAGGCCCAGTCCTCGGAAGAGGCGCTTGACGCCCATGGGCTCGACGTCGCCGGGCACGGTGACCAGCCCCAGGGCGCTGTCCAGTCCCACGGGGCCACCCTCGAAGAGGACGGCGGGCGCGGTGACGTGCGGCTGCCAGTCCGGCAGCACGGCGTCGACACGGGCCTCCATCGGCCGGTTGAGCACGACTCCCTGGGCGCCCTCGCTGTCGTGGTGGAGCAGGAGCACGACGCTGCGACAGAACACCCCCTCCTCGATCTGGGGTGTCGCGACGAGCAGGCTGCCCGACAGGTCGGTGTCCACCCCACCATCATGCCCACAGACGCCACAGCCCCGGTCGCGGGGACCGGGGCTGTGGCTGTTCGGTTGAGCTGGCGCCCGATCATCCGGGCGCCGACGGCGGCGTCAGCCGCGCGAGTAGCTGCCGCGCTCGCGCTGGCCGCCGGGGCGGTCACCGTAGGAGCGGTTGCCGCCCTGGCGCGGGCCGCGGGGGCCGCCACCGCGGGGGCCACCGCCACGCGGGCCACCGTGTCCACCGGGACGACGGCCGCCGCGCTTCTCGCCCTCGAGCACCCGGCGCACCTGGTCCTCGGGGACCGGGATGCCGCTGGGGGTGACGGCGCCGGTCGCCGCGAGGCGCTCGTCGCCGGGGACCGCCTTGGTCGGCACCGCGTCGATGCCGGCCTCGCGGGCCATGCGCTCCATGGTGCGGCGCTGGTGCGGGAGGGCCAGGGTCACGACCGTGCCCTTGTCACCGGCGCGGGCGGTGCGGCCCGAGCGGTGCAGGTAGTCCTTGTGGTCGGCCGGCGGGTCGACCTGCAGGACGACGGAGACGTCGTCGACGTGGATGCCGCGAGCGGCGACGTCGGTGGCGACGAGCACCGGCAGGCTGCCGTCGCGGAAGGCCCCGAGGACGCGGTTGCGCGCGCCCTGGTTGAGGCCACCGTGCAGCGCAGCGGCGAAGACACCCTGCTCGCGCAGCTGCAGCGCCACGCGGTCGGCGCCGAGCTTGGTGCGCACGAAGACGACGGTGCGACCCGAGCGGTTGGCGACCTCAGCGGTGATGGTCTTCTTGTGCATCGGGTCGATGAGCAGCACGTGGTGCTCCATCGTGGTGACCGAGGCCTTGGCGTCGTCGGTGGAGTGCGTCACCGGGTCGGTGAGGTAGCCGTCGACGAGCTTGTCGACACCCTTGTCCAGCGTCGCGGAGAACAGCATGCGCTGGCCGCCGGCGGGCATCTGGTCGAGGATCGCGGTGACCTCGGGCATGAAGCCCATGTCGGCCATGTGGTCGGCCTCGTCGAGGACGGCGATCTCGATGGCGTCGAGGATCACGGCCTCGCGCTCGACGAGGTCCTTGAGACGACCCGGGGTGGCGATGAGCAGGTCGACGCCGCGGTTGAGGGCGTTGATCTGCGTCGTGTAGGACAGGCCACCGGCGACGAGCTTGTGGCGCAGGCCGAGGACGTGCACGAGGGGCTCGAGCGCGTCGGAGACCTGCATGGCCAGCTCGCGGGTCGGCACCAGGACGAGGGCGCGGGGGCGACGCGGGGCCGCCTTCTGGCCGTTGTCCAGGCGCGACAGGGCGGGCAGGCCGAACGCGAGGGTCTTGCCGGAGCCGGTCTGGCCACGGCCGAGGACGTCCTTGCCGGCGAGGGCGTCGGGGATGGTCGCAGCCTGGATCGGGAACGGCGCGGTGATGCCGTCACGGGCCAGCCGCTCGACCAGGCGCGTCGACAGGCCGAGGGCGGCGAAGCCGTTGTCCTCGGCGACGGTCACGGGGCCGTCGACGCTCTTGCGGGTCGCCTTGACCCAGGTGTCGGCCTCCATGCGCTCGGCCTCGGGGTCCACCTGGTCCTCGAAACGGGGGGCGCGGTCGAAGCGGTCAGCGCGGCCCAAGTCACGGCGGGGTCCACGGTCGTCGCGGTTGAAGTCACGACGGGGACCGCGGTCGTCGCGGTCGAACGAGCGCTGCGGGCGGTCGTCGCGGTTGAAGGTGCGGGCCGGGCGGTCGTCGCGGTTGAACTCGCGGCGCGGGCCGCGGTTGTCATCGCGGTCGAACGAGCGCTGCGGCCGGTCGTCGCGGTTGAAGGTGCGGGCCGGGCGGTCGTCGCGGTTGAACGAGCGCTGCGGGCGGTCGTCGCGGTTGAACTCGCGGCGCGGGCCACGGTTGTCGTCGCGGTTGAACGAACGCTGCGGGCGGTCGTCGTTGGAGTAGCTGGTCACGGGGCGGTCCTCACGGGAGTAGGTGCTGCGCTGGGGGCGCTCGTCGCGGGAGAACTCGCGGCGCGGGCCACGGTTGTCGTCACGGTCGAAGCGACGGACCGGGCGGTCGTCGCGGGAGAAGTCACGGCGCTGGGGCCGCTGGTCACGGTCGAACTCGCGGCGGGGGCCACGGTCGTCACGGTTGAACGACCGCTGCGGGCGGTCGTCACGGTTGAAGGACCGCTGGGGGCGGTCGTCACGCGAGTCGCGGCGGGGGCCACGGTCGTCACGGTTGAACGACCGCTGCGGGCGGTCGTCGCGGGAGTCGCGGCGCTGGGGCCGGTCGTCGCGGTCGAACTCGCGGCGGGCCAGGCGGTCCGCGTCGCGGGCCGGACGGCTGGCATACGAGGACTTGCCGGCGCCACCGGCAGCGGACTGACCACGGTGGGCCTTCTTGGGGCCCTTCTTCGCGGCAGCCTTCTGGTCAGGGGTCCAACGGGCCTTTTTGGGCGCGCCGGATCGCAGGTTCTTGGGCACAGATGTTCAACTCACTTCAGGTGCTCGAGGTAGACACGTCTCGAGCCACCTGGCGAGGGAAGCGATGAAGACGAGCCTCAGGCGCGTCAGCGCCCGCTGGACCGGACCAACAGTTGTCATCCGGTGGGGCTCAGTCGGAATCGGGAAAACGTGGTGAGGCCACTGTGCCTCCGGTGGCGCTGCCAGGCGCCTGCCGAACTGAGCACCTCCACTCTACCAGCGCCGGAGACGTCTCCCGACCACCACGAGCGTGACGCCGAGCACCACTCCCCCGAGGTCGGCCACCGCGTCCCACGCATCACCGGACCGGTGGGGCAGCAGGAAGTGCTGGAGCAGCTCGCTCACGGGGGCGTGCAGCGCGAGGACCACCACGACGAGCCCGGGGCGCACCCGCCACGGACGGGCCACGAGGAGCAGCACCGTGGGAACGCCGAAGAGGAGCACGTGCACGACCTTGTCGGTCCAGGGCACCGGTCCCACGACGCTGACCCGCGGCCAGTAGATGGCGGCGAGGTGCACGACCACCGACAGGAGCGCGACCACCTGCACCACGGGGTGACGGCCCGCCGCAGCAACCGCGGGGACACGCGTCGTGTCGGTCGGCCGGGTCACCCGCTCAGGGTAGGCGGCGTGGTCGGCCGCCGCGGAATCGGTCACCCCCGACCGGTGTTGGCCCCCACGTGACTACGACGAACGACCTCACCCCCGATCCCACCGCCGGCCCGACGACCGACCCGGCTGCGCCCCGTACCCGGCCGCTGTCCCTGCTGGACTTCGTCGACGTGCCCGCCGGCCTGAGCGCCCAGGACGCGATCGCCCGCAGCACGCGGGTGGCGCAGGCGGCCGACCGGCTGGGCTACGCCCGGTACTGGATCAGTGAGCACCACAGCTTCGCCGGCCTCGCGAGCAGCTCGCCCGAGATCCTCATCGCCCACCTCGCGGGGCAGACGTCGGGGATCCGCGTCGGCGCCGCCGGGATCATGCTGCCCAACCACTCCCCGCTCAAGGTGGCCGAGTGGTTCAAGACGCTCGAGATGCTGCACCCGGGCCGCATCGACCTCGGCCTCGGCCGGGCGCCGGGAACGGACCAGCTCACGGCGTTCGCCCTTCGCCGGTCGCGCGAGGCCCTGACCGCGGACGACTTCCCGCAGCAGGCCGGCGAGCTGCTCGCGTTCCTCGCCGACAGCTGGCCGGAGGACCACCCGTTCCGGTCGGTGCTCGCGACCCCGGTGGTCGACACCTCGCCGGAGCTGCTGATGCTGGGGTCGAGCGGGTGGGGCTCGGCGTTCGCCGCGGCCAACGGCATGACGACGGTCTTCGCCCACCACATGGCACCCGAGCTCGCGGTGGACGCGCTCCAGGCCTACCGGCGCAACTTCCGGCCGGGGCCGCTCGGCGACACCCCGCGCGTCATCATCTCGGTGCTGGCCCTGGCCACCGACGACGAGGACGTGGCCGCCGACTTCCGGGCCGGCTGGGCGCTGCAGATGCGCCGCATCCGCAGCGGCGACACCACCCGGCCGAGCGCTGCGGAGATCCGCGAGTTCCGGCTCTCGGACGACTACGCCCGCGTTGCCCCCACCCTCGAGGGCCGGGTGTACGCAGGGCCGGCCGCCGACGTGGCCAAGGGCCTGACGGCGCTGGCGGACGAGGCCGGCGCCGACGAGGTCACCCTCGTGGCACCGACGCCCGACCTCGACGCGAAGCTGCGCAGCCTGGAGCTGCTAGCCGATGAGCTCGGCCTCGTCGCCCGTGGGTGAGGCGGCCTCGGCGACCGCCGCGCGCTCGGCGGCCTCCGGGCCCTGCCCGAGCACCGCGGCCTTGACCGCCGCCGCGACGACCTTCGACACGTCGGGGTGGAACACGCTCGGGATGATGTAGGCGGGATTGAGCTCGTCGGGGTGCACCACCTCGGAGAGCGCCTTGGCCGCCGCCAGCATCACGTCGAGGTCTATCGAGGTGGAGGCCGCGTCGAGCAGGCCGCGGAAGACGCCGGGGAACACCAGGACGTTGTTGATCTGGTTGGCGAAGTCCGACCGCCCGGTGGCCACGACGGCGGCGTGCTGGGCCGCGGCGATCGGGTCGACCTCCGGCTCGGGGTTGGCCATCGCGAACACGATCGCGTCGTCGTTCATCGTGGCGATGTCGTCGCCGGTGAGGATGCCCGGGGCGGAGACGCCGATGAAGACATCGGCACCGGCCACGGCCTCCTTGAGCGTCCCGGTCAGGCCGCGCCGGTTGGTGTTGGCGGCGACCCAGCGCAGGTTGTGCTGGCCCTCGGCCGCGAGGTCCTCGCGCCCGGCGTGCACCACGCCGTACTGGTCGGCGACGACGACGTCGCTGGCACCGGCCCGCAGGAGGAGCTTGAGGATCGCGGTGCCGGCGGCACCGGCACCGCTCAGGACCACGCGGGCCTCGCTGAGCTCCTTGCCGACGACCCGCAGCGCGTTGCGCAGCGCCGCCAGCGTGACGATCGCCGTGCCGTGCTGGTCGTCGTGGAAGACCGGGATGTCGAGCTCCTCGCGCAGCCGCGCCTCGATCTCGAAGCAGCGCGGGGCCGAGATGTCCTCGAGGTTGATGCCGGCGAACACCGGGCTGATGGCCTTGACCGCCGTGATGATCTCCTCGGTGTCCTGGGTGTCGAGGCAGATCGGGAAGGCGTCGATGTCGGCGAACCGCTTGAACAGTGCCGCCTTGCCCTCCATGACCGGCAGTGCGCCGAGGGGGCCGATGTTGCCGAGGCCGAGGACCGCCGAGCCGTCGGTGACCACGGCGACGGTGTTGCGCTTGATCGTCAGGCGGCGGGCGTCCGACGGGTTCTCGGCGATGGCCATGCACACGCGGGCCACACCCGGTGTGTAGATGAGCGACAGGTCGTCGCGGTTGCGGATCGGGACCTTCGACTCGATCTTGAGCTTGCCGCCGAGGTGCACGAGGAAGGTGCGGTCCGAGACCTTGCCGATCTCGACACCGTGGACCCCGCGCATCTGCTCGACGATCTCGTCGGCGTGCGCCGTGTCGCGCGCTGCGGCCGTGACGTCGACCCGGAGGCGGTCCGCGCCGGACGCGGTGACGTCGAGACCGGTGACCAGTCCCCCGTTCTTCTCGACGATCCCGGTCAGCTCGGAGACCGCGGTGGCGCGGGCGGGGAGCGTGAGGCGGACGGTGATGGAGTTGGACACGGAGGGCACGGCGGTCATGCCGTGCATTGTCCCGATTACCGCGGGGTACGCCGAACCGAGGTCCCCACGGTCTCGCCGACCGGGCGGTCGGCCCCATCGCGACCGGCATCGTCGGCTGTGCGGCCACGCCCGCGCACCAGGCCGATCGCGAGGATGACCGCGGCCAGCGCCAGGCTCAGGCCGAGCTCGAGCCGGTGGCCGGGGCGGACGAGCATGAGGACCAGCACGGCGGCGATGAAGGCGATGGTCACGTAGGTCAGCCCGGGGTACAGCCACATGCGCACGGCCGGCGTCGCGCCCTCGGCGTCGAGGGTGCGCCGCATCCGCAGCTGGGACAGCGCGATGACGAGGTAGACGAACAGGGCGATGGCGCCGGAGCTCGCCAGCAGGTAGCCGAAGATCTTCTCGGGCAGCAGGTAGTTGCCGATGACGCCGAGGAAGCCGACGGCCGAGCTGGCGATGATGGCGAAGGCGGGCACCCCGCGGGAGGTGACCCGGGACCAGGCCCTGGGGGCCTCCCCGCGCGTGGACAGCGAGAACGCCATGCGCGACGCGGTGTAGAGCGCGGAGTTGAGACAGCTGGCCACCGCCGTGAGGATGACGAGCTCCAGCACGGTGGTCAGCCCGCCGAGGCCCATGCGCTCGAGGGCGACCTGGTAGGAGCCGGAGCTCTGGTCCACCAGGGCCGGGTCGTTCCACCGAACCAGGGCGACCACCACGAAGATCGAGCCCAGGTAGAAGAGGCTGATGCGCCAGATCACCGAGTTGACCGCGCGGCGGATGCCGGCCTCGGGGTTGGGCGACTCGGCCGCGGCGATGGTGACGATCTCGGTGCCCATGAACGTGAACATCGTGACGAGCATCGCCGAGAGCACGGCACCGAAGCCGTTGGGCATGAAGCCGCCGTCGTGCCACAGGTGGCCGACGCCGGAGGTGTGCGACCCGGGCAGCACACCGAGGACGGCCAGCACGCCGGCACCGATGAACGCCACGATCGCGATGACCTTGACCAGGGCGAACCAGAACTCGAACTCGCCGTAGTTGCCGACGCTGAACAGGTTCGTCGCCACGAGCAGCCCGGTGATGAGCAGGGCGAAGAGCCACTGCGGCACCGCGGGGAACCAGTCGCCGAGGATCAGCGCCCCCGCCGTTGCCTCGACGGGGATGACGATGACCCAGAACCACCAGTAGAGCCACCCGATGGAGAAGCCGGCCCAGCGTCCGAGGGCACGGTCGGCGTAGGTCGAGAACGAACCGGTGTCGGGCTGGGCGGTCGCCATCTCGCCCAGCATGCGCATGACCAGCACGACGAGCGCCCCGGCGAGCGCGTAGGCGACGAGCACGGCGGGGCCGGCGGTCGCGATGGCCTTGGCCGAACCCACGAACAGTCCGGCACCGATGACGCCGGCGATCGAGATCATGGTGACGTGGCGCGGCTTCAGCCCGGCCTGGAGCTGGGTGTCCGCGACGCCCGGCGAACCGGGGCCTGTCCTGCCGTCCGTCGGGTGGGTCGCGGTGCTGCTCGTCGCTTCGCTCACCCCAAGGACTGTGGCGGCTCAGGACCGGGGGCGCAAACCGGGACGCCGGGGGCGCCGGCGGCGCAGGCGGCGCACGACGAGCTGGTGACCGGTCACCGACAGCCACAGGCAGACCCCCGCGAGCGGTAGCTCCACCAGCACCGCCATGGCGACCGCGACCCAGCGTTCGTGGGCCGTCGGTGACATCACCACGTCGAACCAGGCGTCGGTGACCAGCAGCGTCCCGGTGACGGCGGCCAGTGGAGGCAGGGTCGTGTGCAGGCGCAGGGCCGACCAGGCGGTGGCTGCCAGCGAGACCAGCATGGCCGCGTCGAAGCCACCCCAGGCGAGGTCGTAGTGGGAGGCGAAGTGGTGCCGTGGCAGGTTGAGGGACAGGTAGACCGTCCACGGGACCATGAGAGCGGCGAGCACCACGAAGACCCAGCCGACGAGCTGGACCGCACGGCTCGCCGTACCGGGCGGTGCCAGCTCGGAGGGCGCGTCAGCCATGACGGGTGGTCATGCCGTGTCCGCCAGCCGGGCCGTGAGCAGGTAGCGCTCGTGCTCGATCTCCTTGCCCCAGTAGACCGAGTCGGTCAGCTGCACCACCGCGGGCTCACCGACGAGCTCGCGCACCACAGCGGCCAGCTCGTGCGACGGGACCCCGGCGCGCCAGGGGGCCGCCGGCTTGCCGTCGGCGCCCTCCAGACCCCACCGGCCCTCGACGAGGACGAGGCGACCACCGGGCCGCAGCAGGCCGGCCCAGGCGCGCAGTGCCGCGAGCGGGTCGGGCAGGGTCCACAGGACGTGGCGGGCCAGCACCACGTCGAACGTGCCCGGTGCCAGGGGCGGCTCGCCGGCGTCACCCTGCACCACAGCCACGGCCCGGCCGAAGGGTGCCGCCTTCGCCGTGGCCAGGGCGACCATCTCCTCGGAGAGGTCGACCCCGCTCACCTCGTGGCCGAGCTCGGCCGCGAGGACCGAGAGCGTGCCCGTGCCGCAGGCGAGGTCCGCGACCCGGCTCGGGGTGGCCGGCAGCCACGTGCGCAGCAGGTCCTTCCACGCGGCGCGCATGTCGGGGTCGAGCAGGCCGTGGTCGGGGTACTCGTCGTACTCCGCGGCGAACTCGTCCCAGTAGTGGCGCACCTGCTCGACGTCGATGTCCGACGGCGAGGGCAGGCGGATCCCCTCGAGGGCCGGGGCGGGAGCAGCCGGGTGCTGGGTCATGCGGTGGTTCCTGTCCTGTTCCGACGGTGCGACCACCAGCCAACCACGTCGGGCCGACACCGCACGACCTACGCTGGGCCGATGAGCAGCCACATCGAGGTGAGCGGCACCGGCCAGGCCTCCGCGGTCCCGGACGTGGTGCGCCTGCGGGTGGGCGTCCGCTGCGAGGCCGACGACGTCTCCTCCGCCCTGACGGACGCGGCGGGCCGGACCGCCGCGCTCGCCCAGGCCGCCCGCGACCACGGGGTCGAGCCCTCGGACCTGCGCACCACCGACACCGGCGTGCAGCCGCGGCACGACCGGGAGGGCACCACGGTGCTGGGCTACAACGCCTACCAGACCCTGTCGGTGACGGTGCGCGACCCCGCTCGCGCCGGCAGCCTCGTCTCCGCGTTCGCGGGGGCGGCCGGCGACGCCCTCACCGTCGACCACCTCGGCCTCGAGCTGGCCGACCCACGGCCCCTGCTCGCGAGCGCCCGTGACGCCGCGTTCGCCGACGCCCGGTCCAAGGCCGAGCAGTACGCCGCGTTGGCCGGGCGGGAGCTCGGGAAGGTCCTCGCCGTGACCGACGTTGTGCAAGGAGGACCCCAGCCGCGGATGGCCCTGATGGCCGCGCGCACGACGGACGGTTTCGTCGAGCTGGGCGAGAACACCGTGACCACGACCGTCGTGGTCCGCTGGGACTGGAAGTAGGCACATGGCCAGCACGACCCTGACCGCGCAGAACTTCGAGAAGACCATCCTCGACGAGGGCACCGTCCTCGTCGACTTCTGGGCCGAGTGGTGCGGCCCGTGCAAGCGCTTCGGGCCGGTCTACGAGGCCGCCTCCGAGCAGCACCCCGACATCGTCTTCGGCAAGGTGGACACCGAGGCCGAGCAGGCGCTCGCCGCTGCCGCCAACATCACCTCGATCCCGATGCTCATGGCCTTCCGCGACGGCATCCTCGTCTTCGCCCAGGCCGGCGCGCTCCCCGCGCCCATGCTCGAGGACGTCATCACCAAGGTGCAGGCGCTGGACATGGAGGCCGTCAAGGCCGACGTCGAGGCACAGCGGGCGGGGGCGCCCCAGCAGGGCAGCTGACGCTCGGCCGCTGTGGCCCTCGGCTGCTGCGGCGGGGAGCCCGGTCGCAGTACGCCACACTTCAGCCATGACAACGTGGTGGGTCCAGACCCTCGGCTGGGCAGGGTCGTCGTTGCTGGTGTTCTCGCTCCTGCAGGCCCGGGTGCTGCGGTTCCGGCTGCTCAACCTGGTCGCGAGCTGCACGCTCACTGCGTTCAACGCCCTCGTGCACGTGTGGCCGATGGTGGCGATGAACGTCGTCATCGCCGGCATCAACATCGTCTTCATCTCCCGGCTGCTGCGTGAGCGGGGCGACGACAAGGTCTACGAGGTCGTGCCCGTCGGACCCGACGAGGCCTACCTGCAGCACTTCCTCAAGGTGCAGGCCGCGGACATCCGCAAGCACTTCCCCCGCTTCGAGCCCGCGACCGGGGATGCAGCGCCGGTCCTCGGCGAGGGCCGCAGCGCCTACCTCGTCGAACGCGGCAACGAGACCGTCGGGGTCGTCGTCGTGCGCGACGCCGGCGACGGGGTGGCGCAGGTCGAGCTGGACTACGTGACGCCGCGCTTCAGGGACTTCTCACCCGGGGAGTTCGTCTACCGCAGCAGTGGCCTCTTCCGGGGCAAGGGCATCCGGCGCATCATCACCCCGCCGGGGATGCTCAACCCCTACTACGCGCGGCTCGGCTTCCGTGCGGAGGGCGACCACTGGGTGGCCGACCTGGCCTGAGCGGTCCTGGCGGACGGTCAGGTAGAGGCGGTGCGCCGTGACGACCACCGCGGCCCAGGCCAGGCCGAGGGCCCAGCCGGCCACCACGTCGGTGAGCCAGTGGTGGCCGAGGAAGACGCGGCTCAGGCCCATGGTGAGCACGAACACCAGGCCGGCCCCCACGACGGCGGCGCGCCCGCGGGCAGACTCGACGCGGCGCAGCACGAGGTACACGGCCACACCGGTGAGGACGGTGGCGTTGAGCGTGTGCCCGCTCGGGAACGACGGGGAGGTCTCGAACGGCGGGACCGCGAGGGTCTGGGGCGGCCTGGCGCGGGCGACGAGGTCCTTGCCCGCGATGGTCATCGCCAGCGAACCCGCAGCCGCGATCACCATGAGCACCACGGGGGTCCGCGAGCGCCAGCGGAGGACCATCACCAGCGTCGCGAGCAGGGCGAGCACCGGCATGCCCACGGGTCCGCCCACGTCGGTGTAGAGGGTGACGGCATGGTCGAGCCCGCTGCTGCGCAGGCCCACCGCGGCGTCCAGCACGGGCCGGTCCAGCCCGGCCAGGCCGTCGGCCTCGACCACCGACTCGTAGACCTGGGCGACCGCGGCGACCAGGGCGGTCACGACGACGCCGCCGACGAGGGCGGTGAGGACGAGGACGAGGTTGGCAGCGCCCCAGGCGCCCAGGCGCGCCGCTCCCCTGCCGGCGGCCAGGGCGGCCCGCGCGAGCGCGCGCCCCGGCGGGGTCGGCCAGGCGGTCAGGTCCCGGGGACCGATCCGCTCCTCGTGGGGGGTGTCGTCGCGCAGCATCGCCCCATCCTCGCAAGGGCGCACCGGATGCGCAGCGGGCCGGCACCCATCCGGGGACGACGAAGGGCCCGGCGCCTGAGCCGGGCCCTCCTGACAGCTGGTGCGTGGGTGTGGGCACGATGGTGGAGGTGGCGGGAATTGAACCCGCGTCCATTGACGGGAAACCAGGGCTTCTCCGGGTGCAGTGCGCTGCGGATTTTCTCGGCCCCAGCGCTCGCACGCACACGTCCGCTGACAGGCCCAGTCGAGTAGGAGTCCCGCGCAGCCCCCCGACATGGCTGCGCAGCAAGTTCTCTAGCTGACGCCAGACACTGAGACGAGAACTAACTCAGGCTGACGGACTTCGAGGCTCGCTCAGGCGGCGAGGGCGAAGTCGGTGCGCTTGGAATTGGCACCTATTGGTTTGCCAGGAGCGTTAACGAGATAACCAGGCATCCTCGACCCGCTTCCCCTGAAATGCCGACCAATGTCGAAACCGATCACCCCCATGCTCCGGTGCCGCCGGCTCACGAGCCGACGCTGGGTGCACGGGGTGCTCACACACACGCTGTTCAGTTGTCTTTGCCGATCGTAGCGTCCAACGCCGACAGCTCCCGCATCTATTTCCAACGCCGGGCCGCCGCCCTCGGGCCCTCGAGCTGTCCAAGGTCTGTCCAATCTGCTGGGGTGACCGCTCCGAAGCACGGACGCAGGGTCCGGACCGCGGCCAGCGGTGACCCCGGTCCGGGACCGTCCACACCGCAGTGGATCAAGGAGACATGCATGTCCGTACGACGCATCACCACCTCACTGGCCGCTCTCGGCCTCGCCGTGGCCAGCGCCCTGGCCGTCGCTCCGTCCGCCTCCGCCCACGGCGCGGACCACGGACCGAGCGGTACCCGCAGCCTCGCTGCCGTCCTCGCGAAGGACGGCTCGGGGTTCGACCGCAACTGGGACGACTTCGACATCGTCGACAACGCGGTCCAGGCCGTGCTCAAAGCCGACCCGAAGTCGCCGGTGGCCGTGCTGGCCGACGGGACCGTGCCGCTGACCGCGTTCCTGCCGACCGATCGGGCGTTCCGCCGGCTCGCCTCGGACCTCACGGGCAAGACGTACTCGTCGGAGTCGGCCGTGTTCACCGACGTGGCGTCGCTGGGCATCCCGACGGTCGAGGCCGTGCTGCTCTACCACGTGGTGCCCGGTGCCACCGTCACCTACCGGCAGGCGCTGCGGTCCGACGGCGCGACGCTCACGACCGCCGGCGGGGGCACGTTGACCGTCAAGGTCCTCTCGCGTCACGAGGTGCGCCTCAAGGACGCCGACCCCGACGCCCTCAACGCGAAGGTCGTGCGCCCGAACATCAACATGGGCAACGAGCAGATCGCCCATGGCGTCTCGGAGGTCCTGCGCCCGGTCGACCTCTGACCACGCAGGACACGGCCCACACGGTCGCGGCACCCCGGTGCCGCGGCCGTGCGGCTGCCGCCTCAGGCGTGCCCTGTGGGACATCCCACCTCCGCGCCGTCCGGGGAACAGCGCCACGACAGGGCCGGTTGCCACGACGGGCCCGTTCCTCGGCCTCACCCCCTCGTGAAAGGCACCTCCCCCGTGACGACCAGCACCCAGTGGCACCTCGTCCGCCGTCCCCACGGCGAGCCCGTCGACGCCGACTTCTCCCTCGTGCAGGCAGAGCTCGACGTGCCGGCAGCCGGACAGGTCCTCGTGCGCAACACCTTCCTTTCCGTCGACCCGTACATGCGCGGGCGGATGAACGACGCGAAGTCCTACGTGGCCCCGTTCGAGCTCGGCCAGCCCATGACCGGTGACGCCGTCGGTGTCGTCGAGGCGCTCGAGGGCGAGGTCGTCGACGCGACCGGCCGCCCCGTGCAGGTGGGCGACACGGTGCTGCACCCGTACGGCTGGCGCACGCACGCCTTGGTCGAGGGTCGGCACGCGCGGGTCGTCGACACCACGCTCGCCTCCCCCTCGGCGTACCTCGGGGTGATGGGCATGACCGGCCGCACCGCGTACGCCGGCCTCCTGCGCACCGCCGAGCTGCGCGAGGGCGACCGCGTCTTCGTGTCCGCGGCGGCCGGCGCCGTCGGCTCACTGGTCGGCCAGATCGCCCGCCTCAAGGGCGCCTCGCTCGTCGTCGGCTCGGCCGGCGGCCCCGACAAGGTGCGCTGGGCGGTCGACGAGGCCGGCTTCGACCGGGTCGTGGACTACAAGGCCCAGCCGATCGCCGAGGGGCTGCGCGGGGCCGCGCCCGAGGGCGTCGACGTCTACTTCGACAACGTGGGCGGCGACCACCTGGAGGCCGCCATCTCCGCGCTGCGCCCGCAGGGACGCGTGGCCATGTGCGGCGCCATCTCGGCCTACAACGCGACCGAGCCGGCTCCCGGCCCGCGCAACCTGTTCCAGGCGATCGGCAAGCGGCTGACCCTGCGCGGCTTCCTCGTCAACGACCACGAGGACCTGCGCCCCGAGTTCGAGCGCGAGATGTCGGCGTGGCTTGCCGACGGCCGTATCGCGTGGCGTGAGACCGCCGTCGAAGGCATCGAGAGCGCGGTCGAGGGGTTCCGCAGCCTCCTCAGCGGCGGCAACACCGGGAAGATGGTCGTGCGCCTCTGAGCAGGCCGAAGCGGTGACGGCGACGCTCGCCAGTCACCGCCAGCACCACCCGCCGAGGGCGGACCGGAAACCCGGTCCGCCCTCGGCGCGTCCGCATGGCGGTCAGGCTGTCTCACCACGCGAGCGCTCAATAGACTCGCCGTGCACGCCCGTCCGAGTGGTCTTCCCCCGCAGCTCCCGCAGGAGGTCTCGTGTTCAGCAAGGTGCTCGTCGCCAACCGAGGAGAGATCGCGGTCCGGGCCTTCCGGGCGGCCACCGAGCTCGGCGCGAAGACCGTCGCGGTGTTCCCGTACGAGGACCGCAAGTCCGAGCACGTGCTCAAGGCCGACGAGGCCTACGAGATCGGGGAGCCCGGCCACCCCGTCCGCGCCTACCTCGACCCCGAGGGCGTCGTCCGCACCGCGGTGGAGGCCGGCGCCGACGCGGTCTACCCCGGCTACGGCTTCCTGTCCGAGAACCCCGACCTGGCGGAGGCCTGCGCCGCGGCGGGCGTCACCTTCGTCGGGCCGCCGGCCTCGGTCCTGCACCTCACGGGCAACAAGGCGCGCGCCATCGCCGCGGCCAAGCAGGCGGGTCTGCCCACCCTGCGCAGCGCTCCCCCCAGCACCGACGTCGACGAGCTCGTCGCGGGCGCCGAGGAGATCGGGTTCCCCGTCTTCGCCAAGGCGGTGGCCGGTGGCGGCGGTCGGGGTATGCGGCGCGTGGAGCGCCGCGAGGACCTGCGCGACGCGCTCGAGGCCTGCATGCGTGAGGCGGAGTCCGCCTTCGGCGACCCGACCGTCTTCCTCGAGGAGGCCGTGGTCAGCCCGCGCCACATCGAGGTGCAGATCCTCGCCGACGGCGAGGGCAACGTCATCCACCTGTTCGAGCGCGACTGCTCGGTCCAGCGCCGCCACCAGAAGGTCGTCGAGATCGCCCCGGCGCCCAACCTCGACCCGGCCCTGCGCGAGCAGATGTGCGCGCACGCCGTCGCGTTCGCCCGGGAGATCGGCTACGTCAACGCCGGCACCGTCGAGTTCCTCCTCGCCCCCGACGGCCGCTACGTGTTCATCGAGATGAACCCGCGCATCCAGGTCGAGCACACGGTCACCGAGGAGATCACCGACGTCGACCTCGTCAGCTCGCAGATGCGGATCGCCGGCGGTGAGACCCTGGCCGACCTCGGGCTGTCCCAGGAGTCGCTGCAGATCCGCGGTGCCGCCCTGCAGTGCCGCATCACCACCGAGGACCCGGCCAACGGGTTCCGCCCCGACACCGGCCGCATCACCACCTACCGCTCCGCCGGCGGCGCCGGCGTGCGCCTCGACGGCGGGACGGTGTTCGTCGGCGCCGAGATCGGCGCCCACTTCGACTCGATGCTGGTCAAGCTCACCTGCCGCGGTCGCGACTTCCCCACGGCCGTACGGCGCGCCCGCCGCGCCCTCGCGGAGTTCCGCATCCGTGGCGTCTCGACGAACATCCCTTTCCTGCAGGCGCTGCTCGAGGAGCCGGACTTCCAGGCCGGGCGCCTGTCGACCGCGTTCATCGACGAGCGGCCGGAGCTGCGTACGGCGCGGATCTCGGCCGACCGCGGCACGAAGCTGCTCACCTACCTCGCCGAGGTCACCGTCAACCAGCCCCACGGAGCGGGGCGCACCACCATCTCCCCGCGCTCGAAGCTGCCCGCCCTCGACACCTCCTCGCCGGTGCCGCCCGGCGCGCGCGACCGGCTGCTGCGCGAGGGTCCGCAGGCCTTCGCCGACGCGCTGCGCGCCCAGGAGGCCGTGGCCGTCACCGAGACGACCTTCCGCGACGCCCACCAGTCGCTGCTCGCGACGCGGGTGCGCACCCGCGACCTCATGCACGTGGCCCCCCACGTCGCCCGGCTGACCCCGCAGCTGCTCAGCGTCGAGGCCTGGGGCGGGGCGACGTACGACGTGGCCCTGCGCTTCCTCGCCGAGGACCCGTGGGACCGGCTCTCCCAGCTGCGCGAGGCGATGCCCAACCTGCCGCTCCAGATGCTCCTGCGCGGGCGCAACACCGTCGGATACACGCCGTACCCCACCGCCGTCACGGATGCGTTCGTCACCGAGGCCGCGGCCACGGGCATCGACATCTTCCGCATCTTCGACGCGCTCAACGACGTGAGCCAGATGCGCCCGGCCGTCGACGCCGTGCGCGCGACCGGCACGGCCGTCGCCGAGGTCGCGCTCTGCTACACCGGCGACCTCACCAGCCCCGGCGAGAAGCTCTACACCCTCGACTACTACCTGCACCTGGCCGAGCAGATCGCCGAGGCCGGGGCGCACGTCATCGCCATCAAGGACATGGCCGGGCTGCTGCGGGCGCCTGCCGCCCGCACCCTGGTCACGGCCCTGCGCGAGCGGTTCGACCAGCCCGTCCACCTGCACACGCACGACACGGCGGGCGGCCAGCTCGGCACCCTCCTCGCGGCCATCGACGCCGGGGTCGACGCGGTCGACGTCGCGAGCGCGGCCATGTCGGGCACGACCAGCCAGCCGTCGATGTCCTCCCTCGTCGCCGCCACGGACGGCACTCCTCGCGCGACCGGTCTGGACCTGGCTGCCGTCAACGACCTCGAGCCGTACTGGGAGGCGGTGCGCCAGGTCTACGCCCCCTTCGAGTCGGGGATCCCTGCACCCACCGGTCGGGTCTACAAGCACGAGATCCCGGGCGGCCAGCTGTCCAACCTGCGCCAGCAGGCCATCGCCCTCGGGCTCGGCGACCGCTTCGAGGCCGTCGAGGACACGTACGCCGCCGCCAACCGCATCCTCGGCAACATCGTCAAGGTGACCCCGAGCAGCAAGGTCGTCGGCGACCTGGCGCTGGCCCTGGTGGGCGCGAAGGCCGACCCGGACGACTTCGAGGCCAACCCGACCCGGTACGACATCCCCGACTCGGTCATCGGGTTCCTGTCCGGCGAGCTCGGCGACCCGCCCGGTGGCTGGCCCGAGCCCTTCCGCACCAAGGCGCTCGAGGGCCGCAACCCCAGGCCCCGGGTCACCGAGCTGTCGGAGGAGGACGCCGCGGCCCTGCGGGCGGCCCCGCGCCCGACGCTCAACCGCCTGCTCTTTCCCGGGCCGACCAAGGACTTCGAGAGGTCGCGCGACGCCTACTCCGACCTCGCGGTGCTGGGCACGCGCGAGTTCCTGCACGGCATCGAGGTCGGGCACGAGCACGAGATCGACCTCGAGCCCGGCAAGCGGCTGCTCATCGGCCTGCAGTCGGTCTCCGACGCCGACGACCGCGGCATGCGCACGGTCATGTTCACCATGGGCGGCCAGCTGCGCCCGATCCAGGTGCGCGACGAGAAGGTCGCAGTGGACGTCAAGGCCGCCGAGAAGGCCGACCCCTCCGACCAGCGGCAGGTCGCCGCCCCCTTCGCGGGGGTCGTGAGCCTGGCCGTCGAGGAGGGCGCCGTCGTCGAGGCTGGAGCCGTGGTCGCCACGATCGAGGCCATGAAGATGGAGGCCAACATCACCGCCGCGGTGGCCGGGACCGTCACCCGCCTGGCCATCGGCTCCCAGCAGCAGGTCGAGGGCGGCGACCTGCTCCTCGTCCTGGGCTCCTAGGCCGTCGGCCCTGGGCTGCACTACCGCTGACCTGCGGTTCTCCCGTGTTCGGGTTACGGTCGAAGCGCACGGAGGTCAAGAAGCGGCCACTCGCCGTGCATGTCCGAAATCACCGCAGGCCAGACGAATGGAGTGCAGTCATGGGACTCACCGACAAGCTGGACAACAGCAAGGACGACGCCATGGGCAAGGCGAAGGAGGCTGCGGGCAAGGCCACCGACGACGAGCGCCTCGAGGCCGAGGGCCGCACCGACCAGGCCGAGGCCGACGTGAAGCAGGCCGGCGAGAAGGTCAAGGACGCCTTCAAGCACTGACGGCACGCGCACCCACGCGAAGCGGGGGCGGCGCGGCGACCCGGGACCACCGTCCCGGCGTCGCCGCACCGCCCCCGCTTCGTCGTGCCGGCCACCAGGAGCCGTGTCGGCTACCAGGAGCCGCCTGAGGAGCCGCCACCACCACCGCCGGAGAACCCGCCGCCCCCGGAGAAGCCCGAGCCGCCGGAGCTTCCCGGGGTGCTGGTGAAGGTGCCGCCGGCCGTCGTCGCGAACGAGTCCATGCCGTCGGCGATACCGCTGAACGAGCCGAAGTTGCCCCCCAGGTACCACAGCGGCGGGGTGATGACGTGGCCCGCGGCGGCCGCGGCCTCGGCGACCTTCTCGAACGTCGACGCCCACTGGGAGGCCACCCCGAACACGATGGCGTAGGGCAGGTAGCGGCTGAAGACGTCCTGGGCCTCCTCCCACTTGATCTGGTTGGCCTCCGCGGTCACGAGGTACTGCTTGAAGCCCTCCGACTGCGCCAGCACCGCGCTCCCGGCCGCGGTGCGGGCAGCCATCCGCCGGCCGAGGAAGAGCACGATGGCCCCGGCGAGGGCGCAGCCACCCGCGAGCGCGAACCCGGGGGGCACCGGGGAACCGCTGCCGGCCCCGAGCCGCGACACCGCTCCCCCGAGCCAGATCGAGGCGAACAGCGGGCCGAACACCATCAGGCTGCCCAGCGTCGTCCAGGCACCGCGCTGGGCGGCGGGCGACCGGCGGAACCAGCCGCGGCGCACGACCTCGTCGTACATGAGCTCCTGCACCCGGCTCAGCGTCGGCTTGAAGTGGTTCTTCAGGGAGGACAGCGTCACCGACGATGAGGTGGCGAACACGCCCGCGAGCAGCGCCTGCTCGTACGGCTGCAGCGGTGTGCGTGCCTGCTCGGCCGACGGCGCGGTCTGGGTGAGCAGCCAGTCCTTGCTGCGGAACGCACCCTTCTCCGTCTCGCCGATGGTGAGGTGGCCGCGGACCGCGAGGTCGACCAGGGTGGCCGAGACGTCGACGGTGTTGGCGGTCTCGTCGATGACGGTGCCGACCAGGCCGGGCTGGACGCCTGCGGGCGGGGTGAACTGCACGGCGGTCACTCGCTTGTCGCCGTGCACGACCGCGGCGCTCTCACCCACCCCGGGCGTCAGGCCCGGCGTGAGGCCGGCGTACTGCTCGTCACGGCCCCGCGTGTAGACCAGCGTGCCCATGAGGCCGGCGGCGAGCAGCGGCAGGGCCGCACCGGTCCCGAGCGCGAGGGCTCCCAGTGCCCTGGAGGTCTGCGTGGTGACGACCCCGCCGTCGCTGGTCACCTCGCCCTCGTGCAGCACCGGCTCCAGGGCGCCGAACCCGTCGCGCGGCAGCGAGGCCAGGATCGAGACCCCCTGGCCGGGCTCGACCCGCGGCGCACTGAACTGCGCGGTCGCCCCGGGCGTGGCGGTGCAGCGGTCGGTCGAGCCGAGCTCGCCGTAGAAGCACTCCGCGCGGTCGGCCGGACCCGGCCCGGTGACCGAGGCGCTGACGTCCTCGTAGAGGGCGTCGTTCGCCGAGCCCACGAGGTTGTAGTAGAGCTCGGCGTGGTCGGTGAAGCCGTTGACGATGGCCCCGAGGGTGTACCGCACGACGTAGCGCTGGGTGCCCGAGACCGTCTCGTCGGGGTTGCCGACGCGGATCCGCACCGAGGTGCCGTCGGCCGCGTCGCTCACGGACACGTCGCTGGGCGCCCCCGAGGGCGAGGACGCCGAGACCTTGCTGATCGGGTACTCGCGGTAGGTGTTCTCCCGGTCCTGGTACCCGGCGCGCACGACGACGTAGCGCTCGATACCGTGCCGGGCCTCACCGTCCGGGAAGTGCCACGCGATGGTCTCCGCCACGTCGACGGAGCCGTCCTGCTTGACGGTGAAGTCGACGTGGAAGGAGCTCGCGTAGTCGTCCGAGGACGCCGCCGTCGCGCTTGCCCCTCCGAGGACCAGGACGGCCAGCGCCAGCACCAGCGCCGCCACCACCCCCGGACCGTGACGCCTGCCCCCTGCTCGAAGTCGGCGTCGAACCGTCCCCCCGTGCTGGCTCATGCGTCCTGGCGCCCCTTGCTGCTCAGCGCGCGCTGCGCCTCGCGGTTGTCCTGGCGCTCACGCAGCGCGTGGCGCTTGTCGTACTGCCGCTTGCCCTTGGCCACCGCGATCTCGACCTTGGCGAGCCCGTCCTTGAAGTACAGCTGGAGCGGCACGATCGTGTGCCCCGTCTCGGAGGACTTGCGCGCGATCTTGTCGAGCTCGGCCCGGTGGAGCAGCAGCTTGCGGCGCCGGCGCGGCGTGTGGTTGGTCCACGTGCCCTGGACGTACTCCGGGATGTGCACGCCCTCGAGCCACAGCTCGTCCCCGCGCCACGCGGCATACCCGTCGATCAGCGAGGCCCGGCCCATCCGCAGCGACTTCACCTCGGTGCCCATGAGCGCGATCCCCGCCTCGTAGGTGTCCTCGATGAGGTAGTCGTGGCGCGCCTTGCGGTTGCTCGCCACCACCTTGCGACCCTGGTCCTTGGCCACTGCCCGTCCTGTCCGTCGTCCCGTGCCGGTCGGGGGGCCGACCAGCATGCCAACGCTACCCGGTGGACGGGGTGCGGCCGCCAGCGGTTTGCCGGGTCGCGCCGTCCGTCAGAGCCAGCGGCGCGGGTCCTTCGGGACGCCGTCCTCGTAGGTCTCGAAGTGCAGGTGGCAGCCGGTCGACTCACCGGTGGTCCCGACGTACCCGACGACCTGTCCGCGGCTGACGTGACCACCGCGGACCACGATGCGCTCCATGTGGTTGTAGGCGGTGACCAGGTCGACGCCGCGCAGGATGCCGTGGTCGACCTCGACCCGCTGGCCGTAGCCCCCGGCCCAGCCGGCGGAGATGACGGTACCGGGCGCGGCGGCGCGGATCGGGGTGCCGCAGTTGGCCGCGTAGTCGCGACCGGCGTGCAGGCGCCAGTAGTGCAGGATCGGGTGGTAGCGCATGCCGAACTCGGAGGAGATCCAGCCGTCCGAGGGGGCGGACAGGAAGCCGTTGGCGCTGGGCGCGCTGGGGACGTGGGGTACGGGGCGCCCGGCCCTGCGTGCCGCGGCGGCGGCCCGGCGGGCGGCGGCTGCGCGACGGGCGGCCGCGGCCTTGGCGGCCTTGGCCCGCGCGACGAGCACCGCCTGCAGGCGGGCCTGTTCCTTCTGCGCGCCGGCGAGCCGGGTCTTCTCCCTGGCCTTCTGCGCCTCCAGGGCGCGCGACTGGGCAGCCTGCTTCCGGGCGAGTGCCTCGAGCTTCGCCTTCGCCGCAGCGGCGTCGGCGCGCGCCGCCGTCGCCTTGGCCAGGGCCACCTCTGCCTGCTTCTTGGCCGCGGCCACCTGTGCCTGGAGGGCCTTGATGTGGGCCTCCTGCGCAGTGGCGGCCGCCCGTGCGGTGGCCAGCTTGGCGAGGGACTGGTTCTGGACGTCCATCACGGTGTCGCTGATGGCGACGCGGCTGGCGAAGTCCTCGGGCGTCGTCGCGCTGAGGGCCACGGACAGCTGGCCCATGCCCTGGTCCTGGTAGAGCTGGGCGGCGAAGCGGGCCACCCGGGTGCGGCTGGCGGCGAGGTCACGGCGCGTCGTCGCAAGGGCGTCGACGGCTCGGTCCTCGTTGGCCTGGGCGACCTCGAGCGCGACGGTCATCTCGTCGTTGTGCGCGTCGGCCTTCGCCTGCGCCGCGGTGGCCTTGTCGAGCACCGCCTGTGCAGCGGGCAGCGCGAGCTGGGTGCGTCGGAGGGCGAAGTAGGCGTCCTGGAGGCTGGCCGAGGTGCCCTCGAGCTGCTCCTTGAGCTTGGCGACCTCCTTGTCGACCTGCTTCTTCGCCGTGCCGGGGTCCTTCGCCGCCGGGACCGCTGCGGCGCGACCCGCGGTCTGCAGCACCGGCGCCGCGGCCAACGACGGGGTGGCCAGGCCGACCGAACAGGCGACGGCGACACCGAGGGCGGTGAGCCGCAGCGAGTGGGACGCGCGGCGTCGCGGCGAAATGGCGCTCATGGGCCTCATTGGTAACACAAGCCTCAGGGGTTTCGGGGGACGACGCACCTGTGAAATGCCGGACGACTGCCGGTCAGACGCGCAGGTAGCGCCGCAGGGTGGCCCAGCTGGTCAGGACGGCGACCACGAGCATGAGGGCGGCGAGCCAGGGCGCGAGCACCCATACCGCTCCCTCGCCGATCAGCGGCGCGGCGGGGAGCACCCGGGCTACGCGGGGCAACAGGTAGGCGGTCGCGCCCCACAGCCCCCCGACGGCCAGTCCCACGCCGAGCAGGGCGGCGAGCACCGTCTCGAGGACGAACGGCAGCCGGATGGTGAGGTTGGAGGCGCCGACGAGCTTCATGATGCCGGTCTCGCGGCGCCGGCTGAACGCCGCCTGGCGGATCGTCGTCGCCATGAGCAGCACCGAGCACACCACCATCAGCCCGGCGAGGACGAGGGAGCCGACGGTGACGACGTTCATCACCTTGAACAGCTTGTCGAGCGTCTTCTTCTGGTCCTGGACGCTCGCCACCCCCGGCGCACCCTCGACCGCGCTCGCCACCACCGCGAACTTCGTCGGGTCGGCCAGCTGCACGCGGTAGTTCTGCGGGATGTCCCCCACCTGGAGGTAGTCCGAGATCGGGGAGTTCTTGTACTGCTCCTTGAACCGGTCGAACGCCTGCTGCTCGGACTCGTAGTAGACGTTCTTGACCAGCGGCTTCATCTCGCCGAGCTGGGCCTTGATGGAGTCGCGCTGCTCAGGGGTGACCGTGCCCTTGGCGCAGGCCTTCTCCGGGGAGTTGGGGCCGCACATGAAGACCGTCACCTGCACGCGGTCGTACCAGAAGCCCTTGAGGGTGTCGACCTGCTGCTGGACGAGCAGCCCGATGCCCAGCAGGAAGACCGAGACCATCGTCACGAGCATGACGGAGACGGCGATCGAGAGGTTTCGGCGCAGGCCGATCCAGATCTCGCTGAGCATGAACTGCAGTCGCATGGGGTGGTGTCTCCAGAAGTCCGTGGCGCGCGGTCAGCGACCGCTGCCGTAGACGCCCTTGTTCTCGTCGCGGATGAGGTGGCCGTTCTTGAGCTCGACGACGCGCTTGCGCAGCTGGTCGACGATGTCGTCGTCGTGGGTGGCCATGACGATCGTGGTGCCGGTGCGGTTGATGCGGTCGAGCAGCCGCACGATGTCGAGGCTGGTCGTCGGGTCGAGGTTTCCGGTCGGCTCGTCGCACAGCAGGATCGGCGGCTTGTTGACGAAGGCCCGCGCGATCGCGACGCGCTGCTGCTCACCCCCGGAGAGCTCGTGCGGCAGGCGCTTCTCCTTGCCGTCGAGGCCGACCATCTCCAGGGTCTCGGGCACGACCTGGCGGATGACGTGGCCGGAGCGGCCGAGGACCTGCAGGGCGAAGGCGACGTTCTGGTAGACGGTCTTGTTGGGCAGCAGCCGGAAGTCCTGGAACACGGTGCCGATCTCGCGGCGCAGGCGCGGCACCTTGCGCGACGGCAGGCGGCCGACGTCCTGCCCGGCGACGAGCACGCTGCCCTTGGAGGCGCCCTCCTCCTTGAGGACCAGGCGCAGCAGCGTGGACTTGCCCGAGCCGGAGGACCCCACGACGAAGACGAACTCGCCCCGCTCGACGTCGAGGTCGATGTCGCTCAGCGCGGGTCGGGTGGACCGGGGGTAGACCTTGCTGACGTTCTCGAAACGGATCATGCGCGGGTGCAGAGCCTTACCGGGGGGCGGATGGGACCGCGTACGCGTCGCCGGGGCGGCACGCACGACCACCCGAGAATAGGTCGCCGTGTCCGGTATGCCGTGCAGCCGCGGCTGCTCGGCGTTGCGCGGCCCCTCGACCGGTCAGGCCTCGGCGGCCTGTCAGGCCTCGGCAGCCTTCTGCTGCTCCTTGCGCCAGCGGACGCCCGCCTCGATGAAGCCGTCGATGTCGCCGTCGAACACGGCCGAGGGGTTGCCCACCTCGAACTCCGTCCGCAGGTCCTTGACCATCTGGTAGGGCTGGAGCACGTAGGAGCGCATCTGGTCGCCCCAGCTGGCCTTGACGTCGCCGGCCATCTCCTTCTTGGCAGCGGCCTCCTCGGCCTGGCGCTGGAGGAGCAGGCGGGACTGCAGCACGCGCAGTGCGGCCGCGCGGTTCTGGATCTGCGACTTCTCGTTCTGCATCGACACCACGATCCCCGTGGGGATGTGGGTCATGCGGACGGCCGAGTCGGTGGTGTTGACGCTCTGCCCACCGGGGCCGCTGGAGCGGAAGACGTCGACCTTGATCTCGTTCTCGGGGATCTCGACGTGGTCGGTCTGCTCGATGAGCGGGATCACCTCGACCGCGGCGAAGCTCGTCTGGCGCCGACCCTGGTTGTCGAAGGGGCTGATGCGCACCAGACGGTGGGTGCCGGCCTCGACGGAGAGGTTGCCGAACGCGTAGGGCACGTTGATCTCGAACGTGGCCGACTTCAGCCCGGCCTCCTCGGCGTACGACGTGTCCATGACCTGGGCGGGGTAGCCGTGCCGCTCTGCCCAGCGCAGGTACATGCGCATGAGCATCTCCGCGAAGTCGGCGGCGTCGACGCCTCCTGCCCCTGCACGGATGGTGATGACCGCGGCGCGCTCGTCGTACTCCCCCGACAGCAGCGTCCGGACCTCGAGCTCGCCGACGGCCTTCTGCAGCGAGGCCAGCTCGCGCTCGGCCTCGGCCATGGTGTCGGCGTCGCCGCCGTCCTCGGTGCCCATCTCGACGAGCACCTCGAGGTCGTCGATGCGGGAGTCCATGCCGGTCACGCGCTCGTACTCGGCGTTGGCGCGGCTGAGCGCGGAGGTCACCTGCTGCGCGGCGTCCGGGTCGTCCCAGAGGTCAGGGGCGGAGGCCTTGGCCTCGAGCTCGCCGATCTGCACCTTGAGGGCGGCCAGGTCGGTCACCTCACGCACGGAGTCCATGGTGGTGCGGAGGTTCTTGATCTCTTGCTGGAAGTCGACGGCCACGAGGACCAACTCTATGGCATCGGGTGCACGGCCCCGACCGGTCGCGGTCCCTGCTCCAACCACGACACCGCATCGGCCACGAGCTCCTCGGGCGAGCGCGTCAGGTCGAGCACGACCCCCGACTCATCCGGCTGGAGCGGCTCGAGCGTCTCGAGCTGCGACCCCAGCAGGCTCGCCGGCATGTAGTGGCCGCGCCGGGCTGCCAGGCGTTCCTGCACGACCCCTACCGGGCCGTCGAGGTGGATGAACGACAGGGTCGGCGGCCCGGTGCGGAGCACGTCGCGGTAGGCGCGGCGCAGCGCCGAGCAGGCGATGACCGTCGAGTGGCCGAGGGCGTCCTCGGCAGCCATCCACTGCGCCAGCGAGTCGAGCCACGGCCACCGGTCGGCGTCCGCGAGGGGATGTCCCGCGCTCATCTTCGCCACGTTCGAGGCGGAGTGGAAGCTGTCTGCCTCGGCGAACCGCATGCCCGTGACCCGGGCGATGCCCTGCGCCACCGTGGTCTTCCCGCACCCCGAGACCCCCATCACCACGACGTGCCTGATGGTCGCGCCTGTCGCGGCAGAGGCGTCCCCCGTCGTCTCAACAGTCGCCTCACCAGTCATGGACCGTGCCGTCCTTCAACCGGTTGAAGGGCAGGTAGGCAGGCTGGTAGGGGAAGCGGTCAGCGGCCGCTTGGTCGAGGGTGACGCCCAGCCCGGGCTCGTTGCCGGGGTGCAGGTAGCCGTCGTCGAAGGTGAAGCTCTGCCGGAAGACCTCGTCGGTGAGGGCGCCGTGGCGCATGTACTCCTGGATCCCGAAGTTGTGGATCGCCAGGTCCAGGTGGAGCGCCGCTGCCATGCCCACGGGAGAGATGTCCGTCGGCCCGTGGATGCCGGACTTGATCTGGTACTGCGCAGCGAAGTCGAGCAGCTTCCTCATCGCCGTGATGCCGCCGGTGTGCGTGACGGCGGAACGCACGTAGTCGATCAGCTGCTCGCGGATCAGGGTCTGGTAGTCCCAGACGGTGTTGAACACCTCCCCGATCGCCAGGGGCGTCGTGGTGTGGGCGCGCACCAGCCGCAGCGCCTCCTGGTTCTCGGCCGGCGTGCAGTCCTCGAGCCAGAACAGGTCGTAGGGCTCGAGGTCCTTGCCCAGCCGGGCAGCCTGAATGGGTGTCATCCGGTGGTGCCCGTCGTGCAGCAGCGGGAGCTCGGGACCGAACTCCCCCCGCACCGCCTCGAACACCGAGGGCAGGTGCCGCAGGTAGGCGCGGGTGTCCCAGTCCTCCTCGGCCGGCAGCGGCGTGCGCTGGGCCGGCTCGTAGTCGTACCGCTTTCCCTCGCTGCTCGGCTGCGCGGCCACGCCATACACCGCATTGATGCCCGGCACGGAGGTCTGGACGCGGATGGAGCGGTACCCCGCCTCGAGGTGCTGCCGGATGGAGTCGAACAGCTCGGCCGTGTCCCGGCCCGACGCGTGGCCGTAGGCCATGATGCCGGTGCGGGACGCCCCGCCCAGCAGCTGGTAGAGAGGCATGCCGGCTGCTTGGGCCTTGAGGTCCCAGAGCGCCACGTCGACCGCGGCGATCGCCGCCATCGTCACCGGTCCCCGCCGCCAGTACCCCGACCGGTACAGGAACTGCCAGGTGTCCTCGACGGCGTGGGCGTCACGGCCCACGAGCAGCGGCGCCACGTGGTCCCGGAGGTACGACGCGACGGCCAGCTCGCGTCCGTTGAGGGTCCCGTCCCCCAGGCCGACCAGGCCGTCCTCGGTGGTGACGCGCAGGGTCACGAAGTTGCGGTCGGGGCTGCAGACGACGACGTCGACGGTCGCGATCTTCATGGGTGAACCTCTCAGGTGGTCAGCGGTGGGCGGTACCGGCAGCGACACCGGCAAGCTGGTCGAGCTCGTGGCGGCGGGGCAGACCCTCCCAGTCACCGTGGGTGCTCACGGCGACGGCGCCGACGGCGTTGGCGCGGGCCAGGGCGTCCGCGTCGTCGATGCCGTCGAGCAGCCCTGACAGCAGGCCCGCACAGAAGGCGTCGCCTGCACCCACGACGTCCACGGCGGTGACCGCAAGGGCGTCCATGTCGGTGCGGCCCCGGGGGCCCCAGAGGCTGCTGCCGGCGCTCCCCCGCTTCACGGCGACGCGGGTCACCCCCTCGGACAGCAGCTTCCCCACGGACGTCTCCTCGTCCCCAGAGGCGACGAGGCCGAGCTCGTCCTCGGAGGCGATGAGCAGGTCCGTGAGCCGGACGAGGGGGCGCAGTCCCGCCCTGGCACCGTCGGCGGTCCAGAGGCGCGACCTGTGGTTGACGTCGAGGGACACCAGCACGCCGGCGGCCCGGGCCAGCTCGGCGGCGTGCAGCACGGCCGCTGCCGCCGGGCCCTCGAGGGCTGCCGTGATGCCGGTCAGGTGCAGGACCCTGGGGAGGGGGTCGAGGGCCTGCTCGACATCGGCCGCGTCGAGCCGGGACCCGGCCGACCCCGCGCGGCGGTACTCGACCCGGACGACGTCCGCGGTCCGGCTCTCGACGAACATCAACCCGGTGGGTGCGTCCGGGTCACGCCGGGCGGCCCGGGTGTCCACCCCTTCGGCCGCGAGCTCGCGCAGGACGAGGTCCCCGAAGGCGTCCTGCCCGACCCTGCCCGCCCACGCGACCCGGTGGCCCAGGCGAGCGAGGCCGATGGCCACGTTGGACTCGGCGCCGGCCAGCCTGGCCACGAGCGGCACGCCCAGCGCCAGGGGCCCGGGCCAGCGGAAGGTCACCATCGACTCACCCAGGGTGACCACGTCCGGTCGAGCGGTCACGAGGCGGTTCCCGCCAGCTCTACGTACGAGCGCGCCCGCTCGCGCAGCGCAGCGAGGTCGCCGCCGGATGCGGCGTCGCCGACGAGCGGCCCGCCGACCCCGACCGCGACGGCACCCGCGGAGAGGTACAGGGGTGCCGCGTCGACGTCCACCCCTCCGACGGCCATGAACGGGATGTCGGGGAACGGGTCGCGCAGGGCCCTGAGGTAGCTCGGTCCGCCCAGCGACGCCGGGAACAGCTTCACGACCGCCGCGCCGGCCACGTGGGCCTCGTGGGCCTCGGTCGCAGTGAATGCGCCGGCGGCGCAGGGCACCCCACGCTCGGCAGCCGCTGCCACCGAGGGGGCGACGGCCGGCGTCACGACGAAGTCGGCCCCGGCCGCCACCGCGGCGTCGACGTCCGCGGCCGTGAGGACGGTTCCCGCCCCCAGCCGCACGTCGGGACCGACGACGGCGCGCACCCGCCTGATGACCTCGAGCGCTGAGGGTGTCGTCAGGGCGACCTCCACGAAGCGCACGCCCTCCTCGAGCAGGGCGACCGCGGCGTCCTCGGCCGCCCCGGGGTGCTTCCCCCGGATGATGGCCATCACCCTGGCGGCCGACAGCTCGTCGACGAAGGTCGTGGACGAGAAGGCCTTGGTGCCATCGGTGCCCATGCTCACCACTCCGCGAACGAGCCGTCGGAGTGGCGCCACACCGGTCCGCGCCACGCATGGCCACGCTTGTCAGCGGCGCGCACCACGGCCTCGTCCACCTCGATACCGAGTCCTGCGCCGGTCAGCCGCTCGATGTGGCCGTCGACGAAGGCGAGCGGCGCGGGGTCGACGACGTAGTCCAGCACCTCGGCACCGGCGTTGTAGTGGATCCCGATGCTCTGCTCCTGGATGAGGAAGTTGGCGGTGGCGAAGCCCACCTGGAGGCAAGCGGCCAGCGCGAGGGGCCCCAAAGGGCAGTGCGGCGCGAGCTGGACGTCGAACGTCTCCGCCAGGGCAGCGATCTTGCGGACCTCGGTGATGCCACCGGCGTGCGACAGGTCGGGCTGGGCGACGGCGATGCCCGCCTGCAGGACCGGCAGGAACTCCTGCCGGGAGAACAGCCGCTCCCCCGTCGACACCGGTGTCGTCGTGCTCCTGACGAAGTCGCCGATGAGGTGCGAGTTCTCGGGCACCACCGGCTCCTCCAGGAAGAACGGACGGTAGGGCTCGAGGAGGGGAGCGACGCGGCGGGCGTTCGCCAAGGTGAAGCGCCCGTGGAAGTCGACCGCCACGTCGCGGCTGTCGCCGAGGACCTCTCGAGCGGCGGCGACCCGGGCCACGACGCCGTCGAGCTCGGCCACCGACGCGACAGGGCTCATCCGGCCGCTGGCGTTCATCTTCACGGCGGTGAGACCGGCCTGCACCTGCTCGGCGATGTGGTCTGCCACCTCGGCCGGCTCGTCCCCGCCGACCCAGCCGTACACCCGGATGCGGTCGCGCACGGCCCCACCGAGCAGCTGGTGCACGGGGGTGTCGTAGCGCTTGCCCTTGAGGTCCCAGAGCGCCTGGTCGAGCCCGCTCACGGCGCTGGCCAGGATCGGCCCGCCCCGGTAGAACGAGCCCTTGGTCATGACCTGCCAGTGGTCCTCGATCCGTTCGGGGTCCTGGCCGATGAGCACCTCCGCGAGCTGGTCCACGGCGGTGCGCACCGTCTCGGACCGCCCTTCGCAGGTCGCCTCGCCCCAGCCGACCAGGCCGGCGGACGTCTCCAGGCGCACGAACAGCCACCGCGGGGCCACCATGAAGGTCTCGACGCGTTCGATGGTCTCCATGCCTCAGCCCTTCGTGGCGCCGGCCGTGAGGCCGGAGACGATGTACTTCTGCGTGAACAGGGCGATGACCATGATCGGCAGCGTCACCACGGTCGCCGCGGCCATGAGACCGCCCCAGTCGATGCTGGCGTAGCCGACGAAGTTGAAGATCGCCACGGGCAGCGTCTTGGTGTGGGCGTCGGAGAGCACCAGCGCGAACATGAAGTTGTTCCAGGAGAAGATGAAGGCCAGGATCCCGGCCGTCGCGATGCCCGGGACCGACAGCGGCAGCGTGATCAGCCGGAAGGCGCCGATGGGTGTCAGGCCGTCGACCATCGCCGACTCCTCGAGCTCCAGCGGCAGGCCGTCGAAGTAGCCCATCATGATGTAGACGACGAGGGGCAGGGCCACGAACATGTGGCTGAGGATGAGGACGGTGTAGCCGCCGACCATCCGGAGGTTGGAGAACACGTAGTACCAGGGCACGAGGAGCGAGACGCCCGGGATGACGCGCGCCATCAGGACCACGAGGGCGGACCGGTTCATGGTGAAGCGGCTCATGGCATAGGCAGCCGGCACGCCGAGCAGCAGGGAGAGCGTGGTGGAGGCGAACGCCACCCAGAAGCTGTTGAGGATGAAGCGGCCGTAGTTGGCCTGCGCCAGCACCTTCGTGTAGTTGTCGAGGGTGGGCGAGAAGAAGACCGCCTTGCTGCTGTCGTAGATGTCGACGTTGCTCTTGAACGAGGCCAGCAGCATCCACACCAGCGGCGCGAGCAGGACGACGACGACCACCACGAGAGCGGCCACGCGGAAGGTGGTGAACGAGCTCCGGCGACGGCTCATGAGAGCTCCTCCCTGCGACGGGCGGTGAGGGCCCACATGGAGCCGATGATGATGAGGAAGAACAGGATGAGGACGGCGGAGGCGACGCCGTACTCGTTGTAGTCGAAGCTGAGGCCGTAGGCGTAGACGTTGAGCGTCTCCACCTCGTGGAAGGACCCGCCTCCCTTGCCCTTGGTGGCGTAGAGGATGTCGAACGTCTTGATCGCGTCGATCCCGCGCAGCAGGATCGCGACGACCACCGTCGGCATGAGCATCGGCAGGGTGATGAACCGGAACCGCTGCCAGCCGGTCGTGCCGTCGACCAGTGCCGCCTCATGGGGCTCCTCGGGCAGCGCGGTGAGGCCGGCCAGGAGGATGAGCACCACCATGGGGGTCCACTGCCACACGTCGATGAAGGCCGTGGTCACCAGCGCCGACCCCTCCCCTGCCAGCCAGGGCTGTGGCGGGATCCCCACCCAGCCGAGCACCTGGTTGGCGAAACCGATGTTGGGGTCGAGGATCAGCCGCCACATCATGCCGACGGCGACGGGGGTGGCAACCAGCGGGAGCAGGATCGCGACCCGCACCCACTTCTCGCCCCGGAACGGCCGCCACAGCAGGAGCGCGATGCACATCCCCAGGACGACCTCGAAGAACAGTGCGATCCCGGTGAACTCGACGGTCCGCAGCACGGCGGGCCAGAAGCGGGAGGTGTCCGCGAGGACGTCGAGGTAGTTGGCCGCCCCGGTGAGCTCCTTCTCCGCCCGGACCGAGCCCTCGGCGTCAGTGAGGCTGAGGTAGACCGTCCAGGCCACCGGGAAGACGATCAGGACCGCGACGAAGGCCATCGCCGGTCCGGCGAAGAGCCACTTGCGGTGGTCGTTGGCCCAGCGGGCCCATGCGGGTGTGGACACCGAGGTGCGGAGGGCGGGTGCAGACGTGGCCATGGGGCGCTCCTGGACGTGCGGACGGGGTGTGCCTGGTGGTCGGGCCGCGTGGTCGGGACCGCAGTCCCGACCACGCGGCTCGCGTCACTTGTTCTCGTCGTCCAGCAGCTTCTGGAACGCCTCGTTGGCCGCGTCCGCCGAGGCGGCCGGGTCCTTGCCGGTGATGGCGTCGACGATCGGCTGGCCCACGATCTCCCGGGCCTCGGGCACCTTGACCACCAGCGGCCGGTCGTGACCGACACCGTTCTGGGTGCTGACGGCGATCGCCGCGGCGAGGTCCTTGGGGTAGGTGGACGTCCCCTCGGGGTCGGACCACACCGACGTGCGCGCCCCGGGGACCCCCGACTTCTGGTTGGCCAGGGTCTGCTCCTTGCTCGTGGCCCACTGGATGAACTTCCAGGCGTTGTCCTTGTTCTTGGAGGCCTCGTTGACGCCGAGGGCCCACGACGGGACGTTGTACGGCTTGGAGCCGGCCGGGCCGGCGGGGAACGGCGCGAAACCGACGGTGTCGGCGACCTTGGACTTGGCCTTGTCGGTGGCGTTCTTGTAGAGCGAGTCTGCCTCGGTGTAGAAGGCGGCCTTGCCCTGGGTGAAGATGGCCATGGCTTCGGGCCAGCTCATGTCCGTGCTGACGTTCTTGGGCCCGTGGTCCCTGATGAGCCCGCCGTAGAAGGCGTAGGCCTGCTTGGCCGCGTCGCTGTTGACCGCCGCCTTGTCACCGTCGCCGATGAACTCACCCCCGAAGCTGTAGAGGAAGCTCGAGAACTGGGTGACCGCGGCCGACTTGCCGGTGCGGGCCACGAACCCTGCGACGCCGGGGTTGTCCTTGGCGACCTTGGCCGCGTCGGTCTTCAGCTCGTCCAGCGTCTTGGGCGGGTTGGCGATGCCGGACTTCTTCAGCAGGTCCTTGCGGTAGTAGAGGACCTCCTGCTCGGTGATCGTCGGGACACCCACGACCTTGTCCTTGTAGGTGCTCGACTGGACCGGCCCCTGCTGGAAGTCGCCCCAGTTCCAGTCCTTGCTGGCCTTGACGTCGTCGGTGAGGTCGGCGAGGTAGCCGTTCTTGGCGAACAGCTTCCCCTCCTGCAACGGGCGGTACATCATCACGTCGATGTCGGAGGAGCCGGCGTTGAGCTTGACGTTGTACTGGTCGGACAGCTGGTCCTCGCCGAGCTGGGTGATCTCGACCTTCAGGCCGGACTGCTTCTCGAACTCGGGCAGGGCCTTCTTGATGTTGTCGGTCCAGACGTGGTTGGCCAGGGTCACGCGGACGGTCTTGGAACCCGACCCACCGCCGTCCCCTCCACCACAGGCCGACATCCCCAGAGCCGCGACCACGGCCAGAGAGGTGCTGATGACTACTGGCTGACGTCTCACGACTGTCTCCTTCTCGCCTGGCCGTTCCGCCGTTGGAACCGTCGCCGAGCAGACTCCTACGTCTGCTGATTCGTCGATGCTAGGCTCATACATCTGCTTTATGCAAGCACTTCCGCCTCATGAGTATGCTTTGTCCATGGCACAGACGGCGCAGGAGACCTCCGGCACCGACGACGGCCGACGAGAGCTGACCGGGTTGCACTCCCGGCTCCTCGAGGCGTTGGGCACGGCCATCTGCGGGGGCGGGCTCGAACCGGGCACCGTGCTGTTCATCGAGGACCTTGCCGAGGAGCACGCGGTCTCGCGGTCGGTGGTGCGCGAGGTGCTGCGGGTGCTGGCCTCCATGGGCCTGGTCGAGTCCCGGCGCCGGGTGGGCACGATCATCCAGCACCCGCGGGGGTGGAACGTCTACGACCCGCTCGTGATCCGCTGGCGGCTCGCGGGAGCGGGGCGCATCGGCCAGCTGAGGACCATCACGGAGCTGCGCTCGGCGGTCGAACCGGCAGCGGCGGCCCTGGCTGCCGAACGCGCCCAGCCACGCGAGGCCAGCGAGCTCGTCGCACTGGCCGCCCAGATGTGGGAGGCGGGCCAGTCCGGGGAGATGGACCTGTTCCTCGCCCTGGACATCGACTTCCACCGGCGCGTGCTGGCCGCCTCGCGCAACGAGATGTTCGAGCACCTCCACCAGCCGATCGCCGAGGTGCTCACCGGTCGCCACGCCTACGGCCTCATGCCCCACCACCCCCACGTCGACGCGCTCCAGTTCCACGTGGACGTCGCCCAGGCGATCCAGCGTCACGACAGTGACACCGCGCGCGAGCGGATGGTGCGGATCATGGACCGGACCATGGCCGAGACGAAGTCGATCTGGCAGGAGCAGGCCAGCGACGTCCGCGGCACCGCGGCGGCTCCCGGAGGAACCGCCGCGGAGTGACCGCGCAGGGTGGGCCGGGGCTCACTCACCGCCCAGCCGGCGTGCGGCCGGACTGATCCGCCCTCAGAGGGCGCAGGTGTTGACGATGTCGCCGCTCGCAGGCCTGGCCACGAAGCCGTCGGCCGGCGGTGGCGTGCCGCGCTCGACCCAGCCGGTCAGGGCGTCGAACGCGCTGCGGGCACAAGGCAGGAGCGGCCGCAGCTTGTCGGGGTACGCGGAGTACAGGCCGTCGGTGTGGGTGCCGTCCTCCACCGAGTAGTAGCGGTGCAGCGAGCCAGAACCGGCCTGGTCGACGAGCCGGTCGTAGACGTCCGCGTCGGTCGCCGCCGGGAGCAGCGTGTCCAGCGTGCCCTGGACGGTCAGCATCGGCTTGCCGATCTTTCCCGTCAGGGACACCGAGGCGACGGCGTCCTTCACCGCCTGCGGCCGTGAGGCGTAGTCGTAGTCCGCGTCGCAGCTCGGCGTCCCGCTGGCGCAGAACGGCACGCCCGCCTTGAGCGAACCGTCGAAGGAGGGGTCGAACTCCTCCCGGTAGATCCGCTGCGTCAGGTCCCAGTAGTAGGAGTAGTGGAAGGCCCAGAGGAACTCCGACCCGGGGGCGAACCCGGCCGCGATCATCGCGTCGTGGGCAGCCTGGTCGCCCGTGGCCGCGTACTTCGGGTAGTTCTTCAGCGCCGTCGGCAGGTAGGTGAACAGGTTGGGACCCGCGGCACGGAACAGCGTGCCCTCCCAGTCGACCCCACCGTCGTAGAGGTCGGGACGGTTCTCGAGCTGCCAGCGAGTGAGGTAGCCACCGTTGGAGATGCCGACCATCCAGGTGCGGCTCGGCGCCTTGGCGTAGACCTGCCGCAGCGTGGTCTTCGACGCCAGGGTCAGCTCGGTGACGCGGGAGTTCCACTCGCGGATCGAGCCGCCGGGGCTGCTGCCGTCGTCGTAGAACGAGGCACCGGTGTTGCCCTTGTCGGTCGAGGCGAACGCGTAGCCCTTGCTGAGCACCCAGTCGCTGATGATGAAGTCGTTCGCGTACTGCGCGCGGACGCCGGGAGCCCCGCTGACCACGAGGCCACCGTTCCAGTGGTCGGGGATGCGCAGGACGAACTGGGCGTCGTGGTTCCAGCCGTGGTTGGTGTTGGTCGTCGAGGTGTCCGGGAAGTACCCGTCCACCTGGATGCCCGGCACTCCGGTGGGGTTGACCGTGCCGGCGGCGTTGAGGCCGGCCCAGTCGCCCGGGTTGGTGTGGCCCGAGGCCACCGTCCCGGCTGTCGTGAGGTCGTCGAGGCACGCGAGGGTCTGCACCTCGGCACCCGGGACGCGGATCTTGGACTGGCGGGCACAGTGACCGCCCTGGGGCTTGTCCGCCGAGGCGGGAGCGGCCGTCGCGAGCCCACCGAGGAGGGCGAGCGAGGCAGTCGTGGCGAGGGCGGCGATCCGCCGGCGTGACGTCGTTGTCGGGCGCATGCGGCTCATGCTTCGCCCGGGGAACGGCCCTGCTCAATGTGGGTCAGGCACACAAACGGGAGGTGGGCCATGTGCCGCTCGCAGGGCAGGCGCGTCCGCCCTCATGCCGTGCTGGGGGCTGACCGGCCTACTGCGGCAGCGCATGCAGCAGGTCGCGGGTGACCTCCAGCTGGCCGCGGTGCTGGGCGAGCTCCTCGTAGACGTGCATGAGCACCCCGCCCTGCGTCGCGGCGTACCAGTCGTCGCGCTCGTGGGTGGGGTTGGCCGGCGGCGCATGCACGTCGGAGCGGGACACCCACTCCTGCAACGCGATCCGGGTGCGGTCGGTGTCGGTCGCGAGGTCGGCCACTGCTCCGGAGGCGGTGAACTCGGCGTCGCGGTCGCGTGGCACGACCTCGCCGAGGTTGACGGTCGAGGCCCAGCGGGCGGCGACGCCCAGGCAGTGCGTGAGGATCGCGAAAGGGGTGTTGGCGCCGGGGAGGTCCGGTCGGCGGTTGGCCAGGTCGTCACCGAGCTCGGCGACGATGTCGCGCATGGCCACGAGCGCCTCGTCACAGAAGCGCAGGTAGGTCTTCTCGTCGATCACGACGCCCTCCCTCCTCCACCGGCCTGTGGAGCACCCTGCATCGAGGTCATGCCTGCCCGGTCTCGAGCAGCCGGCGGAACCCCGCCTCGTCGAGGATCGGGCGGCCCAGCTCGCGGGCCTTGTCCTCTTTGGAGCCGGCGTTCTCACCGACGACGACGTAGTCGGTCTTCTTGGAGACCGACCCGGAGGCCTTGCCGCCGCGGGCCAGGATCGCCTCCTTCGCCTCGTCCCGGGAGAACCCCTCGAGCGACCCGGTCACCACGACGGTCATCCCCGCGAGGGTCTGCTCGACCGACTCGTCGCGCTCGTCCTCCATCCGCACGCCGTCGGCGGCCCAGCGGTCGACGATGCGCGTGTGCCAGTCGCCGGCAGGGCCGTCGAACCACTCGCGCACGGCCTCCGCGATGACCCCACCGACGCCCTCGACCCCGGCGAGCTCCTCGAGGCTCGCCTCGCGGATGCGGTCCATGGAGCCGAAGTGCTGCGCCAGGGCACGGGCGGCCGTGGGCCCCACATGGCGGATCGACAGGGCGACGAGGACCCGCCACAACGGCTGGGTGCGGGCGGCCTGCAGGTTGTCGACGAGGCGGCGACCGTTGGCCGACAGCACGCGGCCGTCGACGACCTGGTCCTCGGGGTCGGTCTTCTTCGCCGCCCGGGTGAACAGCGGGACCTGGGCGATGTCCTTCTCCCCCAACGAGAACAGCCCCGACTCGTCCTCGAGCACCCCGGAGTCGAGCAGGGCGACGGACCCCTCCCAACCCAGCGCCTCGATGTCGAACGCGCCACGACCGGCGAGGCTCGACAGCCGCTCGCGCAGCTGCGAGGGACAGGTCCGGGCGTTGGGGCAGCGGATGTCCTTGTCGCCCTCCTTCTCGGGCTTGAGCTCGGTGCCGCACGACGGGCAGTGCGTGGGCATCACGAACTCCCGCTCGGTGCCGTCGCGCAGCTCGACGACCGGGCCGAGGATCTCCGGGATGACGTCGCCTGCCTTGCGCAGCACGACGGTGTCGCCGATGAGCACGCCCTTGCGCCGCACCTCGTCACCGTTGTGGAGGGTGGCGCGCTCCACGGTGGACCCCGCGACGAGCACCGGCTCCATCACGCCGAACGGGGTGACGCGACCCGTGCGGCCGACGTTGACCTGGATGTCGAGGAGCTTGGTGTTCACCTCCTCGGGCGGGTACTTGTAGGCGATGGCCCAGCGGGGTGCCCGCGAGGTGGAGCCGAGCTGGCGCTGGACGGCCACCTCGTCGACCTTGACGACGATCCCGTCGAGCTCGTGCTCGACGCTGTGCCGGTGCTCGCCGAAGTGGACGACGAACTCCTGCACCTGCTCGAGGGTGTCGAGCACCTTGTAGTGGCTGGAGATCGGCAGCCCCCACTCACGCAGCAGCTCGTAGGCCTGCGACTGGCGGGTGAGCTCGAGGCCGTCGCGGAACCCGATGCCGTGGACGAGCATGTGCAGCGGCCTGCTCGCGGTGACCCGCGGGTCCTTCTGGCGCAGCGACCCTGCGGCGGAGTTACGGGGGTTGGCGAACGGCGCCTTGCCGGCCTCGACCAGCGAGGCGTTGAGGTCGGCGAACGCCTCCACGGGGAAGAACACCTCTCCCCTGACCTCGACGCGCGCCGGGTGCCCGGTGCCCGCGAGCTGGTGGGGTATGCCGTCGATCGTGCGCACGTTGTTGGTGACGTCCTCGCCCGTCCGACCGTCGCCACGGGTGAGCGCCCGCACCAGACGCCCCTTCTCGTAGAGGAGGTTGACGGCCAGGCCGTCGATCTTCAGCTCGCACAGGAAGTGCAGGTCGTCGGTGCCGGCGTCGCGGGTCACCCGTGCCGCCCACGCGGCCAGCTCCTCGGGCGAGAAGCAGTTGTCGAGCGACAGCATCCGCTCGAGGTGGTCGACGGCCTGGAAGTCGGTGGAGAACACCGCGCCGCCGACCTGCTGGGTGGGGCTCTCGGGGGTGCGCAGCTCGGGGTGCTCGTGCTCGAGCTCGTTGAGCCGGCGGATGAGGGCGTCGTACTCCCCGTCGCTGATCGTCGGGGCGTCCTTGACGTGGTAGGCGAACTGGGCCGCGGACGCCTGCTCGGCGAGGTCGACCCACTCGTGCCGGGCCTGGTCGGGGACGGTGCTGGAGACGATCTCACTCACGCGAGCCATCCTGCCGCACACCACCGACGGGCGGGCGGTGGCGGCACTCCCCCGCACCGTCCGGCGTTGGCGGGGTACGGATGCACACGCCGTACCGACGCGTAGCCAAACCCGTCGCGACGGGCGAGGATGTGCACGACACGTCCCCGACGATGCGGAGCCACCGATGACGAACCTCGCCACCAACCTGGTCACGACGGCGACCAAGCAGCCGGACCAGCCCGCCATCAAGTTCAGGGGCAACGACCTGAGCTACGCCCAGCTGCACGGCATGGCGGCCAAGGTCGCCGGCTCGCTGCGGGCGGCGGGGGTGGAGCCGGGCGACCGGGTCGCGATCATCCTGCCCAACGTGCCGGCCTTCCCGGTCGTGTTCTTCGGGTCGCTGCTCGCGGGGGCCATCGTGGTGCCGATGAACCCGCTCCTCAAGGCCGGCGAGATCGACTTCTTCTTCACGAACTCCGGGGCCAAGGTCGCGTTCGTCTGGCCGGACTTCGTGGCCGAGGCGACCGAGGGCGCGAAGAGCTCGGGCACGCGCATCGTGCAGTGCGGGCCGCTCGGCCCCGAGGAAGGCGCCCTCGAGGACGGGGAGCCCATCACCGAGCCCGTGGAGCGGGCCGACGACGACACCGCCATCGTGCTCTACACCTCTGGCACGACTGGCCGGCCCAAGGGCGCCGAGCTCACGCACAGCAACGTCCACCTCAACGCCCACCGCAGCGCCGTCGACATCCAGGAGACCAAGCCCGACGACGTGGTCATGGGCTGCCTGCCGCTGTTCCACGTGTTCGGCCTCGTGGTGGGGCTCAACGCCGCGGTGATCGCCGGTGCCGCCCTCGCCCTCATCCCGCGCTTCGACCCGGCCGAGGCCATCAAGGTCATCAACGACGAGAAGGTCACGATCATGATGGGCGTGCCCACCATGTACGCCGCGATCCTCAACCACCCGGACTCCGACGCCATGGACGCGACCCACCTGCGCACCTGCTGCTCCGGCGGGTCGGCCATGCCCCACGAGGTGATGAAGGCGTTCGAGGACAAGTTCGGCTGCGTCATCCTCGAGGGCTACGGGCTCTCGGAGACGTCGCCGGTCGCCTCGTTCAACATGCCCATGCGCGAGCGCAAGCCCGGCACCATCGGCGTCGCGATCCCCGGCTGCGAGATGAAGCTGGTCGACCTCGAGGGCAACGACGTACCGCCGGGCGACGGCGTCGGCGAGATCGCGATCCGCGGCGACAACGTCATGAAGGGCTACTGGCAGAACCCCGAGGCGACCGCGGAGGCCATCCCCGACGGGTGGTTCCGCACCGGGGACCTCGCGACGATGGACGAGGAGGGCTACTTCACGATCGTCGACCGCAAGAAGGACATGATCCTGCGCGGCGGCATGAACGTGTACCCCCGCGAGGTCGAGGAGGTGCTGTACGAGCACCCCGACGTCCTCGAGGCCGCCGTCGTCGCGGTCCCCGACGACCTGCTCGGCGAGGAGGTCGGCGCGGCTGTCGCCCTGCGACCCGGTGCGGAGACGACGCTCGAGGACGTGCAGGCGTTCGTGAAGTCGAAGATCGCCGCGTACAAGTACCCCCGCCACCTCTGGAAGGTCGACGAGCTGCCCAAGGGCGCCACCGGCAAGATCCTGCGGCGCGAGGTGCACAAGCCCTCCGCCTGAGGGCCGCCGAGCCGCGGGCGGGTCCTCAGGCGGGTGACGGAGCGGGCTGCCTGCGGCGGCGGGCGGGCAGCCCCACCACGACGGCCGAGACCAGGACGATGGCCGCCCCGAGCAGCTGCGGCCAGGCGAGGTGCTCGTCGAGGACGACGACCCCGAGCACGACGCTGACCACCGGGATGAGGTAGGTGACGGTCGTGCTGACGGTGGCTCCGGCGCCACGGACGACGTCGAACTGCAGCATGTAGGCGAGCCCGGTCCCGACGATGCCCAGGGCGAGGACGCAGAGCAGCGGCGGCCACCAGCCACCCCCTGTGGGGTCGGCGTGGCCGCTCCACGGCGCGGCATACCCATCCCGGTGCAGGGCCCACCACACGAGCAGCACCGGGACCATGAGCACCGAGCCGACGACGAGCAGCGCCGTGGGCATGGACAGGCCGCCGAGGTCGGCGCCGCCGAGGTAGCGGCGGTTGTAGGTCCAGCCCAGGCCGTAGCAGGCACCGGCCACCAGGGTCATGCCGAAGCCGAGCAGGTCGGGACGACCCGTCGACTCCCACGGCTGGAGGATGACCACGACGCCGACGAACCCGACCAGCACGGCGGCCAGCTTGCGCGGCGAGAGCCGGTCGCTCGGCAGCAGCAGGAGGGCGAAGAACAGCGCGGCGATCGGGGTCGTGGCGTTGCCGATGCCGGCCAGGGCGGAGGAGACCCGCTCCTCCCCCAGCGCGAACAGGCTGAACGGCAGCACCGTGAGGAAGATGCCTGAGACCGTCAGGTGTCCCCAGGTGCGGCGCTCGCGCGGGAGCCGGCCGCCGGTCGCCGCGAGCAGGGCCAGCAGGGTCAGGGTGCCGGCGTAGATGCGCAGCCCCGAGATCTGCAGCGGTGCGAGGGTGCGCAGCCCGACCTTCATGAGCAGGAAGCTCGAGCCCCAGATGAGGGCCAGCATCAGGTACTTCGCCTGCCAGGGCACACGCGTGGCGGGCGCCGTGGTCGCGGCGGGCGTCCCGAGGCCGCCCGGGCTGCTGTTCGTGGTGTTGGTGGTGCTGCTCATGCGGTTCAGCCCTCGGCTCGTTCGGTCCATTCGGCGGCCACCTCGACCGCCCTGCGTTGAACGCCCCAGGCCCCCTGGGGTGTGAGTCCGGCGAGCCCGCAGGTCGGGGTCGCGACGACGTCGGCCAGGCCGCGCGGCGACAGACCTGCGTCGCGCCATCCGCGCTCGACGAGCTGGGCGGCGGCCTTGGTGGTGCCCGAGCCGTCGGTGGCCAGGCACCCGGCCCAGAGGGCGACCCCCTCCTCCGTCGTCGCCGCGACCGACTCCCACCGCTGCGGCGTGAGGTCGGTGACGTCCATCGCCACCGCACCGACCCCCGTGGCACGCAGGAGGGGGAGGGGTACGGCGCGGTCGCAGCAGTGCACGACCGTGGGCCGCTCGCCTGCGGCGGCCAGCACGTCGCGCAGCCCGTTCATGGCGCGCTGGGGATCGACCGCCCGCAGGGAGCCGTAGCCGGACGCGGTCGGCAGGTGCCCCGCCAGGACCGCGGGCAGGGAGGGCTCGTCGACCTGCAGGACCAGGCGCGCCCCGGGCACGAGCCGCTGGACGGTGTCGAGGTGGACGCGGATTCCCTCGGCCAGCGAGCCGGTGAGGTCACGGACCGCGCCGGGGTCGGCCAGGACCTTCTCACCACGGGTCAGCTCGAGGCTCGCAGCGAGGGTCCACGGTCCGGTGCACTGCAGCTTGAGGTCGCCCTCCCAGCCGTCGAACGCCTCGGCCAGCTCGTCGAGGTCCTGGCGCCACAGGGCGGCCGTGCGGGCCGCGTCGTGACCCGGGCGCTCGACCAGGCGCCAGCCGGCAGGCTGCAGGTCCACGGGTAGGTCCACCAGCAGGCCCGCAGCACGCCCGACCATGTCCGCGCCGGGTCCTCGTGCGGGCAGCTCTGGGAGGTAGGGCAAGTGGTCGTCGACGGCGAGGATCTCGCGGACACCGCGCAGGGCCTCGCGGATGTCGGTGCCGGGAAGAGAGCCGATACCGGTTGCGCGCGCCACGGGCAGGACTCTAGTCCGCGCCACCGACAGCCCCCGTCACGGCAGGGGCGTGCGGAGCCTGCCCGAGCTGAGCGGTCAGCCGGCGTCGTGCTCGGCGACCAGGCGTCTCGGCGCGACCTGCCGCCAGGCGTCCTCGACGAGCCCGGCGACGCGGTCCCAGTCGACCGCCTCGATGTCCAGGTAGACCCCGACCCAGCCACGGGTCCCGACGTAGGGCGGCCGGAAGTAGCGCTCCGGCTCCGCGGCGACCAGCGAGCCCTGCACGCCCTCGGGCGCAGCAGCCCAGAACGCCACCCGCTCGTCGTGGTGCCGCCGGGCGGCCATGACGAACATCTTCTTCCCGCCGGCGAACCAGCATGGCTCACCGTGCGAGGTGCGCTCCTCGGTCGCGGGGAAGGCCAGGCACAGCGCACGGACCCGGGCGAGGCGCGGTCCCGCACGCCCGTCGCCCGATGCCATACCGCTCAGCGCTCCAGCCAGCTCGACGCGATCGTGGCCGAACCCATGACCCGCGTCCCGTCGTACAGGACGACCGACTGGCCCGGCGCGACCCCGCGCAGCCGCGTCGAAAGCCGCACCTCGACGTCACCACCTGCAGCCCAGGCCTGGGCAGGCACCTCCTCGCCGTGCGCGCGGACCTGCGCGCCGACCTGCACCACGCCCTCGGGAGCCGTGCCGCACCAGCGGGCGTGGTCACCGCGAATCGCGTTGACCCCCAACAGGTCCGAGGTGCCGATGGTCACGGTGTTGGTCGCGGCGTCGACCCCAACGACGTAGCGCGCCTCGCCGTCCTGGCTGGAGCGGGGCAGGCCCAGACCGCGCCGCTGGCCGACCGTGTAGCCGTAGGACCCGGAGTGCGAGCCGACCACGTCACCGCTGGCGGCGTCGACGATGTCGCCGGGCTGCTCCCCCAGCCGCTGCGCCAGCCAGCCACGGGTGTCGCCGTCGGCGATGAAGCAGATGTCGTAGGAGTCGGGCTTGGACGCGACGTAGAAGCCCCGCTCCCTCGCCTCGGCGCGGACGTCGGGCTTCGTGGTGTCGCCCAGGGGGAAGAACGCGCGGGCCAGCTGGTCGGCGTCGAGGACACCGAGGACGTAGGACTGGTCCTTGTCGGCGTCTACGGCCCGGTGCAGCTCACGCACCCCGTCGGGGCGCTCGACCACCTGGGCGTAGTGGCCCGTGGCGACCGCGTCGAACCCGAGGGCGACCGCCTTGTCCAGCAGCGCCGAGAACTTGATCTTCTCGTTGCACCGCAGGCACGGGTTGGGGGTGCGCCCGGCGGAGTACTCCGCCACGAAGTCCTCCATGACGTCGCGCTTGAAGCGCGCGGCCATGTCCCAGACGTAGAAAGGGATCCCGAGCATGTCGGCCACGCGGCGCGCGTCACCCGCGTCCTCGATCGTGCAGCACCCGCGGGCCGACTCGCGCAGCGTCGCGGCGCTCTGCGAGAGGGCCAGGTGCACCCCCACCACCTCGTGGCCCGCGTCGAGCATCCGCGCGGCGGCCACCGCGGAGTCGACGCCGCCTGACATCGCGGCGACGACGCGCATCAGCTCGCCCCGCTGGCCCGCCGGGCGCGCTCGACCGCCGCGGGGAGCGCTGCGAGCAGGGCGTCGACGTCGGCGTCGGTCGAGGTGTGCCCGAGGGTGAGCCGCAGGGCGCCACGCGCGGAGCTTTCCGGCAGCCCCATCGCGAGGAGGACGTGCGACGGCTGGGGCACGCCTGCCTGGCACGCCGAGCCGGTGGAGCACTCCACCCCGGCGGCGTCGAGCAGGTAGAGCAGCGAGTCACCCTCGCAGCCCGGGACGAGGAGGTGGGCGTTGCCGGGCAGGCGGCGTACGGCGTCACCTGGCTCCCACGCGCCGGTCACGCTGATGTCGTAGCCCATGTCGACGGCGGAGGTGACGATCCGGTCGCGCAAGGCCACCAGGCGCGGGGTCTCGGTGTCGAGGGCACGGACCGACTCCTCCAGTGCCACGGCGAACGCCCGGATCGCCGGCACGTCCAGGGTGCCGCTGCGCACCTGGCGCTCCTGCCCACCTCCGAACGTCTGCGGCACGAGCACCGCGTCGCGCTTGACGACGAGCGCACCCACGCCGAGCGGCCCGCCGACCTTGTGCCCGGTGACGGTCATGAGGTCGAGCCCGCTGCCGGCGAAGTCGACCGGCACGTGGCCGGCGGCCTGCACGGCGTCGCTGTGGAAGGGGACGCCGTGCTCGTGGGCGAGCGCGGCGAGCTGCGCCACCGGCTGGATGGTCCCGACCTCGTTGTTGGCCCACATCACGGTCACGAGCGCGACCGAGCCGGGATCCTCGTCGATGGCGGCGCGGACGGCGTCGACCGTGACGACCCCGGCGGGATCCGGCTCGACCCAGGTGACCTTGGCCCCCTCGTGGCTGACGAGGTGGTCGACGCAGTCGAGCACGGCGTGGTGCTCGATGGCGCTGGCGATGATGCGGATCCGTGCAGGATCGGCGTCCCGGCGGGCGGTCCACGTGCCGGCGACCGCGAGGTTGTCGGACTCGGTGCCCCCGGAGGTGAAGACGACCTCGGACGGCCGCGCCCCCAGCGCCCTTGCGATCCGCTCGCGGGACTCCTCGACGACCCGGCGCGCGAGGCGGCCGCTGGTGTGCAGCGAGGACGCGTTGCCGGTGACCGCCAGCTGCTCGGTCATCGCCGCAGCGGCCGACGGGAGCATCGGCGTGGTCGCGGCGTGGTCGAGGTAGGCGGGCACCAGCAGAGTTTACGCGTGACCGCGGGGATCCCGTACGGCGCGAGCACGGGCCGGCGGTTCCTGACCAGTCCCATACCCGCGAGGGGCGTAACCACGTCCGCGGGCCGTCGTTGGACCGGGTACGGCCGACCACCACCGATGCTGGTCGCTCCTCGAAGGGAACCGCATGCGCACCGTGAGAAGAACCAGAGCCGCCCTCGCCGCCGCCGCGCTGGCCACCGTGGCCCTCGCCGCCCCCGCCTCGGCCGGGCTGCTGCCCGCCGGACAGCCCCTGGCACCCGTCCAGCCGTGGCTCACCACCCAGCTCGGCGTGCTCCAGGCCGCCACCCCGACCACCGTGCTCGTCCACGGGACGGACACCGCCGCCGCGCAGCGGGCCGTCTCCGCGGCGGGCCTGCGTCAGGTGACGACGTTCGACAAGATCGGCGTGGTCGTCGCCACCGGGCTGCCCGCCCAGGTTCAGGCAGTGCGCGCCCAGCCGGGCGTCACCTACGTCGAGGGCAACCAGCCCATCCAGATGACCCTCGCCACCTCCAACGTCGCCACCCGCGGCGAGGAGGCGCGCAACACCCTCAGCGGCGCCGACGGCACCAGCCTCGACGGCAAGGGCGTCTCCGTCGCCGTCATCGACTCCGGCGTCGACCCCAGCCACCCGTTCCTGAAGAACCCCGACGGCTCCTCGGCCGTGGTGAAGAACCTCAAGATGGTGTGCGAACCGCTCACCGAGAGCACGTGCGCACCGGTCGACGCGGGCTCGCTCAACACCGACCTGCTGTCGGTCGGCGGCCACGGCATGCACGTCAACGGCATCGTCGCCGGCCGCGACGTCACCCTGTCCGACGGCACGAAGATGCACGGCGCCGCCCCGGGCTCGAGCCTGGTGAGCATCAGCACGGGTGCCGTGCTGTTCATCGTCGGCGCGGACGCCGCCCTCAACTGGGTGCTCGAGAACCATGGCGCTCCCTGTGGCGCCTCGGTGCCGGCGGCGAAGTGCCCGCCCATCAAGGTGACCAGCAACTCCTACGGCCCCACCGGCGGTGGCGCGTTCGACCCGAACTCGGCGACCGTCAAGCTGCAGCGCCAGCTCGTCAAGGAGGGCGTGGTGACGGTCTGGGCCAACGGCAACGACGGCGGCGACGGCTCGGCCTCGCTGTCCAACCCGCCCGGCATGGACCCGACCCCCGGCATCCTGTCCGTCGCGTCGTACTTCGACCAGAACACCGGCACCCGCAACGGCACCGTCTCCGACTTCTCCAGCCGTGGCAAGGCTGGCGACCAGTCGACCTACCCCGACATCTCGGCCCCGGGTGAGGACATCACGAGCTCGTGCCGCATCTACCTGCCGATCTGCACCACGGGCCTCGACCCCAAGGACGGCGGCGACTACAACACCATCAGCGGCACCTCGATGGCCACCCCGCACATCGCGGGCATCGTCGCCCAGCTGTTCCAGGCGAACCCGTCCGCGACCCCGGCGCAGGTCGAGGCCGCCATCGAGTCGACGGCGTACAAGTACACCGACGGCGCCCCCTACGAGAACGGCACCAACGGCACGACGAGCTTCGACAAGGGCCACGGCCTGGTCGACGTCGCCGCGGCCGCCACTGCCCTCCGCTGACCACCAACCCGGCGGAGTGACGCCGAACGCCCCGGATCGCGCGTGGTCCGGGGCGTTCGTGCGTTCGGGGGTCGCTCGTACGGGATCGCGGGTACGGGTCGCGGGTACAGGGTCGCGGTGCCGTCGTGGTCGTCCCTTCGGCGGATCCCGCCACCGCGGCCCGGACCTACGCTGCCTGCTGAGCGTCCCGAGCAGGAGGCCCCATGGACGACGCGACACCGCCTGCCGCACCCACCGCTTCGGAGTGCGCCGACGCGGAGACCGCCGAGGCCGAGTTCATGTACGCGCTCGAGTCGGGGGCGCCGCCGCACGTGGCGCGAGAGCTCGGGATCTCGACCACCCGCATCGCCGGAGGGGTCGCCCTGGCCATGCGCCACGACCCCGCCGGCGGCTACTGGAACAAGTCGCTCGGTCTGGGCCTCACCGAGCCGGTCACCGGGCAGGTGCTGGACTCCGTCCTCGACTTCTACCGCGACAGCGGGAGCGGCGTGGCCTGCCTGCAGGTCGCGCCCCAGGCCCTGCCGCAGGACTGGGACGACCTCTGCGCAGCCCACGGGATCGTGGCGGGGAGCAGCTGGGTCAAGCTCGTCCGTGACGCCGCGCCCGCACCTGGGGCAACCACCGACCTGCGTGTCGGACCCGTGACCCGCGAGGACGCCAGGGCGTGGGGCGAGGTGTACTGCGTGGGCTTCGGGATGCCGGTCGGACCCCTCGCCGACATGGTCGCCGCGGTGCTCGACAACCCGTCCTTCCACCCCCTGGCCGCGTGGGACGGGGACGAGGTCGTAGCGGGGGCCAACCTCTACCTCAACGGCGACCTCGCGTCGTTCTGCGGGGCCGCCACGCTGGAGAAGGCCCGGGGCCGCGGCGCCCAGTCCACCTTCTTCCACCGCCGGGTCGAGCTCGCCAGGGCAGCAGGGGCGCGCCTGATGGTGGCCGAGACCTGGGCCGAGGGCGAGGGACAGCACAACCCGTCGCTGCACAACATGCGCCGCGCGGGCTTCCGTGACCTCTACGTCCGGCAGAACTGGGTCTGGCACGCTGGGTGAGCGCGAATGCCGGAACCACGGTCCCATGGCGACACCTCGCGCTCACCGAGACAGGCCGGCGGCGTATGGAGCCCACGCGCCATGCGTCGAAGGGCCCCCGACCGGTGTGGTCGGGGGCCCTTCGAGCGGTGGCGGCGGGCTAGCCCTTCGCCGCCTGCACCTTCTCGGTGGCCTGGGGCAGCACGGTGAACAGGTCGCCGACGACGCCGAAGTCGACGAGCTCGAAGATCGGCGCCTCCTCGTCCTTGTTGACGGCGACGATGGTCTTCGAGGTCTGCATGCCGGCCCGGTGCTGGATGGCGCCGGAGATGCCGCACGCGACGTAGAGCTGCGGCGACACCTGCTTGCCGGTCTGCCCGACCTGCGAGGTGTGCGGGTACCAGCCGGCGTCCACCGCGGCACGGGACGCACCGACGGCGGCGCCGAGCGAGTCGGCGAACTCCTCGACCTTGGAGAAGTCGCCGCCGGTGCCACGACCGCCGGAGACGACGATGGCGGCCTCGGTCAGCTCGGGACGGCCGGTGGCCTCCTTGGGCTTGGACTCGGTGATCTTCGCGGCCTTGGCGGCGTCGGAGATGCTCACCTCGACGACCTCGTCGGCAGCGGCTCCCGCGGCCTCCTCGGGGGCGGCCGAGTTGGGCTTGACCGTGACGATGGGCGTGCCCTTGGTGACCGTCGAGGTGACGGAGTAGGACCCGGCGAAGACGGACTGCACCGTCTTGACGCCACCGCCCTCACCGGCCTGCACGTCGACGGCGTCGGTGATCAGGCCCGACTCGGTCTTGATGGCCAGGCGCGCGGCGATCTCCTTGCCGGCGGAGTTGCTCGGGATGAGCACCGCGGCGGGCGAGGCGGAGGCGACGAGCTGCGCGAGCACCTCGGCCTGCGGGGCCACGAGGTGGTCGGTGACGTCGGCGGACTCGACGCGGTACACCTTCTCCGCGCCGTACTTCGCGAGCGCCTCCTTGGCGGCCTCGAAGCCCTCGCCGACGAAGACGGCGGAGGGCTCGCCGAGGCGGCGGGCGATGGTCAGGAGCTCAGCGGTGGTCTTGCGGACGGTGCCGTTCGCGTGGTCGACCAGGACGAGTACTTCAGCCATGGGTGTTCCTTTCCTTCTGTCTCTGGCCGGCTCAGACGAACTTCTGCGCGGACAGGAACTCCGCGAGCTTGGCGCCGCCGTCACCCTCGTCGGTGACGATCTGGCCCTGCTCGCGCGGCGGGCGCTTGGTGAACGACTCCACCTTGGTCCAGGCGGCGTCGAGGCCGACCTGCGACGGGTCGACGCCGAGGTCGGCGAGCGACCAGGTCTGCACGGGCTTCTTCTTCGCGGCCATGATCCCCTTGAACGAGGGGTAGCGCGGCTCGTTGATCTGGTCGGTCACGGAGACCAGCGCGGGCAGCGAGGCGACGATGGTCTCGGACGCGGCGTCGCCGTCGCGGCGGATCGTCACGGTGGACCCGTCGACGGTCAGCTCGGAGGCGAACGTCACCTGCGGCAGGCCGAGGCGCTCGGCGAGCATCGCCGGGACGACGCTCATGGTGCCGTCGGTGGACGCCATACCGGTCATCACGAGGTCGGGGGTGCCGATCTTCTTCACGGCCTCCGCGAGCACCAGCGAGGTGGCCACGGAGTCGGAGCCGTGGATCGCGGCGTCGTTGACGTGGACGGCCTGGTGCGCGCCCATCTGCAGCGCCTTCTTCAGGGCGTCGGCGGCCTGGTCGGGGCCGACCGTCAGCACGGTCACCTCGCCCTCGCCGGCTTCGACGATCTTGAGGGCTTCCTCGACGGCGTACTCGTCGAGCTCGGACAGGAGACCGTCGACACCGACGCGGTCGGTGGTGTTGTCGGAGTCGTTGAAGGTGCGGTCGGACTGTGCGTCCGGCACGTATTTCACGCAGACGACGATGTTCATGCGCTGATCGTCCTCTTCCAGGTAGGGATTGAGATGAGGTCAGGTGCCATCCTTACAGCCCGTGCTCCGAATGGGCATGTCAGCAGCGCGTGACGCTCACCACGGGTGGGCGACGGGGCTGCACACCCGGCCACCACGCCGCCTTCCGGATGGGGAACCGCGTGGGGACGGAGCCGCTCAGGCGTCGCCGCTGGAGCGCCGCCCTGCCTTCACCTGCCCGCGCCGCTTCTTGTCCTCGAGCCGGCGTCGGCGTGAGCCGAGGGTGGGGCGGGTCGCCCGCCGCGGCGGCGGCTCGGGGGCTGCGGCCTCACGCAGGAGGGTCACGAGGCGCCGGCGGGCGGCGATGCGGTTCTGCCGCTGGGCCCGGTGCTCAGAGGCGACCACGAGGAGCCTGCCGCCGACCAGGTGCGGGCGGAGCCGGGCGAGCAGACGTTCGCGGACCTCGTCCGGCAGGGTGGCCACCGCGGCGGAGGTCGACGGGTCGAACTCGAGCTCCACCCTGCTGTCGGTGGTGTTGACGCCCTGGCCCCCGGGGCCGGACGAGCGGGAGAACCGTTCGGTCAGCTCGCCGGCATCGATGCGCAGTCCCCGGGGCAGCCCGGGTCCCGGAGCCACGAGGAGGGCGGCTCCGGGCTGGGGCCGGCCGGCCGAGGGCAAGGTCACGAGCCCACTCCACCACACCCGGGACCATGCACACTGGGGACGTGGACAGTGACGCGGAGAAGGACGTGGACGGGTACGTGGGCAAGGACGTTGACAAGGACGTCGATGCGGGCTCCTTCGCCCGCACCCGGCGCTCGCTGCACGGCGTCGCCGAGCTCGTCCTCGCCGGTCCGCAGTACGCGGTGAGCGGCTCGATCGAACTGCGCGCCGTCCCGGGCGGCTGGGCCACCGTGGCCGACCCTGTCCTGCGCGTCGAGGGCGGTGAGCTGGTCCACGGGTCGGGGCGACGGTGTGCCATCCACGGTCGCACCTGCGCCGAGCTGGCGACGGAGCTCGGCCTCACCGCTGCCGCTCCTGGCGTCTACGACGACGGACCCGGCGTGTCCGCGGACGAGCGGCTGGTGGTCGACCCTGCCGCCGCGGAGGAGGTCTCGCAGGCCTTCTCGTGGGGCGACACGGCACTGCGGGCCCTGGCACCTGGCGAGCGGCCCGTCCTGTGGCCGGAGCACTTCGACATCGCCGTCACCGTCGACCGGGCCAACTACGGCGTCTCCCCCGGTGACGCCACGATCGCCACCCCCTACGCGTACGTCGGGCCGTGGGAACCCGTGCACGGACGGTTCTGGAACGCCAGTTTCGGAGCCGCCCGCCCGCTGCGCGACCTGGGGAGCGCCGACGCCGTGCTGGCCTTCTTCCAGCAGGGAGCGTCGCTCCTGCGCTGAGGCAGACTGGTGCCTCGTGAGCTCCCCGGTGCCTGGCGCCTTCTGCCTCGTCCTGCACTCGCACCTGCCCTGGCTGCCCGGCCACGGCGTGTGGCCGCTGGGCGAGGAGTGGCTGTTCCAGGCCTGGGTCGAGTCCTACGTCCCCCTGGTCGCCGAGCTCGACGCGCTCGCCGCGGAGGGCCACCGCGACGTCCTGACCCTCGGGGTCACCCCCGTGCTGGCGGCTCAGCTCGACCACCCGCGGATGCGGCGCGATGTCGGGACCTGGGCCGGTATGGCGCAGCTGCGCGCGGCCGAGATGGCCTCCGGCCCCGACCCCCTTCGTCGCGAGGCGGCAGCCCGCGAGCACGCCCTCGCGAGCGCGGCCGCCGACCTGCTCGCCGGGCGCTGGAGCGGTGGCGGCTCGCCGGTGCTGCGGTCGCTGCGCGACGCCGGGGTGGTCGAGCTGCTCGGTGGCCCGAGCACCCACCCCTTCCTCCCGCTGCTGCTGCCCGAGTTGGCCTCGCTGGCGCTGGCGACCGGCCTGGCTGACAGCACGTGGCGCCTCGGCGAGCGCCCGCGGGGCATCTGGTCACCGGAGTGCGGGTGGCGGCCAGAGCTCGCAGAGCCGTTGTGGCGCAACGGAGTCGGTCACTTCGTCGTCGACGAGCAGCTGGTGCGCGACGCCGGTGGTCACCCCCATGCGGCGTGGCGCGTGGAGGACACCGACCTCGTCGCAGTCCCGCGCGACCTCGCCGTCACCAACCTGGTGTGGTCCTCCCGCACCGGCTACCCGGCGGCTGCGGCCTACCGCGACTTCCACGCCCGGGACGCGGCCACCGGGATCAGGCTGTGGGCGGTCACGCACTCCGCCGACGGTGCGGACGGTGCGCCCGGCGGTGCCAAGGCGCCGTACGACCCGGCCCGAGCCGACGCGCAAGTCGACCGCGACGTGGCCCACTTCGTCGCCGCGGTGCGGCACCGGCTGCAGCACGCCCACTCGGTGACCGGCGGCCCCGGGCTCGTCGTGGCGGCGTACGACACCGAGCTCTTCGGCCACTGGTGGCACGAGGGTCCGCGCTTCCTGGGACGGGCTCTGCGCGCGCTGCGGTCCGCGGGCGTCACCGTCACGACGCTCGAGAAGGCCCTGGCCGCGGGGCACGTCGGCGGCGAGCTCGCCCTCGGGGCCGGTTCGTGGGGCGCGGGGAAGGACTACTCGGTGTGGGACGGCCCGCTCGTCGCCGAGCTCGCCCACGAGAACGAGTGGCTGCAGCGCCGGTGGCTCGACGTGGTGGCGTGCGAGCGGGCCGAGGGACGGCTCGGCACGCGGCGTCCCGACCTCGACCAGCTGCTGCTCACCCTGTGGAACGCCCTGTCCAGCGACTGGGCGTTCCTCGTCTCCCGCGGGCAGTCGGTCGACTACGCGTGGCGCCGGGCCGAAGGCCACCGGGCCGACTTCCACCGCCTCGCGGCCCTCATCGAGCAGGGGCGCACGGCGGAGGCCGGTCTCGAGGCGGTGCGACAGGCCGTCACCGACCGCACCTTCCCCGCGCTGGACGCCCGGCTCAGCTCTCCCTGACCTCCGGCGACAGGTCGGGCAGGTCGACGGCGTCGAGGCGCACCTCGAACGTCGTGCCCCGGGTGGAGGGGACCACGCCCACGGTCCCCCCGTGCCGGTGCACGACCTCGCTGACCAGGGCGAGGCCGAGGCCGAAGCCCGGCGACGCCGGATGACGGGCGAAGCGGTCGAAGAGGCGGTGCGCCACGGTGGGGTCCATGCCCGGGCCGTCGTCCGAGACGTCCAGCACGACGTGGGATCCCTCCGGGCGCAGCCGCACCCCGACCTGCGACGTCGCGTGGCGCAGCGCGTTGTCCACCAGCGCGTCGACCACCCGGCGCAGGGCCACTCCGGCCCCGCGCACCGGGGGCACCTCGGCGACGTCGACGGTGAGCGCGATACCCCGCTCGTCGGCGAGCTGGCGGTTGAGCGCTCCCACGGCGGTCACCACCTCGGCGAGGTCGACGAGCTCCCCCGACTCCTCCGAGGCCCCCACGTCGGCGGCGTGCAGGAGGTCCTCGACGATGTCGGCCATGGCGGACGCCTCCTGCCTGAGCAGCACGAGGTCGAGCGCCAGCGCGTCCCGGGGGGCGTCGGCCCGCATGCCGTGCGCCACCAGGTCGGCGCGCAGGGCGAGGCGCGAGAGCGGCGTGCGCAGCTCGTGGCTGGCGTCGGCGATGAACTGCCGCTGCCGGGCGAGCGCGTCGTCCCACACGGCCAGCGTGCGCCGGCCGAGCCGGTCGCCGGTCCATGCGGCGACCAGGCCGGCCCCCAGGGCGGCCAGCGCCAGTCCCACGAGCAGCCGGTGCCGTTCGGACTCGTACGGGGAAAGGTCCACCCCCGCCTGCACGACCGCACCGTCCACGACCCTGGTCAGGGTCTGGTACTCGCGGTCCTCGACGTAGCTCTCCCGGTCGAGGTCGCGTCCCGAGGAGCGCGCCTGCACCAGGTCGTCACGGCTCGGCAGCGAGGCCGGGGCGCCCGGCGAGGCCGTGCGCACCCCCGAGGCCTCCACCCGCACGACGAAGGTGCCGCTCGGCACCGCCTCGGTCGTGGGGGCTGCCGCGAGCGCGGTGAGCTGGGCCCTGACCTCGCGCTTCTGGCCCACCAGCACCACCCCCACGGTGACGAGACCGGCCACGGCCACGCCCGCGAGCACCCCACCGAGGGCCTGCAGGGCGATGAGTCGCCGCGCACGGCGGAAGCGGTTCCCGGCAGGGTTCAACCCAGCTCACCGGCGCGGTAGCCGACCCCCCGCACCGTACGGATCACGGCAGGGCCGAGCTTGCGCCGGATGGAGTAGACGTAGGTGTCGACGAGGGACAGGCTGCGGGTGCCGGGTGCGAGCGAGTCGCGCAGCTCGTCGCGCGAGAACACCCGGGCCGGGCGGCGGGCGAGCTGGGCCAGGAAGGCGGTCTCGGCGGGCGACAGCTCGACCCTCGAGCCGTCGGCGAGGCGCACCTCGTGGGCGTCGGTGTCGACCGCCCCGTCGCCGAGGGGGACGACCGTCGCGGACTCCAGGTGCCGCCGCAGGAGCGACCGCACCCGGGCCAGCAGCTCGGAGCTGTCGAACGGCTTGACGAGGTAGTCGTCGGCACCGCCGTCGAGCCCCTCGACGCGGTCCTGCACGGACCCGTGGGCCGTCAGCACCAGCGCCGGCGTGACGACCCCGCTGGTGCGGACCCGCCGGATGAGGTCGACCCCGTCACCGTCCGGGAGCCTGCGGTCGACCACCATGACGGCCACCGTGCGGGACATCGCGGCGTGCAGTCCCGCCTGCAGGTCGCGCACCGCGTGGACGGCGTAGCCCTCCGCCGAGAACAGCCGGACCAGGAGCGTCGACAGCTCGCGGTCGTCCTCGACGAGCAGGAGCGGGATCGGCTCGGGGTCGCCCATGTCGTCAAGCATGACAGCGGCCGGCAGCTCGGGCTCGGGTTCCCGGGGGGTGTGCGGGTCTACTTGTCCGAGGTGGAGGAGGCGCTCTGGCCCGTGCCCTTCCAGACGGCGTTGGCGCCGCTGTGGCCGATGCGGACGACCTGCACCATGGTCGCCAGCGAGGCCACCAGGGCGAGCACGGCCACAGCGCGGACGAGGACCGGCGAGTCGAGGCCGCTGCGGGTGTCGCTGGGGGCGCCGACGCGGGCAGCTCCCGGGCCGTCGGAGACGGGGATGGTGCGGCGGCGCTCGAGGACGAAGAGGGCCACGGCCAGGACCGTCAGCACGATCATGAACGGCAGCAGCGTGTCACCGAGCTCGGTGTGCGCCTCCAGGGCCGGGGTGGGCTGGATGCTGTGCTCGAGGTCCTCACCGCTGCTCGTCGCGACCGGGACGAGGACCAGTCCGAGGACCGCGACGACCGGCGTGGCCCACAGGGCCCAGCGACGGAACCGCGGCGAGACCGCCGAGGCAGCCAGGAGCAGCGCCGCCAACGGCACGATGACGACCACCGCGTGGACGACGAGCGGATGGAGCGGGAGTCCGAGGACGGTGCTGGGCATGGGGGGTCTCCTGGTGTGGGGGGCCGGGTCCTCCAGCCTCGCAGGCGAATCTCAAGGGATTCTCAAACGGTGACAGAACCGGCAGGATGTCGCCCGCCGCGACCACCCGCGCCCTCACCCCGCCCTCGCTCGCGCCCTCACCCGCGCCGGCGCACGACCCTCCCGGGCACCCCTGCGACCACCGAGCAGTCCTCGTAGGTGCCGCGCGCCACCGCGGCCGCGGCCACGACACAGTGGTCGCCGACCCAGGTGCCGCGGGTGACGACCACCTTGGTGCCCAGCCACACGTCGTCGCCGATGTGGACCGGTGACTTCACGATCCCCTGGTCCTTGACCGGGACCTCGAGGCTGTCGGTCACGTGGTCGAAGTCGCAGACGTAGACGTCGTCACCGAACAGGCACGCGTCGCCGATCGAGACGTCGAGCCAGCAGTTGATGGTGTTGCGGATGCCGATGACCGACTTCGGGCCGATCCGCAGCGTGCCCTCGTGCGCCCGGACCCGCGCGTGGGCGCCGAAGTGGGTGTAGGCGCCGATCACGAGCCGTCCGTAGCCCTCGCGCACCTCGAAGCGCACGTCGGGGCCGATGAAGCACGGGCCCTCGAAGCGCAGGGACGGGCAGCGTGCACTCGCCCGGGCCATGCGCAGGTAGCTGAGCAGGTGGTGGCGGGTGAACGCCCGGTGGGACAGCGCCCAGCCGACCCAGCGCAACCACAGCAGCGGTCGGTGCGCACCTCGCGGAGCGCGGTCACCGTGCTCGTCCGGCGACATGTCGGCGTCGGCGGCCGCGTCCACCTCAGCCGGGTTTCACGCCGGTGATGCCGACGTTGTAGAAGAGCTTGGCGGGCACCGCCCGCGCCAGCACCCGGTCGAGCGCCGACAACCGGCGCCACGACCCGTAGGCGAACATCGCCCAGCCCCACCCGAGGGCTCCTGGTCTCACGGCCGCCTCGAAGGTGCGCACCGGCCACCCGAGGAATGCTGCCGTGAGCTCCTCCGTACGGGTCCGGACGGCGACCGCCCCTGCGCGCAGGGCCGTGCGGGCGAGCTCGTCGGGGTCGAAGGTGTGCAGGTCGACCACCGCCTCCAGGGCCGCGGCGCGGGACGACTCGTCGAGCTCCTCGGGGTCGCGGGCCCAGCGCTCGCGCAGGAGCGGCAAGGCGGTGACCGCCTTCGTCGCGTGCCAGGTCAGCCGGCCGAGGCGCCGGGCGTACCAGTCCCCCACCCGCGTCGGCTCGCCCGCGACGACGAACCGGCCTCCGGGCTTGAGCACCCGCAGCACCTCTGCGAACGCCGCCTCCACGTCGGGGATGTGGTGGATGACCGCGTGGCCGACGACGACGTCGAAGGTGTTGTCGTCGTAGGGAATCCGCTCGGCATCTGCCACGCGTCCCTGCACGGTGAAGCCCAGTCGCTCCGCGTTGGCCTTCGCTGCCTCGACCATCCCCGGTGAGATGTCGGTGACGTGGACCTCGTCCAGGACGCCTGCGAGCTTGAGGTTGAGCGAGAAGAAGCCCGTGCCTGCACCGAGCTCGAGCGCGACGCCGTACGGCAGCGGCTCGGGCATCCCCGTGATCGCCTCGAACCGGTCACGCGCATAGGCGGTGCAGCGCTCGTCGAAGGAGATGGACCACTTGTCGTCGTAGGTCGCGGCCTCCCAGTCGTGGTAGAGCACCTGGGCCAGCTTGGTGTCGCCGTAGGCCCGCTCGACGTCCTCGGCACTGGCCAACGGTGAGGTCGGTGGCATCGCTCAGGCGCCCTCGAACTTCGCCTTGCCCGGACCGTTCTCGACGAACGACCGCATGCCGGTCTCGCGGTCCCTGGTGGCGAAGAGCCCCGCGAACAGCATGCGCTCGATCTCCAGGCCGGTTTCGAGGTCCACCTCGGACCCGCGGTCGATGGCCTCCTTGGCGGCCCGGATGGCCTGGGCGGGACCGCCGACGTACGGCGCGAGCCTGCGCCGCGCCGCGGCGTACACGTCCGTCGCCTCGACGACCTCGTCGACGAGGCCGATCGCGAGCGCCTCGTCGGCCGAGACGAAGCGTCCCGAGAAGATGAGGTCCTTGGCCTTGGCCGGCCCCACCAGGCGCGTGAGGCGTTGCGTGCCACCGGCGCCGGGGATGATGCCGAGCAGGATCTCGGGCTGGCCGAGCTTGGCGTTGGACGCGGCGACCCGGAAGTCGCAGGCGAGCGCCACCTCGCACCCGCCGCCCAGCGCGTAGCCGGTGATCGCGGCGACGGTGGGCTTGGGGATGCGGGACAGGGTGCGGGTGAACGCCTGCAGGGAGCCGGAGTGCTCGACCATGTCGGTGTAGGACATGTGCTGCATCTCCTTGATGTCAGCACCGGCTGCGAACACCTTCTCGCCGCCATAGAGCACGACACCGGAGACGTCGCGACGCTCGCCCACCTCGACCGCGGCGGCGGCGAGCGCCTCCTGGACCTCGGCGTTGAGCGCGTTCATGGGCGGCCGGTCGAGCAGGATCGTGGCGATGCCGCCCTCGACCTCGACCGAGACGAGGTCGCTCATGCGGGGCCACCGTCGGGCGCGGGCTGGCCGGCGCCGGGGCCGGACTCGCCACCCATGATGCGCTCGTGCCACATCTGGACGCCGGCGAGGACGAGCTGGATGGTGATGTTGACGAGCGCGGCGACATCGCTGGTGGGCGTGACGATGTGCTCGCCGGTGACGACGAGGGTGTCGTTGGCCAGACCGGCCTTGACGATGTTGAGCTGCAGGGTGATCTCGTTGCAGGTGGCGAGCCGGGTCAGCGGGTCGCTGGGCACCGCGTCGCTGATGGCCCACTGGCCGAAGAGCCGCATGATCTGGAAGTCGCCCTCGGTGCACCGCACGAAGAGCTGCTGGTCCTGCACCGTGAACGCCACGTCGCCGTCACCGTCGATGTCGGGCGCGAGGCCCTGGTCGATGAGCGCGTCCAGGACCCGCCCGCGCAGGGGGTGCTCGTCCGGGGGCGGCGGGAAGTTGGGCAGCGACGTGGGATCGGTCATGCCCCAACCGTAACCACTGCCTAGGCTGAGGACCATGTCGCCTGCCACGCGCCCGCGTGACCTTCCTCCCACCCTCGGCATGACGCTCGTCGAGGGTGGCGCCGAGTTCGCGGTGTACGCCGGTCACGCCGACTCGGTGGAGGTCTGCCTCTTCGACGAGGGCGACACCGACGGCTCTACCGAGCGACGCGTACCGCTCGTCGAGCGCACCCACGGCACGTGGTTCGGCTTCCTTCCCGGCGTGCAGGCCGGGCAGCGCTACGGCCTGCGCGCCGACGGCCCGTGGCGTCCCCAGGAGGGGCTGCGCTACAACCCGCACAAGCTCCTGCTCGACCCCTACGCGCGGGCCGTCGAGGGCGAGGTGCGGTGGGGACCGGAGGTCTACGCCCACCCGGTCAACCAGCAGCTGCGCGGTGACGACGTCATCCGCGGCACCCTCGACAGCGCCGGGGCGATGCCGCGCTGCGTGGTCGTGCGCGACGACTTCGACTGGGGCGACGACCAGCACCCGCACACGCCGCTCGCCGACTCGGTCGTCTACGAGGCCCACGTCCGCAACATCACGATGCTCCACCCCGAGGTGCCCGAGCACCTGCGCGGCACGTATGCCGGGCTGTGCCACCCGGCCGTCATCGCGCATCTCAAGGCGATCGGCGTCACGGCGGTGGAGCTGCTGCCGGTGCACGCCTTCACCTCCGAGCCGGAGGTGGTCCAGCGCGGGCTGGTCAACCACTGGGGCTACAACACCCTCGGGTTCTTCGCCCCGCACGCCCGCTACGCGTCGACCCCCGACCCGCAGGGCGCCCTGGACGAGTTCAAGGGCATGGTGCGGCTGCTGCACGACGAGGGCATCGAGGTGATCCTCGACGTCGTCTACAACCACACCGCCGAGCAGTCGCGCCAGGGCGCGTCGCTGTCGTGGCGCGGTCTGGACAACCGGGCCTACTACCGTCTCGACGAGCGCGGCCAGGACATCGACGTCACGGGTTGCGGCAACACCCTCGACCTGCGGCACGTCATGGTCTGCAAGATGGTCCTCGACTCGCTGCGGTACTGGGTGCAGGAGTGCCACGTCGACGGCTTCCGCTTCGACCTGGCCGTCGCCCTCGGCCGCGGCCAGAACGACGACTTCGACCCCAACCACCCGTTCCTCGTCGCCCTGCGCACCGACCCCGTGCTGTCCAGGGGCAAGCTCGTCGCCGAGCCGTGGGACGTCGGCATCCACGGGTGGCGCACGGGCCAGTTCCCGCCGCCGTTCGCCGAGTGGAACGACCGCTTCCGCGACGCGGTGCGGACGTTCTGGCTGCAGGACCTCGGCGCCCAGGTGCACGGTCAGGAGGGCCACGGCGTGCGCGAGCTCGCCACCCGGCTCGCGGGGTCGCAGGACCTGTTCGGCGCCCGAGACCGGGGCCCGGTCGCCTCGGTCAACTTCGTCGCCGCGCACGACGGCTTCACGGTCGCGGACCTGACCGCCTACAACGCCAAGCACAACGGCCCCAACGGCGAGGGCAACCGTGACGGGACCGACGGCAACCGCTCGTGGAACCACGGCGTCGAGGGCCCGACCGACCCGCTGGACCTCACCCACGTCGAGGTGGGCACGGCCCGCCGGCGCTCGATGCGCAACCTGCTCGCCACGACCCTGCTCGCCACCGGGGTGCCGATGCTCAACGCCGGCGATGAGCTCGGCCGCAGCCAGGACGGCAACAACAACCCCTACTGCCAGGACTCCGAGGTGTCGTGGTTCGACTGGGGGCTCGACGACTGGCAGGAGGACCTGCTCGCGACGACGCAGTTCCTCACGACGCTGCGGGCGGAGCACACGGTCCTGCGGCAGCGCACGTTCTTCACCGGGCGCCCGGTCCACGAGGACGGCTCGACCGACCTGGCGTGGTTCGGCGCCGACGGCGAGCCGATGGAGAACGGTCGGTGGGAGGACCCCTCGACCCGCACGCTGCTCATGTTCCTCAACGGCGCGTGCCTGCAGGACCGTTCGCTCCTCCTCGTCCTGCGGGGCGACGCCGAGCCGGGCACGGTGACGCTGCCCACGCTGCCCGGGCTCACTGGGTACGAGCTGCTCTGGGACTCCACCCTCGAGCGGCCCTGCCACCCCGGTCCCCTGCTGCCACCGGGCGCGGTGGAGGTGGGCGGCGCCTGCCTGCAGGTGTACCGCGCGGTCGACCCGACCTGAGCCGCCGCGACCCCGCGCCGTAGCACCGTCCGCCAGACGACTTTGGGGGCCAGGGAGTGACGTAGGCGTCACTCCCTGGCCCCCAAGTGGAGCTGGTGCGGGTCAGGCGTTGGCGACCAGCCCGAGCTCGCTCGTGCTGGCGAGGCCGATGTGCTTGGGCAGCACCCGCACGGTGTAGCCGAACGACCCGGTCCGGGCGAGGGCGAAGTCGCCGGCGAACTGGTGCCGCCCGCCCTCGTAGGACTCGACCAGGGCGAGGGGCTCGCACTGCACGTCGCGCAGCTCGTCGGAGTCGCGCGCGGTGCCGTGCACGACCTCCACCTCCACCTCGTCGGGCGTCAGGTCGCCGAGCGAGACGTAGGCCCGCACGTGCAGGGTCTCGCCGATCTGCGGCGAGTCCGAGACGCCCGAGGACTCGACGTGGTCGACGTGGACCGACGACCAGCCCTCGCGCACCTTGTGCTTGTAGGCCGCGAGGTCACGCGCGCCTGCGTAGGTCTCGCCGGCGAGCGCCCAGCCGGCGCGGGCGGCGGGCCCGTAGAGCTGGATGGTGTAGTCGCGGACCATGCGGCTGGCCAGCACCTTCGGGCCGAGCGTGCGCAGCGTGTGGCTGATCATCGACAGCCAGTTCTGCGGCAGGCCCGCCTCGTCGGTGTCGTAGAAGCGCGGCGCCACCGAGTTCTCGATGAGGTCGTAGAGGGCGGCCGCCTCGAGGTCGTCGCGGCGCTCGGCGTCCTCGACACCGTCGGCCGTCGGGATGGCCCAGCCGTTGCCACCGTCGAACCACTCGTCCCACCAGCCGTCGAGGATCGACAGGTTGAGGCCGCCGTTGAGGGCCGCCTTCATGCCGGAGGTGCCACAGGCCTCGAACGGGCGCAGCGGGTTGTTGAGCCACACGTCGCAGCCGGGGTAGAGGTACTGCGCCATCGCGATGTCGTAGTTGGGCAGGAAGACGATGCGGTGGCGGATCTCCGGGTCGTCGGCGAAGCGGACCATCTGCTGGATGAGCTGCTTGCCGGTCTCGTCGGCGGGGTGGGACTTGCCGGCGATGACGAGCTGGATCGGGCGCTTCTCGTCGAGCAGCAGGCGCTTGAGGCGCGCGGGGTCGCGCAGCATCAGGGTGAGCCGCTTGTAGGTCGGGACGCGCCGCGCGAAGCCGATCGTGAGGATGTCGGGGTCGAGGATGTCGTCGACCCAGCCGAGCTCGGCGGGGCTGGCGCCACGCTTCTTCCACGACGAGCGGGTGCGGCGACGGGCCTCCACGACGAGCTGCTCGCGCATGTCGCGCTTGGTCGCCCAGATCGCCTCGCGGGGCACCTCGTCGATGCGGTCCCAGGCGTTGTCGCGCTCGAGGTCGTGGGTGCCGAGGTACTTGTCGGCGAGCTCGTAGACCCGGCGGTCGACCCAGGTGCCGGCGTGGACACCGTTGGTGACGCTGCTGATCGGGACCTCGTCGTCGTCGAAGCCCGGCCACAGGCCGTCGAACATCTCGCGGCTGACGACACCGTGCAGCTGCGAGACGCCGTTGGCACGGCCGCCGAGGCGCAGGCCCATGACCGCCATGTTGAACATGCCGGGCTGGCCACCGGGGTAGTCCTCGGCACCGAGGGCGAGCAGCCGGTCGACCGGCACACCCGGGACGGCCTGGTCGCCGCCGAAGTGCAGCGAGATGAGCTCGGCGTCGAAGCGGTCGATGCCCGCAGGGACCGGCGTGTGGGTGGTGAAGACCGTCGCGGCGCGCACGGCCTCGAGCGCCTCCTCGAAGCCCAGGTCCGCCGACTGGGTCAGCTCGTGGATGCGCTCGACGCCGAGGAACCCGGCATGGCCCTCGTTGGTGTGGTAGACGTCCGGGGCCGGGGCGCCGGTGAGGCGCGACCACAGGCGCAGCGCGCGGACACCGCCGATGCCGAGGAGCATCTCCTGCTGCAGGCGCTGCTCACCACCGCCGCCGTAGAGGCGGTTGGTGATGTTGCGGGCGGCCTCGTCGTTGTCCGGCACGTCGGAGTCGAGCAGCAGCAGCGGCACGCGGCCGACCTGCGCCTTCCAGACGTGGGCGTGCAGCTGGCGGCCGCCGGGCAGCCCGAGCGTGATGACGCACGGGGTGCCGTCCTCCTCGCGGAGCATGCTCAGCGGCAGGCCGTCGGGGTCGAGGACCGGGTAGGTCTCCTGCTGCCAGCCGTCGCGGTTGAGGCTCTGCTTGAAGTAGCCGGTCTTGTAGAACAGGCCGACGCCGACGATCGGGACGCCGAGGTCGGAGGCGGTCTTGAGGTGGTCGCCGGCGAGGATGCCGAGACCGCCGGAGTACTGCGGCAGCACCTCGGTGATGCCGAACTCGGGGCTGAAGTAGCCGATCGCCTTCGGGGCGCCCGCACCGTCCTCGTCCTGCGCCTGGGCCCACGCCTGGTACCAGCGCGGCTCGGTGAGGTAGGTGTCGAGGTCGGCCTTGGCCGCCGCGACCGCACCGACGAAGCCGGTGTCTGCGGCAAGCGCCGCGAGCTCTGCCGGGGACAGCGCCGACAGCAGGCGCACGGGGTCCTTGCGGACCTTGGCCCAGCGCTGCGGGTCGATGCGCTCGAAGAGGTCGCGGGTCGGCGGGTGCCAGGACCACCGCAGGTTGCTCGCCAGGTCGCCGAGGGCCGCGATCGGCTCGGGCAGGACAGTACGGACGCTGAAGCGTCGGATCGCCTTCACGAGGGCTGATCATAGGGCCAGGACCCGGAAAGTCTGTCGACTTCTTGCAGATCTTTCAGAAAGTTTCACGGTGCCTTCACGGCGCGGTGCCCGGCGCGTCCACCCGGAGTCCCGCAGAGGTGCACCAGCGCCCAGAACGAGTAGCGTCGGGCGCGTGACTGCGACCCCCTCGGCAACCACACCCACCTCTCCCACCCCCCGCGGCTCCCGCAGCCCGCAAGCCCGACCCGGGCCCTCCCCCGCCCCACGCACCCGACCGCCGCAGAGCCCGGTCGGGCGGATCCCCGTCCAGGACGTGCAGCCCCTGGTGGACGGCGGCGCCCGACCGGCCAAGTCGGTCGTCGGTGAGCAGTTCACCGTCACCGCGACGGTGTTCCGTGAGGGCCACGACGCCGTCAACGCCTCCGTCGTCCTCACCGCGCCGGACGGGACCGAGCAGGTGCTGCCCATGCGCTGCACCAACCCCGGCCTCAACGCCTGGGAGGCGGTCGTCGAGGCCGGCACCGCGGGCTGGTGGCACTACCGCGTGGAGGGCTGGTCCGACCCCTACGGCACCTGGGAGCACGACGCCTCCATCAAGGTGGCCGCCGACATCGACGCCGAGCTCATGCTCGAGGAGGGCGCCCGCGTCCTGGAGCGCGCGCTGGCCGAGGTCGGGCGCCCCAAGCCTGGGGCGAAGCTGCTCAAGGACGCCGTGACCGCGCTGCGCGACACCCGGCGCCCCCCGATGGCCCGGCTCCACGCCGCCACCGACCCCTCGGTGGAGCAGGAGCTCGCCGCACGGCCGCTGCGCGACTGGGTCAGCCCGTCCGCCGACCTGCCGCTGCTCGTGGAGCGTGAGCGCGCGCTGTACGGCGCGTGGTACGAGATCTTCCCCCGCTCGGAGGGGGCGGTGCAGGACCCCGAGACCGGGCACTGGAGGTCGGGCACGTTGCGCACCGCTGCCGAGCGGCTGCCGGCCATCGCCGGCATGGGCTTCGACGTCGTCTACCTCACCCCGATCCACCCGATCGGCACCACGGCGCGCAAGGGACCCAACAACACCCTCCACGCCGGACCCGACGACCCGGGCAGCCCGTATGCCATCGGGTCCCCCGACGGCGGCCACGACGCCATCCACCCCGACCTCGGGACGTTCGACGACTTCGACGCGTTCGTCGCCCGTGCCGAGGAGCTCGGGCTCGAGGTCGCGATGGACATCGCCCTCCAGTGCTCGCCCGACCACCCCTACGTGCAGTCGCACCCGGAGTGGTTCACCACGCGCGCCGACGGGACCATCGCCTACGCCGAGAACCCGCCGAAGAAGTACCAGGACATCTACCCGCTCAACTTCGACAACGACCCCGCGGGGTCCTACGCCGAGATGCGACGGATGATCCAGGTCTGGATCGACCACGGCGTCAAGATCTTCCGCGTCGACAACCCGCACACCAAGCCGGTCGAGTTCTGGCAGTGGATCATCGACGACGTGGCCCGCGACCACCCCGAGGTGATCTGGCTGGCCGAGGCCTTCACGAAGCCCGCCATGATGCACACCCTCGGCAAGGTCGGGTTCCAGCAGTCCTACACCTACTACGCGTGGCGCAACCAGAAGTGGGAGCTCACCGAGTACCTCGAGGAGCTGTCCGGCGAGGCGGCTGCCTACATGCGCCCGTCGTTCTGGCCGACGACGCACGACATCCTCACGCCGTACATGCAGTTCGGCGGCCCGGCCGCGTGGAAGCTGCGGGCGGCCGTCGCGGCCACGATCGTGCCGACCTACGGCATCTACGCCGGCTACGAGCTCATCGAGCACGTCGCCCGGCCGGGTGCCGAGGAGCAGATCGACAACGAGAAGTACGAGTACAAGAACCGCCACTGGGAGGACTACGAGCCCGGCGGCCCCAAGGAGGGGCACTCGCTGGCCGGCTACCTCACGCGGCTCAACGAGATCCGGCGCGAGCACCCTGCCCTGCACTGGCTGCGCAACATCACCTTCCACCACGTCGACGACGAGAACATCATCGCGTTCTCCAAGCGCCGGGTGCTGCCCGACGGCACCGAGGACGTCGTCGTCGTCGTGGCCAACCTCGACCCCCACGCCACCCGGGAGTCGACGCTCCACCTCGACATGCCCGCCCTGGGCCTGCGCCACGAGGACGGCATCGCCGCACAGGACCTCATCACCGGGGAGTCGTGGCACTGGGGCGAGCACGTCTACGTCAGACTCGGGCCCGAGACCGAGCCCGTCCACGTCGTCGCGATCCGGAGGTTCTGATGCAGGGTCTCAACCTCAACCAGCCCGGCCTGAAGCACGACCCCGAGTGGTTCAAGACCGCCGTCTTCTACGAAGTCCTCGTCCGAGGCTTCGGCGACTCCAAGGGGTCGGGCGCGGGCGACTTCACCGGCCTGATCAACCGGCTCGACTACCTGCAGTGGCTCGGTGTCGACTGCCTGTGGCTGCCGCCGTTCTACGCCTCGCCGCTGCGCGACGGCGGGTACGACATCGCCGACTACACCGCCGTGCTCCCCGAGTTCGGGACGCTGCCCGACTTCCAGGAGCTGGTGTCGCAGGCGCACGCCCGCGGCATCCGGATCATCACCGACTTCGTCATGAACCACACCAGCGACCAGCACCCGTGGTTCCAGGCGTCGCGCTCGGACCCCGAGGGCCCGTTCGGCGACTTCTACGTGTGGTCCGACACCGACGAGAAGTACTCCGACGCGCGCATCATCTTCATCGACACCGAGGTCTCCAACTGGACCTTCGACCCGGTACGCCGGCAGTTCTTCTGGCACCGCTTCTTCTCCCACCAGCCCGACCTCAACTTCGAGAACCCGGCCGTGCACGAGGCGATGTTCGACGTCGTGCGGTTCTGGATGGACATGGGCATCGACGGGTTCCGGCTGGACGCCGTCCCCTACCTCTACGAGGAGGAGGGCCACAACGGCGAGAACCACCCCAAGACGCACCAGTTCCTGGCCAAGCTGCGCGCGATGGTCGACGCGGAGTACCCCGGGCGCATCCTGCTCGCCGAGGCCAACCAGCCGCCGGCCGACGTCGTCGACTACTTCGGCACCGAGGAGGAGCCGGAGTGCCAGATGTGCTTCCACTTCCCCGTGATGCCGATGCTCTACTACTCGCTGCGGGAGGAGAAGGCGTCGCCGATCGTCGACGTGCTCGCCGACACCCCCGCCAAGCCCGCCGGCACCCAGTGGGGCACGTTCCTGCGCAACCACGACGAGCTGACCCTCGAGATGGTGACGCCGGAGCAGCGCGCGGCGATGTACGGCTGGTACGCGCCGGACCCGCGGATGCGGGCCAACGTCGGCATCCGCCGGCGGCTGGCGCCGTTGCTGGACAACAGCCGCGCGGAGATCGAGCTGATCCACGCCCTCGTGCTGTCGCTGCCGGGGTCGCCGTGCCTCTACTACGGCGACGAGATCGGCATGGGCGACAACATCTGGCTCAACGACCGTGACGCGGTCCGCACGCCGATGCAGTGGTCGCCGGACCGCAACTCCGGCTTCTCCTCCGCCGACCCGGGCAAGCTCTACCTGCCGGTCATCTCCTCGCTCGTCTACCACTACAACAACGTCAACGTGGAAGCCCAGATGGCGCACAGCTCGTCGCTGCTGCACTGGGTCAAGGCGATGCTGGAGATCCGCAAGCGGCACCCCGTCTTCGGCCGTGGCGAGTTCGAGGTCTGCCCATCGGACAACGACGCCGTGCTGTCCTTCCTGCGCGTCGAGTGGGACCACGAGGACGGCGCCGACTCCGAGGCCGTGCTCTGCGTCAACAACCTCGCCAGCCGCCCGCAGGCCACGACGATCCGGGTGCCCGCGGAGTTCAAGGGCGCCCAGCTCGCAGACCTGTTCGGCGGCAACGGTTTCCCGAAGGTCTCCGACGACGGGACGGTCACCCTGACCCTGGGCTCGCGGGACTTCTTCTGGCTGCGGCTCGTGCCGGGTGCCGCCCGTGGCTGAGATCCACACGACCGCCAGCATCACGCCGACCAAGCTCGAGCTCGTCGCGCCGTGGATGGCGCGCCAGCGCTGGTATGCCGCCAAGGGGCGTCAGCCGGTGCTGCGCAAGCTGTGGTCGTGGCGCCTCGACGACCCCGCCGGCGAGGTCGGTATCGAGACGTTGCTCGTCGTCGACGAGGGTGGCGCCGAGCCGGTCGTCTACCAGGTGCCGCTCACCTACCGATCCGCGCCGCTCGAGGGCCACCAGCAGGCCCTCGTGGGCACGATGGAGCACAGCGTCCTGGGGCCCCGCTGGGTCTACGACGGGCCGCGGGACCCGGTCTACGCCGCCCAGCTCCTCGCCCTCGTCCTCGAGCAGGCGGTCCCCCAGGCCGGCAGCCGGTCCGACACCGTGGAGCCTGCGGTCGTGGCACGTAGACACCCGTCGTGGACGACGCAGACCACCCTCACCGGCTCGCGCGTGCTGTCGGGTGAACAGTCCAACACCTCCGTCATCTTCGACTGCACCGACGACTCGGGGTCGCCGAAACCGTTGATCTGCAAGGTGTTCCGCACCCTGCAGGCCGGCGACAACCCCGACGTGGTCGTGCAGGGCGCCCTGGCCGAGGCCGGATCCCTGCGCGTCCCGGGCATGGTGGGAGCGGTCGCGGCGACCTGGCCGTCCGTCCACGGCGAGGGCGAGGACGCCGGGCACCTGGCCTTCGCCCAGGAGTTCTTCCCCGGCACCGAGGACGCCTGGCGGGTGGCGCTTCGCGCCATCGCCGCCGGTGAGGACTTCGCCGACCGGGCGCGAGAGCTCGGCGCCGCCACGGCCGAGGTGCACTCGCGCCTGGCCGAGGTCATGCCCACCGAACCGGTCACCCCGGCCGTGGTGTCGACCATGGTCGCGGGGATGCGCGGGCGCTACGTCGCCGCCGCCGCTGAGGTGCCCGCCCTGGCCGAGCACGAGCAGCGCATCGCGGCCGTCTTCGACGCGGCTGTCGGCGCGCCCTGGCCCGCGCTGCAACGCATCCACGGCGACTACCACCTCGGGCAGGTCCTGCAGGTCGAGGGACGCGGCTGGGTGCTGCTCGACTTCGAGGGCGAGCCGCTGCGACCGCTCTCCGAGCGCGTCCGGCCCGACCTCGCCGTCCGCGACATCGCGGGAATGCTGCGCTCGTTCGACTACGCGGCCGGTTCGTGGGAGCAGGCCCACCCGGGCCAGAGCGCGCGTGGTTGGGTGGAGTCCGCCCAACGCGCGTTCCTGGACGGGTACGCCGCCGAGTCCGGCAGGGACCCGCGCGAGGACACCGCCCTGCTCATCGCGTTCCAGCTCGACAAGGCTCTGTACGAAGTGGTCTACGAGGCGCGCAACCGGCCGACCTGGCTGACCATCCCCACCACTGCGGTGGTCCGTTTGCTTGACGATGCGAGGAAGGACCTTCCGTGAGCCCTTTCGGCAAGAAGGACAAGAGGACCAAGAAGGCCAAGGAGACCAAGGCGGTCGAGGCGGTCGAGGCGACCCAGGCGGTCGAGGCGGTCGAGGCCGCGGGGCCGACCCAGGTCGAGGAGGCCACCCCGGTGGCACCTGCCGCCGAGTCCGCCGCGGTCGAACCGACCACGCAGGAGCGTGCGCCGCACACCTCCGAGGCAGAGGCGCTCATCGAGAAGCCGGGCGGGACGCCGTCGGCCCCCAAGGCCCCGGTCACCGAGCCTCCGGTCGACCGGACGCCCGAGCCGGTTCCCGTGCCCGCGACCCCTGCCGAGGCGATCCGTGCCCTGGCCGACGGCCGCCACCAGCAGCCGCACGACCTGCTCGGGCACCACCTCGAGCCGGGCGGCCTGCGCGTGCGCGCCTACCGCCCGTTCGCCTCGACGGTCGCCGTCCGCTTCGAGGACGGCACCCGGCTCGACCTCGCCCACGAGGAGGACGGTGTGTGGGGCGGGCTGCGCGAGGGGCAGACGCAGACCCAGGACTACCGCCTGCTCGTGAGCTACGCCGACGGCGTCGAGCACGAGATGGACGACCCCTACCGCTTCGCGCCCACGCTCGGCCCGGTCGACCTGCACCTCATCGGTGAGGGTCGCCACGAGCAGCTGTGGACGGTCCTCGGGGCCCACGTCCACGAGTACACCGGCCCCCTCGGCACCGTCGTCGGCACCTCCTTCGCCGTGTGGGCGCCGAGGGCCCAGGCCGTGCACGTCGCGGGCGACTTCAACGGCTGGGACGGCCGCAGCCACCCCATGCGCCTGCTGGGTGAGTCCGGTGTCTGGGAGCTGTTCGTCCCCGGCGTCGGCGACGGGACGATGTACAAGTACCTGGTCCGCGGCGCCGACGGGAAGGTGCGCGAGAAGGCCGACCCGATGGCCCAGGCCACCGAGATGCCGCCGGCCACCGCGTCGTCCGTCGTCCAGTCCCGCTACGACTGGGGCGACGGCGAGTGGCTGGCCAAGCGCACCCAGAGCAACCACCACGAGCAGCCGATGAGCATCTACGAGGTGCACCTCGGGTCGTGGCGGCGCCACCACTCCTACCGCGACCTCGCCGAGCACCTGGTCAACTACGTGCAGGACCTCGGCTTCACGCACGTCGAGCTCATGCCGGTCATGGAGCACCCCTATCCCCCGTCCTGGGGCTACCACGTCACGAGCTACTACGCGCCGAGCGCGCGGTTCGGCCGCCCCGACGACTTCAGGTACCTCGTCGACCGGCTCCACCAGGCCGGCATCGGCGTCATCCTCGACTGGGTCCCCGGGCACTTCGCGACCGACCCGTGGGCGCTGGCCCGCTTCGACGGGCTGCCGCTCTACGAGCACCCGGACCCGCGCAAGGGCTGGCACCCCGAGTGGGGCTCCTACATCTTCGACTTCGGCCGGATGCAGGTGCGCAACTTCCTCGTCGCCAACGCGGTCTACTGGCTGGAGGAGTTCCACGTCGACGGCCTGCGCGTCGACGGCGTGGCCTCGATGCTCTACCTCGACTACGCCCGCAAGGACGGCGAGTGGGTGCCCAACATCCACGGCGGGCACGAGAACCTCGAGGCGGTGGGCCTGCTCCAGGAGGCCAACGCCACGGCGTACAAGCGCGTGCCAGGCATCGTCATGATCGCCGAGGAGTCCACCTCCTGGCCGGGCGTCACGAAGTCGACCAGCGAGGGCGGCCTCGGCTTCGGGCTGAAGTGGAACATGGGCTGGATGAACGACTCCTTGAAGTACCTCAAGGAGGACCCGATCAACCGGCAGTACCACCACCACCTGCTGACGTTCTCGCTCATGTACGCCTTCAGCGAGAACTACCTGCTGCCGATCAGCCACGACGAGGTCGTCCACGGCAAGGGCTCGCTGCTGCGCAAGGCGCCCGGCAGCCGCTACGACCAGCTCGCCACCGTGCGGGCGTTCCTGGCCTACCTCTGGAGCCACCCCGGCAAGCAGCTGCTGTTCATGGGCAGCGAGTTCGCCCAGGAGGCCGAGTGGGCCGACGGCCGCGAGCTCGACTGGTGGCTGCTCGACCACGCCGCCCACTACCGCGTCCACAACCTCGTCAAGGAGCTCAACCGGGTCTACCGCGCCAACCCAGCGCTGTGGGCACTGGACGCCGACCCGGCAGGCTTCGAGTGGCTCGACGCCGACGACAACGCGGGAAACACCTACTCCTACCTGCGTTTCGGCACCCCCGACCGTCAGGGCCCGGTCGTCGCCGTGGCCGTGAACTTCGGCGGCCTGGCCCGCGAGCCCCTGCGGCTCGGTGTGCCCCGCGCCGGCGACTGGAGGGTCGTGCTCGACACCAGCGGCTACGACGAGTTCGGGACGCCCAGCCAGGCCGACGTCGTCGTCACCGCGCAGGAGCACCCGCACCAGGGGCAGCCGTACTCCGTGGAGGTCCGGGTCGCCGCCCTGTCCGCGGTCTACCTCGCACCGGTCGAGGAGACGCCCGGCGTGACGGCCCGCCCCGCGTCCGAGGTGGAGGACCGCACGGAGTGACCCACGTCTGGGGCTACCGCATCCCGTTGCTCGTGGTCCCGGTCGTCCTTGCGTATGCCGCGGTGGCGGCGTGGTGGTTGTGGCGCGGCCGCACCCGCCCCGCCGTCACCCTCGAGCGCGTCCTGCTCGGCGGGGCGGTGGTGTTCGCGAGCGTCGTCACGATGTCGCCGCCCGGCGTCCGTGACCACGGCGTCCTGTCGCCGGACCGCCGCTGCGCCATCCACCGGGTGGCACTTGGCCTGGCCGCGGTGGCCGCCGACGACCAGCGCATCCTCAACGTCCTGCTGCTCGTGCCGGTCGGGCTGTTCGCGGCTCTCGTGGCCAGCCGCCTGCGCGGCGTGCAGGCGCTGCTCGTGGTGGCCGGCGCCGCCGCGCTGCCGCTCCTGTTCGAGAGTGGACAACAGCTGTTCCGGGGGCTCGGGCGCTCGTGCGACACCACCGACCTCGCCGACAACTGGACCGGCGTCCTGCTGGGACTGGTGGCGGGCGTGCTGCTCGTGGGACTGCGGTGGGCAGCGCGGCGCAACGCTGGCAGAGTGGGCCCATGAACGACCCGCGCGCAGGACAGCCCGCCCAGCCGTCGGACCTGGTCGACGTGGCCCACCTCGTCACCGCCTACTACACGCAGGTCCCCGATCCCGACGACCTCGACCAGCAGGTGGTGTTCGGCACCTCGGGGCACCGCGGGTCGAGCCTGCGGACAGCGTTCAACGAGGCGCACATCCTGGCGACGACCCAGGCCATCTGCGACTACCGGGCGTCGCAGGGCTACGACGGGCCGCTGTTCGTGGGGCGCGACACCCACGCCCTGTCCGAGCCCGCGTGGGCCTCCGCGCTCGAGGTGCTCGCCGCCAACGACGTGATCGTCCTCGTCGACGACCGCGACGGCTTCACCCCCACCCCGGCGGTGAGCCACGCGATCATCCGCGCCAACGAGGGCCGCACGACGGGCTCGACCCTGGCCGACGGCATCGTCGTCACCCCGTCCCACAACCCGCCCTACGACGGCGGCTTCAAGTACAACCCTCCCCACGGCGGGCCCGCCGACTCCGACGCGACCAAGGTGATCGCCGCCCGGGCCAACGAGCTCATCGCGGCCGGCCTCGACGGCGTACGGCGAATCCCCTTCAGCCGAGCCCGCGCCCACACCCAGCCCTACGACTTCCTGGGCACCTACGTCGACGACCTTCCCGACGTCGTCGACCTGGCCAGGGTCAAGGAGGCCGGGGTCCGCATCGGCGCCGACCCGCTCGGGGGCGCCTCGGTCGCCTACTGGGCCGAGATCGCCGACCGCCACGGCATCGACCTCACCGTCGTCAACCCGCTCGTCGACCCCACCTGGCGGTTCATGACGCTGGACTGGGACGGCAAGATCCGCATGGACTGCTCCTCCCCCTCGGCCATGGCCTCGCTCATCGCCCGCAAGGACGAGTACGACATCGCGACGGGCAACGACGCCGACTCCGACCGCCACGGCATCGTCACCCCCGACGCGGGTCTGATGAACCCCAACCACTTCCTGGCCGTGGCGATCCAGTACCTCTTCGGGGGCGCCCGGCCGGACTGGCCGCAGGGTGCCGCCATCGGCAAGACGCTGGTGTCGTCGTCGATGATCGACCGCGTCGCCTCGGACCTCGGGGCCCGGCTCGTCGAGGTGCCCGTCGGGTTCAAGTGGTTCGTGCCGGGGCTCATCGACGGCAGCTTCGGCTTCGGCGGCGAGGAGTCGGCGGGTGCCTCGTTCCTGCGCCGTGGTGGAGCCGCCTGGACCACCGACAAGGACGGCATCATCCTCGCGCTGCTCGCCTCGGAGATCCTTGCGGCCACGGGCAAGACCCCCAGCCAGCACTACGCCGACCTCACCGCGCGCCACGGCGACCCGGCCTACGCGCGCATCGACGCCGCTGCCGACCGCGAGCAGAAGGCCAAGCTCGCTGCCCTCTCCCCCGACGACGTCGGCGCGGACTCCCTCGCGGGCGAGCCGATCACGGCCAAGCTGACGACCGCCCCGGGCAACGACGCGCCGATCGGCGGCCTCAAGGTCACCACGGAGAGCGCGTGGTTCGCGGCCCGTCCGTCGGGCACCGAGGACGTCTACAAGATCTACGCCGAGTCCTTCAAGGGCCCCGAGCACCTCGCCCAGGTGCAGGCCGAGGCCAGGGAGGTCGTCGACGCCGCACTGCGCGGCTGACGGCGGCGGGCGCTGAGGCTGCGCTGTGAGCGGACGCGGTCGCGGAACACATCGGACATCCGTCGGCGTTGACCACGACATGACGCCCACCAACACCCCGCGCCCACCGCGCCAGAACGCCGGGCTCCGCACCTTCCCACGGACGAGCAGCACCGGTCCCAACCTCGCCACCCTCGACCGCGTGCGCGGCCTGCGCCGCCCCCGGCTCCTGCAGCCCGAGGCACGCCGCCACCAGGTCGAGCAGGAGTGCCGGGCCTGCTGAAGGCCTCGTTCCTGTCGTCTGACGGGCTCCGCCACCACGGCGGGGCCCGTCAGTCGCGTCCCGGACCCTCAGTCGGCCAGTGCCGGCGCCGGCCCGCCGACCACCGTCTCGTCGGCAGCGGACCGTCCCGGGCTCAGCCGTGAGGTCTCGTCGGCGACCCAGAGCCGCGTGAGACCGCCGAAGTGGCCCTCGAACGTGTCCCACTCCCGCTCGGGGTACGTCGCGCGGATCGTGTCCGTGAGCAGCGAGCGGAAGTCGTCGGAGTCGACCCACTCGAGCACCATCTCGTCGAGGTGCGGCAGGGCCGTCTCGACGAACTCGCGGTAGCGCTCGGTCTCGAAGTGGTCGTCCGCAAGCCCCTGGTAGGCAGCGAGCTTGGCCTGGTAGTCCAGCGCCGGGTCGTCGGCGACCGCGAACCACGGGTCGGTGTCGACCTGGGTGCGGGCCTTGCGACCGGTCGCCACGCAGAACACCGACCACTTCAGCAGCGCCTTCATGGCCCACGGGAAGTAGTAGTGCAGGGACGTGACGGCGACGTCCGGGCAGGCGTTGGCGTAGTCGATCGGGTAGACCACCCCGTCCTTGACGAGCATCTCGCAGGAGTTGAACTCCCAGCGGAAGAACGCGTTGACCGTCTGGGCGATGGTGACCGCCTCGGTGCCCACGGCGTCGGAGAGGAAGCCGTGCTCCACGGCATACCGGTTGTGCATGGGCTCGTCGGGTCGGAACTTCATGACCATGCTCTCGGGCCCGATGGTCAGGGCGCGGGCGAAGACCTCGAACCCGTCGACGGCCTTCTGCAGGTGCATGAGCATCTCGCCGGAGTCGTCGTAGGCCTCGTGCAGGGCCGCGCGGTCCTTGATCATCGACACCCCGCGCCAGGCCCCGCCGTCGAACGGCTTCATGAACATGGGGTAGCCGAGCTCGTCGGCGATGCGGTCGAGGTCGAAGGACTTGTTGTACTTCTCCGACGTGTAGGCCCAGCGGACGTTGTCGATGGGGTTCTTGTAGGGCACGAGGACCGTCTCGGGGACGTTCATGCCGAGGCGCAGCAGGGCGCAGTACGCCGAGTGCTTCTCCATGGACTGGAACGTGAACGGGCTGTTGAGCAGGTAGACGTCGTCCATGAGCGCGACCTTCTTGAGCCACTCGCGTGGGTGGTAGTACCAGTGCGCCAGCCGGTCGATGACCAGGTCGTGGCGGGGCTTGTCGCGCAGGTTGAACGGCTCGATGGTGACGCGCTCGGTCGACACGTGGTGCTGGGTGCCGTCCGGGCCGGTGACCACGCCCATGCGCTGGGCGAGCGTCTCGAAGGCCCGGGGCCAGTCGCCCTCAGCCCCGAGGAGAAGACCGATGAGGTGTTCCTGGGATTTCGCCATGCAGCCCATCCTGTCGGCTGAGGCGTGCCCCGGAAAGTGGAACCCGGTCAGGAGGCGGTCAGGAGCCCGTCAGAACAGGGCGCTCATCAGGGCGGTGCGGGCCTTCTTGACCCGTTCGTCGTGCCCGCCGACGACCGCGAACAGCTGCACCAGGTGGACGCGCGCCTGCTCGCGCTCCTCGCCGCTCGTGGCGCGCACGAGGTCGATGAGGCGCAGGAACGCATCCTCCACGTGGCCGCCGAGGACGTCGAGGTCGGCGACGAGGGTCTGCGCCGCGACGTCGGTGGGCCGGTCGGCAGCTGCCGCGCGGGCGGCCTGCAGGTCGGCACCCTCGGTCCGCTGCATGAGCCCGACCTGGGCAAGACCCAGCTCGGCGTCGGCGTCGGCGGGGTTCTCCTTGAGCGCCTGGGTGTATGCCGCGTGCGCGCCCGCGAGGTCACCGCGCTCGATCGCGTCGTAGGCCTCCTGGTGCAGGGGCGGCAGCGGCGGCTCGACGACCTCGTCGTCACCCGGCGCGCCGTCGTCGGTGAGCTCGACCCGGCCGGTGACGCCGTGCTGGACGGCGAGGCTCAGGAACTCGTCGAGGACGGGACGCACGGCCTCGGCCGGCTGGACGCCGGCGAACATGGGAACGGGCTGGCCCTGGATGAGGCCGAGGGTCACGGGAACGCTCTGGATCTGGAACGCGCGCAGCAGGGCCGGGTTCTGCTCCACGTCGACGCTGACCACCTGCAGGCGCCCGTCGAGCGCGCGGGCCAGGCCGACGACCGTGTCGAGGTAGTCGCGCGACTCGGGCACCTGAGCGGCCCAGAGCACCAGCAGCAGCGGCACGCCGACGGAGGCGTTGGCGACCTCGGTGAAGTTGGCGTCGGTGCCCTCGACGACCAGGCCAGTGCGGCCCGCGACGCCATGCGCCGATACGCCACCCGGCGCACCGTGGGCGCCGCCCTGGCCGCCCTGGGCGCCCGCTCCGGCCGCAGCTGCTGCCCCGGCACCCCCCGGGCGGCTCTGGGTGGATCCGGTGGGCTGGCCCTGCAGGCCGGTGAGGTCGACGGCCCCACGCAGGCCGGCTGCGGTGAACGGCTGATCAGTCATGGGGTCGATTCTTCCTCACGGGCGGAGCCGTCGCCCACGCGGCCCGACGGCCCGGGGTCAGGAACCCTTGGCGGAGAACAGGACCTCGTCGGCGCCGACGACGCTGGCCTTGCCCTCGGCAGGCACGGTGAACGCCACGGTCTCGTAGCTGCGCAGCACAGCGTTCCTGCTCAACGCCTTCTTGCCCACGAGGCGCTGGAACTCCGCGCTCGGGGTCAGCGACTTGCCGCCGGGCTTCAGGGTGATCGTGTCGGTGCGCTCGAGGAGGGAGAAGACCAGGGCCCCACCGCCGCGCAGCGCCAGCGAGACCGTCTGGACGGGGTGCACCGTGTGCTTCTGCTGGAGCGTGGCCAGCGTGCCGAACGCCTTGGCCTGCGCGGCGGCGTTGGCCCGCACGGCCGTCGAGAACGGGTCGTTGGTGGCGACGGCCTTCGCGGGCGTGGGCTTGGGGTAGGCCAGGCTCGCGGCGTACTCGGTCAGCAGCTCGTCGGGCTGGACGGCCAGCTTCGTGGCAGCGGTGACCCGCGGGGAGCCCTCGTCGAGCGGGTCGAGGGCGGCGACCTCGGTGCCGGGCTGCATCGTCACCGACGAGGAGAGCCGGAACGGCGTCGCGGCGTCGGGTGAGGTCAGCAGGTTGAGCACCGCTGCGCCCTCCCCGCTGGTCGTCTGGACCAGGATCACCCGGGGCCAGTCCGTGCCGCGGGAGACGGCCAGCACCTTCGGCGGGTCGGTCCGGGTCAGCGGGGCGGTCGTGGGGCTCGCGGCGGTGGACCCGAGCTTGGCGGCCGCGTCGGCCACGGCGAGTGCCGAACCGGTGAGTGACGCGGTACGCAGCCTCTGGGCCTGCGTGGCGGGTGCGGCCTGTGCCGCGGCGGCCTGGGAGAGCACGCGCTCGGCGACCTTCTGCGCGGCGTCACGTCCGATCGGCGCCGCGGTGGTCACCTGCGCCGGCGCGTCACCGACACCGACGAGCGAGGCACCGGCTCCGCAGCCGGCGACCCCGAGGGCCAGGGCACCGGCCAGCGCACCTGCGATGACGTGGCGGGGGGCAGAGAGAGTCATGAGGACACCTCCTCGGTGGGCCGGGTGTGGTCGGGGCCGGTCACGGCCTTGCGCCCTGTCAGGGCGTGGCGGCGCTGCTGCCACAGGCCGGCCGCGCCGGCGGCGGTGGCGAGGAGCCCGACGAGGGACACGAGCAGCGCCTGGAAGAACCACGTACGCCGCTCGACCGTGACCCTGACCAGGACGAGGTCGGCTGCGCGACCCTCGGCCGTCGCGATGACGACCGCCTCCGGAGCGTCTGCCTGACGCACCTGGATGCGCGCGCTGCCCTTGCCGGTGGCGGTGCTGCGCCAGACGTCGGCGCCGGCGAGCGCCGGCGCGGCGCCGGCTCCCGACCGCGAGCGTTCGAGGGACCAGGAGCGCACGCGGGCCCCGGTCACGGAGGTCACGTCGGCGCCACCCACGACGGCCTTCGCGTCCGAGGGGGTGGCGCGCCCGATGAAGACCGGTGCACCGTCACGGGTGGTGGCGGTGACCGTCGTCGGGCGGTCGACCCGGTTGAGCACTGATGGCTCGAGGACGACGACGCTGCCCCGGGGCGGCGTCGTGGTGAACGTCGCGCTCCCGGACGGGCCGAGGTGGACGGTGAACCACGACCCGACCACCAGGAGCACGAGCCCGATCGCGGTCAGCGCAGCCAGCAGGATGCGGGTGGCCAAGGTCGGCACGGCAGGATTCCTCACGTGGACGGGCCGGCACGGGAAGCTCCCCGCACCGGCATCTCCCTCCACCATGACGCAGGCACACCGACGACGACAAATCAGCTCCGGCGCCGGGAGCCGCCTCGATGGCATGATCGCCGGTGATGACCTCCCGAGCCGGGCACCGCCGCCCCCGCCGCCCCGGCCGTCCCCGTGAGGAGGCGACCGAGCAGGCGATCACCCTCGCCGCGCGACAGGTCCTGGCCGACCGGGGCGTCGCGCGGATGTCGATGGAGCACGTCGCGGCTCAGGCCGGCGTGGCCAAGAGCACGCTCTACCGCCGCTGGCCCAGCAAGGTCGAGCTCGCCGTCCACGCGGTCGCCGCCGTGTTCGACGAGATCGAGGACGAGGACCACGGGTCACTCGCCGCCGACATGCGGGCCGGCGTGGACGAGGCCGCCCGCCTGCTGCGCGACCCCTCGACGGGTGGGGCGTATGCCGCGCTGCTCGCCGAGTCGGCCCGCGACCCCGAAGGGGTCGGCGTCGCGGTGCGCGGGTCCTTGTCGACGAGGCTGCACGCGCTGGTGGCGTCGTCGGTGGAGCGGGCCATCGCGCGTGGCGAGATCAGGCCCGAGATGGTCGACGTCGACCTGCTCGCCGACGTCGTGGTGGGTTCGGTGATGCACCGTTCGCTCGCGACCGGCGTCCCGGACGAGGCGTTCGTCGACGGCCTCATCGAGCTCCTCGCCGACGTCGCGTACGCCCGCCTCAGCCGGGCGGCCCGCAGCACCGACACGTAGCCGGGCCGCGGGCCGCTGGGCCGGGGTGGCGGACCCCACGACCACCGGTCATGGGGTCGTGGGGCCGCGGGGTCGTGGGGCCGCGGGGTCGTGGGGCCGTGGGGTCGTGGGGCCGCCGACCGCCTAGAAGCGGGCGGGCTCGCGGTAGACGCCCCACTCGTCGCGCAGCGCGTCGCAGATCTCCCCGAGGGTCGCCTCGGCACGCACCGCGTCGAGCATGGCCGGGACCATGTTGGCGTCGGTGCGGGCCACCTCGACCATGCGGGCGACGGCGGCGCGGACGGCAGCGTCGTCGCGAGCAGCCTTGCGGTCGGCGAGCGCGGCGACCTGCTCGCGCTCGACCTCGTGGCTGACGCGCAGGATCTCCAGCTCGTGGGTGACGGAGGCCGTGTGGCAGTTGACGCCGACGACCTTCTTGTCGCCCTTCTCCAGGGCCACCTGGTACTGGAACGCCGCCTCGGCGATCTCGGACATGAACCAGCCGTCCTCGATGCCGCGCAGGATGCCCGACGTCATGGGCCCGACCTCGTGGTCCACCCCGCCCTCGGCGTTGCGGGGCTTGCCCAGCTCGCCCATGGCCTTGATCTTGTCGAAGATCGCCTCGGCCTCGGCCTCGATCTTGTCGGTCAGGGCCTCGACGTACCAGCTGCCACCGAGCGGGTCGGCGACGTTGACGACGCCGGTCTCCTCCATGATCACCTGCTGCGTCCGCAAGGCGATCTCGGCCGCCTGCTCGCTCGGCAGGGCGAGGGTCTCGTCCAGGGCGTTGGTGTGCAGGCTGTTCGTCCCGCCAAGGACGGCGGCGAGCGCCTCGACGGCGGTGCGCACGACGTTGTTGTAGGGCTGCTGCGCCGTGAGGCTCACCCCGGCGGTCTGCGTGTGGAACCGCATCCACTGCGCCTTGTCGGTCTTCGCGCCGTACACGTCGCGCAGCCAGCGCGCCCAGATGCGCCGGGCGGCGCGGAACTTGGCGATCTCCTCGAAGAAGTCGAGGTGGCTGTCGAAGAAGAACGACAGGCCGGGCGCGAACTTCTCGATGTCGAGACCGCGGGACAGGCCGAGCTCGACGTAGCCGAAGCCGTCGGCGAGCGTGTAGGCGAGCTCCTGCGCGGCCGTCGAACCGGCCTCCCGGATGTGGTAGCCCGAGACCGACAGCGGCTTGTAGGCGGGGATGTTCTCGGCGCAGTACTCCATGAGGTCGCCGATCAGGCGCAGGTGCGGCTCGGGGGCGAACAACCACTCCTTCTGCGCGATGTACTCCTTGAAGATGTCGGTCTGCAGCGTGCCGTTGAGGACGCCGAGGTCGACGCCCTGGCGCTCGGCCGCCACGAGGTACATGCAGAACACCGGGACGGCAGGTCCGCTGATGGTCATCGACGTGGTGATCTGCTCGAGCGGGAGGTCGTCGAACAGCACCTCCATGTCGGCGGCCGAGTCGATGGCCACGCCGCAGTGCCCGACCTCGCCGAGGCTCATCGGGTCATCGGAGTCGCGCCCCATCAGGGTGGGCATGTCGAACGCGACGGACAGGCCGCCGCCACCGCGCTCGAGGATCATCTTGTAGCGCTCGTTGGTCTGCACCGCGTTGCCGAAGCCGGCGAACTGCCGGATCGTCCAGGTGCGACCGCGGTACCCGGTGGGGTACAGCCCGCGAGTGAAGGGGAACTCCCCCGGCCAGCCGATGCGCTCGGGCACCTCGCTGCCGTCGGCGGGTCCGTAGGCCGGGTCGACCTCCATGCCGGACAGGGTGGTGAAGTCGGCGTCACGCACCTGCCCCTTCGCCTGCGCCGCATCGAAGCGGGACTGCCAGCGGGCGGCACCGGACTGCTCGGGAGTGGTCTGCGTCATACCGCGCAATTTACTAGGACGTCCTAGTAATCACCAACACGCGAGTCTCAGGTCCGCCTCCGGACGCCCCTCCCTCCGCAAAGCGGGTGTCGTTCGGTGACCCGGGACGTATACGTGACGGCTTCGCCACGCGACACCCGCTTTGCGGGGCGTGCCGGGCGGGTCAGCCGTCGAAGTCGTGGGCGCCGACCCGGACCTTGCGCAGCAGGGCGAAGAGCTGCTCGTGCTCGGCCGCGCTCAGCATGCCGAGGCCGAACCGCGCCTGCACGAGGTCGGCGGTCGCGGCCTCCATCGCGTCACGACCCGCCGGGGTGATGACGGCCAAGGTGCCACGCCCGTCGTCGGGGTTGGGGACGCGCTCGACGAACCCCTGGGCGTGCAGGCGCTGGATGATGTTGGTGGCGCTGGTCGGGTGGACCATGAGCCGCTGGCCGATCTTGCTCATCCCGAGCCGGCCGTCGCGGCTGAACGCCAGGAGCACCAGCGCCTCGTACCGGGCGAAGCTCAGCCCGTGGCGCCCGACGATCGCGTCGTAGTCGGTGATGAGCAGCTGCTGCACCCGCATGACCGAGGTGGCGCTGGCCATGGCCAGGGGCTGGGACGAGCGTCCCCAGCGCTGGGTCCACAGCTGGGCCGCCCGCGTGATCGGGTCGAACGGCAGGCGGATGGGCTTCGGCACGCGCAGCAGGCTAGCTGCGGGGCACGCGCACCGTCTCGACCTGTCCGTCATCGAGACGGATCTCGCCGTCGGCCTGGGCGGCTGCCTCCGGGTCGTGGGTCGCCATCACGACGATCGCCCCCCGGTCGGACTCGGCCCGCAGCAGCGCCAGCACCCGCTCGCGGTTGTCGTGGTCGAGCTCGGACGTGGGTTCGTCGGCCAGGAGCACCCGGCCACGCAGGGCGAGCCCGCGCGCGACCGCGACCCGCTGCTGCTGGCCGCCGCTGAGCTCCTCGGCGAGGTGGCTGCCGGACTCGGCCAGACCCACGGAGGCGAGCGCCGCGTCCGCGCGCCGACGGGCCTGCTCGGCGGGTATGCCACGGGCGAGCAGCGGCAGGGCGACGTTCTCGTGCGCGGACAACAGCACCGCGAGGGCGCTGCCCTGCGGGATGACCTCGATGCCGAGGCGGGCGGCCTGCGCCCGGTCGGTCACGCGGTCGTCGCCGAGCTCGACGACGCCGTCGGCCTCCACCGCTCCCCCGATCGCCCACAGCAGCGAGGACTTCCCCGCCCCGCTGTGGCCGGTGACGGCGATGAACTCCCCCGCGTAGGCCTCGAGGTCGGCCGACACGACGGCGGTCGTCGACCCGTACCGCACACCCACGCCGGTGAGCCTCAGCGGCGGCGACTCCACGTCCTCGTCGGTGCCGCGCACCGGGTCTGCGAGACGCGTGTCGCGCTCAGCCATTGCTGGTCCCTCCCTGTTCGCGGACCAGGGACCACACCCCGTCCTCGTGGTGCACACGGACGAGCGTCCCTGGGGGGAACGCCTCGACCACGGCGGCGGGCAGCGGAAGCGAGCCGTCCGCCGACACCACGGCGTACTCCTCGCCCGCCCGACCCTCGCCACCCACTCGGCCGTCACGAATGGTGACGGTGCGCGGGAGCCTCGCGGCGACGTCGGGGTCGTGGGTGACGACGACGATGGTGGTACCCCACTCGGCGTTGACGCGGTGCAGGGCGTCGAGCACGACGTCGCGGGAGGTGTGGTGCAGCTGGCTGGTGGGCTCGTCGCCGAGCAGCAGCCCCGGCCGGCTGGCCAGCGACACCGCGAGCGCGGCGAGCTGCAGCTGTCCCGGCGGCAGGGAGTCCAGGGGCGCGGTGGCGGCGTGGTCGAGCCCGACGAGCTCGAGCACCTCCCCCGGGGACGGCACGTCCCGCCCGGCCTTGACGGCGGAGCGCTGGGCGAACTCGACGTTCTGCCGGGCGGTGAGGTAGGGCAGCAGGTTGCGGGCGGCGCCCTGCAGGATGATGCCCACGTCGGCCGCGCGGAAGCGGTCGAGCTCGGGCTCGCTCATGGTCGACAGCTCGTGCTCCCCCACGCGGACGCGCCCGGCGCTCGGCCGCATCAAGCCGCCGAACAGCGTCAGCAGCGTCGACTTCCCGGCGCCGGAGGGGCCGAGCAGGCCGACCACCTCGCCCGGCGCGACGACGAGGTCGACACCCGAGAGCGCGGCCACGTCGTGCCCGTCGGCGCGGTAGATGTGCACGAGCCCGCGGGTGCTGACGCCGAGCCCCCTGACGCCCTCGGCTCCGCGACCCGAGGTCGTGCTGCGCTCCACGGTGGTGCCAGTGCTCACAGCGACTCCCTGATGCGTCGGAGGGCGATCCGTCGTCCCGAGCCGAGGGCTGCCATCGCGCCCACCGGCACGAGCACCAGCAGCGCCGCGAGCGTGGCCAGCAGCACCGCGGGGACGGAGGGGGTGATCTCCAGCGCGGGCACCGGGGCCGAGGGATCGTCGAACAGCGGCAGCAGCGGCATGGCCACCAGGGCCGAGACCGCACCACACAGCACGCCGACGACGGTGCCCACCACCACGAGCAGCAGCTGCTCACGCACCAGGGCCCGCCTCAGCAGCGGCAGCCGGACGCCCGACATGTGGAGGGCGGCGAGGTCGCGGGCCACGACGCGCCACCCCGTCACGGTCATGACGATGACCACCAGGGCCGCCAGCAGGATGGACATGACCCCGGTGAACAGCGCGAGCCGCACCCCCCACCCGGAGCCCGAGGTGGCGAGCAGGTCCTTGGCCGTGGTGAAGCGGTCGGTGCGCAGCACGGCGATACCGGCGTCCGCGAGTCCCTTGCGGACCACGTCGGCCTGTCCGGGGTCGCGCAACCACACCGACAGCGTGCCGCCCGGCGCGAGGGTGCCACCGAGCCGCTGCAGGGTCGAGTAGTCCAGCATGACGCCCCGGGCGCCGACGACGGGCAGGGCGGCAGGGCGCTGGGCGCTGCTGACCGCGAGCGGGACGCCGTTGATCCCGACGGCGGTGAAGCCCTCCGCCGTACCCCCGGGCGGCACGGCGCCGGTGAGCAGGCCCGGCACCTGGGTGGGCACGTCGCCGTACGTCAGCCCGACAGCCACCCCGCTGGTGCGCACGTCGAACCGCATCGTGTCCGGCTTCGGGTTGGTCATCCTCAGGACGTCGGTGCTGTCCTTGGAGAGCGGGACGAAGGCGTTCCACCGCGAGGTGTCGGCGATGCCCAGCGAGCGGCCGTCGACACCGAGCCCGGTGACGTCCACCGTGGCGGAGACGAGCTTGGTGGCCGGGTCGGTCGGCCGGAAGTCGATGCCGTTGAGCCGGCAGCCGGAGGGGCACAGCAGCGGGGTCGAGATGTTCGCCGAGCCTGAGCCGTTCGCCGGGATGGTCGTCACCTGCCGCACGAGTGGCGTGCCGTCGGGGCCGGTGACCGAGAAACGCACCTCGACCGGCGCGAGGTCGGAGGCCTGACCGGTCGAGCCCGGGTAGAGGATGTTGCTCTCGGCCGTGACGTGCCAGGTGGCCCGTCCGGTGAGGCGCTCGCCCTTGAGGACGACGGTGTCCACCGGCGGGGGCCGCAGGGCGCTGGTGCGCAGGACCTCGCCGGCCGGGGTGTAGGCGATCGAGGGGAAGTGCTGCGCGTCGACGGCGATGGTCGGTGTCGACCCGGCCGCCACCTGCTTGATGACGGCGACGGGCGTCGCGCGGTCGCCAGAGGGGTCGATGCGCTTGACGGCCACGGCCAGGGCGCTCGGGTTGCGGCTGTCGGTGCCGAGGACCAGCGGGGCGCCGGTCTGCAGCTGGGCCCGCGCCGTCCAGTTGCGGTCGGCGACCACGACGGCGTTGCCCGCGAAGACGGTGAGGGCGACCGCGACGCTGACCACCGTGACGACCTTGCGCATCGCCGGTCGTCGCTGCAGCCCGAACGCCGTGAGCGCCGGCCCGATCCGACCGCGCGAGAGGCTGGCGCGCCCTGCGGTCCGGGCGACGGGGACCGCGAGCCTGGAGACGACGAGGCCTCCGGCGAGGGCCACCAGGGTCGGGGTCAGCAGGGCAAGGGGCCCGGTGAGGGTCTTGGTCGCCAGGCCCACCAGGCCGAAGGCGGCCAGGGCCACTGCCAGGATGTCGACGACACCGAAGGTGACCGCCCTCGTCGGGGCCACCCGTCTCAGCAGCGACGAGATCGCCTGGCGCTGCAGGGGCCGGACGGCCAGGACGATCGCGAGGGCGCAGACGACCGCTGCCGCACCCAGCCCCACCAGCGCGAGGGGCGGCACCTCGAAGGGGACGCCGGGGGCCAGCAGGGTCCGACGCACGACCTCGGACAGACCCACCGCGAGGCCGAAGCCGAGGGGCAGTCCGAGCGCCACCGTCATACCCAGCTCACCCATGACCAGGCGCCCCGCGCCCTCACGGCTGCGACCCCGCAGGCGCGCGAGGGCCGCCTCGGGACGCCGCTGCTCGACCGCCGCCTGGGCCACCAGGAGCAGGATGGCCGCAGCCAGCAGCGCGAGCTGGGCCATGAGCAGGGGCACGATCACGCGCAGCTGCTTCTGGCCGCCGGTGACCGAGGTGATGACCAGCGGCAGCTCGCTCTCCACGAGCACCCCGCTCTGGGCCGAGCCGTTCGCCCGGCTCCCGAGCACCGACGTCACCTGGTCGAGGTTGTCGACCGAGAGCAGCTCGCGGCGCAGCGGGAAGGTGAGGGACGACTGCACCTGCTCCCACCGCTTGTCGAAGGTCTGCTCCGTCGTCACGAAGTCGTCGATGCCGGGCACCTGCTCGGTGCCGACGGCGATGAGGGTGCCCGACTTCCCGTCGAGCTGGGTGCGCAACCAGTACGCGGGGTCCGGCTTCACCTCGTACGCGCCCACGACGGTCAGCGTCGCCACCGTGTCCGGCGGCCTCGGGTAGACCTGCCCGTTGGCCTTCGGGATGGTGGTCTGGAACTCCTGCCCGATGCGCCAGCCCCACACCGCCTGGTCCTTGGCGCTGACCAGCACCTGACCCTCCCGGGACGGGCACGTGCCGGAGGTCAGGGTCAGGTGCCGGCAGACGTCGGTGCGCGCCACCAGACGGCCGGGAGACGACTTGAGGCCGGTCCTCGGGGCGATCTCGATGACGTCGAGCATCTGCCCGACCGGGGCGGAGTACAGGGCCCGCACCTCGCCGGGGACCGCCGTCCCGAGGGAGCCCGAGCGACGCAGCGGGTCCGCGGCCGTGCGTCCGCCGCGGACCACGAGGGCCGTGTCCGCGACCGGGGCACCGTCGATCGCCTTGCGGAGCAGCGACTGCTCGAGGGCCCGCTCGTAGAGAGGCGCGAACGTCGCACACGCGGTGACCAGGGTGGCGAGGAGGACGAGCACGAGAGCCTGGGCCCGGCGGTACCTGATCGCGGCCCACATGACCCGGTCTCCTCCTGCGCATGCCGTGGCCCGGCTCCCCCGAGCACCTCCCGGCCGACCCTAGGGCCAAGGCGTCCGTCCGAGGGCTACATTCCGGCAACGATCTACGGCCGCCACGCGCCGGGGCCGCACGTCCTGCGGGCGTGGGGCGTCAGCTGCGGGCGTCGATGGCCGCCTCCAGGCGGTCGAGCTTGGCGGTGAGCTCGCCGGTGCGGCCGTCGCGGATGTCCGCCTTGAGGACGAGGCTCACGCGCGGCCCGTGGGCGGCCACGGCGTCGACCGCTCCCTTCACCACGGCCATGCACTCGTCCCACTCCCCCTCGATGGTCGTGAACATCGAGTCGGTGCGGTGGGGCAGCCCGGAGGCGCGCACCACGGCGACGGCGTCGGCGACGGCGGCACCCACCGAGCCGTCGGGGTCGGAGGTGGACGGGGAGACGGAGAAGGCAACGAGCATGAGCCCACCGTATGCCGCGTCCGGCCAGTGACGCGCTCAGCCCTCGACGTGGCGCTGGTAGGCCAGCAGGGCCTCGACCCGGCGGAAGCCGAGCTCGACGTTGATCCCGACCATCTGGTCGTTCTGCTCGGCGTTGCAGGTCTGCACCCGTTGCGCCGCCGGTGCCACGCGGGCGAGCTCCTGCAGGCCGCGCACCTTCACCGCCATGCCGAGCCGGCGGCCACGGTGCTCGCGACGCACGAGCGTGCCCCACTGCGAGACGTCGTGCGGGTCGTCCGCGCTGACCACGAGGTCGTTGTAGGCCACGACCTCGCCCGACGGGGCCAACGCGACGGTGTGCACCATGGCGCGGCCCTGGCGGGTCATGCGGTCGAGGTTCTCCGCGTAGGTTTCGGGGCTGAGCGACTCCTCCTCGAAGTCGACGTCCCCGGTGGGCGCGTCGACGGCCAGCTGGTTGGAGCAGTCGCAGTAGGACGCCACGAGCTCCTCCGGGAGCCGACCGACGTAGGACTCGACCCGGTAGGAACCGTGCCCGGTCGCCGCCGTGGCGGCCAGCTGCTCGAGTCTGGCGGGGTCGACCGGGAGGTCGAGGATCCGTCGGATCTCGGTGTTGGCGTAGGTGAAGCCGTGCCGCTCGGCGAACCTCACGTGGGGGTGGTCGACGCGGGCGCCGTCCGGCACGTGCGTCTCGGCCAGGACGGTCGTGCGCCCCTCCTCGCGGGTCCGGTCGACGACGCGCTCGACGAGTGCGCTGCCGGCTCCACGCCCTCGCAGCCGCGGGTGGACGTCCACCTCGACCCAGCAGAAGCGCGTGTTGTCGAGCAGCGGGAACCACTGCAGCGCAAGGCCGGCCACCTCACCGTCGACGAGGGCCACCCACGGCTCCAGCCGCTCGACGGTGCTCTCGTCGCGCAGGTCGACGGTGAGCTCGCGCAGCGACAGACGCTTGGCCCACGGCCGCTGGAAGTTGCGTGACGCGGTCACCGCGACATGGGCGGCCGCCACCTCGGCGTCGTCGTGCACCGCGAGCGTGCGCACCACGACGTCACCACTGCCCGCGGCGGGAGTGCCTGGCGCGGTGGTGGTGCCCGTGGCGGTGCGGGGCGCGCTGGGTGCGGTCATGACTCGAGTGTCAGCCCGTGCGGTATTGCGCCACAACGGGTTTTCGGGTCAGCGCACCTCTGCGGACTGGTCGGAGCGCTGGGGGGTGGCCGGAGGGCCGAGCGTGGCCGCGGTGCTGCCGCCACTCGTCCTCCAGGACGGCCATGAGCACCGAGTCGACCACCCGCCGTCGAAGCGGAGGGCGTCACGCCGTACCCCTTCCTGGACGAAACCGACCTTGTCGTAGGTGCGGCGGGCACGCGGGTTGAAGTCGTGCGCCTCCAAAGAGACCCGGCGCAGCCCCAGCGTCTCGAACGCGTGCGCCAGGACGAGCCGGGTCGTCTCGGCGCGGTTCATCGGTTCAGGTGCGCGTGCACCAGCGCCACGGTGGCGGCTCCCTCGCCGCTGGCCGAGGCGACGCGCTTCATCGAGCCGGCGCGCACGTCCCCGGCCGCGAAGATCCCCGGGACGGTGGTCTCGAGGGCAGCGAGCGGGCGGCCCTCGACCCATTTCTCCATCGGCACCTCGCGCCCGGTGTAGACGAACCCGTGCTCGTCCCGCAGCACGGCGTCGGGCAGCCAGTCGGCGCAGGGGTCGGCGCCGAGCAGGAGGAACAACCCGCCGGCCTCCCCCCGGGCGACCCCCTCGGGGCCGGTGACCTCCAGCCACTCCAGGTGGCCGTCGCCACCGCCCGAGGTGACCACCGTGGACGTGCGCACCGTGATGCGCGGGGTGGAGGCGATCTCGCGAACGAGGTAGTCGGACATCGTCGAGGCGAGGTCGGGACGGCGCACGAGCAAGGTGACGCTCGCGGCGTACCGGGCCAGGTGGACGGCCGCCTGGCCGGCGGAGTTGCCGCCACCGACGACGAACGCGTCGCGCCCCTCCATCTCGCGCGCGGCGCTCGTCGCGGCGCCGTAGTAGACACCGAGGCCCACCAGCTCCTCGAGCGGCTCGATGCCGAGGCGGCGGTACTGCACCCCGGTCGCGACGAGCACGGCCCGCGCCAGCAGCGGCCCGCCCTCGGTGTGGAGCGTGTGCGTCTCCCCCGCTGTCGTGGCAGGCGTGATCGCCCGCGCGCCGAGGCCGGTGTAGATGCGTGCCCCGAACCGGGTCGCCTGGAACCGCGCCCGCTGCGCGAGGCGCATGCCGGAGATGCCGCGCGGGAAGCCCAGGTAGTTGCGGATCATCGAGCTGGTGCCGGCCTGCCCACCCACGGCGTCCTCCTCGACGACGACCGTGTCGAGCCCCTCGGACGCGCCGTAGACGGCCGCCGCGAGCCCCGTCGGGCCGCTGCCCACGACGACGAGGTCGACGACGTCGTCGGAGTCGACGAGCTGCGGTGAGCCGTAGACGAGCCGGGCGACCTGACGGGCGGTCGCGCCCTCGAGCACGGCGCTGCCCGCCATGGCCGACACCACGACCGGGAAGGCGGGCGCGGCGCCGCCCTGCACCGACGGCAGCCCGCTGATGATGCTGCGGCCCTCCTCGCTGTCGGGCCGGTGGACGCGGTGCGGGATGCCCATGCGGTCCAGGAAGTCGCGGATCCGCGAGACCTCGGCCGAACCCACGTGGTCGACGATCTGCACGCCGGCGACCTCTGGGGTGGAAGCGGTCCAGCCCCAGTCGGACAGGTACTCGGTGACTGCGGTGTGGAACTCCTCGTCGCGGGGTCCCTGCGGGATGAGCAGGTAGGTGTCGATGCGCCCCTGCCCCAGCGCCTCGCGCAGCTTGGGCAGCGACAGGCCGTAGTCGCCGCGGGTGGTCAGGCAGATGCGCCGCGCGGTGGGCAGTCGCGCATGCAGCTCGTCCATGAGCTCGAGACCCGCGCCCACCCCCGGCACTGTCCAGCCCACGCCGAGCAGCGCGACCGGCTGCCCTTGCGCCACCGCGTCGTCGACCACCTCGCGCGCGCCGGAGGCGCTGTCGGCACAACGGATCTCGTAGTCGCGGGCATAGCGGCCGAACTCACTGTCGACCGTGGGGACGTACTCAGGGGCGACGACCAGGACCAGCGCCGGCCGCACCCGCGGTGATGCGCCCTGGGTCCCGGCGGCCGGCGCGGTGCTCATCCGACCTTGGAGTCCGCGCTGATCTGCCAGGAGTCGCCGCTCTTCTCGACCGTGAGGCGGTGGACCTCCTTGATGTCCTTGCCGTCGGCGGGCTTGAAGGTGAGCTCGGTGATGACCGTGCCCACCGAGGCGTCTGCCTGCGTCTGCCCCACCTTCACCGACTTGATGGTCGACCAGAAACTCTCGTAGCCGTCACGGCCGCCCGCCGACTGCTGCATCGCCGGGGTCAGCTCGGCCCAGGTGGCGTCACGCTTGTCTGCCTTAGTCACGTCGGCGTAGTAGGTCTTGATGAACTTCTCCAGCCCCGCATTGTCGGGAGCAGCGGACTTCGTCGTCGATGTCGTGGTGGTCGAGGTGGTGCTGGACGACGACGAGGTGGTCGACGAGCTGGACGACGACGAGCTGGGGCTGGAACTGGTCTTGGTGACGGCGGGAGCCGTGGTGGTCACCGGCGGGGTCTGCGCGTCGTTGCCCCCGGTGTTCCCGCCGGGGTTGCCGAACAGGACGTACGCGAGCGCAGCCACCCCGAGCACCGCGAGCCCGACGAGGATCGGCACGAGGGGTGAGCGGCGTCGGCGGTCGTCGTCGCGACCGCCCTGACCGGGCCTCGGGCCGGCCGGGGGCACGACCGGCGGCACGGGTGCCGTCTCCATGCGCTGGGTCGTCTCGACCGGCTCGGGGATGACCTCGGTGGCCGCGGCCCCCATCGCACCGGCGCCGAGGACGACGCCCGCGGGCAGCGGCATGGTGGCGTCGCCCCGGGCGATGCGGCCGAGCCTCTCGGACGTCGTCTCCATGTCCCAGCGGCGGGTCGGGTCGGGGTCCATCATCGCGGCGATCGCGCCGCCCAGCGGGCCGGCCTTCTCCATGGGGCGGGCCTGCCCCGAGGCGATGGCCTGCAAGGTGGCGAGCGGGTTGGCCTGGCTCTCGTAGGGCGGGTGGCCCTCGACCGCGTAGTAGAGGGTGGCGCCGAGCGCCCAGACGTCGGAGGCCGAGGTCGGGTCGCCGCCGCGGGCGAGCTCGGGCGACAGGTAGCCCGGGGTGCCGGTCATGAACCCTGTCTGCGTGAGCTGGTCGTCGGTGGTGGCGCGGGCGATGCCGAAGTCGCTGATCTTCGGCGTGCCGGTGGTGTCCATGAGGATGTTGCCGGGCTTGATGTCGCGGTGGACGATGCCGCGGTCGTGGGCGCGGGCCAGGGCACGGGCGATGGCGCTGCCGATGGCGGCCACGCGGGTCGGCGGCAGCGCCCCGATGTCACGGATCGTCTCCGCCAGGCTCCGCCCCTCGACGTACTCCATGACCAGCCAGTGGGCGTCGTCCTCGTCGACGATGTCGTAGACGCCGACGGTGTTCGCGTCGTTGAGCGACGCCGCGATCCGCGCCTCGCGCATCGCCCGGGCCACGGTCGCCGGGTCCCCTGGCATGGCGCCCACGCGCTTGACTGCGACCTCGCGCCCGAGGACGGTGTCCCGGCACAGCCAGACGGTGCCCATCCCACCACTGCCGATGGAACGCACCACCTCGTAACGTCCGGCGATGACCTGGGGCTGCACGGCGATCCTTTCCTTCGGGTCGCGCCTCACCCTATGACGTGCAGGCGGGGGTTGACACTCCAGCACGGCCCCGTGCCACGCTTCGAAGGTGCGGTCGAGCCTGTACGAGTTCGCCGGCGGGGCGCCCGCCTTCCTCGCCCTGGCCCGTGCTCACCACGTTCGCTGCCTGGCCGACCCGCTGCTCAGCCACCCCTTCTCCCACCCCGGCCAGCACCCCGAGCACATCGACCGCCTCGGGCTCTACTGGGCCGAGGTGCTCGGCGGCCCGCCGCGCTACTCCGTGGGCTGCGGCGGCGACCAGTCGTCGATGCTGCGGCTGCACGCCGGCCACGGCGAGGGCATGGTCGAGCTCGGCCAGATCTTCGTCGAGTGCTTCGTCGCTGCCCTCGACGACGCAGACCTGCCGGACGACCCGGAGTTCCGCGCGGCGATGCGCGCCTACATGGAGTGGTCGGTGGCCGACATGGACACCCTCAACCCGGAGGGCTCCACGGTGCCCGAGGGGCTGGGTATGCCGCGCTGGGACTGGGACGGCCTCGTCCGCGCCTGAACGGAGCCATACCGGCGCACCCTCCCCGCCCTCCCCCGAGTCCCCCGCCCTCCCGCGAGTGTTTGAGCGGTTGACCGGTCAGGACCGGGTCAACCGCTCAAAGACCAGCGTTCGGCGGCAAGAGTGGGGGTCAGCCGAGGGCGGCGACGACCTGGTCGGCGGCGGCATACGGGTCCGTGGAGCCGTCCACGACCTGCGCGGCCAGCTCGTCCACACCGTTGCCGTGCCTCAGGTCGCCCATCTTCGCGCGCAGCTGCTGCAGGGCGATCGACTCGATCTCGTCGCCGGCCCGGCGGACCCGGCGCTCGCGCAAGGTGCCGGTCTCCTCCATCCAGGCGACGTGCTTGTCCAGCGCCTCCATGACCTCGTCGATGCCCTGCCCCTGCTGGGCGACGGTCTTGACGACGGGCGGTCGCCACAGGTGAGGCTCGGTGCGGTCGCCGAGGGAGATCATGTGGCGGATGTCGCGGACCGTGGCGTCGGCGCCCTCGCGGTCAGCCTTGTTGACGACGAAGACGTCACCGATCTCGAGGATGCCCGCCTTGGCCGCCTGGATGCCGTCACCCATGCCGGGCGCGAGCAGGACGATGGTCGTGTCGGCAAGACCCGCGACCTCGACCTCGGACTGCCCGACACCGACGGTCTCGATGAGGACCACGTCGCAGCCGGCGGCGTCGAGGACGCGTAGCGCCTGAGGCGTGGTCCACGAGAGGCCGCCGAGGTGGCCACGGCTGGCCATGGAGCGGATGTAGACCTCGGGGTCGAGCGCGTGGTCCTGCATCCGGACGCGGTCGCCGAGAAGGGCGCCTCCGGAGAACGGCGACGACGGGTCCACCGCGAGGACCCCGACCCGCTGACCTCGAGCGCGGAACGCTGCGACGAGGGCATTGGTCGAGGTGGACTTGCCCACGCCGGGGCTGCCGGTGATGCCGATGATGTGCGCGGTGCCGCTGTGCGGGGCCAACGCCGCCATGACCTCGCGGAGAGCGGGGTGGGCGTCCTCGACGAGGCTGATCAGGCGGGCGACGGCGCGAGGCGAGCCTGCCCTGGCCGACTCGACCAGGGCAGGGACGTCGACGGTGCGGGGAGCCAAGGTCAGGCGGTCTTCGGCACGCGCACGATGAGCGCGTCACCCTGGCCGCCACCGCCACAGAGCGCGGCCGCGCCGACGCCGCCGCCGCGCCGCTTCAGCTCGAGCGCGAGGTGCAGGGCGATGCGGGCACCGGACATGCCGATCGGGTGGCCGAGCGCGATGGCGCCCCCGTTGACGTTGACCTTGTCGACGTCGATGCCGAGCTCCTTGGCGGAGGCCAGGCCGACGGCGGCGAACGCCTCGTTGATCTCCACGAGGTCGAGGTCGGCAGCCGAGATGCCCTCGCGCTCGCAGGCCTTCGCGATGGCGCGGGCCGGCTGCTGCTGGAGCGTCGAGTCGGGGCCGGCGACCATGCCGTGTGCGCCGATCTCGGCGAGCCAGGTGAGGCCGAGCTCCTCGGCCTTCGCCTTGCTCATGACAACGACCGCGGCGGCGCCGTCGCTGATCTGGCTGGCGGAACCGGCGGTGATGGTGCCGTCCTTGGAGAACGCCGGGCGCAGCTTGGCGAGCGAGTCGGTGGTGGTGTCGGCGCGGATGCCCTCGTCGGTCTTGAACTCGATCGGGTCGCCCTTGCGCTGCGGGATGGAGACCGGCACGACCTCGTCGTCGAAGAGGCCGTCCTTCCAGGCACGGGCGGCCAGCTGGTGGCTGCGTGCGGAGAACTCGTCCTGCTGCTCGCGCGTGAACTGCTGGTCACCGGTGTTGGCCTGCTCGGTCAGCAGCCCCATCGCCTGGTCGGTCAAGGCGTCCCACAGGCCGTCGAAGGCCATGTGGTCGCGCATCGTCACGTCGCCGTACTTGTAGCCCTCACGGGACTTCTCGAGCAGGTGCGGCGCGTTGGTCATCGACTCCTGCCCACCGGCGACGACGACGTCGACCTCACCCGCGCGGATCAGCTGGTCGGCCATGGCGATGGCGTTGATGCCGGAGAGGCAGACCTTGTTGATCGTCAGCGCCGGGACGTTCATCGGGATGCCGGCCTTCGCGGCTGCCTGGCGGGCGGGGATCTGGCCCGCACCGGCCTGCAGCACCTGGCCCATGATCACGTAGTCGACCTGCTCGGCGGAGACGCCGGACTTGTCGAGCGCGCCCTTGATGGCGACGGCGCCGAGGTCTGCGCCGGAGAAGCCCTTGAGCGACCCCAGGAGGCGGCCCATGGGGGTACGCGCGCCCGCGACGATGACGGAAACAGGACGGTCGGACATGGTTCAAGCCTCCAGCGCCATTGGTGTGGTTCGACCGCCACTCTAGTCCGGCTCGCCGCGTGCGAGACGGCCTGGTCGGGTGGCCCTGCCCACACCCGGGAGTGCCGCCGTATGGGCGCGCCCCATGGGTGCTCGCTCCGTGCCCTCAAGGGAGCTCCGTGCCCTCAAGGGACTGGCTGCAGGTCCGAGCGCGCCCGGGACTCCACGGTGATCGTCACCGATCCACCCAGCGCATCCAGGAGTGGGCCGACCCAGGGCAGCTCGGCCTCGCCCTGAAGCCGGACGACGGCGGTCTCCCCGTCGGGGCTGCCGCTCCCCGCGGCGACCTCCCAGCCCAGCATGCCGACCGGCAGGGGACGGTCCTGCAGGTAGGCCGTCGCGGTTCGCACGACCGTGTCGTCGCTGACGGCCACGGACGTCCCGAGCCCGTTGCGGTAGGCGGCCACATCGAGGGAGTCGGCGGCGTCGAGCGCCGCACCGTCGGCGGCGTCCAGCAGCCGCATCCGGGACAGCTGGGCCGACGTCACCGCCATGGTCCCGACGATGAGCAGCATCGCCACCACGGCGAACCCGAGGATGAGGATGCTCACCTGCCCTGCCTCCTCCCCCGCCCGGCGACGCTCCACGCCGCGTGCCGCCACACGCCCCACGCCGCGCACCACGCCGCGCCGGACCCGGACTGCACCCACGGCCCTCGGCGCCCGGCTCGTGACGCGCCAGGCGCTGGGCTGGAGGGCGCCGGCCGGCTGCGCCCTACGCCCCATGGTCACGGCGCCTCCTTGAACCGGTCGACGACGCCGACGTGGGTCGCGGAGACGGGCACCTCCAGAGGCACGACGTCGCGCGCGAAGACGGGTACGAAAGGCAGCGGCACCCGCACCGTCGTCTGCACCTCGACGCGTCCTTCGGGCCGCAAGCACGGGTCGCCGTCGCACCCCAGGCTCACGGTGCCGTCGGCGGGCAGGAAGCCCTGGTCCTCCAAGGCGAGCTGCGCGGCGGCACGGGCGCGGGGCTCGGCGGAGTCCTCGGACGTCGCCGTGACGAAGCCCCGCGCTCCTTCGCGGGCCGCGGTCGACGCGGCATACGCCCCGGCCTGGAGGCGGGCCAAGGTCATCACGAGGTAGATCAACGGCACGAGCAGCAGCACCCCGAGGAAGACGAACTCGACGAGGGCGCTGCCGCCCTCACCACGACGAGCTGCGCGCGCCAGGGTCCGCCGCAGGCACAGGATCACTGGTCCTCCAGGAACGCGTGGCCCACGACGTCGAGGGCACGGTCGGGGCCGAGCGGACCGAGCACGGGAAGGGGCGCGGTCACGCGTACGGCGACGACCCGCACCCCATCGACGACGACCACGTCGGCGGTCACGTCCTGCGCGAAGCGCGGGGACATGGACTGTCCGATGAGCTGTCTGGTCCGAGCGACACCGTCGGCCGGGTCTGCACCCGCACGCGCTCCCACGCGGGCGCCCTCGGAGGCACAGGAGATCAGCGTGTTGCGGATGTGGAGGGCGAGCCCCACCTGGAACACCGCGACGAACAACACGGCGACCAGCCCCGACACCATGGCGAAGTCGGCCACGGCAGCGCCGGACTCCCGGCCCGGGTGGCTGCAGCGCTCCGGCGCCCGCCCCATCGGTCAGGGACCCGTGACGCTGGTCATCGCTCGGGAGAACAGAGACCGCAGCTGTTCGTCCGCGACGGTCCACAGCACGGCGACGAGCCCGGCGGTCATGAGCGTGATCATCACCCAGCCGGGGACGTCACCCCGTTCGCTGCGCCGGACGGAGGCCTCGAGCGCGAGCTGGGCGCGGGTGAGCGCGCGGGTCAGGACTGTCATCAGTCTTCCTTTCGTGGAGGCTTGGGGCGCATGGCATGGGGCTCGAGGGTGCTCAGAGGGAGAACCGCAGGAACGAGAACCCCGGGTAGACGGCGAAGAGCACGGTGACCGGCAGCACCAGGAAGACGACGGGGACCATCATCGCGATCTCCTTCTTGCCGCCCGCCTCCATCACCGCCCGGCGTCCCGTCTCGCGGACGTCCTGGGCCTGGGCGCGGAGGACGTCGGCGAGCGGGGTGCCGCGTTCGACCGCGATGACCATGCCGTCGACGAACCGGGCCAGGCTCACCAGACCGGTCCGATCGGCGAGGCCCTGCAGCGCGGTGGGCAGGTTGGCCCCAGCGCGGGCATCCGCCAGGCAGCGCCCGAGCTCGGCAGACAGCTCCCCGTGGGAGAGCCGGCACACGCGTTCCAGTGCCCCGACGGCACCCTCCCCGGCGCCCACGGCGAGCGCGAGCAGCTCTGCGATGGTGGGGAACTCGACGAGCATCCGCTCCTCGCGGCGGTTGGCCTCGCGGCTCAGCCACTGGTCGCGGGCCACCACGCCGACTCCCGCGCCGACGAACGTGACCACGGCGGCAGGCACGACCGAGCCGTGGTCGCCGAGCCACAACAACCCGCCGACGAACAGGCCGACCACGAGGCCGACCGCGCCCCACAGGACCTGCTCGGCCCGGAACCGTTCGACGTCGGGCGCGTGGCCGGCTCGTTGGAGCCGTCGGCGCACCGATGCCGAGCCTCCGAGGACACGCTCGACCCGACGCCCGAGGTCGGCAACCACGGGGTGCACGAGCACCCCCAGGGCGCTGGTGCCGCCGACCGGGCGGGTGGACAGCAGTCGCGAGGGGCGTGGCGCGTCGCGCAGGTAGGGCAGCACCCGCTGGTCGAGCGTCGCACGGCGGTTGCGCGGGGCGCCGGCCCAGACGAGCACGAGCCCGAGACCCAGTCCCAGCCCTGCCGCGGCCCCGGACCACGAGACGGGCAGGCCTCCCAGCCACGCAGTCATCGCAGCACCCGCTCGTCCTCGGGCAGGCGGCCGATGTGGATCATGAGCCGGTACGCCACCACCGACACCGCACCCCCGGCGAGCAGGACGCCTGCGCCCGTGGCACTGCTGTAGGCGCCCACCGACTCCGGTCTGGTGCACAGCATGCCCAGGACGATCCAGGGCGCGGAGACCGCCAGGCGGGCGGCGTTGACCGTCCAGCCCTGCCTGGTCTCGAGCTCGGCGCGCGTCCGGCTGTCCTCGCGCAGGAACGTGGACAAGGTCCGCAACAGGCGGCCGAGGTCGCTGCCCCCCACCTCACGGGCGATGCGCAGCGACTCCACGAGGCGGTCACCTACCGGGTCGCTCAGCCGTTCCTTGAGCGCGTCGAGGCTCTCGTGGAACCTCCCCGTCGCGCGGTAGTCCTCGGCGAACGCCTCGAAGGCCGGACGCAGCTCCTCGGGCCCACGCCGGCCCAGCTGCACCAGCGCCTCCGGAAGGGCCAGGCCGGCGCGGACCGCGGACGCGATGTTGTCGACCGCGTCGGGCCACAGCTCACGAAGGCTGGCTCGCCGCCGCCGGGCGCGCATCCGCACGAGGGCAACCGGCGCGTACCCGGCCATCGCAGCGAAGCACAGGGCCACCGGCGCAACCCCGGTCATGGCGAACACGGTCACCAGGACGAGGGAGAACGCCACGACGCACCCCGTCATGAGCGCCCGAGGGCCCATCGTCGCGTACCCGGCCTGGACGAGCTGGTCCGCGAGGCGGTCGCCGACCGAGGGTCGCCGGGACTCGGGCCGCGAGGGGGCAGGGACCCACGCCGACCACCAGATGCAGAACACGCCGCACCCGAGCAGCAACCCGAGCAGGCTGCCGGTCACGTGCAGCTCGGCGAGGGGGTTCACGGCGCTCACTCCTGCGCCAGCAGGGCGGCCACGTCGTACCCCGCTCGGCGGAAGCGCTCCGGGTGCGGGGGAAAGCCGTCGGCGCGACGCAGCACCCCATCGCGCTGCACGAACAGGTCCGCGGTCTCGACGACGTCACCCTCCACGCGCCCGGGCACCGCGACGACCTCACGGACCCGGCGCACCCCGTCGTGCTCGAGGGCGGCGTGGACGACGATGTCGATGGAGCCGGCCACCGTGGGGACGACGAAGCGGCTGCCGACGTTCTCGCCGGCCAGCAACGGCAGGGTGCACATCTTCGTGATCGCCTCGCGCGCACTGTTGGCGTGGATCGTGCACATGCCCGGAAGCCCGCTGTTGAGGGCGATCAGCAGGTCGAGGCTCTCGGCCTGGCGCACCTCGCCGACGATGATGCGCGACGGCCGCATGCGTAGCGCTTCCTTGACCAGTCGTCGCAGCGGGATCTCGCCGGTGCCCTCGAGGCTCGGCTGGCGGCACTGCATCGAGGCGACGTCGCGCAGCGGGATCTTCAGCTCGAAGACCTCCTCGCAGGTGACGACGCGCTCACGCGCAGGGATCGCCGAGCTGAGGCAGTTGAGCAGGGTGGTCTTGCCGGCCTGGGTGCCGCCGGCCACGAGGATGTTGAGGCCGGACGCGACCGCAGCCCCGAGGAAGGCGGCCGCCTGCGGGGTGAGGGTGCCCAGCCCCACGAGGTCGCCGAGGTGCGAGGCGCGCACGACGAACTTGCGGATGTTGACGTTCCAGTGCGCGCGCGTGATGTCCGGGATGACGACGTGCAGGCGGGAGCCGTCGGGCAGCACCGCGTCGACGAACGGGCTGGAGAGGTCGACCCGGCGCCCGCTCGTCTTGAGCATCCGCTCCACCAGGTCGCGCACCCCGTCGGCGGTGAGGAACGTCGTCGTCAGCTCGGCGACGCCACCGCGGGCGATGAACACCTTGGTCGGCTCGTTGATCCAGATCTCCTCGACCTCGGGGTCGTCGAAGTACTGCTGCAACGGCCCGAAACCCGCGACGGCGTCGACGACCGACTTCACCGCGTCCTCGATGTCGGGCAGCGTCGGCAGCCCGCCGTGCAGCGACCGCTCGTCGTAGTCCGCCACCGCGTCACGCACGAGCCGGTCGAGCTGGCGCACGTCGCGGACCGGGTCGAGACCTGACCGCCTGATCAGCTCCCGCACCTCGGACTCCACGGTCATGACCGCGTCCGTCATCGTCCCTTCCCCCTGTGCCACTGAGCTCCGACGGCGCTGGGCCGTCGTCCCCGAACTCGGATGTCAGCGCATACTAGGGCGAATCACCACACCGCGCCCGCCGTGATCCACAGGGGTGGAAAACCGGGCCGCGGCGTCGGCCCCGCTCCCTACCGTCGCGGCATGCGACTGCACCTCACCGTGGCCTACCGGGCCGGCGCGCCGCCGTGGTCCACGGACGGCGACACCGGCGGCGTGCACGAGGTCGAGGTGCAGGCCCCCGAGGGGTGCACGACCCGCGAGCTGGTGCGCGCCCTCGCGGCACCCGAGGACCCACACGTCGACCGAGTCCTGGCGGTCTCCGGGACGGTCGTGGACGACGAGGCGGTCGTCGGTCTGCCACCGCTGGTCGACGGTGCCGCGCTCGTGCTGACCACCGCCGACGACCCGAGGCTGGCCGCCGCCAGCACGTCGAGCAGCCGTCCGCGGACACCGGTCACCGTCGCCGTGACCCACGGGCCGGACGCGGGCCACGTGCGCGAGCTGCCGGTCGGGCGACACCTCGTCGGCCGCTCCCCCGCCGCCCACCTGCGGCTCGACGACGGGGGGTTGTCCCGGTTGCACGCGGAGATCGAGGTGGGGCCCGACGGCGTCACCGTACGGGACCTCGGCTCGACGAACGGGTCGCTGCTCGACGGCCGTCGGCTCGGCGAGGTGGCCGTCACCTTCACTGCCGGATCGGCGCTGGCCGTGGGCGCGAGCAGCCTCGTGCTCGGGGTGCGACCGAGCATCCCCGCGGCAACCATGAGAAGGGCTGACGGCACCCGCGCCGTCAACCGCCGGCCACGGGTCCGCGACGACCAGGCCGCGCCTGCCCTCGCCCTGCCGACCCCGCCATCACCTCCCCGCCCTCTCCGGGTGCCGTGGGTGGCGGTGCTGCTGCCGATACCGGTGGCGGGCGTGATGGCGGTGTTCCTCGGCCCGACGATGCTGGCGTTCGCCCTCATGGGTCCGGTCATCATGGTCGGGAGCGCACTGAGCGACCGCTGGGGCGCGCGACGGACCCATGAGGCACAGCTGGCGAACCACGCCACCTTGCTGCGGGAGGCACAGGGGCGCGTCAACGATGCCTGCGCCACCGAGGTGCGCGCCGCCAGGCGGTCCCACCCCGACCCCGCAGCACTGCTGGCGCTCGCCTCCGGCCCCGCCGACCGGTTGTGGGAGCGCTGCGCCGCCGACGCCGACCTGCTCACCGTGGCCATCGGCCGGTGCACGCGGCCGGCCCGGGTGCGCGTCATGCGGCCTCCTGGGGAGGACGGCCCCGAGCACCCCACGCTGCACGATGCACCCTGCACGGTCCCCCTGGACGCGGTCGGCGTGCTCGGGGTGTGCGGCGACGTCGCGTCACGATCGCCGGTGGCCCGGCAGGTCGTGGGCCGGCTCGTGACGCTGGCTTCACCCCACGACCTCGAGCTGGCAGTGGTGACCTCCGACGCCGACGCCTCCGAGCGGTGGGGATGGCTGCTGCGGCTCCCCCACCTCCGCACCGCCGACGGCGGCGTACGTCCGGCGGCGACCGGTACGGCGCCGGCCACGCCAGGATCACAGGACACCGCCGCGGTGTGCTTCGCGACGTTGGCGGACATCGTGCGAACCCGGCGGGCGCAGCTGGCGACGAGCCCCGGCCGGACGGGACCGTGGTCCGGTTCGCGCGTCCTGCTGGTGGTCGACGGCGCCGCCCGGTTCCGGGGCAACCAGGAGCTCGGGACGATCCTCGCGGATGGTCCGGCCGTCGGCGTGGTGACCCTGGCCCTCGACCGCGACGGGACCCGCCTGCCCGCGGAGGCCCGGGCGGTGCTCGCGGTCGGTGGTGGAGAGCCACCGCTGCTGGACCTCGGCGGACACCGACACCAGGACCTCGTCCTCGACGGCGTGGGCGCCTGGTGGAGCGACAGGCTGAGCCGCTCGCTCGCCGGGTTGCGCGACGCCAGCCCTGTGGCAGCGGCGCTGGCCCTCCCGACCTCCGCCGGGCTGCTCCCCCTCTGCGACCTCACGCCCGCCACGTCCGGAGCGCAGGAGGGGCACGTCGACCCGAGCGTGCTCGCAGCCCGGTGGCAGCGCACGCCGCACCGTACCGACGTCCCCCTGGGCGTCAGCGGCGGCGAGCCGCTGCGGGTCGACCTCGCGACCGACGGGCCGCACGTCCTCGTGGCCGGCACCACCGGCGCGGGCAAGTCCGAGCTGCTGCGGACCCTCGTCGCCAGCCTCGCGCTCCACCACCGCCCCGAGCACCTGTCCCTGGTGCTGGTCGACTACAAGGGCGGGGCCGCGTTCCGCGAGTGCGCCGACCTGCCGCACGTGGCGGGTGTCGTCACCGACCTCGACGGCTCCCTCGCCGACCGCGCACTGAGGTCGCTCACCGCCGAGCTCACCCGGCGCGAGCGCCTGCTGGCAGCGGCGGGCGCGAGCGACTTCGTCGCCTACCAGGGCAGCGAAGCCGGCCGTCGGACACCGCTCGCGAGGCTCGTGGTGGTCATCGACGAGTTCCGGGCCCTTGCCGAGGAGCTGCCGGCCTTCGTCGACGGGCTCGTCCGGCTCGCTGCCCTCGGCCGCTCCCTCGGCATCCACCTCGTCCTCGCAACCCAGCGCCCGGCCGGCGTCGTGACCGCCGACATCAAGGCCAACGTCAACCTGCGCATCGCCCTCCGGGTGCGGGACCGGGCCGACTCCGAGGACGTCATCGACGCCCCCGATGCGGCGTCCCTCGACCAGTCCCTCCCGGGGCGCGCCTTCGCCCGCGTGGGCGGCGGCGGCCTCGTCCGCTTCCAGGCGGCGCACGTCGGACGACCGGTGACGCGGCAGACCCTGGCCGGACCCCGGGTCCGTCCGCTCGGACTCGGCGCGGCCTCACCGCCCTGGCCGTGCGCGGGTACGGACGAGGCACCGACAGAGCTCGCGGCCGTCGTCGCAGCCGTACGGGGCGCCAGCGACCTGCTGCTCGCGTCGCCCCCGCCCGCGGCGTGGTTGCCGCCGTTGCCCACCCACCTCGACCACGCCGAGCTCCTCGGGGCGGCACCGGAGAGGCCGCGCGACGTGCAGGCGGGGACGCCGCACCGCAGCTACCGGGTACCGCTGGGTCTTGTCGACCGTCCCGACACCCAGTCGCAGGAGCATCTCGACCTCGACCTCCGACGGCCGGGTCACTGGGCCTTTGTCGGCTCGGCCGGCAGCGGCCGCACCAACGCCCTGCTCACGGCCGCGCAGGCCCTCGCCGCGCGACGTGGCCCTACCGAGCTGCACCTGTATGCCGTGAGCGGCGGCAGCCTGTCGCCCCTCACCGCCCTTCCACAGCTGGGCGCACACGTCGAGTGGACCGACAGTGCAAGGCTCGGACGTCTCGTCGACCGGCTTGCCGCTGAGGTCGCGCGCCGTCGAGAAGCATTGCAGTCACAGGGTTACAGCTCCATGCAGCACTGGTGGGACGCAGACGACGTAGACGACGCAGACGACGCACCACCGCCGCTGGTCGTGCTCGTCGACGACTGGGACCTGCTCGTCCACCACACCGACGCAGCCGGGATCAGCGGGGGCGTGCCGGCGCTGGGCACCTTGGCCGACCGGCTCCTCGCGGTGCTGAGGGAGGGCGACGGCCTGGGCCTGACCGCGCTCCTCTCCGGCGACCGGTCCCTGCTCGTCGGACGCGGAGCGGCAGCAGCCGCTCACCGCGTGGTACTGCGACTCACCGATCGTGGCGACGCAGCCGTCGCCGGTGTGCCGGAGTCCATGACCAGCGCGGCCATCCCGCCCGGCCGGGGGCGGCTGCACGACCGCGCGGAGGTCCAGCTCGCACTTCCCCCGACCGTCGAGCCCCAGCGCACGACACGTGCCGGGGGACGCCTCCCGTGGCGGGTCGACGCCCTCCCCGACCGCCTCGGCGCGGACGACCTGGACCGCACCGGCACGCCTGCGGGGGCACTCGCGGTGGGCGCCGGAGGGGACGAGGGGCAGACCCTGAGCCTGCGGCCCGGGACGCACGGACGGCGCTGGCTGGTCGCCGGTGCGCGGGGCGCGGGAGTGTCCACGACGCTTCTCCACCTGGCCCAGGAGCTGCTGCGCCAGCAGCACACGGTGGCCGTCGTCTCGCCGCGGTCGGGGCCCCTCGACGTCCTGCGCCAGGACGACCGCATCGCCTGGTGCGGGGCGGACCCCGAGGCCCTCGTCGTGGCCCGTCGCCGCAACCCCTGCCTCGCAGTGGTCGTCGACGCCGGCGACGAGCTGCTCGACCACCCCGTCGAACAGGTGCTGCGGGAGGTCCTCCTCCTGGTCGACCGCGACGAGGGGTTGGTGGTCGTGGGTGCTGACGCGGCAGCCCTGTCGGCGATGTACCGCGGCGTGGTGGTCGAGGTCGCCCGCCACCGCACCGGCGTGCTCCTCGGCGCCGCGTCCGCCGCCCAGGGCGGGGTGCTCGGCACACGAGTCCCCGTGGACCGTGGCGCAGGCCCCGGTCGGGGCCACCTCGTGCTCCGCGGGGAGGTCACGCCGTTGCAGGTCGCCCTCCCGACCGCCCGGCCCTCGGGGCCGGCAGCCGCTCAGCCGTCCGGGCCGGCAACCGCTCAGCCCTCCGAGCCAGCGACCGGCCGCACTCCGGGGCCAGCGACCGCCGGCGCTCCGGGGGCGACGAGAGCCGCGCCCGGGTAGCGTCGACCCGTGCCCACCGCCACGACCCTGGACTCCCTCGGCGACGAGAAGTTCGTCTCGCTCACGACCTTCCGCAAGAACGGTGTCAGGGTCCCCACCCCGGTCTGGATCGGGCGTGACGGCGACGCCCTGGTGGTGACGACCCCGGCCGGCAGCGGCAAGGTCAAGCGCCTGCGCAACAACAACGTGGTCGAGCTGCAGCCCTGCAACCGGCGCGGCGCCGTCGATGACGACGCCCCCACGGTGACCGCCGTGGCCGAGGTCGTCGAGGGGGACGGCGTCATGCGCCGGCTCGACGAGGTGCTCCGGCCCAAGTACGCCCTCGAGTACCGCATCGTGATGGGTATGGAGCGCCTCCTGCGACGGGGCAGCCCTCAGCGCGTGATGCTGCGCATCACCCCGGGCACCACCACCGCGGGCTGAGCTACGCCTGGGTCGGTTCGGTCGTGTCCGCGCGGACCGCCGCGACGATGCCGACGACGGCGACCACACCGACCAGCAGGGCCACCACGAGGCGGTCGGCCTGGAAGAGGCTCCAGGCGACGGGCAGCAACAGCAGGTTCCAGACGATGGTCGGCGTGTTCGGCCAGCTGGCGCCCCGCCACCACCCACGCGCGAGCGCTCCGATGCCGACGGCGAAGACGAGGATCAGCAGGGCTGACATGACCACCCGCGTGGGGTCGTCGCCGGCACCCTGCACCAGCTCGACGAGGTAGAAGACCACGAAACCCACGAGTGAGAGCGCCTGCAGGGCGCACACCGCCGCGGCGACGTCCCGCGCGGTGTCACGCCCACGGCGTACCGGGTGTCGCTCGCCTTGACCCTCGACAGGGTCGTAGGGGAGGTCTGGCGACGCGGGCTTGTCGTTCACGTCCGCAAGGCTAGTCACGGCCGCCGGTCGTGAGGCCACCCATCGGCGGCGGGGCAGCGATGGGGACCTACGTCCCGGGACATCTGCGACATTCGGGGCCAGGCCAAGGTCTGCCAAGGGGCAATCGGGGGCAATGTGACCAAAACCTCACCGTCACGCGCCGGTTGCATCGGCCAAGAGGTCCCCAAAAGCGTCTCGATCTGTGAGGCTGGAACAGAAACATGAGACGGGCCGTTGGCAGAACTGTGTCCGGCCCCCCAGAATGACTAGTCACACATGTTTCACCGTGGCGAAACCAGGTCGGCTAGGCTAGCCGGTCGGCCCCGCGGCCACGAGAAGTCCCCCTGCACACCCCGCAATGACGCGCCGTGCCCCGAGGCCCGTCATCCCTGGGCTCCCGAGCCGGCGCAACCCCCTGCACACCAAGGAGCACGATCCATGGACTGGCGCGACCGCGCTGCCTGCCTCGACGAGGACCCCGAGCTGTTCTTCCCCATCGGGAACACCGGCCCGGCGATCCTGCAGATCGAGGAGGCCAAAGCTGTTTGCCGACGCTGTGAGGTCGTCGACACGTGCCTGAAGTGGGCCATCGAGTCCGGTCAGGACGCCGGCGTCTGGGGCGGCATGTCCGAGGACGAGCGCCGCGCCCTCAAGCGGCGCAACGCCCGCGCCCGCCGCGCCGGCTGAGGCCCCACCACCCCACACCTCCCGTGCCCCGGGACGCGGACCCCGCGACCTGGGGCACATTCGTGCGTGCCGGCGACCCGCGGAGCCGCCCCCGGCCGCCTGAAGCAGGAAGCGCGGCCAGCCGCAGGGAGCCGCTGGCGGCCTACGAGCCGTCGCGGCCCAACGGACGCAGCCGTGCGACGAACCGCGCCCGCGTCCCGTGCGGCTCGGCCTTCTCCCAGGCGATGCGGCCGCGCAGGTCCTGCACGAGCGACTCCACGATCTGGGTGCCGAGGCCGGAGGTGCCGGGCCGGAAGTCGGACGGCAGCCCCACCCCGTCGTCGCTGATCGTCACCGACAGCAGCTCGTCACCCCGGTCGTCGGTGGACCGCTGGGCCTCCACGCAGATCGTGCCCTCGGCGGAGCCGGTGAACCCGTGCTCGACCGCGTTCTGCACGAGCTCGGACAGGATCATCGCCATCGCGGTGGCGTCCTCGGCACGCAGCTTGCCGAACGAGCCGACGACCTTGGTCGAGATGGGGTGCTCGACCTTGGCCACCTCGGTGATGGCCTGCAGCCCGCGCACGGCGATGTCGTCGAACTCCACCACCTCGTCGAACCCCTGGCTGAGCGTCTCGTGCACCAGGGCGATCACACCGACCCGGCGCACCGCCTCCTCCAGGGCCACCCGCCCGGCCTCCCCCTCGGGAAGCCGCCGGGCCTGCAGCCGCAGCAGCGCTGCCACGGTCTGGAGGTTGTTCTTCACCCGGTGGTGGATCTCGCGGATCGTGGCGTCCTTGGTCATCAGCTCGCGCTCGCGGCGGCGCAGCTCGGAGACGTCACGCAGCAGCAGCAGGGCGCCGACGCGCTGGCCGCCCTCGGTGAGGGGTATGGCGCGCATGGAAACGCTCGACCCGCGGGAGCTCACCTCGGTGCGCCACGGCGCGCGGCCGGTGACCACGACGGCCAGCGACTCGTCGACCGGGGACTCGTCGCGCAGCAGGTCGGCGATGACCTTGGCCAGCAGCTCACCGATGACGTCGCCGACGTGGCCGAGGCGGTGGATCGCCGACAGCGCGTTGGGGCTGGCGTAGGAGACGACCCCGTTGACGTCGAGGCGGATCACGCCGTCACCGACCCGGGGTGCGCCGCGACGCTGCCCGGTCGGTGCGGAGACGTTGGGGAACTCCCCCGCGGCGATCATCCGGGCGAGGGCGTCGGCCAGGGCCTGGTAGGTCAGCTCGAGCCGGCTCGGGGTGCGCATCGCGGCGAGGTTGGTGTGGCGGGTGATGACCGCCAGCGCCCTTCCCGCCTTGACCACCGGGATGGCCTCCTCGCGAACGGGCATGTCCTCGCGGAAGATGGGGTCGCGCTCGCGCACGATGCGCCGGTCGGCATACGCCTGGTCGAGCAGCGACTGCCGCCCACGGTGCGTGCGCCGGCCGACGACGTCCTCGAAGAACACCATCTGGCCGGTGGTGGGGCGCACGTGCGCGACGGCGAGCCAGCCCTCGAGGCCACCCGGGACCCACAGGACGAGGTCGGCGAACGACAGGTCGGAGATGAGCTGCCAGTCCCCCACGAGGAGCTGCAGCCACTCCACCTCGCCCGGGGCGAGGTCGGTCGACGCGTGGAGCACCTCGTTCAACGTGGGCACGCACGCAGCCTAGGTCAGGAGGGCGCGACCTCGTCGCCGAGGGCCACCCGGCCCGGCTCGACCACCTGGGCGTAGACACCGGCCATCAGCCCGTGCTGCTCGGACACCACCCGCAGCATGTCCCTGCGCGCTGCCAGCCCCACCTGCGCGACCCCGACCATGCGGCAGCGCTGGGTCGTCCCGGTGACGCGCAGCCGCACCCCACCCACGGTGACCTCATGGCCGACCCAGGCGTCCTCGGCGTACGGCTCGTCGGTCTCCACGACGAGGTTGGCCCGCAGGTGACGGGGGTCGAGCACGCGGCCGTCACCCTCGTGGCGGCCGAGCTCGGCGAGGGTGGCGGTGCCCACCAGGGAGACCGCGGCGGCGTCCTGGTGGGGTACGCCGTCCTCCCGCCCGAGCCGGACGGGCTCACCGAAGTGGGCCGACAGGACCTCGTCGGTCGCGGGGTGACCGGCCACGAGCTCGGTGCCGTCGGGGCGGGTGACCACGACATCGCCACCCTCCCGGCGCGCGACGAGGGCGAACACCGGGTCCATGCGGCGGAACCGGCGCGTGTGCTTGCCACTCGCGAGCTTGCCCGCCGCGTCGTACACCGCCCAGTCCCGGTCGCCGACGACTCCGTGCGCGGCGACGTCGAGGCCGGACGCGGCGACGCCACCCATCGACTTCACGGGGAAGCACTGCAGCGCCACGACGGCACCCGAAGGAGCCTTGTCAGGAGACGTCGTCACGAGGTGGCGGCTCCCGAGCGGATGACCGAGCGCAGGGTGCGCAGGGCGACCGAGAGCGCCGCGATGTTGGGCTTGTCGAGCCGCTCGATGCCCGAGAGCGCCGTCGTGGCGCGGGTCAGTGACTCGGCGTTGGCGCGCGCCCACTGCTGGTAGCGCTCGACGGGGGCGCCGCCCGACGTCGACGCGTCCATGACGGAGCGCACGAGGCTCTCGAGCACCGCGTAGAGGTCGTCGCGCAGGGCCCCACGGGCGAGGGCGTCCCAGCGGTCGTCACGCGGCAGGTTGGTGACGCGCGTGAGCATGGCGTCGATCCCGAACTTCTCCGACAGCACGAAGTAGAGCGACGCGATGTCGGAGGGCTGCTCCCCCGTGTCGGTCGCGATGTCGACGATGTCGAGCAGCGAGAACTGGTCGAGCAGGCTCGCCGAGCGCAGCGCGAGCTCCTCCGGCACACCACGCTTCTCGAGCTTGGAGGCGTTGCGCTGCAGGCGCTTCAGCTCCGCGCCCTGCAGCAGCTCGGGGATCCTCGGGGCGAACTCGCGCGCCACGGCACCGAAGCGGGCCACCTCGCTGGCGACGTCGAGCCGCGAGGGCCGCGAGGTGAGGAACCAGCGGATCGAGCGGTCGATGAGACGGCGGAACTCGAGGTAGAGCTGGCTCTGCACGTCGGTCGCGACGACGTTGTCGAGCTCCTCGACCTCGCGCACGAAGCTCGGCAGGTCGAAGATCTCGCGGCAGACGACGAACGCGCGGGCGATCTGCTCCGGCGTCGCACCCGTCTCCTCCATCGCGCGGAAGGCGAACGTGATGCCACCGCGGTTGACCATCGAGTTGACCACCGAGTTGGTGATGATCTCGCGACGCAGCGGGTGGTCGGCCAGCTCCCCGGCGAACTGCTCACGCAGCGCGGGCGGGAAGTAGTCGGTCAGCGTCTGCTGGAACCACGGGTCGTCCGGCAGCTCGGACGGTAGCAGGTCCTCCTTGAGCGCGAGCTTGGCGTAGGCGACCAGCACCGAGAACTCGGGCGACTTCAGGCCCAGGCCCTCCTGGTGGCGCCGGTCGATCTCGCTGTCGCCCGGCAGGAACTCCAGCCCGCGGTCGAGGTCGCCGCGCTCCTCCAGCCAGTGGATGAGCCGCGCGTGGACCGGGAGCATCGGGTGCTCCTGCGCCCGGGCGTTGCCCAGCAGGACGTTCTGCTCGTAGTTGTCGCGCAGCACCTGGGCGGCGACGTCGTCGGTCATCGACGCGAGCAGGGTGTTGCGCTGCTTGAGCGTCATGTCACCGCTGCGGACCAGGTCGGTGAGCAGGATCTTGATGTTGACCTCGTGGTCGGAGGTGTCGACCCCGGCCGAGTTGTCGATGGCGTCGGTGTTGACGCGCACGCCGTGCAGCGACGCCTCGATGCGGCCGAGCTGGGACAGGCCGAGGTTGCCGCCCTCGCCGACGACCTTGCAGCGCAACGCGTTGCCGTCGACGCGGATGGCGTCGTTGGCCCGGTCGCCGATGTCGGCGTTGGACTCGCTGCCTGCCTTGACGTAGGTGCCGATGCCGCCGTTCCACAGCAGGTCGACCGGGGCCTGGAGGATCGCCTTCATGAGCTCGGCCGGCGTCATCGACGTCGTGCCGTTGGGCAGGCCCAGCGCCTGGGTCATCTCGGGCGTGACGCGGACCGCCTTGAGCGACCGGTCGAACACACCGCCGCCCGCGCTGATGAGCGAGCTGTCGTAGTCGGCCCACGAGGACCGCGGCAGGTCGAACAGCCGCTTGCGCTCCGCAAAGCTCGACGCCGCAACGGGATCCGGGTCGACGAAGATGTGGCGGTGGTCGAACGCCGCCACGAGCCGGATGTGCTCCGAGAGCAGCATGCCGTTGCCGAAGACGTCGCCGCTCATGTCGCCGATGCCGACCGCGGTGAAGTCCTGCGTCTGGGTGTCCACGCCCATCTCGCGGAAGTGGCGCTTCACCGACTCCCAGGCGCCCCGGGCGGTGATGCCCATGGCCTTGTGGTCGTAGCCGGCCGAGCCGCCGGAGGCGAACGCATCGTCGAGCCAGAACCCGTAGGACTGGGCGACGCCGTTGGCGATGTCGGAGAAGGTGGCGGTGCCCTTGTCGGCGGCGACCACGAGGTAGGAGTCGTCCTCGTCGTGGCGGACCACCGAGGCAGGCGGGACGATCTCGCCGCCGACGCGGTTGTCGGTGAGGTCGAGCAGGCCGGAGATGAACACCTTGTAGGAGCCGATGCCCTCGGCCAGCCAGGCGTCGCGGTCCACCGACGGGTCGGGGAGCTGCTTGGCGTAGAAGCCGCCCTTGGAACCGGTGGGCACGATGACGGCGTTCTTGACCATCTGCGCCTTGACGAGCCCCAGCACCTCGGTGCGGAAGTCCTCTCGCCGGTCCGACCAGCGCAGGCCGCCTCGCGCGACGGGCCCGAAGCGCAGGTGCACGCCCTCGACCCGCGGCGAGTAGACGAAGATCTCGAACTGCGGCCGTGGCGCGGGCAGGTCGGGCACCTTCTTGGGGTTGAGCTTGATCGACACGTACGGCTTGTCGCGGCCGTCGGCGTCGGCCTGGTAGAAGTTCGTCCGCAGCGTCGCCGTGATGACCCCCAGGAACGCCCGGATGATCCGGTCGTGGTCGAGGGAGCGCACCTCGTCGAGGTCCTTGGTGATCTCCTCGCACAGCGCGCCCTGCGCGGCCTCGCGCTCGGGGCCGGCAGCGGCGCCGTACCGGGGGTCGAAGCGCGCCTCGAAGAGGGCGACGAGGCGCCCGGCGAGCCGCAGGTTCTGCACGAGGGCCGACTCGACGTAGTCCTGGGAGAACGTCGACCCGGTCTGGCGCAGGTACTTGGCGACCGTGCGCAGGATGACGACCTGCCGCCAGGTCAGCCCGGCACCGAGGACGAGCGCGTTGAACCCGTCGGACTCGGCCCGGCCGTTCCACACGGCGTCGACAGCGTCCTGGAACAGGTCGCGCAGCCGGTCGCGGCCACCCTCGCCGGACCAGATCTTGTCGTTGCGGACCCGCAGGCCGAAGTCGTAGACCCACAGGTCGACGCCGTCGGAGCGGTGCACCTCATAGGGTCGCTCGTCGACGACCTCGACCCCCATGTGGGTGAACATCGGCAGCACCTGGGTCAGCGACAGCGGGCTGCGGCGGTAGAGCTTGAAGCGGCGCTCGTGGGCGGGGGCGCCGGGCTCCTGGTACATGTTCAGGCCCGTGGCGTCCTCGTCGTCCAGGGCGTCCATGTGCCTGATGTCGACGACCCCGACGCGTGAGGAGAAGTCCTCCTTGTAGGCCTCGGGGAACGCGCGGCCGTACAGACCGCTCAGCCGGCCGGCGACCTCCTCACCGTGCTCCGCACGGGCGGCCTCGTTGAGGTCCTCCTCCCACGTGCGGGTCGCGTCGACGAGCTGGCGCTCGAGCACCGCCTCGTCGACCTCGGGGATCGACTCCCCGGAGGGCACGCGCACGACGAAGTGCAGCCGGGCGAGCACCGACTCCGAGACGCGCGTGGTGTAGTCGACCGTCGCGCCCGGGAACGCCCTGCGCAGGATGGCGTCCATCTTCAGCCGCACCGCGGTGTTGTAGCGGTCGCGCGGGATGTAGACGAGGCAGGAGACGAAGCGGCCGAAGCGGTCGCGGCGCAGGAAGAGCTTGGTCTTGCGACGCTCCTGGAGGTGCAGCACCTCCGTCGCGTTGTCGTAGAGCGACTCCTCGTCGGCCTGGAACAGCTCGTCGCGCGGGTAGGTCTCGAGGACCTCGAGCAGGTCCTTGCCCGAGTGGCTGTCGGGCAGGAAGCCGGTGCGCCGGAAGACCGCCTCCACCTTGTCGCGCAGCACCGGCACGCGGGTGACCGACTCGGTGTAGGCGCTGGAGGTGAACAGGCCCAGGAAGCGCTTCTCCCCCGTCACCTCGCCCGCGTCGTCGAACTGCTTGACGCTGACGTAGTCGAGGTAGGTGTTGCGGTGCACGGTCGCCCGCGAGTTGGCCTTGGTGATGACGAGCAGCTCGGGGGCGCGCGCCACCGTGCGTGCCTGCTCGCTGAGCCGTACACCCGCACCTGTGGGGTCGTAGCGCAGCAGCCCCAGCCCGGTGCCGTGCACGGCCTGCAGGGTGTCGGCCTCGCCACCGTGGTGCAGGGCGTACTCGCGGTAGCCGAGGAAGGTGAAGTGGTTGTCGTCGAGCCACTCGAGCAGGCCCTTGGCCTGGGCCACCTCCTCGGGTGGGATGCCGTGCGGCGGGTGGGTGGTGAGCTCGTCCGCGACCCGGCCGCACATGGCCTTCATCTTCGGCCAGTCCTCGACCGCCTCGCGGACGTTGGCCAGCACACCGCGCAGCCCGTCCGCGATCGCCTGCAGGTCGTCCTCGTTGCTGTCGCGGTCGATCTCGAGGTGCATCCACGACTCGCGCACCTGACCGAAGCCACCGCCGTCACCGCGCCCCTCGAGGCCGTCGCCGTTGCCGAGGAGCACCTCCTCGAGCTCGCCGGCGGCGTCGCGGCGTACGCGCATCGTCGGGTGCACCACGAGGTGGACCGCACGGTCGGTGCGCTGGAGCTCGGCGCTGACGGAGTCGACGAGGAACGGCATGTCGTCGGTGACGACCTGCACGACGGTGTGCCCGCTCGTCCAGCCCTGCTCGGCGAGCTCGGGGTTGAACACGTCGACCTTCGCCGTGCCGACCGGCCTGCTGCGCGCGAGGTCGCGGTGCGCGAGCGCCGCGCCCAGCAGGTCCTCGGGCGCGCGGGCCAGGAGGTCCTCGGTGGCGACGTGGCGGTAGTAGGCCTGCAGGAACTGCTCGACCTCACCCCCACCGTGCTCCACGCGCTCCGCTGCGGAGTGCAGAAGTTGCTGACGGGACTGCTCCAGCGACGCAGACATGCTTGTGGTCGTCATCCTCACGGGGTCGTCGTGCATGCTCGGCGCACGTCGTTGTGCACCGGCTCGAGACTATCGCCCGGGACAGCCGCCGGGGACAGGGCCGCAGAACCCGTCGGCTCCCCGAGTGGCGCAATACATCGGTGCACGTCAAAGTATGTGGTGCACCCGATGTGTGGTGAAGAGTTGCAGTTCAGCTCACGAACAGAAGAAGGAGCTCCACGTGATCATCCTCGGCATCATCTTGCTGATCATTGGCCTGCTGGTCGCCAGCCTGAAGGTCCTCGTGACCATCGGTGCCATCCTTATCGTGGTCGGGCTCGTCCTGGCCGTCCTCGGTGGCACGGGCCGTGCCATCGGTGGCAGGAAGCACTGGTACTGATCGTTGGCCGGAGCACCTCGTGCGGCCCTCGCCGACCCCAAGTGGGTTTCGGCGGGGGCCGTTCGTCGTTCCTCACTAGAGTGGCCGGTATGCCGCCTGCCCAGGACGGTCGCGACCGGTCCCCCACCCTCGGGACAGCCCTCCGGCCCTTGCGCGACTGCGCGCGCGATGGCGCCGACGAGGTGCTCTCCCACCTGCCGGATCTCGGCGACCGCGAGCTGCAGTCGGCGGTCGACGCCTACCTCGACCAGGTGGCCGACCTCCTGCGCGAGGTCGACGCCTCGGCCTCCGAGGTCGCGGACCGCCTCGACCTCGCCACCCCCAGCAAGGCGGCGCCCGAGCCGACCGCGAGGCCGACCGCGTCCGCGGGGGGCCGACCGCGCGCGTCGAGGGAGACCGCACGGTGAGCGCCGTGGCCGGCGACGCGGCATCCTGCTCTCGCGTCGGTGGCTCGCTGCGCCGGCTCGCCGCGTCGCTGCGCACCGAGGCGCGGGCTGTCGACGCTGTCGTGGCGCAGGCACGCGAGGAGCCCCGGCCGGGCGCCGTCGTGGTGCGCTCGCTGCGCCGGGCCGGGAGGCTCGGCGACGCCGCTGCGGCCGCGGCCCACGAGCTCGACCGGGTCGGGTCCGTCCTGCAGGACCACGCGGCCGACCTCGCGGAAGCCGTTGCCGACGCCCGACGGCTGGAGGCGCGGGCCGAGGCCGCGGGCCTGCGGGTGGTCGACGGCGTGGTGGCTCCGGTCTGGGGCGTCAGCGGTCTCGCCGACGTCGCCGCGACGGCGGACCGGGAGCAGGTCCGTGCCGAGCTGCAGCGCGAGCTCGACCAACTCCGCCACGTGCTGGCCGCGCGGCGCCAGCGGCTGGCATCGGCCGTCACCGCCTCGACGGACGTCCTGGCCGGGCACGCCGACGGGCTGCGCCGGTGACCACCGACGGGTTGTGCCGATGAGCGCCGTCGACCTCAACGCCGACCTGGCGGAGTCCTACGGCCGGTGGGAGCTCGGTGACGACCTCGCCATGCTCGAGGTCGTCACCAGCGCCAACCTGGCCTGCGGCTTCCACGCCGGCGACCCCTCGACGCTGTTGCGCGTGTGCCGCGCGGCGGCTGCCGCCGGGGTGCGGGTCGGCGCACAGGTCAGCTACCACGACCTCGCTGGCTTCGGACGCCGCTTCATCGACGTCGACCCGGCCGAGCTCACCGCCGAGATCGTCTACCAGGTGGGCGCCCTCGACGCGCTGGCCCGTGCCGCCGGCACCAGCGTCGGCTACGTCAAGCCGCACGGCGCCCTCTACAACGCCGTCGTGAGCCACGAGCGCCAGGCGGCCGCCGTGGTGGAGGCGGTCTGCCTCGTCGACCCGACGATGCCCCTCGTCGGACTGCCGGGGGCGGCCTCCCTGCGGCTGGCCCGAGCCGCCGGCCTGCCCACGGTCACCGAGGCGTTCGCCGACCGCGCCTACCAGCCCGACGGCACGCTGGTGCCGCGCTCGCGGCCCGGCGCAGTGCTCGACGACCCCGACGTCGTGGCTGCCCGGGTCGTCGAGCTCGTCGTCGAGGGGTCGCTCACCGCTGCTGACGGCAGCCGGGTCGAGGTGCAGGCGGACTCGGTCTGCGTCCACGGCGACTCACCGGGTGCGGTCGCGATGGCGACCGCTGTCCGTCGTGCGCTCGAGTCGGCCGGGGTCGACGTCCGGGCGTTCGTGCCGCCGCGCGAGGGCTGATGCCCCGGCGACTGCTGTCGTACGGCGAGCGGGCCCTCCTCGTCGAGCTGGAGGACCTGGCCGCCGCGCTGGCCGTGCACGCGCTGGTCCTGCGCGACGAGGCGCTGGAGGGGCTGGCCGACGCCGTCCCCGGTGCGTGCACCGTGGTGCTCGTCGCGGACACCCCGGCATCCCTGCCGGCCGTACGGGCAGCAGCCGAGCGCGCGCTCGCCCACCTCACACGCGTGGACCCGCGCGTCGATGATGCTGCCAAGCAGGCCGATCCACCGTCCGAGCCCGAGGTCGTCGAGGTGCCGGTGCACTACGACGGCGACGACCTCGACGAGGTCGCCGAGCACACGGGACTCACGCCCGAGGAGGTCGTCGACGCGCACACGGGCCAGGCCTGGCAGGTCGGGTTCGTGGGGTTCGCCCCAGGCTTCGCCTACCTGGTCGGCGGCGACCCACGACTGCGGGTACCGCGCCGGTCGAGCCCGCGCCCGCGCGTTCCCGCCGGCGCGGTGGGCCTTGCCGACGAGTACAGCGGGGTCTACCCCCGGACCTCGCCCGGTGGGTGGCAGCTGGTCGGGCACACCGACGTGGCGCTCTGGAACCTGGACCGTGACCCACCCGCGCTGCTGCGGCCAGGCCTCCGCGTGCGCTTCACCGACGCTGACGACGCCGCAGTCCCTCGCGCCGCAGGCGCCCCGTCGTCGGCGGGTGACCCTCCGTCGGAGGGTGCCCTCTCGTCGGCGGGCGACCCGCTGACCTCCGCCGACGGTCCGGACCCCGTCGGGCCCTGGCTGGAGGTGCTGGACCCGGGCATCCTCTCGCTGGTCCAGGACGGCGGGCGGCCAGGACTGGCGGCGCTGGGCGTCGGGCCGTCCGGCGCCGCGGACCGTGCGGCGTTCGCGCTCGGCGCCCGGCTCGTGGGGCAGGACGCGGCAGAGGCCGCGGTCGAGGTGCTGGGGGGCCTGGTCGTGAGGGCCCACGGCAGCGTCACCGCGGTGGTGACCGGTGCGCCGTGCCCGGTCCTCGTGGACGACCGCCCCATGCCGTGCAACGCCCCCGTCCTCGTCCGCGCCGGCCAGGTGCTCCGGATCGGGCGACCGAGCTCGGGGCTCCGCTCCTACCTCACGGTCCGCGGAGGCATCGCCACCACTGCAGCCCTCGGATCGCGGTCGCACGACACCCTCGCCGGCCTGGGTCCGCCCCCGCTGCGTGCCGGCGACCGGCTGGTCGTGGGACCGCGGCGGGGCCACCTACTCGTCGACATCGCGCCGGTCGACCAGCGGACCCCCGGCACCGTCGTCCTCGACGCCCTCCCCGGCCCGCACCTGCACTGGCTGGCCGAGACCGCACAGGTCGACGCCCCGACCTGGACCGTGGCGGCCGACAGCGACCGCGTGGGCGTCCGGCTGGCCGGGGCGGCGCTGGTCCGTGGCGCGGCCCACCGGGAGGCAGAGGTGCCCAGCCAGGGGCTGGTGCGCGGCGCCGTACAGGTCCCTGCCGACGGTGTGCCCGTCGTCTTCCTCGCCGACCACCCGGTGACCGGCGGCTACCCCGTCGTCGCCGTCCTGACCGAGCGCGCCTCCGACCACGCTGCGCAGCTCGCACCGGGCCAGGCGGTGCGGCTGCGGCTCCTCGCCGCGCGGGGTCGTCGCTGACGTCGCTACGCTGGCGCGGTCCGCCGCCAGGCCCTGGGGGGCCCGGCGGCATCGCCCCTTCCGAGGAGAGACGCATGAAGATCGCCACCACGATGGACTACGCAGGCACCCCTGAGGAGGTGTTCGCGGTGCTGTCCGACCAGGCCTTCCAGGAGGCCAAGTGCGCTGCCACCGCAGCCATCAAGTACACGGCGGCGGTGAAGGCCAACGGCGGCGGCGCCACCATCACGACCGAGCGCATCCTCCCCGCCGACGGCCTGCCCGACTTCGCCCGGAACATGGTGGGCGAGACGCTCAAGGTCGTCGAGACGCAGACCTGGGGCGCGGCTGCCGCCGACGGCAGCCGCAGCGGCACCGTCGAGATGTCCGTGGCCGGTGTCCCCGTCGCCCTCAACGGCACGCTGGCCCTCGGCCCGGGCGGCGCCGGCACCGTGGAGAAGCTCGACGCCGAGCTCAAGGCCAAGGTGCCGCTCATCGGCGGCAAGATCGAGAAGGCCGCGGCCCCGCCGATTGAGGAGGCCATCGACATCGAGGCCGCCACCGTCAAGGAGTGGCTCGCGCGCTGACGCACCTCCCCGCCCGGCCACACCGGGTACGCGAAAGGCTCGGAACCGCAACGGTTCCGAGCCTTTCGTCGTATGGCACGCCTCAACGCGGGGCGGCACTCAGCCCATGTGGGGGTAGCCGTGCGACTTCGGCGGGTCGAACGTCTCCTTGATGGAGCGGGCGCTGGTCCAGCGCAGCAGGTTCTGCGCGGCACCGGCCTTGTCGTTGGTGCCCGACGCACGACCACCGCCGAACGGCTGCTGCCCGACGACGGCACCGGTCGGCTTGTCGTTGACGTAGAAGTTGCCGGCGGCGAACCGCAGCCGCTTCGTGGCGTCGGCGATGGCCATCCGGTCCTGGGCGATGATCGAGCCGGTCAGGCCGAACGGCGCGAAGGACTCCATCTGGTCGAGGACCTTGTCGTACTGGCGGTCCGGGTAGACGTGCACCGACAGGATCGGGCCGAAGTACTCGGTGCGGAACGACTCGTCGGTGGGGTCGTCGACCTCGAGGACGGTCGGGCGCACGAACCAGCCCTCGCTGTCGTCGTAGGTGCCACCGGCCACGACGTCCACGCCGGCCGAGGCGTGCGCGCGGTCGATCGCGTCCTTGTGCTTGGCGAACGCCCGGTCGTCGATGACGGCGCCCATGAAGTTGGACAGGTCGGTGACGTCACCCTGGGTGAGCCCGTCGGTGATCGAGACCAGGTCGGCCTTGATCTTCTTCCACAGCGAGCGCGGGACGTAGGCCCGGGAGGCGGCCGAGCACTTCTGGCCCTGGAACTCGAACGCGCCGCGGATCATGGCCGTGCGCAACACATCCGGGTCCGCGGACGGGTGGGCGAGGATGAAGTCCTTGCCGCCGGTCTCGCCGACGAGCCGCGGGTAGGTGCGGTACTTCGGCAGGTTGGCGCCGACCTCCTGCCACAGGTGCTGGAACGTCGGCGTCGAGCCGGTGAAGTGGATGCCCGCGAGGTCGGGGTCAGCGAGCGCCACCTTCGAGACGTTGAGGCCGTCGCCGGTGACGAGGTTGATGACGCCCGGCGGCATACCCGCCTCCTCGAGCAGCGCCATGGTGAGGTGCGCGGCGAACTGCTGTGTGGGGCTGGGCTTCCAGACGACGGTGTTGCCCATGAGGGCGGGGGCGGTCGGGAGGTTGCCGGCGATGGCTGTGAAGTTGAACGGCGTGATCGCGTAGACGAAGCCCTCGAGCGGGCGGTGGTCGGTGCGGTTCCAGATGCCCTTGGCGTTGAGCGGCGGCTGCTCGGCGAGGATCTGGCGGGCAAAGTGGACGTTGATGCGCCAGAAGTCGATGAGCTCGCACGCCGCGTCGATCTCGGCCTGGTAGGCCGTCTTGCTCTGGCCGAGCATCGTGGCGGCGTTGAGGTGGGCGCGCCACGGACCCGACAGCAGCTCGGCGGCCTTGAGCAGGATCGCCGCCCGGTCGTCGAACGAGAGCTCACGCCAGCCGGGGGCCGCGGCCTTGGCGGCGTCCACCGCGGCCTGGGCGTCGCCGAGGGTGGCGTTGCGCATGGTGCCGAGGACCTTGCGCCGCGCGTGCGGCTGGCGCACGTCGATCTTCCGACCGGTGCCCATGACCCGCTTGCCGGCGATGGTGTGCGGAAGGTCGATGCTCGTGCTCCCCAGCTCGGCCAGCGCCACCTCCAGCGACGCGCGCTCGGGGCTGCCGGGCGCGTAGTCGAGGACGGGTTCGTTGACGGGGGTGGGCACCTGGGTGACGGCATCCATGGCGGGGAGCTCCTCGGGTTGCTTCGACGGTGGTCGGACGGCGGAAGGGCGCACCTATGGTGTCACGTATGCCGAGCAGCCCCCACCACGCCGACGACGCATCCCTCGCCTACCGCTGGGCCGGTCCGGCGGACCCCGCCACGCCCACCCTCGTCCTGCTGCACGGCCTCGGCGACTCCGGCGACTGCTGGCCCGACGCGGTACGCCGGTGGTCCCCCACGCACCGCGTCGTGGGCGTCGACGCCCTCGGCCACGGGCGCTCGCCGCGGTTCACCCCTGAGCAGCTCGCGGCACCTGACCCCATGGAGGAGATGTATGCAGCGACGGAGCGCACTCTCACGGAGGTGGTGACCGCGCACGGGGGCCCTGTCGTGCTGGTCGGGCACTCGATGGGTGGCGGGATCGCGGCGGCTCTGGCCGCGCGTCGCCCCGACCTCGTGGCGGCGGCCGTCCTGGAGGACCCCGCCTGGCGCGACCCGGCCGAGCGGGTGCAGCCTCGGGACGTCGTCCGGGAACGGGTCGCGGACTGCCTCGCCTTCGTCGAGCACCTCGACGCCGAGCTCGAGAAGGGCCGCGCCGACAACCCCACCTGGCCCGAGGCCGAGCTCGAGCCGTGGGCCCGGTCCAAGACCGAGGTCGACCTCGGCTTCCTCGAGCTGGGCATCGCCAACCTGCTCGAGCCCTGGGACGACATCGCCGCCGCCATCACGGTCCCCACGCTGGTGCTGCTCGCCGGGCGCGGTGGCCCGGTGTCACCGCAGGCGCGTCGCCGGGCGGTGGAGCTCGACAACCCCCACCTGGACCTGCACGTGGTCGCCGGAACCGGTCACTGCATCCGCCGGGACGACGCCGACGCCTACCACGCCCTGGTCGACCCGCTCCTGGCCCAGCACGCCCACTGAGCACGCCCACTGAGCACGCCCGCTGAGCCCGCGTTCCGGGGCGGTCTCCGACCTCAGGATCTCGCCGTGGTCAGAGCAGGCGCAGGACCTCGTCGAGCTCGGTGACGTCGTACCAGAGCAGGTCGTCCATGCCGTCGTCACCGGCCGTCTCGTCGACGTGGAAGGAGACGACGCGAGCCAGCGGCAGTGCTTCGGCAACCAGCACCCCGGCCAGGTCGTCACCCGGTCTCGGTGAGACCCAGGCAGGGTCGACGTCGGCGGCCAGGACGACGCGCTTGCGGGCGGGGCCGCTCTGCGCACGGGCCGCTGCGGCGAGCGCCTCGCCCATCGCTGCGTACTCCCACTCCTCCTCGTCGCCGGCCGGTTGCGAGCGCTCGAGCCGCTCGGTGACGGCGAACGCCGCGATCGGTGGCGATGCCACCTCGCGCTCGCTCGCGAGCCGGCGGACGCCCTCGGCGTCCAGGGGGAGGTAGATCCGGGTCTGGGTCATCCCACGTCCTCGTTGAGTCGTCCAACATCTTCGAAAGCGGAGCGGTCGGGCAGTGGTGCGGGGTCGTGCAGGGCCACCGCCGACGTCCGCAGGGACGTCTCGATGACACGTGGGCGCCGGGTGACGTCCATGAGGTTGGAGCCGAAGGCTTCCAGGTCCTCCTCGCCGGGACCGAGCATGGTCACCTCGGCACCGTCGGCGTGCACCCGTGCCAGCTCGCGCAGCGCGCGCAGGGTGACGCGGTTGCGCCACTGGCGCTCCACCCGCGTGCGCCACTGGGTCGGCGCGTCCTTCACGAAGCTCACCTGCGGGGCCAGCACGTACACCTCGTCGAGCCCCCTGCCCACCATGAGGTCGAGGTTGGTCGAGGACCAGGCACCGCCGTCGATGTAGCGGTGCTCGCCGATGCGGACCGGCTGGTACCACCCGGGGATCGCGCACGAGGCCATCACGGCGGGCGCGAGGTCGACCGCCGGCGCCTCCGGTCGGCCGAAGGGCACGCGGGCGCCGGTGTCGAAGTCGAGCGCCACGACGGTCACCCCGGTGCGTGGCGCCCACCCGGACGGGACGACGTGACCGACCAGGGCGCCGACGGCCTCGATGCTGCCCCGGCCCTCGGGGAGGATGGCCGAGAGGACGGCGGTAGGGGGCAGCGAGCGCAGGTGGAGGGCGTTGCGGCGCAACAGCTCTCGTGACCCCAGCGCCATCCGCGGTCGGCCTGGGCGGTCGCCGCCGGTGTCGCGCTCGTAGTTCCACGAGTACCCGGCCAGCGGCCCGACGTCGATGTCGCCGACGAGCTGGTGGTGCAGCAGGTCGGTGACGGACACGCCCGCGCCGACCAGGGCGGCCACGACCGATCCCGCCGACGTGCCGACGACCTCGTCGAACTCGCGCACGTCGACGCCCAGCTCGTCCTGCAGCGCCGACAGTGCACCCACCATCCAGGCTGCCCCGAGCACGCCGCCCCCACCGAGCACCAGGCCTCGGCGTGGAGCAGCGGTCCGACGCGCCGGGCTCATCTCGACGGCGACCGGTGGCTGTCGAGGAGCTCGGCGAGGGAGTCGACGATGCTCTGGCCTAGGACGTCGACGTCCGGCATGGAGTCGCGGTCGCCGTTGAGGCCGTAGTAGACCCCGCCGTCGTAGGACGTGAGCCCGATCGACAGCGCCTGCCCCCGGGCCAGGGGCATCACGGGGTAGGTCGACAGCATCCGTGCGTCCCCGGCGTACAGGGTGTGCTGCGGGCCGGGCACGTTGGTGATGACGACGTTGAACAGGCGCCGCGAGACGGCCGAGCCCAGCCGCGCCCCGAGCGAGTGCAGGGTCGGTGGGGCGAACCCGGCGAGGCCTGCGAGCGACTCGGCGCCGACCGCCTGACCGCCCTCCATCTGCTGGCGCATCGCGAACGCGATCTGGTGCAGCCGCATCGAGGGGCCTGGCTCCCCCACGGGCAGGTCGACGAAGCAGGCGGTCAGGCGGCTACCCACGTGCCGTGCCTCCGCGTCGTACATGCTCACGGGCACCATCGCGCGCACGGTCGTGCCGGAGTGCACCGCCTCGCCCCGCGTGAGCAGCCACGAGCGGAATGCGCCCGAGATCGTCGCGAGCACCACGTCGTTGATGCTGACGTCGTCGGCGTAGCGCCCGCGCGCCAGCCTGCTGCGGACCTTGCGGTAGTCCTCGAGGTCGGTGCCGATCATGACGTAGCGGCGCGCCTCGCCCACGTGCGCGTTGAGCGGCGAGTGGGGGGCGGGCCGGGCGGCGGTCCGGGCCAGCGTCGACACTACGTCACCCGCAGCCGACAGCGCCCGGTTGCCGACGGCCTTGACGTCGACGATGCCGCCGCGGATGTTCTCGACGATCTCGCTGGGGCGCCGTACGGCGTCGACGAGCGCACCGGTGAGCAGCTCGACGTCGCTCGGCTCCCGCGAGGGCCGCCACGTGTCGGTGACCAGCCCCTCGGCCGCGGGGTCACCGTCGACGATGACGTGCGCGATGTCGACGGCGTTGATCCCGTCGACGAGGGCCTGGTGGGACTTGGTGACGATCGCGAAGCGGCCGTGCTCGAGCCCCTCGACGAGGTAGACCTCCCACAGCGGTCGCTTGCGGTCCAGGGCCCGCGGCTGGATCCGCGCGACGAACTCCTGCAGCTGCTCGTCCGTGCCCGGCTTGGGCAGCGCCGAGCGGCGCACGTGGTAGGTGACGTCGAAGTTCTCGTCGTCGACCCAGACCGGGTTGGCGAGCCGGCCGGGGATCTGCCTGATCCGCTGTCTGTAGCGCGGCACGAAGGCGATCCGCGTCGAGATGAGCTGCACCAGCCGGTCGTAGTCGAAGCCCTCCTCCGGCGGGTCGAACACCATCACGGACCCGACGTGCATCGGCGTGGTCGACTCCTCGAGGTAGAGGAACGACGCGTCGAGGGAGCTCAGGCGGTCAGGCACCCCCACATCGTGGCAGAACCCGCTGTCTAGACTTCGATTCGTGACGAAGATGACGCTGCGCACGACGACTCCGTATGCCGCCGGGCTGGTGCTCGCCCTCGGCCTCACCGCCTGTGGAGGCGACGACTCGGCGGTCTCGGGGTCCACGACGTCGAGCTCCTCGACGTCCTCGTCATCCCCCTCGTCGTCCTCGTCCTCGTCCTCGTCCTCGTCGTCGTCCAGCTCCGCCAGCCCGGCGTCCCGGGGCCGCGGGCTGACGATCACCATCACCGGCAAGAAGGTGGTGCCCGCCCCCGCCACCGTCGACCTCGCCGTCGGCGAGCAGCTCACCCTCGTGGTCACCAGCGACCACGACGACGAGCTGCACCTGCACGGCTTCGACGTCGAGGACAAGCTCAAGGCGGGCGTGCCGACGACCGTGACGGTGACCGGGAAGGACCCGGGCATCTACGAGGTCGAGACCCACGAGCCGCCCCTGCGGCTGCTCAAGATCGCGGTCCGGTGACCCCAGCCGTCGGGCCCCTCGCGATGCTGCCGGCCCACGGCGTGGGGTCGCGCGAGGACCTGCCCCTGCCGTTCCACCTGCTGCTGGTCGGCGCCGGACTCGCCCTCGTCGTGTCGTTCGTCGCCCTGGGCGCGCTGTGGAAGCAACCCCGCCTGCGCCGCGAGGACGGCCGCCTGCTGCCGATCATGGTGTCGCTGGCGCTGGACTCGGCGCCCGTGCGGGCAGTCTTCGTCGCCCTCTCGCTGGTCATCACCGGATGGACCCTGGTCGCACTCGTCGCAGGCGCCGACACCGCGAACAACCCCGTGCCCAGCGTCGTCTACGTCTGGCTCTGGGTCGGGCTGGCGTTCTCCTCCATGCTGTTCGGTGGCTACTGGAGGCTCGTCAACCCGGTGCGCTGGCTGCGTCGCGGGCTGCTCGCCCTCGGCCGCATCGAGGAGGACTTCGCGCTGACGGAGTACCGGCTCGGGTACTGGCCGGCCGCGGCCGGGCTGCTCGCCTTCGCGTGGCTGGAGCTGGTCGCGCCGAACAACGCCGACCTGCTGACGATGCGCATCGCGGTCTTCGGCTACCTCCTGGTCAGCCTGGTGCTCGGCCTCGCCTTCGGGCCGGCCTACCTGCGCACCGGCGACCCCTTCACCGCCTGGTCCTCCCTCTACGGCACACTCAGCCCGCTCGGCCGCCGCGCCGACGGTCGCTGGGTGCTGCGGACGCCGCTGCACGGCCCGCTGATGATCGACGCGCAACCGGGCCTGCTCGCGGTGATCTCGGTGATGCTGGGGACCACCGCCTACGACGGCTTCTCCGGCGAGACCCGCTGGTACTCCTTCGTCCAGTCCTCCAGCCTCCCTGCCGCCTTCTGGGAGACGACCGCGCTGGTCACATTCTGCCTCGTGGTGGCTGGTTCGCTCGCCCTGACCGCCGTGCTCTCCGCACGGTTGGCAGGGGTGTCGCCGCGCGGGGTCGCCAGCGCGTTCGCGCCGTCACTGGTGCCCATCGCCGCCGGGTACCTCATCGCCCACTACTGGTCGCTGTGGGTCTGGGAGGGCACGCACGGGCTGGCGAAGATGTCCGACCCCCTCGGCACCGGCGCCAACCTGCTCGGGACGGCAGGTCTCGAGGCACCGCAGTCCCTCATCGCCCCCGGGTTCGTCGCCGGCGTCCAGGTCGTCTCGATCATCACCGGGCACGTGCTCGGCGTCGTGCTGGCCCATGAGCGGGCCGTCGCGCTGTTCCCGCGGCGGGCGGCCGTCCTCGGTCAGCTCCCGCTGCTCGCCCTCATGGTCGTCTACACCGTGGGTGGCCTGACGCTGCTCTTCAGCTCCTGACCCGTCCGTCGTGGTGTTCAGCGGCGACGCCGCCGGCGGCGGTAGCGCGGCTCCACCGCGGCATACGCCTCGGTGAGCCCGACGAACGCGCGGCGCAGCTCGCTCGCCGGTGCGTACTCTGCCAGCGACTTCCCGGCGAACATGGCGCCGTCGAGGGTCGCCTGGTCCCAGGGCAGGTAGCTCAGCTCCTCCATCCCGGCGAACCGTCCGAGCGCCTCGGCGATGCGGCGCTCGGGCCGCGAGCCGACGGCCGAAGCGCGCACCTTGTTGACGACGACCCGCGGCGATGCCGGTGACGGGACCGAGGCGAGGTCCTGCACCGCCCTGACCAGCCGCTGCAGGCCGATGGGGTCACCGGAACCGACGACGAGCAGGTCGTCCGCCGACTCCAGCGCGACGAGGGTGGCGGCGTTGCGGCGGGGCGCGAGGGTGTCGTAGGAGAGCTCCTCGTCATCCTCGACGCAGAAGCCGCAGTCCACGACGACGTAGGCCCCGAGCTGCCGGGCGACCTCGACCACGTGTGCCACGGAAGCAGCCCTCAGCTCGGTCCAGCGGTCGGCGCGCGGGATCCCGGTGAGGACCCGCAGGTCCGGGGTGACCTCCGGCGCGAGCCGCGCCAGGGCCATGAGGTCGAGCGTGCCCTGGTCGGCCGCCCGGCACGCGGCTGCCATCCCCGGCGCCTCGTCGAGCAGGCCGAGTGCCTGGGCCACCGACGAGCCGTAGGTGTCGCAGTCGACGAGCAGGGTGGGCCCGTGCACCGCCAGCTCCGCGGCCAGGTTGAGGGCGACCGTGCTGCGCCCCGGTGCGCCGGCAGGTCCCCAGACGGCGATGACCCGGCACGGCGCCTCGGGCGGGGCGGGCAGGTCCGGCACGTCGGGTGCCTCCCCCTGCGCGTCGGCAGCCGGTCCGTCCTGGGTCAGGTGCGCGCCGTGGGCGAGGACCAGGCCGTCGCGGACGAGGCCGTCGAGGAGGTCCTCGAGCTCCGGTGCCGTGATGTCGGTGCGCACCACCACGTCGAGACCCAGCTGCCGCAGCCGACGCTCGCCCAGCTCGTCCCCGGGCTCGGTCACACCCCCGACCACGACGCCGTGGCTGGCCAGCTCGTGCAAGGCGCTGCGGTCCAGGGCACGAAGGTCCGGGGAGACCAGGGCCACCTCACCCAGCCCGGCGGCCGCAGCCGCGAGGAGGTCCGGCAGGTCCGCGCACCGCCGGGCGACGGCGTACTCGGCCGTGGCCCCCAGCGCAGTGACGAGGTCGGACTCGCCGGGGCCGGTCAGTGCCGTGACGACCGGGTGGCTCACTGGTCGGCCTCGGCGGTGCCGCCCGGCACCGCCACGAGGGTCACCCGGGCGCCCGCGTCGACCTGGCCGATGATGTCCTTGATGCGGGACGAAGGCGCCATCACCTGCACGGGACGATCGCCCCCGGCACCACCGGAGAGCCCTCCCGCGGCCTTCGGCAGGCCCCCGACGGAGACGCCGGCAAGCGCCAGCTCGGGACCGGTGAACTTGGTCGCCCCCGTCGCGGCCGGGTCGACGGGGTTGACGTAGACGTCGACCCTGCTGCCCACGGTCAGGGTGGCGACGGACCCCGCGTCGACGGAGAGCACCAGCGGCTGCACCCCGACCTGCTCCCGGCTGCCGACCGCCACGCGCGGGACGAGCTCGCCCTCGCCCACCTCCCGGAGGACGAAGCGCCCCGGCGCCAGCCCGGAGTCGGCCGGGAGGTACTGGTTCGTCCTGGAGCCCAGCTGCACGTCGACGCGCGTGAGGTCGTCGGCGCTGAGGGGGCGGCCGGGGACCAGCGGCCCACGGGCGGCATACACCGGAGTGCGGTCGTCGGCGGACGACACGACCACCGAACCGAGCGCCACCGAGGCGAGCACGAGCACCAGCCCGACGACCAGTCTCGCGTCGCGCCATCCCGGCTTCTGCAGTCGTCGTGCGCTGGGCACCGGCAGGTCACTCACGTCGTCGTCCCCCTACGGCATGGTTTGCCCGGCTTTGGGCAGCCGGCGGAGCCATCATGGCGCAGGGCAGCGGGTTGCCGCCCAGCGAATCCACAGGTTCGGGGTCATCCACAGGCCTTGGGCGCCAACTCCCCCAAACGGCTGACAATGAGAGACTTTGGCGATCGACCGGACGCGGACACACCGACATGGTAAAAATTTGGTCAAGGGACGCCATGGTTCCGTCAAGAGCAGTCGATGGCAGGTAAAGACAGGGGGCCCATGATGGCCAAGCGGTTCATCCAGTTGTCAGAGGTGTCCGAGATCCTCGACATCTCCTCGGCCCAGGCCTACGCCCTGGTCCGGTCCGGAGAGCTCCCGGCCATCAAGGTCGGCGGACGCGGCCAGTGGCGCGTCGAGGTCGCCGAGCTCGAGACGTACATCCAGCGGATGTACTCCGAGACCAAGACCTTCGTCGCCGCACACCCGTTCGGCCAGGGCACCGACTGACCGGAGCCCGATGGTGCGAGCCCGGACCCTCGCGGCCCGGGCTCGCAGCGTGAGGGCTCAGGTCGCGCTGACGACCACGACGGCCTCGAACGGGACGAGTCGGCGGCCCGTGAGGTTCTCCGGGCGCCGGGGCAGGTCGGCTGCGTGCTCGGAGAGGTCGAGCACGTCGCGGCCGACCCCGTCGATCGTGCCGGTGACGCCCGCCCCCGAGTGGTCGGTCACCGTCACGACGGCCCGGTCGCGGCTCAGGCCGCGCAGCGCGTAGCCGAACCCGAACGAGCGGCCCATCGCTGACCCACCCGTCCGGCCGCTGAGGCCGGTGACCGCGGCGAGGCCCCCGAAGGGCACGAGCGCCATCCGCCCGGCCTCACCGGTCAGGAGCACCCACCCGTCGCCGACGTCGGCGACGCGTCCGCTGAGCGTCGTGCCGGTACGCAGCCCGAGCCCGACCCGGGCGTCGCCTGCAGCGCCCAGCCGCTCGTAGAGACCCAGCGCCGCCCTCTCCCGGCGCGTGCGGTCGGCCACCTCGGCATCGAGCTCGCGGCGCACCTCGGCATCCCACTGCGCCGACAGGTCGCCGAACAGCTCGTCCCACCGCATGCGCCATCCCCCTTGTCGCCGTGCCCATCATGTCGAGCCGCGTCCGAGCCCACCCGACCCCCGCTGGTGACTGTAGTAGGCACCCATTGCGTTCGCCAACGCACCTTGCTACGTTCGAACACAAGCAAACGTTAGCAAATGCATGTTTTAGGGGGTCGACATGAGCAGGCGACGAGAAGACCACGGAGGACGCCGTGGGGTGACGACGGCACGGGTGGCCGGAGCGGCGACGGTGGCCGGGGCTGCGACGCTGGCCCTGCAGGTGGGGCTGGTGGCGGCGACCCGCTGGGCGTGGCACGCGGTCGCCGCTCCCGGGCCGGCGACCCTCGACGAGGTGCTCGGCCTCACGGCCTCCGCGGGCGCCGCCGCACTGGTGCTCTGGTGGGGGCTGGGGACCTTGGTCGCGGTCGGGTCCCACCTGGAGGGGCGAGCGGGTCGATGGTGCGGCCGCCTCGCCGCTGGCGCCGCGCCCGCGGCGTCCCGTCGCGTCGCCGCAGCACTCCTCGGTGTCGCCGTGGGTGGCGCACTGGCGCCCGCCGCCGCCATGGCCTCGACGACGGCCCCACCCCTGACCACCACCATGCCCAGCACCCTGACCACCACGACGACCACGGTCGCTGCGGGCCCGGAGTGGTTGCCGACCGCACCGAACGAGCGCGCGACGACCGACCAGGACGCCCCGGCACCCCGCTCCGCCCACGGCGAGCGCGGAAGCCGCCCGGCCACCGATGGCCCCGCACCCTCCCCCACCACCGGGCGCGGAGACGGTGCCGACGCGCCGGGCTGGACCCCGACGCGCCCGGTGCAGCGCCCGCAGGCGCCGGTCGAGGTGCTCGGGCTGCGCCCGGGTGCCCGCGCCACCGCCGACGAGGTGGTCGTCCACCGCGGCGACACGCTGTGGAGCATCGTGGCGCGCCAGCTCGGGCCCGAGGCCTCCGACGCCGAGGTCGCCGCAGCGTGGCCTGCCTGGCACGAGGCGAATCACTCGGTCATCGGGGACGACCCCGACCTGCTGGTGCCCGGCCAGCAGCTGCGCGCTCCTGCGGCGACGGTGAGCGCCCGGTGAGCGCCGTGGCCCGGCAAGAACAGCGACCGAACGCGGGTGCTGCCGCGCCGGCACCCTCGGCCCTGACGCCCCTGCGGATCCTGCCGACCCCTCGCCACCGGCCACCGGTGATCGCGGAGACCGACGACGACTGGCGCACTCCGGTGACCCGTGGCCCGCACTACGTGCAGGACGCCCTCGCCGTGGACTTCAGCCTGCGCAGCGATGCGGAGATCTTCGGCGAGCAGCCCACCCGGCGCGACGACCTCCCCGACCCGCGCGAGTGGGGGGGCCACCTCGCCCAGGCCCTCGTCGAGGTGATGGGCGGCGTGCGCCCCGCGCCGCAGGTGCTGCGGTGGACCACGCCCGAGGTCTACGCCGTCGTGGCGCGGCGGGCGGCGGTCTCGGCCCGCCGCGGCATGCCGCCGACGCGGCGTACGGTCGTGCGGAGCCTGCGGGTGTGCGAACCGGCGGACGGCGTCGCCGAGGTGAGCGCAGTCGTGGTCGACGGCGGCCGGGTCCGGGCGCTCGCCCTGCGGCTGGTGGGCCTCGACGGCCGGTGGCGGGTCGAGGCGCTCCAGGTGGGGTGACCCGGAGACGGACGCGGACGGCGCCGCACCCTGGTGGGTGCGGCGCCGTCATGCTGGGGCGTGGCGCTTGCCGCGCGGTCAGCGCCCGGTGGCGCGTGGAACCGTGGTCAGTCCTTCGCGCCGTGGCACATCTTGAACTTCTTGCCCGAGCCGCAGGGGCACGGACCGTTGCGCGAGGCGCCCTCGAGCTGCTCGGGGGTGAGCTGGTCGTCGACCGAACCGCCCCGCTGCTCGACCTCGCCGGTCTCGCCCGGTGCCGAGTACTGGAGCTCGCTGGTACGGCGCACGGGCTGCTCGAGGCCCTTGGCCCGGAACGCCGGCGTGCGCTCGCCCGAGGACTGCGGCTCGCCCGCGGCCGGCGCGCCGACCTCGGCGGGAACCGGCTCCCCGTGCTCGTGGTCGTGCTCGTGCCCGGCGTGATCGTGGTCGTGGTCGTGACCGGCGTGGTCGTGACCGGCGTGGTCGCCGTCCCCGCCCAGGTTGGCCCCGGCGAGCATGTCGGAGACGCTCATCGGCTGGACCGCCGGCGCCTGCTCCTGCGGCTGGTCGACGTCGACCTGCACGTTGAACAGGTAGCCGACCGACTCCTCCTTGATGGACTCGTTCATGGCCTCGAAGAGCTGGAAGCCCTCGCGCTGGTACTCCACGAGCGGGTCGCGCTGGGCCATCGCGCGCAGGCCGATGCCCTCCTGGAGGTAGTCCATCTCGTAGAGGTGCTCGCGCCACTTGCGGTCGAGCACGGACAGGACCACGCGCCGTTCGACCTCACGCATGACCTCCTCGCCGAGCTGCTCCTCGCGGGCGTCGTAGGCGTGGTGGGCGTCGGAGGTGATCTGCTCGCGCAGGACGTCGGCGGTCAGGGCCTCGCGGCCACCGACCGACTCGATGAGCTGGTCCGGGGTGATCGACACCGGGTACAGCGTCTTCAGCGCGGCCCAGAGGCGGTCGAGGTCCCAGTCGTCGGCGAAGCCCTCGGCCGTCTCGGCGTCGACGTAGCCGCCGACGACGTCGTTGATGAAGTGGCGGATCTGCTCGTGCAGGTCCTCACCCTCGAGCACGCGGCGACGCTCGTCGTAGATGACGGTGCGCTGGCGGTTGAGGACGTCGTCGTACTTGAGGACGTTCTTGCGGATCTCGTAGTTGCGGCCCTCGACCTGGCCCTGCGCGCTCTGGATGGAGCGGCTGACCATCTTGGACTCGATCGGGACGTCGTCCTCCATCTTGGCCGTGGTCATGAACCGGTCGACCATCGCCGCGTTGAACAGGCGCATGAGGTCGTCCTGCAGCGAGAGGTAGAACCGGGACTCGCCGGGGTCTCCCTGGCGGCCGGAGCGTCCACGCAGCTGGTTGTCGATGCGCCGCGACTCGTGGCGCTCGGTGCCGAGGACGTAGAGCCCGCCGAGGCCGCTGACCTCGTCGTGCTCGGTCTGGACCGCGGCCTCGGCCTTGGCCAGCGCCTCGTCCCAGGCTGCCTCGTACTCCTCCGGGGTCTCCTCCGGGTCGAGGCCCTGCTGCTTGAGGGTGGCGACGGCCATGAACTCGGGGTTGCCGCCGAGCATGATGTCGGTACCGCGTCCGGCCATGTTGGTCGCGACGGTCACGGCGCCCTTGCGGCCGGCCTGGGCGACGATGGCCGCCTCACGCTCGTGCTGCTTGGCGTTGAGGACCTCGTGCGGGACGCCGCGGCGGCGCAGCTGGTCGGACAGGTACTCGCTCTTCTCGACCGAGACGGTGCCGACGAGGACGGGCTGGCCCTGCTCGTAGCGCTCGACGAGGTCGTCGACGACGGCGGTGTACTTGGCCTCCTCCGTCCGGTAGACGAGGTCGGGCTGGTCCTTGCGGATCATCGGCCGGTTCGTCGGGATCGGGACGACGCCGAGCTTGTAGATCGAGTTGAGCTCGGCGGCCTCGGTCTGGGCCGTGCCCGTCATGCCGGAGAGCTTGTCGTACATGCGGAAGTAGTTCTGCAGGGTGATCGTGGCGAGCGTCTGGTTCTCGTTCTGGATCTCGACGCCCTCCTTCGCCTCGATCGCCTGGTGCATCCCCTCGTTGTAGCGGCGCCCAGCGAGCATGCGGCCGGTGTGCTCGTCGACGATGAGGATCTCGCCGTTCATGTTGACGTAGTCCTTGTCCCGCTTGAACAGCTCCTTCGCCTTGATGGCGTTGTTGAGGTAGCCGATGAGCGGGGTGTTGACGGACTCGTAGAGGTTGTCGATGCCGAGGTAGTCCTCGACCTTGGCGATGCCGGCCTCGAGGACACCGACGGTCTTCTTCTTCTCGTCGACCTCGTAGTCGCCCTCGCCGGACTCGAGCTCGCCGCGGGTCAGGCGCTGGGCGATCTTGGAGAACTCGACGTACCACTTGGTGGCGGCGTCGGCCGGGCCGCTGATGATCAGCGGGGTGCGGGCCTCGTCGATGAGGATGGAGTCGACCTCGTCGACGATGGCGAAGTTGTGGCCGCGCTGCACCAGCTCGTCCATGGACCAAGCCATGTTGTCCCGCAGGTAGTCGAAGCCGAACTCGTTGTTGGTGCCGTAGGTGATGTCCTTGGCGTACTCGACGCGGCGCTCGGCGGGCGTCATCGACGCGAGGATGACGCCGGTCTCGAGGCCGAGCATGCGGTGCACGCGGCCCATGAGCTCGGACTGGTACTCGGCGAGGTAGTCGTTGACCGTGACGACGTGGACGCCCTTGCCCTCGAGCGCGTTGAGGTAGGACGGCAGAGTCGCGACCAGGGTCTTGCCCTCACCGGTCTTCATCTCGGCGACGTTGCCCAGGTGCAGGGCAGCCCCACCCATGAGCTGGACGTCGAAGTGGCGCTTGCCCAGGGTGCGCTTGGACGCCTCACGAACCGCCGCGAAGGCCTCGGGCAGGATGTCGTCCAGGGTCTCGCCGTCGGCGAGGCGCTTGCGGAACACATCGGTCTCGGCGCGCAGCTCGGCGTCGGTGAGGCCCGCGAGGTCCTCCTCGATGGAGTTGACCTGCGCGGCGATGCCATGGAGCTTCTTGACGATGCGGCCTTCACCGGCGCGCAGCAGTCGTTCGACGATCTTGGACACGCAATATCTCCTGAAGTTCTGATCTCCTGCTACGCCCGGAAGATCGCAGCCGTGGACGTCCGGGTGGCAACGGCCCGACCTAGGCTAGTCGAGTCGGTGCGCGCCTGTGGACGCCCCGGGGTGGTGAATGGTCCCCGGTCGGCGAACGCGTCGCCCCCCGAGCAGGTTCCGGCGACGTGCCGAGCGCGCCGGGGAGGACCTTGGGCCCTGTGCGGGGAGGGGTAACCGGTCGACCATGGCACGAGGGCGGCAGCCCACCGCCCGCGGACGAGCCGAGGTCGAGATGGTCCGTGCAGCAGCAGTCATGGCGGCGTCGCCGCACGTCGTCCACTGGGGTTGGTTCCGCATCGAGCTGGCCAACCTGCTGATCATCCTGGCGATGGTCGTGGTGTTCGTCATCGCCATGGTGGTCCCCTTCGGGCGCTCTGCCTGGGCCCGGGACGACTCCGGGGACCGGCCGTGAGCGGCGCCGGCGCCGCAGCCCGGCGAGAGACTGCCCGCCGACCTGCGGACAGCTGGACCCGGGCCCTGCGCGAGCGCATCGAACGCACGGTGCCACCTGGCCAGGCCCTGCCCGACCGCCAGCCCGTCTTCGTGTCGTCGTGGATCTACGTGTTCGGGGTGCTGACGGTGGCCTCGCTGGTCGTCGTGGTGGCGACCGGCTGCGTCCTGGCCGTCGGCGGAGTCGCCTGGTGGCACGTGTCGTCGCTGGGCCACTTCGTCAACTCGCTGCACCTGTGGAGCGTGGAGCTGTTCTTCGGCTTCATGGTCATCCACCTGTGGGGCAAGTTCTGGATGGCCGCCTGGCGGGGCGGGCGCCTGCTGACCTGGGTCACCGGCGTCATCGCCTTCGTGACCTCCATCGGCACCGCCTTCACCGGGTACCTGTCGCAGTCCAACTTCGACTCCCAGTGGATCAGCGCCGAGGCCAAGGACGGCATCAACGCCATCGGCGTGGGCGCCTGGTTCAACGTGCTCAACCCCGGGCAGATGCTCCTGTGGCACGTCGTCCTGCTGCCCCTCGCGATCGGCCTCATCACGGTGCTGCACGTCGTGCTGGTCCGCCGCCACGGCGTCGTGCCGCCCATCGACGCGAGGGACGGTGAGTGAGGTGGCCACCCACACCCCCACGAGGCCTCGACAGACCCGGCCGGGCCGGCCGCACCCCGTCGCGACGCGGACCCCCGACTCGCACTCGTTCGCCACACGGCCGTACGACCTCGTCAAGGAGTTCGTCGTCGCGCTGGCCGTCGTGGCCCTGCTCACCGCCGCCCTCGCCGCCGTGTTCTCCTCCCCGGACGAGCGCTCGATCACGATGTCGGGCTGGGCGCAGGCGGCACCGGCCGACGTCGTGGCGACGGCGACCTCCGAGCTGGCCGGCACCAGCGTCAGCGCCACCTACGGCGCGCCGTACAACACCGCCTCCGAGGGCCAGAAGGTCCTGGGCATCCCCCTGCAGAAGTGGGGCGGGGTGCGCATCCCGGTGGACTCCGCCGCACTGGTGCTCGACCCGCTGACGCGGGCCGCCGCCGACGCGCCGACGAAGGCGGCGCTGGCCGCCTGGCGGAGCGCCCCGGCCGGCACGCGCACGGCGTGGGCCACGGCGTACGGCGACGCGCTGGCCAAGGCACCCGACGGCAACCCCGCAGCCGTCGCCTCCGGCAGCTACGGCCCGGTCCCGGTGCTGGCGCAGTCGTTCCTGGCGGTCGCGCGCAGCGGCGGCCTGGAGGGCCAGCTCGCCGCGTCGGGCAACTTCTACGGCGGTGACCAGACGCGCACGATCCTCCTGCTCAGCGACGGCGCCTACCTCGAGGACACCGCCCGCGCCCAGCAGCTCGGCGGCGACCAGTGGGGGATGATGAACGAGACGGGCAACTACCCCGGCCAGCCGTGGATGTGGCTCTACACGTTCTGGTACCAGGTCGCACCGTTCTCGACCTCGGACAACGCCGACGCGCAGGTCTGGGGCCTGATGATGGTGCTGACGCTGGGCCTGATGTTCCTGCCGCTGATCCCTGGGCTGCGTGACGTCCCGCGGCTCGTCCCGGTGCACCGCCTCATCTGGCGGGACTGGTACCGCGAGCACCCGCCGGTCCGTCGCGACCGTCCCGCCCCCAAGACAGGGGACGAGCCCGGCCGCTGAGGTCAGGGGGCGACCAAGTCCTGGTAGTCGGGGTGCTGGTCGATCCACGCCGACATGAACGGGCACAGCGCCACCACGTCGTGCTCGCCCCGCGCCCGGATGTCGTCGAGGGTCCCGCGGGCCAGGGCGCTCCCGACGCCCTTGCCCTCGTAGGCGTCGTCGACCTCGGTGTGCGTGAGCACGAGGTGGCCGCGCGAGATCCGGTAGGCAGCGAAGCCCGCGAGCTCTCCGTCCAGCCACGCCTCGTACCGCTGCTCGTCGGGGTTGGGCCGCACCTCCACGTCGCTCATGCCCCACAGGGAAGCACGGCTGTCAACCGCACCGGCCGGTCGGACGGGAGCCGTCCGGACGGTCAGGTGACGGCCGCGACCTCCGCCTGCTCCCCCTCGGCGTTCCACTGACCATGCTCGGGCGACGCCGAGACGGCCAGGCACGCCATCGCAGCGAAGAGGCACAGCCCGCCCGCCGTCAGCCACGCCGTGAAGTAGTCGCCCGTCCCCTGCCGGACCCAGCCGGCGTAGGAGGCGGCGACACCGGCTCCGACCATGTGGGCGGCGAAGACCCAACCGAACACCATCCCCGACCGCGCGACTCCGAAGTGTCGCCGGCACAGCGCGATGGTCGGGGGCACGGTCGCCACCCAGTCCAGGCCGTAGAAGACGATGAAGAGGAACAGGTTCGGGGCGATCGCGGGACCGAGCAGCGCCGGCACGAACAGCAGCGACAGCCCCCGCAGCGCGTAGTAGCCGAACAGCAGCATCCGCGGGTCGACCCGGTCGGTGAGCCAGCCCGAGGCGATGGTCCCGACCAGGTCGAACACGCCGACCAGGGCGAGCAGACCGGCCGCCGTCGTCTCCGGCATCCCGTGGTCGTGGGCGGCGGGGATGAAGTGGGTGCCGATGAGGCCGTTGGTCGACCACCCGCACACCCAGAACGTCCCTACGAGGATCCAGAACGTCCGTGACCGGGCGCTCTCCCGCAGCGTGCGCAGGGCCGTGCGAGCGGGACCTTCCGCGGAGGTACGGGGCGGGGCCAGCTGCTCGTCGAGCGCCTCCCCCGGTTCGGCGCCGTAGGGCCGCAACCTGAGATCGGCCGGGCGGTCGCGCACCACGAGCGCGACGAGGGGCACGAGGAGCAGCGCCGCCGCGGTCACGACCACCGCCGCCCACCGCCACCCCGGTCCGGTGGCGAGCGCGGCGATGCCGGGGAGGAACACGAGCTGGCCGGCTGCCCCCGCCGCGGAGAAGACACCGGTGACCAGGCCCCGGCGCGACTCGACGAACCACCGGTTGGCCACGACGGCTCCGAGCACCAGCGCCATCGCGCCGGTGCCGATGCCGACGGCCAGGCCCCACAGCACCCACAGCTGCCACGCGGCGGTCATCACGACGGTGAGGCCGCTGCCGACCGCGACGAGCAGCAGGGCCCCGGTGACCACGCGCCGGATGCCGAACCGCTCCATCAGGGCGGCGGCGAAGGGCGCCGTGAGCCCGTAGACGACGAGGTTGGCGGTCACCGCGCCGGAGGTGGTGGCCCGGGACCACCCGAACTCGCCCTCGAGCGGCTCGAGCAGCGCGCCGGTCGAGGAGCGGAAGCCGGCTGCGGCCACGAGGGCGGCGAGCACCACGGCGGTGACCCACCAGGCCCGGTGGACGCGCGGGGTACGGGTGGGGGCCGTCGACCGGTCTGTGGCAGGAATCGTCACCCCCGAAGGTTATGTGCCAACGCGTCGTCCGACCAGCACGATCTCGTCATCCTTCGACAGGATCCCGCCACAGCCTGGTCGTTCGCACGGCGTCCCGCCGGCTCAGCCCACGGTGCGGAGCCCGAGCCACCCGGCGAGCAGCGCGAGCTCGGCGTCGAGCGCAGGTCGCGCCTCGACCGGGGCTCCCGGCTCCCAGTGCACGGCGTGCACGCGCAGGACACCCGCCGCGCGGTCTGCCTTGAGGTCGCACCGCGCCACCAGCGTGTCACCGAAGAGGAACGGCAGGACGTAGTAGCCGTGCACGCGCTGGGGGGCCGGCACGTAGATCTCCAGCCGGAAGTCGAAGCCGAACAGGGCAGCGGTCCGCTCCCGCTGCCAGATGAGCGAGTCGAACGGGCTCAGCAGGGCCTGCGCCTGCACCCGTCGCGGGCGCCGCGCCTCGGGGTGGAGGTACGCGGCCCGCTTCCACCCCTCGATGGTCACGGGCACCAGCTGACCCTCGGCGACGAGAGAGGCGATGGCCGGGCGCGCCTGCTCGGGCTTGAGCCGGAAGTAGTCGCGCAGGCACTGCTCGGTGCCGACGCCGTGCGCCCGGGCCGCGATCAGCACCAGCTCCCGGAACGCCTCCTCGTGCGAGGGCCTGCGCGCGGGATCGGCCGCCTGCTCCACGACCGCCCGCGGGAGGACGCGCTCCAGGGCTGCGTAGCGGCGCTCGAACTGGCTGGTCCGCCCCGCCGAGGTGATCTGTCCCGACCAGAACAGGTGCTCCAGGGCGTTCTTGACCAGCGACCAGTTCCAGCCCCAGTGCTCGCGCTCCCGGGGCAGGTCGTGCTCCAGCGCAGCCTCCACCTGCCGTGAGGTCATCGGTCCGCCGGCCACCACCTCGGCCTTGACGGCCGACACCAGGCCCGGGTGGTCGTGGGCGACCCGCTGCATCCCACCCCACGCGTCGCTGAGGGCGCGCTGCATCCGGAAGTCGAGCAGCGGCCACGTCGTGGGCGGCACCAGGCTCGCCTCGTGAGCCCAGTACTCGACGAGGCGCCGCGGCGCACGGTCACGCGCCCGGTCGAGCAGTGCGGTGTCGTAGGGACCGAGCCGCGAGAAGAAGGGCAGGTAGTGGCTGCGGGTCACGACGTTGACGCTGTCGATCTGGACCACCTGCACCCGGTCGATGACACGCTGCAGGTGGCGAGTCGTCGCCTCCCCGGGCGCAGGTCTGGGGTCGCGGAAGCCCTGTGCTGCCAAGGCGATTCGTCGCGCTTGGGCCTTGGTCAGCCGCAGTGGCGCCGGAAGGGTCGGCGGGATGGCGGCGCCCGCGGTCATTCGCCGGGTTCGAGCAGGTTCTCCCGCACCGCGTACATCGCCGCCTCCATGCGCGAGTGGAGCTGGAGCTTCTCGAGGATGTTGCGGACGTGGTTCTTGACGGTGTTCTCGGAGATGAACAGCTGGTGGGCGATCTCCTTGTTGGCGAGTCCACGCGCGACCAGGCGCAGCACCTCGAGCTCGCGGTCGGTGAGCCGGGGCGCACCGACGGCGCTGGGGCGCTCGCCCTGCCGCCGGCTCATCTGGGCGAACTCGGCAAGCAGCTTGCTGGCCATGGACGGTGAGATGAGCGAGTCGCCATGGTGGACGGCGCGGACACCGGCCGCGATCTCCTCGCCCGGCACGTCCTTGAGGAGGTAGCCGTTGGCGCCGGCCTTGACCGCCTCGTAGAGGTCGGACTCCTCGTCGGACATCGTGAGCATGATGATCTTGGTGGAGGGCACGAGCGCCTTGAGGGTCTTGCAGGCCTCGATGCCGGAGGTGTGCGGCATGCGCACGTCCATCAGCACCACGTCGGGCAGCAGCTCCACGACGCGGTCGACCGCTTCCTTGCCGTCACCGGCCTCGCCGACGATGTCGATGTCGTCGTCCTGCGAGACGACCATCTGCAGGCCGCGACGGTAGAGGACATGGTCGTCCGCGATGACGACCCGGATGGGGTCGGTCATCGGCCCCTGGTGCACATCCCCGCTGCTCACGCGCCCATCCTGTCAGAACAGGCCGACCGCCGCCGAACCCCGAACGCGGCATCTGGGACGGCGTCCGGGGTTCGGCGGCGGGATGGGCGGCGGGATGGGCGGCATCGCCGCCCTGCATGGTGCACGGTCGTAGGTGTCAGGAGACCTTCTGGGCGACCTCTCCCCCATTGCTGACGTCGAGGTGGATCACGCCGTAGGACCAGCCCCGGCGCCGGTAGACCACGCTCGGCTGGCCGGTGTCCTCGTCGTGGTAGAGGTAGAAGTCGTGGCCGACGAGCTCCATCTCGGCGACGGCCTGGTCGAGCGCCATGGGCACGGTGGCGTGGACCTTCTCGCGGATCTCGACGGGGCTGTTGCCCTGGGCGCCGAAGGGCTCAGCCTCGGCCGCCTCGTCGTGCGAGTGCTCCTCCGAAGCGGCCAGGGCTTCGAGGCCCTGGATGCGGGCGGTGGCCTCGGCCACCGACTCGGGTGCGTGCCGGCCACGGTGCACGCGCTTGCGGTCCTGCGCCCGGCGCAGCCGTTCCATCAGCTTGTCCATCGCGACGTCGAGCGCCGCGTACTTGTCGTCCAGGCAGGCCTCAGCCCGCACGATGGGACCCTTCACGTGACAGGTGATCTCGACCCGCTCGCAGGACTTGGCCTGCCGCTTGTTGGGCTCGTGACTCACCACGACGTCGACGCGTTGCACGCGCGGCGCGAGCTGGGGAACCTTCGCCAGCTTTTCGTCGAGGTGGTCACGGAATCGGTCCGAGACCTGCATGTGGCGTCCAGTGACGACAATCTCCACGGTTTTCCTCCATGGTTGCGATGGGTGGTGCGAGACGGGGGCGGCACGCCCTGGGTCAACCGCGGCACCACCTCCGCCCCAGAGGGGGACGGGAGGGCTGTACCGGCTCCGCTCCCCGGCCCAGGGCGCCCGTCGGACCGCGTCCGAGGCGCCCTGTTCTCGTGTCACGCACGGGGGCCAGGGGGGCCATGTACCGACGGTAGTCCACGTCCGACGGATGCGACACCGCGCCTGACCCAACGTTTACCGGGAGTCGGCTGGACGCTGACCGAGAGGGCCGGCGCGACGCTCGGTGGCGCACACCGTGGCCGCCACGACGGTCCTCGCCCTGCCACCACGCAGCGCCCGCGCGGCCTCGACGAGGGTCGCCCCGGTGGTGAGGACGTCGTCGACGAGGACGCAGCTCGCTCGGTCGACGACCGGCTGCCACCTGCCTCGCACCTGCAGGGCGTGCTCGAGGTTGACCTGGCGCTCGCGGGCGCCGAGGCCGGCCTGGTCGGCGACCCGGCGGCGCAGCCGCAGCGCGTCGGCCACGACCACCTCCCCCGACCCGAAGCCGTGGCACGCGAGGGCCGCCAGCTGCCCCAGCGGGAAGTCGCCGCGGCGCCGGCGTGCTGCAGGCGAGGACGGTACGGGGACGACGAGTACCGGACCGTCGCCCGCGCACAGCGCCCGCCTCAGCTCCGGCGCGCCACCCACCGCGGCGTCGACCGCGCCCGCCAGCAGGCCCGCGAGCACCGGGGCGAGGTCGCGGCGCCCGTCGTCCTTGTAGGCGGCCACGACGGCGGCGAGCTCCCCCGCAAACGTCCCGGCGGCCCACACGGGCGGAAGCCGCGGCGGGCAGGGCCGCGGGCGCACCGGACGGGGACGCTCCCACACCTGCGACCAGAGCCCGGAGGTGCAGTCGGGGCACAGTGCAGCGCCGAGGGCCCGGCACGAGGCGCACGTCACCGGGAGCGCCAGATCGGCCAGCGCACCCAACGACGAGCGAGCGAAGGTCATGGCAGGAGTGTGTGCTCACGGAGTGTTGGTGCTGTTTCAGCCGACGTAAACCTGAGGACACGACTAGTCTGAGCCTCGCTCTGTGGACAACTGCTGAGGTCGTGAGACGGGAGGGCTGTATGCGGTGGCTTCCCCGACTGTCCGTGGCGACGCGACTTCGCCTCGGCATCGCCGTGCTCGCCGCCCTCCTCGCTGCCCTCGACGGCTCGCTGCTGCCGGGCCTGCCCTGGATCCTGCTGGTCGTCACCCTCGACCTTGCGGCCTCAGGTTTCCAGTACCTCAGCCAGAGCGGCAACGCGATCGGGCGGATGCAGCTGTTCGCCCTGTACTGCGTCGCCGCAGCCACCGCCGGCGTGGCCATGGGCTATGCGCCTGCGTGGTCCAAGATGCTGATCCTCATCCCGGCGTTCCACGCCGGAATGCGCTTTGCCCGTCGTGGCGCGCTCACCGTCTTCACGGTCGGCCTGGTCACCGGTCTCCTCACGTCCGCGTGGCTGCGCCACCTCTCCGAGGGCGAGGGCCAGCAGATCGCCCTGGCCTCGCTGCTCGCCCTGGTCTTCGGGCTGCTCGGCGCGTGGTCGCACCGGATGGAGGCCGACGAGCCGGTCGTCGACCCCAACATCGCCGCCGAGGCCGGGCTGCTGCTGCGTCGCCTCCACGAGCTCGCCGAGACCCTAGACACGGGTTTCGACGCCCCCGGCTCGGCCGAGATGGCCCTTCAGGACCTCGCCGCCCAGATGCGGGCGGCACGGAGCGCCATCCTCGTCGGGTACGGCGACGACCCGGCGGTGCCGCTGGCCATCCGTGGAGCCGACCGCACGCCGTGGCCCGACCCCATGGAGCCCGACTCGATCCTCGCCCGGACGTGGCACGAGGGCGTCCCGACGCTGTGCGAGTGGGCGGACGACCTCGTCGCCCGCTCGGTCATCGTCGTGCCCCTCCACGACGACCATGGCGACCGCCTGGGCCTCCTGGTGGCCGACCGGCCGCTGGTGACGCCCTTCACCGAGGACGACCTCGTTGCAGCCTCCGAGGTTGCCTCGCGCCATGCCGCCAACATCGACCTGTCGGTGCTGTTCGCCGGGCTGCGCGAACGAGCAGGCCTCGAGGAACGCGAGCGGCTCGCCCGCGAGATGCACGACGGGATCGCCCAGGAGATGGTGGCGCTCGGCTTCGGCATCGACTCGCTGCGCCGCAGGGCCCGTGACACCGGCTCCCCGCTCGCCGAGGAGCTCGACGGGCTCCGCGTGGAGGTGTCCCGCGTGCTGGCAGACCTGCGGCTGCACATCGCCGACCTCCGCATTGCCGTGCGCCCCGACACCGGGCTCGGCGCCCTCATCGGTGCCCGCCTGCAGAACTTCGGGTCGACGTCCGGGGTGACCACCCGGATGCACCTCAGCGAGACCGGGTTCCGCCTGCCTGCGCACACCGAGGTCCTCATCTACCGCCTCTTCCTCCAGGTGCTCGCCGACGCGCGGCACTCCCTCAACGCCGAGACCGTCGAGGTCCGCCTCAACGTCGCGGCCCCGCGCGTCGAGCTCTGGGTCGCCCACAACGGCACCAGCTCGCTCGGCCCGCGCGACTTCGCCGACCACCCCCTGACCACCCTCGGCGGCGAGATCTCGGTCGAGCCGTATGCCGGCGACGGTGTCGCGGTCCGCATGCGCATGCGTGGCCGCGGGGCCGCACCGTCGGCCACGCTCTCCAACGAAAGGATCCCCCAGCCGTCATGACCATCAACGTCGTGGTGATCGACGATCACACCCTTGTCCGCGAGGCCGTGTGCCGCATGATCGACAGCGAGCCCGACCTCGCCGTCGTCGGCCAGGCCGGGGGCATCGCCGAAGGGCGCACCGTCCTCGCCCACAGCCTCATCCACGTGCTCGTGGTCGACGTCTCGATGCCCGACGGGTCAGGGCTGGTGCTCGCCCGGGCGGCCCGCGAAGCCTCCCCGCGGCTCGGCATCGTCGTGCTGACCATGCACAACGACGACGAGACCCTGCTGGAGGCCCTCGACCTGGGGGCCTCCGCGCTGGTGCTGAAGTCGGCCCCCTCGGACGAGGTCATCGCCGCGGTCCGTCGTGCCGCGGTGGCCCCCGACGCCTTCATGGCCACCGGGCTCGCCGAGGCGCTGCGCCGTCGCGACTCCAACGACAAGCCCAAGCTGACGCCGCGCGAGGCTGAGGTGCTCGACCGCCTCGTCGCCGGCGACTCGATCGCCGCGGTGGCCAAGCGCCTCTACATGAGCGAGTCGACGGTCAAGACCCACGTCTCGAAGGTCTACGAGAAGCTCGGGGCCCACAACCGCGCGTCCGCGGTCATGGCCGCGCTGCGCCTGGGGCTGGTCCGCTCGGAGTCCGTCGGCCACACCCGCCGCTGACGCCTGATCGCCCCGGCTGAGGTCAGAGGCCGCCGCCGCTGAAGGCATCGACAATCTTGATGGCGCCGGGGCCGATGATGACGATGAACAGTGCCGGGAAGATGCACAGGAGCATCGGGAACAGGATCTTCACCGGCACCTTCTGCGCCTTCTCCTCGGCGCGCTGACGACGCACGAGGCGCATCTGGTTGGACTGCTCGCGCAGCACGCTGCCGATGGGCAGGCCGAGGCGGTCCGCCTGGACCAGGGCGCTGACGAACGTCTTCGCCTCAGCGACCGTGGTTCGGGTGGCGAGCGAGCTGAACGCCTGGCCACGCGACTTGCCGATCTGGATCTCCGACAGCACGCGGGCGAACTCGCCGGAGATGGGTCCGGTGGTGGACTTGGCCACCTGCATGAGGGCGGCGTCGAAGCCCTGCCCGGCCTCCACACAGACGGTGAGCATGTCGAGGGCATCGGCCAGGCCGAGGCGCAGCTCCTCCTGGCGCTTCTGGCCGACGTTCATGAGCAGCAGGTCGGGCAGGTAGAAACCGGCCGCCGCGGCACCGAGGGCGATGAGCAGGCCCTTGGGGCTGAAGCCGCCGAACGCGAGGCCGAGGACAGCCCCGATGAGCAGGCCGGCTCCCTTGCCACCCATGATCCGCTCGGCGGTCCAGGTGCCGGGGTTTCCCGCCAGGTCCAGCCGGCGCGTCAGGCCCTCCTGAGTACCCGTGGGCGACAGCTTGGAGGCGATCGCGCGGGTCCTGGCGAGTACGGGTGCCACGAGCCGCTCCATGGCGGGCAGGTCCGACTTGCTCACCTCGCGACGGTCGATGGTCTTCTCGATGAGCTCGAGGGACCGGGCGACGCCGGTGGTTTGTCCAGCCCCCGAGGAGGCGGCGATGACGATGGTGACGAGCGCCCCGGCGATGGCGACGAGGCCGACGATCAGCAACATGGTTCCCATCTCAGACCTTCACATCCACGACTTTACGCATCCAGAAGACACCGATGCCGAGAGAGACCAATCCGGCCGCCATCATCATGAGGCCCAGGGGGCGCGTCCAGAGCAGCTCGACGTAGGCCCGGTTGGTCTGCATCGTGTAGAAGAAGATGCCGATCGGCAGGCCGATGAGGATGTAGGCGGAGAGCCGTCCCTCGGCGGACAGGGCCCGCACGTGGCGGCCGAGCTCCTCGCGTTCGCGCAGCGTCTTGGCGGTGGTGCGCATGGTCTCGGCCAGGTTGCCACCGACCTCGCGTTGGATGCGGATCGCCATGGCGGTCCAACGCATGTTGCCGCTGTCCATCCGGTCGGCCATCCGCTCGAGGGCGTCGGCGATGTCGGCGCCGATGCGGGTCTCGGCCAGCGCCCGCGCGAACTCCTTGGCCGCGGGGTCTGCAGCGTCCTTGGCGACGGCGTCGAGTGCCTGCGGGAGGGAGAAGCCGGTGCTGAGGCTGCTGGCGACGAGGGTGAGCACGTCGGGGAGCTGGTGGTCGAACTTCTTGGCACGGCGCTTGGCAAGGAACCGCAGGACGAACGCCGGGGCGAGCAGGCCGAGCACGACACCGATCAGGGCCGCGACGAGGGTCATGATCAGCCCTCCCCGGATGAGCGTCATGGAGACGGCGACCCCGACCACGACGGCCACGATCCGCAGCACCCACCACTCACCGGGTCGCAGCGGGAGGTCGGCGCGCTCGATGAGTGCCATGGTCTTGCCGGTCGACTCGCGACCCTCCATCACCTTATCGCCGAAGAAGACGAGGTTCTCGGAGACCGCGCGCTGGCGGTCCTTCTTCTTCGGGGCGGCACCCGGGGCAACGTAGCGGTCGATGTTCTCGACGCGGGTCTGGCGCCCGGACTTGAAGGACGAGCTGGACAGTGCGAGCCCGAACAGCACCAGCGCCAGGAAGACCGCACCGACGGCCAGCAGCACCATGGGCGAAAGGCCGAGGATCTTCGAGCCGGGCGACGTGGCCTTGACGACGTCCTCGGTGGGCCCGGTGATCGGCGTCTTGGCGGCCGTGGTGGAGGTGGGCGTGGCGACGGGCACACCGTCGCCGAAGTCGACCAGGGCGGTGGTAGCGAACTTCGCGCCGCCTGCCTCGCCGGAGATCTTGATGTTCTGGACCGCGGTGACGCCCGGGGGCAGCGGCATGGAGAAGGTGAGCTGGGAGGCAAGGGTCTGCGCGGCGCTGGTGAAGGCGCTGGCGACCGCGCCGGCGTTGGCAGCGGAGACCACCGACCCGCCGCCGGCGGACGTGAAGCCCTTGAGCACCGCGACGTTGCCCTCGTTGGACTTGAAGGACACGGCCTCGGCGCGGACCCCGCCGGACTTGAGCGCGGCCGTGGCGGCTGCCTGGGTGCTCCGGCTCGCGGTGTCGCCCCCGTCGGAGAGGAGCAGGATGCTGCGCTCCCCCTTGGTGCCGAGGGTGCGCACGGCGAGCTGGACGCCGTCGTACAGGGCCGTCTCGCCGTTGGCCTTCAGGGCGTTGACCGCAGACTGCACCTTGCCGTGGTCGGCGGTGGGCACGAGGTTGGTGACGGCCTTGCCGGAGAACGACACCACGCCCACCCGGACGTCGTCCGGCACGCTCTTGAGGAAGGCTGCGACGGCGGTGCGGACAGTGGCCATGCCTGGCTCACCCATCGAGCCGCTGGTGTCCACGACGATCACGGCGGTCCTGGCGACCGGTGACCCCTGGCCCGACGTGATGGCGTCGACGGGGTGGTCCTTGCCGGAAACCGTGACCGTGAGGGCCGGGTTGATGTCGGCACCGCCGCTGGCGGAGATGAGGCCGACGAGGTTGCCGTTCTTGGCCTCGATGCCCGTGATGTTCACGGTCGGGGCCTGGGCTGCGCCGGCGGAGGAGACCCCCGAGAGCAGCGCCACGGAGGCCAGCGCCACGGCGGCGCCGAGCCTGCGCGGGAGGGAGAAGCGCATCAAATCCCCCGGACGAAGATGTCAGGGGCGAGCTCGATCCCCTGGTCGTGCAGCTCTGCGGCGAACTTCGGGCGCAGGCCGGTGCTCTTGAGGGTGCCCTTGAAACGGCCCTGCTCGTCGCGCCCGGCGCTGTAGTCGAAGGTGAACAGGTCCTGCATGGTGATGACGTCGCTCTCCATGCCGACGACCTCGCTGATGGCGGTGACGCGTCGCGAGCCGTCCTTGAGGCGGGCCTGCTGGATGACCATGTCGACGGCGCCGGCGACCTGCTCGCGGATGGCGCGGACGGGCAGGTCGACACCAGCCATGAGCACCATGGTCTCCAGGCGCGACAGGCTGTCACGCGGGGTATTGGCGTGGACCGTGGTCAGCGAGCCGTCGTGACCGGTGTTCATGGCCTGCAGCATGTCGAGGGCGGCGCCGTCACGGCACTCACCGACGACGATGCGGTCGGGCCGCATGCGCAGGGAGTTCTTGACCAGCTCGCGGATCGGGATGGAGCCGCGACCCTCGATGTTGGACGGGCGGGACTCCAGGCGCAGCACGTGGTCCTGGTGGAGCTGGAGCTCGGCGGCGTCCTCGATGGTGACGATGCGCTCGTCGTCGGGGATGAAGGAGGACACCACGTTGAGCAGCGTCGTCTTGCCCGAGCCCGTACCACCGGAGATGACGATGTTGCGGCGGCCGCGCACGCAGGCCGACAGGAAGTCACGGACCTGCGGCGTGAACGTGCCGAAGGCGATGAGGTCCTTGTCGGTGAACGGGTCGGTGGCGAACTTGCGGATGGTCAGCAGGGAGCCGTCGAGGGCGATCGGGGGGATGACGGCGTTGACACGCGAGCCGTCGGGTAGGCGGGCGTCGACGAGCGGGCTGGCCTCGTCGACACGGCGACCGACGCGGCCCACGATCTTGTCGATGGTGCGACGCAGGTGGGCGTCGGAGCTGAACCGCGCCTCGACGGGGTAGAGCTTGCCAGCGCGCTCGACATAGATGGAGTCCGGGCCGTTGACCATGATCTCGGAGATCTCCGAGTCGCGAAGCAGCGGCTCGAGCGGGCCGTGGCCGAGGATCTCGTCGGCCACCTCCTGGGAGATCCGGGTGCGGTCCGCGAGGGACAGCGGGGTCTCCTCGTGGTCGATGACCTCCTGCAGCGTGTGCCGCACCTTGGCTTCGAGCTCGGACTGGTCGAGGTGAGGGTCGTAGAGCTGCGGTCCCAGGGAGTCGAGCAGCGCCTGGTGCACGCTCGCCTTGACCGCGGCGAACGGGTCGACGACGCGCTGTCGCTCGTGCGCCGACGGCGCCGGGGTGTTGTTGGCGGCGTCGTTGGCGGCCTGCTGGCTGCGGCGGACGCTCTCGAGGCGCTCGGCGAGGCTCATCGGTTACCTCCTCGGGAGAGCGACCAGCGGCTCGAGCGACCGCTGCCGGCCTCCGAGGACTTCTGGCCGTCGGCACGGGTGCTGGGCTCGGGCGTGCGGACGAACTTCTCGGCCAGCTCGCGCAGGGCGACGCTGACGGGGTGCTTCGGCTCGTCGAGGATGATCGGCACACCGCGGTTGACCGAGGCCGGGACCGCCGTGCTGTTGGGGACCATGATCGCGATGTCCTGCTTGAGCGCGGCGACGACGTCCTCGGCGCGCAGGCCCACCTTGGCGTCGGAGCGGTTGAGGACGATGAGGCGGGTGTCCTTGGGGTTGCCGAGCAGGTCGAGCGTGTCGAGGGTGAGGCGCAGGTTCTTCACCGCCGGGATGTCGAGGGTGGCGATGAGGACGAGCAGGTCGCTGTCGTCGAAGCCCGCAAGGACGTGGGAGGTGAAGGCCGGCGGGGTGTCGAGCAGCACGTAGTCGTAGTGGCGCTTGGCCACGCGGATGAGCTCCCCGACGATCGAGCCGGGGATGCGGTCTGCGTCACTGGGCTCGGCCGGGGCGCTGATCGTGTCGAGGCCGCTGTCGTGCTTGGTGACGACCGACTTGATGGCCTGCTCGTCGATGTGGCCTGCCATGCCGACCAGGTCGATGATCGAGTTCTGCGGCAGCATCTGCAGGCTGATGCCCACGTCGCCGAACGCCAGGTCCAGGTCGATGAGCAGCACCTTGGAGCCGGTGGAGGCGAGGTAGGTGCTGAGGTTTGTGGCGAAGGTCGTCTTCCCGACGCCGCCCTTGGCGGAGAAGATGGTGACGACACGTGCCGAGCGCGTGCTGCCCGCGGTGTCCCCGGCGTGGCCGGCGACGCGCGAGGAGATTTCACGGCTGCGACGTGCGGCGTCGGCGAGACCGGTGAGGTCGTCGGCCGTGATGACCTCGCGCACGCCGGAGCGCAGCGCCTGGCCGAGGACGTTGACGTCCAGGCGCCGGCGCAGCAGGAGCACCCCGAGGTTGGGGCGCTCGACCCGGCAGAACTCGCTGAACTGGCAGGCACCCTCCATGTCGACATCGGGGCCGATGAGGACGAGCTGCTCCTCGGGCGCCTCCTCCAGGGCTCGCACCATGGCGGCCTGGGTGTCCACCCGGGTCACCTGCCCGACCGCGAAGTCGTAGCGGTCGGTGGCCGCGGGGTCTGCATCCCACAACAGGGTCATGACGTGCTCCTACTTGGAGAAGAGTGATGCTTCGGAGACAACCTTGCCGAGGTCGATCTTGGCATCGGTGCCACGCAGGGCGGCGTACAGCGTCCCGGTCTGGATGCCGTGCACGAGCCGGGTGGCGTCCGCTGGCGACAGCGCGACGGTCATGAGCGCGCCACGCACCGGCGCGGGAGCCGGCTCTCCGTCGGCGGTCGTGGTCTGCGCCGGCGTGAGAGAGGCCTCGCCCATGGCAATGACGAGGACGTCGTCGAGCAGCACCCGGGTGCTCTGGCCGCTGGCCGTCGTGGAGTTGTTCGAGGAGCTGCTGCTGGCAGTGGACGCCTTGGCGGCCACCGGGGTGTATGTGTCGAAAAGGACGACCTTGGAGCCGGGCGTCACGAAGGTCCCGACCCGGTTGGCGTCGCCGAGTGCCACGGAGACGGCGACCATTCCGGCAGGGACCTCGATTGCCTTCTCTCCGACTGGCTTGGCGCCGAAGCGTGCGGCGAGGACATACTCGCCGGGCTGGATGTCGGTCGTGGCGAAGTAGCCACCGTTGCTGCCGTCGACGGCGGACAGGGCGCCCGCGGGGACGCCCTTCGCGGCGACGGAGGTCTTGATGATGAGGCCGTTCTGGACGGCGTCCTTCAGCGTCGTGCCCGCCGGGACCACCGACTGGACCACGTAGACGTTGGTGGGCTGCTGCGACGCCACGGCGCGGGCGTCGGCTCCGCGCGCATACAGCAGCACTGCCGCGACACCCACCAGGGCGACGGCGACAGCAGCGAAGATGGCGACGATTCTGCGTCCCATAGGTGTTCAGTCCTCGGTGTTCGAGCGGTTACGGGTTGAAGACGCTGTCAGGCACATGGAAGAGGGTGACGACGTTGTTCCCGAACAACGTGACGGAGACGACGATCACCAGCGCGATGAGACCCACCATCAGCGCGTACTCGACGGCGGTGGCCCCGCGGTCGCCCCGGCGTCTGCCGGGACGACCGCGGTCCAGCTCGCTGACTGAGGCCGCTGCGAACACGGTCACCACCTGAGCGCGGCATCGCCTGGATGCCCTTCTGCAAGCCATGGGTGCGTTCACTGTGCCTCCTCGATCAACGGGCTGAGAGCCCGTTGTTCTAGTTCGATCAGACGCTGCCGGCGACCTTGTTGAAGAGGCCGGAGAGGTTGCCACCCAGGAGGGCGACGGCGACGATGATGACGATGGCGATGAGGGCGACCATGAGGCCGTACTCGACCGCGGTCGCGCCGCGCTCGTTCATCTTCGTCTGGAACTTGGCGATGTACTTGGTCATGTTGCTGGGTGTCCTTTCAAGACCAACGGGCTGCCGGGACGGACTTGCCCCAGCACGCAGAAGGTTGTCAGTCGGTGCACCCTTCGCGAATCGGCCGTCCCGTCACGATGGCGTGGGCTCTTCGTACCCGGAAGGTCGTCCGAACGGCCGATGTGGTGTGGCAACCGACATGGGACGGCTGGGACGGGAGAGACTTGCGGTATGCCGTCCGCCCCCTACCGCGCACGCCTGCGCGCCCGGGCGCCCGGTGCGGCGGGGCCACTGCTGACCCGCGTCGCGCTCCCCCTCCTGCTGGCGGCGCTGCCGGTGCTGGCGGTGCGACCCGTGAGCGACCCCAGCCCCTGGCTGCACCTCAAGGTCGGCGCCTTCCTCGCGGGCGGCGGGCGCTTCGCCCTCCCGGACCCGTGGGCGCCGCTGGCCTCGCACGCCTACGTCCCGACGCAGTGGCTGCCGTCGGTGGTGACGGTCTGGCTCTACCCGCACCTCGGTGCCCCCCTGGTGGCGTGGGAGCGCGCCGCCGCCATCGGCGTGCTCGCCCTGGCGCTGCTGCTCTGGGCTCATACCCTGGCCCGCCCCTGGGTGGCTGCCGCCACGACCGCTGTGGCGGTCTTCGCCGCCTGGCCCTCCCTTACGGAGCGACCGCAGCTTGCCGGCTTCGTACTGCTCGTCCCGGTGCTGGCCGCCTGGTGGCGCACGGCGCAGGACCACCAGGCTCGCTGGTGGCTGGTGCCGCTGACCTGGCTCGCCGCGTGCGTCCACGGCATCTGGGCGACCGGCGCCGCGGTCGGTGGCATCGTCGCGCTCTGCGTCATCGTGTCCGGGAGCGTCGGGCGACAGGTGGCGCTGCGGCTCGTCGGGCTGCTCGCGGCCTGCGCGGCCGCGGCTGCCCTGACGCCCATCGGCCCCCGGCTGCTGCTGACGCCTTTCGCGGTCAGTGGCCAAGGGCGCCAGTTCGTGCAGGAGTGGATGCCGTCCTCGGTGCGGTCGCCGCACGTGCTCGCAGCGCTGGCGCTGCTCGCGGTGGCGTGGCTCTGCTGGGTCGCGCTAGGACGTCGGATGCCCGGCTGGCACGTGGTGCTGGTCGTCGTGGGCTGCGCGCTGGCCCTGACCATGGAGCGCACCGTGGCGGTCGCGGCCTTCGTCGCCGTCCCCCTAACCGCCACCGCCGTCGAGGCGGCGCTGCGCAGCCGTGAGGGAGCCCCCCGCGACGCGCTCCCCCGGCGGGGGCGCGTGCTCAGCCGGACGACGGCGGCGTGGGCCGCTGCCACCCTTGTCGGCATGGTCGTCGCGGGACCCGTGGCGGCGGCCCGTGCCGACACCCCGGTCGGGGTCCCGCTCGGCCTCACCTCCCGTCTCACCGCGCTGCCCGCGGACACCACGGTCCTCGTCGACGGTGACACCAGCGGGTGGCTCATGTATGCCGCACCGCAGCTGCGCCCCGTCTACGACCTGCGCGTCGAGTCCTACTCAGCGCATCAGGTCAAGGACTTCATCGGTGCCATGTCCGCGGACCCCGGCTGGGACGCCTACGTGCGCGAACGAGGCGTGACGGTCGCGCTGGTGCCGTCCGATTCCCCCGTCCGGGCCGCGCTCGTCGAGCAGGACCGCTGGCGCGAGCTCGGTCGTGACCATGGCCACGTCCTGCTGGAGGCCCCCCGGTGACGCCCGTGACGGCCTCCTCGACCAAGACCGGGACCGAGACCGGGACCGCGGCCCGGCCTGCAGGGCGCACCACCCCGCCGATGATCAGCCGCACCGCCGTGGGGCTTGTTCTCACCCTGGCCCTGGTCAAGGGCTTGTCGACCTTCGCCGAGCCGGACGTGTGGTGGCACCTGCGCACCGGCGACCGCCTGTGGCAGGCCTTCGACCTCGTGGCTCCGGACCCGTCCGCCGGGTTCGCCGACCGCGACTACACCTCGACGCAGTGGCTGCCCGAGATGCTGGCGTCCGCCGCGTACTCCGTGGGTGGCATGGGCGCGGTCCTGTGGCTGCGTGCCGCCGCCGTGGTCACCCTGGTCGCCCTCGTGTACGTCGTCGCCCGCAGGTCCGCGGGGCGGCTGCCCGCAGCTGTGGCCGCCGGCCTGGCCCTCGTCGGGGCCGGCGGTGGGCTCAACCCCCGGCCCCAGCTCGTCAGCTTCGTCCTGTTCGCGCTGACCCTGCACGCCTGTCTGTCGATGCTGCGGGACCGCCGCCCGCGGTGGTGGCTGGTGCCGGTGTTCTGGGTGTGGGCCTGCTGCCACGGGCTCTGGACGTTCGGGCTGGCCCTGGGCGTGCTGCTGCTCGCGGCTGCCGTCGTCGACCCGCGGACGCGGCCCACACGTCGCCAGGCCCTTCGGCTCGCGGCCCTGTGGCTCGCCTGCCTGGTCGCTGTCGCGCTGACACCGCTGGGCCCACGCCTGCTGCTCACGCCGTTCCAGGTCGCGGGCAACGCCAGCATGATCGCCGACGAGTGGCGGGCCACCCCCCTCAACAACGTCTTCGCATGGGCTGCCCTGGTGCAGCTGCTGATCTGCGTGGTCGCCCGGTCCAGGGGCCGCACACGACCCCGGCTGTGGGAGCTGGCCCTGCTGGCGTTCGCGGCCTTCTGCACGCTGTGGATGTGGCGGCTGGTCCCTCTGGGCAGCATCGCCGTCACGCCGTTGGTCGCCGCGGCGCTCCAGTCGGGGCTGACCGCCCGTCGCGAGCGCTGGACCCGCACCGAACGACGCGGCCTGGTGGCGTTCTGCGCCGGGGCCCTCGTCGTTGGAGCGCTCGCCGGCGCAGGGTTGGGCGGCAAGGCCGCGGCCTACCCCGTCGGCATGGCGCCCATCGACGCGGCGCTGGCCGACCTGCCCCGGCACAGCGTCGTCCTCGACGACTTCGGGGTCTCGGGGTGGCTGCTGTGGGCGCACCCCGACCTCACACCGGTCGCCGACCTGCGCGGCGAGATCTACGACCACGTTTACCTCGCCGACTACACCTCCACGCTGCAGGTCGAACCTGGCTGGCAGGACTTCGTCACACGCGTGCACCCCGATGTCGCCCTGGTCGCACGGGACTCGGCCCTCGGCGACGCGCTGGAGCACAGGCTGGGATGGAACCGCGTCGTCGCGACCCACGACTTCATCCTCCTCGAGCCGGGTCGCCGGTGACGAGGGCTGCGCGCCGCTACGCGGTGCCGCTGGCCGTCTACCTGCTGAGCCGCGTTGTGACCACCGCGTTCATCCTGATGGCCGTCCCGGGGCGGGTGGTGCGGATGGAGGACCTGACCGGCTACCACTCCACCGTGACCGCGCGGCTGCCCGCGGACTACGGCTCGGTCGTCACCTCGTGGGACGGGCAGTGGTACTGGGACATCGTCCTCCACGGCTACCCCAGCACCGTCGTCGACACCGGCGGTCACGCGGTGCAGTCGTCGCTGGCGTTCTTCCCCCTCTACCCCGCGCTGGTCAAGGCGGGGATGGCCGTCACCGGTCTCGGGTTCGAGGTGGTCGCCCCGACGCTGAGCCTCCTCCTCGGCGCCGCGGCCGTCCTGGTGGTGTTCCGCCTCCTCGAGGTGGTCGTCGACCGCGGGCGGGCCCTCGCCTGCACCGCCCTGCTGTGCTGCTTCCCCGCCACCGCCGTGCTGCAGTCGGCCTACACCGAGAGCCTGGGCCTGCTGTTCGTGGCGACGACGCTGCTCCTCCTGGTGCGGCGCCGCTACCTGTGGTGCCTCGTCCCGGTCGTCCTCCTGGGGCTGACCCGCAACATCACGCTCGTCCTCGCGCCGGTGGTGGCCCTGCACTGGCTGGTCGCCGTCCGTCGCCACCGCCGGGCGCTCGTCGGGCCCCACGTCTCGACCGAGTTGTCGCCACCGCCACGCCACGGGCGGCTTGCGCTGCTGGTCGCCGTCTGCGTCGCGGCGACGGCCGAGTGGCCGCTCCTCGCGGGCGCGCTGACGGGGGACCCACGCGCCTACTTCACCACCCTCGCGGCGTGGCCCGGCTACACGGAATCGCCGCTGGACCCGCCGTGGCTCGGCGCCGCCGGCGGCCTGGGCATCGGTGGCTGGGTCGGGGTGGCCGTCCTGGTCCTGGCGTTCGTCGGCCTCCTCGGTGGCCGGACACAGCGCGCCTGGGGTCCGGAGCTGTGGGGTTGGACCGTCGCCTACTGCGCCTACATCTTCCTGGCCTCGGGCGTCACCAGCAGCCTCGTGCGCTACCTCATGCTGGCCTTCCCGTTCGGGCTCGTCCTCATGCCCCCCGCGGCGACGGCTGCCGACCGTCGAGCTGGCACGTGGGTGGTCGTCGTGTTTTGTGCGCTGGAGCTGGTGGGTCAGTACGTGTGGGTCGCCAAGTTCCTCGTCTACACAGGTCCGACCGGCGGCTTCGGCTACCCCTGACGGCCCTAGCGCCCGGCGACCAGGAGGTCGCTGCCCTCGCCCAGAGGCTGCCACCGGCTGCCTGCGCGGATGAGCACCTGGCCCGTGTCGGTCGTGACGATGAGCCCGCGCTCGCCGTTGATGGTCGTGATGGTGCGGGCACCGGCGATCTCGGGGCCGGCGGCGACCTGGCCGCCGAGCGGGACCGTCCACGGCCGGATGACCTGGCCGGAGTTCTTGCGTCCCAACGCCACCAGCGTCGCGTCGTCGACCCAGACGACGTCGCGCACCAGGGTCAGCGTCGGCGCGAGGCTCAGCGGCGGCGCCAGGCTCAACGGCACGTCGTTGCTGCCCCTGACCACCCCGGCAACGTCCAGGCGGGGTGCGTTGCCTCCGGCATCGGTGCTCACGACGGCGATGCGCTGGCCGTCGGGCGAGACCCGCAGGCTCACGACTCGACGGTCGGCCAGCCACGCCACCGACACGGACTGCGGCGCTGCCTTGCCGGTGATGGTCGGGTCGCTGCGGGTGTCGAGGACCCACACGCGCGTGGCGCCCTTGTCGCGCCCAGCCACCCAGAGGAGCCCGTCCAGGTCGTAGGTCGGGCGGGTCAGTAGCGACCCGAACGTCAGCAGCTGCACCTGCGTCTTGCCGCGCCAGCGGGCGAGCTGGCCGCGGTCACCGCTCACGGCGGCCACCTCCTTGCCGTCTGCCGACAGGGCCGGATACGTCCACCCCGGCTGCAGGGAAGGGAAGGCGGCGGTGGTGGGCGGCGGGGGCCGCTCCCCGGGGTCGCCAACCTCGTCGGGGTCGACGGGGACGAGCGTGGACCCTATGCGCAGCAACGGTTTCACGGCCGGGTCGCTCGGCGTGGTGAACCCCAGGACCGACAGTGATCGCAGGGCGCTGTCCGTCCCGGGCACCTGCAGGTCGGCGCCCTCGAGCTGCAGCGCCACCTGGCTCACCCCCGGCGCCTGGGTGACCGTGGCGAGGAACTGGGCCGCGAGGTTCTGCCGCTGGGCGGGGTCGGTCGCCAGCCGGGTGGCCGTGAGGTCGACGGTCGCGGTGCCGGAGTCGATGGTCACCGAGTCGACGGCGAGGCGGGTGCCGGTGGGCACGTCACTCCGCACCGCCCCGCGCAGGTAGTCGGGGACGCCGGCGATGAGCGACCTGGCCAACCGCGTGGCCAGTCCCGTGCCGAGGGGGAACCACCGGACGTCGGGCACGAGGCGCCGCTGCGTCGTGGAGAGGAAGTAGATGCGGTAGGGGTCGTAGAGCCGGTCGAAGTCGGACTCGCTCAGCCACGTGCCGAACTGGTCGGGCAGCGCGGTGATGCGCCACTCCCCCGAGCTGCGCTCCAGCCTGAACGTCACCTCGTCAGTCGAGTCGGCGGGCAGCTCCTGGTAGCGGCCGTTGCCGTCGACGCGGGCGGTCGCGGTGGCGGTCGCCGTGACGGTGCCTGCACCCGTCTGCTGCACCCGCAGCTCGGAGTCGTTGGAGAAGATGACGACCGAGGTGTCGGGCCGCCAGCCCGCCGCTGGTCCGCTGGTCAGGTAGGACCGCGCCACCTGGTACTGGTCGTCGCTGGCCGCCGCGGCGCGGATGAAGCCGCTCACGACCTGCTCGGGCGAGGAGCCCGCGGCGATGGGGTTGGCCTCGACGCGGACCTCGTTCTCCTGCACCGACCCCACGTCGAGGCCGGGCTGGATCGGCGCGCGGGTGGACAGTCCCCCGCCGCAGGCGCAGAGCAGGGTCGCGACGCAGCCCGCCGCGGCGACGGCGTACCGCGCCCTCACCGTGGGCTCCCGGGCGCGGTGGGCGCCTGCTCTGGGGCGGTCGCGGTCGGCACCACCCCGCGCGGCGGAGCGGACCGTCCGGGTCCCTCACGGCGGCTGGTCGGCGTAGCCGGCGCGGTCGCGCGGCTGGGTGCGTCGTCCGGTCGCAGGGCCAGCGGCGAGTCACCGATGGTGCCCCCCGCGCGGCGCGGCAGGGTCAGCCGGAAGCAGGAGCCCTGGCCCGGTTCGCCCCAGGCCTGCAGCCAGCCGTCGTGCAGGCGGGCGTCCTCCAGGGAGATGGCCAGGCCCAGGCCGGTGCCGCCCGTGGTGCGCGCCCGGGCAGGGTCGGCGCGCCAGAACCGGTTGAACACCAGGGCGGCCTCGCCCGGGCGCAGCCCGACGCCGTGGTCGCGCACGGTCACGGCCACGGCAGTGTCGTTGCCGGCCACGTGGATCTCGACCGGCCGGCCCTCGCCGTGCTCGACGGCGTTGACCACGAGGTTGCGCAGGATCCGCTCGACGCGCCGCGGGTCCATGTCGGCCTGGCAGGACCCGGTCGCCTCGACGGTGATGGTGCTCCCCCACCGCTCGGCCAGGGGCTGGGCCGACTGCACCGCACGGGCGACGGTGTCGCGCAGGTCGATGAGGTCGACGTCGAGCGCGGCCGCACCGGCATCGAACCGGCTGATCTCGAGCAGGTCGGCCAGCAGCTCCTCGAACCGGTCGAGCTCGTTGTGCAGCAGCTCGGCCGACCGCGAGACCGTGGGGTCGAAGTCGCGGCGCGAGTCGTGAATCAGGTCGGCAGCCATGCGGATGGTCGTCAGCGGGGTCCGCAGCTCGTGCGACACGTCTGAGACGAACCGCTGCTGCACCCGCGAGAGCCCCTCGAGCTGGCGGATCTGGGTCTGCAGGCTGTCGGCCATCTCGTTGAACGACTTGGCGAGTCGCGCGAGGTCGTCCTCGCCGCGGGCGCGCATCCGTTCGTTGAGCCGGCCCGACGAGAGCCGCTCGGCGACGACGGCCGCGCGGCGCACCGGGTTCACGACCTGCCGCGTCACGACGTACGCGATGGCGCCCACCAGGGCCACGAGGGCGAAGCCGCCGATGGCGAAGGTGCGGGTGATGAGGTTGAGCGTCGCCTGCTCACGCTGCATGGGGAACACGACGTAGAGGTCGTACTTGCCGGCCACGGGCAGCTCGACCTGCGAGCCGACGAGAACCGCCGGCACCTGCTGGTTGGTCTGGGGATCGGTGATCCCGATCAGGGTGACCTGCTGGCGGCGCGGGTCGGCCTTGATCGCCTGGCGCATCTCGGCGGGGATGCTGGAGAGCCCGACCGCCCCGCTGAGGACGGTCTGCACCGTCTGCACGGAGGTGTTGCCGAGGCTGCGGGCGAAGACGAGGTAGCGCTCGTTGTCACCGCCGGGTGCCGCCACGCTCTTGATCGTCTGCTGCGCTAGGAGGTTGAGGCCCGCCTGGCTGCTCTGGTCGCTCTCGTCGAAGCGGTCCTGCACCTGGCTGGTCAGCCGCGAGGTCTCCAGCTGGGCCGTGGTCATGCGGTCCTGCTCCAGGCCGTCGGAGATGGAGGAGTAGAGGTAGGAGCCGAGACCGAGGACGACGAGCAGGCCCAGGAGCATGGTCGTGGCGACGACCCGCACCTGCAGCGACGCACGCCACGCGTGCACGACCCACCGCAGTCCTGTGGTGAGCCACCGGCGCGCGAGGCGGAGCAGGCGGCGTACCGCGCGCAGCACCTCGTGGCGGTCGGAAGGCCACCGCGGGGAGGACGTGCCCGGGGTGGACATCGTCAGCTCGGGCCGGCCTTGTAGCCGACTCCACGGACGGTGACGACGATCTCCGGGTGCTCGGGGTCGTGCTCGATCTTGGAACGCAGGCGCTGCACGTGGACGTTGACCAGGCGCGTGTCGCCGGCGTGCCGGTAGCCCCACACCTGCTCGAGCAGGACCTCGCGGGTGAAGACCTGCCAGGGCTTGCGGGCCAGGGCGACGAGGAGGTCGAACTCCAGCGGCGTGAGGGACAGCGGCTCTCCCCCGCGCTTCACGGAGTGGCCGGCGACGTCGATGGACAGGTCACCGATCTCGAGGCGCTCGGGTTCGGGTTCGTTGTCGCGGCGCAGCCGGGCCCGGATGCGGGCGATGAGCTCCTGCGGCTTGAACGGCTTCACGACGTAGTCGTCGGCCCCGGACTCGAGGCCGACCACGACATCGACGGTGTCGGTGCGCGCGGTGAGCATGACGATCGGGACGCCGGACTCGGCGCGGATGCGGCGGCAGACCTCCATGCCGTCGAGGCCGGGCAGCATCACGTCGAGCAGGACGAGATCGGGCTTGGCGTCACGGAAGGCGCCGAGCGCGTTGCCGCCGTCGGCGACGTGGGAGACCTCGAGGCCTTCATTGCGCAGGACGATGCCGAGCATCTCCGCCAGCGCCAGATCGTCGTCGACGATGAGTACGCGACCCTTCACCTGCGTCAGCCCTCTTCCTGCGTTCGGTCAAGATTCCCTCACGAATCATCACACACCGGCGGCGCCCGGTCCGGCACCTACGACAGGAAAGCGCAACGAAACGATGGCCGTCCGACGGAGGTCTTCGACCGTTTGGACGATTTCCCGTGCTCAGCCCCTTGTCCAGACTGTGGGGGCGGACACCCGGATCGAGGGCGTCCACGGGAACGCAGGGAGACTCGCACGTGACTGCCATGAGGCATCGGCTCGGCCGTCGACACCGTGAAGGCGGTGCCTCGGCCGTCGAGTTCGCGCTGGTGATGCCGGTACTCGTCCTGATCATCAGTGGCATCGTCGGCTTCGGGTTCGTCTTCGCGCAACAGATCGCATTGGGGAATGCTGCGCGCCAAGCCGCTCGATCAGCTGTCGTGGACGGGCCTGTCTGCGGTGCTACCGGAAGCCCGGGATCTGGCATTAAGGGTCAGGCACAGACCGATGCAACCACGATCGGCCTCAACAATGCCGGTGTGACCGTCACCGTCAGCCGTGTTCCGACGGCCGGACTCCCCAGCGACCCCTGCGGGTCATCGACCAACAAGCCGTGTGCAGGCAGCGCGGTGAACGACAACCTCCAGGTTCGCCTGGGTTACACCAGCACGCTGGCTCTCCCGTTCTTTCAGCCCACCTTCAACCTCACGGCGACAGGGATGTTTCGATGCGAGTTCTCATGACTGGCGCCTGGAGAGGCCGATGCCGCCACAATGAACGAGGGGCGGTGGCCGTCACGGTGGCGATCCTGTCCGTGGTTCTTCTGGGCATCGGCGCATTCACGATCGACTTCGGCATGAGCTACGCAGACACTCGTCAACTGCAGACGTCTGCGGACGCCGCAGCACTGGCCGCGGCGAACTACCTCAAGACGCAAACGGGGACATGCCCCACCCTCGTGGCGGATGCCAGCGTGATCAATGCGGCCCGGGACAAGGCCGAGTACATCCGCACGCGGAACCGCCCCGGCAGCAGCGTGGAGAGCATGCAGGTGACCTGCGTCGACGGCAACAAGTCGCTCCAGGTGCGCTACGTCTCCGGCGGGAGCACGCCCAGCTTCCTCGGCGGCATCTTCGGCAAGTCCTCGCCCTACACGTCCTCCCGCCCGGCAACGGCCCTCGTCGAGGTCGCCAGGACCGGCATCGGTGTAAGGCCCTACGCCATCTGCGCCAGCCAGATCCCGAGCAACGCCCTTCAGTCCGGCGTGGTGTTCAAGATGCAGCTGCCCGCGTCCGGCAACACCACCTGCCCCGACGCGGGCAGCAGCGGCAACTGGTGGACCGTGGACTGCCCGGAGGCGGGCTCCAACGGCACCGACGCCCTGGCAGACAAGACCGTGAACGGCTGCACCCTGCCCATCACGATCGTCCCGGATCAGGTCCCCGCCCCGCCGGCACCGGCTCGTACTCCGTTGGAGCTGAAGAACTACCTCGAAGGCTATTGCACCGTTCGGGGGCCCTCGTGCCTCAGCGCCAACCCTGGCAACCTCTCGTCTGAGCCGCTCGCGAACGCCTGGCAGACGCTCGTGGACGCCCAGAAGAAGATCGTGCTGCCGGTGTTCTGCGGCGGACCACCCACCGGTGCGTGCAGCTCATCTGCAGTAGTCAACGCAGGTGGTAACAACGCCATCTACCCGGTGCAGTCGCTCATCGGCGTGCAGGTCTGTGGCTATCACTGGAGCAACTCGAAGAACGGTCAGGCGGTCACAGGGGACTGTGCTGCGTACAACACGGTCCCTTTCAACGCGGGTGACGGAACCAACCAGGACAAGTACCTACTGCTGCGCGCCGTGCCCATCACGATCTCGGAGGGGGACAGCCTCCCGGGAATCTGCGCCATCGGCGACCCGACGTGTGACTTCGGGCTGAAGCAGGTCTTCCTCACGGAGTGAGCTGGCGCGAGTCCTTGGCTCGTTCATGAGTCACCCACGGCTGAACCGCCCCTCGACTGGGGGCCGCGGGGACCACCCCGGCTCGCTAGGTGTACTGACCTGGCAGA
>NZ_LMSC01000005.1:371002-371082 GCF_001428025.1 Phycicoccus sp. Soil748 | reverse complement strand
GGTGTCGGCTCAACCGGCTGTCCCACGTCGACCGGGCCACCGGCGAACCGGTACGCAGGTACGCAGGTACGAGCACGATC
>NZ_LMSC01000005.1:370763-370868 GCF_001428025.1 Phycicoccus sp. Soil748 | reverse complement strand
CATCGACGACCACTCCCGGGTCGGGTACGCCGAGGTCCACGACGACGAGACCGCCACCACCGCCACCGCAGTCCTGCGCCGGGCAGTGGCCTGGTTCGCTGCCCC
>NZ_LMSC01000005.1:174716-370688 GCF_001428025.1 Phycicoccus sp. Soil748 | reverse complement strand
CCGCCTGCGGGAACAAGCCACCCATCACCCGCTTGACCAACCTGTCAGGTCAGTACAGCTAGGAGCCCACCCCGCGTTTAACGCCTTGACTCCGACCGGATCACCGTGATGTCGGGGACACATGCGTAGCGCCTGCGGACGTCCGCGGGGTTGCGGTCACTCAGCACCGTCGGCCGAGGAGCAGCGCGCAGTACCTCACACTCATCGGCGACGTCGAGCGGCTTCTGCGGCGTACGATCGCGGGTTGCCGGCACACGGTAGAAGTCGAGCAAGATCCGGCCGATGGTGTCGTCACCGATGGTGCCCAGCCACACGACTTGGGCCTCCCCAGCCCTTGGCGCGGTGATGGCGTCCAAGACCAGGGGGCCCCGCACCGTCGACCAGGCGCCGACATACGCAGCCACCGGGCTGACCAACGCGTACACGAGGACCAGCGTCGCGAGCGCCCCGGCCACGCCGCGGCAGGCCTGCAGCGCCCTGGAGGAATCTCGGGTCCGCGACCAACCCCACACCATGACGGCAAGCACGGCGAGGGGCGAGAGGGTCAGCACGGCGGAGTGCCAGAACAGCTTGCTCGGGTAGTAGTTGCTCAACGGGATGCCTACCCAAAGGGCGACGAAGATGGCCGTCAGCGCCGGGAGGACCGCGATCACGAGCAGGGTTGACAGTGCTCGGTCACGACGGTGGCGCAGCGTCAGCGCGACGGCAGCTCCCAGGCCGACGACCAGCAGCGCGACTGGGAAGGGTGCCTCGACCCCCGAGTCGGTCGCGTGCTGGATGCCAATGGTGGTGAAGAGCGCCAAAAGGGCAGGCATTGCCGCCACGATGCACACGACCGATCCGAGCGCCAGACCACACCGGCCGCTCAGACTCCCGTTCCTCACCACCGGCCATGCGACGTGGACGACGGCTGCCCCGCAAGCAGGGAGGAGGAGCTGCCAGCTGTGGGCGCACACCACGGTGCCGACCAACGTGAGCGCGATGGCGGAGCCGCGCCTACGGTCGCCGACGGTCAGTACCTCACGGGCGACGACCGCCAGGACGATGGCCCCGATGTAGGAGTTCTCGAAGCCCGAGGCCTGGTAGAAGCCGAGGAAAGGTGGCAACAAGATGACGGCCCCCGCCCCCAGACCGGCAGCATCGGCTTGCGCTCGTGAGGCACCGCAGCGCTGCGCGAACGCAACGGTGAGCGACCCGGTGGCGATGCTGAGAACTGCGGGCAGGCACCACGCAGCCATGGACATGATGTCGACCAGCGAGCGCAGTCCGGCAGCGTCGATGCGAGCACCGCTCGCGGACCAGATTGCGGTCACGACCGTGTGCCATGCGTGCGGATAAGGTTGGGAGCCGTAGTCGAGGTTGCCCTGTACCTGCTCCTCCGCGACGAAGATCAGGTGACGGACGTGGTCCCCTCCGAGGAACCACTCAGCACGGTCACCGGGAGACCGAAACCGCAGACCGATCGCGTATGCCCCCAGGACCAACCCCGGCAGGCTGGGGAGGACGCTCGCCCCAGTCCGACGATCGCCTCTCCCGACGCCAACGGTGGCGCAACCCACCGCGACGAGCAGCAGCACCACCACCCTGGAGGCACCCGAGCTGGACAGCGGACGCAGGCCCGCCCAGTCGGTGACCGCGCCTAGCAGGGCCGCGCACGCAGTCACGGCAAGCAGACCATCGGGAAGCGCCTCCACCACGCGTCCGAACTGGCGCGACCACCGCGGCCGGATCCCGCGGGCATGGCTGGTCATGGCTCGGAGGGTAGACGAGGAATGTCGTTGAGGTGGCGTTGGTGGGATCTCGCGCACAGAACGTTGCCGACGTCCTCCGTTCGGCCGACCCGCAGGGGTCTGTTCGTGTCGAAGCCTGCCTCGGCCATTCCGACGCGGTACTCGCCTCCCTAGGGTCTTCCTGACGCCGAAGTCGAGCCTGAGGGGGACTAGATGGCAGCCACGCCGTTGCTGAGCGAGGTCGCGCCGCCGCGCGCCCTCACTCCAGGCACCGTTCGCCTCCTCGACCCTGCACTCGTGCGGTTCGCCTGCGTCGGCATAGGCAGCACCGTGCTTCACCTCGGGCTCTTCGCAGGCCTCCTACAGGCGCTGCCGTACAGCCAGGCAGCGAACCTCGGCGCCCTGTTGCTGGCGACCGTGGCCAACACCGCTGCCAATCGCCGGTGGACCTTCGGCGTCACGGGCACCGAAGGCGTGGCGCGGCAGCACCTGCAGTCACTCGGCCTGTTCGCCCTGACCTGGGCACTGTCCGCTGCAGCCCTGTGGCTTCTGCACTCGACTACCACCCAACCGCCGGCCCTGATGCAGACCATCGTCGTCGGTGGCTCCATGGTCGGGTCGACCGTCGTGCGCTTCCTGGCGATGCGCTTCTGGATCTTTCGCGACCGCTGACGGCTAACGGACGGCGCCAGGACAGCCAAGCTTCGCCGCAAGGGTGGGTCTGGGTCGCAGCAGGGCCATTCGCCAGTCCTTGTCGTACTGGTGCGACGTGAACTCGAGGACCGTGTCGTAGTCCTCGAGCACGTCCACCGTCGCACCGACCGACAGGGCAGGGCTGACATCCGAGGGGTTGGAAGGGGCGTGGATCACGTAGGCGGTGGCGCGGTCGGGGCATGGCACCTGGCTGAGGGCGAAGCGAGCGGAGGGGACTCGGCCGGACCAGGTCCCGTACAAGTGCGCGCGTCCCAGGGGACGCCCCCCAAGGATGAGGGCGTAGCCCGCACCCATGCCCGTGACGTCGACGACGGGCGTCCTGTCATCCATCCGCTCGCTCTTGGCCGCCGCCCGCAGCGCATGGCCGATGACTGCCGTGTCGTGGTCCAGCACCACGGACCCGCCGAGGACCTGAACGGCCTCGGCGCCACGCGGAGGCGGTATCGCGCTCCGCCCGTCGTGCAGGCTCACCCAGGTCACGGACGCGGCGAGACATGCGCACATGCAACCCGTCACCGAGAGGGCAGACCAGTGCGACCGCCCTCCGATCGCCTGCCTACTGCGCGCCTCGACGGCCACGAGGACGATCACCCAGAAGACGGCGGCCTGCGCCATGGAGAACGTGAGCGAGACGTTCGACCCCACGGCGTAGGCCCAAGGGAGGACGCAGAGCACCACGAGGAAGGCGCGCAGGTCAGCCGGATGCCGAGCGCGTTGGCCAAACCCGCCCTCGCTGGTGCCGACCACCAGCACACCCGCTGCCCCCGCGATGGCGAATAGCCCCAACACCAGGGTCACCGAGAGCGCTTGGGCGCCCTGACCGACGGCTCCGAGAGCTCGGACCCCGAGCACGCCTGTCCCAAGGCCCAGCAGCACCAGGACCGCGTTCAAGGCACCTACCACTCGGGGGTCACGCGCGGGATCCCGCATGGTGTCCCGACTAAAGACGAGGTAGCCCGCGAACACCAGCAGGAAGGGCAAGCCGAACACCAGTAGACCCCGCACCTCCATCCGCGACCACCCGAGCATCTGGGGCAGGCTGGAGTGGTCCCCGAGGAGACTCACGAGCCGCGCTCCCCCCTTCAGGTAGCGCAGGGCATCCGCGGGGCTCAGCCTCGCGACCAGGAGTGTCACGACGGCTGCGACGGCTGCACCAGCGAGTCCTTGGCCCAGAGCGCGCACCGACAGCGCGCGACGAGCCGACAGCATCACCAGAAGGACCACCGCAACGGCGACCGCGGACGGCGGCTTGCCGACGAAGGTCAGCCACACACCTATGCCCACCAACAGCGGTCCCCCTCGGCGGGATCTGGTCAGGTACCTGGCCAGACCGCCCGCGACGAGCAGTAGTCCCAAGAGCGCAACGGCCCGATATCCGGGAACGCGAACGCCGAGGGTGAACACCAGCATCGAGGCGGCCGATGCACAAGCCATTGCAGTGACGGTGCGGGCGCGCTCCGACCTCCGCAGACCCGAACTCGACATATCGCTCACGCCGCACAGGTGCATAGCCTCCGAGCACGTCCACGCTGCCGTCGCCGCAAGGGCCACGATGCCGGTGACGCGCAACCAAGCGATGTCGTGCCCCACGGCAACGAACACCGGGTGCACGAGAAATGAGAACAGGTAGACCTCACCGACGGGTCGCGAGGCGCCGGGGTTCTCGATGAGACGGAGCTGGTAGCTCTCGTCCATGAGGTCGAGCCCACGGCCCGCGGCCCCCAGCTCCACGACCACAGTCGCAATCGACACGAGCAGGGCCGGTAGCAGCCCCCAGACCGGTGCAGACCGTCGACCACGGCCTGTCGCGTTGCCAGTCCTCTCCCCCACGACGGCCAACGGTGCCACACCAACTGGTCGACTCCGGCCACGACACCCCCTGACGCGGGTATGCCGCCCGCTCGAGGTGAGCGGGCGGCATACCGGGTGGTGCTGACGCCGCGGCGGGACCTCAGTAGCGGTAGTGCTCCGACTTGTAGGGGCCGGAGACGTCGACCCCGATGTAGGCGGCCTGCTCCTTGGTCAGCTCGGTGAGCTTGGCGCCGAGGGCGTCGAGGTGCAGGCGGGCGACCTTCTCGTCGAGGTGCTTGGGCAGCACGTAGACCTGCTTGGCGTACTCGTCGTTCTTCGTGAAGAGCTCGATCTGGGCGATCGTCTGGTTGGCGAAGGAGTTGGACATCACGAAGCTCGGGTGACCCGTCGCGTTGCCGAGGTTCATCAGGCGCCCCTCGGACAGCACAATGATCGAGTTGCCGTTGTCGAACGTCCACTCGTGGACCTGCGGCTTGATCTGGGTCTTGGTGACCCCGGGGACCTTGGCCAGGCCGGCCATGTCGATCTCGTTGTCGAAGTGGCCGATGTTGGACACGATCGCCTTGTTCTTCATCTGCGTCATGTGCTCGGCGGTGATGATGTTGAAGTTGCCGGTGGTGGTGACGAAGATGTCGGCGATGTCGAGGACGTCCTCGAGGCGGGCGACCTGGTAGCCCTCCATCGCGGCCTGCAGCGCGCAGATCGGGTCGATCTCGGTGACGATGACGCGAGCACCCTGACCGGCCAGCGCGGCGGCGCAGCCCTTGCCCACGTCGCCGAAGCCGGCGACGACGGCGACCTTGCCGCCGATGAGCACGTCGGTCGCGCGGTTGAGGCCGTCGATGACCGAGTGGCGCACGCCGTACTTGTTGTCGAACTTGGACTTGGTGACCGAGTCGTTGACGTTGATGGCCGGGAAGAGCAGGTCACCGGAGGCAGCGAGCTCGTAGAGGCGCAGCACACCGGTCGTGGTCTCCTCGGTGACGCCCTTGATCTGCTCCGCGACCTTGGTCCACTTGGTGGGGTCGGCCTTGAGGGTCTTGCGGACGAGCTCCTTGAAGACGCCGACCTCCTCGGAGTCCTGCTCGTCGGTCGCGGGCACCGCACCGGCGGCCTCCCAGTCGCGACCCTTGTGGACGAGCATCGTGGCGTCGCCACCGTCGTCGAGGATCATGTTGGCGCCCTCACCGGGCCAGGTGAGGATCTGCTCGGTGCACTCCCAGTACTCCTCGAGCGTCTCGCCCTTCCAGGCGAACACGGGGACACCTTGCGGGTCCTCGGGGGTGCCCTTGCCGACGACGACCGCAGCGGCCGCCTCGTCCTGGGTCGAGTAGATGTTGCAGGAGGCCCAGCGGACCTCGGCACCGAGCGCGGTGAGCGTCTCGATGAGCACGGCGGTCTGCACGGTCATGTGGAGCGAACCGGCGATGCGGGCGCCCTTGAGCGGCTGGGCCGCCCCGAACTCCTCGCGCAGGGACATCAGGCCGGGCATCTCGTGCTCGGCAAGGCGGATCTGGTGACGGCCGGCCTCGGCGAGGCTCAGGTCGGCAACCTTGTAGTCAAAGGACATGGAAGAACTCCTGAAGTTGACTTGCTGGTTTGCGGACCCGGCGCAGCCCATCTGGGCGAACATCGAAGGAGCGGGTTATCACCCACGCCGGCGACCGCCCAGTCTACCGACTCCGCCGTCGAGCACCACATCCGTCGTGCGCGTGCCGCAGCGGTGCAGTAGGAAGGTGTGGTCCGGACCACAGAGCGAGAGGTACAACCATGACCGAGCCGAGCAGCGGAGTCCCGAGCGAGATCGCGGACGCGAACGTCGACGAGGCGAAGGCGACCACGGTCGACGAGCAGCAGCCTGAGCGGGTCGAGCTGGACGTCGACGAGGAGAAGATGGAGGCCTGGGACGAGGTGAAGTCCGACTACCAGGTCGACCCCGACAACCAGGAGGACCGCCTGCCAGGCGCGGACGACGAAGGCGTCGACGAGGGCCAGTCCTTCGAGGGCTGACCCTCCCCCGCCTGCTGCTACTGCACCTTGTAGAGCGTCAGGATGCCGTGGCTGGTCGTGTAGTCGACCTTCCACGACGACGGCGGGCCGTCGGGGTGCTTCGCGGTCCACGGCTTGAGCGCGTTGGAGCAGAAGCCGCACGTCTTGGAGTTCTTCTGCCACAGGACCACGTAGTCACCCGGCTGGGGCTGGGGGCCTCCGGTGATGCTGCGCGCCTCCCCCGGGTATTCCTTGGCTCCCCCGAAGAACGGCCGCTGGTAGGCCTCGAAGATCCGCACCGTCTCCCAGTCGGAGAAGATGCGCCCGCCTTGGAAGTCACGCCGGTCCAGCTCGCTGCGCAGCTCCTCCAGCGCCGCCCCGCCCGCGGGCGCGAAGGCCGGGTTGGCGGAGGCGTACTGCACCGCGAACGCCACCGGGCCGAAGCAGAGCACGGCCGCGAGCGCCGTACCCAGCGCCGCCCCGAGGATCCGTGATGCCCGACGCAGGGGCGAGTGACGGGCGACCCACTGCACCGTCACGGCCACCAGGCCCGCGCTCGCGAGGGCCATGGCCGGGACGAACGGGATCCAGTAGCGCTCCACGTGGAGCAGGCCGCGCGGGTGCGCGGGGTCGAGGGCGCCCCCGGCGAGGACGGTCAGACCGTAGGCGAGCAGGAACCACAGGCTCATGAGCCGCACGGCGTGGTTGCGCACGAACAGGCCGACGAGTGTCAGGGCCCCCATGAGGACCATCCACAGCCCACCCTCGCTCTGGAGGGCGCGGTCGGGGATGTAGGTGACGTAGAAGCTGCGCGGCTGGTTGAGGATGGCGGCGTTCTTGACCTCGCCGGTCGCCGTCTCCGCCAGGCTCACGTCGAGGCCGGTGAGGACGTGGAACTTCAGCAGGGGGTCCTCGTAGGCGACCCAGCTGATGAGGACGTCGAGAGCGGCCCAGCCGACGATGGGCAGGACCACGAGCGCGATGGTCCGCAGCAGGTGGCGGCGCTGCACCAGGATCACGGCGATGAGCGGCCAGACCAGCATCGAGGTCTCGCGCACCTCGAAGCCCCAGCCGAGCAGGAAGCCGGTCGCGAGCAGCCAGGGCCACGCGCGGCGGGAGTTGGCCTGCTGGTCGCGGGCCGCCAGCGCGCAGAGGATGGCGCCGACGAACAGGGCCATCGACATGATGTCGGGGTAGCCGCGGGACAGGTTGTAGAAGATGACGCGGTTGGAGATGAGCAGCGCCACCGCGGCGAGGCCGGCGACCGGTCCCCAGAAGCGCCGGCCGATGAGGTAGACGCCCGCGGCCATGAGGCCCGAGGACAGGATGGGCCAGAAGTAGTAGGTGGCCTGGGCGTTGCCGAACAGCCACACGGTGGGGAGGTTGGCCAGGACCATGCCGTAGCGGGTGTAGCCCAGGGCGACCCACCCGTCGCTGGGGAAGTACATCGCCGAGCGCACGTAGTGCCACGGGTCGGTGGGCACGACGATCGAGCGGTAGACGTAGGCGAGCGCGATCACCGCGAGCCCGATGACGGCTGCTTCGAGCAGGTGGGTGCGGCGGAAGGGGCGGCCGCTCAGCCAGTGACTTCCCGGCTCTGCCGCGGTCGCAGTGACCTCGCGGTCAGGATGCGTCCCGGCGGCGGGCTGGGAGCCTTCACGGGCGGAGTCTCCGGCGGTCGACGCGACGCGAGAATGGGCCGGGACCTCGGTAGACATGGGGACGAGAGTACCCGGCTGGCCCGATGCTTCTGTGCCTTGACCACTCGCCCGCGGGCGCCCTCGAGGGGTCGACCCCAGCGCCTGTTCGCCAGATCCGGCCCCAGTCACCACACTCGTTCAGGCCGGATCGCCTCAGCCGTTCGGCCAGTTGAGATGGCGAGGCCTCCACGGCAGCGTCCTCCCCTGCAACCCTGTCAACGCGTCGCAAGGGCGTACGTCGAGATCGCTGACGGGGGCGGGCACCGAACATGGGGACAAGAGGCCGGGGAAAGGTCCTCGTCGTCGTCCCTGCCTACAACGAGGCCGAGGCGATTGCCGGCGTGGTCGCGAGTGTGACGCGCGCCGTGCCAACTGCCGACATCCTCGTCGTGGACGACGGGTCGTGCGATGCAACGTCCGCCGTGGCTCGGGCGGCCGGAGCCCGTGTTGCGACACTCCCGTTCAACCTCGGTGTGGGCGGCGCGATGCGCACCGGCTTCCGCCACGCCAAGCGTGAGGGTTACTCCGCAGTCGTCCAGGTCGACGGCGACGGCCAGCACGACCCGGCCTTCATCCCGCAGCTCTTGGCAGCCCTGGAGCACCACGACGTCGCGGTAGGTGCGCGATTCGCCGGGACCGGCGACTACGTCGTCCGCGGTCCGAGGCGGTGGGCCATGCGTGGCCTTGCCTCCGGCATGTCTGCCCTCATGACCACACGGCTCGATGACGCGACCTCGGGCTTTCGTGCCTGCGGACCGCGGGCCATCTCCGTGTACGCCCAGCACTACCCGGCCGAGTACCTTGGCGACACCTTGGAGACGCTTGTCATCGCCCGGAAGTCCGGCCTGACCGTCACCCAGGTACCGGTCGCCATGCGTCACCGGAACACGGGCCGTCCCAGCCACGGCAGTGCCCGTTCCTCAGTCGAGCTCCTCCGTGCAGGGTGCGTGGTGATGCTCGGCCTTGTCCGCGAGTGGCCGGTCATTGCAGACTCCTCACCGTGAACGGTGACGCGTACTGGTTGGGCGTGGCCAGTGGCTTCGTCGTCGTCGGCGTCGTCATCGAGATGGTCCGGCGTCGCTATCTCCGTGGGCGTTTTGCCCTGGTGTGGATCCTTTTGGGCGTCGGCGCAATCTTGCTGGCCCTCTTCCCCCGCCTGCTCGAACGGGCTGCCACCGCGCTCGGGGTGACGGTTCCCCTCAACCTGTTGCTCTTCCTCGGCAGCATCGCGATGCTCATCATGATCATGCAGCTGAGCGCGGAGGCCGGCCGCCTGCGGGAGCGCACTCGGGTGCTGGCCGAGGAGGTTGCGCTGCTCAGGACTCTTGTCGGGTCCGCTGACGAGCCCCGTGCGCGATCCATCGCCGCCGAAGACCGCGACCAGGACTCTCCCCGCTAGCAGGCGGCGGGGGCCCCCTCGACGTATGCAGAGTATGTCTCGCTGAGCCCTTCGCTCAGGCCGACTCGGGCGCGCCAACCCAGGCCTGCGAGCCGAGAGCCGTCGAGCACCTTGCGTGGGGTTCCGTCCGGCTTGCTTTCGTCCCACTCGACGGTCCCGCCGAACCCGCTGACCTGGGCCACGAGGTCGGAGAGCTCCTTGATGCTGAGGTCGGAACCGGTTCCGACGTTGATGGGCGAGGGATCGTCATACGTCTGCATCAAGTGCAGCACGGCAGACGCGAGGTCCGACACATGGAGGAACTCCCGGCGCGGTGTACCGGTCCCCCAGTTGGTCACGCTGGGAGCCTGATCCCGCACCGCCTCCGCAAACCTGCGAATGAGCGCCGCCAGCACGTGCGAGGAGCTCGGGTCGTAGTTGTCGCCGGGGCCATAGAGGTTCGTCGGCATCGCGCTGATCCAGCGGTGCCCGTACTCGCGACGCATGGCTTGTACATGCATGACACCCGCGATCTTCGCTATCGCATAGGCATCATTGGTGGGCTCGAGTGCTCCGGTGAGAAGTGAGGACTCCTTGATCGGCTGCTCCGCGAACTTCGGGTAGATGCAAGAGGAGCCGAGGAAGAGCAGTCGCTCGACGCCGATCTCGTGGGCGGCATCAAGGACGTTCGTCTGCATCTGCAGGTTGTCGGAGAGGAACTCGACGGGGTGGGTGCTGTTGGCGCCGATGCCGCCCACCCGGGCGGCCGCCATGACGACGTAGCGCGGCCGCTCGCGGCGCAAGAACTCGAACACAGCGTCCCGGTCTCGCAGGTCCAGCTCGGTCGAACTCCGCCCGAGGAGGTGGTCGAAACCCTGGTCCTGCAGGTGGCGCCAGACGGCACCCCCCGCCAACCCTCGGTGTCCCGCAACGTAAAAGGGCGCTGACCTGTCGAGCGTTTCGACAGCCATCAAAGCGACACCCGTACCCGAGCTCGCGCACGCTTGGACAGTCGGCTCGACACAACATTGATTGCCAGACGAACCGGCAAGTGCCATGCAGGGGCCAATGGACGCAACGGCGCGGGCAGGTACTTGCGCTTGACTGACTCCGCCTCAGCGATCGACACGTCTCGGTTCGCGACGGTCAAGGCATCCGGGTGCCAGCGGTAGGACGCCACAGTCTTGGGGGTACTGACGAAGCGGCCACGACGACGCAACCGCAGGAACATGTCCAAGTCCATGACGAAGCGCAGGGTCTCGTCGAAAGGACCGACCGCACGTATGTCTGCCAGCCTCGTTATCGAGGCCGGTTGAGGAATCAGGTCAGGCCCCCAGGCCAGGACCCGGGTGGCCCAGTCACCCGCCCGGCTCACCGCAAAGACGTGGTTGTCGCCGTCCATGTAGTCGCAGGCGCCAAACGCAACGACCGCTGACTCCCGCTCGATCAGGTCGACGAGCGCGCGGAGGCCGCCGGGCCGCAGCTCGTCGTCGTCACCGATCCAGGAGAAGTAGGACTCCATTCGCGCCGCGGCGATGCCCGCGTTGACCGCAGCGGACAACCCTCGCTTGGGATCGTCGATGATCACCGCTTGGTACTGCGCGGCGATCTCACGGGCCTCAGCGGCGTCCTGCGGGACGACCACCACCAACCTGACGTCCACGCCCTCCTGCGAACGCACGCTGGCCAGGGCTGCACCCAAGGTGTCGACCCGCTCGCCCAGAGTGGGCACGACGGCGAGGACTGAGCCGCCGTCAGACACGCGACCACGCCCGGTGCACCCAGGGGGTGCCCTCCGTCTCCAGGGCCTTGATATCGCTGTCCACCATGATCGCGGCCAGGTCGGGCGTGTGGACCTTGGGTGTCCAGCCCAGTGCCTCGGCCGCTCTGGACGGGTCACCGATGAGGGCGTCGACCTCCGTGGGGCGCAGGTAGCGGTCGTCGAACCGCACGTACTTCTCCCAGTCCAAACCTGCGTGCTCGAAGGAGAGCCGCACGAAGTCACGCACGGAGTAGGCGCTTCCTGTCGCAACCACGTAGTCCTGCGGAGTGTCGTGCTGGAGCATGAGCCACATGGCCTCCACGAACTCAGGCGCATAACCCCAGTCACGCACGGCGTCGAGGTTCCCGAGGTAGACGTCGTCCTGGAGCCCGGCCTTGATGCGCGCGACAGCACGCGTGATCTTGCGCGTCACGAAGGTCTCACCACGGCGTGGGCTCTCGTGGTTGAACAAGATCCCGTTGACGGCGAACAGTCCGTAGGCCTCGCGATAGTTCCGTGTCACCCAGTAGCTGTAGACCTTTGCCGCGCCGTAGGGGCTGCGGGGGTAGAAGGGAGTGTCCTCGTTCTGAGGTGGCGCCGAGGCCCCGAACATCTCCGAGCTCGAGGCTTGGTAGAACCGGCACTCCAAGTCGATCATGCGGATCGCCTCAAGGAGGCGAATGGTGCCGAGACCTGTTGTGTCGCCGGTGAACTCGGGCTCGTCGAAGCTGACACGAACGTGCGACTGGGCCGCCAGGTGGTAGACCTCGTCGGGCCGCACCTCGTTGAGCAGCGTGACCAGGCGAGAGCCGTCGGTGATGTCGCCATAGTGGAGGAAGAGCTGGGCGCCCGACTCGTGGGGGTCAACGTAGAGGTGGTCGATCCGCGTCGTGTTGAAGGTCGACGCCCTGCGGATGAGGCCGTGCACCTCGTAGCCCTTGGACAGCAGCAGCTCGGCGAGGTAGGAGCCATCCTGACCCGTGATGCCCGTGATCAGGGCTCGCTTCGTCACTCGTGGACCTCAATTCTTTGATGGTCGGAACCGGCACACGCATCCGGCACGGCGTCACGATACCTGTGCACGTTCGCCCGACCGAGGTTCCTTTCACCGAAAGGTCGTCCCTTTGTCCAACTCTCGGGCGGAGACTAGCCATCCGGCGACGGGCGCCTGACATAGTCGTCCAGAGCATTGAACGGCGAGGCTGAACTGGAAGCGAGATCACAACCGTGAAATTGTCCCTCATGGTGCCGACGTTCAACAGCGCCGAAACCATCGAGCGCACCTTGTCGAGCGTGTTGGCTCAGAGCTACCGACCGCTCGAGGTGGTTGTCTACGACGAGGCCAGTCAGGACGACACCCGATCGATCGTCCAACGCGTGCTCGCCGACGCCCCGGACGACATTGCGACGCGCTTCCTGACGTCGGACGACAACTCCGGCCCGGTCGAGGCCTGGCGCGTGATCTTGCACGACGTCACGGGTGGCTGGTGCGCCTTCGTCTGGGCGGACGACGTGCTTTCGGAGCGGTACTCCGAGGTCATGATGGCGGCGGCCGGCAGGGCCGTACGCGACGGCCGGGCCATCGTCTCCTGCAGCGGTCAGGTCGAGAGCCACGGCGAGCTGCGCCCCTACTACTCCGACGAGGCCGGGATCCTCACGGCCTGCGAGTACTCGGAGGCGATTTTCACCCGCCGCATGCCCCTCACCCAGATCTGCGCGGTCTACCGGACCGACGCTGCCCGGCGCGTCTTCGACCGCCACATCCGCTTCGACAACCCACTGGGTATCGACTACAACCGATTCCCCTACGGCAACGACGTGGGGTTCCTGTCCGAGCTGGCGTCCGAGGGCGACGGCGTGGAACTCGTGGGCCAGCGCCTGGTCACCCTCGTCGACTCGTCCTCCAGCATGACCCGACGCGGCGGACGCGAGCACATGTGGCAGATGCGCTGGCAGTACACCTTCAACCAATATCGCGTCTGGTCGTGGTGGGCCGAGCGCGGCGTGCCGGGTGCCGAGCGCCTGCGCACCCTGGGGCAGCGACGGCTGGCCCTGTGCGAGCTCGCGCTGGGGCGCACCGATGCCCGGCGCCGACCTCGTGCTTATGCCTCGGCCATGGCTGCCTTGCTCGACCACTGGCGCCTGGACTACCAGCGCGACCACCACTCGCTCGACGAGCACCGACGGCGTGCCGGAGCCGCTGCCGGCACCGTCCCTACCCCTCATCCCTCCCAGCCAGCCAGCGGAAGAAAGAGCCACCAGGCATGAGTGACGCCCTCGACACCGGACAGATCACCGAGCGCAAGGACTGCCGCGTCTGCGGCAACACCGCCCTCGTCCCCGTGATGGACTTCGGCTCCCAGGCCGTGGCAGGGGCCTTCCCCCCGATAGGCACCGGACGCGACGCCCAGCGGTTCCCGCTCGAGCTGGTCCGCTGCGACGTCGAGGCGGACCCGTCCGCCTGCGGTCTCGTCCAGCTGCGCCACTCGCTCAACGGCCACCTGCTGTACGACGCCTACTGGTACCGCAGCGGAATCAATCGCACAATGACCGACAACCTCCACGAGATCGCCCGGCAGGCCGCCGAGCTCGTCGGCGGCCTCTCGGAGGGAGACCTGGTCATCGACGTCGGGTGCAACGACGGCACCCTCCTGGACGGCTACCGGCCCCTCGCCCCGGGCGGCGTCACCTACCTGGGCGTCGACCCCTCGGACGTCACGCGGTACGCCGTCGAGAAGGGGTACGACGTCGTCAACACTTTCTTCAGCCACGAGGCGGTCGCCTCCTTCGCGGGCGACCGCAAGGCGAAAGTCATCACCGCCATCGCGATGTTCTACGACCTCGAGAACCCGCGCCAGTTCGTCCGCGAGATCGCCGACTCGCTGCAGGACGACGGGGTGTGGGTCAGCGAATTCTCCTACATGCCCACGATGCTGACCATGAACAGCTTCGACACGGTGTGCCACGAGCACCTGGAGTACTACTCCCTGGCGGTGATCGAGCGGGTTATGGAGTCGGCCGGGCTGCACGTCCTGCGCGCAGAGCTCAACGACGTCAACGGCGGGAGCATCCGGCTGTTCGTCGGCCACGCAGAGCACACCACCGCCTCGGCGGCCGACGCCGAGAACCTGGCCGCCATGCGCGCGGAAGAGGAGCGGCTTCGGCTGGGCACCGCGGCCCCGTATGCCGCGTTCGCCGAACGCTCCGAGCGGGTGCGGACCGACCTGCGGGACACGCTGACCCGCCTGGTCGCTGACGGGCGCACGGTGCACGTCTACGGCGCGTCGACCAAGGGAAACACCACCCTCCAGTATGCCGGCATCGACTCCTCCCTCGTGCCGATGGCCGCGGACCGCAACCCCGACAAGTGGGGGCGGGAGACGATCGGCACAAGCATCCCGATCGTGTCCGAGGAGGAGTCCCGTGCCTTCGCACCGGACTACTACCTGGTGCTGCCTTGGCACTTCCTCGACGAGATGCTGGAGCGCGAGGCCGAGTTCCTCGGACGCGGCGGCCAGTTCATCATCCCCATGCCCGACGTACGGCTCATCGATGGTCAGCATCGGGAAGGCTAAGTCCGACCCGGGCTGGCGTCGCCTCTGGAGGCACAGCTACCGCATCGGATTCTCCTGGCTGGGCCGAACGGCCGTGCGGGGGTGGCCCGCCCGGCGTGCGGGCATGGCTCGGCTGCTCGTCCCCCTCGACCCGTGGCGCTACTACGAGATGGGGGTGGTCGCCGACGGCGAGTTCTCCGGCGACTGCCTGGACGTGTCGAGCCCCAAGCTCCTGCCCTCGCTCCTCCAGCGGGAAGGCCGTGGTCGGTGGACGTCCGTCGACCTGTTCAGCACGGAGGTCGACAACTGGGCCGTCCTCGACCCGTCCCTGACCCTCGCGGTCGAGGACGCTACCTCGCTGTCCTACGGCGACGAGAGCTTCGACCACGTCGTCTGCCTGTCCGTCCTCGAGCACATCGGCCACGGTGGCGACGCCGCTGCTCTGCACGAGATGTGGCGGGTGCTGCGCCCCGGCGGGACGCTGCACCTGACCACCGACGTGGCCACCGAAGCCCGGGACGTCATGGTCGGGGACGCCATCTACGGCGAGGCGTCCGAGGCCGGGAACGACGGGAAGTACTTCTTCAAGCACGACTACGCCGTGGACGAGCTCGTGGCCATGCTGGCGCACGACCGGTGGGTCGTCTCCCACCGTGAGTTCGCCGCACAACGCAGGCCAGAGGTGGAGCGCTGGTTCTACGGCCACACCCCCTGGAGCTACGTCGTCGGCCCGCTCCTGCGCTTCGTCTGCCCGGGCAACTTCGCGGTGTCCGGCACCCCCGAGCTGCTGGTGGGACAGGACCACGGAGTGGTCTACCTCGTGCTCACCAAGCAGCCCCCCGGCCACGAGCGGGCCCATGGGGACGGCTAGCCCGCGTCGGGCCATGGTCCTCGGCTGCGCCGGCCAGGACGGCTCCTACCTCGCAGAGCAGCTCGTCGGTCGTGGGTACGACGTGGTCGGCGTGGTCCGGGGCACGACCAACGCCCACCTCGCCGCCGTCGCGGACCGCGTGGCCCTGCACCGCATCGACGTCCGGGACACCGGCGCGCTCGACGCACTGGTCACCCAGCACCGCCCGGACGAGCTGTACAACTGCGCGGCCGTGTCCTTCGGCCCGGACGCCTGGGCCGACCCCGCCGCCACAGCACAGGTGGGTGCGGTGGCCCTGGTCGGCCTGCTGGACATCATCCGTGACCACTCGCCCACCACCAGGGTCTTCCACTCGTCGTCCTCGTGGGTGTTCGGCCAGGCCGAGGTGTCGCCTCAGGACGAGCAGACGCCCTACCGCGCCTCCGACCCCTACGGCGCCACCAAGGCGTACGGCGACTTCCTCCTCCGCGCCTACCGCGAGAAGTTCGGGCTCTTCCTCGTCAGCGGCATCTTGTTCAACCACGAGTCACCACGGCGCTCCCCCCGGTTCGTCACCCGCAAGATCACCGCTGCCGCTGCGCGCATCGCAGCCGGCAGCGACGAGGTCCTCCAACTGGGCGACGTGTCGGCCCGACGGGACTGGGGGTACGCCGCCGACTACATGGACTGCGCCTGGCGGGCCCTGCAGGTCGACGAACCGCGCGACTACGTCATCGGCACCGGCATCCTGCACTCCGTGGCCGAGGTCCTCGAGGCCGCCTTCGACCGCGTAGGGCGGCGATGGCAGGACCACGTGAGGTTCGACCAGGGCCTCGTGCGCAGCACAGCAGACGTGCCCGATCTCGTGGCGGATCCAAGCCGCGCGCAGCGTGATCTCGGGTGGGAACCGACGGTGGGCTTCCACGAGCTCATCGACCTCATGGTCGACGCGGACGTTCGGGCCCTCGCCTCGGCGTGATCGCAGGCCGGGTCAGCCCTGCAGCTCGCTGGACCGGATCGTCAGGGCCACGGCGCGCAGCACGATGACGCCGGCCACCAACGGGCCGCAGACCAGACCTGCCACGAGCACGGTCGTGTCCCCGGCGGACGCGACCACGAGGGCCGTCGTGACGACGGCCCCGGCTGCCCAGGCGACCGCCGCCGTGCGACCACGGCCTGCGGCGAAGAGCGGTCCGGTGCCGACGGCTGCCGCCGTCGCGACCAGCGTCGAGACGGCCAGCGAGACGACCACCGCTGCGGACACCTCAAGCGAGGAGCCGTAGTAGAGCGGGAGCAGCCATGGCGACAGGACCAGGACCAGCAAGGTCGTCGGCATGACCAGGGCCGCCCAGCGACGAGCGAGCACCCGAGTGGACGCGGCGTAGGAGGACAGGTCCCTCGACGCCCACGCCGAGCTCAGCGTCACCAGCGCCTGCGTCGACAGACCACCGACCAGCAGGCTCGGGGAGCGGAGCACCGTGCTCACGGCCACGAAGGCCCCGACGAGGGCCGGCTGGGTGTGCCCCACCTTCCAGTCGAGGGCGAGCGCCGGTCCGTTGAGGCACACCTGGTACGCGATGGAGACAACCCCGAACTGGAGGTGCTCGCCGGAGTGCTTGCCGTGGGAACCGTCACCGCGCTCAGGGTCGGTCGTGCTGGGTGACGGGACGGGGAGCCGACGCAGAGCCACGGCGCCGATGGCCGCGGACAGGGCCAACGGGCCACCGACGGAGGCCGCAAGTAGCGAACCAGTCGCTTCCGGGAGCAGGACGGCCAGCAGCACGAAGACCATCCGGAGCAGCGCCTCCGCACCCAGCACCACGGCATACCTCGTCAGGTGGCCCTGACCGGCGAGGCGACCCCGAACGGCGGTGACGCCGACCCAGCCCACGACCGCGAGCACCGCGCCCGGGACCAGACCACTCCCGGTGCTGGCGGCGGGCAGGCGGTCGCCCAGCAGGAGCAACAGGAGGACGACGACTCCCGCCCACAGCAACAGCCAGCCCAGTGGGCGCAGCGCACCGGGCTCACCGGCGCTGATCCGCCGGGTCACCGCCTGCTCGGTGGGCGTGCCCAGGCCGAGGCCGAAGACGCTGCTCAGCGTCCAGACCAGCGCGAGGGTGCTGAACGCCGCGGGTCCCAGGATTCGCGGTCCCGCGCCGAGCAGTGCCACGGACGACACGGCGACCGCGACGTAGCCGGCCGTGATGGTTACGACCACCGCGGTCGGCCGACCGGGCACTAAGCGCTGCCGCAGGCCGCCGCGCCGCGCCTCACCCACGCGCAGGAGCGTCTCCACGGGCCGCGAGGTCGATGTCGGGCTCGAGGTACATGAGCAGGGTCAGGTCCGGCTCGGTGGCGCGGGCTGCGGCCTCGGCCTGGTTGATGGCGTCGGCGATGGCGGCCGCGTCGGAGCCGGGCGCCACGGCGAGCTTGGCGGCGACGAGGATCTCCTCGGGGCCGAGGTGCATGGTCTTCGCGTGGATGACCCGCTCGATGCCGGCGGGCGAGGACAGCGCCTCCTCGATGCGGCGCCGCGCAGCGGGGTTGGCGGACTCGCCGATGAGCAGCGACTTCATCTCGATGGCGAGCACGATCGCGACGCTGACCAGCAGCAGGCCGATGGCACCGGTGCCGAACGCGTCCCAGACGCCGCTGCCCGTGATGAGCGTCAGGGAGACGCCGATGAGGGCGAACACGAGGCCGACGAGCGCGGCGAAGTCCTCCAGCAGAATCACGGGGAGCTCGGGGGCCTTGGCTGACCGGATGAACTCCTTCCACGAGCGCTTGCCGCGCGAGTGGTTGCTCTCCTTGACCGCCGTGCGGAAGGAGAACCCCTCCATGACGATCGCCGCGAGCAGCACCGCCACGGGCAGCCACTGCCAGCTCTCGATCGCCCCGCCGTGCAGCCGGCTCTCGTGGTACTTGTGGTAGGCCTCGTACAGGGCGAACAGGCCACCGATGCTGAACAGCACGATGCTGACGATGAACGCGTAGACGTAGCGCTCGCGGCCGAACCCGAACGGGTGCTCCGGCGTCGCCTCCTGCTTGGCCTTCTTGCCGCCGAGGAGCAGCAGGCCCTGGTTGCCGGAGTCGGCCAACGAGTGCACAGACTCGGCCAGCATCGAGCTGGACCCCGACAGCAGGAACGCGACGAACTTCGTGACCGCGATCCCCAGATTGGCGGCTAGCGCCGCCAGGATCGCCCTGGTCCCACCCTCGGTTGACATGGCGGACAGCGTATAGGCGGGATCGGGCGGCCGCCCGAGTCGTCCCTTCGGCCGAACCTGCGCGCCGGGGACCGGCGGCCCGCGCGGGCTCCCCCATACTCCTCTGGTGACCTCGCCGCGGATCCGTGCGTTCGCGGGCTCCGCCGCGGGCCCGGTGATCACGGCGGTCCTGTCCCTCCTTGCCGCTGCGCAGGCCCTGCGCCTATGGGGCTGGCGTCCTGGCATCCCCCTGTCACTGTCGGGAGACGCGCCGCAGGTGCTCGTGCAGACGCGGGCGATCCTGCGCAGCGACTGGTACCGGGTGAACGACCACGTCGGCGCGCCGTTCGGGCTCAACCAGGCGTTCTACTCGACGGCGGACGTGCTCAACTTCGCCGGCATCAAGGCACTGGGGCTGTTCACCGACTCCGCGGCGACGGCGAGCGCAGTGTTTTTCGTGCTCGGCTTCCCGGCTGCGGCCCTGGCCGCCTACTGGCTCGCGCGCGAGCTGGGCGCGACCCGCCCGGCAGCCGTCGTCACCGGGGTCCTGTTCTCCGTCATCCCCGGGCACCAGGAGTGGTTCGCCCACCTGTGGCTGGCGGCGTACTGGGTGGTGCCGCTCGCGGTGTGGGTCGTCGTCCGGGTCGCACGCGGGGAGTCTCTGTTGCCTCCTCGGTCCGCCTTGCGCGCGGGCGGTGTGGTCGCCCGGCGGGCGCGTTGGGAGGTGGCCAGGACGGTCGCCGTCCTGCTCGTGGTCGGCCTCTCGGACGTCTACTACGTCGCATTCACGCTCATCCTCCTCGCAGTGGTGCTCGTGTTTCGGCTGGGCACCGGGACGCGTGCGGCTGCGCTGGCACCGGGCGCCGCGGCCGCGGCGGTGCTCGGGCTGCTCTGTGGCGGCTCGCTCTTCGCGGCCACCCGCGGCCGGGCCGGCGACCTCGTCACCGGTGCCCTGCCTGCGCAGCGAGTCATCGGCGAGTCCGAGACCTACGCCGGCAAGATCATCGAGCTCGTCCTGCCCTGGTACGAGCACCGCGCGGCCCCCTTACGCTTCCTCTCCTTCGCGTACGGCGTGGCCGCCCCTCCCAGCGTGGAGCGCCCGGCGCTCGGCTTCGTCGCCCTGGCCGGGGTGGTGGCGATCCTGTGGGTGGCCCTGGCCTCGCTGGCGTTCGGTCGGCGGTCCACCGGGCTGTGGGGGCTGCTGGCCGTCCTCACCCTCGTCTCTCTGGCTTTCTACACGCGCGCCGGCCTCGGCTCGGTCGTCGCCCTGTTCTTCACCCCGCAGATCCGCACCTGGTCCCGGTTCGTCGTGCTGATCGCGCTCTTCGGCCTGCTCGCGGTCGGCCTGTGGCTGAGCCGGCTCGGGCGCCGCCACGGCCGCCGCACCGCCTGGGTGGCCGCGGCCGTCGTCCTGGGTCTGGGCGTTCTCGACCAGACCAACCCCGGCGTGGCCCCGCGGTACGACGCGCTCGCCCGGGAGCAGGCCGAGCTGGCCTCCTTCACCCGTGACATCGCCGGCCACGTCGGGCGCAGCTGCCCCGTCTTCCAGCTACCCGTCGTCGCCTACCCCGAGGAGACCCCGCCGGGGTCGATGGGCGACTACGACCACCTGCTGCCCAGCACCGCCTCCCCCGCCTCGCTGGCGTGGAGCTACGGAGCGATCCGCGGCACGTCGCGGGCCGACTGGCAGCTCGCGCTCCCGATCACCGACCACCAGCGGCTCGTCGAGGACCTTGCAGCGGCCGGGTTCTGCGCCGTCGAGGTCGACCGTGACGGGTACGCCGGCGCGAACGACCCGACCGACGCCCTCCAGGAGCGCCTCGGATCACCGGTCGCCACTGCGGACCGCGCCGACCTCGTCGCCTACGACCTTCGAGCCCTGGGTGCGTCGCTCAGCGCCTCCCTCGGCGAGGACGGCCTCGCTCGTCGCCGCGACGCGGTGCTGCGCCCGATCGTCGTCAGCCTCGCGGGATCCCTCGTCGACACCACCTCCGGCCGACCGTCGCAGTGGACGGGCCCCACGGCTGTGGTCACCGCCAGCAACCTCGGCACCACGCCGGTGCAGGTGCAGGTCAGCTTCGAGGTCGCGGGCAACGGCGACGCCCAACGCACGGTGACGGTCTCCGCGCCGGGTGGGCCGACCCGTAGCGTCACCGTCGCCCAGGACCAGCCGCGCACCGTGACGGTGCCGCTGACCCTCCCCCGGGGGCGCACCGAGGTCCGCCTCGAGGCAACCGGCGGGATCACCGCCATCGCCGGGAGCCAGGGGCGTGACCAGGCGTCGCTGCAGGTGTCCGACCTGCAGGTGACGACGACCTCGGGCGTCAACGCCGCCAGCCTGCAGGAGTACGCCGCCGCCTCACCGCCGTCGCTGCGGTGACGTCCCACTCGGCCCCCGTGGACGCGCGTCCCGCGCAGGAGACGTCATCCACACCCGCCCCGGCGGTGCTGCGGTGGGGTCCGCTCGTGGCGTTCGTCCTGCTGCTGCTCGCGCTCGCCCGGCACGCCGGGTCCGGCATCAGCGACCCCGACACCCTGTGGCACGTCCTGGCGGGCGAGCACCTGTGGCGCACCCACGACTTCGCCGGCCCCGACCCGTACTCCACCTTCACGACCCAGCCGTGGGTGCTCAACCAGTGGCTCCCCGAGCTCGCCATGGCCTGGGCACACCACCTCGGCGGGCTGCCGGCCGTCGCCTGGCTGGCCTCGGCCGGACAGCTCGCCGTGTGCGCCTCCCTGCTCGCGCTCTGCCGCGGCGTCGCCGGGCCGCTGGCCGCTGCGCTCGTCGCGGGGGCCGCGGTGCTCGGGACCGCAGACAGCCTGAGCCCCAGACCGCAGCTCGTGGGGTTCGTCCTGCTGGCCGTGGTTATCGGCGCCTGGCTGCGCACCGCCCGGGACCTCAGGCCGCGATGGTGGCTCGTCGCCGTGACCTGGCTGTGGGCGTGCTGCCACGGGACGTGGGTGGTCGGGGTGACGGTGGGCGCGGCCGTGGTCCTCGGTGTCGCGCTCGATGGCCGGAGTCCTCGACCGGCTCGGGACGATGGACGCCGCCAAGAACCCAGCCGGGGCCCGCGTGCCACCCGTGGCGACGTCGTGCGGCTCGCCGGCGTCGTGGTGGCGAGCGCGGCCGCGACCGCCCTGACACCACTGGGGCTGCGGCTCTACGAGAGCTTCGCGACGGTGCGGGCGGTCAGCCCCTACATCCTCGAGTGGCGCCGCCCTACCCTCGACAGCCCGTCGGTGCTCGTCACCCTCGCCCTCGTGCTGCTCGTGCCGCTGCTCTGGGCGGCCCGTCGGACCCTGCCTCGGTGGTCGGAGGGTCTGCTGTGGCTGGTGGCGGTCGCGTGGGGGGTGTCGTCGATGCGCACCGTGGGCCTGTGCGCCGTCATCGTGGCTCCGCTGGCTGCCCGGGCTCTCGACCGCGCCCTCGGCCGTGCCCGCGTCCAGGGCACCGCAGCCGAACGCGTGCTGGTCGGCGCGGGGCTTGTGCTGGCGCTCGGTCTCGCGGGCCTGCTCGCGTCCACCGGGCCGGAGCAGCCGCAGGGCGTCCCGTCGCGGCTCGACGCCTCGCTGTCGGCGCTGGCCCCCGGCACGGTCGTCTGGAACACCGACCTGCTGGGCGGCTGGCTGATGTACGCCCACCCGGAGCTGCGCCACACCGCCGACACCCGGGCCGAGATCTACGGCCCCGCCCGCGCCCGGGCCTACCTGCGGGTGCTCAGCACCGAGCCCGGCTGGGAGCAGGACTTCGACCAGTACGGTGCCCGCGCCGCCCTCGTGGAGCGCGACGCACCCCTCGTCGCGGCGCTGGAGGCGCGGGGCTGGGGCACCCGCGGCACCGACGCCGGGTACGTCCTGCTCGAACCGGCCACGGGTCGGTAGCCTCGCTGGCGTGAACCGCGCAGAAGGCACCCTCAGTTGGTCCCCCGCCGCTGACCACCCCGAGTTGCTCGCGCCGCCTGTGGCCCAGGCACTGTCCTTGGCACCGAGCGCGCGCGTCGCGCCGATCGACCCGACGCTGGCCGACACGGCTGCGTTCTGCGAGGCCTACGAGAGCGCGCCCGAGCACTCGGCCAACTGCGTGGTCGTCGCCGGCAAGCGCGGCGGCGAGCTGCGCTACGCGGCCGTGATCGTGCTCGCCTCCACCCGCGCCGACGTCAACGGCGTGGTCCGGCGGCACCTCGACGTACGCAAGATCAGCTTCGCGCCACAGGCGGACGCCGTCGAGCTCACCGGCATGGAGTTCGGCGGCATCACGCCCGTCGGCCTCCCGGCCGACTGGCCGGTGCTCGTTGACGAGGCCGTGGTCGCAGCCGGCCAGGTCGTCATCGGCAGCGGCATGCGCGCCAGCAAGCTCGTCGTCGACGCCGCCGAGCTCGCGACCCTTCCCACCGCCGAGGTCCTCGCCCTGGCCCAGTAGTGGGTGGGTCAGCGGCCCGTCGTCAGCGGCCGGTGCGGTTGCGCAGGTCCGTGACGTGCGGCGAGACGGCCGGGTCGAGGCCGAGGCCGAGCGCCAGGTAGGTGGCCGCGAAGTCGGTCGTCGCGAGCTGCCCGGCGAGGCGGGTCAGCGGGTGGCCGGGCAGCGCCGTGACCTCGCTGACCCGGGCCCCGGCCTCGCGCGCGGCCTCGGCGACGGCATCGGCCACGGCAGCGGACTCGGCGGCCTCGCGGGTCAGGGGGTCCGGCACCGCGTCGCGGAGCATCAGCAGCCCGAGCCGCGGTGAGACCGGCCCGTCCAGGAACGGGTCGGCGAAGATGTCCGCACCCCCCGAGGCGCCCCCGGAGCCGCCCCCCGCGAGGGCCCCGGCAGAGGCGCCGTACGCGGTGGTGAACGGCCCGTCGAGGCAGGCCACGATCTGGGCGGCGTCGTCGGGGAGCTCGCCGTGGATGGCGGGGATGCGCGCGGTCCGGGCGAGCATCGACGCGGCGCGGCCGGCGGCGACGCCGTTGAGGGGGCCGTCGCCGAGGACGACCGGCACTCCTTCGGCGAGGTCGACGGCAAGCACCTTGGCGGGGTTGACGAACGACTCCGAGGAGGGACGGCATGCCTCGGCCACCTCGTCGAGGCGGTCGGCGGTCTCGAGGAGCACCTGCTCCCCCACGTCGACGAGGCCGAGGCCTCCGGCGGCGAGCAGCACCGGGGCCAGCAGCGACCAGAGTGCGGTGCGGGAGGTGGTACGGCCGCGGCCGATGTCGATGTGGACCCCGCGGGCCTGCGCCGCGACGTCAGCCAGCGGTGAGTCGGCGGACCCGACGGTCAGCAGCGAGGCGCCACGCCGGGCGGCCTCGGCCGCGAGGGCGAGCGGCCCGGCGGCGCGGCCGGACTGGGACACGGCGATGACCAGGTCCAGGGGTCCGACCCACCCCGGCAGCGGCACGTTGCGCCGCACGCTGACCGGCACGGGCGAACCAGGCTCGGCCAGCAGGTCGAGGATGTCGCACACCACGCCCGAACCGCCCAACGACGCGACCAGCACGGAACGCGGACGTTCACCGCCCGCGACCCGCGTGATGCCGCCCTCGGCGGAGAGGCTGATGGCCTCGCGCACCTGCGCGCCCGCAGTGGCGAGGCCGCGCAGCGTCTGGTGGCTGTCGAGGACGGCGATGGCCTCCTCGCTGTCGATGCGAGCCTCGTCGAGGTAGGGAGCCATCGGTCGCCGCCTCCGGGTCAGGCCGGCTTGCGGGCTTCGTCGACCAGCAGGACGGGCACGCCGTCGTCGATGCGGTACTGCAGGCCGCAGTCGGCGTTGGTGCAGTGCAGCTCCGGACCGGCCGCACCGTCAGCGTCGGCGAGCCCCGAGCGGCAGGCCGGGCAGCGCAGGATCTCGCGCAGCCAGGGCTCGATCGGGGCTCCTGTGGTCTGCTCGGCCATCAGCCTTCTCCTCTCACCAGGGCGAGGACATCGTCCCGCACCCGTTCCATGGTGGCCACATCCGCGGCCTCGACGTTGAGCCGCAGCAGCGGTTCGGTGTTGGACGCGCGCAGGTTGAGCCACCACATGCGGTCACCGGTCGCGTCGGCCCCCTCGGCCGCGGCATGGGTCGCGGTCAGCCCGTCGAGCTCGTCGAACTCGGCGCCCTGCGCAGCAGCCCAGTCGCGCACCTGCGCGGTGGCCGCTGCGGCGTCGGTGACCGTCGAGTTGATCTCGCCGGACGCGGCATACCGGGTGTAGGCAGCGGTGAGCCCGCTCAGCGGCTCGTCCTGCTCGCCCAGCGCCGCGAGGACGTGCATGGCGGCCAGCATGCCGGTGTCGGCGAACCAGAAGTCGCGGAAGTAGTAGTGCGCGCTGTGCTCGCCGCCGAACACCGCGTCCTCGCGCGCCATCTCCGCCTTGATGAACGAGTGGCCGACACGGGTGCGGACGCCGCGGGCGCCCTGCTCGGCGATGATCTCGGGGACGGCGGCGGAGGAGATGACGTTGTAGACGACGGCGACGTCCTCGGCCTTGGCGCCGGCGGCCACCTCGCGGGCGATCTCGCGGGTCGCGACGAGGGCCGTGACGGCGCTGGGGCTGACGGGTTCGCCGCGCTCGTCGACGACGAAGCACCGGTCGGCGTCGCCGTCGAACGCCAGGCCCAGGTCGGCGCCGTGCTCGACGACAGCGGCCTGCAGGTCGCGCAGGTTCTCGGGCTCGAGGGGGTTGGCCTCGTGGTTGGGGAAGGTGCCGTCGAGCTCGAAGTACAGCGGAACCACCTCGAGCGGCAGCTGGGGAAGGCCAGCACCCGAGCCGAGGACGGCCGGGACGGTGTGGCCGCCCATGCCGTTGCCGGCGTCGACGACGACCTTCAGCGGGCGGCTGCCCGACAGGTCGACCAGTCCGCGCAGGAAGGTGGCGTAGTCGGCGAGCAGGTCGCGCTCGCCCACCTCACCGCTCGCGACCTCGGCCGGGCCGGCGCTGGTGCCGGAGTCGAGCAGCTCCTGTGCGAGGTCGCGGACCGCGGCGAGGCCGGAGTCCTGCCCGACCGGCCGGGCGCCCGCGCGGCAGAGCTTGATCCCGTTGTACTGCGCGGGGTTGTGGCTCGCGGTGAACATCGCCCCGGGCAGGTCGAGAGCCCCGCTGGCGTAGTAGAGGCCGTCGGTGCTGCACAGGCCGATGAGGGTGGCGTCCAGGCCGTGCGCGGTGATGCCCGCCGCGAAGGCGCGGGAGAGCTCCGGCGAGGAGGGGCGCATGTCGTGGCCGATGACGACGCCGGTGGCACCTTCGGGGATGACGACCGCCTGGGCGAACGCCGAACCAAGGGCCCAGGCCACGTCGACGTTGAGCTGCTCGGGCACCAGGCCCCTGACGTCATAGGCCTTGACGAAGTCGGCGAGGTGGGGCGTGGACACGCCGCAACCCTAGCCGGGGTCAGCTGTCGCGCAGAACGCGCAGGTGCCCGCGACGACCGGTCTCGACGGCACCCGAGGCGCCCTCGTCGTCCGCCCGCACCGTGGTGTGCCCGGTGGGGTGGCCGGCCGTGCGTGCCAGCGGCTGCTCACCGAGCCGGGGACGCCCCGCCTCGCGGACCGCGTTGGCCAGCGCCAGCAGGTCGTCGTGCGACGGCTCGGGCTCGACGTACTCCCCCGACAGCCGCACGATCTCCCACCCGCGCGGGGCGGTGAGCCCCTCGGCGTGGTCGAGGCACAGGTCGTAGGTGTGCGGCTCGGCGAAGGTGGCGAGCGGGCCGACCACCGCGGTCTGGTCAGCGTAGACGTAGGTGAGCGTCGCGATGGCGGCCTTGGGGCACGCGGTGCGGGAGCACCTCCTGGACAGACTCACGACGGGGACTCTATGCGACGACCCGGCGGCCGCCGACCCGGCACGCCGTAGGGTGGTCGCGTGACTTCGTCCGGCTCCCCCGGTTCGCCCGCCGCCCGCCGCGGACCACGCCGGGACCGCCGCGGCCGCGGCGTCCGTGGCCCGCTGGCATGGCCTGCCGTGCCCGCGATGGTGACTCGGCGCCAGCAGTTCGACGACCTGGTGCTCGACAGCGCGGCCAGGCTCGAACCACGGCTGGGACCGCGGTTCGAGCAGGTCGAGTTCGCCGTCGAGGACGTGCCGACCACCGACCCCGCGCCGTGGGAGCGCGACGGCGTCCCGTTGGGCCGTGTCTTTCCCTCCCACGGCAGGCAGCCGGCGCGGATCGTCATCTACCGCAGGCCGATCGAGGCGCGTGCCCAGGACCAGCGCGAGCTGACCGCGATCGTCGGTGACGTCGTCGTCGAGCAGGTTGCCGCACTCTTCGGCATGGCGCCCGGCGACCTCGACCCCCGCTACGACACCGGCGACGACTGACCGCCCCGAGGCCACACCGTCCCCGGCTGACCGGTTTCGGGCCTAGTGGCGGACCTCGCGCAGGCTCACGCTCGTCGTCCGCAGGGCCGTGTCGAGCAGCGGGGTCGAGGTGATGAGGGTGCCGTCGGCGACGGAGATGGCCGAGATGACCCCGCCGTGCAGCAGGCCCTTGCCGGAGACCTGCCGCACCCACACCGAGCTCGCGCCCGTGAGGTTGACCGTCGACGAGCTGTCGCGGGCCACGGTCACGCGCTGGGTCTTCTCCGCCCCGCCCGCGCCGAGAGTGACCACGTCGACCACGGCCGTGTCGCCGGTGGCGCTGAGCCCGAGGCCACGGGCCAGGGGCTTCGGCGAGCCTGCAGGGTCCATCAACGGCAGCCCGGCCACACCGGTGAGCGCCGGGGTGGACGACGACCAGGCGAAGTCGCTCGGCGCACCGGGAGCACCTCGGCTGACCATGACCGCGGCCACGACCGGGACGTCGGCCCGGACCTGGATGCCGACGGTGCCGAACGGCAGCTTGGACAGGTCGATGTCGCGGACCTGTCCGCCGTCGAGGCGCGTGACACCACCGGCAGGCAGGGCGCGTGGCCCGGTCGCGGTGAGCACCCTGGCCTGGACGACGGCCTCGGAGTCACCCGGTACGGCGACGCGCAGCACGGCCGGGCCGGCGACCTGGACCGCGGGGATGACCTGGTCTCGTGACGGCGGTGCGGTGGGTACGGCGTCGTCGGAGCCGGCCGGGCGCGTGCCGTCGAGCCACGAGTCGTTGACCGCCGCGGAGACGACCCCACCCTCGGCGACCACGTGCAGGGCGGGCGACGCGACGTCGCCGGCGATGGAGTCCACGAGGAACGACGTGCGGCCGCGAGCCGGGACGACGATGCCCTTGCCCTGCGGTGACGCGAGCTCGCCGTCGGGGCCGTGCAGGGTCAGGTCGACGGTGACCGCGTTGCCGCCCGGGTTGGTGAGGACGAGCCGCTCCTGGCGGCCCGGAGCGCCTCCGCCCGCCAGGACCCAGAAGTCCGACCCGGCCTGGGTGCAGGGGCTCGAGGCGAGCGCCCGCTGGTCGCCGGAGGCCACCAGCCAGGACTGCGCCGCGGCCAGGCCGGGAGCCAGCGCCTGCGATGCCTCGGCGAGGACGCCGGAGCGACCACCGACGTCGGCGGCGGCGAGGTCGCCGCGCGTCGTCGCCGTGTCCTTGGCGGGGCCGCCGGGGACTGCCGTGAGCACGACGCTGCCCGGCGTCGACACGGGCGCGACCCCGCTGAGGACCGACGCGGGGGCGGCAGCTGCCGCGACCCTTACCCCCAGTGGGAGGTCGTCCACGCCGGGGACCCCCTTGAGCTCGGGGCCGGGGCACACGACGGTCGAGCCGCGTACGGGGTCGGTGGAGCCGCTGACGCGCGAGTCGTCCGCCGTCCTCGACCCGAGGGCGATCGCGCCCTGGCTCTGCGTGGCAGCGACCACGAGGCCCGCGCCGGCCGCGGCGACGAGCACCGTCCGGACGATGCCGCTGACGGAGACGTTCACGACCGCCTCCTCGAGGCACGGTTGCCGAAGGGGATGGCGAGGAACACCACGAGCAGGAGGGCGAGACCCTGGGCCCAGCGCCAGGTGGCGTCGGAGGGCAGCACCTCGACGGTGAGGGTGTGCGCGCCCGCGGGTACGGGGTAGGCGACGCCCTCGTCGGCCGGCGCCACCACGTGGCCGTCGACCTCCACGCGGGCGTGCCGGACCCACCCGGCGGGCTCGGCGAGGACGAGGGAGGCGCCCTGGGGCACGACTGCCCGTGTGACGAGGCGGCCGTGGTCGCCGTCCACGGACAGTGCCTGCGCGGAGCGGGCGGTCACGAGCCGGATGCGGGAGGGGGCCAGGGACCCGTCGTCGGCCCTCGAGCCGCCGGGGAGGACCCGCCAGAACGTCACGCCGTCGTGCTGGCCGAGGCGGCCCAGGCCGGCGGTGGCGTCCAGCGCCCGGATCCGAGGATCGGTGTCGTCGGTGCGCAGGCCGACGAACCCCACCGCGAGGTCGGACAGCGCCTTGGCGGGGTCGAGCTCACCGGGTGCGGCGCCCTGCTGGAACAGCTGGCCGACCGCGGTCGCGAGCGCGGTCTCGTCAGGGCGGTCCGCGGCCGTCGGCGGCAGGGACCGGGCGAGGTCGGAGGGCTCGCGCCCCAGCAGGTCGAACGACAGCCCAGTGCCCTCGGGCTGCAGCAGGAGCATGCGGTTGCCGACACCGCTCTCGGCCTGGTCGACGGCGACGGCCGGGCGCGGATCGGTCCACGTACCGAGCGTGTCGCCGAGGGTCTTCCACGAGGTCCAGCCGATCCCGGCGACCACGGCGACGATGAGCGCAGCGGCCACGGGCCAGCGGGTCAGTGCCACCCAGCCACCGCGGGCTCGCGAGACCGCGAGCCCGTCGGCACCCAGGAGCGCTGCCGCGAGGAGCGAGAGGGCCAGCAGCGCCAGTCCGGTGCCGGACCACGCGGTGACCGAGGCGCCGGCGTCGGGCGAGCCCGCGGGCACGGTCGCGAGCACCAGGCGGGGTGCCAGCAGGGCGTAGGCGAGGCCGAGGAGGCCGGTGAAGGACAGCACCGTGGCGGTCCAGCCGCGGCGGCCGGCCCGCAACAGACCCAGCACACCGGCCAGCACGACGGGGGCGGACAGCAGCACGGGGTACGAACCCGGGCCGCCCGGGTGCAGCAACACGAGCTGCCACGGCAGCGCCTGGTCGGCGCCCCACACCGTGAGTCCGGGCCCGGCGAGCAGGAGCATGGGTCGCTCGACGAGCGTCTGCACCCACGGCCCGAGCAGCAGGGCGGGTCCGACGAGCAGGGCCAGCCCCCGCAGGCGCGCACCGCCGCGGCCGAGGACGACGACGAGCACCGCGGCCAGCGCCGCCAGCGGCAGGAACGCCGGGACGAACGCCCCGAGCACCGCGGTGGCCAGCACGGTCGCGGCGGTCACGGTCGTCGAGCCACCCCTCCGGGCGGCGAGGGCGAACCCGGCGGCGACGAGGGGCAGCAGCATCCCCGTGACGAGGCCGCCGAGCCGACCGGTCGCAGTGGCGGAGGTCAGCACCGCGGTGCTCCCCCACGCCAGGGCGACCAGGGCCCGCGGCCAGCGCGAGTGGGTGATGACGCGGGCGCCGAGGTAGGCAGCGAGCGTCGAGGCGGGGACGGCGAGGGTCACGAGCAGCGCGACCGCCGATCCCACCGGCGACGCGGGGGCACCGACGACGGGCAGGTGGGTGACCAGCCAGGCGAGGGCGGAGAGGACCACGAGGTGGGGGCCCTGCTCCCCGGACTGGCCGAGGCCGGCTCCGTGCCAGCCGTCGAGCCACAGGTGCCAGGTCGACCCTGTGGTGGCGCGGCCGCCGAGCAGCTCCCCACCGACGACGCCGGACCCGAGCCGCTCGAACAGGCCGCCGCCCATGGACCGGGTGGCCACGAGCGCGGTCACCGTGGCGAGGAGGAAGGCGAGCAGGCCGGGGTTGCGAGCGGCGCGCGAGAGCCAGGTGGAGCCCAGCACGTGCAGGTCCTGCGCCTCGTCGGGCACCGGACCGGCCTCGACGACCTCGGTGGTCGTCTCGAGGACGCGGCCGTCGTCGAAGGCGACCTGGTCGTGCACCAGGTCGCCGGTGTGGCGCAGCACGGTCGAGGCGGGCACGAACAGCCCGGCGAGGTCACGACGGCGTACGCGGCGCGTGCCCCGTGAGCGCCACCGGGCGCCCAGCACGCGGCCGGGCGTGAGCACGGCACCGAGGTCGGACAGCTCGGCCCAGGCGGCGCGCGGCCGCTTGGCGACCAGCAGCGCGAGGGCGGCGGCCAGGCTGGTCAGGGCCACCCATACGGCGAGGAACGGGAGCGCCCACCAGGCGCACCGGGCCAGCGCGACCCGCCGGGCCTGGCGCCGCATGCGGGTGGCGGTGTCCCCCGAGCCCGAGGGGCTCCGGTCGTCGTCACCCAGTGGCGCGCCGGTGCACACCGTGGCCCGGGGCACGACGACGACCCGGTGGCCGGCCTGCTGGGCGCGCCAGGAGAAGTCGACGTCGGCGCCGAAGTCGCCGAACGCCCGGTCGGGACCGCGCAGGCCGTCGAAGACCGCCCGTTCGACGAGCATCCCCGTCGCCGGCACCGCAAGGACGTCGGAGCGGCGGTCGTACTGGCCCTGGTCGGGCTCACCCGGCGCGGGGGACGGGATGACCCGACCGCTGCGGGTCAGCTGGACGCCGACGGAGCGCAGGGCACCAGGGACGGTCCAGTCGAGGAGCTTGGGGCCGGCGGCGCCGACCGAGGGCGAGCGGCGTACGGCGTCGAGGAGCCGGGCCAGCGTCGTGGGCGCAGCTGCGCTGTCGCAGGTGAGCACCCACAGGTGCTCGACAGCGGGGGTCTCGTCGGCGACGGTTGCGGTGTCGTCCGGGACCGCCGGGGTCTCGCCCGCGACGGAGCGGTGCTCGCCACCGGCGGCAGCCGCGTGCTCGCCAACCTGTGCGAGGGCGGCGCGGACGGCCTCGGTGAGCGTGGCGGCGTCGGCGACGCTGACGTACGCGGCGTCCGGCACGGCGTCGGCGAGGGCCCGGTGGGCGCGGACCACCTCGACGGCGTTGCCGTCCAGGCCGGGGTCCACGACCAGGAGCCGGTCGGGGAGACGCGTCTGCCGGGCCAGGGAGTCCAAGGTCTGCGGCAGCGCGGACGCGGGTCCGCGGAGCACCAGCACCGCGGTCACGGCGGCCGCGACGCCGGTCGTCTCGGCGCCGGGGGCGGCACCCGCGTGGGAGCTCTGGCTGGAGCCGGGGTGGGGGGCCGATCCGGCGTCGGTCGTGCGGTGGGGCGGGGCCAGCGTCATGAGCTCGTCACGAGGGGGTCGCCGGTCCGGCGACTAGACCGCACGCTTCTTGAGCTTGCGGCGCTCCCGCTCGGACAGCCCGCCCCAGATGCCGAAGCGCTCGTCGTTCGCCAGGGCGTACTCGAGGCACTCGGAGCGCACCTCGCAGCCCACGCAGACCTTCTTGGCCTCGCGCGTCGAGCCGCCCTTCTCGGGGAAGAACGCCTCGGGATCCGTCTGGGCGCAGAGCGAACGCTCCTGCCAGGACATCTCGGTGTCGTCGCCGCCGTCCAGGGCGACCAACTGAAGTTCGTGCACGGCTTCCTCCTCGACCCGGTGCCGTTGTCGCCACCGGCCCGATGACAACAATGGAATTACACGCGTGTCATACGTGGTTCGTCAAGCGGAAGTCTGATATTTGCCCGATCAGATGAACCTTGATAGGGACGCGGCGCCCGAGCACGGGGCGTCCACCATCGACCGTAGGTCAGCTCCGGCGTTCTGCGTACAGGGCCATGGCCGGGCAGAGACGGACCGCCGCAGCCCGTGCGCTCTCCCCGTCGTCGACGCCTCCCTCGGCGGCGGTGAGCACGACGGGATAGCCCCACTCGTCGAGCCGGACGCTTCCCGGGAGAAGGCTGGCGCACACGCCGTGCCCGGTGCAGGCGACCCGGTCGACCCTGACGGTGGGGTGGCCGGCGAGCGCGGGACGGTCGCGGCGGTCAGTGGGCGAGGACGCGGTCATGGCTGCTCCTGGAGGGGTGGCCCTCGGCGCAGCGGCCGCAGGCGTGGTCGGCGAGGTGGTCGGACAGCACGCGCAGGGCCGAGGTGGCCAGCCCTGCGACGCCGTCGGGGAAGCGGCACGCACCGCGGCCGGTGACCGAGGCGGCCCGGCGCTGGAGGCGTTCGCGGGCGACGGGCGAGCTCCCGACGGCCAGCTCGTGCCAGTCGGCGGCGATCGACGGCAGGCCGAACATGCACGGACCGCACTGGCCGGCGCTCTCCCCCGCCGCGTGGTCGAACCAGTGGGCCAGCTGCGCCACGGGGCAGTCGCCGGCATCGAGCACGTGCACGACGCCCGACCCCGGACGCCCACCGAACGCCCGCAGGCCCTCGGTCGACCAGGTGGCCGAGGCAGCCTCGGCGCGGCTGAGCAGCACGCCGCCGAGGCCGCCGACGATGACCGGGCCGCTGTGGTCGAGGTCGCCCCCGGCTGCCGCCACGATGTCGCGCAGGGCGATCCCGGCGCTCGTGGCGATGACGCCCGGGCGGGAGACCGCACCGCCGACGCCGACCAGGCGCGGGCCCGGCTCGTCCGGCAGGCCCTGCGACCGGAACCACTGCGGCCCGTGCTCGACGACCTGGGCGACCCGCCACAGGGTCTCGGCGTTGAGCACCACCGTGGGGCTGATGCGCCGTCCCTCGCTGTCTGCGCCGCCCATGACGAACGGCTGCCGCTTGGTCATCGGCCGCGCCAGCCCGCCCTGGGCCAGCGAGATGAGGGACGTCTCCTCCGACGACACGTACCGCGCGGGTGCCGAGAGCACGTCGAGCCCTGCCGAGCGCAGCCGGGCCTCGGTCGCGGACCCGCGGTGGGCTGCGTACCGGACGCGCCGGCCACCGACGAGCGTGGCGCCGCGGACCAGCTCCGGGAGGTGGTGCTCGACGACGTACGCGTCCTTCATGGCTCCGATCTCGCCGTCGCAGGCGTTCACGATGAGCGCGGCACCGTGCTCGTGGGCGGCGCGGACCTTGGTGGCGGTGCTGAACGCCGCACCACCACGGCCGGTGAGGCCGGACTGCTCGAGCAGCTGGACGAGGTTCATGACCACTCCTGGGTGAGGATCGCCTGGCGGCGGTCCTGGTCGGCGTGGCGCGCGACGGCGCGCCAGGTGAGGGCGAGGCCGCCGACGACGGCGCAGGCGACGGGTACGAGGCGCAGCAGCGGCTCGTTCGCGGTGCCCATGGCGTAGCCGTGGACGAGGGCGAGCGGCCAGAGGGCGAATGCCGTGAGGTGGACGGCCTTCCACGCGCGCCGGGAGAGCCGGTGCCGCAGCAGGGACGTCGCGACCACGGCCAGCACGATGTCGAAGGCGAGGGTGCCGAGCCCGACCCACAGCGGCTGGTAGCCGGCGGTGAAGGGCACGAACGCGGAGACCCAGTCGATGCTGACGTAGGTCTCCAGGACCGCCGTGCCGATGTGCGCGAGCAGGAACGCCGACGTGCCGAGGGCCAGCGACCGGTGCAGCCCGACCACGACGGTCTGGCTCAGGGCGCGGCTGCGGCGGCCGGCGGTGAGCGCCCCCAGGACGAGCACCGCGGTCAGCAGGACGATGCTCGCCGTGCCGGTCGCCCGGGAGACGAACCACAGGAGCTCGTTCATGCCGCGCTCCTCCCGCTCGCGCCGGGCTGTGGCCAGCCGGGCGTCGTGACGACGGGTCCGCCGCCGGCCGGGTCGAGCCGTGCCGGTATGCCGCGGGCAGCCAGCCACGCCGGCGCCTCCCGCCCGAGGACGACGGCGGCCGTCGACGCGGCGTTGGCCTCCACTGCGGTGGCCCCGGCGCAGGTCACCTGCTCCCACACGGCGGGCGCGGTGAGACCGGTCCGCGGGTCGACGATGTGGTGGCGGGGGTGGCCCTCGTGGGCCCAGGTGCGCCGGCCGGTCGAGGAGGTGGCGAAGGCCTGCCCGTGGCCGGCCACGACCTGGCGCACCTCGCCCGCCGTGCCCTCGACGGCGACCTGCCACCCGTCGGCGGGCAGGTCGCCCGAGACGGCGAGGTCGCCACCGAGGTTGACCAGGAAACCGCCGTCGAGCGACGCGGCAAGCCGGGCGGCGATGGTGTCGGCCGCCCACGCCTTGGCACTGGCGCCGAGGTCGAGGACCGTGCCGGCCGGGACGCGAACCTGGCGCAGCGACTGGTCGAGCTCCACGGTGCGCCAGCCCGGGACGACCGCGTGCTCCACGAGCCCGCGCGTGCCGTGCGGGTCGTCGTCGCGCGGGTCGTCCCGGCGCGCGCTGTCGTTGCGCGGGTCGTCGTCGCGCGGGTCGTCGTCGCGCGCGCCGTCGTCGCGCTGGTCACGAGCGCGGACGACCGCCAGGTCGGCGTCGTACCCGGAGGCGATGACGGCGCCCCCCACGGTGGGGTCCACGAGTCCGTCGGTCAGCCGCGCCGTACGCAGCGCCGCAGCCAGGCTCGCGGCGAACACCGGCGACACCAGCGCGGTGGCGTCGCGGTCGGCGTGCTGCCGGGCGAGCGCGCTCACCTCCGAGTCGGGACGGAACCGCGACACCGCTGCGTCGAGCTCCGCCAGGAGGTCGCGGGCGGCGGAGATGGCCACGCCGAGGGTCTCCGGCCGGGTCACGATGAGGTGGTGGTGGGTGCCGATGGCCTCGAAGGAGGCGGACGCGGTGAAGACGTTCTGGCCCACGCGGGCGGTGTCGGTGTGCACGGCGCTCACGACCCGCTCGTGCTGGTCTGGGCGGAGCCGGTGCCCGAGGACACCCCGGGGACGGCGCTGAAGCCGGTGGACCCCGTGCTGCTTGACGAGCCCGAGCTGCTCGTGTCGGAGGCGGATCCGCTGGTGCCGGTCGAGCCGGCCGTCGTGGTGCCCTGGTCCTGCGCCAGGTGGACGCCGACGGCCCCCGCGCCGAGCGTGGAGGCCAGCAGGACGCCGGCCGTCCAGCGGCGGGCCAGGCTCAGGGGGTTGCGGGGGGAGCTCATCGGGGCGGTCCCTTCTCGTGGGTGGCTGTTCGGTTCCGACACTCGCGTCGGCCGCTGTGGGGTTCCTGTGCGGCAGCTACGGAGCCGGTCCGGGGCGGATGTGGGTTTCCTGTGGACCTGCAGTGCGTCCTCGCCAGCCCCGTCCCCTGGTGCTGGTCTCCTGGTGCTGGTCTCTGGTGCTGGTCTCTGGTGCTGGTCTCTGGTGCTGGTCCCTGGTGCTGGTCCCTGGTGTTGGTCCCTGGTGTTGGTGGGGTCTTTGAGCGGTTGACCCGGTCCTGACCGGGTCAACCGCTCAAAGACCCGCAGCACCTCAAAGACCCGCAGCACAGAGGACGACGGGTGACGGGCAGGGGTTCACGAGCCGCCGCTGCCGGACTGCGCGGGGCCGGTGCTCGGCTGCACCGGCGCCACCGGCTGGAAGCCCTGCTGCGCCGGCGCCGGGGCCGGGGCCTTGCGCGTCGTGTGGTGCCGGGTCCTGGTGCTCGGGCGCCGTACCGGTTGCGGCGTGGGCTCCGGCTGGGGCACCTGCTCGTCACGGACGGCACGGTCGTCGGAGGCGCGGGTCGCGGCGGCCGCGGCGGCGCTCGCGTGGTCGCCGGCCAGGTGGACCGCCACGAAGCCGGAGCCGACGAGGGCTGCCAGCAGCGACCCGACCGTGGTGCGGCGGATCGCGCGGAGGACGCGCTGGGGGTCTCGTGATCTCATACCCCGACGGTGCGGCGGCCACCTGTGGGCACCCTGTGGCCGGGCTGGGGGTTGCTCCGCCGGCATGGCTCCGGGCGCGTCCCCTCGCGGGCGGCCCCGACAGGCGGCCCCGCGGATGGGCCCGGGGGACGCGCCGGTGGACCTGCTGGAAGACTGCAGCTCATGCGCATCACGGCACTGGCCGGTGGCGTCGGAGGCGCACGCTTCCTGCGCGGCCTCCGCACCCACCTCGACCGCACCCCCGGCCTCGGCGACACCGAGCTGACCGTCATCGGCAACACCGGCGACGACATCAGCCTGTTCGGGCTGCGGGTGTGCCCCGACCTCGACACGCTGATGTACACCCTCGGCGGCGGGATCCACGAGGGCCAGGGCTGGGGGCGCGCGGAGGAGACCCACCGCGTGCAGGGCGAGCTCGCGGCGTACGGCGCCGTGCCCCAGTGGTTCGGGCTCGGCGACCTCGACCTCGGCACCCACGTCGTCCGCTCGCAGTGGCTCGGCCAGGGCGTCTCGCTCTCGGAGGTCACGGCCCGGCTCTCGCAACGGTGGGGGCTGCCCGACCAGCACGTCCGGCTGCTGCCGATGACCGACTCCCCCGTCGAGACCCACGTCGTCGTCGAGGACGACGAGGGCCAGCGCGCGATCCACTTCCAGGAGTGGTGGGTGCGGCACCAGGCCTCGATCCCCGCACAGCGGTTCATCGCGGTCGGCATGGACCGCGCCACCCCGGCCCCGGGCGTCCTCGACGCCATCCGGCAGGCCGACGTCGTCCTCCTCCCGCCGAGCAACCCAGTGGTCTCGATCGGCATCATCCTCGGCGTGCCGGGTGTGCGAGATGCGTTGCGGGGCACCGCTGCTCCCGTCGTGGGCGTCTCCCCCCTCATCGGCGGCCTACCGGTGCGCGGCCACGCCGACGCCTGCCTGGCCGCCATCGGGGTCGACACCACGGCCTCTGCCGTCGCCGGCCTCTACGAGGACTTCCTCGACGGGTGGCTGGTCTCGCAGGAGGACGCCGCCGGCGTGCGCCTCCCCCGCGCCACGGTCCGCGCCCGGCCGCTGCTCATGACCGACCGCGACGCCGCCGCCGACATCGCCGGCGCCGCCCTCGACCTGGCCCTCGAGCTCGCCGGCCCCGGTGCCGCCGCTGGGCACTGAACCGTGGCCGGCCTGACGCTGCTGCCGGTGACCGGGGTCCCCGAGGTCCACACCGACGACGACCTCGCCGACCTGCTGCTCACGGCGCTGGCTTCGTCCGGCCTCGAGCTCGTCGACGGTGACGTGCTCGTCGTCTCCAGCAAGGTCGTCTCCAAGTCGCTCGGCCTCTGGGCGGACGGCGCCGACCACACCGCCGTCGTCGCTGCTCAGACGGTGCGCGTCGTGGCCGAGCGCCGTGCCGGTGACCGCGTCACGCAGGTCGTGCAGGCGGTCGCCGGGCCGGTCATGGCGGCCGCCGGTGTCGACGCCTCCAACACCGGCGGCCGCGACGACGTGCTGGTCCTGCCGGCCGACCCCGACGCCGAGGCGGACCGTCTGCGGCTCACGCTGCTCGCCGCCACGGGGCTGCAGCGCCTCGGGGTGGTGCTCAGTGACACTGCCGGACGTCCGTGGCGCGGCGGGCAGACCGACTTCGCCCTGGGCGCCAGTGGCCTCGAGGTGCTCGACGACCTGCGCGGCGGCGTCGACGCGGACGAGCGCCCCCTGCACGTCACCGCGCGGGCGGTGGCCGACGAGCTCGCCGCCGCGGCCGACCTCGTCAAGGGCAAGACCGACGCCGTGCCTGCCGCGGTCGTCCGCGGGTCGCGGTGGGCGAGCGCCGACGCCGGGCCCGGCGCGCGGGCCCTGCTGCGGCACGGCCCCACCGACTGGTTCGGGCTGGGCAGCGTCGAGGCCGTGCGCTCGGCGCTCGGCACGGCGCCCGGCACTGCTGCCGCCCTCGAGGACGGGATCCCTTCAGTGGCACCCGAACCCGTGGCCGACCGCCTCGGCCGGGCCGTCGCCGTGGCCCTGCGCGGCGCCCCCGAGGCCGGGGTCGACGTCGGGAGCCGCGGTAGCACAGGCACGGGGGCCGCGACCGCGGCCGACACCTACGAGCTGCGCGTCAGTGCCCCGAGCGGCTACGAGCTCGGCGTGGCCGTGGCCCGCCTGCAGGTCGCGCTGTGGGGCGAGTCCCTGCACGCCGGGGCCCCTGCAGAGGTCGACGGGCTCGAGGCCACCCTCACCGTCACCGAACGCCGCTGGACCTGACGACGCCGTCGCCTGGCGGGCGCGTCAGACCCGCCCGGGGAGGTGGGTGCGCGGCGCCATCCGGGGCCCTCGGCGCGGCCGGAAGTGGCCGTCGAGCTCGAGCAGCCGCTGCACGCGGTAGCGGTGCCCGCGGTAGGGCTCGAGCAGCTCGGCGAGGACGTCGTCGTCGCGGGCCTCGCCCAGCAGCGCCCAGGTGATGTTCTTGGCCACGTGGTAGTCGCCGAAGCTCACCGCGTCGGCGTCGCCGAGCGCTCGCTGCGCCACCTCCGACGACGTCCACACGCCGATGCCGGGTACGGCGCGCAGCCGGGCCCGCGCCTGCGTCGCCGTGAGCCCGACGCACTCCTCCAGCCGTCCGGCGACCTTGGCCGCGCGCACCACCGTCGCCGAGCGGGCCCCGTCCACGGACGCACGCAGCCACTCCCACGACGGCACGGTCGCCCAGGTCGCCGCGTCGGGGGCGACCCACAGGCGCCGCTCCTGCCCCGGCCCGGGAGCGCGCGACCCGAACCGGTGCACGAGCCGCCGGTAGCCGCCGAAGGCCTCCTGCCCTGTGACCTTCTGCTCGATGATGCCGGGCACCAGCGCGTGCATGACCAGGCCGGACCGCGGGACGTGCCACGCGGCATACCGGCGCTGCGCACGCTCGACCTGCGGGTGGTGGGCGACGAAGCCGCTGTCGTCGTCGGCGTCCCCGAGCAGCTCGGGCACCTGCGCGAGCACCCACTGGGCACCGGGGCCCCATGCGGTGGCCACCACCTCCCCGAGGTCGTCACGCTGCTCGAGGCGCAGGGTGGCCGGGCCGGCGGGCGTCGGCAGCCCCAGCCACCAGCCGTCGCCGCGGTCGGGCTGGAACGTCGGGTCGCCGCCGCCGCGACGCAGGATCGAGATGAGCAGGCCCACCGACACCGGCCGCGGCGAGCGCCACACGCGACGGTGCTCTGCGGTCGTCGACGGGCTCGGGGACATGCGGCCAGTGTCGCGCGTTCGGGTGACAACGACCCAAGGTGGGGCCCGTAGACTCTGCGCGACCCGACCCCGAGCCACCGAGGAACCCGTGAGCAACAAGCGAGTCAGCCAGGACCGCAAGGCGCGCCTGGCCGAGATCCAGAGCCAGCAGAAGGCCAAGGAGCGCAAGGTCAAGGCCGGCATCGGCATCGCCCTCGTCGTCCTGCTGCTGGGCCTCGGCGGTGTCGTGGCGTATGCCGTCGACGACGCCAAGTCCGGTCAGCTGCCCAACCTCGGGGTCTCCGTGGCCGCGGCCTCCTGCGACCCGGTCACCACCGACGCCGGCGGCGGCAGCGGCGAGCACGTCGGCCCGGGCACCAACAAGCCCGACGAGACCTCGGTGAAGTACGACACCGTCCCGCCGAGCCACGGCCCGCACTTCGCGACCCCCGACGTCAGCGGACGCGGCTTCTACACCGCGGCCGACCGCCCGCCGCTCGAGACCCTCGTGCACAACCTCGAGCACGGCTACACGATCCTCTGGTACGACGGCAGCAAGGTGAAGGACACCGCGCTGCTCAAGGACGTCGCCGACAAGGCCGACAAGCTCCCCGAGTCCTCGGGCAAGTTCAAGGTCGTCGAGTGGGACGCCAGCCGTGGCGCGTTCCCGGCCGGCAAGCCCTACGCCCTCGCGCACTGGGCCAAGGACGCAGGCCACCGCCAGATGTGCGGCGACCTGTCCGGCCAGGCCGTCATCGACTTCGTGAAGAAGTACCCGGCCAGCGACACCCAGGAGCCCGGCGCCGCCTGACGCCCCTCCCTGCCCTCACGACGAAGGCGCCGCCCACTTGCGGGGCGGCGCCTTTCGTGTCCGGCTCAGCGACGGCGGAACGTGAGCAGGATGAACGTGTAGTCCAGCCCGACGCGGTCCCAGTGCACCGGGCGCTCGGCGTGCGAGAGGGCGTCCGAGGTGGCGAGGTCGCCGACGAGCTCGAGGCCCGCGGCGTCGGCCGTCGCGACCAGCTCTCGGATGTCCTCGGGACCGAAGATCTTGACCTCGCTGCCATACGCCGTGCGGCCGGTGGTGTCGGGCGGCGACTGGTCGTAGTCGGTGGAGACGCACAGCACCCCGCCGGGGCGCAGCACGCGGGCGGTCTCGTGCAGGAACGCCGCCACGGGTACGCCGTGCTCGATGACCGACATGCAGGTGACCGCGTCGAGCGAGCCGTCGGGCAGCCCGGTGGCGGTCACGTCACCGTGCCGGAAGACGACGCCGTCGCGGTGCACCTCGGCGCCGAACTCGAGGTTGATCCCGAGCAGCGACCCGGGCGCCTCGCCCAGGCCGTAGAGCCGCAGCCAGGGCAGGACGGGTGAGTAGCGGGCGCTGCCGGCGTCCATCACCCTCGCCGAGCGCGTGCCGTCGTCGGCGAGGCGCAGCACCGCACCGACGGCACCGAGCGCGTCCCAGTTCTTCGGCAGGTCGCGGTGCAGTGGCAGTCGCAGGTGCCGGCCCTCGGCGACCGCTGCCTCCCAGTCGGCGGCGGTGCGCAGCACCGCGGTGGGGGCGACGGTGGTGGGGACCGGGCGGTTGGCGGCATACCCGCGCCGTGACTCGGCACGACGCTGGACGGCGACGCGGGCCCACAGGACACGTTCGGCCGCGCGCTTGGCGACGGCGAGCAGGGGTCCCCCGGGCGGTGCGGCCACCTGGCCCGAGGCAGACGCCTCGTCTGGTGTGGTCATGGGCGCCAACCTATCCCGCGGGCGCGTCGTCGACGACGACGTGGTCGCGCTCGCGTTCCTCGCGTGAGGTGAGCAGGTGGTGGCGGCGGGCGTAGGCCCACCCGAGCAGCGCGAAGAGGACGTCGGCCAGCACGGTGAGGAACCGAGAGAGCACGACGACCGCGGTGGCGGCCGAGGTCGAGCTGACCGGCGCGAGCATGAGCACCAGCAGGCCCTCGCGCACCCCGACCCCGGCGGGCAGGACGACGCTGAACATCGCCAGCGACGAGGCGAGCGCGAACCCGCACAGCGTCGCGACGAGCAGGCCCGAGACGTCGGCGGTCGCCCCGGTGGCCCGCAGCAGGACGAGGGCGTGCAGGCCGGAGCAGATCCACGTGAGGACGAACAGGCCGCTCGCCTTGGCGATCGCGCGGCCGGAGAGCTGCCGCTCGAGGGGTTCGCGCCGCAGGACACGCAGCACGGTGGCGACCCCCCAGTTGAGCAGGGGCGGGTAGAAGGCGACCGCGAGGACGGGGACGGCGACCAGCGCCAGCCACCCCGCCGTCGAGGAGTCGCTCCCGGTGATGAGCAGCGGCACCGCGGGGAGGCCGACGATGAGCCCGCAGATCGCGGCGATGGCCACGGAGAGGAACGCCACGACCGCCGAGCGCCGGCGCGGGATGTGCAGCCGAGCCCCCATCTCCGCCTGGGCGACGATGCTCCACACGGCGCCGGGCAGGTACTTGCCCAGCTGCCCGACGAAGAACACCCCACCGGACGGCGCGACGTGCAGCGGCGAGCCCAGCTCGGCCAGCAGGACGCGCCAGCCCAGCATGGTCAGGACCGGGGGGATGCAGGCGAGCGCGGCGGCGAGGACGAAGGTGCCGCCCTCGACCTTGTCGATGTCGGCGGACACGTCGGCCCAGTTGCGGGCGACCGCGACCGCGACGGCTGCGACGACGAGCAGGGCGAGCACGATGCGCAGGACGGTGGAGACGCGGGCGCGACTCATCAACGCCTCCTCAGGGTCAGCCGCAGCAGCCCGTATGCCGTGTCGGCGCGGGTGGAGGTGCCCGACGCCTGCCGCATCCGCCCGGTGATGTCGCCGTCGAGGTCGCCGACCAGGACGAAGCCGAGGTCGTGGGCCCGGGCGAGGACGGCCCGGACGTCGGCCGGTCCGAGGGCGCCCTCGGCGCTGCCCGGGCCGATCGGCAGGGTGGTGCACAGCAGCCCACCGGACTTCAGCGCCCACGACGCCTGGCTCATCGCCTCGTCGACGTCGTCGGCGTCGCAGCCGCCGGGGTGCAGACGGACGATGACGTCGAGCGACGCGGTGTCGACGTCGAGGACCTCGACGCTGGAGCGGTGGCCGGTGAGCTCGAGCTCGACGGGGGCGAACCCGATCGCCCTGGCCCACCGCGACAGGGGTGAGCGGGCGCCCGACTCGTCGACGATGACCGCGCTGCGACGGCCGTCGTCGCGGACTCGGACGATGGCGGCGAGGGCACCGAGCGCGGCCCAGGCGGCGATGCCGTCGCTGCAGCGCGGCAGGCCCAGCGACCGGGCGAACGCCTTCGCCTCGTCGGCGTCGTGCCCGTCGGCGAGGATGTCGGAGGGGTGGATCCAGTCGGGGAGGTCGGCGCGGCCGAGCTCGACCTCGGGCCGTGACGCCGCGACCAGGCCGCGCACCGCCGAGGACACCCGGTGGCGCAGGTGGCCGACGACTGCCGCCGGGCCCGTGCCGCCCGTGTGGTCGCCGGAGCCCGGGACGTCGGTGCTGGCGCGGGCACCGGCGGTGCCGGTGCCGGTGCCGCGGGTGTCGGTGCCACGGGTGTCGGTGTCGTTGTCGTCCGTCTCGGCCGGCTCGACGGCGGCGAGCGCCTCGATGGTGCCGACGTAGTTGGCCCACGGCCCCGACAGGTCCGGCGGCCGCACGGCAGCGCGCAGCTGCTCGGTGTAGTCGCGGTCGGCGAGGCGGCGCAGCGCCTCCACGAGGGCGTCCTTGTCGTTGGGTGGCACGAGCAGGCCGTCGACACCGTGGCGCACCTGGCTGCCGAACGTGCCGACGTCGGAGGCGAGGACCGGCAGGCCGTGCTGGCGGCCGAGGAGGGCGTTCTGGGAGGCGGTGGCGCTGCGGTAGGTCAGGGCCAGCACGTCGTGCGACGCCAGCAGCGGGGCCAGCCGGTCGGCAGGCACGTAGCCGCCGTGCACCTCGACGCGGCCTCGCAGCCGCGGGTCCTGCGCCAGCTCCTTGACGCGTTCGCCGCTGGAGCCCCACATCTCGCCCGCGACCGTCAGGGTCGGGCCCGGCACCTGGGCCAGCGCCTCCATGAGCAGGTCGACACCCTTGTAGTCGCGCACCATCCCCAGCGCGAGCAGCCGCGGTGGGCCGTCGTGGGTGGTGCGCTCGACGGGGGCGCCGCCGGGCAGGTGGGGCGGCAGGTCGGTGACCGAGACGCGAGGCGCGTGCAGCTCGTGCGCCAGCCGGGCCTGCTCGTCGCTGTGCACGAGCACCGCGTCCACGCGCTCGAACAGCTGCTGCATGAGCTCGCGGTCGCCGAGGTGCGTCTCGTGGGGCAGCACGTTATGGGCGATCACGACGGTGCGCGGTCCGGGTCGACGCGTGCCGGGTCGACGCGTACCCAGAGCCGCCGACGTGGCGCGACGGCCCGCCCCTGCGGCGCGCAGCAGCGCCAGGTGAGCCGGGACGACCGCCGGGATCACGTGGACCACCACAACGACGTCGAACCCGCGCAGGCGACGCCCGGCCCGCACCCAGGTGTCGGGGCGGGCCCAGCTCAGCGCCCGGACGGTGCGCGGGAACGGCTCGACGTCGGGCGCGCCCCCGGGGACGGCCTGCTCACCGGGGTAGAGCTTCGAGGGGTACAGGTGCGACCACGACACCAGCGTGACGTCGTGGCCGGCCTCGGCCAGCTCGTGCGCGAGGCTCGTCGTGTGGGCAGCCACCCCGCCCTTGTAGGGGTGCGTGGGACCGACGACGGCGACCTTCAGCGCGGCAATGGGCGTCACCGCAGCGTCGTCACACGCCCGTGCGCGAGCGCACGACCAGGTCGGACAGCAGCGCAAGCGAGCCGATCATGATGCCGCTGACGATGAGCAGCACCGTGCTCGCCGGGAAGTAGAACGGGTGGCGCACCATGTCGACGACGGCCTTGAGGACGCCGATGACGACCAGCCACAGGGCCGGGGGCATGAGCACCTTGAGCGGGTCGAAGTACATGACCATCCGCAGCACCTGGAGGATGTAGCGGTAGGCGTCGCGGACGAAGTGGAACTTGCTGACGCCCGCGCGCTTGGCATAGCTCGTCGGCACGTACTTGATGTCGTGCTGGTTGGACAGGAACGCCAGCGTGATCGTCGTGACGCAGCTGAAGCCGGGGGGCAGCAGGCGCAGGTAGGGAAGCGACACCTCGCGGCGGAACGCGCGCAGGCCCGAGTTGAGGTCGGGGATCTTCTGGTTGGAGAGCTTCTCGGCGATCTTGCGGATCAGCCACTTCGCCGGGACGCGGGCCCACTTGTGCGTGCCCTCCTCGGTGGTGCGGGCGCCGACCACCTGGTCGTAGGACTGGTCGTCGCGCAGGATCCGCACGAGCTCGGGGATGCGCTCGTTCTCGTAGGTCATGTCGGCGTCGGTCCAGACGACGATCTCGCCGTACGCCTGCTGCGTGCCGATCCGGCGGGCCGTGCCGCTGCCACCGTTGCGGCGGAACGGCATGACGCGGATGTTCGCGTAGTCGCGGGCCGCCTGGTGCAGCACCTCGAGGGTGTCGTCGGTGGACGCGTCGTCGATGCAGAGCAGCTCGTAGGTGAACTCGCTGGCGTTCATCGCCGTGGTGATGCGGTCGATCTCCTGCAGGACGTGCTCGGCCTCGTTGAAGCAGGGCAGCACGATGGTGACGTACGGCTTGTCGGCGTCCTGCGCGCTCTGCGGGGTCGCCGCCGTGCTCGGCAGGTATGCCGCGTCGGCCGGGTGCACCGCCAGCTGCCCGTCCGCCGTGGTCACCGGACCCTGCTCCTGGCCGCTCGGCGCGGCCGGGATCATCTCGGTCTCGGGGCTCGGCGCGGTCGGGATCATCTCGGTCTCCGGGCTCGTCGCCGAGGCAGTCGCGGGGCCTGCGACGGGGACGGCCTGACCGGTGTTGGTGTGCTCGCTCATCTCGGCGCCGAGCCTACCCGCCACCCGCCCCCACGACGCACAGGCAGCAACCCCGCGCCGCACCCCCGCGCCTCACCCTGCGCCATACCCGGGTCTTTGAGCGGTTGACCCGCCCCTGACCGGGTCAACCGCTCAAAGACCCGGGCTCGGTCCACCCACGGGCCGCCCACGGGCCCACTCCCACCGCGCACCCGTGGCGGCGGCAGGGCCGCGCCGTACCGCTCCACCCGCGGGCGCCCAGGATCGCCGCGATGTCGTGGGCGGTCTGGCACGGCGTCACAGCGACGTCGTTCCAGAACACCCGCGTGGTGGTGCGGCCCTGGCCCAACAGCAGCCGGTCGCGCCGCCCGTCACGGACGCGGTCCGACCACTGCTCGTGACCGAGGCGGCCGTCCACCTCGACGACGAGCCGGTACGCCGTGTACTCGTGGTCGTGCCACCGTCGCCTCCCGAGGTCCGACGGCGACTGCGACACCGAGCGAGGCAGGCCGTGGGCGCGTTCCACGTCGCGCAGGTAGAGGAGCTCCGCACCGCTCTGCGCCCCGGCTGCGACGTCCGCCAGGGCCAGACCCATGACTGCTGAGTGGCGGTGGCCGCCCCGAGCGCGCAGCTCGCGGCGCAGCTCGGCTGCCGAGACCAGCTCCTTCTGGACGGCTCGCGCGGCGAGGGCCACGGCATCGATCGCCGAGCCGCTCGTGCCGACATCGAGGACGGTGGCGGCGACCGTCGTCCGCCAGGGCCAGGCCCGCTCGTCGACCAAGTCGTCCCACCGCATGGAGCGCCTGACGCGGATCCCCGCGCCGGTCCGGACCTGACGCCGCTGCGGCACCACGACCTCGACCGCGGGCGGGGCGACAGCCACCAGACCCCACAGGAAGGCGGCAGACCGTCCCCGAAGGGCTGCGTCGGCCACGGGCTCGCCCGAGCTGCATCGCAGGAGTGCGGCCGTTGCCCGGGTGACCCAGTCGTCGCGGCCGGGCCGGGTCAGGTAGACGCCGTGCTGCACGGCCACCCACCGCCCACTCGTCACCCGCCACTCGACGGCGTGCGCGCTCATCCCCGCGGCGAGGCACTGCCGGCGAGTCAGGAGGTCGCGCTGCTGGTCGGCGAGGACCCGCAGCCGGTGCCAGTCGGTGGCCATGACCGCCACCCTGCCGACTCGAGCCCCGTGGGACGTCGACTTGTCCACACCCTCCCGTCCCACCCCACAGTCTTTGAGCGGTTGACCCGGCCATCACCGGGTGAACCGCTCAAAGACTCCTGGCTGGGCGGGTACGGGGCGGGTCGGAGTGGGGGTCGGGGCGACTGGTTTCGCTTGGCACGGCGACCTGTGGAACGGTGGGCACGTGGACACGGACCAGGTGCTCGACCTGATGAAGGCCGTCGCGGCGGAGGTCATCACGCCGCGGTTCCGATCGCTCGCCGACGGCGAGGTGATGGAGAAGAACCCCGGAGACCTGGTGACCGTCGCCGACCAGGAGTCCGAGGCGATCCTCACGCGGGAGCTGTCGGCGGCGTTCCCCGACGCGTTCGTCCTGGGCGAGGAGCGGACCTCGACCGACCCGACGACGCTGGACCGCTACGTCGAGGCCGAGCACGCGTTCACCGTCGACCCGGTCGACGGCACCAAGAACTTCGTCCACGGCTCCCCCGACCACGCGGTCATGGTCAGCGAGATCCGCCGGGGCGAGACCGTCCGCGGCTGGATCTGGCAGCCCGAGCACGGGGTGGCCTGGGTCGCCGAGAAGGGCTCCGGCACCTGGCGCAACGGCGAGCGAGTCGTCCGCGAACCCGTGCCCGACGACGTGCCCCCGAGGGGCGTCACCTCGATCTGGCCGCTGCGCGGTCACTCCCTCGGCTCGCTGCCCGCACTGGTCGGCTCGTGGGTCTGCTGCGGCGTCGACTACCCGCGGCTCATGGAGGGCGCGGCCGACTACATCCTGTACGCCCGCAACAGCCCCTGGGACCACTCCCCCGGTGCGCTCATGGTGCGCGAGGCCGGCGGCGTCGTCGGCCACCCGGACGGCACGCCCTACTCCCCCACCGCGCTCACGCCCGGCATCATCGTGGCTGCCGACAAGGGCACGTATGCCGCCGTGCGCCGCCTCGCCGCCGACGCCTTCGCCCGCCGCAGCTAGAACTTCGCCCGGATACCGGCCCAAGGGCCGAAAACTGGGGCGCGAACGCGGCGCCCCCTGCGACTACGGCTTCGGGGTACCCAGCCACACCTGGACGGGGAGCTCGACGAGGTGGTCGGGGCGGCGTTCGAGCAGCCGGGCGTCCTCCCGGACCCGCCGGTCGGTGCCGACCACCGCGTGGGCCAGGCCGAGCTTCGTGAGGGCGTCGGTCGAGTCGGCCGCGAGCAGGACGAGGCGACCGCCGCGCGCGTCGACGGCCGTGGCGACCTGGTCGACCGCGGCCGCGAACCGCGCGGGGTCGTTCCGCAGGGCCGAGGTCGTCGACAGCGCCGGCACGCCGCAGTAGCCGCGCAGCACCTGCGGCCACTCGTTCGCCGCCCTGCTGTCGCCCATCAGCACGACGTCACCCGGGTGCAGCTGGGCACAGACCTCGTCGACCGCAGCCAGCTCGCCCAGCTCGACGCGCTCACCGAGGTGGGGCAGCGTGGCCACGGCGCTGGGCACGAGCAGCGCGGCCGCGATGCCGATGCTCACGGCCACGTTGACGGCGTACGGCAGGCGTCGCGTCGACCAGCGGGAGGCCACTGCTGCGGCTGCGACGACGAGGAGCACGACGGTGGGCAACGCGATGACGAGCCGCCGGTCGGCCCACGGGTGGTCGGGCGTGATGCCCGGGCGGTAGAGCGTGAGCAGTGTGGACCCAGCCGCGACGACGGCCGGCCCGGCCCACGCCGGGAGCTCGCGTCCGTCGACCCAGGCCGAGGCGGCGCGGTGCGCGAGGACGGCGACCGCCACCAGCGCGATCACCAGCGCCACGGGGCCCACCCACCAGGCCATCCAGACCACCGACTGCTCGGCGTAGGTGCGGCCCCCGTCGACCGGGAGTCCCTGCCGCGCCTGGAGCCCGGCGACCACCCGCGACCCCGGGTCGGCGGCCGACTGCCGCACCGTCTGCCACAGCGGGCGCGACGCCAGGAAGACCCCGATGACGACGAACAGCCCGGCGAGCGCCCGGGGCAGCCATGCCTGCACCAGCGAGCCGGCCGACCACCCGCGCCGGGCGCCGGCGACGACGACCGCGGCCACGACGAAGAGCACGACGCCGAGGGCCACGAGCGGCAGCAGCGACCCGGCGATGCTGCCGAGGTACTCGCTCGACGTGAGCCAGGTCAGCCCGAACGACACCACGGCCGAGCCCGCCGTGGCCCAGCCGAGCACCCGCGCGTGCGCCTGCCGCTGCACCAGGGCGAGCGCCACGACGGGGACCACGAGGATCGCCTCGCGCAGCGCGTCGACGCGGATGACGACCGCACCGCCCATGAGGACCCCGGTGGCGAGGGCCGCCGACCGGGCGGCGGCGGCCTCCCCCACCCGGGCGCTGCGGGCCGCCAGCACGAGGGCGACGAGGCCGCCGGCGAGGACCGGCAGGGCGACCGGCTCGGAGTACGTCGCGCGGGCGACGTGCACGAGCGGGAACACCACCGCCGTACCGAGCGCTGCCAGCGGCCCCCAGCGTGGACCGGTGAGCAGCGAGGCCAGCAGGCCGATCGACAGCACGGCGAGCCCCCAGAGCAGCGCGGGTGCCCAGAAGAGCGCGGTCGCGCCGCCGAGCCACCACGCCACGGAGTACCAGGCCGAGGTGCCGACGGGGAACTGCGGCTGGATGGTCGGGTGCTGGGGTGAACCGGTGGCGTAGAACGCCGGGCTGGCCAGCGTGATGCCGTCGATGCGCAGCACGTCGGGGCCGCCGACCGAGTCCGCAGCGAGGTCGACGGGACGGGCGTGGCCGGTGGCGAGCTGGATGGAGGACTGCAGGTAGGACCCGGAGTCGCGCCGCGGCAGCACCTGCTCGGAGTGGGTGAGCCCGACCCACACGGTGGAGGCGAGCGCGAGGGTGACGAGCAGCGCGCCCGACCACACGGGCAGCGGCCTCACGGGGACCTTGCCGGACAGGAAGCCGGCGACGAGGGCCAGGACGACCAGGACCGGCAGGGCGACCCACGGCTGCCACAGGCCCACCAGCGCGAGGACCGCGGCCGCGGTCGCGCCGAGCACCAGCCACAGGGCCGAGCCCACGACGACCCGGGTGACGAGCCAGCCGCTCCACGCCTCACCGCGCAGGAGCGGGAGGTCGCCGGGGTCGGAGATGGACGGGTAGCTGCGGGGCTCGCGGCTGGTCACGGGTCGCAACGCTATCGGCCCCTACTGTGGGGCCATGCCCACCCCGCCGGACGTCCTCGCCGCCATGCTCCGCGCCGACCCCGCTCGCCCGCGGGTCACCTTCTACGAGGACACCGACGGCCCGACCCGCGGCGAGCGCATCGAGCTCAGCGCCAAGGTCCTGGCCAACTGGGTCAGCAAGGCGGCCAACGCGCTGCAGGACGAGTTCGAGGTGGCGCCCGGCTCGCGCGTCCTGCTCGCGCTGCCGCCCCACTGGCGCGCCTTGTACTGGGCGTTGGCCGTGTGGTCCGTGGGCGGCACCGTCGTGGTCGGCCGCACTCCCGGGGAGGCGGCGCTGGACAGGCTCGACCTCGTCGTCACCGACGACCCTGCCCTCGCTGCGGACCAGCTGCAGGCAGTCGTCGTGACCCTCGCCGCCCTCGCGCGCCAGGCGGCCGTGCCGACCGGTGACGCCATGGACGAGGCCCGCGAGCTGTCGACGCACGGCGACCAGTTCGTGGCCTGGGAGGAGCCGGTCGACGAGGCTGTCGCGCTCGAGGTCGACGGGGTCCGCACGCCGTACTCCGACGTCGTCGCCGACCTCGGCTGGCCGGCTGGGTCGCGGGTGCACCTGCGCGGCACCGACCTCGGCACAGACCTCGGCACCGTCCTGACCCAGGCGTTGGCCGCGTGGGCCGGGGACGGGTCCGTCGTCCTGTCCCGGGGTACCCTCCCGGCCGACGACCAGGCTCGCCGCGAGGCGGTCGAGGGCGTGACGCTGACGCCCTAGCGGTGGCGCAGCTCGGCCTCGACCGCCTTCCACGTCACCGTGGCCACCGTCCCCGTGCGCGCGATCTTCGCGCGCCCCTGCAGCGCCTTGACGGCGCCGGCCGTCGCCCGGCCGAAGTCGCCGTCGGCGGTGATGCGCAGCGCCTTCTGCAGAGCCGTCACCGCCGCACCGCGCGAACCCTGCCGCAGCACCGTCGAGTAGTAGGCGCGAAGCGGGTAGTCACGGTTCTCCAGGGCCGCCCAGACGTGCGCGTTGGTGACGCCGGTCGCCTTGAGGCCGTGCGCCTTCTGGAACGCGCCGACCGCGCTCGCGGTGCGCGCGCCGTACGACCCGTCGACGGCCAGGCCCCCCAGGGCGCGCTGCAGGGTCTTGACCGCGGCGCCCTTCGCGCCGGTGCGCAGGACCGTCGACATGAGCGGGGTGTACGCCGTCGTCACCCGCGCAGGCGTCGAGCGCGACGGCGCGGTCGGGGCGGCGGTGCTACCCATGAGGGCTGCCCAGGTGCTGGGGCCGACGACACCGTTGTCAGGCAGGCTGCGGCGGGTCTGGAACGCCTTGACGGCCGACTCGGTCTGCGGCCCGAACGCGCCGTCGGCCGTCACCTTGAGGGCCTTCTGCAGCGCCACGACGGCGGCGCCGGTGGAGCCGCGGCGCAGGGTGGTGCGGGCGTACGGCGCGAGCGGGCTGGCGGTGGAGGTGCTCGGCGCCGGGGTCGGCGCGGGAGCGGGCTCGGGCACCGGAGCGGGCGCGGGTGTCACCGCGGTCCCCCGGGCCGGCACCAGCCGCAGCGCGACCATCCGGGCCCAGGTGGCTGCGTCGAGCACGCCGGTGACCTTGACGCTGTGGGCGGACTGCCAGGTCCGCAGCGCGGCCGCCGTCCTCGGTCCGAACACCCCGTCCGGCGTGGCACCGATGACCTTCTGGGCCAGCGCGACGTCCGGGCCGGTCGACCCCTGGGCCAGCGTCGGGTAGCTGGTGGGGGTCGCCGGGGTGGTCGGGACACCGGGGGTGGTGGAGGTCGGCGTGGATGCCGACGGGCCGGGGCTGACGGTGGACAGGGCCTTGCCGGTCCACCAGGACGTGCGGCCGTAGGCGCCGTCCCAGGAGAACGAGAAGTGGATGTGGTCGGTGTGCGGGGCCGAGCCCGTGTAGGGCGCCCAGCCCCGGCCGGGGTCGTAGGCGCGCCACATCTTCTTGTTCCAGATGATGTACATGATCCCGAAGCGACGGGCCATGGCGCCGGGACGGCCCTGGGCGTCGGGGGCTGACAGCCAGGCCGTCACCGAGTCGGCGACGGCCTTCTCGTTCGGCTTGTCGACGCTGAGCATCCAGTCCCAGGCGCGCCCCTCCGAGTGTTCGGTGACGCCGCTGTTGCAGTTGCGGATGATGCCGTAGGACGACGTGCCGAGCCCGTAGTGGCTCGAGAGGAGCTTCGCGAACGCGGTGACGCCGGGCTTGGCCACGGGGTCGCAGAGCCGCTGCGCCTGGTAGGGCGAGGCCACGTCGAGCGCCGACGGGAGCGCCTTGCTCGGCGGCTTGGGCAGCGTCGCGGCCTGGGCACCGGCAGCCGCCAGCGGCACCGTGAGGACGGGGATGCTCAGCACACCGAGGGCACGGGTGGCACGCGACACAGCAGCCTCCAGGGGACGGCGCCCCTCATACCGGGGTACGGCGTGAGCGGGGCGCGGCGGGACGGGTCGGACTCCTGTCCCAGAGGTCACTTCCGGAGCAGGCAGAGCATTTGTCCCACTGGTGATCAGCCGCCACAAGCGGAAGTGACGAACTACAACCGTGGAGTTCCGCCGCGCCTCCGCCGTACGGCCGACCCGACCCACCCGTCCGGCCCCGGCCCGGCATGTGGCGCGGCCACGCGGACCCGCGGACCTGGTGGGGAGGGACCACGCACAGCCGCCGTCGCCCGGCGGCTAGAGTCCCGGCCATGGACAAAGTCGTCTCCTCCGTAGCCGAGGCCATCGACGGGATCGTCGACGGCTCCTCCCTGGCGGTGGGCGGTTTCGGGCTCTGCGGGGTCCCGAGCGTGCTCATCACCGCGATCCACGACTCGGGGGTGAGCGGCCTCGAGGCGGTGTCGAACAACTGCGGCGTCGACGAGTGGGGCCTCGGCATCCTGCTGCGCGACAAGCGGATCGCGCGCATGGTCTCCTCCTACGTCGGCGAGAACAAGGAGTTCGCACGCCAGTACCTCGCCGGCGAGCTCGAGGTCGAGCTGACGCCGCAGGGCACGCTGGCCGAGCGGCTGCGCGCCGGCGGCTCGGGCATCCCCGCCTTCTACACGGTGACCGGTGCCGGCACCCAGGTCGCCGAGGGCGGCCTCCCCTGGCGCTACGCCGCCGACGGCTCGGTCGCCAAGGCCTCGCCGGCCAAGGAGAGCAAGGTCTTCGAGGTCGACGGCCAGGAGAAGGAGTTCATCCTCGAGCGCGCCATCGTCACCGACTTCGGGCTCGTCCGCGCCTGGAAGGGCGACCGGCACGGCAACCTCGTCTTCCGCAAGAGCTCGCGCAACTTCAACCCGCTCGCCGCGATGGCCGGCCGGGTCACCGTCGCCGAGGTCGAGGAGCTCGTCGAGCCCGGCGAGCTCGACCCCGACACCGTCCACCTCCCCGGCATCTACGTGCACCGCGTACTCCCGCTCACTCCCGAGCAGGCAGCCGACAAGAAAATCGAGCGCCACACGACCCGTCCCCGCCCGACCCAGGAGGCCTGAGCCATGGCCCTGACCCGTGAGCAGATGGCGGCCCGCGCCGCCCGGGAGCTGACCGACGGCTCCTACGTCAACCTCGGCATCGGCCTGCCGACGCTGGTCCCCAACTACGTCCCCGACGACGTCGAGATCGTGCTGCAGTCCGAGAACGGCATCCTCGGTGTGGGCGCCTACCCCTACGAGGGCGAGGAGGACCCCGACCTCATCAACGCCGGCAAGGAGACCGTCACGCTGCGCCGTGGGGCGTCGTTCTTCGACTCGGCCCAGAGCTTCGGCATGATCCGCGGCGGCAAGGTCGACGCCGCGATCCTCGGGGCCATGCAGGTCTCCGCCAAGGGCGACATCGCCAACTGGATGATCCCCGGCAAGATGGTCAAGGGCATGGGCGGCGCGATGGACCTCGTCCACGGAGCCAAGAAGGTCATCGTCCTCATGGAGCACAACGCCAAGGACGGGTCCTACAAGATCGTCGACGAGTGCTCGCTGCCCTTCACCGGCCGCGGCGTCGTCCAGCGCATCATCACCGACCTGTGCGTCTTCGACGTCACCGACGAGGGTCTCGTACTGCGCGAGCTCGCCGAGGGCGTGACCGAGGACGAGGTGCGCGAGAAGACCGAGCCGGCCTTCACGACCGACCTCGCCTGACCCACTACCGGCACGACGAGGGGCCCCGCACCGGCCGGTGCGGGGCCCTTCGTCGTGCAGCAGGTCAGCGCAGCAGGGTGTAGAGGCCGGTCCAGCCGCTGCTCACCTTGAACCGGCTGCCCACGCCGCCCTTGCCGTTGCCGGGCACCACCCACAGGACACCGGCGGAGTCGCGACCGTAGATGTCGGCGTGCCCGTCGCGGCCGGCGTCGCCGACCGAGAAGAGGGCGTCGTAGGTGTTCCACCCGCTGGAGACGATGGTGCGCGAGCCGAAGCCGCCGGCACCGTTGCCCGGGTACAGGTAGAGCGTCCCGCCGGAGGAGCGGGCGAGCACGTCGGGGCGGCGGTCGCCGTTGAAGTCGCCGGCGCTGGAGACCTGGGTGAAGGCGCCCCAGCCGCTGCTGCCGACCTTGAGCTCTCCCTTGATGCCGCCGACGCAGTTGCCGCTGTGCAGCCACAGCGTCCCGTCGTCCACGCGCCGGGACATGATGTCGGTGCAGCCGTCGCCGTCGAAGTCGCCGACCGGGAAGGCGAGGTTGTATGCCTGCCACCCCGACGCCACCTTGGACCCGCTCGAGATGCCGCCGCCGCTCTTGCCGGGGTAGACGTACAGGGACCCGTCGGGCCAGACCGCCATGACGTCGGCCAGCTTGTCGGCGTTCCAGGTGCCGGCGGTGAAGGTGAGCCGCATGACGCGCCAGTCCGAGCTGTTGATCGCCGTCGCCGACGTCACCCTCCCGTCCCCCTTGCCGCGGTAGAGCCACAGGGCTCCCTTGCTGCCGTGGACGGCCACGACGTCGCCGAGCCCGTCGCCGGACAGGTCACGCGGGAACGAGGGCGCGGAGACCGTCTGGTCGGGCTTGAACCACTCCGACTTGAGCCCGAACCGCGCCTGGAAGGTGAACCCCGAGACCGTCACCGAGCCGGAGCTGCCCGTGATGACCATGCTGCGGACCCGGCCGCCCCAGTCGCCGTGGCCGTCGCGCGCGGTGATGGCCAGCTGCTGGAAGCTGCCGATGGACGGCCACTGCCGCTCGAGGCCCGCCACCGAGACCGACGTGCGCCAGGTGTGGTTGGGGTTGGCCGAGACGCCGTCGTAGGGGTCCTGCTTGGCGATGAGGTAGGGCTTGCCGCCGTCGGAGCTCCATCCGCCGTTGGAGGAGCTGAACTCGGTGAACGCGGTGGCGCCGTTGTAGGTGAGCACCGTCCCGCCGGTGGCGGTGACCGCGGTGTTGGTCGAGGTGTACTCGTAGGTCGTCGTGCTCCCACCTGAGGTGCGCTGGTAGCCGCTGAACACCTGGCAGGCGGTCGTCGGGCACGTGTCGTAGAACGCGGCGTTCTGCGGGTGCTCGCGACCGTAGTTGGCGTAGCTGCGGGCTGCCACGGCCTGCGCGCCGAGCGCAGCGGCCGACCAGGACGCCGGCATCTCGCTGGGCACGACGCTGCGCAGGTAGGAGTCCATCGGCAGGGCCACGACCGGCACGAGCGACTCTGCGCCAGCTGCACCGATGAGGGTGCCGCGCACCTCGCCCCGGTAGGTGTAGCTGCCCGTGCTGTTGAGCGCCTTCACCAGGCCAGTCGTCGGGTTGGAGATGTTGACCTGTGGTCCGGTCGCCACCTTCGGGGAGGTGCGGACCTCACCGGTCGAGAGGACGTACTGCAGCACCGGCTTGCTGGCGACGCCCGGCTGGAGGGTCGGGCGCACGACCCGCCACTCGCGGATGGCGATCTTGTCCCAGGTGGTGCTGTTGAGCTCGAAGGAGCCGGCCTGGTCGTAGGCGGTGCCGAACGAGGCCCTCAGGCCGGCCTCGGGCGCGACGCGGGTCGTGTTGCCGAGGTGCGCGGTGACGTTGACCCGGATGGTGGGGTTCCCGATCGCCGTCCGTGCGGTGTTGGGGTAGTAGAAGTCGACGATCTGCTGCCAGGTGAGGCCCTGCAGCGCGGCGCCGTACGCGCCGTACTGGGACATGCCGTGGCCGTGGCCCCAGCCGTGGCCGGTGAGGTAGATCGTGCCCGACGGCGGCCGAGGGTAGACCTCGTCGGCCTGGGCGGGCAGGGCCGTGACGGCACCCATCGCGACCACGACGGCGGCGACCGCCCCGAGCGACGCCCAGCGGCGCGGCCTCAGTGTGCTGACCCTTGACATGACGTGCTCCTCGCTCCCGGCGTGCCCTCAACCAGTGGTCGGTAGGTGGTCGGGCTCGCCCGTGTGGAAACGGGCACCAGCCACAAGGGCCCACCATGCCCCACCGACCACGCAGGTGTCAGGGGGTTGGCGAGAGTGTCGACCGATTTGTGACCTCCACCGGCCCCATAGACTGATGCGCGGTCTGCCGGGCGAGTCGAGGAGTACGAGTGCAGGACACATGGTTCGTGATCCCGCTGTTCAACGAGGAACAGGTGATCGCTGACGTCGTGCGCGACGTGCGCCGGACGTTCCCCCATGTGGTCTGCGTCGACGACGGCAGCTCCGACGGCTCGGCGGCCGCCGCCGACGCCGCGGGCGCGGTGGTCGTGCGCCACCCGGTCAACCTCGGCCAGGGCGCGGCGCTGCAGACCGGCTTCGAGTACGCGCTCTCGGACCCCGGCATGCGCTGGGTGGTGACGTTCGACGCCGACGGCCAGCACCAGGTGTCCGACGTGCTGGAGATGCTGGAGAAGGCCCGGGCCGAGAACCTCGACGTGGTCTTCGGGTCGCGGTTCCTCGACCAGCGCACCAAAGCCGGCGCCCTCAAGAAGCTGGTGCTGCGGATGGCCGTGGCCTACACCAACCTCACGACCAAGACGCGCCTGACCGACGCCCACAACGGGCTCCGCGTCATCAACCGCGATGTCGTGTCACGGCTGTCGATCACCCAGAACCGGATGGCCCACGCCTCCGAGCTGGTCGCCCAGATCGGGGCGCTCGACATCCGCTACGGCGAGAGCCCGGTCCACGTGCTCTACACCGACTACTCACGTTCCAAGGGCCAGTCGCTCTGGAACGCCGTCAACATCCTCGTGGAGCTGATCCTGCGATGAAGATCGTGCTCATCCAGATCCTGCTGATCGTCGTCGTCATCGCGGTGGTGGCGCGGCTCTTCCGTTCGCGCGGTGCGCGGGCGCAGGCCATCCGCCGCCTCGGCCTGCTGCTCTTCGCCGCCTTCGCGGTGGTCTCGATCCTGTTCCCGTCGGTGTGGAACCGGATCGCCCAGCTCGTCGGCGTCGGCCGCGGCACCGACATGGTGCTCTACGCGCTCGTGGTGGCGTTCCTCAGCTTCACGGTGACGACCTACCTGCGCTTCCGCGACCTCGAGACCCGCTACACCAAGCTCGCCCGCCGGCTCGCGCTCGACGAGGCCGCCGTGCAGTACCCGGCCTCAGGGGGCGATCTTGGCGATGTGCTCGATGAGCCCGGTGGTCGAGACTAACGGCGTGCGCGGCAGGTAGACCACCTCGCACACGTCACCGACCCAGTCGAACTTGCCGGTCCAGTCGTCGCCCATGACGAGCACGTCGGCGCCGTGCTCGAGGATGTAGTCGCGCTTCTTCTCCAGCGACTCCTCGACGAAGACCTCGTCGACCATCTTCAGGCTGCTGATGATCTCGACCCGCTCGTCCNCCAGCCGGTCCCCGAGCTCGGCAGCCCGCTTGAGCACGCGGATGTGGCCGACGTGGAGCACGTCGAACGTGCCGAAGGTGATGACGGTGCGACTGCTCAACGGGACTCCTCGGGTGCCGGTCGGCGGTGTGCCGGCCGCGACGCGGGCCGCGCGGTGGGTCACGCGGCGTCCCGCAGAGGCTACCGCCCGGTCACCCGCCCGACCGCACGCCTCGCGAGTGCGGGTCCGCCCCTCGGTCTGCCCCTCCGTCCGCCCCGCAGTCCGCCCCTCGGCCGGACCCGAGGCCTACGCCCTGGCCACCACCGCGTCCAGCGCGGCCCGGGCGGCGTCGAGCATCGAGCGCTCGGCCAGCCCGCTGCCGTCGCTGCGCCGGCCGCCCTCGCTGACGGCGGCGGCGAGGTCCGCGGCGGACAGCGCGCTGAGCTCCACCCCCAGCGGTCGCGGCGAGGTGTCGCCCGCGACCACGCGGGCTCCCTCGGCCAGCGCCTCGCGGACGATGACCGAGTCGCCGTCCCAGGCCGTGGGGCGCAGGAAGACCGCACTCGACGCCAGCACGTCACGGACCTCCTGCGGTGAGGCGTCGAACGTGACGTCCACCCACTCCTCCCCCGCCACCGAGGACCGCAGGGCGGCCAGCTCCGCACCGTCGTGACCGTAGGCGAGGACGCGCAGCGTGGCGTCCGGCCAGGCCCCGGCGCGCAGCAGGCGGACCGCGTCGACGGCGAGGTCGGCGTGGTAGTGGGCCAGCCCGGCGTTCGTGGCCACGGACAGCGCGTGCGGGGCGCGTGCAGGGGCGGGCGCCGTACGCGGTACGGGGACATAGGGGGTCACGACCCGGACGCGCCCGCGCAGCCCCGCGGGCAGCACGGACCTGATCTCGTCGTTGACCGCCCAGACCTCGTCGTAGGCGTGCAGCGCCAGCCGCAGGGCCCCGGCAGCGGGGCCCCCCATCCGGCGGACCTGGCCGGCCGTCGAGCCGGAGTGCAGCACCAGCACCGTCCGTCCGGGGACCAGGGCGAAGACGGGGGCGAGCAGCATGGCCCGCCACAGCCGGGTGATGTGGAACAGGTGCAGCGTCCGGCGCCGCCAGAGGGCCGGCGCGGCGCGCACCGCCCGGCCGGGGTCCCCGGTGTCGACGTAGCGGACGTCGCACCCCTCAGCGCGCAGGGCGGCGGTGAGCTGGCGGTGGCTGGCGTGGACCCCGCCGACCTCGCCGTGCTCCTGCGCCCACTGCAGCACGCGCGTGGCCGGGCCGGTCTCATGGCCGGTCTCATGGCCGCTCGCCGGGCCAGGAGGGGTCACGGGTCAGTCCAGCCGGGAGCTGGTGAGGACCCCGAGAAGGTGCCCACCGGCGGTGATGACGGCCAGGGGCACCATCACGACGACGAGCACCTGGGTGCCGAGCAGGTCGCCGCGCACGACGTCGACGACGCCCGCGGCCAGGGCCAGCAGCGAGGCCTCCACGGCGACGAACGCACGGAAGACGGGCAGGTAGCCGAGGGCGCGGCGCACCGCGGCCAGTCTCGACACCCGCGACCGGGTGGTGGCTGCGACGTCCTCGAGCATGGGCCGGCCGGTCTTGGCGCGGGCCACGTGGACCAGGTCGGTGAACGCCTTGTTCATGAGCACCACCACGGCGACGAGCAGACCGAGCACGGTCCAGCCGCCGACCTCGAGCGGGTGCGCGAGCGACCAGCCGTCGGCGCGCAGGCCCAGGGCGGCGGGGATGGCGGCCTCGGTCGCGTAGTGGCCGATCCGGTCGAGGTAGATGCCGGCCGGGGAGAACCGTTGCCGCCAGCGCGCCACCTCCCCGTCGCTGCAGTCGAGCAGGATCTGCAGCTGCATGGCGACCACGCACAGCACCGGGCCGACGAGGCCGGGCAGCGGCAGGGCGAACGCGCCGAGCACCCCGACCGCGATCATCAGCCAGGTGACGCCGTTGGGGCTGATGCCCGTGGGGAGCATGGCCTTCGTCGCGTGGACCGACAGGTGCCGGATGTAGAGGGCGCCCGCCCAGTGCTCGGCGTTGTAGCGGGCGATGTGCTCGGGCGGCTGGGCCACCGCGCGCAGCTCGGCCAGCGTCGGGTGGTTGTCGCTGGGGTCGTGGGTGACGCTCATGCGCCGGCTCCTGTCGGCATCGGGTCTCCCTGCGCCGCGATCCAGCGCCGCCAGCCGGTGGCCGACTCCGCAAGGTAGAGGACGGCCAGCAGCACCGCGGCCACCCAGAGGACCGGGACCACGGCGGAGGGTGCGAACGTCGCGAGCAGCAGCAGGCCGAGGATCCGACCCTCGGTGCCGAGTCCGGCGGTCGCGAGCCAGGCGGCCGGCGCCGTACCGGTGTCGCGCAGCCGGTAGACGACGTCGTAGCGGTGGTAGGCGACGGCGGCGACGTAGGCGAAGCCGGCGGCCGTCTGCGCGCCGAGCGTGTGGTGGACGAGCAGGCCGACGGCCAGCGCCTCGGCGACCCACAGCGCGGCCGGGGCCTGCCACCCCAGGCGGTCGTGCACCGGCGGCTGCCAGCCCACGGCGACGAGGGCGCTCCCGACAGCGGCGGCCACCAGGGCCGTGCCCGTGTGGTCCGTCCAGAGCAGCAGGGACACCACGACCACCAGCACGGCGGCCCCGGCGAGCCCGAGGACGAACGGGGGCCGGGCCGCGCGTCCGGAGAGGCGGCCGACCAGCCGGGCCAGCGGCCCGAGGTCGAGCTGCTCGTCGAGCTCGCCGCGCGTCGTCGCCGGCACCACGGCGGACCACGTCGGGTCACGGCGCAGCAGCACCGCCGCGACCCGTCCACCCTGGGTCCACAGCACCGCGACGACCACGGCGACGAACAGCGCCCACAGCACGAGCATCGGGCGGCGCGTCAGCAAGGTGAGCGAGATGAGCAGGTAGCGCTCGGCGATGGGCATGTGCACGACCTTCTTGGTCCAGTGCACCGCCTGCGCCCGTCGGCTCGGCGGGGGCCCGAAGGTCGTGCGGGCGTCCTGCGGTCCGCGGTCGTACGGCGCGTCGGCCGGCAGGAGGTCCGGACGGCTCAGGCGCGAGGGGCGCAGCCGCGCCTCGTAGGCGTAGTCCTCGAGGTGGCGCACCGTCACCGCGGTCATCGCGGCGAGGGCGACCGGCCACCCGGGGGCGCCCTCGCGGACGGCGACCGAGGCGACCGCGGCCAGCACGGCGTACTCCTTGACCCGGTCGCCCACCGCGTCGAGGAAGGCGCCGAGCGGGCTGAAGCGGCGGGTGAAGCGGGCGATCTCCCCGTCGACGCAGTCGACGGCCAGGGCGACCAGCAGCACGACGGCCGCGACGACCCACGCCCACCAGGCGCCCGTGGCGACGAACAGCGCGGCGAGGACGCCGAGGCCCAGCGACACCATGGTCACGACGTTGGGCGACCACCCGTGCGCGAGCCCGAAGCCGGTGATCCGCCGGGAGACCGGCCGCACGGCGTACGTGGAGAAGAAGCCGTCGCCCCCACGGGAGGCGCCCCGCAGCCGCTGCCGCCACGGGCCACCGGCGGCGCCCTCGGCGCGCACTCCCCCGCGGCTCCAGTCGAACGGCCCGAGGGCGCTGGCCTGCACCACCAGGCCCGCGCGGACGAGGACCAGGGTCGCGGCGGCGACGCCGTCCTCGCCCCAGGAGGTGTCGGCGAGCGGCGCGGCGGCGCGCAGGGCGCGGGCGGCCCCGGCACGGTCCTGCGGGGCGACGCGCAGGACACCGGGCAGCGCCCGGTCGGGGCGGGTGACGGTGTGGTGCGCGGTGCCCACCGACTCGAGCTGCTTGCCGTCGCGCCCCACCCTCGCCCGTCCGGCGAGCTCGTCGCCCTCGGCGAGCGCGTGGGGGTCGGCGACCAGCGCCGCGGTGCGGACCCCGGGTCGGTCGAGCAGGTCGAGCAGGGCGACGTGGGAGATGTGCAGGTCAGGGGCGGCGACCACGAGCGGGACGGCGTCGCCGCGCTCGAGCGCCTCAGCCAGCCAGGTCAGCTGGTCCGTGGGCGCCCCGGCGAGGCGGGCCAGCGGGGCGGGCAGGCCGAGCTCGGCCAGGCTGGTCTCGACGTCGGGGAGGCTGGCCTCCATGGCCGACCCGGGCGTCGGCCCCGGCGTCCCGAGGAGGACGACGTCGGCCCCCTTGGAGAACCCGTGGACCCTGCGGGCGGCGTCGTCGCCCACGAGGGACCCGGCGCTCGCGGTCACGCGCCGGAGTCCAGGTCGTGGTTGTAGCGCTCGAGGACGTCGTCCATGGGGGCGTCCATCATGAGCCGGCCGCGCTTGAGGTAGAGCCCACGGGTGCTGAACCGGCGCAGGTCCTTCTCCGAGTGCGACACGAGGAACAGCGTGCGGCCGTCGGCGAGCAGCGACTCCATCCGCTGGTAGCACTTCTCACGGAACGCCCGGTCGCCCACCGCGAGGACCTCGTCGACGAGCACGATCGGCTCGTCGAGCGTGGTCACGACGGCGAACCCGAGGCGGACCTTCATGCCGGAGGAGAAGTGCCGGTACGGCGTGTCGAGCCCCGCGCGCACCTCGGGGCCCGCGAAGTCGACGATGTCGTCGAAGCGCTCCTCGATGGCGGCCTTGGGCAGCCCGTGCAGGCCGGCCGTGAGGTAGATGTTGTCGCGGGCGGACAGCTCGCCGACGAACCCGCCGGTGAGCTCGATGAGCGGGGCGACCCCGCCGTTGACCGTGACCGAGCCCTCGTCGGGCAGCAGGACGCCGGCGATCATCTTGAGCAGCGTGCTCTTGCCACCGCCGTTGCCCCCGACCAGGCCGACGGCCTCGCCGGGCTGGATGTCGAAGCTGACGTCGCGCAGCGCCCAGAAGGTCTCCTTGGGTGCACCGCTGCGGCCGTGGAAGAGCATCTCGCGCAGCTGCATGCGTCGTCGGCGCGAGCGGAAGAACTCGATGCCGAGGTCCTGGACGGAGATCACGGGGTCGGCCATCAGATCTCCTTGAGGACGGGGCGCTCGAGCCGGGAGAAGACGACGGAGCCGACGAGCAGCAGCAGGACCGAGATGACGACGGACGCGATGATCGACCCCCAGACCACCGCCTGCTTGCCCTCGTGGGAGAAGAAGCCGGCCCGCATCATCTCGAGCACACCGGTCATGGGGTTGAGCCACGTGACCTTGTCGTAGGGGTGCGGCACGACGCGGCCGGCGTAGATGACGGGGGTGGCGTAGAAGAGCATGCGCAGGACGATCCGGATCACGCGCTGCATGTCGGTGACCAGCGCCGTGACGGGGGCGAGCAGCAGCCCGAGCCCGGCGAGCGCCACCGCCTGCACGACGATCGCCAGGGGGAACAGCACCAGCATCCAGTTGAGGTGGGTGTCGTTCTTGAAGAAGTAGATCGCCGTGAAGGCGAGCAGCACGGGCAGCGACAGGAGGTACTCGATCCCCTTGGACAGCACCACGCGCAGCACCCACATCTCGCGGGGGAGGTTGGTCGAGCGGACGAGCTTGGCCTCCTGGATCAGCGCTCGCGAGGTGTCCGTGAGCGAGCCCGAGAACCACTGCCACGACAGCAGGCCGATGACGAGGAAGAGGAAGTACGGCTTGTGGCCGACGTCGCCCCTCTTGAAGATGTAGACGAAGACGACGAAGTAGATGAGCGACATCAGCAGCGGGTCGAGGACCGTCCACACGTAGCCGAGCACGCTGCGGGAGTACCTGACCCGCAGGTCCCGCACGATGAGCGTCCACAGCACGCCCCGCTTGGCCGCGATGGCCCGCGTCCGGGAGATGATGTCCATACGTCCTTAGCCTGTCGAGGTCGGCGGGTGGTCGAGGTGCTGCCGTCGGCCATCTTCTCGCGTCGGACCCGCCGACCGAGGGTACGCCACACGGGGGTGCGCTCCGGTCAGCCGGCTCCCCGTGCACGGCCCGCCGCCGGTCGCCGCACCCCGCCCGGCAGCAGGATCTTCGCCGTGCTCGTCAGGAGCCGGCGGGCGAGCAGTCGGTCGCTGGACAGCCCCAGTCCCCGCTCGACCCTGAACGAGCCCACGTTGTCGCGGACCCGGGCGAGTCGGCCCCGGTCGTCGCGCGCCCACGCCCGCGGCCCGCGGCGGGCCCGGACCACGCGGACCAGGTCGTCCATCCGGCCGGCGTCCGCGAGCTCGACGTAGAGCCGCAGCGTCGGCGGAAGCGCGGCGCGACGCTCGGCGGGGAGACCGTCCACGAGGTGGCGGAAGAACCTGAGGTAGGCGGCGCGGTACTCCTCGTCGGCCTCGGGGAGGGCGGAGGTGTAGAGCGGCAGGTCCAGGCGCAGCACCTTGATGTCGTGGTGCACCCGCAGGTCGTCGAGGCGCTGCTGCTCCAGGAAGCGGTCGACCGCGCTCACCGCGGCGAACCGGTCGGTGAGGTTGGTGAGCTCGTGGCGTCGCTGCGTGATCGAGGCGTCGCCCTCGCGTGCCCGCCAGCGGTAGACCGGCTCGTGGACGACGGACACGCGCCCCGCGAGGTGCAGCGCCGGGACGGTCAGGGGCAGGTCCTCGTAGAGGACGCCCTCGGGGAACCGCAGCCCGTGCTCGCGGAGGAACGAGCGCCGGTAGACCTTGTTCCAGGCGGTGGTGTCGTAGAGCAGCGAGGGGTCCTCGACCAGCACCCCGACCGCGCCGACGCCCTGCAGGGCCTGGTCGTGCAGGCCCGACGGGCGGTCCGTGCGGCCGTCGGTGCGCAGCACCGCACCGGTGGCGATGTCGGTGCCGTCCTCGGCGGCGCGCCGTACGAGGGTGGCGTAGGCGGGGAGCAGGATGTCGTCGCTGTCGACGAACCCGACGAACTCGCCGGTGGCCAGGTCGAGCCCGGTGTTGCGGGCAGCACCCAGCCCGGCGTTGGGCTGGTGCACGACCCGCCAGGTGGGACGCCCCTGCGCGGCGGCATCGCAGATCTCGCCGCTGCGGTCGTGGGAGCCGTCGTCCACGAGCACGACCTCGGTGCCCTCGGGCACGCACCGGGCCACGGAGTCGAGGCACTCCCGGAGGTAGGGCTCCACGTCGTACACGGCCACGACCACGGTCAGGAGGACGGTGCCCTCGTGGCTCACCGGCGCAGGCACACGAGCCGCCCTTCCCCGACCGCCACGTTGAAGCCGACCTGCTCCAGGGCGGTGACCGCGTTGACGCGCTCCTTCGACACACAGGCGGTGTCGACGCTCAGCACGTCGACGAGGTGCCGCAGGGTCGCCACTGGTGGGGTGCGCGAATCGGCGAACTTCTGCAGGGCGATCCGCTCGCGGGCGTGCGCAGACGGCGTGCCGACGTAGGCGTTGAGGTAGATGGCGCGGGCCGACACGGGGTGCACGTCGACCGACAGCGCGGCGAGCACGCGGGAGGCGTCCCACGGCGCGAGGACGGTGTCACCGTCGCGTGAGACGCGCAGCGCGGCCTTGGCCTCCGCCTCCGCGTGCGGCGGAACCTTCCATGCCATGGGCGAGACCGGGTATGCCAGGTTGACTGGGGACCAGATCCACCGCCCCCCGTAGAAGGGGATGACCACGACCGCCGCGGCTGCGGCGAGCGCCGCGAGCGGCACCACCACCTTCGGCAGGCGGCGGTGGACGAGCTCTGCCACGGCACCGACAAGGCCGGCGACGAGCAGCGGGACGGGGACGACCCACCACATGCGCCAGACGACGGCCCGCAGACTCGCGGCGGCCACCAGGGCGTCGGTCACGGGGGGCAGCATGGCCACGGCGGTCGCGAGGACGACGCAGACGAGCACGGCACGGGCGGCGGCCGACCGCAGGCCCGCCCAGCCCGCGGCGACGGCGACGATGCTCACGACGAAGAAGCCGTGCTGGCCGATCACGCCCTGCAGCGGCGGCAGCACCCAGGTCGCCGCGGCCTCGGGGTCCGGCGCCACGGACGCCCGCGGCGCGACGAGCTTGACGGCGACGCCGCACGCCAGGGGGTAGGCCAGCGTCACGGCCACGCCGAGCGCGCGCCGGGCCCCCACGTGCAGCCAGGCGGCCAGCGCCACCCCGGCCACGAGCACCGGGACGAGGAAGACGGCCGTGTTGCTGGCCCCGATGGTGCAGACCACGGCCAGGGCCAGCACCAGCTGGCGACGACGGCCACCACGGGCGACGTAGGCCAGGGCCACGGCGACGAGCAGCGGCAGGAAGAGGGAGGCCAGGGCCGCCTTGCCCTGCCACATCCGCAGGGCGAAGAAGTTGCCCTGCGCGGCCCCCGCCTCACCCGAGGCGAGCAGGAAGAGCACGGCCGCCGACAGGGCGACAGGGGCGAAGCGGATCCGGCTGAGCGACACCAGCCAGGCCAGCGCCAGCACGCAGAGCGCGGTGAGCAGCGGGGTCGCGACGAGGTAGGTCACGACGCCGGCCGACAGCCCGGTCACGTGGCCCAGCGCCCCGAGCAGGCCTTCGAAGGAGTGGATCGGCGGGCTGTGCGAGCTCAGCATCGGGAACACCTGGTCGCCGAGCATGGTGTCCTTGAGCGGGAACGTGCCCCGGTCAGCGACCCACTGCGACAGGTTGACGAAGTAGGCGTCGTCACCGTCGGGACGGGCGTAGCGCATGGCCACGACGGCGCACACGAGCGCCCAGGCCCAGGCCGTCAGCCACAGGGCGCCCCGAGCCGGGTCGACCACCGGCGTGGAGGGACGAGAGGTCGCGGCAGACGGGCCAGCAGGGGTGCGGACGGTCCGGCTCGTGCGACGGCGCCGCAGGGTGAGGACCACCCAGGCGGCACCGGCGAGCACCAGCAGCACCATCATGTAGCCGCGCTGGTTGCCCGCCCCGCCGAGCCACGCGCACACGACGCCGAGCGCCAGGGCGGCCAGGGCCTGCCCGGTGGCCGCCCGGCTGGGGCGCTCCCCCGTCCCGCCGCCCACCGCGGCCGGGAGCACCAGCCACGAGGCCGCCGCCGCGACGACCAACGCGACCAGCAGGGTGGGGGTCGCGGGCAGCCCCACGACGAGCGCCACCTGGTAGGCCAGCGTCCAGACGCCGAAGCCCACGACGACCACGACGAGCAGCCCCACCGTGAGCCGCTCGAGCCAGCCGGACAGGTGCGCGGCCCGTGTCGGTACGGTGCCCTCCCGAGAGTCCTCGGGGCGTGGGCTCCCCGCACCCGCCACCCAAGGAGTCGCCGTCGGGGTGGGCGACGCCGTCGGTGCGGCCGGCACCGGTCCGGCGGTGCTCACAGGAACCGCTCGACGAACCGGGCGGAGGCCTTGCCGTCCTCCAGCCCCGTGAACCGGGTCCGGAACGCCTCGTAGCGCTCCGCGTACTCCTCCTGCACCTCGTCGAGGCGGGTGAGCGCGTCGAGCACCCCGCTGGACTCGGTGAGCAGCGGACCGGGCGCCTCGGCCTCGAAGTCGAAGTAGAAGCCGCGCAGGTTGTCGCGGTAGTCCTCGAGGTCCCAGGTGAAGAACAGGATCGGGCGGCCTGTGTTGACGAAGTCGAACATCACCGAGGAGTAGTCGGTGACGAGCACGTCGGCCAGCAGGTAGAGGTCGCGGATGTCGGGGTAGCTCGAGACGTTGCGGACGAAGCCGCCGAACATCGCCGCGTCGATGCCCGAGCTGACGAGCTGGTGCCCGCGGATGAGCAGGACGCTGTCGTCGCCGAACGCGCGGTACATGCGCTCGAGGTCCAGCTTCATCGTGAACTGGTAGCGACCCCGGGCGTCGTAGTCGTTGTCGCGCCACGTCGGGGCGTACAGGATGACCCGCTTGCCCTCGGGCAGCCCCAGCCGGGCACGCGCCGCCTCGGCCTGCCTCCTGGCCTCCTCGGGCTGGTGGAAGACGTCGTTGCGGGGGTAGCCGATCTCGAGCACCTCGCCCTCGTAGCCGAAGGCACGGCCGAGGATCTCGGTGGAGAAGTGGTTGGGCGAGACCAGCGCGTCCCACTTGGCCACGTCGCGGGCGAACTGCGTCAGGTACTTCTTGTTGGACATCTGGATCGTGTCGATGTCGAACCCGATCTTCTTGAGCGGCGTGCCGTGCCACGTCTGGGCGTAGCGGCTGCCCTCGCGCTTGACGTAGTGGGTGGGCATCGAGTCGTTGCTCACGACCCAGCGCGCCCGCGCCAGCTCGCGGTAGTAGTCACGGCTGCCGACCACGACCCGGGCCACGCCGTCGGGCACCTCGACCGAGTGGTCCTGGATCGCCCAGATGCACTCGCGGGGGTCGCCGCGGCGCTGGAGCTCCTCGAAGACGGCCCGCGGGCTGTCGGAGAACTGCCGGCCCTTCCACGCCTCGAAGAAGATGCTGTCCTTGAGCGGCAGGCGGCGCTGCACGCGGTAGACGTACTTGCGGTTGCGCTCGCGGTGCAGCGCGCCCCGGTCACGGAAGTCGCCGGACGCGTCGACCACGAGCTGCAGCTCGTGTGCGGCGGAGGAGCGCAGCAGGTAGGTCATCCCGTCGACCTCGCCCTGCTCGGCCAGGTGCGCCTCGGCCGTGCTGGAGACGCGCACCCCGCGGTCGCGCTGCCCCTCGTCGCCGGTGGTGACGGTGACGAGCCAGCGCCCACCCTGCAGCCAGCGCAGGACGGCCTCGCCCGGCGCCCCCCTCGCCGGGATGGTGGCCTGCCAGTCGACGCCGTCGACGGTGACCGGAATCTGGTGCGCCGCACCGCTGCTCGTCGACAGCGACAGTGACTCGACCGGGGCCCCACCGGTGATGCCCTCGAGCCGCAGGCCGTCGGGGCGCCAGTCGAAGGACGTCAGCACCGGGCCCGGCCGGGTGTCGAGGATGCGGGCGCCGCCGTCGACGCCCTCCCGAACCTCGAGCGAGCGCTCGCGGAGGGTGAGGAACAGGTCCTCGGTGTCGGGCGCCAGGTGCAGCGGCCGCGGGTCGGCGTCCTCGTCCGCACCCGACGGCAACAGCGCGACGACCCACTCGCGGGTGGCGAAGGACTCCGCGCGGACCTCCACGTCGCCGGCGCCCACGTGGGCGGTCGCGGTGCGCCCGTCGACCTCCAGCGGGACGCGCAGGCCCTGCAGGGAGTCGGTGCGACGCAGGAACAGGTCGGTGGGCTCCCACTGCCCGGTGGTGCGGCGCAGCGTGAAGCGCAGCCCGTCACCCTCCACCTCGACCGACTCGAGCAGGGCCCCGACGCGGTGGACGTTGACCACGAGCTGGCGGCCCTCGTACCCGGGGACGGCGAGCTGGTCCGGCGCGATGAGCCTCCGCCGCGGGTGCCGCCCCGAGCCGAGCTCGGGGTTGCCGACGCTGGAGCCGCGACGTGCCGACGGCGCCGCGACCTGGGCGAGCAGCTCGAAGCCGGCCCGCTCCTCCCCCGGCTGCAGCAGGAGCTGGGACGTGCGGACCTGCGCGCGGAAGCCGGCCGCGTCGTAGGACACCGCCGTGCCGGTCGTGCGGGCGGTGAGGTCGAGGCGGCGCACCCGCCGGGCCCGGACCTGCTGCCGCTCCTTGGCGCCGACCCGGCGCAGCTGGAACCGTCGCACCGACGACACCGGCGTGGCGTCGGCGACCCGGTGGATGAACGCGTGGCCCTCCACGACGAGCGCGTTGCCGTCCCAGCGCACGTCGCGCACCCCGGTGCGCAGCGGCTGGGAGCGGGTGACCTCGTAGACCGACGCGGGGATCCCCTTGGTGGTGTCGGTGCGGAAGGGCAGGTCGGCGTAGAGGCGCAGGCCCGACCGGACGAAGTTCCCGCGGTTGGCCGGCACCCGGTAGTACTCCTGCAGCTCGAGGAGCTCGGGCAGCATCCCCCGCGAGATCAGGTGGTACTCGAGCCGGCGCACCGGCGGCAGCTTCGCGATCATCTTGGGTGACACCCGGCGCAGGTAGTCGCCGACGAGCTCGATGACCTGCCGCTGGAACAGGTCGTCGCCCTCGTGGAGCACCCCGATGAACAGCGGGATGTCGACCTTGAGGACCTTGTCGTCGTGGATCTTCTTGCCCTCGGTGTCACCGCGGCCGGTGAGGAAGTCGTCGACCGAGGTGACGGCCGCCATCCGGTCGACGAGGTTCTTGCTCTCGGCGCGGCGCTGGGTGATCGACTGCACCGCGGTCTGCCGCTCACGCCACAGGTAGACGGGGTCGGCGAGGACGTCGACCGAGGTGGCCAGGAAGTGGGCCGGCACCGTCAGCGGGATGTCCTCGTAGTAGACGCCCTCGGGGAAGCGCAGCTTGTGCTCGGCGAGGAACGACCGGCGGTAGACCTTGTTCCAGGCCGTGGTGTCGTAGACGAGCGACGGCGTCCTGCGGATGTGCGTGCGCATCTGGTTGCGCTTGATGGCGCGGCGGTGCAGCGGCGAGTTGAAGGTCTTGGCGCCGTCGAAGCGCAGCACGCCGCCGACCACCATGTCCGAGCCGCTCTCGCTCACGGCGTGCAGCATCAGCTCGTAGGCGTCACGGGGCACGAGGTCGTCGGAGTCGACGAAGGCGATGAACTCGGACGTCGAGTGGTCCATGCCGATGTTGCGGGCCCGGCCGAGGCCGCCGTTCTCGACGTGCAGCACCTGCCAGTGCGGCTTGTCCGCGGCGAACTCGTCGGCCAGCTCCCCCGAGCCGTCGGTGCTGCCGTCGTCGACGAGGATCACCTCGAGGTCGCCGAGGGTCTGGGCACGCAGGGACTCCAGGCATGCAACGAGGTAGTCGCTCACGTTGTAGATGGGAACGACGACACTCAGCGAGGGCATGGGGAATGGAACCTTTCCGTGGGGTCCCGCAATCGTATTGGGTGTGGGACCGGGTGCCCGACGTGGCGGCTCAGGCCGCAGGCTCCTCGATGCGCACGCGGCTGGTGAGGAAGCCCCAGCCCCAGCTGAGGTGCATGGTGGGCAGCACCACGGGCAGCCACAGCCGGTCGCTGCCCTTCAGCCGGTCGTCGCGGACGGTGAGGCCACCGACCGTCGTCGCGGCGAGGTAGACGCCGGGCACCAGCCACAGCGGCCACCACACGAACCCGCCGACCAGCCCGACCACGACGCCGGCGAGCGCCGCCGGCGGCGCGAGGTACCGCGCGTTGATGGTGCCGGAGTGCGTCCGGGCGACGACGCGACGCCAGCGGCCGTAGTCGCGGTACTGGCGCGCGAGCGCGGCCAGGGTGGGGCGGGGGCGGTAGGCGACGCGCAACCGTGGCGAGAACCAGACCAAGCCGCCGGCCTCGCGGATGCGGTGGTTGAGCTCCCAGTCCTGCGCGCGGACGAACCGCGGGTCGTAGCCGCCGGTGCGGCGCAGCCACTCGCTGCGGAACACGCCGAGGTAGACGGTGTCCGCGGGGCCGGGCTCACCGCCGGTGTGGAAACGGGCGGAGCCCACCCCGAGCCGCGAGGTCATGGCGGCGGCGACCGCGCGCTCGAACGAGGTGACACCCTCGGCGTCCATGAGCCCGCCGACGTTGGCCGCCCCGGTCTCGGCGAGCAGGTCGACCGCCGTGCCCACGTAGTCGCGGTCGAGCACCCCGTGGCCGTCCACGCGCACGACGACCTCGACGTCCGGGTCCAGGGCGGCGATGGCGGCGTTCAGCGCCTCGGGCGTGCGGCCCGAGGGGTTGTGCACGGTGCGGACCCGCGCGTCGCGCGCGGCCAGCTCGGCGGCGAGCGCGTCGGTGCGGTCATGGCTCGGGCCGAGCGCGAGGACGAGGTGCAGCGGTCCGTCGTAGTCCTGGCCGAGGACGGCGTCGACCGCCTCCACCAGGTGCCGCTCCTCGTTGAGGATCGGCATGACCACCCCGACGCGGGGAGCGGCGTCGGCGGCAGGGCGGGGGGCGTCGGTGGGGGGCGTGCTCGTCATGAGGTTGCAGAGCATACGGAGGACAGGTCGTCCTCCGCCGCGTTGCCCGCTGCCTTGGCGGGGTCCTGCACGGCCGTCCCGGGCTGCGCCTTGGGCGCCGAGGGGGCCTTGGACGGCTTCGGCCTCGCGGCCGCCGGCGCAGCCGCCTTGCTCGTCGCGGTGTGCTTCTTCGCCGCCTTCTCGGACGCGGCGATGGTCCGGCTGACGGTCGAGGTGATGACGGCCGGGTCGTAGGCCCACGGCTTGACCAGCGGCGGCACGAAGTTGACGCTGCGGATCTTCTGCGAGCGGGCCTTCATCGCCAGGTCGGCGAACCGGCCGAGCTCGGACTGCGGCAGGTCGGTGCGGATCAGGCCCGAGCTCGCTGAGGCGATCTTCTGGAAGCGCAGCAGGACCGTCTGGGGGTCGAGCTGGCCGGCCATCGCCGTGAGCACGCAGCGCTGGCGCGCCATGCGCTCGTAGTTGGTCGAGCCCTGGCGTGAGCGGGCGTACCAGAGGGCGTGCCAGCCGTCGAGGTGCTGGCGTCCGGGCTCGATCCAGCCGACGATCGGCGAGGTGCCACCGCCGATCGGCGTGCGGTAGCGCACCGTGACGTCGAGGCCGCCCACGGCGTCGACCATCTGCTTGAACCCGCTGAGGTCGACCATGACGTAGTACTGGATCTTCAGGCCGCTCAGCGCCTCGACCGCCTCACGGGTGGCGACGAGCCCCGGGTCCGCGGTGCCGGGCGGGAAGAGCTTGGCATGGTCATGGCCCCACGTGTACAGGCCGTTGAGCAGGCACTGGTCGCCGCAGTTCCAGCCCTCGGGCATCAGCCGGGCCATGGTGGAGCCGGGACGGAAGTCGATGTTCTCGGTGTCGCGGGAGAACCCGAAGGTCACCGGGGCACCGGTCTTCGCGTCGATGCTCACGACCTGGATGCTGTCGGGCCGCGTGCCGACGCGGTCCTTGCCGGTGTCGGCACCGAGCAGCAGCACGTTGTAGCGGCCGTTGACCGCACCGGCCGCGGCGGCGTCGGAGAACAGCGAGCCCAGGGCCTGGCGCCCGGCGCCCACGCTGCTCGCGGCGTACACGAGGCTGCCGGAGGTGACCACGAGCAGCGCGGCGGTCACGGCCGTGAGCACGCGGCGGGCGCGGATGAGCAGGCTGCCGGGGCGACCCAGTCGCCACGCGTCGACGAACAGGACCGCCCACAGCGCCGCGAAACCGATGAGGAGGAGCTCCAGGCACGAGAGCACCCAGGCCCGGCCGATGACGCTGATCGCGAGCGACCGGTCGGTGAGGAGGAGCAGGCCCAGCACGACGACGAGGCCGACCACACCGAGCCAGGCGCGGATGCCGACCCGGCCGAGCTGCCGGTGGCCTGCCACCAGCTGCGCGCTGCCGGGGACGAGGAGGGTCAGCAGCACCAGGGTGAACGCCCGTCGGCGGCGCATCCGGGGTGCGAGCACCTCGGAGTCGGCCAGGCTGCGGTCCGGGCGGCCGGACACGTACACGCCGGCCTCGGCGTCCTCGCGGGGCGCGACGTGGGTGCTGCTCATGGTCGACCAGTATGGGGCGGGGCCCGTGGGATTCCTGTGACGTGTGGGATTGTCCGAGTGTCGTCCTCAGGCACTGCTCAGGCGTGTCGGGCCGGCCGTCTGGAAGGGCCAGCTCGTCGCCATCGGCCCGTCGTGGCGTTTTGCCACGCGTCCCCGTCACAGCGGACACTGGCCGGATGAGTGGACGCCACCCCGGGCCCGACGACGCACGCCCCATCCCCCAGCGCGGCGAGGGCGTCAGGACCGCCCCGCGGTCCGACGACCCCGATGACGTCTACGTCGTCGACGTCCGCGGCCGCAAGCGCGACCGCGCCGCAGCCGGTACGGGGGGCGTCGCTGCCGGCGCCGCGGGCGGGGGCGCTGCCACCGGGTCCGGCTCCACGCGGGAGGGGACTCACGCACCGCGCCGTCGTCGCTTCCCCGTCGTCCGCGTCCTGGTGCTGCTGCTCGTCGCCTGGCTGGCGTTCATGGCCTACACCCCGTGGCACGCGTGGAAGACCGTCACCAAGGTCGACACCACCCCCGGCGGCACCCGCCCCGCCCAGAGCAAGGGCTACAACTACCTCCTGGTCGGCTCCGACAGCCGCGAGGGCCTGACCGCTGCCCAGAAGAAGGAGTACGCCACCGGCAATGCGGCCGGCCGGCGCACCGACTCGATCATCCTCGTGCACGTGCCCCAGAGCGGCGGCAAGCCGTCGCTGGTGTCGCTCCCCCGCGACAGCTACGTGCCGATCCCGGGCAAGGGCAGCAACAAGATCAACGCCGCGTTCTCCTTCGGCGGCCCCAACCTGCTGGTCGAGACCGTCGAGCAGGTCACCGACCTGCACATCGACGGCTACGTCGAGATCGGCTTCGCCGGTTTCGCCTCCGTCGTCGACAGCGTGGGTGGCGTGAACATCTGCGTGCCGTTCCACATGAACGACAAGAAGGCCGGCATCAACCTGCAGAAGGGCTGCCAGGTCCTCGACGGCAGGAACGCCCTGGGCTACGTCCGCGCCCGCTACTCCGACCCGCGCGGCGACATCGGCCGTGCAGAGCGCCAGCGCCAGTTCCTCTCGGCCATCATGAAGAAGGCCCTCACCCCCTCGACGGTGCTGGTCCCGACGCGGTACTGGTCGTTCAGCCACGCGTCCGCCAAGGGGCTCATCGTCGGCGAGGACACCTCCATGCGTGACGCCAGCCGGGTGCTGCTCGCGATGCGGGCGGTGTCGCAGGACAAGGGGCTGAGCCTGGTCGTCCCGATCCAGGACCTGAACTACCAGACCAACGCCGGCAGCTCGGTCAAGTGGGACACCGCCCGCGCCAAGGCGCTGTTCACCGACCTGCGCGAGGACAAGCCGCTGGAGTCCCCGCCGCCCGGCACCGACGGCAAGCCCTCGGGCGGCTGACCTCCCCTGCGTCTGCTCGCCCAGGACCTGCCGTGGAAGTGGTCACCATGGGGGGTTTCAGGCGCTGGGCGGCGACGCCTACCGTGGGGTGACGGCACGTGCCCCAAGTACGGGTGGCCGTACTCGCGCGACGCCAGCAGTGCATGGAATCGAGTCCGGCATGGCGACTACCTCGACCGCATCGCATCGCGCTCCTCGTCGCAGGGACGGGATCACTTCGGGTTCGAGTCCGGGTGATCGCGACCGGGTGTGGCTGGTGGTGGTCGGGTCGTTGGCTGCCGGCTGGCTGGCCGCGCTGCTCCTGGCCGTGGCTACGTTCGTCACGACCGAGGTTCCTCGTGTCACGGGGGCGCTGCTGTGCGGGTACGCGCTCGGGTGGGCGTTGTTGGCGGGCCTGTCCACCCGGATCACGGACCAGCCGCAGCGGTGGGCGTGGGCGTTTGCTGCGTTCATGGGGGCTGGGGGTGTGCTGCTGCTGGCGTTCGGCGGGTCGGTGACGGGTGCACTGGCGTGGGTGTGGCCACCGGTCCTGCTGGCGTTGGTCCTCTTTGCGTGGAGGCAGACGCGTCGGCACCTGCACAGTCGGAGCCGGGCGTTGCTGGTGCTGCCGCTGCTGGTGCTGCTGGCGCTGACGTCGCTGGGTGGTGTGTACCAGGCAGTGGGTGCGTGGGCGGATGCGAAGGCGTTCCCGATGCCCGGCCAGCTGGTCGATGTCGGCGGGCGCAGCCTGCACCTGCGCTGCACAGGATCCGGCACGCCGACCGTGCTGCTGCAGCCCGGTGCTGGTGAGTTCTCCTCGAACACCGGGTGGATATCGCCGGCTGTCGCCAAGCAGACCAGGGTGTGCGTGTACGACCGGGCCGGGCGCGGGTGGAGCGACCCGGCGGATGCACCGCAGGACGGTGCTGCCCTGGTGACCGACCTGCACACGTTGCTGGCGCGGGCGCACGTCGCCGGGCCCTACGTGGTGGCCGGTCACTCCTTCGGTGGCCTGTACACGTTGGCGTTCGCCGCCCGGTACCCCGACGAGGTCGTCGGGATGGTGCTGCTCGACTCCACCGCACCCAAGCCGGCGACGAACCTGACGAAGGTGACGAGGTCGGGGTCGTACGACGTGATGAGTCACCTGTCGGCGATGGTCGCCACGCTCGGGGAGGTCGGGTTCAGCCGGTTGTACTCGCACGTGGAGGCGGGCACCCTTCCGCCGAGGTCGCGCGACGAGGTCCGCGCGAGCATCGCGAAGGCGAACACGGTCAAGAGCACGATCGACGAGTACGTCCAGTCGAACCGGGCGATGGAGCAGGCGGGGGATCTGACCGACTTCGGGGCCAAGCCACTGGTGGTCGTGACAGCAGGCAAGGGAAGCGCCCCGGACTGGGCTGCCAGGCAGGACCGCCTGGCAGCCCTGTCGACGAACAGTGCGCACCGCACCGTCGTCGGTGCGGCCCATGAGGACCTGGTGGCCAAGCAGCCTGACGGGGCGCAGAGCAGCCAAGCCATCATGGATGTGGTGTCAGCGGTTCGTCACCACACCCAGCTCAGCAAGTAGCTCGAGCGCGGACCCGGGGGGGTCCGCGCTCGAGTGTGCTGCGCTGCTGGTCGGCTCAGTGGTGCATGTGCATCCCGGCGCCGCCTTCGACGCGCTGGCTGGGCATCCGCAGGTAGGCGAACACGGCCAGGAGGACGGCGATGCCGGCGGCGGCGAGGAACCCGCGGTCGAAGCCGTCGACGACGCCGGTGGCGCTGGCCAGGCTGCCGGCGGTGCTGGCGACTGCGGACAGGACGGCCACACCGAGGGCGGCACCGACTTCGTGCCCGGTCATGAGGAACCCCGACGCCATCCCGGCGTGCTGCGCAGGGATGCCGGCCATGGCGGTGACGGACACGGGGGCGAAGACCATGCCGACGCCCAGGCCGATGACGGCCAGCCCGGGCAGGACGCCGGTGGCGAAGGCGGACCCGGCGGACGCCTGGGAGAGCAGGAGCGCTCCTGCGGCCACGATGACCAGGCCGACAGCGGCGATGACCCGCGGGGTGCCGTGGGCCATGGCGTGCCTGGCGACGACGGTACCGGCGGTGATCGCCAGGGCGAACGGGACGAACGCCACGCCTGCCTGGATGGCGGAGTACCCGATGACGGTCTGGACGAAGATGGACGCGAGGAACACGGTCCCGACCAGGATGCCGCTGACGCCGAGCATGACGGTGGTGCCGGACACGAGGGACTTGACCTTCCACGTGTGCGGCGGGACGAGCGGGTTGGTGGCCCTGCCCTCCCGCACCGTGAACGCCACGGCGAGGACCGCTGAGGCGGCGAACGCGGCCAGCACGCGGGCGGAGAGCCAGCCGTGCTGCTCGGTGGCTCCGAGTCCGTAGACGAGGGTGGCGAGGCTGCCGATGACGGCTGCGGCACCGACGACGTCGAACTGCTTGAGGGTGACGGCAGGGGTGGTGGCGGCCGGGATGACCTTGAGCCCGGCGACCAGGGCGACGGCGCCGATCGGGGCGTTGATGAAGAAGATGGTCTCCCATCCGGCCCAGGTGGTGAGGGCTCCGCCGAGCAGGACGCCGGCGGCGACGCCGAGGGACCCGACAGCACCCCACAGGGTCAGGGCCAGGCGGCGCTGCGCGCCGGAGTACGTGGTCATGATGATCGACAGCGCGGCCGGGGTCGTCAGCGCTGCGGCGAGGCCCTGTCCGGCGCGCGCGGCGATGAGCTCGCCTGCGCTGCCGGCGAATCCGCTGACGATGGATGCGATGGTGAACACGGTCAGACCGGTCAGGAACACCCACTTGCGGGACAGCAGGTCGGCGATGCGACCGCCGAACAGCAGTCCCCCGCCGGACATCATCAGGTAGGCGGTGACCACCCACTGCATGTCGGACCCGTCCAGGTGCAGGTCGCGCCCGATGGTCGGCAGTGCCGTGTTGACGACGGAGATGTCCAGGACGACGAGGATCTGCGCGGCGAGGGCGAGGGCCAGGACGACCCAGGACCTGCGCGGCCCCTGCGCTTCGACGCCGTGGTGGGCAGGTGCGGGTGCGTGACGGTGGCGGGTGGTGCTGGTGGGGGTGTGCGGAGCGGGCTGGGTGGTCGCGGTGTGGACCGCGAGCGCTTCAGCGGTGGGCTTGGCGTGCATGACAACTCCTTGGACGGTCTCGGTTGGCGGCCCACCACCGGGTCCGGCTGTTGGTGGGGCGATGACCACCGTCGTCCGAGCGCGCGCAGCTCGCGCCGGTCAAATGGCCGGGGTGCGGCAGGAGCCTGGTGCCGTGGGCTGCAGCGAAGGGTCAGCTGAGGTCGAGCAGGGCGAGCTCGGTGCGGGAGCTGACGCCGACCTTGGTGAAGACGTTGCGCAGGTGGAACGCCACCGTGCGCGGTGACACCCAGCACTGGGCGGCGACGTCCTTGTTCGACAGGCCGGTGCTGACCAGCTGGGCGACCTTGAGCTCCATCGGGGTCAGGTCCAGCAGCGTGGACGGGTCCCGTTTGCGGGCGGTCTCGCCGGAGGCGCGCAGCTCCTGGGTGGCGCGCTCCACCAGCGGGCTGGCGCCGAGCTCGGTGAAGGTCTCCAGTGCCGGCCGCAGGTGGGTGCGTGCGTCGACCCGGTGGTTGCTGCGACGCAGGAACTCCCCATACGCGAGCTGGGTCCGTGCGAGGTCGTAGGGTCGTCCGGCGTTGCGGTAGTGGCCGACCGCCCGCTCGAACGCCACTGTGGCTTCGGCCGGGTCCACCGCGGTCAGGGCGTGACCGAGGTGGACGGCGCCGAGGGCCCACGGGAGGCCGGTTCCCTCGGCGAAAGGGGCGAGCTCCTCGACCCAGGCGCGGGCTCGGGGGGTGTCGCCCGCCCGTACGGCGGCTTCGAGGCGGTCGACCGTGGCGAGCCGGTGCAGGGCAGGGACCTTCAGTCCCGAGAGGTGGTGCAGCGCTGCTGCAGCATCGCCGTGCGCGGTCGCGCGGGCTGCCTTGGCCCATCGGCTGACGTCCTGTGCGGGGCCGGTCATGATGCCCAACGGGTGCTGGGCGACGACGTCCTCGAGGTCAGCGACGTGCTGGTCGTAGTCCTTGCCGCCGGTCAGGGACGCAAGCAGGGCCAGGCAGGCCAGCGGCGCGGCTGTCAACGGCCATTGGCCGACGCTGCGCGCCAACGTGAGCGCTTCATCGGCAGAGCTTGCCACCAGGGTCCATGAGCCGGTGGGGAGCTGGGCGAACATGATTCGTTCGAGGGCGTAGATGACGACCATGCCGGCGCCCGCCTCGCGCGCGGCGGCCTCCATGGCCGAGTAGTAGAAGCGAGCTCCTCCGTCATGGCCCAGGTGCAGGGCGGTGTTGCCGAGGTTGCCCATCACGTCCAGGTCCTCCACCTCCCGCCCGGCGTCGAGGGCCTGCTCGAGGGCGGGAGTGGTCCGACCCCAGTCCTGGTCCCCGGACGCGGTGAGGGTCCTGAGCAGCAGCCGCAGGCAGGTGGTCCGTGGTGAGTCCTGCTCGGTCGGAGCCAGCAGCCGCGTGAGCACGTCCGCACCCAGGGTGGCTCCGCTGTCGGCGCCGTAGGTGCGGTTCAGGGCGGCCGCGCAGGCCATCTCCAGGGCGCGCCCGGTGTCGTGGTCGGCAACGGTGCGCGCGGCGACGGTGAAGATGCGGTGGGCGTCGACAGCGGACCCGACGTTGACCTCGATGCGGGCGCGGAGACGGTCGACGTCGGCTCGCTGCGACGGGTCGACCGCGAGCTCGCGGGCGGAGGACGCCAGGGCGCGGGCACGGACCGCCTGCCCGGCTGCCCATGCGGTGCGCCCGGCGCCGAACAGGCGGGTCGCTCGGTCCGCTTCGTCTGCGGTCAGGGCGGCCGAGCGCTCGAACGCGTCCGCTGCGGCTCGGTGGCCACCGCGCTGCTCGGCCCGGACGGCCACGTCGGCAAGGGCGCCGGCCACGTCGGCGTCGGGTCCGTCGGCTGCCGCGGCGCGGTGCCAGGTGGCCCGGTCCGGGTCATCGGCGCCGACTGCCTCCGCTAGGGCGCGGTGCACCTGGCGCTGTTCGAAGCTGGTCGCGGCCTGGTACACCGCCGACCGAACCAGCGGGTGCCGGACAGCCACGACGTCCCCGGTGACCGAGAGCAGGCCGGCTCGCTCCGCGTCATCCCACGAGGCCGCGTCGGCACCGAGGGCGGCGGCCGCCTCCCGGACGGTGCCGACCCGTCCGGTCGCATCGGCAGCCGCCACCAGCACCAGGGTCTGCACCCGGGGGGCCAGGCGTCGACACCGGTCGAGGAACGCGCGTTCCACCCCTGCGGTCAACGCGAGCCGCGGCGGCAACGGCGCCATTCCCTGCAGCTGTTCGCTGCTGAGCCCGGTAGGCAGCTCGAGCAGCGCGAGCGGGTTCCCGCCGGTCTCGCGGACCAGGCGCTCGGCGACCTCGCCCGACACGGGCTCTCCGGCACGCTGGTCGAGGAGCTGCCGGGCGGCCGTGTCATCCAACCCGTCGACCTGCAGGACCGGCAGTCCGGCCGCGGCGAACTCCCGTCCTGCCGTGTCGCCGGTGCGCGCGGCGAACACCATGGCCACCGGGTCCGCGACCAGCTGACGGGCGGCGAACAACAACGCGTCCGCGGACGCCGAGTCGAGCCAGTGCGCATCGTCGACCACCACCAGCAGCGGGTGACCGGGTTCTGCTGCGTCCGTCAGGACGGACAGGGTGGCGACCCCGACGAGGAACGGCTCCACAGCAGGTCCGTCCTCCAGGCCGAACGCGACCCGCAACGCCCTCGCCTGAGGGCCGGGCAGGTGGTCGAAGCTCACGACGGGACGCAGCAGGCGGTACAGCGCCGCGTACGGCAGCGGTGACTCGGACTCGACGCCAGCAGTGCGCAGGACCCGGACGTCCCCAGCTCCACCGGAGCGGTCTCCTTCGGTGGTCAGGTCGTGCAACAGGGCGCTCTTGCCGACCCCGGGCTCTCCGACCAGGACCACGACGGCGCCGGTGCCAGCGCGTGCTTGGTCCACCAGGGCGGCAAGACGCGCGCGTTCGGGCTCACGGCCGTGCAGCACCCGTCGACAGTACCGCCGGGTCGTGCCGCCCCGGTACGACCCGCAGCCGCCCGGCTGAACCCGGTCAGTGGTCTCTGCGTGCAGGGCGCCGGTTTCGCTGCCTATCCGAGCAGCTGGCGGGCCATCACGACGCGCTGGACCTGGTTGGTGCCCTCGTAGATCTGGGTGATCTTGGCGTCGCGCATCATCCGCTCGAGCGGGAAGTCGCGGACGTAGCCCGCGCCGCCGAGCAGCTGCACGGCGTCGGTGGTCACCTGCATGGCGACGTCCGAGGCGTAGCACTTGGCGGCGGCGCCGAAGAACGGCAGGTCCTTGTCGCCGCGCTCGGACTTGGCGGCCGCGACGTACACCATCTGCCGGGCGGCCTCGACGGTCATGGCCATGTCGGCGAGCATGAACTGGATGCCCTGGAACTCGGCGATGTGCTTGCCGAACTGCTTGCGCTCCTTGACGTACGCGACCGCGTGGTCGAGCGCGCCCTGGGCGATGCCGACGGCCTGGGCGCCGATGGTGACGCGGGTGTGGTCGAGGGTGCGCAGGGCGATCTTGAGTCCCTCGCCCTCGGCACCGACGATGCGGTCGCCGGGGATGCGCACGTTGTCGAAGTGCAGCTCGCGGGTGGGGCTGCCCTTGATGCCGAGCTTGCGCTCCTTCTCGCCGAACGTGAAGCCGGCGTCGGACTTCTCGACGACGAAGGCGCTGACGTTGGCGCCGCGGCGGCCCTCCGGGTCGGTCACGGCGAGCACCGTGTAGTAGTCGGAGACGCCGGCGTTGGTGATCCAGGACTTCTGTCCGTTCAGCACCCAGTCGTCGCCGTCGCGCCGCGCGCGGGTCCGCATGGCGGCGGTGTCGGAACCGGCCTCCCGCTCGGACAGCCCGTAGGAGAACGTCGACTCCCCCGCCGCGACGGGTGTGAGGTAGCGCTTCTTCACGTCCTCGCTCGCCGCGAGGATCAGCGGCATGGTGCCGAGCTTGTTGACCGCGGGGATCAGGGAGGCCGACGCGTCGACGCGGGCCACCTCCTCGATGACGATGCACGTCGCGAGCGCGTCCGCGCCGACGCCGCCGTACTCCTCGGCGATGTGCGGGGCGAAGAAGTCGGACGCCACGAGGGCGTCGTGCGCCTCCTGCGGGTAGCGGGCCTCCTCGTCCACGGCGGCCGCGTACGGCGCGATCTTGTCCTCCGCGACCGCGCGCACCGCCTCACGCAGCGCCTCGTGGTCCTCGGAGATCCGGAAGAGGTCGAAGTCGGGGGTCCCAGTGCTCACAGGATCAGGTTACCCGCTGGTATGCCGCTCGGCGCCGCCTCCCGGTGTGGTCCCGGCCACGCGCCCACCGTGCTGTCCCGGCGCGGCCGGGCCGGGACAGCGGCGACCCTCGTCAGCGGCGTCCGAGGTGCCAGAGGTGGCCGTGCTCCTCGCGGTCGACGAGCTCGGGCAGCACCTCGCTCTCGAAGAGCGCGATGCCCGAGGTGTCGTAGGCCGCTTCGGCGAAGTAGGTGATGGCGTAGGTCATGCCCTTGTCCTGCATGGCGCGGAACGTCTCGACGATCTGCTCCGGGGTGCCGACAGCCGGTCCGCTCGCAGCCGCCTTGACCTGGTCGTCGGCCTTCTCGGGGGTGAGGCCGGCGCGCAGGTACTGCTCGCGGATCCACTCCAGGCGGTTCTGCACCTCGCGCTCGTCCCGGCCGATGACGACGTTGTAGTTGGCGCTGCGCACGATCTCGCCGAAGTCGCGCCCGAGGTCGTCGCAGTGGCCCTTGAGGATCTCGCTCTTGTGGACGAACCCCTCCGGCGACCCGTCGAAGTTGGTGTAGTCGGCGTACTGCGCCGCGATCCGCAGCGTCTTCTTCTCCCCGCCGCCGGCGATCCACATGGGGATGCCGTTGGTCCTGGAGCCCGGCACTGTGGTGCCCTGCAGCGGCTGGGGCCGGCACAGCGCACCGTCGACCTGGTAGTGCTCGCCGTCGAGCGTGGCCGACCCCGTCGTCCACATCTGGCGGAAGATCTCCACGCCCTCCTCGAGGCGCTTGATGCGCTCCCCCGCCCGCGGGAAGCCGTAGCCGTAGGCCCGCCACTCGTGCTCGTACCAGCCGGCACCGATGCCCATCTCGACGCGCCCCTCGGAGATGGCGTCGACCGTCGCGGCCACCTTGGCGAGGTAGGTCGGCTCGCGGTAGCTCATGCACGTGCACATCTGGCCGAGCCGGACGCGCCCGGTGACCGCCGCGAAGGCCGCCATGAGGGTCCAGGCCTCGTGCGTGGCCTCCTCGCTGGGCTCGGGCACCGTGTGGAAGTGGTCGTAGACCCAGATGGAGGTCCAGTCCTCGTTGGCGTCGGCGCGGCGGGCGAGCCCGGCCATGACGCCCCAGTGCTGGGCGGGGTCGATGCCGACGAGGTCCATGCGCCAGCCCTGGGGGACGAACAGTCCGAACTTCATGCGTACTCCTGCGACGAGCCGGGGGGTGAGGTCTCCCCAACCCTAGGGTGCGGTGTGCGTCCCTGCAGGGGCCCCGGCGGCCAGTAGGGTGCCTACTCGTGAAGATCCTCAGTGTCGTCGGTGCCCGCCCCCAGTTCGTCAAGCTCGCCCCGATCGCCGAGCAGCTCACCGCCCGCGGTGACGAGCACGTGATCGTCCACACCGGGCAGCACTACGACATCAACATGTCGGACGTCTTCTTCCGCGACCTGGGCATCCCCGCCCCTGACGTGCACCTCGCCGTCGGATCGGCGACGCACGGCCGCCAGACCGGGGCGATGCTCGCCGGGATGGACGAGGTCCTCGAGACCCACCGCCCCGACTGGGTGCTCGTCTACGGCGACACCAACTCCACCGTCGCCGGCGCCCTGTCCGCGGTGAAGATGGGCATCCCGCTGGCCCACCTCGAGGCCGGCCTGCGCTCGTTCAACCGCCGCATGCCCGAGGAGCACAACCGCGTGCTCACCGACCACGCCGCCGACCTGTGCCTCGCACCCACCGAGGTCGCCATGGCCCACCTGGCGCACGAGGGCCTCTCCGAGAGCAGCGTGCTCGTCGGCGACGTCATGACCGACGTGCTGCTCAAGGTCCGCGACACCGTGGCCGAGCGCGAGCCCGACCTGCCGTCGACCATCGACCCGGCAGGGCGCTACTACGTCGCGACGCTCCACCGGGCCGAGAACACCGACGACCCCGACCGCCTCGCTGGCATCGTCAAGGCCCTGGCCGAGGTCGACGCCCCCGTGCTGCTCCTCGCCCACCCCCGGCTGCGGGCCCGCGCCGCCGAGCAGGGCCTCGACCTGGCGCAGGGTGCGGTCGAGGTCGCCGACCCGCTCCCCTACCCCGCGCTCGTGCGCGCGGCGATGTCGAGCGCCGGCGTCATCACCGACTCCGGTGGCCTGCAGAAGGAGGCCTTCCTCCTGCGCGTGCCGTGCACCACGGTGCGCACCGAGACCGAGTGGACCGAGACGGTCGACCTGGGCTGGAACGTCCTCGCTGCCGATGTCTCCACCCTGGCCGACGCGGTCACCCGGCCTGCTCCCCAGCCCACCGAGTCCGCACCGTACGGCGACGGGCACGCCGCCGCCCGCGCGGTGGAGGCCATCGCCGCCGGCTCACGCCGCTGAGGCTGCTCCCACCGGTGAGGCGCCGGTTCAGCGCGGGCTGACGCCTGCCGCCGCCAGGGTGGCCTCGGCCGCGTGGCGTGCCGCCGCCGACAGCGACGCGTGCTCGCGGGTCCAGCCCGCGAGGCGGTCACGGTCGACCTGTCCCGCCGCGGCGGCATCGAGGGCCGCAGTCAACGCCTGCGCCACGGCCTCGTCCTCGTAGCCGGGTGCCCAACCGAGCTCCTCGTCGGTCACCAGCGCGCGGCCGGCACCCTCGCCGGCGAAGACCACCGGGGTGCCGCAGCCGGTGGCGGCGTAGATCTTGGTGGGCTTGGCGAAGTCGTAGCCGAGGCCGGGCTTGATAGAGACCAGCGCGCCCACCGCGCCACGCAGCACCTTCGCCGACTCCGCCGGGGGGACGACGCCCCGGAAGTCGACCGCGCCGGGCACGAGCTCCTCGGCGAGCCTCTTGAGGGCGGGCAGCTCACTGCCCTGGCCGAGCACGACGAACCGCGTGGTCGGGTGGGTCTCGCGAACGGTCTTCAGCGCGCGGACGAAGACGTCGGCGCCCTGCCACTCGGACATCGTCCCGGTGTAGGCGAAGTAGGGGTCCCCGAGGTCCTCCCGCTCACCCTCGGTGGTGAAGACGTCGGTGTCCACGCCGTTGCCCACCACGAGGATCCGGTCCTCGGGCACGCCGAGCAGCGCGACCCGCTCCGCGACGCCCTCGGAGACGGCCAGGGTGAGGACCGCGCCGCGAAGGACCCACGACTCCATCCGCCGCAGCAGGGACACGAGCACCTTGGGTGCGGCGACGCTCGCGGCGCCGTCCGACCAGACGTCGGCGGCGTAGTACGCGTACGGCGTGCGGCGCAGCATGCCGGCCATCCGCACCACCAAGCCGGTGGTGGGAGGCGGCTCCGCGACGACGAGAGCGGGACGCCGGCGGAACAGCAGGCGCAGCGCCAGCGGCAGGTCGTAGCTGAGGTACTGGACGTAGCCGCGGATGTTGCCGTTCTCGTCGCGCAAGGCGGGCCACCGGGAGACGTGCAGGTCGCCGTCGTCGATGTCTCCGGTCGGCGGCACCGTCGTGAGCACGTCGACGCGGGCGCCGAGGGCATGGAAGGAGTCGGCCAGCACCCGCTGGCGGAAGGCTGCGGCGCCGACCTCCGGGGTGAACAGGCGGGTGGCGATGCAGACGGTCGGCTTGGGCACGGCCGTCACCCTACCGAGGACGCGCGGAGCCGTTCCCCGCGCTACCGGGCCGCCGGCTGGGCGAAGGGGCCCATCGCGGCGTACATGCGGTCGGCGAGGGTGCGGGCATAGGTGGCCGTGAGGTGGTCGGTGTCGCGGTAGACCAGCACCTTGCCGATCACCGGCGCGCACCGGGTGTCGGGGCAGATGAAGTCGCCGAGGTTCACGAGCCGGACGTCCTTCTGTCCGGCCGCGGCCTTGGTGATCGTGGAGCCCGCCAGCTTGAAAGCCTTGGTCCGGGGCAGCGCGCACGCGGTGAGGGCGCCCTCGTGGGACGACACGCAGTCGGCCATGTCGAACCCGGGACGGGGGGTGTCGGCGACGGCGAGCACGCGGATGCCGGCCGTCGTGAGCCTGCCCCAGCTGCGGCGCAGCCCCTGGACCATGCGGGTGTCACTGACCTGCTTGCCGAGGACCTTGGTGCCGTCCATGACGGGGTACTCCGTGGCGGAGGTGACCACGACGTCCGGCTTGGCCGCGAGGAGCTTGGAGGTGACGTCCTTGTTCCAGCCGTCGCAGCCGGTGTAGGGGCGCTCGTCCTTGCCGAGCGGCACCGTCTCGTCGGCCAGCGGGCAGCCCGACTTGGTGTAGGCGAGGACCTTCCAGCCCTTGGTCTTCGCCAGGGCCTGGAACGTCGGCACCCACTGGGCGGCGTGCGAGTCGCCCACCACCGCGACCGTGAAGCTGCCGTTGCGGTTGCCGTAGGTGCAGCCCTTGGCGACCGGGGAGTCGTTGTCCTTCACGTGGCAGCCGTCGGCGTAGACGCTCGGGATGTCGTTGCGGACCGCGGTGATGCCGGGCAGGAAACGACCCGGGTCGTCGACCGGCTGCCCCTGCGCCGAGTCGCGCGGCTGGTCGGGCAGCACCTGCGCGCCGTACTTCTGCCCCGCGACCATCTTCAGCGGGCGGTTGACCACCGACGAGGCGGTGTAGACACCCACCCCGGCCACGACCGACACGATCGTGCAGACCAGGCCCAGGCGCAGCGGCCAGGTGTGCGGCGACGTCGGCGACGGACGACGACGGCGCACCGGCTCCTCGACCAGCTTGAACGAGATCCACGCCGGGATGACCGACAGCACCACGACGAGCAGGCCGCGCCAGGGGTCGAGGGACCCCGGCTTGTCGAGCAGCACCGCGGCCGCCACCACGAGCAGGGGCCAGTGCCACAGGTAGAGGGAGTACGACAGCTTGCCGAGGAACTGCATGACCGGTGCGCGCAGCGCCGCGACCGGGCCGTGCCGTCCCGCCGAGGGGCCCACGGCGATGACGGCTGCGGTGCCGAGGATCGGGACGGCAGCGATGGCGCCGGGGAACGGCACGCTCGACTGGAGCACGAGGATGGTGACGACCACCGCCACCAGTCCAAGCCACCCAACCGCGGCAGCGACGACCGGCCGCAGCACCCGCAGCAGGGTGGGTGCGAGCACGGCGACGAGGCCGCCGACCGCCAGCTCCCACAGCCGCGTCGTCGTGACGAAGTAGGCCTTCTCCGGTGCCGCAGCGGTGTAGTAGACCGACCACAGGAACGACGGGATGGCGATGAGGCACAGGCCGATGACGACCGGACCCCGCTTGGAGGCCCGCCGACGCGCCAGCACGCCGATGACCGCCAGCACCAGCGGCCAGATGAAGTAGAACTGCTCCTCCACCGCCAGCGACCAGAAGTGCTGGACCGGGCTCGGAGCGGCGTGCGCGGCGAGGTAGTCGACCGAGCCGTTGGCCAGCCGCCAGTTGATGCCGTAGAGGCCGCTGGCGACGACGTCCTTTCCGACCTCGGCCCACCGGATCTTCGGCAGCAGCAGCACCGTGAGGATCGCGACCCAGACGAGGGCGAACGACGCGGCGGGCAGGAGCCGCTTGGCGCGCCTCGCGTAGAAGCCGCGGAACGAGATGTGGCCTCGCTGCTCGAGCTCGCGCACGAGCAGGTTGGTCATGAGGTAGCCGGAGATGACGAAGAAGACGTCGACGCCGACGAACCCGCCCGGGATGCCGGGGACCCCGGCGTGCCAGAGCAGGACGCTGCCGACGGCGATGGCCCGAAGACCCTCGATGTCGGGGCGGAACCGCGAGCGGTCCAGGGGCGGCGGAGCGGCCGGGTCCTCCTGGCGCTCGACCGTGGGGGCGGTCAGCTGCGCCATCAGCAGGGCAGGGCGGGGTAGAGCGCAGACATGGGTTCTGATGCTAGCAGCGGCAACCTGAACGCCCCTCCACCGTCACCTGCGTGCAGCGGCCGCGAGGCGCCGTACGTCGCCGGCGCTGGCTGCGAGCCAGAGGGCCACGAACCCCACTGCCGTCCCGACCTGGGCGAGCCCCGACATGTCGGTGGACTGCTGCCACCAGACGGCGGCGGCGAGCACGCCGCACCCCACGAGGAACCGGAGGGTGAGGGCCGACCAGGCGTGCCGGTCGAGCACCCAGACGGCCACGACCGGCCACAGGCCCACGACGGCCGACCCCACGAGGAACCCGGTGGCGACCTGCGCCACGCCGTCGGACGGCGCGCGCAGCGCCCACCAGGTCATGCCGACGACAGCGCCGACGATGCTGGCCGTGACCACGATGCGGCTGTAGCGGTGCTCCCGGCTGAGCAGGCTGTTGATGGCGCCGGCGGCGACGTTCGTGACGAGCACCGCGGCGAGCAGCACCGGCAGGAGCAGCTTGGCCTCGTCGAACCCGCCGCGGCGGTAGAAGAGGTCGATGAGCAGGGGGCTGACCAGCATCAACGGCCCGAAGGTCGCGAGGCTGAGGACGACCAGGCCCCGGGTGGCGGCGTCGGTCCGCTGCCGGGCACCGACGAGGTCACCGCGGCCGTGGGCGGCCGACAGGCTGGGGAACAGCACGAGGGTCAGCGACCGCGACACCAGTGATGCCGGGGTGGCCAGCGAGAGCGCGGCGGCGAACGACCCGGCGTTGGTGCGGTCCCAGAACTGGGCGGCGACCATGGTCAGCTGCAGGAAGCCGCCGGTGGCGACGCTGTTGACCAGGGTGAGCACGACGAAGCCGCGGATCTCGCGCCGCAGCTCCGGGGCGACGCCACCGGAGCGCCCGCGGGGCCAGCTCACGGCGCAGTACGCGCCGTACCCGAGCACGAGCGGCAGGAGCAGCCACGCGGTGGTGTCGGCCAGGACGACGGCGGCGAGCCCGGCCAGCGCGAGCACCGACGAGAGGACGTCCCAGACGGTGGCCCGCACGACCTGGCCCGCCCCGAAGAGGAAGCCGCGGACGAAGACGTAGCCCGAGTAGGTGACGGCGAGCGCCCCGGTGAGGACGGACTCCAGCACCCCGAGCCCGAGCAGCGGCGGCGCGAGCACCGCCGCCCCGACGCCGAGCACGGCCATCGCGAGCAGCGTCAGGCGCCCCAGGTAGCCCGCGACCCGGTCGCCCTCCTCGAGGTCTCCGGCTCCGCGCGCACGGGCCACGTGCTTGCTCGCCGCCATCGCCGTGGCGCTGGGGACGAGCAGGCTCGCGAAGAGTGCGAGGGAGATCCCGGAGTTGACCGCGCCGAGGACCAGCTTGCCGAAGGTGTTGCCGACCAGGACGCTGTAGACGAACCTGACGACCCCCTGCACGACGACCCCGAGGGTCGACAGGGCCGCCTGCCCGCCCATCGACTGGTCGGCGGCCTCACGCGTCGGGGGGACGCGCAACCTCAGGTGGCCCAGCAGGCCCCGCACCGAGGGGCCCTCAGGCCTGGGTCAGCGAGATGGTCTGTCCGGTGGTGGCCGACTCGATGCAGGCCTCGGCGACGCGGACGGTCGTCAGGCCCTGCTCCATGGTGACGATGTCGGCGTCCTTGCCGAGCACCGCGTCGCGGAAGTTCTCGTGCTCGACCCGGAGCGGCTCGGGCTTGGCGATGGCATACCGGACGACGTCACCCTCGGACACCCCACGGAACTTGGCGATCGCGTCCCACGTCGTGGCGATCTCGCCGTTGGCGTAGAACGTCAGGTCAGCGGTCAGGGTGTCGGCCACGAAGGTGCCACGCTCACCGGTGATGATCGTGACCCGCTCCTTCAGCGGCGACAGCCAGTTCACCAGGTGGCTGGTCACCGCTCCCCCGCTGAGCTGCCCGACGACCGCGACGAGGTCCTCGTGCTGGCGCCCCGACTTGTACGCGGTGCGCGCGGCGACGGAGGTGTAGGACTGCTGGGTCACCCAGGCGGTCAGGTCGATGTCGTGCGTGCCGAGGTCCTTGACCACACCCACGTCGGCGATCCGGGCCGGGAACGGGCCCTGGCGACGCGTCGTGACCTGGTAGACGTCACCGAGCTCACCGGCCTCCAGGCGCGCCCTCGCGCTCTGCAGCGCCGGGTTGTACCGCTCGATGTGCCCGACCGCACCCACGAGACCGGCGTCCTTGAACGCGGTAGCCAGGCGCACCGCCGACGGAGTGTCCTGAGCCAGCGGCTTCTCGATGATCGCGTGCACCCCGGCCGCAGCCAACGCCAACCCGACCGGCTCGTGGTAGACCGTCGGCACCGCCACCATGCAGTAGTCCAGGTCGTGCTTGATCAGGCCCTCGATCGAGACCTCCAGCGGGCGGTCGCCCGCGACACCGTGGGTGTCACCACCGGGGTCGGCCACCGCCACCAGGTCCACACCCGGCAACGAGCCCAGGACCCGGGCGTGGTGACGGCCCATCATGCCCAGGCCGATCAGGCCCGCGCGCAGGTTCGCCATCAGGCACCGGCCTTCGCCAGTGCGTTGACCGCAGTGACGATCCGCTCCAGGTCGTCCTGGCTCAGCGACGGGTGCACCGGCAGCGACAGGCACTCGGCGGCAGCCTTCTCCGTCTCGGGCAGGTCGACGCTGCCGTCACCCACGAACGGGGCCAGGCGGTGGTTCGGCACGGGGTAGAACATGCCCGAGCCGATGTTGTACTCCTCGCGCAGCGCAGCGGCCAGGCCGTCACGGTCCTGCGGCACCCGCACCGTGTACTGGTGGTAGACGTGCACGGCGCCCTCGGCCACCGGCGGCGTCGTGACACCCTCCAGGTTGGCCGACAGGAACGCGGCGTTCTCCTGGCGCTGCTTGGTCCAGGCACCGACCTTGGTCAGCTGCACCCGCCCGATCGCGGCGTGGATGTCGGTCATGCGCATGTTAAAGCCGACGACCTCGTTGTGGTACTGCTTCTCCATGCCCTGGTTGCGGTACAGGCGCATGAGGCGCTCGACCTCCGCGTTCGCCACCGACACCATGCCACCCTCACCGGACGTCATGTTCTTGGTCGGGTACAGCGAGAACATCGCGAACGTGCCGAACGCACCCACCGGGGTCCCGTTCAGCGACGCACCATGGGCCTGCGCCGCGTCCTCGTAGACCTGCAGGCCGTGCTTGTCCGCGATGGCCATCAGCTGGTCCATCTTCGCCGGGTGCCCGTACAGGTGGACCGGCATGATCCCGACCGTCCTCTCCGTGACCGCGGCCTCGACCGCAGCCGGGTCCAGGCAGAAGTCGTCGGCCGAGATGTCCGCGAACACCGGGGTCGCCCCCGTCAGCGCGACCGAGTTGGCCGTCGCCGCGAACGTGAACGACGGCACGATCACCTCGTCACCCGCCTTGACCCCGGAGGACAGCAGCCCGAGGTGCTGACCCGAGGTGCCGGAGTTGACCGCGACACACGCCCGCCCGAGGCCGAAGTGCGCGGAGAACTCCTCCTCGAAGGCCTTGACCTCCGGGCCCTGGGCAAGCATGCCGCTGCGCAGGACGCGGTCGACCGCCTCACGCTCCTCGTCGCCGACCAGCGGCTTGGCAGGGGGAATGAACTCGGTCATGGTGCGACGGCCTCCGTCAGGGTGTTGTCGTGCTCGGTGTAGTGGTCCCCGGTCTGCGGGCAGACCCAGGTGCCGGACTCGTCCTGCTCGAGGGGGACGCCCGCCTTGCCGACCCAGCGGATGCGCTTGGCCGGGACGCCCGCCACGAGGGCGAAGTCGGGGACGTCCTTGGTGACGACGGACCCGGCGGCCACGAGGGCCCACCGTCCGATGGTCACCGGGGCCACGCAGACGCTGCGGGCCCCGATCGACGCGCCGGTGCGGCAGGTGACCCCGACCGCCTCCCAGTCGTCGCCGGTCTTGATCGTGCCGTCGGGGCTGACGGCGCGCGGGAAGTGGTCGTTGGTGAAGACGACGGCCGGCCCCACGAAGACGCCGTCCTCGAGGACGGCGGGCTCGTAGACCAGGGCGTAGTTCTGCAGCTTGCAGTTGTCGCCCATCTGCACGCCGGTGCCGACGTAGGCGCCGCGCCCGACGACGCAGTTCTCGCCGAGGACGGCTCCCTCGCGCACCTGCGCGAGGTGCCAGATGGACGAGCCGTCACCGATGCTCGCGCCCTCGGCGACGTCGGCCGAGTCGACGATCCGGACCGCCATGCCTCAGCCGACCTTCTCGGCCTGGCCGACGACGAGGAAGCGCACGCCCTCGAAGCGGTCGGCGTCCAGGACGCGGCGACCGTCGACGACGACCTGCACGTCCGGGAAGTCCTTGGCGGACAGGTCGCGGTACTCCGCGTGGTCGGCCTGGACGACGACGACCTCGACCGGGTCACCGAGCGTGTAGGCGTCCCAGCCGAACTTCGCGAGCTCGTCCGCGGAGTACATCGGGTCGTGCACCACGACCTGCGCGCCGGCCTCGCGCAGCGCGTCGACCGTGGCGAAGACGCCGGAGAACGCGGTCTCCTTGACCCCGCCGCGGTAGGAGGCGCCGAGGACGGCGACCTTCTTGCCGGCGAGGCTGCCACCGGCCGCACCCACGGTCAGGCCCACGGTGTAGGCCGGCATCGCGGCGTTCGCTTCGCGGGCGGCGCGCACGACCGTCGCGTCCGGGTCGTTCCACAGGTACAGCCGCGGGTAGACCGGGATGCAGTGGCCGCCGACGGCGATGCCGGGGCGGTGGATGTGGCTGTAGGGCTGGGAGTTGCTGGCCTCGATGACCTGGAAGACGTCGATGCCGTTCTTCGCGGCGAACGCGCCGAACTGGTTGGCGAGGCCGATGTTGACGTCGCGGTAGGTGGTCTCGGCGAGCTTGGCCATCTCGGCGGCCTCCGCGCTGCCGAGGTCCCACACGCCGTTGCCGCGCTCGAGGTCGGGGCGGTCGTCGAACTGCAGCACCTGCTCGTAGAACTCGACGGCCTTGGCCGCACCGGCATCGGACAGGCCGCCGAGGAGCTTGGGGTACTTGCGAAGGTCCTCGAAGACACGACCCGTCAGCACGCGCTCGGGCGAGAACACGAGGTGGAAGTCGCTGCCCTCGGCCAGGCCGCTGCCCTGCTCCAGCTTCGGCTTCCACCGGAGGCGGGTGGTGCCGACCGGGAGGGTGGTCTCGTAGATGACGAGGGTGCCGGGCTTGAGGCCGCGGGCGATGTCGTCGGTGGCGGAGTCCATCCACCCGAAGTCGGGGCGGGCCTCCTCGTCGACGAACAGCGGCACCACGACCACGACGGCGTCGCTCTCGGCGACCGCGGCGGCGGTGTCGGTGGTGGCCTTCAGCTTGCCGGCGGGCACGACCTCGGCGAGGTACTCAGCCAGGTGCGCCTCCCCGGGGAACGGCTCGGTCCCGGCGTTGACCTGGTCCACGACGGGCTGGCTCACGTCAGCTCCGAGGACGTCGTGTCCAGACTTGGCGAACTGCACAGCCAGGGGCAGGCCGATCTTGCCGAGGCCGACGACGGTGATCTTCACGGTGTTCCTTCACGGTTGGGGTCCGCGGACGATCTTAGGGCCTGATCACCAGGCCCTTGCCCGGGCCTGCCGGCGGCCCGCTGCGGGCACGTCGCCGCCGACCGCGGCCACAGCGCCGCCCGCCGCGGCCTGCGCGCGGCTCCGGGCACGCACCGCCGACGAAGGTTGCGCCCTCGGGTGGACGTGTGATGCTGCCGGTATGACGCTGAAGCACCAGAACGACCCCGAGCTGGTCCGTGAGCTCCTGGCCGACCCCGGCACCTGGGTGGTGGTGGGCCTGTCGTCCAACCAGGACCGGCCGGCGTTCGACGTGTCGCGCTGGCTCAAGGTCGAGCTGGGCAAGGGCATCATCCCGGTCCACCCCGCTGCGGAGACCGTGCACGGGGAGAAGGGCTACGCCTCGCTCGCCGACATCCCCGACGGGACCGACATCAAGGTCGTCGACTGCTTCGTGAGCTCCGAGCACGTGGGTGCCGTGGTCGACGACGCCATCGCCAACAAGGACCGCCTCACCATCGACGCGGTCTGGATGCAGCTCGGCGTGGTGGACGAGGCCGCAGCGGAGCGGGCGCGCGCGGCGGGGCTCGGGGTCGTCATGGACACCTGCCCCAAGATCGAGTGGCGGGGAGTTCGGTCCGGCGGAATGGCCCGCTGAGGGCGCCGCGGCTGCCACACTGGGCCCGGCCCGGCACACGGGCGTTCGAGGGGAACGCCGGGGGGATCGCCGCGCCGTACCGTGAGGGGAACCCATGTCCGCCGTGCTCGCCACGTCCGTCCGCGCCCGCCTGGCCGCCGTCACCGCAGTGACCGCACTCGCTGCATCGGCGCTCGCCACCGCCGGCTCGAGTGCGGCGGCCCCCGCCCACGTGCCGGCCGCGGCTCCTGCGACGACGGCGGCGGTCTCGCCCAGCAGCCCGGGCTGCCGCCTCGAGGCCACCACGGTCGAACCGGATGCGAACCTCACGCAGCAGGTCTTCGACAGCACGGACTACAGCAAGGCGCCCTACGCCGAGCGGATCTACACCGCCCCGGCACACGTGACCGCCATGGCGGGGGCCAGCTCCCAGTGGGACAGCACCTACTCCCCGCCCCGCTACCTCTACACGAGGCAGTTCGCGATCCGCACCGACCGGCTCGTGTTCGGGACGACGCACTACAACACCGTCAAGCAGACCAAGGCCTACACCGAGAAGAAGTTCGGCACCGGCTGGGGCGCCGTCACGAAGATGGTCGACGCGTCGGACCGCAATCCCGAGTCGACCAAGAGCGGCTACCTCTACGCCGTCAGCGGGCGCACCGGCAACCTCGCCCGCTACAAGGTCTCCGAGAAGACCTGGGGATCACCGACCGTCGCCGCCGCGGGGGCCAAGGCCGGCTTCGGCGCTGTGACTGCGATGACGCTGGCCTACCAGTACCGGCCCTGGGACGACACCACGGCCGTCGACGCGCTGCTCATGACGACGAAGAAGGGCGCGCTCTACCTCGTCACCATGAAGCGCAGCGGCGCCTTCGCCCCCAGGCTGACGCTCCTGCGCGGTTCGACGTGGACCTTCGACGGCCTGGCGCTCGACAACTGCGGGCGCAACACCTGGGTCCTGCTGGCGACGAACAGCAGCACCGACGTCGCCCGGGTCTACGAGGTGTTCGGCTACCGCGGCACGTCGACGACGATCAAGCAGCTGAGCAAGGTCCCCGGCGCCTGGGACGCCAGGCTCACGGCGTCCTACTGGGAGTCGGACATCCCGACCCTCGAGCCCTGAGGTCAGCGGGTGCGGCGCTCCCGCAGCGCAGCGCCCTTGGCGTGGGCCTGGTCGCGCAGGTCGCCCTGGAACCGCGCCATGGCCTCGCGCAGCCCCGCTGCATACGGGCCCTCCCCCGCGGCCAGGACGCGCACGGCCAGCAGCCCGGCGTTGCGGGCCCCCCCGACCGAGACGGTGGCGACGGGCACGCCGGCCGGCATCTGCACGATCGACAGCAGTGAGTCCATGCCGTCGAGGTGCTTGAGCGGCACCGGCACGCCGACCACGGGCAGCGGCGTCACGGCGGCGAGCATGCCGGGCAGGTGCGCGGCGCCACCCGCGCCGGCGATGATGACGCGCAGGCCGCGGTCGGCAGCGCGCTGTCCGTAGGCGATCATCTCCTCGGGCATGCGGTGCGCCGAGACGACATCTGCCTCGTAGGGCACCCCGAACTCCTCGAGCGCCTGCGCCGCGAGCTCCATGACGGGCCAGTCGCTGTCGCTGCCCATGACGACCCCGACGAGGGGTGCCTGCTGGTCGCTCATTCGGTGATCACTCCTGCGAGGTAGTCGGCCGCGTGGCGGGCCCGCTCGCGCAGGTCCTCCAGGTCGGTGCCGCTGACGGTCACGTGCCCGATCTTGCGGCCCGGCCGGACGGACTTGCCGTACATGTGCACCTTGAGCCCGGGGTCCCTGGCCATGATGTGGCGGTAGGCGGGGTACAGGTCGGGGTAGTCGCCGCCGAGGACGTTGGCCATGACCGTGAACGGGGCGCGCGGCGTGGGCGCGCCCAGCGGGAGGTCGAGCACCGCCCGGAGGTGCTGCTCGAACTGGCCCGTCACCGCGCCGTCCATCGACCAGTGCCCGCTGTTGTGGGGGCGCATGGCGAGCTCGTTCACGACGTACGCTGCCGCGCCGGTCGCGGGGTCGCGCACCTCGAACATCTCCACCGCGAAGACACCGGTGACGCCGAGCTCCTCGGCGATCCGCAGGCCCGCCTCGGTGGCGACCGCGGCGAGGTCGGCGTCGAGGTCGGGGGCCGGGGCCAGGACCTCGGTGCAGATGCCGTCGGTCTGGACGGTCTCGACGACCGGCCAGGCGGCAGCCTGGTTGGACGGGCTGCGCGCGATGAGGACGGCCAGCTCGCGGACGAAGTCGACCTTCTCCTCCAGCAGCACGCCGTCGCGCAGCGCGCCCGGCGAGCCCACCTGCTCCAGCCAGTCGGCGACGTCGGCAGCGGAGTCGATGACACGCACGCCCTTGCCGTCGTAGCCACCGCGCGGCGTCTTGGCGACCACCGGCCAGCCCACCCGCTCGGCGAACGCTTCGACGTCCGAGGCCGTGCGGGCCCTGGCCCACTGGGGGCACGCGACCCCGATGGCGCCGAGGCGCTCGCGCATGGCCAGCTTGTCCTGGGCGAAGTGCAGCGCCTCGGGGGTCGGGTGCAGCGGCACCCTGGACGAGACCAGCGCCTCGAGGACGGCCGGCGGCACGTGCTCGTGGTCGAAGGTCACGACGTCGCAGTGCTTGGCGAAGTCGAGCACGTCGTCGACGTCGGTGTGGTCACCGACCGGCGAGTGCGGCACGACCTGCGCTGCTGCGGCGTCCGGCGCCTCCGCCAGGACGCTGAGGGTCACCGACAGCTCGGCCGCGGGGCCGGCGCACATCCGCGCCAGCTGCCCCCCGCCGATGACGCCGACGACCGGGAACCCTCCGGGAGCACGCTGCGGTGAGGTCACGCGGCGAGGATATCGGCCGCCGCCGGGACCCCTGCCGCCACCTCATCGGTCGGGACCGCGCGTGGCCGGCACGCAGCACACAGGGGCCGCCGATAGGCTCCACTGGTGTCAGCGAGCCCCTCCCTCGTCACGCGCCTGCGCGGGACCGTCGACGTCCTCTACCGCGAGATGATCAAGTTCGGGGTGGTGGGCGCGGTCGCGTTCGTCATCGACATCGGTGGGTTCAACCTCCTGCGCGCCACCGTGCTCCACGGCCAGGGCACCTGGGTCCTGTCGAGGGCCGTCATCGCGACCATCATCTCCGCCGCCGTCGCGACCGCCGCGGCGTGGATCGGCAACCGGATGTGGACGTTCCGCCACCGGCGCAACCGCCCGGTCCACCACGAGGCCATGCTGTTCGCGCTCACCAACGGCGTGGCACTGCTGATCCAGGCCGCCTGCGTCGGGCTCACCAACCAGATCGTGCCCGGCCACACGAGCCTCGCCGCGGAGAACGCCGCCAAGGTCGTCGGCATCGGGCTCGGCACGCTGTTCCGCTTCTGGGCCTACCGCCGCTTCGTCTTCAGCCACGAGCCCCTCGAGGACACCTCCCCGCTCGCCGACTGAGCCGAGCCCGGCGCTCTCCAATCCGCCGCGCCACCCTCACCCCGGCTAACTTTCGGCCCATGGGCCGAAAGTTCCCGGCGGGGTACCGCGCTTCCGTGCCCGCTCCCGGCCCATGGGCCGAAAGTTCCCGGCGGGGTACCGAGCCTCGTGCCCACTCCCGGCCCATGGGCCGAAAGTTCCCGGACCGGGTACGCCGCCCCGCGCGCCCCGTCCGCCCCGCCCGGCCGTGCCCTCCCCTGCCCTGCCTACGAAAAGGCGCCTGGGCCACGGAGCTTCGTGGGCCAGGCGCACCTCGGCGGGCAGAGCGGGGTCAGCCGGCGTCGGACTCGCTGAGGAACAGGGCGAAGATCGCCGGCTGGGCCTGGATGAGCTCGAGCCGGCCACCGTTGGACTCGGCGAGGTCGCGGGCGAGCGCCAAGCCGAGGCCGGTGCCGCTGGTGGTGACCGAACGCTCGAAGATGTGCGGCGCGATGGTGGCCGGCACTCCCTCGCCCTGGTCGCTGACCTCGACGACGACCGAGGGGCCCGAGCGCCGCGCGTGCACGTCGACGGTGCCGCGGCCGTGCGCCAGGGAGTTCTCGAGCAGCGTGGAGAGGACCTGCGAGAGGGCCACGGGCGTGGCCTGCACGACCAGCCCGCGCTCGCCGTGGACGCGGACGCTGCGCCGGGCCTGCTCGAACGCCGGCTGCCACTCGCGCTGCAGTGCCGCGATGACCGAGTCGAGCGACACGGTCGCCTTGGGCTCGTCGCCACCGCGGCGGGTGCGCGACATGAGGTCGTCGACGACACGGGTGAGCCGCTCCACCTGGGCGATGGCGATGTTGGCCTCCTCCTGCACGACCTCGAGGTCGTCGGTGGCGGCGATCTCCTCGAGCCGCATGAGCAGCGCGGTGAGCGGCGTGCGCAGCTGGTGCGAGGCGTCGGCGGCGAAGTCGCGCTCGGACGCCAGCGACTTCGTGAGCGTCTGGGCGCTGCGCGAGAGGACCTGGCTCACCTGGTCGAGCTCGGCGATGCCGGTGTGCAGCGGCTGGATGCGGGACTCGCCCGCGCCGAGCCGCTCGGCCCTGTCGGCGAGCAGCGTCATGGGCCGCGAGAGCCGCTGCGCCTGCTGGATCGCGACGAACACCCCAGCACCGAGCGCGAGCACGGCGAGGGCGATGACGACGCCGCCGAGGCGCATCGACGTCGAGGCCGGCGTGCCTGCGTCGAGCCACTGGGCCACGGCACCCCGTCCCCGCACCGTCGCCCGCCAGATCGCGAAACCCACGGGAGCCATCGTGATGAGGATGGCCAGGCTGACGGCCAGGACCGTCGAGCGGATCAGCTGTTGGCGCATGTCAGGCGCTCAGACCTCTTCCCCGCGCTCGAACCGGAAACCGACTCCGCGGACGGTGGCGATGTAGCGGGGCTGCGCGGCGTCGTCGCCGAGCTTCCGCCGCAGGACGGAGATGTGCATGTCGAGGGTCTTGGTGGACCCGAACCACGCGGTCTCCCAGATCTCGCGCATGAGCTGCTCGCGCGAGACGACCTTGCCCTGTTCGCGGACGAGCACGCGCAGCAGGTCGAACTCCTTGGCGGTGAGCTGCAGCTCCTCCTCGCGGAACCAGGCGCGTCGGCCCTCGGGGTCGATGCGGACCAGCTCGTTGGTCGAGGGCGCGTCGGTCGGGTTGCGGCGCAGCAGGGCCCGCACGCGGGCGAGCAGCTCGGCCAGCCGGAACGGCTTGGTGACGTAGTCGTCGGCGCCGGCGTCCAGACCGACGACGGTGTCGACCTCGTCTGCGCGAGCCGTGAGGATCAGGACCGGGACCGTGCGTCCCTCGGCGCGGATGCGGCGGCAGACCTCGAGGCCGTCGACGTAGGGCAGGCCGAGGTCGAGCACCACGAGGTCGGGGTTCTCCGCGGAGGCCTCGAGGGCGGCGCGCCCGTCGGCACGGACGTCCACGTCGTACCCCTCACGGCGCAACGCCCGGGCCAGGGGCTCGGAGATCGCAGGGTCGTCCTCGGCCAGCAGCACTCGGGTCATGGGGGTGATCGTAGGCAACCGGGGGCCAGATCAGCGACCGGGCCACACCGGAGAACGCTTTTCGTTGAAAGCAGCCACGCCCTCGGCGCGGTCGCCCGAGAACGCGGTGGCCGCCCACCGCTCGTCCTCGATGTGCAGGCCGGCGTCGAGGTCGGTGTCGAACCCGAGCCGCATGGCCGCCTTGGCGTTGCGCACACCCACGGGGGAGTTGCCCGCGATGGTGGTGGCCAGCTCCAGCGCCCGGTCGCGAGCGGTGCCGGCGGGCACCACCTCGTCGACTGCCCCGAGGGCGTGGGCGTCGGCAGCCGAGAAGCGCTCGGCGGTGAACACCATGCGAGCGGCCCTCGACCACCCGACGCGACGGGTCAGCAGCTGAGTGCCGCCGCCGCCGGGGATCACGCCCACAGACACCTCCGGCAGCCCGACGACGGCCGACTCGCCGCAGACGACCAAGTCGCAGGACAGCGCGATCTCGAACCCCCCGCCGAGCGCGTAGCCGTCGACGGCCGCCACCACCGGGACGGGCAGGTCGAGCACCCCTCGGTATGCCGCCCGCGCCAGCGGCCGCTGCGCGCGCAGCTCGTCGTCGGTGAAGGAGTTGCGCTCCTTGAGGTCGGCGCCCACGCAGAAGGCCTTCGGGTGGGTCGAGCTGACCACGACGGCGCGGACGGTGGGGTCCTCGGCGAGCTCCTTGGTCGCGCGGCCGAGGGCGTGGGCCATCTCCGTGGAGACGGCGTTCATCGCCTCGGGGCGGTCGAGCACGATCTCGGCGACGTGGCCGCCCTCGCCGTGCCGCTCGACGCGGACCAGTGCTGAGGTCATGGGGTGTCCTTCCGTGGAGCGGTGACGCTGGAGGCGTTGGTGGTGGAGGCGTTGGTGGTGGAGGCCTTGGTGGTGGAGGCGTTGAGGGTGGAGGCGTTGAGGGCGGAGCCGTCGAGCGTGGAGGCTGCGGAGGTGGCGGCGACGGTCTCGGGCGCCCGCCCGCCCAACCGGCCGCCGGCCGCGCGACGGAGCTCGCTGGGGGTCACGGTCCCGATGCCACGCAGAGTCCGCCGCCGCAGGGCGGTGGTCTCGAACCCGGACACCGACGCGAGCGCCGAGGCGAGGGCGTCGTCGACGAGCACGCCGCCGCCGGGCGCGACGCTGGTGAGCCGGCTGGCGCGGTTGACGGTGGTGCCGAAGACGTCGCCGAGCCGCGACAGCACCGGCCCGACCGCCATGCCGACCCGCACGTCGGGGAGCAGGTCGTCCTCGGCCATGGTCTCCACGAGGTCGAGCGCGACGGCTGCGGCGGGCGCCGCGTCGAGGGTGACGAACAGGATCTCGTCACCCACGGTCTTGATGACCCGGCCCCCGTGTGCCGTGACGATGTCGGTGGCCAGGGCCTCGAACCGCTGCACCATCACCGCGAGCTGCCGCTCGGTCATCCGCCGCACCAGCGAGGTGAAGCTGACGAGGTCGGCGAACCCGACCACGCGACGTACGCCTTGGGACGACTGCTGGGGGTCGGCGTCGGCGAGCATGCGCGAGATGGCGGCGGTGAGGTGGCGGCGCCAGGCGTAGATCAGGAGGGGCTCGAGGCTGTCGGCCATGTCGGCGAGCTTGCGGGCGGCCGCCTTGGCCGCGGCGAGGTCCGGTACGGCGCGCGCGTCGGCCTCGTCGAGCGCCGCCTCGAGGCCAGGTGCGGCGAGCGCCTCGGCCATGAGCTGGGTCTGCCAGACGGCGAGGCGGTCGGTGGTGCGGGCGAACGCGCGGGTCAGGGCCAGCGCGGTGGGCTCGTCGAGCTCCTCCTCGCGCACCAGCCGCGCGACGGCCATGAGGGCCATCTGGTCGGCCTCGGTGAACATGGCGTCGTCGTCGGCGACGATCGGGAACCCCAAGGCGTGCCAGAACTTGCGCGCCGACAGCAGCGACACCTCGGCCCCGCGGCTGACGTCGCGGCGGGCCATGGTCGCGGGCTTGCCGAGCAGGCGGGCCTCGAGGTTGTCCGGCCCGAGGGCGGCGAAGTCCTCGGGGCGCACGATCCGGTGTCGGCCGACCTCGGACACGGCTGACTCCTCCTCGGGCTCCTCGGGCAGGGTTCACGGCTGGGCTGCTCGGGGCGCACCGTCGCGCTCCCCTCACCCCGCATCATGCCGTGCGCGAGGGGGCCGCGCCGTCCGGGACCACCCGTGTCGGGCCCGGACCCCCTTCAGCCTGCGGGTCGCACGTGCACGACGTCGCCCGCGGCGACCGGGTACTCCGTGCCGCCCCCTGCGACCACGAGACGGCCCTCCTCGTCGACACCGGTGGCGCGCACGCGGCGTACGTCGCCTGCCCCGACGTGGAGCTCGACGTCGCGGCCGATCGTGACGCACGCGGCGCGGTACGCGGAGTGCACGCCGGCCCGCGCGTGCGCGTCGCCGCACAGCTCACCGTGCCAGCGCGCGAGGTGGGTGAGGATCGCGACGACGAGGTCCTCGCGGGAGACCCCGGGCGCGCCGGCGAGCCGCAGCGAGGTGGCGGTGTCCACCGGGAGCTCGTCACGCTCCTGGTCGACGTTGACCCCGATCCCGACGACGATGCCGCCGGGCTGGAGCTCGCAGAGGATGCCGCCGACCTTGCGCTCGCCGTCGGCCGGGAGCAGGACGTCGTTGGGCCACTTGAGGACAGCCTCGACCCCGGCCACGTCGCGCACCGCGTCGCGGACCGCGAGCCCGGCCACCAGCGGCATCCACTCCCGGCCGCTGTCCGGCGCGGGCAGGAGCACCGACAACGTCAGCGAGGTGCCGCGAGGGGTCTCCCAGGTGCGGCCGAGGCGGCCCCGGCCTGCCTGCTGGTGGTCGGTCACGACGACGTGGAACGGCCGCGCGATGCGCGCCGCCTCCGCGTTGGTGGAGCCGAGCTCGCGGTGGACGTCGACGTCGGTCCACCGGGAACCAGACGTGACCAACGCCTCGTGCAATGCCTCACGCTGGAGCGGTTCGCGCATGGGGTCAAGGCTAGGCTCCCGGCCATGGCGCAGACCACCGATCCCGTCAGCGAGGACGCCGGCGCACCGGTCTCCACCGGCGGCACCGACGTCCCTTCCGACATCGACATCCACTCCACCGCCGGCAAGCTCGCCGACCTCAAGCGCCGCGTGGCCGAGGTGGCCCACGCCGGGTCGGAGCGCGCAGTGGAGAAGCAGCACGCCCGCGGCAAGAAGACCGCCCGCGAACGCCTCGAGATGCTGCTCGACGAGGGCTCGTTCGTGGAGATGGACAAGTACGCGCGCCACCGCAGCACCGCATTCGGCCAGGAGCAGAACCGCCCGTACGGCGACGGCGTCGTCACCGGGTACGGCACCGTCGACGGCCGCACCGTCGCCGTCTTCGCCCAGGACTTCACCGTGTTCGGCGGCTCCCTCGGCGAGGTCTTCGGCGAGAAGATCTGCAAGGTCATGGACTTCGCGATGAAGGTCGGCTGCCCCGTCGTCGGCCTCAACGACTCCGGCGGCGCCCGCATCCAGGAGGGCGTGGTCTCGCTCGGGCTCTACGGCGAGATCTTCCGCCGCAACGTGCACGCCAGCGGCGTGATCCCCCAGATCTCGCTCGTCATGGGCCCGTGCGCCGGCGGGGCCGTCTACTCCCCAGCCGTCACCGACTTCACCGTCATGGTCGACCAGACGTCGCACATGTTCATCACCGGTCCTGACGTCATCAAGACCGTGACCGGCGAGGTCGTCTCGTTCGAGGACCTCGGCGGCGCCCGCGCCCACAACACCAAGTCCGGTGTCGCGCACTACATGGGCGACGACGAGGCCGACGCGATCGAGTACGTCAAGGCACTGCTTTCCTACCTGCCCAGCAACAACCTCGAGGAGCCGCCGTCGTTCGCCGACGACGACGACCTGCCGTCACTCGAGGTCACCGACGACGACCTCGTCCTCGACACGCTGATCCCCGACAGCCCCAACCAGCCCTACGACATGCACACCGTCATCGGGGCCGTCGTCGACGACGGCGAGTTCCTCGAGGTGCACCCGCTGTTCGCGCCCAACATCATCTGCGGGTTCGGGCGTGTCGAGGGCCGTTCGGTCGGCGTCGTGGCCAACCAGCCGATGCAGTTCGCCGGGACCCTCGACATCGACGCGTCTGAGAAGGCCGCCCGCTTCGTGCGCACCTGCGACGCGTTCAACGTGCCGGTGCTGACCTTCGTCGACGTGCCCGGCTTCCTGCCCGGCACCGACCAGGAGTGGGACGGCATCATCCGCCGCGGCGCCAAGCTCATCTACGCCTACGCCGAGGCCACCGTCCCCCTCGTCACCGTCATCACCCGCAAGGCGTACGGCGGCGCGTACGACGTCATGGGCTCCAAGCACCTCGGCGCCGACATCAACCTCGCGTGGCCCACCGCGCAGATCGCGGTGATGGGCGCCCAGGGCGCGGTCAACATCCTCTACCGCCGCCAGCTCGCCGCCGCCGAGGCCGCCGGCGAGAACGTCGACGAGGCACGGGCCCGGTTCATCACCGAGTACGAGGACACCCTCGCCAACCCCTACATCGCCGCCGAGCGCGGCTACGTCGACACCGTCATCACGCCGTCCAACACCCGCATGAACGTCACCAAGGCCCTGCGGGCGCTGCGGAGCAAGCGCGAGACGCTGCCCCCCAAGAAGCACGGGAACATCCCACTCTGATGGGCGTCGACGACCGAACCGACCAGCCACCGCTTCGGCTGGTACGGGGCGCCGCCAGCCCCGAGGAGATCGCCGCGCTGCTCGCGGTGCTGTCCGCCGCGTCCGGCGGCGAGGAGCCGGCGGCCCCGCGCCGTACCTCGGTGTGGGCCTCGCGCGAGCGGCTGGTGCGCCGCCCCCTCACCCCGGGTCCCGGCGCCTGGGGCGCCTCCGCCTGGCGCTGAGGCCCACGCGCCCGGTCGCTCAGGAGCGCGCGGTACGGCGCTCCACCACCTCGCGCAGCTCGTCGGCGTCCGGACCGGTGAGGGCGTCGGCGTCGAGCACCCTGCGGGCCGCGTCGAGGTCGCCGGTGAAGGCCCGGAAGGCGACGACGACGTCGACGTCGTGGTCGGGGCGGGAGACGACCTCGATGGCGTCGCCGCTGCGTACGGTCCCACCGGTCACCACGGCCAGGTAGGCGCCGGAGCGGCCCACCTCGGTGAAGCGCCGTACCCACCCCTTCTCCCCCATCCGCGCCTGGAACGTCGCGCACGGGATCCGCGGACCGCAGACCTCGAGCACGACCTCGTGGCCCACGGCCCACCGCTCGCCGAGCAGGGCGCCGTCGACGTCGAGGCCGGCGGTGGTGAGGTTCTCGCCGAACAGCCCTGCGGCCAGGGGCCGCCCGAGGCGCTCCTCCCACCGGTCGAGCTCCTCGCGGGCGAACGCGTAGACCGCCTGCTGGTCACCGCCGTGGTGCCGGACGTCGCCGATGAAGTCGCCCTCGAGGCCGCTGCCGAGGCCGCCGTGCTTCGGGCCCGGGGCGCGCAGCACCGCGCTGTCGACCGGCGTCTTGCCGATGCCCGTGACGCCCACCTTCTTCGCGGCGTTGGGCTCGGGGCGGCCGATGTTGAGGGACAGGAGGCGAGCGCTCATGGCCCCACCCTAGGGACTGGGCAACCGGGATCTCCCGCCAGGATTTCCGGTGACGTCGTCAGTGCGCTGGGGTACCTTCGCCCGGGTGAGCCCAGAGACCTCCAGCGCCCGCCCAGCCACCGCCATCGACCAGATCGCCGACGACTTCCTCGCCGCCCTCGTCGACCTCAGCCCGATCACGGCCACCAGCCTGGGGATCGCCGGTCACGAGGAGGACCTCGACGACTTCTCCCCCGCCGGGCTGGAGGCCTCCTCGCGGCTGCGTCGCGAGACCCTCGCCAAGCTGGAGTCCGCCGAGCCGGTCGACGACATCGACCGGGTGACGCTGGCCGCGATGCGTGAGCGGCTCGGGCTCGCCGAGGAGGTGCACGCCGCCGGGCTGGAGGAGATGTCCCTCAACGTCATCGCCTCCCCGCTGCAGGAGATCCGCGGCTGCTTCGACCTCATGGCGACCGCCACCGAGGAGGACTGGGGCGTCATCTCCCGACGCATGGCCAAGGTGCCCACGGCCCTCGACCAGTGGAAGCAGAGCCTGACCGCCGCTGCCGGGCGCGGGGACGTGGCACCTCGCCGCCAGGTCCAGGCGTGCATCCAGCAGTGCCGCGACCTCACCGCCGACGACGGCTACTTCGCGGGCCTGCTCTCGGGCGCGAAGGCCGACGACACCGAGCTCACCGACGGCACCCGCACCGAGCTCGCGTCCGCCGTCGGCACCGCCCGCGAGGCGTATGCCGACGTCGGCCGCTGGCTCGAGGCCGAGCTCCTCGACCGGGCCCCGGAGGCCGACGCCTGCGGCCGCGAGCGCTACGCGCTGTGGTCGCGGCTGTTCCTCGGCACCGAGGTCGACCTCGAGGAGACCTACCGGTGGGGCCAGGACGAGGTCGCCCGCATCACCGCCGAGATGGCGGCCGTCGCCGACCAGGTCAAGCCCGGGGCGACCGTCAAGGAGGCCATCGCGGCCCTCGAGGACGACCCGCGATACCAGCTGCGCGGCACCGACGAGCTGCGGGAGTGGATGCAGACCAAGGCCGACGAGGCCATCTCGGTCCTCGCCGACACCCACTTCGACATCCCCGACCCGGTGCGCCGGATCGAGTGCATGATCGCGCCCACCCAGACCGGCGGCATCTACTACACCGGCCCCAGCGAGGACTTCACCCGGCCGGGCCGCATGTGGTGGTCGGTGCCCAAGGGCGTCACCGAGTTCGGCACCTGGAAGGAGCTCACGACCGTCTACCACGAGGGCGTCCCGGGCCACCACCTCCAGGTCGCCCAGACGGTCTTCCGTTCCGAGCTGCTCAACCGCTGGCGCCGGATCCTGGCCTGGACGTCGGGCCACGGCGAGGGCTGGGCCCTCTACGCCGAGCTGCTCATGGCCGAGCTCGGCTACATGGACGACCCCGGCAACCGGATGGGCCTGCTCGACAGCCAGTCGCTGCGGGCGGCCCGCGTCGTCATCGACATCGGCGTGCACTGCGGGTTCGAGGCCCCCGAGGAGGTCGGCGGCGGCGAGTGGACCTACGACAAGGCCTGGGACTACCTCACCGCCCACGCCAACCAGGGCGAAGCGTGGCTGCGCTTCGAGCTCGACCGCTACCTCGGCTGGCCGGGCCAGGCACCGTCCTACAAGATCGGCGAGCGGCTCTGGCTGCAGCTGCGCGAGCAGGTCCGTCTGCGCGAGGGCGACGCCTTCAGCCTCAAGGACTTCCACCGCAAGGCCCTAGACATCGGCGGCGTCGGCCTCGACACCCTGCGACAGGCCGTGCTGGGAGAGCTCGCCCAGGGCTGATCCCGCGACCACCCAGGTCGTCCACCAGCTCGTCCCACCAGCTCGTCCCAGCCGGTCGTCCACCCCGGTCGTCCGCCCCCTGATGCGCCATCGGCGGGGTGGGCGCCGGGGTGCGAGGATGCCGACGTGGAACTCGCCCTGACCCTGGTGGTCCTCGTCGCCGCGGTCATCGCCATCGCCGGGCTCGCGAGCAAGCTGGCTGTCCCCCCGCCGCTGGCCCTCATCGTCTCGGGCATCGCCGCGTCCTTCGTGCCGTTCATCACCGAACCGGTGCTCACGCCGCAGGTCGTCCTCTACGGCTTGCTGCCCCCGCTGCTGTACGCCGCGGCAGTCCGGACCTCGCTGGTCGACTTCCGCGCCAACACGTCCTCGATCATCGCGCTCTCGGTCGGCCTCGTGCTGTTCACCGCCGCGGGCGTGGGCCTCGTGACCTGGTGGCTGCTGCCCGTGCCGTTCGCCGTAGCCTTCGCCCTCGGCGCCGTCGTCGCGCCGCCCGACGCCGTGGCCGCCTCGGCGGTGGCCCGGCGCATAGGGCTCCCCCGGCGGGTGGTGACCATCCTCGAGGGCGAGTCCCTGGTCAACGACGCCACCGCGCTGGTCTCCCTGCGCACTGCGATCGCGGCGTTCACCACGGCCGGGACCGCCGAAGCCGTGACGTTGGGCTCGGTGGCGGGCGACTTCGCCTGGGCCGTCGTCGGCGGTGTCGGGTTCGGGGTCGTCGTGGCCCTCGTGGTGGGGTTGGTCCGCAGGTCGTTCACCGACCCCGCGATCGACACCTCGCTGTCGTTCATCGTGCCGTTCCTCGCCTTCCTCCCCGCCGAGCACTACCACTCCTCCGGCGTGCTCAGCGTCGTGGTCGCGGGGCTGCTGCTGGGCCACAAGTCGCCGGTGGTCCAGAACGCCGCCTCCCGCCTGAGCGAGCGGATCAACTGGGCGTCGGTGCAGTTCCTGCTGGAGAACGCCGTCTTCCTCATGATCGGCCTGCAGATGCGCCGCATCGTCACCGACGTGTCGGGCTCAGGGCTCGGGTGGGGGCGCGTGGTCGTGCTGTCGGTGGTGGTCCTGCTCGCCGTGGTGGTGCTGCGGCCGCTCTACGTCTTCCCGACGCGTTGGTTCTTCGGCCGGTTCGACAAGGGCGTCAGCCCGACCGCGCGGCCCTACGCCCAGAGCGCGATCATCTCGTGGGCCGGGATGCGAGGGGTGGTCACGCTCGCCGCCGCGTTCACGCTGCCGCCGGACACCCACTACCGCGGCGTCTTCGTCTGGATCGCCATGGTCGTGACCGTGGGGACCCTGCTCCTGCAGGGCACCACGCTGCCGCTGCTCGCCCGCGCCCTGCGGGTGCGCGGGCCGGACCCGCGCGAGGACGCCCTCCAGGAGGCCACCATCCTTCAGGCCTCCGTGGCCGCCGGCCTGAAGGCGCTGGAGGACTGCGACGAGTCCGACCCCGAGGTCATCGAGACGCTGCGCACCCGCGCGGAGAACCGCACCAACATCGTCTGGGAACGCCTCGGCCAGGGCCGCGAGGGCGCCGAGACCCCCAGCGAGACCTACCGACGCATGCGCATGGTCATGCTCGTCGCCGAGCGCAGGGAGCTCCTGCGGATCCGTGACGAGGGGCTGGCCGACCAGGAGGTGCTCGCCCATGTCATGGACCAGCTCGACATCGAGGAGTCGATGCTCGACCGCATCGAGAGCCGCACGTCCGACCTGCGGGACGAGCCCATGCTCCCGGTGGAGCGCGCCGAGGACGAGTGCCAGCACCTCGCCGCCGCGCACGACCGGTTCGTGGCCCCCTCCAGCCCGCACGGGTGCGAGGAGTGCCTGCGCGACGGCACGACCTGGGTGCACCTGCGGCTGTGCCTGCAGTGCGGCCACGTGGGCTGCTGCGACTCCTCACCGCAGAAGCACGCCGACGCCCACTTCCACGAGACCCGCCACCCGGTCATGCGCAGCTTCGAGCCCGGCGAGTCGTGGCGCTGGTGCTTCGTCGACAACCAGCTCGGCTGAGGCCGGTCCGGGTCGGGCTACAGTCCCGGTCATGACCAACCCGACCGCCACCATCGTCCTGGCCTCCGCCTCCCCGGCCCGCAAGAAGCTGCTGCTGGCGGCCGGCATCGAGCCCAGCATCGTCGTGAGCGGGGTCGACGAGGACGCGGTCACGGCGGCAGCCCGGGAGACCTACGGCGAGCTGGCCCCGGAGGACGTCGCCCTCGTGCTGGCCCGCGCCAAGGCCGAGGACGTCGCCGGCCAGATCGAGCACGTGCTCGTCGTCGGCTGCGACTCCGTGCTCGAGCTCGACGGGGAGGTCCACGGCAAGCCGGCCGACGCGGCTGAGGCGGTCGAGCGGTGGACCCGCATGAGCGGTCGTTCCGGGGTCCTGCACACCGGGCACTGGGTCGTCGACACCCGCGAGTCGGGAGCCGGTGGCACCGGGGCGACGCTCGGGGCCACCGCCTCCACCACCGTGCACTTCGCTCGCCTGGACACCGCGGAGGTCGAGGCCTACGTGGCGACCGGTGAGCCGCTGCGCGTCGCCGGCGCCTTCACCCTGGACGGCCTCGGGTCGCCCTACGTGGCCGGCATCGAGGGCGACCCGAGCAACGTCGTCGGCCTCAGCCTGCCGCTGCTGCGTGAGCTGCTCGAGGAGATCGGGATCAGCTGGCGCTCGCTGCGCAGCGCCAGCTCCGCCCGCGGCAACTGAACCGCGGCCGCCTGCCCGCGTCAGACCGGGGGGACGTCGCGGCGCTTGGTCGCGAAGTGGCGCTCGCGGTTCGACGAGTAGCGCAGCCGCAGCAGCAGCTCGGCCCGCAGCGCGTCGGCCTCGATGACCTGGTCGAGGACGAGGTCGGCGGCGAGCCGTTCGAGGTCGACGTCCTCCTCGTACTCGCGCCGCTTCTCCTGCACGAACGCCTCACGCTCGGCCTCGTCCTCGATGGCCGCGATCTTGTTCGCGTACACCGCGTTGACCGCTGCCTCGGGGCCCATCACGGCGATGCGTGCGGTCGGCAGGGCGATCGTCGCGTCGGGCGCGAAGCCGGGGCCGCCCATGGCGTAGAGCCCGGCGCCGTAGGCCTTGCGGACGACCACGCAGAACTGCGGCACGGTCGCCGAGGAGACGGCGTGCACCATCTTCGCCCCGTGGCGGATGATGCCGCCGCGCTCGACCTCGGAGCCGATCATGAAGCCCGGGACATCGGCGAGGTAGAGCAGCGGGATCGAGAACGCGTCGCACAGCCAGATGAACCGCGCGGCCTTGTCGGCGCTGTCGGTGAACAGCACGCCGCCCTTGACCATCGAGTTGTTGGCCACGATGCCTACCGTCTCGCCGGCCATGCGGCCGAAGCCGATGACGAGCTCGGGGGCGAACAGCGGCTTGACCTCGAAGAACGACTCGTCGTCGACGAGCCCGTCGATCACCTCGTGGATGTCGAACGGCTGGCTCTCGCGCTCGGGGACGGTGTGGCGGGTCAGCGGCTTCGAGGGCTCCTCCGGCGCATACGTCGGCAGGTCGGCCCGCCAGCTCGTCGGCATGTAGGAGAAGTAGAGCTTCGCGAGCTCGATCGCCTCGGTGTCGTCGGAGACCAGCAGGTCGCCGACGCCCGAGACGGTGCAGTGCATGCGCGCGCCGCCCATGTCCTCGAGCGACACCTTCTCCCCCACGACCATCTCGGCCATGCGCGGGCTGCCGAGGTACATCGACGCGTTGCCCTCGACCATGATGATGAGGTCGGTGAACGACGGGATGTAGGCGCCACCGGCGGCGCTCGGGCCGAACAGGCAGCAGATCTGCGGGACCTTGCCGGAGAGCGCGACCTGGTTGTGGAAGATCTTCCCCGCGCCGCGTCGGCCCGGGAACATCTCGACCTGGTCGGTGATGCGGGCGCCCGCGGAGTCGACGAACCAGAAGACCGGCAGCTCCTCGCGCAGCGCCATCTCCGTGGCGCGCACGATCTTCTCGACGGTGCGCGATCCCCACGAACCCGCCTTGACCGTCGGGTCGTTCGCGATGACGACCGCCGGGCGCCCGTCGACCGTGCCTCGACCGGTGACGACACCGTCGGCCGGCAGCCCGGTGGCCGTGGCGTTCGCGAACCGGCCGTCCTCGACGAAGCTCCCCTCGTCGAACAGCAGCGCGATGCGGTCGCGGACGTAGAGCTTGCCCTGTGCGTCGAGCTTGGCCTGCGCCTTCTCGGGCGCGGAGGCCGAGGCCTCGTACGCCGCCGCGAGCCGCCTGCGCACGTCCCCCACCTTGGGGTCGGCGCCGGCGTCCCCGGCCACGGCGAAGGCTGGACTGGCGTCGTCGGCTCGGCTCACCGGCATACCCTCTCGCACTGTCTCCGGACCGTCCGCACCCGGACGTTCGCTGGTGGTGGCGCTCACGCGGTCGGCAGGCCGAGGTGGCGGGCGATGACCATGCGCTGGACCTCGGAGGTGCCCTCGCCGATCTCGAGGATCTTGGCGTCCCGGTAGAAGCGGGCCACGGGGTACTCCTCCATGAAGCCGTTGCCACCGAAGACCTGCGTGGCGATGCGGGTCGCGGTGACGGCGGCCTCGGTCGAGTAGAGCTTGCAGATCGCGGCGGCCTGCTTGACCTCCTTGACCGAACGGCGCCCGCGCTCGAGCTCGTCCTTGAGCCACGCGGCCTTGTAGGTGAGCTGGCGGGAGGCCTCGACCATGACGGCGAGGTCGGCGATCTGGAACGAGATGCCCTGGTTGACGCCGATCGGCTTGCCGAACGCCTTGCGCGTCTTGGCGTACTCGGTCGTCTCCTCGAGCATCCGCTGGCTCATGCCGATGGCGAGCGCCGAGATGGCGATGCGGCCGTCGTCGAGGGTCTTGAGGAACTGCTTGAAGCCCTCCCCCTCGTTGCCGAGCAGGTTGCCGACCGGGACGCGGCAGTCCTCGAAGGTCAGGCCGTGCGTGTCGGAGGCGTGCCAGCCGAGCTTGTCGTAGGCCGGCTCGACGGTGAAACCCGGTGTGCCGGAAGGGATCATGATCGCGCTGAGGATGGCCGAGCCGTCCTCGTTGGTGCCCGTGCGCGCGGTGACGGTCACGACGGAGGTGATGTCGGTGCCGGAGTTGGTGATGAACGCCTTGGAGCCGTTGACGACCCACTCGTCACCGTCGCGGACGGCCTTGGTGCGGGTGGCACCGGCGTCGGAGCCGGCATCGGGCTCGGTCAAGCCGAAGCCGGCGAGGGCGCGACCGGCGACGAGGTCAGGCAGGAAGCGCTCCTTCTGCTCCTGCGAGCCGTACGTCAGGATCGGGTTGATGCCCAGGCCCACGCCGGCCGACAGGGTGATGCCGATGGACTGGTCGACCCGCCCCAGCTCCTCGATGGCCACACACAGCGACGTGAAGTCGCCGTCGTCGCCCATGCCACCGAACTCCTCGGGCACGACGAGCCCGAACAGCCCCAGCTCGCCCATCTTGGGCACGAGGTCGGACGGGAAGTGGTGGTCCTTGTCCCACTGCGCGATGTGCGGCTCGACCTCGGCCTCGGCGAACTCCCGGACGACCTTGCGGAAGTCCTCGTGCTCCTTGGACAGCTCGAACATGCGTGCTCCTCGTGGGATCAGGGGTGGTGCCGTGGGGGTGTTGCGCGCGTGCCGTGGGGTGTGCGGCGCGTCGCCGGTTCTTGACGTTGACGTCAACGTAAAGCAATACTCACCGGTATGCCAGCCCCCGACCTCGACCAGTCCGACCGGACGTCGTCGGCGTCGCCGCCCAGCTGGACGATCCGGGAGGTCGCGGACGAGTTCGGCGTCACCCACCGCACCGTGCGCCACTACGAGGACCTGGGCCTCATCTCCCCCGAGCGGCGCGGCACCACGCGGGTCTACCACCGCCGTGACCGCACGCGACTGGCCCTGATCCTGCGCGGCAAGCGCCTCGGGTTCCCGCTCGAGGAGATCCGCACGATCATCGACCTCTACGACCGGCCCCGCGGCAAGGCCAGCCAGCTCGAGTACGTCCTGGACCAGATCGACGAGCGCCGGACCGACCTCGAGCAGCGGCGGCGCGACCTCGAGGACGCCCTGGCCGAGCTCGGCGAGTTCGAGCGCCGCTGCCGCGCCGACCTCGCCCGCCTCACCTGACCCCGCCTGCCACCAGACCGATCGGCCGGGCGCGAGGGGTGGCAAACGGCTGCTGCGCACCCGGGGGAACCAGCCGGTTCCCACCTCTCGCGACTGTCGGCGCGAGCTAGAGCAGCAACCGGGTGAGGCGGCCGCGCAGGGCGGCACTCTCGCGTGGGCCGGTGAGGCTCAGCGACGTCATCTCCACGTAGGTCCAACCTTCGTCCTCGAGGCCAGCCCTCCGCTCGCGTTCGTACTGCCAGGCCCGGCGATCGGTGCGGTGCTGGTCGCCGTCGTACTCGCCGACGACCCGCTGTTCCTTCCAGACGAAGTCAGGTCGCGCGAGCCAGCGACCCCACGCGTCGTACAGATCGAGGTTGAGCTGCGGCTCCGGCAGCCGCCATCGCGCGAAGGCAACCCGGGCTTTGCTCTCCCACGGCGAGGCTGCACCCACCCGTACCAGCGCGGCCGCCTCACGCAGCCGCACGGCGCCACGACCGGTCCGGTCCTGGGCTGCGCGGAGCAGGTCCTTCGGCCGGAGCTCGTGCCTGGCACCCACCAGGACGTCGCCGGCTGCGACAAGGTCACCCAGTCCGAACAGGGTGGACAGGTCCGCCCACGTGTCGAGGGCATCCGTGACCCGGGCCGAGTCGACAGGGCAGGTGCACCGATGCTCCAGTCCCCGGTGGCTGCGTACACCGTGTCGCTCGATCCTCGGCCGCGTCGAGTCCCGCATGACGTCGAGCGGCTCGGTGGGCAGCCAGGTACTCGGCATCGGAAGGCCCAGGACTCGCGCGGCGGTGACGTGGGAGAACGCGACGTCACCGGGCAGGGCGAGGGCGAAGGCTCGCACGCGACCCTCGAAGCAGACGGCTCCCACTGCCCGATCTCGCACGCCGTACGTCGGAGCCCGCAGGTCGCGCGCCCGCATCCGCGCGCGGCTGAGGCCGGCTTCGCGTCCGGCGGCATGGGTGAAGGGTCCGCGGACGAGACCCTCCGGGATGGGAGAGGGCGACTTCGACACGTCTGCAGCGTCTCCGCACCGAACCGGACGGACGAGGCCAGCCGGGGCACCTGTGGGTATTCGGCCCGCGCACCTCCGGGTGTGGATGGCGGCACGGCTCGCGAAGGGTGGGAAACGGCTGCCTCACGCTCGCGGCAAGCCGCCACTTCCCACCCCTGGGGACGACGCCGGAGGTGCCGCGAGGAGGCCCGGCCTAGGGTTGGGGGATGGCTCCCACCCGCGGCACCGGCTCCGCCCGCAGCGTCCTGTTCATCGGCGGGACGGGCGTCATCAGCACCGCGTGCGCCCGCGCGGCCGTGGCCGAGGGGTTCGCGGTCACCCTGCTCAACCGGGGCACGAGCAGCACCCACGAGCCGGCCGCCGGCGCCGAGGTCGTCACCGCCGACGTCCGCGACCTCGACGCTGTGCGTGGCGTCCTCGCAGGGCGCGCGTTCGACGTGGTCGTCGACTTCCTGACCTTCACCCCCGACCAGCTGACGACGAACCTCGACCTGCTCGAGGGACGGTTCGGCCAGTACGTCTTCATCAGCTCCGCCTCGGCATACCAGACCCCGCCCGCCCACGGACCCGTCACCGAGTCGACGCCGCTGCGCAACCCGTTCTGGCAGTACTCCCGGGACAAGATCGCCTGCGAGGACCTGCTGGTCTCGCGCTACCGCGACCACGGCCTGCCGATGACGATCGTCCGCCCGTCGCACACCTACGACCACACCCTGCTGCCGTTCACCGGCGGCTGGACCGTGGTGCAGCGGATGCTCGAGGGTCGCGAGGTCGTCGTCCCCGGCGACGGCACCTCGTGGTGGACCCTGACGCACCACGAGGACTTCGCCCGGGCGTTCGTGCGCCTGCTCGACCGCCCCCAGGCGATCGGCGAGGCCTTCCACATCACCTCCGACGAGGCGCTGACCTGGGACCAGATCCACCAGGAGGTTGCCGCGGCAGCAGGCGTGGAGGCCCGGATCGTGCACGTGGCCTCGGACGCGATCGCCGCGCAGGACAAGGAGATCGGCGCCTCCCTGGTCGGCGACAAGTCCAACTCCATGGTGTTCGACAACACCAAGCTCCGCACGCTCGCCCCGGGCTGGCGCGCGCTGGTGCCGTTCCGTCGCGGGGCGGCCGAACTGGTCGCCTGGCACCTCGCCGACAAGAGCCGCCAGCGGGTCGACCGCGACCTCGACGCGATGTACGACCGGCTCCTCGAGGCCTACCGCCCCCGCGCGCTCTAGCCGTTCGCGAGAGCTGCCAGGAACGCGTCGATCTCTGCCGAGGTCGGCGCGGTGGCCGGTCCACGGCGTGTCACCTTGATGGCCCCGGCGGCGTTGGCACGCCGGGCTGCGGTGAGCCAGTCGGCGCCACGGGCCCGCTCGGCGAGCAGCACCCCGGTGTGGGTGTCGCCGGCGCCGTTGGTGTCCACCGCCTCCTGCGGGTGGCCGGGCAGGTACTGCGTGCGGCCGCCCTCGTGGACGTGGCACCCCTTCGCCCCGTCGCGGACGACCGCCACCGCCCCGGCGGGGAGCCGGGCAGCGACCGCCGCGGCCGAGTCGTCCTCCACGCGCACCCCGGTCAGCGTCAGCGCCTCGTCGGCGTTGCTCGTCCAGACCGTGGTCCGGGCCAGCACCCGGTCCTGCAGCGTGGCCTCGAGGCCACCGAACGCGTCACCCGGGTCGAGCACCACGACGACGCCCTCGGCGAGCCCGGACACCCACTCCAGCAACGGGTCCCGCGTGCGCCCGACGAGTGAGAACCCGCTCACGCAGACCAGGTCGCCCACCTGCGGCGAGGAGGTCTGCAGGCTCTCGACCGTGACGTGGCGCTCGGCACCCTGGGTCGTGACGAACGTGCGCTCGGCCGACGGCTCGACCATGACGACGCAGATGCCCGTGTCGATGCCCTCGACCGCGGGGCTGCTGATCGCGACCCTGTCCGCGGCGAGCGCCGCCCGCACGAGGTCGCCGTTGGAGCCGGTACCGACCGCCCCGGCGTGCACGCACTCCGCGCCCGAGCGCGCTGCGGCCACGAGGATGTTGACCGCTCCCCCGGCATACCGGCTGTAGGACGTTGCCACCGCGTTGCCGCCGCGCTCCGGCAGCGCCGCGACCTCGACGACCTCGTCGACGAGCGCCTGGGCGCTGTGGATGAGCCGCGGCCGTCGCGGCTGCCCGTCCTGGGTGGCCATGCCGAGGGAGTATGCCGCGTCGACCGTTCCGCTGCCGCCCTCGCCATACGACCGGCGCCCCACGACCGGCGCGCTCAGGCAGCCGGTGGCAAGGTGGGGAGCATGGCCACCGCACCCGGGACGACGTTGCTCATCCTCGGCGCAGGAGGTGACCTGACCCACCGGCTGCTGCTGCCCGGGCTCGCGAGCCTGCTCGCCGTCGAGCGCGAACGCCGGGTCCGCGTCGTCGGCGCCGACCGGGTCGACCTCTCCGCCGACCAGTGGCAGGCCCGGATCGAGGAATCGTTCTCCACCGTCGAGGCGCCCGCGGCGGTGACGCGCGAGGTCACCCGGCACGCGGAGTACCGCAAGACCGACCTCCTCGACCAGGACGCGCTGCAGGCCCTCGTGACCCACTGCGGTGACGGCCCCCTGGTGATCTTCTTCGCGCTGCCGCCCCAGGTGACGGTCAAGGTGTGCGAGCTGCTGCAGCACCTCGACCTGCCGGAGACCACCCGCCTGGCCCTGGAGAAGCCGTTCGGCACCGACCGCGCCAGCGCCGCCGACCTCAACGCGCTGCTGCACCGGATCGTCGGCGAGGAGGACATCTTCCGGATCGACCACTTCCTCGGCGTCGGGACGGTGTTCAACCTCGTGGGGCTGCGCTTCGCCAACCGCGTGCTGGCGCCGATCTGGAACGCCGAGCACATCGAGCGGGTCGAGATCGTCTACGACGAGGACCTGGCGCTGGAGGGCCGGGCCGGCTACTACGACGGCGCGGGTGCTCTCAAGGACATGCTGCAGAGCCACCTGCTGCAGATCATGTCGCTGTTCGCGATGGAGTCGATCGCCACCCTCGACGCCCAGGAGCTGCGCGACCAGAAGGTCCAGGTCCTGCGCGCCACCCGGGTCTGGGGCGGCTCCCCGAAGCGGTCCTCACGCCGCGCCCGGTACACCGCGGGCACGATCGGACAGCGCACGGTGCCGGACTACGTCGGAGAAGAGGGTGTCGACCCCGGGCGTGGCACCGAGACGCTCGCCCAGGTGACCCTCGAGGTGCGCAACAACCGGTGGGCCGGCGTGCCGTTCGTGCTGCGCAGCGGCAAGGCCCTGGGGGCGCCGCGCAAGCACGTCGTGGCCCACCTTCGGGACGTGCCCCACCTGCCCACCGGGTTCGCCGGCAGCTCCGGCAGCGACCGCCTCACCATCGACCTCAAGCCGGGTGCCGTGTCGCTCACGCTGACGATGAACGCCGAGGGCGACCCGCTCGACCTGGAGCAGAAGACCCTGACGGCCACGCTCGCGGCGCCCCGGATGCAGGCCTACGGCGAGGTGCTCGCCCAGGTCCTCGACGGCAGCCAGCTGCTCACGGTGCGGGGTGACGCGGCCGAGGAGTGCTGGCGGGTGATGGCGCCGGTCATCGAGGCCTGGGAGAAGGGCAACGTCCCGCTCGAGGAGTACGCCGCCGGGTCCACCGGCCCGGACGGCTGGCTCCCCGACCGGGACTGACCCGGCACCGGACCTCCCGACCCGGCCCAGAACTCAGCCGTCAGACGCGGGTGCGGACGGCGTACAGCTCGGGGAAGAAGGTCAGGTCCAGCGCCCGGCGTAGGAAGTCCACACCCGAGCTGCCCCCCGTGCCCTTCTTGTGCCCGATCGTGCGTGTGACCACCTGCAGGTGGCGGAACCGCCACTGCTGGAAGTTGTCCTCCACGTCGACGAGCTCCTCGCAGGTCTCGTAGACGCCCCAGTGCTCCGACGGCGAGGCGTAGACCGCCGCGAACGTGTCGACCAGTCGCTCGTCGAGCCGGTAGGGCTGGCTGAAGTCGCGGTCGAGCAGCTCGGCGGGGACGGCGTACCCGTGGCGGGACAGGTAGCGCAGGAACTCGTCGTAGAGGCTCGGCTCGTCGAGCAGCTCGGCCAGCATCGCCCGGGCCGTCTCGTCGTGGTCGAACACCCGCACCATGTCGGCGTTCTTGTTGCCGAGCAGGAACTCCACGGCGCGGTACTGCCAGGACTGGAAGCCCGAGCTCGTGGCGAGGAAGGGGCGGATCTCGGCGTACTCGCTCGGGGTCAGCGTCGCGAGCACCGACCACTGGCCGGTGAGGGTCTGCTGGATGTGCTTGACGCGCGCGATCCGCTTGAGCGCAGGGGCGAGGTCATCGGTCGCGAGCAGCGCCCGCGCCGAGCGCAGCTCGTGCAGCATCAGCTTGAGCCAGAGCTCGGACGTCTGGTGCTGGATGATGAACAGCAGCTCGTCGTGCTGGGGCGGCTCGCTACGCGGGTGCTGCGACGCCAGCAGCTGGTCGAGGCCGAGGTAGGAGCCGTAGGACATCGACTGGGAGAAGTCGCGCTGGACCCCCTCCTCGATCTGCCTGATCGACCTGCCGTCGTCCACGGCGCTGCCGGTCAGCTCGTCCGGGGTCCCGCTGGCGTGCTCCTCCGTGCTCATGCCGCTCACCCTAGGGCCCGCCTGCTGCGGGGTGTCGCCGAGGCCACACCCGGCAGGTGGGGGTGCCGTCGGGGAAACGGGCTAGGCTCCGCCGCATGGTGCCCTCTCCCGACTCGACGACGAAGCCGAGCCCCCGCCCCATCACGAAGGTCCTCATCGCCAACCGCGGCGAGATCGCCGTGCGCATCGCGCGGGCGTGCGCCGACAGCGGCCTCGGTTCGGTTGCCGTGTATGCCGATCCGGACCGCGACGCGTTGCACGTGCGGGTGGCGGACGAGGCCTGGGCGCTCGGCGGCACCACCCCGGGCGACTCCTACCTCGTGCAGGAGAAGCTCATCGAGGTGGCACGCAAGTCCGGCGCCGACGCCGTGCACCCCGGCTACGGGTTCCTCGCCGAGAACGCCTCCTTCGCCCAGGCCGTCATCGACGCCGGGCTGACCTGGATCGGCCCCTCCCCCGAGGCCATCGACTCCCTGGGCGACAAGGTCAAGGCGCGCCACATCGCGTCGCGGGCCAACGCCCCCCTGGTGGCCGGCACGCCCGACCCCGTCGAGGGCGCCGACGAGGTGGTCGCGTTCGCGAAGGAGCACGGCCTCCCCGTCGCCATCAAGGCGGCATACGGCGGCGGCGGTCGCGGCCTCAAGGTGGCCCGCACGATCGAGGAGATCCCCGAGCTGTTCGAGTCCGCGACGCGCGAGGCGGTCGCCGCCTTCGGTCGCGGTGAGTGCTTCGTCGAGCAGTACCTCGACCGCCCGCGCCACGTCGAGACCCAGTGCCTGGCGGACCAGCACGGCAACGTCGTCGTCGTCTCCACCCGTGACTGCTCGCTGCAGCGCCGCCACCAGAAGCTCGTCGAGGAGGCGCCCGCGCCGTTCCTGTCGGACGAGCAGAACGCCGAGCTCGTCCGCGCGTCGAAGGCGATCCTCTCGGAGGCCGGCTACACCGGCGCCGGGACGTGCGAGTTCCTCGTCGCCCAGGACGGGCGGATCTCCTTCCTCGAGGTCAACACCCGCCTGCAGGTCGAGCACTGCGTCTCCGAGGAGGTCACCGGCATCGACCTGGTGCGCGAGCAGTTCCGCATCGCGAACGGTGAGGCCCTCGGCTACGACGACCCCGCCCCCGTCGGCCACTCGATCGAGTTCCGCATCAACGGCGAGGACGCCGGCCGCAACTTCCTGCCCGCTCCCGGTGTCGTCGCCTCGTTCCAGCCGCCGTCGGGCCCCGGCGTCCGGCTCGACTCCGGTGTCGTCGAGGGCGACGTCATCGGCGGCGCGTTCGACTCGATGCTCGCCAAGCTCGTCATCACCGGCCGCGACCGCCACCAGGCGCTCCAGCGCTCGCGCCGCGCGCTGGCCGAGTTCGTCGTCGAGGGCATGCCCACGGTCCTGCCGTTCCACCGTGCTGTCGTGGCCGACCCCGCCTTCGCCCCCAAGGGCGACAAGCCGTTCACCGTGCACACCCGCTGGATCGAGACCGAGTTCGACAACCAGATCCCCGCGTGGTCGGGCACGGCTCCCGAGCTGCCCGAGGAGTCCGGGGAGCGGCAGAGCGTCGTCGTCGAGGTGGGCGGCAAGCGCCTCGAGGTCGTCCTGCCCGGCGGGCTCTCCCTCGGCGGTGGCGGTGCGGCGGCGAAGAAGAAGGCTCCGCGCCGTTCGGGCGGCTCCAAGGCCGGCGCCGCGGCGTCCGGCGACTCCCTCACCGCGCCCATGCAGGGCACCATCGTCAAGATCGCCGTCGAGGAGGGCCAGCAGGTCGCCCAGGGCGAGCTGGTCGTCGTGCTCGAGGCGATGAAGATGGAGCAGCCCATCAATGCCCACAAGGCCGGCACCGTCACCGGGCTCACCGCCGAGGTCGGCCAGACGGTCACCAACGGCGCCGTCATCGCCGAGATCAAGGACTGACCCGGGCGACCCCACCCGCACGCAGCACGAAGGCCCGGCCCCCGAGGGGACCGGGCCTTCGTCGTGCAGCCTTCGTCGTGCCTTCGTCGTGCGGGTACGGGGCGCACCGGTCGGTCAGCCCCGGCCGGGACCGCCGTCGTCAGGCTGCTTGCCACCGGGCACCGCGTCGCCGGTCTGCGGCTCGCCCTGCTGCGTCGTGCCACCCTGGGGCAGCCCGTCCCGGTGCTGCGACGGCTGGGTCGGCTCGACCCCCGCAGGGTCCATCGGGCCCCCGGGCTGGCCCACCCGGTCGGCGTCGCCTTGGACGAGCGCCCCCTCCTCGAGCGACCCCGGCTCCTGCGGGTCGTTGGTGTCCGGCTCCGGGACCGGTACGGACCCCTGCACCGGCTGGGTGCTGCCGGCGTCCCGGTCGCCGCTGGAGGTCGGTCCGTCCGGTGACGGCGCCGGCTCCGGCCCGGGCTCGGGGATCGGGGACGGGCTCGGCTCGGGGACGGGCGCCGGACCGGGCTCAGGGATGGGCGACGGCCCCGGCTCGGGCACCGGTGAGGGGCCGGGCTCCGGCACGGTGTCGGGCGTGGGTGGCGCCGGCATCACCTGTTCCTCGGAGACCTGGCCCGTCGGCGTCGAGGTGGGCTCGTGCTCGGCGGGCGACCCTGCCGGGCCGTCCACCGAGGGCGCCTGACCCGACTGCTCGACCGGTCCAGGACCGGCAGGCGTAGCGGGCGGCGTACCGGGCTGGGCACCCGGCTGGTCCGCGGGCTGGTCGGCCTGCGGCGGGAGGCCCAGCTTGTCGCGCAGCACGTCGCCCCCCTGGTCGACCTTGTCGGCGTACTTCCCGCCCGTGCGCTGGTCGATGAGGTCCTCGACCTTCTCGATGGCAGACCCCGCCTGCTCGGGGTTGCCCTTGACGTAGTCCTTGAACTTGTCCATCCATCCGCCGGCCATGGCACTGCCTCTCGGGTCGGTGTCGTCGGGCGGCACGGGGGAACGTGCCGCTCCAGCACGCTACCGACCACGCGCGGCCCCGGCACCCCGGGCGGGGCCGCCTCAGTCGGTGGGGTGGAGCTGACGGGCCGCCTCGGCGACCGAGCCGCTGAGCGACGGGTACACGGTGAAGGTGCCGGCCAGCTGGTCGACGGTGAGGCCGTGCTGGACGGCGAGGGTGACGGGGTAGATCAGCTCGGAGGCCCGGGGAGCCACGATGACTCCACCGACGACGGTCCCGACCCCCTTGCGGGCGAACAGCTTCACGAAGCCGTCGGTGATGCCCTGCATCTTGGCGCGCGGGTTGGTGGCCAGCGGCAGCATCACGGACGTCGCGTCGATGGTGCCCTCGTCGACGTCCTTCTGCGAGAAGCCGACCGTGGCGATCTCGGGGTCGGTGAAGATGTTGGCGGAGACCGCGCGCAGGTTGAGCGGCGCGACCGCGTCGCCGAGCGCGTGGGCCATCGCGATCCGGCCCTGCATCGCGGCCACGGACGCCAGGGGCAGGACCCCCGTGCAGTCGCCGGCGGCGTACACCCCGCGCACGGACGTGCGCGAGACCCGGTCGACGGTGACGTGGCCGGACTCGCGCAGCGCGACGCCGACCTCCTCGAGTCCGACCCCGCCGGTCTGCGGTATCGAGCCCACGGCGAGCAGCGCGTGCGTGCCGGTGACCTCGCGGCCGTCCTCGAGCCGGACGACGACACCGTCGCCCTGCCGCTCCACCGAGGCCATGCGCGAGCGCCCGAGGACCTCCATCCCGCGCTTGCGGAAGACGTCCTCGATGACGGTGGCGGCATCGGCGTCTTCTCCGGGCAGCACGCGGTCGCGCGAGGAGACCAGGGTGACCTTCGACCCGAGGCCGAGGTAGGCCTGGGCGAGCTCGGCACCGGTGACACCCGATCCCACGACGACGAGGTGCTCGGGCAGCTCGGGCAGGGCGTAGATCTGCTGCCAGGTGAGGATGCGCTCGCCGTCGGGCTGGGCGCTGGGCATGACGCGCGGCGTGGCACCGGTGGCGATGAGCACGACATCGGCCTCGAGCTCACGGGTCGAGCCGTCCGCGAGCGTCGCCTCGACCCGCGAGGGCGACAACAGGCGACCCGTGCCCTCGAGCACCACGACGCCGTCGGCGGCCAGCCGGCGGCCGATGTCGCGCGACTGCGCCGCGGCGAGGGCGAGCACGCGTCGGTTGACCGCGGTCAGCTCCGCCACGGAGTCGGCGACCTCGTCGCCCTCGTGGTCCTCGAGGTGGACGCCGAGGTCGGAGGCGGTCTCGAACTGCGACATGAAGTCGGCCGTGGAGATCAGCGTCTTGCTGGGCACGCAGTCGGTGAGGACCGCTGCGCCACCGAGGCCGTCGCGGTCGACGACGGTGACGGCCGCGCCGAGGTGGGCGGCGACCAGTGCCGCTTCGTAGCCACCCGGCCCGCCGCCGAGGATGACCACCGAGGACTGAGGCGCATTCACGCAACCATCCAACCATCCCGGCCGCGTCGGCCGGTCTCCCCCTCGCCTCATGCCGTCGCGGTACGTCGCACCCCGTGGGCGTCGGTAGTCTGCCCCGGTGACTGAGCAGACCGGCCCCGCCACGGGCACCCCCTCCCGAGCGCCTGGCACCATCCCCGACCTGGCGGACCCCGCGACCGACCCCTTCGAAGTGGCCCGCGCGGCGGCCGCTGTCATCGCCGAGCGCAGCGGCGCCGAGCGCCACGACGTCGCCCTGGTGCTCGGGTCCGGCTGGGGCCAGACCGGCGACCGCATCGGCGAGACGCTCGCCACCATCGACAACGCCGACGTGCCCGGCTTCGGCAAGACAGCCGTGGCCGGTCACTCGGGCACCATGCGGTCGGTGGCGATCGCCGACACCGGTCGCCGCGCCCTCGTCTACGGCACCCGCACCCACTTCTACGAGGGCAAGGGCGTCCGCTCGGTCGTGCACGCCGTGCGCACGGCCGCGGCTGCAGGCTGCTCGACCATCGTGCTCACCAACGGCAGCGGCGGCCTCAACCCCGCCTGGGCGCCCGGCACCCCCGTGCTCATCAGCGACCACATCAACCTGACGGCGCACTCCCCCATCGAGGAAGCCAACTTCGTCGACCTCACCGACCTGTACTCCGCACGCCTGCGCGAGGTCGCCCGCAGCGTCGACCCCGAGCTCGACGAGGGCGTCTACGTCCAGTTCCGCGGCCCGCACTACGAGACCCCCGCCGAGGTCCGGATGGCCAAGGTGCTCGGTGGCGACCTGGTGGGCATGTCCACCACGTTGGAGGCCATCGCGGCCCGCCAGGCCGGGATGGAGGTGCTCGGCATCTCGCTGGTCACCAACCTCGCCGCAGGCATCAGCGACCAGCCGCTCTCCCACGACGAGGTCATCGAGGCCGGGCAGGCCGCCGCCGGGCGTTGCGGCCGCCTCCTCGCCGCCGTCGTCGCCTCCCTCTGAAAGGACCAGTGCCCATGACCCACGAGGCGAGCTACGAGGCCAGACACGGCAGCGAGGGCGGGTCCGCGGACAGCCGAGCGCAAGAGCTCATCGACGCGGCCCAGGAGTGGGTCGACGACGACCCGGACCACGAGACGCGGGTCGAGCTCGGGCAGGTGCTGGCCCGCGCCAAGGAGGGCGACGCAGCTGCCGTCGCGGACCTCGAGGACCGCTTCTCGGGGATGCTGGAGTTCGGCACGGCCGGCCTGCGCGGGGCCATCGGGGCGGGGCCCAACCGGATGAACCGCTCGGTGGTCATCCGTGCGGCAGCCGGCCTCGCTGCCTACCTGCGCCAGAGCAAGCCGGAGCCGTTCGTGGTCGTCGGCTACGACGCCCGCACCAACTCCGACGTCTTCGCCCGCGACACCGCGGCGGTCACGGTCGGCAGCGGCGGCCACGCGGCCGTGCTCCCCCACCCGCTGCCCACCCCCGTGCTGGCGTTCGCGATCCGGCACCTCGGCGCCGACGCCGGCGTCATGGTCACCGCGAGCCACAACCCGCCGCAGGACAACGGCTACAAGGTCTACCTCGGCGACGGCTCGCAGATCGTCCCGCCCTCCGACAGCGACATCGCCGGCCAGATCGCCCGCGTCCAGGCGGTCACCGACGTCCCCCTGGCCGACGACGGCTGGCAGACCCTCGGCAACGACGTCCTCGAGGACTATGTCGACGCCACCGCGTCGGTCGTCGCCCCGGACAGCCCGCGCGACATCGACGTCGTCCACACCGCCCTGCACGGGGTGGGCAGCGACACCCTGCTGCGCGTCTTCGAGCGGGCCGGCTTCCCCTCGCCGGTCCCCGTGGAGACCCAGCGCCAGCCCGACGCCGCCTTCCCCACCGTGTCGTTCCCGAACCCCGAGGAGCCCGGCGCGATCGACGCCGCCCTCGACCTCGCCCGCGAGATCGGGCCCGACATCGTGCTCGCCAACGACCCCGACGCCGACCGCTGCGCCGTCGCCGTGCCCTTCACGGTCCAGGGTGGGCCGGACGACGGGGGCACCGACTGGCGGATGCTCCGCGGCGATGAGGTGGGCGCCCTGCTCGGGCACCACATCCTCTCCCGCGGCGTCGAGCCGGACGCGGTGTTCGCCAACTCCATCGTCTCGTCGCGGCTGCTGGCCGCGATGGCCAGGAAGGCAGGGATCCGGCACGAGGAGACCCTCACCGGCTTCAAGTGGATCGCCCGGGTCGAGGGCCTGCGCTACGGCTACGAGGAGGCCCTCGGCTACTGCGTCGACCCCGGACACGTCCGCGACAAGGACGGCGTCAGCGCCTGCCTGATGGTCGCCGAGCTCGCCGCCACGCTCAAGGCGCGGGGGCGGGTGCTCACCGACGTGCTCGACGACCTCGCCGTGGAGCACGGCGTGCACGCCACCGACTCCTTCTCGGTCCGGGTGGCCGACCTGTCCCTCATCGACGCCGTCATGGCCCGTCTGCGTGAGCAGCCGCCCACCGAGGTGGCCGGTCTCGCGGTGGCCCGCACCGACGACCTGGCCCTCGGCAGCGACGCGCTTCCGCCCACCGACGGCCTGCGCTACCACCTCGAGGACGACTCGCGGGTCATCGTGCGGCCTTCGGGCACCGAACCCAAGCTCAAGGTCTACCTCGAGGTCATCGAGCCCGTCGACGGTGCGGACGCCCTCGCCGCCGCGCGCGCCACCGCAGCCGAGCGCCTCGGCCGCATACGGGCCGCGATGAGCGACCTGACCACCGTCTGAGCACCGATAGACTCCCGTGGTGAGTACCACCAGCACGTCCGCACCCTCGGTCGACGCGACCGCCCGGGCCCGCGACCTCCTCGGCGTCTCCCGCCTCACCAACGCCGCCCTCACGAGCTGGCTGCACGGCCTCCCCGGGGTCGACCAGGTGGGCTGTGAAGGACGCGCGGCCGCCCTGGGCACGCGCTCGATCAAGACGACGTCGAAGGCCTGGGCCATCGACACCGCCATCTCGATGATCGACCTGACGACCCTCGAGGGCGCCGACACCCCCGGCAAGGTCCGCGGGCTCGCCGCCAAGGCGCTGCACCCCGACCCCACCGACCCGAGCACCCCGAGCCCGGCCGCGGTCTGCGTCTACGGCGACATGGTCGCCACCGCGCGAGAGGCCCTCGGCCAGGCACCGGTCAACGTTGCGGCCGTCGCCACGGCGTTCCCCTCCGGGCGCGCATCGATGCCGGTCAAGCTCGCGGACACCCGCGACGCGATCGAGGCCGGCGCCGACGAGATCGACATGGTCATCGACCGCGGGGCGTTCCTCTCCGGCAACTACCTCGGCGTCTTCCAGGAGATCGCCCAGGTCGCCGAGGCCTGCACCCGCGCCGACGGCACCCGTGCCCGCCTCAAGGTCATCATGGAGACCGGCGAGCTCGTGACCTACGACAACGTCCGTCGTGCGTCCTGGCTGTCGATGCTGGCCGGCGGTGACTTCATCAAGACCTCCACCGGCAAGGTGTCCCCCGCGGCCACGCTGCCCGTCACGCTGATCATGCTCGAGGCCGTCCGCGACTGGCGCGACCTGACCGGTGAGATGGTCGGCGTCAAGCCCGCCGGCGGCATCCGCACGAGCAAGGACGCGATCAAGTTCCTCGTGACCGTGAGCGAGGTCGCCGGCGACGACTGGCTCGACCCGTTCTGGTTCCGGTTCGGGGCGTCCAGCCTGCTCAACGACCTGCTGCTGCAGCGTCAGCGGATGCGGATCGGCGCCTACTCCGGTGCCGACTACGTCACCGACGACTCCCCCAGCCTCTACTGACACCTCCGAATTCGAGGACCTGAAGACATGGCCAAGTTCGAGTACGCACCGGCCCCGGAGTCGCGGGCGGTCGTCGACCTCGCCCCCTCCTACGGGCTGTTCATCAACGGCGAGTTCACCGAGAGCCAGGGCGGCTCCGCGTTCAAGACCGTCAACCCGGCGACCGAGGAGGTGCTCTCCGAGGTCACCGACGCCAGCGCCGCCGACGTCGACCGCGCCGTCGCCGCCGCCCGCCGCGCCTACAACGGCGCCTGGGGCCGGATGTCCGGCGCCGACCGCGGCAAGTACCTCTTCCGTATCGCGCGCATCCTGCAGGAGCGCGCGCGGGAGTTCGCGGTCCTGGAGACCCTCGACAACGGCAAGCCGATCAAGGAGAGCCGCGACGTCGACGTCCCGCTCGCCGCGGCGCACTTCTTCTACCACGCGGGCTGGGCCGACAAGCTCGAGTACGCCGGCCTCGGCACCAACCCCCGCGCGCACGGCGTCGTGGGCCAGGTCATCCCGTGGAACTTCCCGCTGCTCATGCTGGCGTGGAAGATCGCCCCGGCCCTGGCCACCGGCAACACCGTGGTTCTCAAGCCGGCCGAGACCACCCCCCTGACCGCGCTCCTGTTCGCGGACGTCGTCCAGCAGGCCGACCTCCCGCCGGGTGTCGTCAACATCGTCACCGGCGCCGGTGCCACCGGCCAGGCCATCGTCGACCACCCCGACATCGACAAGCTCGCGTTCACCGGGTCGACCGGCGTCGGCAAGATGATCGCCCGCTCGATCGCCGGCACCCGCAAGAAGGCCACCCTCGAGCTCGGTGGCAAGGCCGCCAACATCATCTTCGAGGACGCCGCCATCGACCAGGCCGTCGAGGGCATCGTCAACGGCATCTTCTTCAACCAGGGGCACGTCTGCTGCGCCGGGTCCCGGCTGCTCGTGCAGGAGAACATCGCCGCGGACGTCGAGCGCCGCCTCAAGCGCCGCCTCGAGACGCTCCGCGTGGGCGACCCGCTCGACAAGAACACCGACGTGGGCGCCATCAACTCCAAGGCCCAGCTGTCCCGCATCACCGAGCTCACCGACGCTGGCGAGGCCGAGGGCGCCGAGCGCTGGGACAACGGCTGCGAGCTGCCCGCCAAGGGCTTCTGGTTCCGCCCGACGGTGTTCACCGGCGTCAGCCAGACGCACCGCATCGCCCAGGAGGAGATCTTCGGGCCCGTCCTGTCGGTGCTCACCTTCCGCACGCCGCAGGAAGCCGTCGCCAAGGCCAACAACACGCCGTACGGCCTCTCCGCCGGCGTCTGGACCGAGAAGGGCTCGCGCATCCTCTGGATGGCCGACCAGCTCCGGGCCGGTGTGGTCTGGGCCAACACCTTCAACAAGTTCGACCCGACCAGCCCCTTCGGCGGCTACAAGGAGTCGGGCTACGGCCGCGAGGGTGGCCGCCACGGCCTGTCCGCCTACGTCACGACCGAAAGCAACGGGTGATCTCCGCGATGCCGACCAACCAGCGGACTGCCACCGACGCGCGCGTCGACGTGCGCAAGACCTACAAGCTCTACATCGGCGGGAAGTTCCCCCGCTCGGAGTCCGGGCGCTCCTACGAGGTCGTCGACGGCCGTGGGCGGTTCCTCGCCAACGCCTCGCAGGGCTCGCGCAAGGATGCCCGTGACGCCGTCGTCGCCGCCCGCGCGGCGTTCCCGAAGTGGGCCGGCGCGACCGCGTACAACCGCGGCCAGGTGCTCTACCGCGTCGCCGAGGTGATGGAGGGCCGCCGCGCCCAGTTCGTCGCCGAGGTGCGCGCGGGCGAGGGCCTGACCGAGCGCCGGGCCGAGGCGGTCGTCGACGCCGCCATCGACCGGTGGGTCTGGTACGCAGGGTGGACCGACAAGCTCGCACAGGTGCTCGGCGGGCTCAACCCCGTCGCCGGCCCCTACTTCGACATCTCGGCACCCGAGCCGACGGGGGTCGTGGGCGTCCTTGCGCCGCAACGCTCCTCGCTCCTGGGGCTCATCTCCGTCGTGGCGCCGGTCATCGCCTCCGGCAACACCGCCGTCGTCCTCGCGAGCGAGCTGCGGCCCCTGCCGGCCGTCACGCTCTCCGAGGCCCTGGCGACGTCCGACGTGCCCGGTGGTGTCGTCAACATCATCACCGGCCGCACCGCCGAGGTGGCCCCGTGGGTGGCCTCGCACCGCGACGTCAACGCCATCGACCTCGCGGGCGCGGCAGATGCGGACGGCGTGGTCTGGGGCGACCTCGAGCTCGCCGCGGCCGAGAACCTCAAGCGCGTGCTGCGGCCCGCCGGCGAGGGCGTCGAGGCGGTCGAGCCCGACTGGACCCGGACCCCCGACCTGTCGCGCATCACGGCGTTCCTCGAGACCAAGACCGTCTGGCACCCCAAGGGCCGCTGACCCTTGACGGCCGACCACCCCGGCGACCACACCTCCGCCCGGGTGGTCGTCCTCGCGGGGCCGAGCGGTGCGGGCAAGTCCCGCCTCGCCGAGCGCCTGCACGCCGCGCACGGCTGGCCGATCGTGCGGCTCGACGACTTCTACCGCGACGAGGACGACCCGGCCATGCCGCGCAGCGAGGAGCTGGGCATCGTCGACTGGGACCACCCGGACTCGTGGAACCGCAGCCAGGCCGTGCAGGCGCTGGCCACCCTCGTCGGCACCGGGTCGGTCAGCACCCCCGTCTACGACATCTCGCTGAGCCGCGCGGTCTCCTCGACCACGGTGCAGGCCGGCCCCCACGACCTCGTGCTCGCCGAGGGCATCTTCGCCGCCGAGATCATCGGCGAGCTGCGCGAGTGCGGCCTGCTCGCGGCCGCGTACTGCGTGCACCACCGACCGTTCGTCACGTTCGTCCGGCGCCTGGCCCGTGACCTGAGGGAGCGGCGCAAGCCGCCGTGGACCCTCGTACGGCGCGGGCTCACCCTCATGCGCGCCGAGCCCACCGTCGTGGCCCGGCAGGAGGCACTCGGCGCCACGCCGGCCCGCGCCAAGGACCTCGAGCCGCTGCTGTCGGCCCTGGCCCGCTGAGGGCCGCCCCCGGAGGCGCAGGGGGACGGCCGCGGGGTCAGGCCGGCGGGGTCAGGCCGTGGGTGCCTGGAGCAGGGCGTCGTAGCCGGGCTTGACCACGCCGTCGATGATGGCGAGGCGCTCGTCGAACGGGATGAACGCCGACTTCATGGCGTTGATGGTCACCCAGCGAAGGTCGTCCATGGTCCAGCCCGCCTCGTCGACGAGCAGCCCCATCTCCCGCGACATCGACGTGCCGCTCATGAGGCGGTTGTCGGTGTTGACCGTGACCCGGAAGCGCAGCCGCTTCAGCAGCGTGATCGGGTGCAGCGCAACGGACTCCGCTGCACCGGTCTGGACGTTGCTGCTCGGGCACATCTCCAGCGGGATACGGGTGTCACGCACGTAGGCAGCGAGCAGGCCGAGGTAGATGTCCTCGCGGTCAGCGGCGAGGGCCTTGGCGGGGTCGGCCGCGAACGGCCGGTCGTTGACGAGGATGTCGTCGACGATGCGCACGCCGTGGCCGAGCCGGTCGGCGCCGCACCACTGGATCGCCTCCCAGATGCTCGGCAGCCCGAACGCCTCACCGGCGTGGATCGTGAAGTGGGCGTTCTCGCGGCGGAGGTACTCGAACGCGTCGAGGTGACGGGTGGGAGGGAAGCCAGCCTCCGCCCCGGCGATGTCGAACCCGGCGACGCCCTGGTCGCGGTAGCGGACGGCGAGCTCGGCGATCTCGGTGCTCTTGGCGGCGTGGCGCATGGCCGTCAGCAGGGCGGTGACCCGGATGGGCGTGCCGGCGGCAGCCGCCTCCTTCTCGCCCTGGCGGAAACCCTCGTTGACGGCCTCGACGACGTCCTCGAGCGCCAGACCGGCCTGCAGGTGCTGCTCGGGGGCGTAGCGGCTCTCGGCGTAGACGACGCCGTCGGCTGCCAGGTCGAGGACGCACTCCTTGGCGACGCGACGCAGCCCGTCGGCCGTCTGCATCACGGCGAGGGTGTGGTCGAACGTCTCGAGGTAGCGCTCCAGGGAGCCCGAGTCCGCGCTCTCGCGGAACCACGTGCCGAGGCTCTCCGCGTCGGTGGCCGGCAACGCGCCGTACCCGACCTCGTCGGCGATCTCGACGATCGTCTGCGGACGCAGCCCACCGTCGAGGTGGTCGTGCAGGAGCGCCTTGGGGGCGCGCAGGATCTGGTCCTCGACCGACCCCGGCTCGGGCGCGGTCGTCGAAGTGGTGTCGCTCTTGTCCTTGCGGCCGAAGATCATTCGTCCTCCTCCTCGCGCCCGACGGTCTCCGGGGAGAACGCCGGGAGGCACACCGCGACGTACTCGGCACCTTCGGACCCGGTCGAGTAGCGGATCCGCTCCCCCGCCCGGGTGACCACGCTCTGGCCGGCCTCGACGCGCAGCCGGCCGCCGTCGTGGTCGAGCAGGACCGCGCCGGCGAGGACGAGGGTGATCTCGTCGAACTGCGGCGTCTGGAACGGCTCGGTCCAGTCGGCCGGAGCCTTCATGTGGGCGACGGAGACCGCCTCGGAACCGGTGTTGACCCGGCCGACGTGCTCGTCGATGACCTTGCCCCCGGGGACGGGGATGGTCGTGGGCGTCGTGATCAGCTCTGGCACGGCCCCACCCTAGGAGATCTTCTCGATGACGAGGGGCAGCAGGTCCGGCCGGCTGCCCTCCGGGGCGATGGTGAACGCACCGTCGAGGGACTCCAGCGCCCGCTCGAACCGCTCGGGGGTGTCGGTGTGCAGGGTCAGCAGCTTCTCGCCGGCACGTACGGTGGCGCCGGGCTTGGCGTGCATCTCGACACCGGCGCCGGCCTGCACCGGGTCCTCCTTGCGTGCGCGACCCGCGCCGAGGCGCCAGGCGGCCACGCCGACCTTGAGGGCGTCGAGCTCGGTCAGCACCCCGTCGGCCGGGACCAGCACCTCGTGGGTCTCCTTGGCCACCGGCAGCTCGGCGTCCGGGTCACCGCCCTGCGCGCGGATCATCGACTTCCAGGCGTCCATGGCCCGCCCGTCCTTGAGCGCGTCGGCAGGGTCGATGTCGTCGCGTCCGGCTGCGGCCAGCATCTCCCGGGCGAGGGCCAGGGTGAGCTCGACGACGTCCTCGGGCCCACCACCGGCGAGCACCTCGACCGACTCGCGCACCTCGAGGGCGTTGCCGGCAGTGAGGCCGAGCGGCACCTGCATGTTGGTCAGGAGGGCGACGGTGTTGACGCCGGCGTCGGTGCCCAGGTCGACCATGGTGCGAGCGAGCTCGCGGGCGTCCTCGACCGTCTTCATGAACGCGCCGCTGCCGACCTTCACGTCGAGCACCAGCGCGCCCGTGCCCTCGGCGATCTTCTTGCTCATGATCGAGGAGGCGATGAGTGGGATCGCCTCGACGGTGCCGGTGACGTCACGGAGGGCGTAGAGCTTCTTGTCGGCCGGGGCCAGCCCGTCGCCGGCGGCGCAGATGACCGCGCCGACGTCCTCGAGCTGGCGCATCATCTCGTCGTTGCTCAGGGCCGCGCGCCAGCCGGGCACCGACTCGAGCTTGTCGAGCGTGCCTCCGGTGTGGCCGAGGCCGCGGCCAGACAGCTGTGGCACCGCGACGCCGCAGGCGGCAACGAGCGGGGCCAGCGGCAGGGTGATCTTGTCGCCGACGCCCCCGGTCGAGTGCTTGTCGGCGGTCGGGCGCGACAGCGACGAGAAGTCCATGCGCTCACCGCTGGCGATCATGGCCGCGGTCCAGCGGGAGATCTCGCGACGGTTCATGCCGTTGAGCAGGATCGCCATGGCCAGGCTCGACATCTGCTCGTCGGCGACCGCACCACGGGTGTACGCGTCGATCACCCAGTCGATCTGGGCGTCGGACAGCTCCCCGCGCCCTCGCTTGGTGATGATGACGTCCACGGCATCGAAGCGCTCACTCATGCGCTCATCGTGTCAGATCCGGGCCTGTCCCCGGCACGGGGCGAGAACTGCTGCTTGCGGCTCAATTCGCCCCGACCCCAGCCCCCGCGGGGCGATTCCTGCGCCTTCCGGCGCGACTCGCCCTCAGCCGCGGCCGAGGAAATGGAGCCGCCACTCGTCGCTGGTGACACGCGCCCGTACGCCGCGTGCCCGCAAGGCGGCCACGACCCGGTCCAGGGTGCGCTCGGGCTCGCGGTAGACGCCCTTGGACAGGACGACGACGATGCGCCAGCCGTCGAGGTCGAGCTCCTCCCGCCGCTCCACGTCCCGCTCCCACTGCCGCTGCGACTCCGCGTGCTGGCGACCGTCGTACTCCACGGCGACCCGCAGCTCCGGCCACGACAGGTCGTACCGGCGCAACCACCGCCCCCACTCGTCGCACTCGATGTGGTTGACCGCCGGCTCCGGCAGCCCGGCGAGCACGAGCAGCATCCGCAGGCGCGACTCCATCGGCGAGTCCACCCCGGCCCGGACGAAACCCGCCGCCCGGCGAGCAAGGCGCGCGTGCCGGCCGCGCAGCCGCGCGGCAACGGCGACGAGGCGCTCCGGGGAGGTGCGGCCGCGCCGTACCAGGGAGTCGCCGAGGACCACGAGGTCGACCAGGTCGAGCTCCGCGGTGAGGTCCACGAAGGTGTCCTCCGCCGTCGTGACCGGTATGCCGCGCACCAGCGCGTGCGGCCGTCGCCCCCTTCGCACGCGCGCGTCCACGCCGGGCAGGCGCAGCTGGCCGGCCGGCATGCGCAGGTGCACGCGCGTGTCGTGGGGCACGACGGCACCGAGCAGGACCGCGGCCGTAGCGCGGGCGGCCACGGATCCCGTAGGGGCGAGGCGCAGGGCGGCCAGCGCTCGCACGCGGGCATCGAGCTCGACGCCAGCGCTGACGTAGGTGCCGCGCAGGACCCGCTGCACGCGAGGGCCGCGCAGGGCCTTGTCGGTCAGCCCGGCCGCGAGCGCCTCGGACCGGGTGAAGACCAGTGGTAAGGACTCCATACGCACAGCGTTCCCGACGCGACCGACCCGCCGGTGCCGCTGTCCACAGGCGCGACCAGGGCCGGATACGGCGCGAATCGCCCCTGTCCACGGCTCGCCGGGGCGATTCGTGCAGTATCAGGCGCGTTCGGCCCGTGGGCGGGGCGGGCGGCGCCAGGACCCGGGGGTCAGGTGGGTGGGGCGGCGATCGAGAGGTTGTCGGGGCCGAACGCCTGGGGCAGCACCTCGGTCATCGGCAGCACCCCTTCGGGCGTCAGCAGCAGGCAGGTGGGCCCACCGTGCTCCCACAGCAGCTGGCGGCAGCGACCGCACGGCATGAGGGGCTCGCCGTCGCGGCCGACGCAGGACACCGCGACGAGGCGCCCGCCGCCGGTGGCGACGAGCTCGGACACCATGCCGCACTCGGCGCACAGGGCCACGCCGTAGGCGGCGTTCTCCACGTTGCAGCCCACGACGACGCGGCCGTCGTCGACGATGCCCGCGACGCCCACCGGGAAGCGGGAGTACGGCGCGTACGCCTTGCCCATGACCTCGACCGCCCGGGCGCGCAGGGCGTCCCAGTCGACCTCGGAGGTGTGGCGCGCGTCCTGCTCCGCGCTGTGCCCCTCCCCTGCTGCCACTAGTGGCCCTCGCCCTTGCGGTAGATCTGCCCGTCGGCGGCGGGCATGCGCAGGCGCTGGGAGGCGAAGGCGAGCACGAGCAGGGTGGTGACGTACGGCGTCGTGCCGGTGAGCTCTGCGGGGACGGCGTCGGCGGCGAGGTACCACCAGCCGACGAACACCCCGACGACGACCGCGAGGACGCCTTGGACGGTGCGGTGGTTGCGCACGACCTGCCAGATCCCGATCGCCACGAGCAGCACCGCGAACAGCAGGAGGAAGGCGTGGACGTTGCCGCCACCGCGCAGCTGGACCGCGTCGGTGTAGCCGAAGAGGCCGGCGCCGGCGAGCAGGCCACCGGGTCGCCAGTTGCCGAAGATCATCGCGGCGAGGCCGATGTAGCCACGGCCGCCGGTCTGGCCGTCGCGGTAGATGTTGGCCGCGACGATGGCGAGGAAGCCACCGCCGAGACCCGCCAGGCCACCGGAGATGAGCACGGCGAGGAACTTGTAGCGCAGCACGTGGACGCCCAGCGACTCCGCGGCCACCGGGGACTCGCCGACCGAGCGCAGGCGCAGGCCGAACGACGTGCGCCACAGCACCCACCACGTGCCGACGAACAGCAGCACGGCGATGACCGTGAGCACCGACAGGTTGGTGCAGACGGCGCGCACGATCGCGGCGAGGTCGCTGACGAAGAACCAGTGCTTGCGCTCCAGGGTGCCGAGGCCGTCGGAGACGCCGGGCAGGGTGAAGTCGGGCAGCGGGTCGATGGTCGGCGACTGGGTGGGGCCGCCACCGGGCTTGCCGGTGAAGAACCGCACCGAGAGGTACTTGGCGATGCCGAGGCCGATGATGTTGATGGCGACACCCGAGACGATGTGGTCGACGCCGAACGTCACCGTGGCCACCGCGTGGATCAGGCCACCGAGCATGCCCATCACGATCGCGCCGACGACACCCGCCCACGGGCCCCACTGGTAGCCGCAGAAGCCCGCCCCCCAGGTGCCGAGGATCATCATGCCCTCGAGCCCGATGTTGACCACGCCCGCGCGCTCGGACCACAGGCCGCCGAGGCCGGCGAGGCCGATCGGCACCGCGAGCCCGATCGCGGCGGCGAGGGCGCCCGAGGAGGCGATGTCGCTGGCGCCGCTGACGACGCGCAGGATGGCGATGACGGCCACCGCACCGACGGCGACGACGGCCCACTCGCGCAGGCCCAGGCGTCGCCGCGTGCGCGGCCGGTCGGTCACGGTCGTGGTGCCGATCTCGAGTCCGGCGGCGCTCATGCCGGGGCTCCTTCCGTGGCGGCGGTCGAGTGTCGCTGGGCGGCCAGCTCCCGGGCCACCCGCTGCTGCTCGAGCCTGATGTCGGTGCGCCGGATCAGCTCGTAGGCGATGACGACCGCGAAGAGGATCACGCCCTGGATGATGAAGACGATCTCCTGGGCCACGCCGACGCCGATCTGCAGGGCGTTGGACTGGATGTCCAGGAAGGCCCAGAGCAGCGAGGCGACGGCGATGCCGATCGGGTTGTTGCGCCCGAGCAGGGCGATGCCGATGCCGGCGAAGCCGAGCCCCGACTGGATCGTGGTGCCGTAGTTGTGGTCCTGGCCGAACAGCTGCGGCATGCCCACGAGCCCCGCCAGCGCCCCGGACGCGACCATCGCGGTCATCACCATCCGGGGCACGTTGACGCCGCTGGCCACGGCTGCGGTCTCGGAGCGGCCGGTGGCGCGCAGGTCGAACCCGAACCGCGTCTTGCCCAGCACGAACCAGTAGAGCACCCCCACGATGACGGCGAGCACCACGAGCGTGAACACGCGGTTGGTGGCGCCGGGGATCAGCTTGAGGCCCTCGAGCTGCGAGGACTCGGGGATGGTCTTGGTCTCGGTGATGTTGCTGCCCTCGGACCGCTGGGCGACCTTCGCGAACAACCAGCTCACGACACCGGTGGCGATGGCGTTGAGCATGATCGTCGAGATCACCTCGGAGACGCCGCGCCTCACCTTGAGGTATGCCGCGATGCCGGCCCAGAGGCCGGCCGCCACCATCGCGACGACGATGGCGACGAGCACGTTGAACACGCCCGGCAGCCAGGCCTGGCCCGCGAACACGGCGGCGGCAAAGACGCCGACGCGGTACTGGCCGTCGACGCCGATGTTGAACAGGTTCATCCGGAAGCCGACCGCCACCGCGACCGCCGACAGGTAGAACACCGTCGCGGCGTTGACGATCTGCACCGTCTGGCGCGGCTTCGGGACGTGCAGGATCGTCTTCCACACCTCCAGGACCGGGTCACCGAACAGGGTGAGCACCAACGAGGTGATGACGAACGCCACCAGGAGGGCGAGCACCGGGGCCGCCAGGGCGAGGCCGATCCGGCGCGGGCTGAGGCGGTTCATCGGGTCTGCTCCTTCTCGCCGGCGCCCGTCATGGCGGCGCCGAGGTCCTCGGCGGTCACCTGGTCGGGGTCGAAGTCGCCGGACAGCTGGCCGCGCAGGATGACGCGGATGGTGTCGGACAGGCCGATGAGCTCCTCGAGGTCGGCCGAGATCAACAGCACCGCGAGCCCCTCCCGCCGGGCTGCGCGGATGTGGTCCCAGATCGAGGCCTGGGCGCCGACGTCGACGCCACGCGTCGGGTGGGCCGCGACGAGCACCTTCGGCGAGTGGCTCATCTCGCGGCCGATGATGAGCTTCTGCTGGTTGCCACCGGACAGCGATCCGGCGGTGACGAAGATCGACGGGGTGCGGACGTCGTACTCCTTGACGATCCGCTCCGTGTCGGCCTTGGCCGAGGCGGCGTCGATGAGCTGGCCCTTGACGTTGGGCTTCTCGGTCTGGTGGCCGAGGATGCGGTTCTCCCACAGCGGCGCCTCGAGCAGCAGGCCGTGGCGGTGCCGGTCCTCGGGGATGTAGCCCACACCGGCCTCGCGGATGTCGCGGGTGCCCCAGTCGGAGATGTCGCGGTCGCCGAGGAACACGCGCCCCGAGGTGGGCTCACGCATCCCCATGATGACCTCGACGAGCTCGGCCTGGCCGTTGCCCTCGACGCCGGCGATGCCGAGCACCTCCCCGGCGTGGATGGTCAGGGAGATGCCGTCGAGGACCGGCCGGCCGCCTCCTCCCCCGCCGAGGACGAGGTCCTCGACGCGCAGCAGGACACGGTCGGTGACCGTGGACTCCTCGGTGGTGGGCGAGGGCAGCTCGGACCCGACCATGAGCTCGGCGAGCTGCCGGGCGTTGACGGTGGACGGGTCGACCGTGTCGATCGTGGTGCCGCGCCGGATGACGGTGATCGAGTCGGCGACCTTGAGGACCTCGTCGAGCTTGTGGGAGATGAACAGGACGGTCACGCCCTCGTCCTTGAGGTCCGCGAGCTGGCCGAACAGCTCGTCGACCTCCTGCGGCACGAGGACTGCGGTGGGCTCGTCGAGGATGAGGGTCCTGGCGCCGCGGTAGAGGACCTTGAGGATCTCGATGCGCTGGCGCGCGCCCACGCCCAGGTCGCCCACGAGGGCGTCGGGGTCGATGCCGAGCTTGTAGGTGTCGGAGATCCGCTGGATCTCGTGGCGGGCGGCGTCACCGATGCCGTGGAGCTTCTCGGCGCCGAGGACGACGTTCTCGAGGACGGAGAAGTTGTCGGCGAGCATGAAGTGCTGGAACACCATGCCGATGCCGGCGGCGATGGCGTCCGACGGCGAGTGCAGGTTGACGACGTTGCCGTCGACCTTGATCGTCCCCTCGTCGGGGCGCTGCACGCCGTACAGGATCTTCATGAGGGTCGACTTGCCGGCGCCGTTCTCCCCGACGATCGCGTGGACGGTCCCCCGGCGCACCGAGAAGGTGACGTCCTTGTTGGCGACCACGCCGGGGAAGCGCTTGGTGATGCCCTCGAGCTCGACGGCCGGGGTTCCCGAGGCGGTGGTCTGCGTCAGCGGTGGGGAGGCAGTGATGGCGACACTCCTGGTCCGGGCCCGCGTCGGTGCGGGCGGTTCGGCGCATGGGCGGGCATACCGGGCGCGCGGGTCGGGGACGGCTGGGCCGTGGTGCGGCAGACGCACACGGCCCGGGTCAGACGCTACCGCGCCGCCCGGGCCGTGAACGACCACCATGTGGTTGATCGGGGTTGATCAGGGGGTGGTGGGCACCTTGATCTTGCCGTCGATGATCTGCTGCTTGTAGTCGTCGAGCTTGGTCTTGATGTCGTCGACCTGGCCACCGGTGGTGGCGTAGTCCACGCCGCCGGCCTTGAGGTCGTAGACGTTGTTGCCCGTCAGCTCCTTGCCGTCCGCAGCCGACTTGATGAAGTCGTAGACCGCGACGTCGACCTTCTTGATCATCGAGGTCATGATGACGGGGCGGACGTCCGCGGGCGCCGTGAGCGCCTGGTCGGAGTCGACACCGATGGCGAGCTTGCCGGCCGCCTTGGCCGCCGTGAAGACGCCGCCGCCGGAGCCACCAGCAGCGTGGTAGACGATGTCCGCCCCGCCCTGGTACATGCCCTCGGCCGCGGTCTTGCCCTTGGCCGGGTCACCGAAGCCACCGAAGTCCGGCGGCTGGGTGAGGTACTGGCTGTCGACCTTGATGTTGGGGTTGACGGCCTTGGCGCCCGCGATGTAGCCGGCCTCGAACTTCTTGATGAGCGGCACGTTGACGCCACCGACGAAGCCGATGTGGCCCGCCTTGGACTTCAGCGCGGCAGCTGCACCGACGAGGAAGGAGCCCTCGTTCTCGGCGAAGGTGATCTGGTCGACGTTGGCGCCCTTGGAGTCGGGGGACGCGTCGTCGACGATCGCGAAGTGGACGTCGGGGTTGTCCTTGGCGGCCTTGCCCACGGAGGCGGCGTAGGCGAAGCCCACCGCGACGACGTGGGTGTAGCCCGCGTCGATCAGCTGCTGGAGGCGCTCCTCGCGAGCGGCCTCGTTCTCGCCGTTGACGGCTGCGGCTTCCTTGATCTGCACGCCCAGCTCGGACTTCGCCTTGTCGAGGCCGGCGGCGGCGGAGTCGTTGAACGACTGGTCACCGCGTCCACCCACGTCGTAGGCCATGCCGACCTTGATGTCGCTCTTCTTGCTCGAGCTCGAGCTGGAGCTCGAGCCGCTGGAGCTGGGCTTGTCCGAGCCCGAGTCACCGCACGCGGCGAGCGTCAGTGCTGCCACCGACACGACCGCTGCAACCTTCATCGTGTGACGCAAGGCTGTCTCCTGTTCTTTGGTCTGCGAGGCGCAGTGCTGCGCCACTAGGGCGTGAGGATAGCCGCAAGAACTGCGCGGATTTAGGGCCTTCGGTCACACATCTTGCAAACCGTTACCGATCCGCGACTGTCCGTTCTGCCACGGCTTTGACCACTCCGGCCACCACCGCACCGGCCAGCAGCCGGGCGCCCTGGACGACCGAGCCCTCGTCGACGACGAGGTCACCCTGGTGCAGGTCGTAGGTGTGCCCGCCGGGGCTGCGGGTCCCGAGCCGGGCCATCGCACCGGGCACCTCGCGCAGGTACCAGGCGAAGTCCTCGCCCCCGAGCGACTGTGGCGTCCCCACGGGGCTGAGCCCCATACCCTCCGCCGCGTGGCGCAGGACCTCGATCGCCTCCGCGTCGTTGACCACCGGGGGCACGCCCTGGATGTGCTCGAGGACGGCCGTGACCGCGTACGGCGCCACAACGTGGTCGACCGCCTCGGCGAGCAGGGGGCCCACGGTGCTCCACGCGGTGGCGTCGAGCATGCGCAGCGTGCCGGAGGCGGTGCCGCTGGAGGGGATGACGTTGGCTGCCTGGCCCGCGTGCACCTCTCCCCAGACCAGCGCGAAGGCCGTCCGCGGGTCGAGGCGTCGGGACAGGACGGCGGGGAGCTCGGTGACGACCTTGGCGAGCGCGAAGGTGAGGTCCTCGGTCAGGTGGGGGCGGCTGGTGTGGCCGCCGCGCCCGCTCAGGTGGACCACGACCCGGTCGGCCGCCGCGGTGATGGCGCCGTCGCGGAGGCCGACGCTGCCCACGTCGAGGCTGGGGTCGCAGTGGACCGCGAAGACGGCGTCGACACCGTCGAGGGCGCCCGCGGCGACGAGCTCCACGGCCCCACCCGGGATGACCTCCTCCGCGGGCTGGAACAGCAGCCGCACCGCGACGCCGCGCTCGCGCAGCCGGTCCTCGTGGGCCTTGAGGGCCAGCGCCGCACCGACCGCGGCACTGACGTGCACGTCGTGGCCGCAGGCGTGGCAGATGCCCTCGGTCGTCGAGGCCCAGGCGAGCCCGGTGCGCTCGCCGACGGGCAGGGCGTCGAGGTCGGCGCGCAGGGCGACGCGGTAGGCGGGCTGCTCCGCACCGAGGTCGGCGACGAGCCCGGTCACCGGCAGGCGCTGGGTGCGGATCCCGGCCGCCTGCAGCCTCGCGTCGACGAGCGCGGTGGTCCGGACCTCGCCGCGGGACAGCTCGGGGTGGGCGTGCAGGTCCCGCTGCAGGTCCTGGAGCTCGGGGGCGAGGGCGTCGATGGTGAGGCCGAGGTCGGAAAGCAGCAGGTGGTCGCTCATGTCACGGCGCACTCTACTCGCGCGCCCCCGTCCGACCCCGCCGGTCGCCGCCCGGCGTCAGAAGGTCTCGCGCGGGACGTAGAGGCCCCAGACGTCGCGCAGCGCGTGGCTGATCTCGCCGCCCGTGGCGCGCAGGCGCAGGGCCTCCTTCATCGCGTAGAGCACGTTGTCGGTGCCGCGCGCCGCCTCACGGACCGCCTCGAGGGCGCGCTCCACGGCCTCGTTGTCGCGCTCGGCCCGGAGCGCGGCGAGGCGCTCGCGCTGGTCGTGCTCGATCTGGGGGTCGACGCGCAGGGGCTCGTAGGGCTCCTCCTCGTCGAGGGCGAACCGGTTGAGGCCCACGACGGTGCGCTCCTTGCTGTCGATCTCGAGGGCGATGCGGTAGGCGGAGCGCTCGATCTCGGACTTCTGGAACCCCTGCTCGATCGCGGCGACCGCTCCCCCGCGGTCCTCGACGGCCTGGATGAGCTCGAGCGCGGCTGCCTCGACGTCGTCGGTCATCGACTCGACGACGTAGGAGCCGGCGAACGGGTCGACGGTCTTGGTCACATCCGTCTCGTAGGCGATGACCTGCTGGGTGCGCAGGGCGAGGCGGGCGGCCTTCTGGGTCGGCAGCGCGATGGCCTCGTCGAAGGAGTTGGTGTGCAGCGACTGGGTGCCGCCGAGGACGGCGCCGAGCCCCTGGAGCGCGACTCGCACGAGGTTGACCTCGGGCTGCTGGGCGGTGAGCTGGACCCCGGCGGTCTGGGTGTGGAACCGCAGCATCTCGCTCTTGGGGTTCTTCGCGCCGAACTCCTCGCGCATGATCCGGGCCCAGATGCGCCGGGCCGCCCGGAACTTCGCGACCTCCTCGAGCAGGGTCGTCCGCGCGACGAAGAAGAAGGACAGCCGCGGCGCGAAGTCGTCGACGTCGAGCCCTGCAGCGAGGGCGGCGCGCACGTACTCCTTCGCGTTGGCGAGGGTGAAGGCGATCTCCTGCGCGGGCGTCGCTCCGGCCTCTGCCATGTGGTAGCCGCTGATGGAGATGGTGTTCCAGCGCGGCATCTCCTTGGCGCAGTAGGCGAAGATGTCGCTGATGAGCCGCAGCGACTCCTTCGGCGGGTAGATGTAGGTGCCGCGGGCGATGTACTCCTTGAGCACGTCGTTCTGGATCGTGCCGGCGAGCGCGGCCGGGTCGGCGCCGTTCTCCTCGGCGACGAGCTGGTACATGAGCAGCAGCGTGGAGGCCGGGGCGTTGATCGTCATCGAGGTCGACAGCTCGCCGAGCGGCAGGCCGCCGAACAGCGTCCGCATGTCGTCGATGGAGTCAATCGCGACACCGACCTTGCCGACCTCGCCGCTGGCGATGGCCTCGTCGGAGTCGTAGCCCATCTGGGTCGGCAGGTCGAAGGCGACGGACAGTCCGCCGGTGCCGTTGGCGACGAGCTCGTGGTAGCGCTCGTTGCTCTCCTTGGCGGTGCCGAACCCGGCGTACTGGCGCATCGTCCACGGGCGCCCGGTGTACATGTTCGGGTAGACGCCGCGGGTGTACGGGTACTGTCCCGGGGCGCCGAGCTGCTCGGCCGGGTCGAAGCCCCGGAGGTCGTCCGCGCCGTAAACGGCCTTGATCGGGAGGTCGGACTCGGAGCGTGCTTCGGGGACGTCAGCGGGCATGGGGGCCACGATAGTGAGCCGGTACGCCGCGCGAGCACCGTGCGTGGCCGACCTCACCGTGGGGTGGGTCACGCGGTCAGTGGCCGAGCTCCGCGCGACGCCGGTCCCACCGCTCCGAGAGCTGCTGCATCTCCTCGGTGACGAACTCGAGGAACGCCACGCTCAACGCCAGCCGCGCACCGGCGCCCGACCCGGCTCCCCCGACCTGCTCGACCCCCTCGCGCAGGGTCTGCGTCAGCGGCGCGTAGGTGGACGAGGAGCTCATCATCACGTCGTGCCAGGCGTCGTCGGCCACGACGTAGACGTCGCGACGGCTGCCGGGCTCGCGCTCCCGGTGGATCATCCGCATCTGCTGCAGCGCGCGCACCGCTCCGGAGACCGAGGCCGGGCTCACCGCGAGCGCCTCCCCGATCTCGGCCGCGGTCATGCGTCCGTCCTCGTCGGCGAGCAGGCAGGCGAACACGCGCGAGGGGAGCCGCTGCATACCGGCTGCGGTGAGCTCGGAGCCGAACCGCTCCACGAACCGCTCCCGCCCGGTGCGGCTCTCGTCCTCCGGCTGCCGCGCGCTCACCATGACGATTACTTTAGACCATTCAGAATCTTCTGAAGACTGCGTACACTCGAGGCCATGGCAGCTGTCCTCGAGGCCACCGGCCTGCGCAAGACCTTCGGCTCCACCGTCGCGCTCGACGGACTCGACCTCACCGTCCACGAGGGTGAGGTGCACGGCTTCCTCGGGCCCAACGGGTCGGGCAAGTCGACCACCATCCGCATCCTGCTCGGGCTGCTGCGCGCGGACGCCGGCACGGTGACCCTGCTCGGCCGCGACCCGTGGCGCGACGCCACCGAGCTGCACCGGCAGCTGGCCTACGTGCCGGGCGACGTCGTGCTGTGGCCCAACCTCACCGGCGGCGAGGTCATCGACCTGCTCGGCCGGCTGCGCGGCGGCGTCGACACCGGACGCCGCGACGAGCTGCTCCGGCTCTTCGAGCTCGACCCGACGAAGAAGGGCCGGTCCTACTCCAAGGGCAACCGGCAGAAGGTCGCCCTCGTGGCCGCCCTCGCGAGCAACGTCCCGCTGCTCGTCCTCGACGAGCCGANGGGGCGCACGGTGCTGCTCTCGAGCCACATCCTGTCGGAGGTCGAGGCCACCGCCGACCGGGTCAGCATCGTGCGCGCCGGGCGGATCGTCGACTCCGGGACCCTCGCCGACCTGCGCCACCTCACCCGCACGAGCGTCACCGCGACCTTGGGACACACCCCCGACCTCGCCGACGCCCGCGCCTGGCCGGGGGTCTCCAGCGCCCGGCTCGACCGCGACCGCCTCGTGCTGTCGGTCGAGTCGAGCTCCGTGGGCGACGTGGTCGGGCGGCTCGGCGGCCACGGCATCCTCGCCCTGACGTGCCAGCCCCCGACGCTGGAGGAGCTGTTCCTCTCGCAGTACCGCGACGACCTCGCCACCCCGTCCCCCGTGGGCGAGGAGGTCAGGGCGTGAGCACCTTCGCGGGCACCTGGCCGCTGCTGCGCCTGGCCTGGCGACGCGACCGGTGGGTGGTCATCGCCAGCGTGGCGGCCCTGGTGCTCACGGCCTACTCGTCGATGGCGGCCACCCTGGAGCTCTACCCCACCGACGCCGAGGCGGCCGCCGGGGCGCGGGTCATGGCCGACAACCCCTCGATCACGGCGCTCTACGGACCGCTCCCCTCACTCACCGCGGCCGCGGTCGGGGTGCTCAAGACGATCATGCTGGGCAGCCTCTTCACCGCCTTCCTGGCCTTCGCGCTGGTGCGCCGGCACACCCGCACGGAGGAGGAAGAGGGACGGTTCGAGCTCGTCGCCGGCGGCGTGGTCGGGCGACGCGCCCCGCTCGCGGCCGCCGTGCTGCTCGCCACGGCAGCAGTGCTGGCCACCGGCGGGCTGTCGGCCCTGAGCCTCGTCGGGACCGGCGTCGACGCCACCGGTTCGGTGGCCCTCGGGGTCGTGGAGGTCGTCGCCGGCCTGGTCATGGTGGGGATCACCGCGGTCGCCTGCCAGCTCACCTCGACCGCGCGAGGAGCCGGCGGCATCGCCCTCACGACCCTGCTGCTGGCCTTCGTCGTCCGGGCCGTCGCCGACACCTCCGGCGGCACCACGAACCCCTCCGGCGGAGCCGACCTGGCCTACGCGTCGTTCCTCGGCTGGGCCGAGCGGGTGAGCCCGTTCGGGGAGAACCGGCTGTGGCTGGTGCTCCCGGCCGTGGCGACGATGGCGGCCCTGCTCGTCGTCGCCGACCTCCTGCTGCAGCGCCGCGACCTCGGCTCGGGGTTGTGGGCCGCGCGCCCCGGGCCCTCCCGCGCGTCCTCCGCGCTCGGGTCGCCACTGGGACTGGCGTGGCGGCTGCACCGCGGCGCCCTCCTCGGCTGGACCACCGGCTACGCCGTGCTCGGCCTGGTCATCGGCAGCATCGCCCGGTCCGTGGACGAGATCGCCAGCAGCCCGGGCATCGAGGAGATGTTCCGCAAGATGAGCGGGGGGCACGGCAGCCTGCTCGAGGTCTTCTTCGGCACGGAGATCCGGTTCCTCGCCGTCGGCGCCGCCGCCTTCGGGATCGCGACCGCGCTGCGGCTGCGCTCGGAGGAGGCCGGCGGACGCGCAGAGGTCGCGCTCGCGACCAGGGTCAGCCGCTGGCGCTGGCTGACCAGCCACGTGCTCGTCGCCGTCCTGGGGTCCCTCTGGCTGCTCGTCGTCATGGGCCTCAGCGCAGGCCTGTCCGGCGGGGCGGTGAGCGAGGTGGGCGTCGCCGAGGTGCTCCCTGCAGCGGTGGCCACCGCCCCTGCCGTGCTGGTCTGCGTCGCCCTGACGGTGCTGTTGTTCGGCCTCGTCCCCCTGTGGACGCCGGCGGCCTGGGGCCTGCTCGCGGCGTTCGTCCTCATCGGCGAGCTGGGTCCGCTCGTCAGCCTGCCGGGCTGGGCGATGGGCCTGTCGCCGTTCGACCACCTGGGCAGCCTCCCCGGCGGGGACGCCGACGCCGCGGGACTCGCGGGGCTCCTCCTGGTGACCCTGCTCGCCGGCGCGGCCGGGTATGCCGCGTTCCGGCACCGCGACCTCGTGACCTGACCGAGCTCACCACCCCACCGAAGTCCGGGACCTCGGCGCATGACGTCGCCCTTCCCCCGAAGTCCGGGACCTCGGCGCATGACGGTGCCCTTCCCCCGAAGTCCGGGACCTCGGCGGGGCGGCTGGGCTCAGGTGAGGTCGGTGCGGCGCTGGACGTGGAGCTGCTCGACGACGCCCTTGACGTCCTGCGCGCGCTCCCTGGACATGACCAGCAGCGCGTCGGGGGTGTCGACGACGACGACGTCCTCCACCCCGACCAGGGCGACCAGCCTCCCGCTCGCGGGGACGACGACACCCGTGGAGTCGACGAGCCGCACCTGAGAGGCGTCCCCGAGGACCTGCACCCCCGGCATACCGACCGCGTCCTCGAGCAGCGACCCAAGGGAGGCGAAGTCGCCCACGTCGTCCCAGCCGAACCCGCCGGGCACGACCGCGACGCGGCCCTGCGCAGCCGCAGGCTCGGCGACCGCGTGGTCGATGGCGATCTTCTCGAGCCCGGGCCACACCTGCTCCAGCCGCGTGGGGTCGGCCGCGAGCGCGCGCAGACCGGCCGCGAGCTCGGGGTGCCACTCGGCGAGCAGGTCGAGCAGGACCCGTGCCCTGACGACGAACATGCCTGCGTTCCAACGGAACCGGCCGGTGGCGAGGTAGGTCCGCGCCCGCTCGCGGTCCGGCTTCTCCACGAACTGGCTGACTGCGTGGGCCGGACCGGCGCCCAGGGGTTCACCCAGCTCGATGTAGCCGAAACCCGTTGCGGGATGGGTGGGCTCGATCCCGATGGTGACCACGTGGCCGTCGGCCGCGGCAGCCACCGCGGCGGTGACGCACTCGCGGAACGCCTCCTCGTCGCCGATGACGTGGTCGGCCGCGAAGGACCCGAGGACAGCCTCGGGGTCGCGCGCCTCAAGGACGGCCGCGGCCCAGCCGATCGCGGCCATCGAGTCGCGCGGCGAGGGCTCTGCGAGGAGCTGGTCGGCGGGCAGGCCGGGGAGCTGCTCACGGACCGCGTCCACGTGAGCGGCCCCGGTGACCACGAGCACCTGCGAACCCGTCAGCGGCGTGAGCCGGTCCCAGGTGGCCTGCAGCAGCGAACGGCCCGAGCCGGTGAGGTCGTGCAGGAACTTCGGCGAGCGCTGCCGCGACAGCGGCCACAACCGGGTCCCCGCTCCACCGGCCGGGATGACTGCCCAGAAGTGCTCGTGCGCGCTGGTCCCGGACGTGGTCGGGGCCGCACCCTCGGGGCGCGTGGCAGGACTCGACATGGCGCGAACGCTAGCCGACGCACCTCGTGGTCACGTCCCGCTCACCTGACACACCCCGCGACGTCACGGCCTCCACACCGGGTCCGCACAGGCTGGTCCCGTGCGCGTCGCCATGGTCACCGAGTCCTTCCTCCCCAGCGTCAACGGCGTCACCACCAGCGTGTGCCGGGTGCTGGAGTGCCTGCGCGACCGCGGTCACGACGCGGTGGTCCTCGCCCCCCGACCGGCTCCGGAGCAGTGGGCCGGGTACCCGGTGCTTGGCCTCACGTCCGTCCCCGTGCGCCAGTTCGCGGTGGGGCTGCCCAGCGGCGAGGTGGAGGCGGCGCTCACCGCCTTCCACCCCGACGTCGTCCACGTCGCCTCGCCGTTCGTCCTCGGCGCCGCCGCGCTCACGGCGACGGCCAGGCGGGGGATCCCGTCGGTCGCGGTCTACCAGACCGACGTACCCAGCTACCTGGCCCAGCACGCGCCCGGACCGGTCGGGCGCGGGGCCGCCCGTGCGGCGTGGCGGTGGGTACGGCACGTGCACGGCCTCGCCGACCGCACGCTGGCCCCCTCCTCCGCAGCCCTGGCCGAGCTCGCGCTGCACGACGTGCCCCGTACGGCGCTGTGGACCCGCGGCGTGGACGCCGCCGCGTTCCACCCGTCGTGGCGGGCGGACGCAGGCACCCGCGCGCTGCGGCGCGCGCTCGCGCCCGACGGCCAGGTCCTGGTCGGCTACGTGGGACGGCTGGCACCCGAGAAGGAGCTGCACCGGCTCGCCGCCCTCCGCACGGTGCCGGGGACCCGGGTCGTGGTCGTGGGCGACGGACCCAGCCGCGCCGACGACCGGGCCCTGCTCACGGCGGCAGGGCTCGACGTCGTGTTCCTCGGCCGGCGTGACGGCGACGACCTCGCGCGGGCGTATGCGGCGCTCGACGTGTTCGTCCACACCGGGACCCGTGAGACGTTCGGCCAGACCCTGCAGGAGGCCGCCGCGTCGGGGCTCCCCGTCGTCGCACCGGCACGCGGCGGGCCGCTCGACCTGGTCGACCACAGCCGCACCGGACTGCTCTTCGATCCGGACTCGCCCGACGGCCTGCGCGACGCCGTGGCGCACCTCGCCGGCGACCGGGCCAAGCGCGAGGCTCTCGGTCGCGCGGGACGGGAGCAGGTGGAGCACCGCTCGTGGTCCGGCGTCACCGACGAGCTCCTCGACCACTACGACTCGGTCCGCACGGCGCGCGCCGCCGCCCGCTGAGGTCGCCGGCGGCGCTGGGTACCCGCCGGTAACCCGGCTTGTCTGGTTTCTCACAGGAGGCCCGCGCGCGGCCGACCTGCGGCGACAGATAACCTGACGGACGAAGAACGGCCATCGACGCTCTGCGCGACTCGCCGTGACCGAACTCCTGCTTCGAAAGGGACGCGCAGTGGCGCAGGCAGCCAACGGGACCCTCTACCGCGGCCGCGAAGGCATGTGGACGTGGGTGGCCCACCGCATCAGCGGCGTACTGATCTTCCTCTTCCTCTTCGCGCACGTGCTCGACACGGCGCTGGTGCGGGTCTCCCCCGACGCCTACAACGAGGTCATGAGCGCCTACAAGAACCCAGTGGTCGGGCTCGCGGAGGCCGGCCTCGTCGCTGCCGTGATCTTCCACGCGCTCAACGGCCTTCGCATCATCGCGGTCGACTTCTGGGCCAAGGGCCCGAGGTACCAGCGCCAGATGTTCTGGGCCGTGGCCATCGGCTTCGTGGTGCTCTTCGCGCCGTTCGCGATCCGCCACCTGACCGTCGTCTTCACGCACTGAGAGGCTGATGATGAGCGCCACCACCAGCGAGACCAACTACCACGCCGGTCCGGACGCGGTCTCCGCGAAGACCTCGCGCTACCGCCGGGTCTCCAAGGGCCGCGGCAACTTCGAGCTCTGGTCCTGGGTCTTCATGCGCGGCAGCGGTGTCCTGCTGCTCGTGCTGGTCTTCGGCCACCTGTTCGTCAACCTCATGCTCGGCGAGGGCATCCACGGCGTCGACTTCGCCTTCGTCGCCGGCAAGTGGGCCAGCCCGTTCTGGCAGACCTGGGACCTGCTGATGCTGTGGCTCGCCGAGGTCCACGGCTTCAACGGCGTCCGCACGATCATCAACGACTACACCGAGAAGGACAGCACGCGCTGGGTGCTCAAGGGCCTGCTCGTCGCGAGCGCCGTCCTGGTGCTGGTGCTCGGCACGCTGGTCATCTTCACCTTCGACCCGTGCGTCGACCCCTCGTCCACGCTCTCCGTGTGCACCGGACGATGACCTCCCTGCAAAACCGAAGGAACCAACCCTGATGCAGACGCACAAGTACGACGTCGTCATCGTCGGAGCCGGCGGCGCCGGCATGCGCGCGGCGCTCGAGTCCTCGACCCGCACGCGTACCGCGGTGCTCACCAAGCTCTACCCCACCCGGTCCCACACCGGCGCGGCCCAGGGCGGCATGTGCGCAGCCCTCGCCAACGTCGAGGAGGACAACTGGGAGTGGCACACCTTCGACACCGTCAAGGGTGGCGACTACCTCGTCGACCAGGACGCTGCGGAGATCATGTGCCGTGAGGCGATCGACGCCGTGATCGACCTCGAGAAGATGGGCCTGCCGTTCAACCGCACGCCCGAGGGCAAGATCGACCAGCGCCGCTTCGGTGGGCACACGCGCAACCACGGTGAGGCCGCGGTCCGCCGCTCGTGCTTCGCCGCGGACCGCACCGGCCACATGATCCTGCAGACGCTCTACCAGAACTGCGTGAAGCAGGGCGTGGAGTTCTTCAACGAGTTCTACGTCCTCGACCTGCTCATGAACACCGGCGCCGACGGCGTCGAGCACGCGGCCGGCGTCGTCGCCTACGAGCTCGCGACCGGCGAGATCCACGTGTTCCAGGCCAAGTCCGTGGTCTTCGCGACCGGTGGCACCGGCAAGGTCTTCAAGACGACGTCCAACGCCCACACCCTCACCGGTGACGGCATGGGTGTCGCCTTCCGCCGCGGCATCCCGCTGGAGGACATGGAGTTCTTCCAGTTCCACCCGACAGGCCTCGCCGGGCTCGGCATCCTGCTGTCCGAGGCAGCCCGTGGTGAGGGCGGCATCCTGCGCAATGCCGACGGTGAGCGCTTCATGGAGCGCTACGCCCCCACCATCAAGGACCTCGCACCGCGCGACATCGTCGCCCGCTCGATGGCCAACGAGGTGCGCGAGGGCCGCGGCGCGGGTCCCAACAAGGACTACGTGCTGCTCGACCTGACCCACCTCGAGCCGGCGCACATCGACGCCAAGCTCCCCGACATCACCGAGTTCGCGCGCACCTACCTCGGCGTCGAGCCCTACACCGAGCCGGTGCCGGTCTACCCGACCGCCCACTACGCCATGGGTGGCGTGCCGACCAACGTCGAGACCGAGGTGCTGCGCAACAACACCGACGTCGTCCCCGGCCTCTACGCCGCCGGCGAGGTCGCCTGCGTGTCGGTGCACGGCTCCAACCGCCTGGGCACCAACAGCCTGCTCGACATCAACGTGTTCGGCCGCCGCGCCGGCATCGCCGCCGCGGAGTACGCCGCGAACGCCGCCTGGGTGGAGCTGCCCTCCAACCCCGCCTCGCTGGTCGACGGCATGGTCGAGGGCATCCGCGGCCGCGAGAGCGGCGAGCGCGTGGCGGACCTGCGCCGCGAGCTGCAGGAGACCATGGACCGCAACGTCCAGGTGTTCCGCACCGAGGGCTCCATGAAGGAGGCGCTCGGCGTCATCGACGAGCTCAAGGAGCGCTACGCCAACGTCGTGGTGCAGGACAAGGGCCGTCGCTACAACACCGACCTGCTCGAGGCGGTCGAGCTCGGGTTCCTCATCGAGCTCGCCGAGGTCATCACCCTCGGCGCCCTGGCGCGCAAGGAGTCGCGTGGCGGCCACTTCCGCGAGGACTACGAGGCCCGCGACGACGTCAACTTCATGCGGCACACCATGGCCTACCGCGCCCCGCTCGCCGGTGAGGGTTTCGGGGCCGAGTCGGCGCTGTTCGCCGACGAGGTGCGCCTCGACTACAAGCCCGTGACCGTGACCCGCTACCAGCCGATGGAGCGCAAGTACTGATGACCGCCACCGTGGAAGCCAAGACCGAGGGGACCGAGGGCAAGGTCGGCGCCGTCCCGACGTTCACCGTGACCCTCCGCATCGCGCGCTACGACCCCGAGGTCGACAGCGAGCAGCACTGGGAGAGCTACCAGGTCACCGCGCACGCCACCGACCGCGTGCTCGACGCCCTGCACCAGATCAAGTGGGAGCAGGACGGCTCGTTGTCGTTCCGTCGCTCCTGCGCCCACGGCGTCTGCGGCTCGGACGCCATGCGCATCAACGGCAAGAACCGGCTCGCCTGCAAGACGCTCATCAAGGACGTCAACCCGGACAAGCCCATCACCGTCGAGCCGATCAAGGGCCTTCCCGTCGAGAAGGACCTCATCGTCGACATGGAGCCGTTCTTCGACGCCTACCGCGAGGTGATGCCGTTCCTCATCACCACGGGCAACGAGCCCACCCGCGAGCGGATCCAGAGCCAGCAGGACCGCGACCGCTTCGACGACACGACCAAGTGCATCCTGTGCGCCGCGTGCACCACGAGCTGCCCGGTGTTCTGGAACGACGGCCAGTACTTCGGCCCGGCCGCGATCGTCAACGCGCACCGCTTCATCTTCGACAGCCGTGACGAGGGTGGCAGCCAGCGCCTCGAGGTGCTCAACGACAAGGAAGGCGTGTGGCGCTGCCGCACCACCTTCAACTGCACCGACGCCTGCCCGCGTGGCATCCAGGTGACGCAGGCGATCCAAGAGGTCAAGAGAGCCCTCCTGACCAGCCGCTTCTGAGGCACACTTCTCCGCGTGCCCCGACGACGTACCCCCGCCGCCGCTGCCAGCCTCGTGCTGGCGGTCGGCGGCGTCGTCGTCCTCGGACCCGGCGCGCAGGCGGCCGGTCCCCCCTCCGCCGTCGCCGCGCCCGCAGCTGTCGCACCAGCCGCTGTCGCCCCAGCAGCCGTCGCGCCCGTACGGGTGACGGCGGCCAAGCCGAAGCCGACGACGACGCCGTTGCCCGTCCCCCGTGACACAGTGCGGCCCGAGCTGTCCGTCGGCGGTCCCCGCCTCGCCTCCACCGGACTGGTCGCCGACCTGCCACCGGGGGTCCCGCGGCCGCCCGCGCTGCGCGACGTCTCCTGGCTGCTGGCCGACCTCGACACGGGCCAGGTCATCGCGGCCAAGGCGCCCCACGCGCGGCTGAGGCCGGCGAGCACGCTCAAGACCCTGACCGCCCTGACGCTCATCCCGAAGGTGTCCCCCGACCGCGTGGTCGTCGCGACCAACACCGACGCCGACGCCGACGGCACCAGGGTCGGCCTCGTGCCCGGCCTCGGCTACACCGGGCGCCAGCTGTTCCAGGCGCTGTTGATGTCGTCGGGCAACGACGCGGCCTACGCCCTGGCTGCCGCGGCCGGTGGCCGGACGGCCACCATCGCCGCCATGAACGCCATGGCCGACCAGCTCGGCGCCCACGACACCGTCGCTGTCGACCCCTCCGGCCTGGACGCCAAGGGCCAGACGTCGAGTGCCTACGACCTCGCCCTGATCGGCCGGGCAGCGTTGAAGCTGCAGGACTTCCGCACCTACGTCACCACGAAGCAGGCGCCGTTCCCGGGTCGACGCGACCCCAGGACCCACAAGCGCGCCTCCTACGTCATCAACAACCACAACAAGCTGCTCTACAACTACGAGGGCACGATCGGCGTCAAGAACGGCTACACCGAGGCGGCGCACCGCACCTACATCTCGGCGGTCACCCGCGGCGGCAGGACCTACCTGCTCACCGAGATGTACGGGCTGGACTCCTCGTGGCGACCCCAGGCGGCGATGTACGACTGGGCGTTCCGTTACGCCGCGAAGGCCCGGCCCGTGGGCACCTTGGTGGCTCCCGGCACCGTGACGACGCCGCCCGCCCCGGCGCCCTCCCCCGCCGCGGTAGCCGGAGCTGCTGGGTCCACGCCGGAGCCCGATGAGTCCCGGGCGACCGCAGCAGCCGCGGCGCTGCCGGGCATCGGCCTGGCCCCTCGCGAGCAGGCCCCGTGGCTCGGCGTCGGGGTACTGGCAGCCATCACCGCCCTGCTGGGCGTCCTCGGCTCGCGCGCTGCCGCCAGGCGTCGCGCCGCCCGCCACTGACGGCACCGCTCCGCCGGGAATGGCGCCGGCTGCCCGAGCGCTCCGGCTCTGCGGCTAGGGTCGCTGGGTGCTGCACCTGCGCCTGGCCGTCCCGCCCGACCTGTCCGACGACGTGCTCGCGCTGCTCGAGCCCAACCACGCCGTGGCCAACCTCGCACTCACCCGCGGCGGGAGCCTCAAGCCGGCCGGTGACCTCGTGGAGGCGGATGTGGCCCGGGAGGCCACCGACGACCTGCTGAGGGCTCTGGACCGGCTGGGGCTGCACGACCGCGGGGGCATCACCATCCTCGCCGTCGAGGCGTCGCCGTCACGCAACGCCGTCGCCGCCGAGAAGCACGCACCCGGCGCCCCCGACGACGCCGTGGTCTGGGACGCGGTGCGCGACACCGCCGAGGGCCAGTCGCACGGCTCGTGGTCCTACTACGCGTTCCTGTGCCTGGCCACGCTCATCGCGTCGGTCGCCGTGGTGACGGACTCGGCGATCCTCGTGGTCGGGGCGATGGTCGTGGGGCCGGAGTTCAGCGCCGTCGCCTCACTGTCCGTGGGACTGGCGCTCGGCCGTCGGCGCCTCGCCGCCCGAGCCCTCGGGCTGCTGGTGCGCGGGTTCGTCATCGCCATCGCCCTCACCACCCTCATCGCGCTGGCCGCCGTCGCCGCCGGGTGGATCGACGCGTCGACGGTCGCCTCCCCACGGCCGCTGACCGGGTTCATCTGGCGGCCGGACCGCTGGTCGCTGGTGGTCGCGGTCCTCGCCGGGGCCGCGGGCGTGCTGTCGACCACGGCGGGTCGCAGCAACGCCCTGGTCGGCGTCTTCATCTCGGTGACGACGGTGCCCGCAGCCGGGGACTTCTCCGTCGCGCTCGCCTCCGGGGCGTGGAGCCAGCTCGGGGGCGCCGCGGCCCAGCTCGGCGTCAACATCGTCGGCATGACGGTGGCCGGGGTCCTCACGCTGCTGCTGCAACGGGCGCTCTGGGACCGGCTCCGACGCCGTACGGCGGTGCCTGCCTGATCCCTCCCTCCGGAGGGACCCTCAGCGGCGGCGCAGGAGGCGGCGCACGCCACCGGCGAGCGAGCCCACGGCCACCGTGCCCACGGCGCCGAGCACCGCCCCGGCGGCCACGGAGGTGCGGTCGGCGGCGCGCTGCCCGAACGTCGGCAGCCCCGCGTCGGTGCGGTCGCGGATGCTGTCCAGGGGCTCGGGTGCCGGACCCTCTACGAGCTTGTCCCTCTGCGCCCCGGTGAGCCGCGCCGCGTCCTTGGCTGCCGCGTCCTGCGCCGCCACGTCGTTGGCCGCCCAGGCCGCAGCCACGAGCATCACCCGGGAGATCAGGTTGAGCCAGACGAGCAACCCCACGACCACGGCGATGGAGGCGAAGAGGGGGTTGCCGGTGGTGCCGGCCACGAGCCGCGAGCCACCGACCTTGAGGACGGTGAGCGCCACGCCGCCGAAGACGGCACCGTTGCGCAGTGCGGTCCACGGCATGTGCACGCCGCTGAGGACACGCAGCATCAGCGCCGTCAACCCGGTGTCGAGCACGACCCCGATCGCGAAGCCGACCACGCCGACGACCCAGGACTGTGAGCCCAGGCCGACTGCTTCGGCGACCTTGGTGGCCACCCCGCCCGCGGCCACCGTCACGACGGCCGAGACGAGCACGCCGAAGCCGAGCACGACCATGACGCCGAGGTCGCGCAGCTTGAGCATGACCGCGTTGCCGGGCTGGCCGGGAGCCTCGAACACCGCGCGGATGCCGTCACGCAGGGCCCCGAGCCAGCCCAGGCCGGCGAGCACGAGGCCGACGAGGCCCACCAGACCGGTGATGGTCAGGGCGTTCTTCTGCGGGATGGCGATGGGGATGACCCCGGTCTTGTGCTGCTCGTCGCGCACGAACCCCGGCAGCGTCTGGTCGACGTACTGGCGGACCTCGGTCAGCAGCTCGGGGTGCCCGCGCAGGACGATGCCGCCGATGGTGAAGGCGAGCGCCACCGCGGGGAAGATGGAGAAGAAGGCGAAGTAGCCGACGCCGCCGGCGAGCACGTTGCCGCGGTGGTCGCCATAGCGCTTCCAGGCCTGCCACGCGTGGGTGGCCTGGAGGCGGGCCCACCACCTCTTGAGGGTCTGCACGTGTCAGCCGCCGAGGGCGAACGAGCGGACCGGTCGCCACACACCGTCGTCGCCGTGCTCGTAGAGGTGGAACTCCTCGACCTCGAACGCGCACTCGAAGCCCGAGAGCTCGGTGAACGCGCGGTCGAGGTTGGGGTCCGGCACGTGGTGGGCGACGGTGACGTGCGGGTGGTAGTTGAAGTCCAGCCGCCGGTCGAGCGGCCCCTGGCGCACAGCCTTCTCGAGCAGCTCGCAGTCGGCGATGCCGCCGGACACCTGGACGAAGACGACGGGCGAGGTGGGGCGGAACGTGCCGGTGCCCCTCAGCACCATCGGGAAGGGGTGGCCCTGGGCAGCGACCTCCTCGAGGTGCTTCACCGCGGCCTCGAGCTCCCCTTCCGGCACCTCGGTCGGCGGGAGCAGGGTCACGTGGGTCGGGATGCACTCCGCGAGGGGGTCACCGAAGGACGCGCGCTTGGCCTGGAGCATCTCCGCATGGGGCGACGGGATCGCGATCGAGACGCCGATGGTGGGCACGGTTCGACCCTATCGAAGACTGGGGAGCAGCCCGACCCGGTCGCGCACCCGCGCCATGGTGGCCCGAGCGACCTCGCGAGCCCGGTCGGCCCCGTCGGCGAGGATGCGGTCGAGCTCGGCCGGGTCGTCGAGCAGCTCGGACATGCGCGCCTGGAACGGCGTCAGCCGCTCGACCACCACCTCGGCGACCTCCTTCTTGAGGTCGCCGTAGCCCTTGCCCTCGAACGACAGCGCCACCTGCTCGACCGGGGTCCCGGACAGCACCGAGTGGATCACCAGGAGGTTGGAGACGCCCGGCTTCGCGTCGGGGTCGTAGCGGACCTCGGCCTCGGTGTCGGTGACCGCCGAGCGGATGTTCTTGGCGATCTTGGCGGGGTCCTCCATGAGGTCGATGAGGCCCTTGGGGGACGAACCCGTCTTGCTCATCTTCGACGTCGGGTCCTGCAGGTCCATGATCTTCGCGGCGCCCTTGACGATGTAGGCGTCGGGCACGACGAGCCCGCCGCCGAACCGGGTGTTGAAGCGCTCGGCGAGGTCGCGGGTGATCTCGAGGTGCTGGCGCTGGTCCTCGCCCACGGGCACGTAGGCCGCGTCGTACATGAGGATGTCGGCCGCCATGAGCATGGGGTAGGTGAGCAGCCCGACGTTGGCGTTCTGGCCCTTGGCCACCTTGTCCTTGAACTGCGTCATGCGCCGGGCCTCACCGTCGGCGGTGAGGCAGTTCATGACCCAGCCGAGCTCGGCGTGCTCGGTGACGTGGCTCTGGCAGAACACCGCCGACCGCTTCGGGTCGACCCCGCCGGCGATGAACTGGGCAGCGGTGACCCGCGTGCGGTGGCGCAGCACCGCAGGGTCGGTCGGCACGGTCAGCGCGTGCAGGTCGGCGACGAAGTAGTAGGCGTCGAAGGTGTCCTGCAGCGCCACCCAGTTGACCAGCGCCCCGAGGTAGTTGCCGAGGTGCAGGGAGTCGCTGGTGGGCTGCATGCCGGACAGGATCCGGGGCAGCACCGCGGGGGCGGGCGTTTCAGGCATGCCCGTCATTGTGTCAGGTGGGCTGCAGCGTCAGGTGAGGTGGAGCAGCAGCCCCTGGGCGGGGGCGAGCACCGGCATGGGCAGGCCGACCCGCCCGAGCAGCGCCCCGCTCACGCGGACGCCGTCGGCGAGAGCCTCGTCCCACCACCGCGGGCCCCGCTTCTGCACCGTCGCCGGAAGCCCTGCCTGCGGGCGCACCCGCACCGTGTACGTGCGCTCGGGGTCGAGCCCCGGGAACACGACCAGACCGGGTACGGCGGCCGGCCCCGTGTGGACCTGGAGGACGGTGTACGCCGCCTCGGCGCGGTCCGCGGCCACCGTGCCCGTCACGAGCAGCCCCTGCTCCTCGGCGAGGTCGGCTCGTACGAGGTCGCCCGTGTGCAGCAGCGGGCGCAGCTCGCGGTAGAGAGCGGACCACTCCCGCAGGGCGTCGAGCTCCTCCGGCGTGCAGGTCTCGATGTCCCACTCGAGGCCGGCGTGGCCCTGCAGGGCGACGAGCATCCGGAAGGGCAGGTCGAGGGTCCGGTGCGTCGTGTGGGCCGTCGCCGGGCCGATGTGGGTGCCCATGAGCTCGGCCGGCACGAGCAGGGAGGTCCAGCGCTGGATGGAGGCCCGCTCGAGGGCGTCGTTGCAGTCACTGGTCCAGATGCGGTCCGTGCGCGCGAGCACGCCGAGGTCGACCCGGCCGCCGCCGCTGGCGCACGACTCGATCTCGAGGTCCGGGTGGGCGGCGCGCAGCCGGTCGAGCAGCGCGTAGAAGGCGACGGTCTGCTCGTGCACCGCGGCGCGGTCGACTCCGCGGTCGTCGGACCGGACCGCCTCGTGGAGGTCGCGGTTGTGGTCCCACTTGACGAAGTCGATGCCGAGCTCGCCCACCAGGGCACTAATCTGGCCCTCGACGTGGGCCGCTGCCTCGGGGTTGGCGAGGTCGAGGACGTGCTGCTGGCGCGATGCCCTCGGCAGGCCGGAGCGCGGGCCCAGCACCCAGTCCGGGTGGGCGCGCAGGAGGTCGGAGTCGGCGTTGACCATCTCGGGCTCGAACCAGAGCCCGAACTCCATCCCGAGCCGCTTGACGTGCTCGACGAGCGGCTGCAGGCCACGGGGCCAGGCGTCGGTGGACACCACCCAGTCGCCGAGCCCCTTGGTGTCGTCGCGCCTGCTGCCGAACCACCCGTCGTCGAGGACGAACCGCTCGACGCCGATCGAGGCCGCGGTGTTGGCCAGCGCGGTGAGCCGGTCGAGGTCGTGGTCGAAGTAGACGGCCTCCCACGTGTTGAGCACGAGGGGGCGCGGGTCGTTGCTGTGCGCGGCGGTCGCGCGCTGGCTGCGGTGCAGCCGTCGCGAGAGGCCGTCCAGCCCGTCGGTGGAGTGGAGGAAGACGACGTCTGGAGCGCTGTAGGTCTCCCCCGGCGCCAGCCGCACCTCACCCGCCTCGAGGAGCTCGCCGCCACCCAGGACCGCCGCGTGGGCACCAGCCCCTTCGGGCAGCCGCTCGACGAGGTGCTCGTGGTTGCCGCTCCACGCGACGTGGACCGACCACACCTCGCCCGAGCGGAAGCCGAAGCCCTGCGTGCCCACGGTGAGCAGCAGCGTCGCGTCGTGACCTGTCCGCCCGCGGCGCGAGGCCCGCAGGTGGGTGCCGTCACGAAGGCGCGAGCGCTGCGGTGCCCGCTCGCGGCACCAGCGCCCGGTGAGGTCGAGCACCTCGGTGGCGCGGGAGGGCAGCGGCAGCACCGCACGCAGCGCAGCGAGGTCGAGGGCCGTTGCGTCGCCCTCCGGACCCAGGTTGGTGACCGACTGGCTCACGCGGAGGACACCGTGGTCGTCGAGGCGGTGGCGCACGACCAGTTGGGTCGCACCGGCCTCGCCCGTGGTCACGAGCTCGCGCTCGCCCGGCTGCTCCGTGCTGGCCACCCAGCGGGGCGCCGCGGCGCCACCGGCGCGGTGGGCGGCGAATGCCGGGGTACCGAGCCAGCCGTCGCCTCCCGTGGGCAGCACGGTGAGCGGCCACGGCTCGTCGAGGGCGTTGTGCGGCACCGGGCCGTCGAGCAGGCCGGGCAGCTCCGCGACGGCCGCGTCGGGGAGGTCGGCGCCCCAGTGGAGCACCCTCGGCAGCCCCTCGTCCGGGACCTCCATGACCAGGCAGGTGCCCGCGGACCGCAGGGTCATGGTGGAGGTGGCGGTCGAGGTCATCCCTTGGTGGCTCCCAGCGTCAGGCCTGCGACGAACTGCTTCTGCAGGAGGAAGAAGATGATGAGGGTGGGCAGGGCGATGACGACCGAGCCCGCCGCGACCAGGTTGTTGTCGGTGAAGAACTGGCCACGCAGGTTGTTGATCGAGCTGGTGACGGGGTACTTGTCACCGGACTGCAGCAGCACGGTCGCCCAGAAGAACTCGTTGTAGATCCAGGTGACCTCGAGCGTCGCCAGGGCGGCCAGCGGGGGCCGGCACAGCGGCAGGGTCAGCTGGAAGAACTGTCGCAGGACACCGGCACCGTCGACCACCGCCGACTCGTAGAGCTCGCGCGGCAGGGCCTTCATGTAGTTGGAGAGCACGAAGGCGCAGAACCCCGTCTGGAAGGCGACGTTGACCGCGATCAGGCCCCAGTAGCTGTTGAGCAGCGTGCCGGAGTCGCTGAACCAGAACGGCACCTCGATGGCCCGGAACATCCGGTAGACCGGGATGAGCAGCGCCTGCGGGGGCAGCAGGTTGGCCGCCGTGAAGAGACCGAGCAGGGCCAGGTTGAAGCGCCACGAGAACCGGGCCACCACGAACGCGACGCAGCAGGACAGGAACAGCGTGAGCAGCACGGCCGGGACGGTGATGATGGCCGAGTTGAGCATCGTGTGCGTGAAGTTCGCCTGCTGCCACGCGTCCTTGTAGTTGGCGAGCGTGAACCCGCCGAGGGAGAAGTACCCGTGCTTGCTCGTGTAGTCGTAGTCACGGAAGCTGCCCAGGACGGCATACGCCACCGGGAAGATCCAGATCAGCGCCACGACGGCGAGGAAGATCTGGGTCGCCAGCCGCCCTCGACCACCGCCCACGGGCTTGGGCCGACCACCCTGGCCCAGCAGCGCCTTGGTCGTGGCGTTGGGCTCGACGACGGCACTCATCGTTGCTCCTTGAAGGTGTAGCGGAGGTAGATGGCGACGAAGACGCTCGAGATCAGCAGCATCATCGTGGCCATGGCCGACCCGAACCCGATCCGGCTCGCCTCGCCGACGATGTTGCTGGTGACCAGCGTCGAGATGAGCTCCAGCCCGTTGCGGCCCTTGTTGATGACCCAGACGAGGTCGAACGCGCGCAGCGACTCGATCACCGTCACGACGAGCACGATCGCGTTGATGGGCGCCATGACGGGGAAGACGACGCGGAAGAACGTCGTGCGCTCGTTGGCGCCGTCCACCTTGGCCGCTTCGCGCAGCGTCGGGTCGACGCCCTTGAGGCCCGCCAGGTAGAGCAGCATGATGTAGCCCACGTGGCGCCAGCTGGCCGCCAGGAGCGCTGCCCAGAGGTTGTAGCGCTGGTCGCCGTACCAGTCGATCGTCCCGCCGGTCACCTGGTTGATCAGGCCCTGGTCACGGCTGTAGATGAGCTGCCAGATGAAGCCGACCAGGGCCAGGGACAACACGACCGGGAGGTAGATGGCGGTCTGGTAGACCCGCGAGCCCCGCAGCTCGCGGTCGAGCAGGACGGCGAGGAAGAGCCCGAAGGGCGTCGCGACGAGGAACAGCACCCCCAGCCAGATGAGGTTGTGCTGCACCGCCGGCCAGAACGGTGGGTAGATCGTCACCACGTCGTGGTAGTTCTTCAGCCCGATGACCTTGGCTGAGGAGATGGGCCCGATCCCGTCCCAGTTGGTGAAGGACAGCAGGACCGACCCGACTGCCGGCAACCAGACCAGCCAGAGGACCAGCAGGGTGGGCACCACGACCATCAGGGCGACCACGACCCGGTCGACGGAACTGAGGTGGTCGATGCCCTTGTACTTGCGTCTCGCCACGAGAACCTCCTCGGTGGGGGCGGCGACGGGTCTGGGCAGGATGCCGGGGCGTCCTGCCCAGACCCAGGTCTCAGGAGCTGAAGATGCTCTTCTTCTGGTTCTCGATGCTGTTGACCAGGCCGTCGATGTCCTTGGGGTTCTTCAGGAAGGACTGGATGGCCGGGATCATCACCGTGGAGGCGAAGTCGGGCCGGGTGTCGCGGTCCATGAACTGGGCGATGGACTTGGCCTGCGAGACGAACTCCACCGACTTCTTCTGGAGGGCGGTGTAGGAGGCCTGGTCGGCCTTGTCGTTCGTCGCGATGACGCTCGGGTCGGCCTTGACGACGATGTTCTGGGCGTCCGCCGAACCGACGTAGCCGAGGAGCTTCTTGGCGCCCGCCTCGTTCTTCGGGCGCTTGGCCATCATGTAGCCGTCGATGGGCGCCTCGATCGCGTCGGCGCCGATGGTCGAGTCGATCTCGGGGAAGTTGAAGAACGTCAGGTCGTCCTGCTCGGCACCCTTGCTGAACTGCTGGGCGACGAACGAGCCGAGCAGGTAGGTGCCGGCCTTCTTCTGCTGGAGCGTCTGGGCGGCCTCCTGCCAGGTGCGGCCGAGGGCGTCGGGCTGGTGCAGGTCGAGCAGGCCGGCCCAGGTGTCGAAGACCTTCTTGACCTTGTCGCCGTTCCAGGCCTCCTTGCCGGCCATGAGGTCGACGTGGAACTGGTAGCCGTTGACGCGCAGGTTGAGCTGGTCGAAGGTGCCCATCGCGGGCCAGCCGTCCTTGTCGCCGAAGGCGATCGGGACGAGGCCGTCCTTCTTCATCTGGGTGCCGAGGGTCTTGAACTCGTCGAGCGTCTTGGGCTCGGTGTAGCCGAACTTCTCGAAGACGCTCTTGCGGTAGAACATCGCCCACGGGTAGTAGGTCGAGGGCACGAAGTACTGCTTGCCGTCGTCGCCGGTCGACGCCTTCTTCAGCGCGTCGGACATGCCCGCGAGGTCCTTCCAGACGTCGGAGACATCACCGGCGAGTCCCTTGGAGGCGAAGAACCGCATGCGGTAGCCGGAGAACCACATCCACACGTCGTCGGGCGAGCCCTGCAGGTAGTTGTTGATGTTCTCCTGGAAGGAGTTGTGGTCGATCGTGTTGATCTTGGTGGTCAGGCCGGAGTTCGCCTTCTGGAAGGCGTCCATCACGGCCTGGATGGCGGCCTTCGGCACGGCGTCGGACTGGTTCGAGCCGATCGTGACGGTGCCGGTGGCCTTGCCGCCGGTCGAGGTGCTGCCGCCACCACCACAGGCTGCGAGCAGGGACGGGGCGGCGAGGAGGGTGCCGGCGCCCAGGGCGCCGCGCAGGAGGGTCCGACGGCTGACACCGCGGACGGAGGCGGGGACGAGGCTGGCGAGGTACTCGGCCTCAGAGGTCGGGCGGGTCATTTCGGGTCTCCTTTGACACGGTTGCACCGGTGCGATGGCTGACTCCGTCATCCGACAGATTCGATCAAAAACCATCAACAAGTTCCGAGGATGGCGCTGCCGACCAGCGCCTGTCAAGGGTTTGCCCATCACGATGTGGCGCCGCGCCCGACGAGGCCGCCGACGACGGTCGGCATGGGCTCGATACCGCCGAATATGGCTCAACCACGGGAGAACAAGCCTGCAGCAATGGTGCAGAACGGGCAGGGGTCGCTCGGACGCAACCGCCCCGCCGACCGCCGCTGGTCAAGGCCTTCCGCAGCCACGGACGCACATGTTGGTTTTTGTTGACATCGCCCTGTGGGCGGGACGAGACTGTGCCGCATGCGTTCATGGCCGAACCGTCAGGTCGCCCTCGGCGGCGACTACAACCCGGAGCAGTGGCCGCGCGAGGTCTGGTCCGAGGACATGGAGCTCATGCGCGAGGCAGGCGTCTCCTTCGTCACCCTGGGAGTCTTCTCGTGGTCGTGGCTCGAGCCCGCGAAGGGCGAGTACGACTTCGCCTGGCTCGACGACATCATGGAGATGCTGCACGCCAACGACATCGCGGTCGACCTCGCCACCGCCACGGCCACCCCTCCCCCGTGGCTGTCGGCGGCGCACCCGGAGATCCTCCCCGTCGACCACGAGGGGCACACGCTGTGGCCCGGCAGCCGGCAGGCCTGGTGCCCGAGCTCGCCCGTCTACCGCGACTTCGCCCTGGCCCTGACCACGCAGCTCGCCCAGCGCTACCACGACCACCCGGCGCTGGCGATGTGGCACGTCTCCAACGAGTACGCCTGCCACAACATCCCCTGCTACTGCGACACCTGCGCCGCCGGCTTCCGGGTCTGGCTGCAGCGGCGGCACGAGACGCTCGAGCGGCTCAATGACGCGTGGGGCACGGCCTTCTGGAGCCAGCGCTACACCGACTGGGGGCAGGTCCTCCCGCCGCGGCTGACGACCACCTTCGCCAACCCCACGCACGTGCTCGACTACAAGCGGTTCCAGTCGGACACCCTGCTCGACTTCTACCGCAGCGAGAAGGCGGTGCTGAACGAGCTGTCGCCCGGCGTCCCGGTGACGACGAACTTCATGACGCTGGCCCACTTCGACCACCTCGACTACCACCAGTGGGCGGGCGAGCAGGACGTCGTCAGCACGGACCACTACGTCGTCGCCGCGCTCGAGGACCCCAGGGCCGAGCTGGCCTTCAGCGGTGACCTCACCCGCGGGCTCGCCGGCGGCCGGCCGTGGATGCTCATGGAGCACTCGACCAGCGCGGTCAACTGGCAGCCGGTCAACCCGGCCAAGGTCCCCGGCGGCACGCTGCGCGACAGCCTGGCCCACGTGGCCCGCGGAGCCGACACCCTCGGCTTCTTCCAGTGGCGGCAGTCGCGCTCCGGGTCGGAGAAGTTCCACTCCGCCCTCGTGCCCCACGCGGGTCGGGACAGCGCGCGGTTCCGCGAGGTCGTCGAGCTCGGCCGGGTCGCCCAGCGGCTCGGTGAGGCCCTCGGCTCCCGCGTGGAGGCCGAGGTCGCGATCCTCTGGGACTACCAGGCGCAGTGGGCCGCCTCCGGTCCGGCGATGCCGTCGAGCGCCCTCGGCTACGCCACGACCCCGCACGCCGTCCACCGGCTGCTGCGTGAGCGGGGCATCACGGCCGACGTGGTCCACCCCAGCGCCGACCTCACGGCCTACAAGGTCGTCGTCGTGCCCACCCTCTACCTCGTCAGCGACGAGCACGCCGCCGCGGTCGGTGCCGCGGCCGAGGCGGGCGCCCAGGTGCTGGTGACCTTCTTCTCCGGGATCAGCGACGAGGACGACCACGTGCGCCTCGGCGGCTACCCCGGGGCCTTCCGCGACCTGCTCGGCGTCCGCGTCGAGGAGTTCTTCCCCCTCCTCGTCGGCGAGGAGGTCGCCCTCGACGCGGGCACGGGCAGGCTCTGGTCCGAGGACGTGACCCCCGTCGACGCAGAGGTGCTGCAGCGCTACACCTCCGGGCCCCTCGCCGGCCGCCCCGCGCTCACGCGCCGCGCGACCGGTACCGGAGCCGCGTGGTACCTCAGCACGCTGCTCGACGACGCCTCGCTCGGGGCGCTGCTCGAGCAGGTCACGGCGGCCGGTAGCGTCACGCCGGTGGTCGAGGTCCCCGCAGGCGTGGAGGCAGTGCGCCGCCGCAGCGAGAGCGGCTCCTGGGTCTTCCTCGTCAACGACACCGGCACCGAGCAGCACGTCCCGGTCAAGGGCCACGACCTCGTGGCCGACCGCGAGTTCACCTCGACCACCGGTCTCGCGCCCGGCGCCGTCGCGGTGGTCAGGGAGGCCTAGTGCTCGCCAGCCAGCGTCGCGCGACCATCCTCGGCCTCGTCGAGGACAGCGGTGCTGTGCGCGTGTCCGAGCTCGTGGAGCAGCTCGGCGTCTCCGACATGACCGTCCGTCGCGACATCGAGCAGCTCGCCACCGAGGGGCTCGTCGAGCGCGTCCACGGCGGGGCGCTCGCCGTCGGCGGCCGCTCGAGCGAGGAGCCCGGCTTCACGGCGAAGTCCGCCCTCATGCAGGTCCAGAAGAACGCCATCGCCATGGCAGCCGCACAGCTCGTCGAGCCCGGGGCCGCCATCGGCATCTCCGCCGGCACGACCACCTACGAGTTCGCCCGGGCCGTGCGCACGGTGCCGGACCTCACGGTGGTCACCAACTCGGTGCCCGTCGCGCAGCTGCTCCACGAGTCCGGCGCGCCGGGGCAGACCGTCGTCCTCACCGGCGGTGTCCGCACCCCGTCCGACGCCCTCGTGGGGCCGGTCGCCGTGGCCGCCCTCCGCATGCTGCACGTCGACCGGCTGTTCCTCGGCGTCCACGGCATGGACGCCCGCGCCGGCCTCACCACCCCCAACCTCGTCGAGGCGGAGACCAACCAGGCCCTCGTCCAGACGGCCCGCCAGGTGTGCGTCCTCGCCGACCACAGCAAGTGGGGCACGGTGGGGCTCAGCACCATCATCCCGCTGGGTTCGGTCGACCTGCTGGTCACCGACCCGGGCCTCGGCCCGCGGGCCCAGCAGGCGCTCACCGACGCCGGGGTCGAGATCGTCCTCGCCGCCCCCACGACCGCCCGAGCGGCCAGGACCACCAGGAGCCAGGCATGACGCTGCGACGCACCAGCCGGCGGCTCGCCGACGGCCGCGAGATCATCTACTTCGACGACACCCCGGGTGCGCCCGGACGGACCGCCGAGGACACCCGCCCCCTCGGCGAGCGCGCCGCCTCCGGCGAGATCCGCTACGACGCCCTCGTCGGCGACTGGGTGGCCGTCGCCGGTCACCGCAGCAACCGGACCTTCCTGCCGCCCAAGGACGAGTGCCCCCTGTGCCCCACCGGCACGGGAAGCGTGCCCTCGGAGGTGCCTGAGTCGACGTACGACGTCGTGGTCTTCGAGAACCGCTTCCCCTCCTACGCCCCGGTCTCCGCGCACTCGGCCGGCGAGGTGCGCGACGGCGACCTCATCCAGAGCCGCCCCGCGCTGGGCCGGTGCGAGGTCGTCTGCTTCACCAGCGACCACGAGTCGACGTTCGCCGACCTCACCCCCGAGCGGGCTCGCACGGTCATCGACGCCTGGGCCGACCGGACCGCCGAGCTCGGGGCGGTCGACGAGGTGCAGCAGGTCTTCTGCTTCGAGAACCGAGGACAGGAGATCGGCGTCACCCTGCACCACCCGCACGGCCAGATCTACGCCTACCCCTACCTGCCCGAGCGCAGCGGCACGATCCTGGCGCAGGCCACCGAGCACCACGCCCGCACCGGACGGCTCCTCGGGGCCGACATCCTCGCGGCGGAGCTGCACGCCAAGGAGCGGGTGGTCATCGACACCGAGCACTGGACCGCCTACGTCCCGTATGCAGCCCGCTGGCCGGTGGAGGTGCACCTCGCCCCCCGACGCGATGTGCCGGACCTCGTCGCCCTCACCGACGACGAGCGCGACGACCTCGCCCGGGTCTACCTCGACCTGCTCGGGCGCCTCGACCGCTACTACGTGACCAAGGACGGGTCGCCGATCCGGCTGCCCTACATCGCCGGCTGGCACCAGGCCCCGGCCAAGCAGGGCCGCGACGTCTCGCGCCTGCACCTGCAGGTGATGTCGGTGCTGCGCTCCCCCAAGAAGCTGAAGTACCTCGCGGGCTCGGAGTCCGGGGTCGGCGGCTGGGTCAACGACATCCCGCCGGAGCGCATCGCCGCCCGCCTGCGCGAGGTCGCCCCGTGACGGCCCAGCGCGCGGCCGAGCTGTTCCGCGAGACGTTCGGCGAGGAGCCGGAGGGTGTGTGGTCGGCGCCGGGGCGGGTCAACCTCATCGGCGAGCACACCGACTACAACGGCGGCCTCTGCCTGCCCATCGCCCTGCCCCACCGCACGTATGCCGCCCTCCGCCGCCGCGACGACGGCCGGCTGCGCATGGTGTCGGCGCAGGGGGACGGGCTGGTCGAGACCTCGCTCGACGAGGTCGGACCCGGCTCGCCCGAGGGTTGGGCTGCGTACGTGGCCGGGGTGCCGTGGGCCCTCGCCCGCGCCGGCCACGAGGTGGGCGGGTTCGACGTCGCCGTGGACGGCGGGGTCCCCCTGGGCGCCGGTCTGTCGAGCTCGGCGGCGCTGGAGTGCGCGGTCGCCGCGGCGGTCAGCGACACCGGTGGGCTCGGGCTCCTCGACTCGACGCGGGGCCGCGCCGCCCTGGCCGCTGCGTGCGTGGAGGCCGAGAACACCGTCGCCCAGGCGCCCACCGGGGGCATGGACCAGTCGGCCGCGCTCCTCGCGTCCGCCGGCCACGCGCTGCTGCTCGACTGCCGCGACCACTCCACCGAGCAGGTGCCCTTCGACCTCGACGCCCACGGCCTGGCCCTGCTCGTCGTCGACACCCGCGCCGAGCACGCGCTGGTCGACGGGCAGTACGCCGAGCGACGCGACTCCTGCGAGCGGGCGGCCCGCGAGCTGGGGGTCTCGACGCTGCGCGAGATCCCGCTCGAGGGCCTGGACGAGGCGCTGTCCTCGCTGTCCGGCGACCTGCTCCGGCGTCGCGCCCGTCATGTCGTCACCGAGATCGCGCGCGTCGAGGCTGCCCGAGAGGCGTTGCGGGCCGACGACTTCGAGCGGCTCGGTGAGCTCTTCCTCGAGTCGCACGCCTCCATGCGCGACGACTTCGAGATCTCCGTCCCCGAGCTCGACACCGCCGTCACGGCGGCGACCGGTGCCGGCGCCCTGGGAGCCCGGATGACCGGCGGCGGCTTCGGCGGTTCCGCCATCGCCCTGGTCCGCCGCGAGGACGCCGACGCGGCCCGGGCCGCCGTCGAGAAGGCCTTCGCCGACCGGGGGTTCACCGCCCCCGAGTGCTTCGTGGTGTCCGCCTCCGACCCGGCCGGTCGCGACCTCTGAACCATCCCTGACCGCGGGTCGCGTCCGGATGCCCCTGGCTCGGACGCGACCCGCCCCAGCGGGGGTCTCGGTGGACCGAACCGCTGTCGGGGGTCGGTGGCAGGGTGCGGGCATGACGACGACAGCCGAGGGCCTGCTCCCCCACTTCCGGTCGGCCTGGGGCCCTGACACCTGCTACCCCGACAGCCGGGACGAGTGGAGCCCGGACAACCCGTCCCGCGACCAGTGCGGCATGACGGCGCTGGTCGTGCAGGACGTGCTGGGCGGCGACCTGGTCCTCGCCGAGGTCCACGTGGACGGTGTCAAGGTGGGCCACCACTACTGGAACGTGCTGCCGGACGGGGCGAAGCTCGACCTCACCGGCGACCAGTTCCTCCCCGAGGAGGAGGTCGTCGGCGGCACGGTGGTCGTCCGGCCGCCCGAGGGCCCTCGCCGCCACCGCGAGCAGTACGAGCTCCTGCGCGAGCGCGTGCTGGCATCACTCGCCGCACCACCCCTCGAGGACGGACCGGGTCAGGCGAGGTCGTAGTCGACCGTCACGGCCGCGTGGTCGGACCAGCGCTGGTCGTATGCCGCCGCGCGGCCGACCGAGGCGCGCACCGCCCGGTCCGCGAGGGGCCGGCTGGCAAGCTGGTAGTCGATCCGCCAGCCCGCGTCGTGGTCGAAGGCCTTCCCCCGCCACGACCACCACGTGTACGGACCGGGACCGGGTCCGTGCAGGGTCCGGTGCACGTCGGCCCACTCGCCGTCAGCGAACCACCGGTCGAGGTAGGCCCGCTCGTCGGGCAGGAACCCTGACTTCTTGAGGTTGCCCTTCCAGTTCTTGAGGTCGTGCTCCGCGTGGGCGACGTTGAGGTCACCGGTGACCACGGCGAGGGCCCCATCCGCGGCCCACCGCCGCAGCCGAGCGTCGACGGCATCGAGGAAGCGCAGCTTCTCCTCCTGCCGTGGGGTGCCTGCCTCGCCGGTGTGCACGTAGGTCGAGACCACCGTGACCGGGCCGGCCGGGGTGGCGAGGTCGACCTCCAGCCAGCGGCCCAGGCCGTCGAACTCCTGCGGCCCGACCGACGTCCCGACGCGCAGGTGCGGGTCACGGGAGACCACCGCGACGCCCGAGCGGCCCTTCGACGCTGCCTCGGTGTGCGCCACGTGCCACCCGGCGAACCCGTCCGCGTCGAGCGCGGCAGCGAGCTGGTCGTCGTCGGCCCGCACCTCCTGCAGGCACAGCACGTCGGCGCCCTGCGCTGCCAGCCAGGCGACGCCTCCCCTGCGGGCCGCGGCGCGAATGCCGTTGACGTTGGCGGTGATCAGGCGCATCCGACCATTCTGGCGCGGGCCACCCGGTACCTCATGACCGGCCCCCTGTGGCCGCTCCCGCGCACTAGGGTGACGCGCATGCCCGAGGACTCCTCCGCCCAGCCGTCCGCCACCACGCCCGGTACCGGCCCCGGCACGGCCGCCGAGCCCGGTGCCACGGTGACGACGACCACCGACACGCGGACCGTCACGACGACCCCCGCCCCGCCGGAGGACGACCTCGTCGAGACCCACCACACGCTCGCGGTGGGACGACGTCGCCTGCGCTACACCGCCACGACTGGTCGGGTGGTCCTGCGCGAGGAGGTCTTCGAGGACTCCGTGTTCAAGGGCCACCACGCCAAGGCGGAGCTGAGCATCACGTCCTACGTCGTCGACACCCCGGGGACCACGCAGCGACCGGTCACGTTCGCGTTCAACGGCGGTCCCGGCTCGAGCTCGGTGTGGCTGCACCTCGGGCTGCTCGGTCCCCGTCGGGTCGACTCCGGCGACGCCGGGTCCCCGACCCCGCCGCCGTACGGCCTGCTCGACAACCCCGACTCCCTGCTCGCCGTGTCGGACCTCGTCTTCATCGACCCGGTCTCGACCGGCTACTCCCGGGCCGTCGAGGGCGGCAAGGCCAAGGACTACCACGACTTCACGGCCGACATCGAGAGCGTCGGCGAGCTCATCCGGCTGTGGACCACGCGCCACAACCGTTGGCTGTCACCGAAGTTCATCGCCGGCGAGTCCTACGGCACCATCCGTGCTGCCGCGCTCGCCGAGCACCTGCAGGCGCGCCACGGCCTCTACCTCAACGGGCTCATGCTCATCAGCTCAGTGCTCGACCTGGCCACGGTGGAGTTCGAGTTCAGGAACGACCGCGCGCACGTCGACTACCTGCCGACGTACGCCGCCACCGCGCACCACCACGGCAAGCACGGCCGGAGGTCGCTGCGCACCGTGCTCGCCGAGGCCGAGGAGTATGCAGCGCGCGACTACCCGTGGGCCCTGTCCCGCGGGTCGCGGCTGACCGCGACCGAGCGCGCGGAGCACGTCGCGAAGGTCGCTGCGCTGACCGGCTTGTCCCCGACCTACGTGGACCGGGCCGACCTGCGGATCGAGCACGTGCGGTTCTTCACCGAGCTGCTGCGCGACCAGGGCCTGGCCACCGGTCGCCTCGACAGCCGCTTCACCGGCCCCCTGGCGTCGGGCAACGCCGAGACCTGGGACGCCGACCCGTCCATGGACGCGATCCTCGGGCCCTACTCCGCGGCATGGAACCACTACGTGCGCGACGAGCTCGGCTACCGCAACGAGCTGCCCTACGCCGTCTTCTCCCGGCAGGCGGCCACGGACTGGTCCTACAAGGAGTTCGAGGGCAAGCCGGTCGACGTCTCGGACAAGCTCGCCCGGGCGATGCGCGGCAACCCCCACCTCAAGGTGCACATCGCCTACGGGTACCACGACGGCGCCACCCCGTACTACGGGGCACAGGACGTCGTCGCGCACCTGCAGGTGCCGGCAGCCCTGCAGGACAACATCGAGCACGCCTACTACGAGGCGGGGCACATGATGTACGTCCACGAGCCGTCGCGCCTGCAGCAGAGCCGCGACCTCGCCGACTTCGTCACCCGCGCCAGCGGGCGCTGAGCGGACCACCGCAGACGCCACGAGGGGCGGTGCCGTCGCCGCTGCGACGCCACCGCCCCTCGTGCCCTGCGAGACCGGGTCGGGCGGCACCACGTCGGGCGCCGCCCGGCCCGGACCCACGCACACCCCCATGTGCGGAGCCAGATCCCAAAGTCCATGGCTCCCGAGCTCTCCCCCAAGAAAGCCCGGGAGCCATGACAGAAAGGTAAAGCGCGCGCGTCGGCTTCACCAGCACTCGGTAAAGACGCCCGGAGCACCTCGTCGCTTTCGTGCCGTTTTCGCCCGACTGGTCCGGACCAACGGCCGACCCCGGCCTCGACCGTTCGGACGAGGTGCGCCCCCTGGAGGCGCCACAGCGCGCCGCTCTTGTGGGCGCCTGCCGTCCCCACCACCATGGACCCAAGCGGGGGCCGACGGGGGTCCCTCCACCGTCAGGAGACCGTGATGCGCACTCCCCCTCTGTCCTCGCGCCTGGGCGCCGAGGCGCTCGGCACCTTCTGGCTGGTGTTCGGCGGCTGCGGCAGCGCGGTCTTCGCCGCCAAGTTCCTGGCCCCCAACGTCGTCGCCGGCCAGAGCGTCCAGCTCGGGATCGGCTTCCTCGGCGTGGCCCTGGCGTTCGGCCTGACCGTGATGACGATGGCGTACGCCGTGGGCCACGTCTCGGGGGCGCACTTCAACCCGGCGGTGACGCTCGGCGTCGCGGTGGCCAAGCGCTTCCCGTGGCGTGACGTCCCCGCCTACGTCGTGTCCCAGGTGCTCGGCGGCCTGCTGGCCGGGCTCGCCCTGTGGGGGATCGCGCGCGGGGTGCGCGGGTTCGACGTCACCGGCAACCTCGCCGCCAACGGGTACGGCGACCACTCCCCGGGCGGCTACACCCTCGTCGCGGTGCTGGTCGCCGAGGCGATCCTGACGGCCTTCTTCCTCTACATCATCCTGGGCGCCACGGACGACCGTGCCCCGGTGGGCTTCGCACCCATCGCCATCGGCCTCGGCCTGACGCTGATCCACCTCGTCTCCATCCCCATCAGCAACACCTCCGTCAACCCCGCCCGCTCGACCGCCGTGGCGTTCTTCAACGGCAACGGCGCCCCCGGCCAGCTGTGGGCGTTCTGGGTGGCGCCGCTGGTCGGCGCCGCGATCGCCGGCGCGACGTACCACCTGGTCACCGGCGTCGACCGCCGCGACGAGGACATCGTCGGCATGGTCGACCCCGAGGACCTCACGCCCGCGACCTGACCCGTCGCGGCGCGGAGGCCGTTCGATAGCCTGAGCAGGCCTCGCCCGCACGGTGCGGGCGCCCACGAGCCCAGGGAGCGAGCCGCCGACATGGCCAAGATCATCTACACCCTCACCGACGAGGCGCCCATGCTGGCGACCTACTCCTTCCTGCCGGTGATCGAGGCCTTCGCGTCCACCGCCGGGGTGGAGGTGGAGACGCGTGACATCTCGCTCGGTGGCCGCATCATCGCCGCGTTCGACGACCTGCTCCCCGAGGACCAGCGCGTCGGCGACGCCCTCGGTGAGCTCGGGCAGCTGGCGACCACGCCCGAGGCCAACATCATCAAGCTCCCCAACATCTCGGCGTCCGTGCCGCAGCTCAAGGCCGCCATCGCCGAGCTGCAGGCGCAGGGCTACGCCCTCCCGGCCTACCCCGACGAGCCCCGCACCGACGAGGAGAAGGACGCCCGCGCACGGTACGACAGCGTCAAGGGCAGCGCCGTGAACCCCGTGCTGCGCGAAGGGAACTCGGACCGTCGGGCCCCTGCCGCCGTCAAGAACTACGCGCGCAAGCACCCGCACTCCATGGGCGCCTGGAGCCGCGACTCCAGGACGCAGGTCGCCACCATGGGCAAGGACGACTTCCGCTCCAACGAGCAGTCCGTGGTCCTCCCCGCCGCCGACACCCTGACGATCCAGCTCGTCACCGACGCCGGCACCACCGTCCTCAAGGACGGCCTGAAGGTGCTCGAGGGCGAGGTCGTCGACGCCACGGTCATGCGTGCCGCCGCCCTCGACGCGTTCCTCACCGAGCAGGTCGCCCGCGCCAAGGCCGACGGCGTGCTCTTCTCGGTGCACCTCAAGGCCACGATGATGAAGGTCTCCGACCCGATCATCTTCGGCCACGTCGTGCGCGCGTTCCTCCCCGACGTGTTCTCCCGGTACGGCGCCGAGCTCGCCGCCGCGGGCCTGTCCGCCAACAACGGCCTCGGCTCCATCCTCGACGGGTTCGACGCCCTCCCCGAGGGCACCCGCGACGAGGTCCGCGCCGCCATCGAGCAGGGCCTCGCCGACGGCCCCGAGCTCGCGATGGTCAACTCCGACAAGGGGATCACCAACCTGCACGTCCCGAGCGACGTCATCGTCGACGCCTCGATGCCGGCCATGATCCGCACCTCCGGCCACATGTGGGGCCCGGACGGCGAGGAGGCCGACACCCTGGCCGTCATCCCGGACAGCTCCTACGCCGGCGTCTACCAGGCCGTCATCGACGACTGCCGCGAGCACGGCGCCTACGACCCCACCACCATGGGCTCGGTGCCGAACGTCGGCCTCATGGCGCAGAAGGCCGAGGAGTACGGCAGCCACGACAAGACGTTCGAGATCGCCGAGGCGGGGCGCGTCCAGGTCGTCAACGCTGCCGGTGACGTGCTGATGGAGCACGAGGTCGCGCCGGGCGACATCTGGCGCGCCTGCCAGACCAAGGACGCCCCGATCCGCGACTGGGTCAAGCTGGCCGTCACCCGCGCCCGTGCGTCGAAGACGCCCGCGGTGTTCTGGCTCGACAGCGAGCGCGCCCACGACCGCAACCTCATCGCCAAGGTCGAGGCCTACCTGCCCGAGCACGACACCGAGGGCCTCGACCTGCAGGTCCTGTCCCCGGTCGAGGCGGCCAAGCTGTCGGTCGAGCGCATCCGCAAGGGCGAGGACACCATCTCGGTGACCGGCAACGTGCTGCGTGACTACAACACCGACCTCTTCCCGATCCTCGAGCTCGGCACCAGCGCCAAGATGCTGTCGGTCGTGCCGCTGATGAACGGCGGCGGGCTCTTCGAGACGGGGGCCGGTGGTTCGGCGCCCAAGCACGTGCAGCAGCTGGTGCAGGAGAACTACCTGCGCTGGGACAGCCTCGGCGAGTTCCTCGCCCTGGCCGAGAGCCTGCGCCACATGGCCACCACGACCGACAACGCCCGTGCGGCACTGCTCGGTGAGACCCTCGACAAGGCGACCGAGCGGCTGCTCAACGAGAACAAGGGCCCGGCCCGCAAGGTCGGCCAGATCGACAACCGCGGCAGCCACTTCTACCTCGCGCTGTTCTGGGCGCAGGAGCTGGCGCAGCAGACGCAGGACGCGGCCCTCGCCGAGGCGTTCGCGCAGGTGTCGCAGACGCTGACCGAGCAGGAGGACACCATCAACGGCGAGCTGCTCGGCGTGCAGGGGCACCCGGCCGACATCGGCGGCTACTACCGTCCCGACGAGGCCAAGGCCTCGGCCGTGATGCGTCCGTCGCAGACCTTCAACGAGGCGCTGGCCGCCCTGCGCTGAGCCACGCAGCACCGGAACGGGTCAGGGGGCAGCTGCTCCCCTGGCCCGTTCCTGCTCCACGGCCGCGTCGAGGTCGGCGAGGCGGTGGCGCTGCTGGAGCGGACGCGCCATGCGTGGGTTGCCCTCGAGGCGGTCGGCGGTGCGGTCGAGGTAGGCCCAGTAGCCGGCGGTGAAGGGGCAGGCGTCCTCGCCGACACGGACCGTCGGGCGGTAGCGGCAGCCGCCGCAGTAGTCCGACATCTTGTTGATGTAGGCGCCCCCCGACACGTAGGGCTTGGTCGTCATCGCGCCCCCGTCGGCGTACTGGCTCATGCCGACGACGTTGGCCGGCATGACCCAGTCGTACCCGTCGACGAACCTGGTCTGGAACCACTCGGTGAGCGCGTCGGGGTCGTAGCCGCGCTCGGCGGCCCAGTTGCCCAGCACCATGAGCCGCGGGATGTGGTGCACCCAGCCGCGGTCGCGGACGCCGGCGAGGACGTCCCTCAGGCAGGCGGCCTCGACCGCATCGGCGTCGAGGTCGGCGAACCACTGCGGAAGGCGCTCGCGGGCGCCGAGCCCGTTGCGGCTGCGGTAGGTCGGGCCGAAGTGCCAGTAGAGATGCCAGACGTACTCGCGCCACCCCACGACCTGGCGCACGAAGCCCTCGACGGACGCGAGCGGGGCGTCGCCGTCGTGGTAGGCCCGTACCGCGCGCTCCGCCACCTCGACCGGGTCGAGCAGCCCGAGGTTCAGCGACGGCGACAGCAGGCTGTGGGCCATCGCCCAGTCGCCGCGCAGCATCGCGTCCTCGTGGGGCCCGAACGCCCCGAGCCGCTGGGTGACGAACCGCTCGAGCGCCGCGAGCGCCTCACGCCGGGTGACCGCGAACAGCCGCGGCCCGTCGCGGCCGACGGTCTCCAGGCCCTCGTCGCGCTCCCAGCGGTCGAGGTCCTCCCTCACCTGCGCGTCGATGTCGTCCTCGCGGGGCCGGTACGGCGCGGGCACGTCGAGGCGCGACGCACCCTTGGGCGGGGGTTCGCGATTGTCCTCGTCGAAGGACCAGCGTCCACCGACCGGGTGCCCGTCACCCTCGACGAGCAGGTCGAGGCGCTGGCGCTGGAACCGGTAGAAGTCCTCCATGCGCAGCCGTCGCCGGTCGCCTGCCCAGCGCTGGAAGTCGTTGCGGGACAATGAGAACCCAGGCGTCGCGTCGACCGCCTCGATGGCACCGACCTCGAGCTGGCGGGAGACGAAGTCGGCGGCCGAGCGCGACGTGGGCTCGTAGACGCGCACCGGCTCCCCGAGCTCGCGCAGCGCCTCACCGTAGGTGGCGGTCCTCAGCAGGACGGCGGAGTCGCCGAGCTCGGCTGCCCGGTGGCGCAGCGCCGAGAGGACGAGGTGGAGCTTCTGGCGGTGGTAGCGGCGACGGCCGAGGGCCTCCCGGCTCTCGACGAGCAGCACCCCGTCGCGCCCCACATCGAAGTGCGGTCCGAGCTGGTCGGCGAACAGCCACCGCCGCGTCATGCGTGCACCTCCGGAAGCCCTGTCACCCGACCCAGTCTGGGCGACCCACCCGGCGGCGGCGAGCCGAGCGGTCCGCCGTCCGGCCGCCTACCGTGGACCGGGTGGACACGGTCATCGGTGGCACACGCAGCTCGCACGTCGACGCGCCCGTCGCAGTCCTGTGGGACGTCGTGACCTCGGTCGGCGGAGACACCGGATGGTTCACCCCCGAGCTCGTGTGGCAGGCGCGCTGCGGGGTGGACCGGCTCATCGGTGGCCCGGGGCGTCGCCGCGGGCGCCCCGACCGGTCCCTGCGGGTCGGCGACCGGGTGGACTTCTGGACCGTCACGGCCGTGGAGGCCGGCCACCGCATGGTGCTGAAGCCCGACACGCGCCTGCCAGGCCACATGGACCTCGAGCTGGAGGTCACTCCCGAGGGCCACGGGTCCCGCCTGAAGCTGAGCCACGCGTTCAGGCCGGAAGGGACGGCGGGCCGCCTCTACGGTGAGGCGACCCGGCTCGGCGACGTGGCCCTGTACGCGTGGATGCACCGCAGCATGGTCCTGAGAGCCGAGGAGCACGCGCGACGCTGACGCTCCGGCTCAGAGCGCGCGCATCCGGTTGTTGCGGGGCAGGTGCTCGACCTCGGCCAGGCCGAGCTCCTCGAGAAGTGGCGGCAGGTACATCCCCACGCGACCTCGGTACCCCTTGCGCAGCCCGTACCACCCGCCGATCGGGTTGTCGGCGGACCGGGCCCACGCCTCGACCGTCCCCTCCCTGGCGGGCTTCTGCTCGTCGGCAGATCCGAGGGACACCCAGTCGCCCTGCTCACGGAGCCAGACGTGCAGGTCCTCGACGACGCGCGCGTCGTACGTCAGTCGTGTCGACCCGACCTGGCAGACCAGCTGCGCGGGGTCGGCGTCGTCGTCTCGGTACATCGTGTAGTCAGCCGTGCCCGGCGGGGTCTTGAGCACCCACGGGTCGTCCTTGGTTCCGCTGCCCATCGCACCCACCTGTCCGTGCCAGCCGTCAGGACAGTTCTACTCCCCCAGCCGCCCGCTGGGGGGCGGTCGAGCCCCGGGCGTCAGCCGCGCGTCTCGACCCGGCAGCCGAGGGCCGTCAGGATCGGGGGCCAGCTGCGTCGAAGCGGTCCACCGGACCCCAGCGACGCTGCGGCGTCGGCCGCCTCACCGAGCGCCGAGAGGCCGGCGAGCGCGTCGAGCAACCCGTCACCGCCGCCGCCCGACATGCCTCCAGCGAGCCCCGGCACGGGCATCCCCGCCGCCTCGAGCTCCTCGACCTGCCGCGTCGTGAAGTTCGGCGACCAGTTGGCACCGTGGCGCTGCAGCGGGAGGCGGCGGCCCGCGTGGGACAGGTGCATCAGTCCGAACCGGCTGAACCGCGCCGACACCTCCTGCGCCGGCGCGTCGAGGTGCACCCGGTCCTTGTGGTCGACGAGGCGCAGCCGGCCCTCGGCGACCGTGAGGACGACCGGCCACAGCACCAGGTAGTTGCGATACCTCGGCCGGAGGTAGAAACCCTGCTTGACGACCATGTCCCCCACTTCGCGCATGGCGCCAACCTAGGGGGCAGCGACCTCCGCCGGCGCAGCGGGGCGGGCGTCCACCACGCTGAGCTTGTAGCCCTCGTGCGAGCGCACGAAGCCGAGCCGCTCGTAGAACCGGTGCGCGTCGGTGCGGGACGTGTTCGTGGTGAGCTGCACCACCGCACAGCCGCGCCGACGGCTCTCCTGCGCGACCCACTCCATCAGCCGTCCACCCAGACCGCTGCCGCGACGGTCCGAGGCGACACGCACCCCTTCCACCTGGGCTCGCCAGGCGCCGCCGTGCGAGATGCCGGGGATGAAGGTCAGCTGCAGCGTGCCGACGACCTCGCCGCCGTCGTCGAGGACCACCAGGAGCTGGTGCGGGTCGGCGTCGACCGCCGCGAGCCCGCGCCGGTACGGGGTGAGGTCGCCCTCGTCCTCGCGGGTCGCCCCGAGCCGGTCGTCGGCGAGCAGCCGCACGACGGCGGGCAGGTCGGACTCACGGGCGCGGCGGACCACCACCTCGCGGTCGCCGTCGCGCAGGGTGGCGAGGGCGGCACCGCGGGCCGGCCCGGCGGCATACGCCTCCGGCCCGTCCGGGCCGGGAACGGACTCTCCGGCTGCATCCGCGGCGAACCAGGTCCGGCCGGTGTGGGCGAGCGCGCGGTCGAGCCGGGTGCGCGACCGCTCCGGCATCGACGGCAGGGCGTCGACGGCGAACCAGCCGACCTCGAGGGACTCGTCGTCGTTGACGCGCGCGTCGCCGGAGACGTGGGTCGCGAGGAAGCAGAGGTCGAGGTACTGCGCGACGTCACCGTTGGGGTACTCGATCGGCGGCAGGGTCCAGACCCCGGTCAGTGCGTCGATCGTCACGACGACGCCCGTCTCCTCCTCGACCTCGCGACGCAGGCCCTCGGCGGGCTGCTCCCCCGGTTCGAGGATGCCGCTGACCAGCGCCCACTGGCCGTTGTCGGCTCGCCGGACGAGCAGCACCTCGCCGCGCTCGTTGCGGACGACGGCGCTCACGCCGGTGAGCCACAGCAGGTCGGTGCCGACCTTGTCGCGCAGGGCCAGGATGAAGTCCGGAGTGGGCATGCCACGACCCTAGCCACGGGGTCCCGAGCCCTGCGCCCCGTGCGTGCTCCCGGCGGGCGCACCACCGCGAACGCACCACCCCGCCCCTGCTAGCGTCGGGACAGCTGTCCCACCCCACCGACGTGAAGGGCCCACCGTGAGCACTACCCCCGTCAAGGTCGCCGTCACCGGCGCCGCCGGCCAGATCGGCTACAGCCTCCTCTTCCGGATCGCGAGCGGTTCGCTCTTCGGCCCGGACGTCCCCGTGGAGCTGCGGCTCCTCGAGATCACCCCGGCGCTCAAGGCGCTCGAGGGCGTCGTCATGGAGCTCGACGACTGCGCGTTCCCGACGCTGGCCAAGGTCGAGATCGGCGACGACGCCGAGAAGGTCTTCGACGGCGTCAACCACGCCCTGCTGGTCGGCGCGCGCCCCCGCGGCCCTGGTATGGAGCGCGGTGACCTCCTCGAGGCCAACGGCGGCATCTTCGCCCCCCAGGGCAAGGCCCTCAACAAGGTCGCGGCCGACGACATCCAGGTCACCGTGACCGGCAACCCGGCCAACACCAACGCGCTCATCGCCATGAGCAACGCCCCCGACATCCCGCGCGAGCGCTTCGCGGCGCTGACCCGCCTGGACCACAACCGCGCGATCTCCCAGCTCGCAGCCAAGCTCGGCGTGCCGGTCACCGAGATCCGCAAGATGACGATCTGGGGCAACCACTCCGCCACGCAGTACCCCGACCTCTTCCACGCCGAGGTCTCGGGCAAGAACGCCGCCGAGACCGTGGGCGACCAGGACTGGCTGGCCGGCACCTTCATCCCCACCGTCGCCAAGCGCGGTGCGGCGATCATCGAGGCGCGTGGCGCCTCCTCGGCCGCCTCGGCCGCCAGCGCCACCGTCGACCACGCCCGCGACTGGGCGCTCGGAACCCCCGACGGCGACTGGGTGTCGATGTCGGTCTGCTCCGACGGCTCGTACGGCGTGCCGGAGGGCCTGATCTCCTCCTTCCCCGTCACGGTGAAGGACCGCCAGTGGTCGATCGTGCAGGGCCTGGACATCGACGACTTCTCGCGCGGCAAGATCGACGCCTCCGTCAAGGAGCTCGAGGAGGAGCGCGACGCAGTCAAGGGCCTGGGCCTCATCTGAGGCGCCTCCACCCCGTACGCAGCGACGGCCGGTCCCGGGTCACCCGGGGCCGGCCGTCACGCGTCTGCCGTCACGCGTCTGCCGTCAGCGGCGCGGGTGGAGGTCCAGGCTGTAGGTGATGACGGCCAGGACGAGGCCGAACACGGCCATGGTGAACACGTCCACGAGCCGGGACCGCACCACGAGGCCCCCGCTCAGGGCGTTGGGGAGCACGAGGCGCAGCACCGCTGCGAAGCCGAGGCCGGCGGCGAGGGTGAAGCCGGCGAAGCGGACGTGCCCGAGCTGGAAGGCGATGATCCCCACGAGCAGCACCGGGGCGGCGACCCACCACCAGCCCAGGCGCGGCGCGGTCACGGTGTCAGGCCGTGGCCGCGGCGAGCTGCCGTTCGGCGGCGACGACGATGTTGGTCAGCAGGAGCGCGCGCGTCATCGGCCCGACACCGCCGGGGTTGGGGCTGACCCAGCCGGCGACCTCGGCGACGTCCGGGGCCACGTCACCGGCGATCTTGCCGTCGACCCGGCTGACGCCCACGTCGAGCACCGCCGCCCCCGGCTTGACCATGTCCTTGGTGACGATGCCGGGCACCCCGGCCGCGGCGATGACGATGTCGGCCCGTCGCACCTCGGCGCCGAGGTCCTTGGTGCCGGTGTGGCACAGCGTGACCGTGGCGTTCTCGCTCTTGCGGGTCAGGATGAGACCAAGGGGACGGCCGACGGTGAGGCCGCGGCCGATGACGACGACGTTGGCGCCGGCGATCTGCACGTCGTGGCGGCGCAGCAGCTCGATGCAGCCCATCGGGGTGCATGGCAGCGGGGCCGGCTTCCCGAGCGCCAGCCACCCGAGGTTCGTGGGGTGCAGGCCGTCGACGTCCTTGTCCGGCGAGACCCGTGACAGCAGGGCCATCTCGTCGAGGCCGGTGGGCTGCTGCACCAGGAAGCCGGTGCAGGCCGGGTCGGCGTTCAGCTCGTCGATGACGGCTTCGACCTCAGCCTGGGTCGCCGTGGCCGGCAGGTCGCGGCGGATGCTCGTGACGCCGATCTCGGCGCAGTCCTTGTGCTTGGCGTTGACGTACCAGTGGCTGCCGGGGTCGTCACCGACCAGCACCGTGCCGAGCCCGGGGACGACGCCGTGCTCGCGCAGCGCGTCGACCCTGCCGCGCAGCTCCCCCTTGATGGTCGCGAGGACTGCCTTGCCGTCGAGGATGCGCGCTGTCACGGTCCCGTATCCTGCCACGCCCGCCCGAGCGCCATACCGCCGCCGCGGGCCCTCAGGCCTCGGGCTGCTCGGCGAGCGCCTCGAGGGCCGCGGTGAAGCACTCCGCGGGCGGGTTCACCAGCCCGGCCCCGACCTGGCCCGTCCCCGCGACCCGGCCGGCCATGCCGGTGTTGATCTGCGGCAGGATGCCGGTCCGGACCACCGCGGCGACGTCGATGCCGGTGGGCGTGCCCCGGAACTCGAGGATCGGCACCTGGTAGGCCGTGTGCTCGCCGACGGTGATCTCGTACATCGTCTGTGTGGCCTGCAGCGCGAACGGGACGTCGCCACCGACGAACTTCACGATGGCCGGGGCCGCAGCCATGGCGAACCCGCCGATGCCCGCGGTCTCGGTGATGGCGCTGTCGCCGATGTCGGGGTTGGCGTCGTCGGGGCCGTACGAGCCGAGGAACAGGCCCTCCGGGGTGTTGGCCGGGCCGGTGAACCAGCGGTCGCCCGTGCCGGCCGTCCGGATGCCGAAGTCGGTGCCGTTGCGGGCCATGGTCGTCACCACGGTCGAGCCGGGGATGCCCTCGGCGGCCATGGTCGACAGCTTGCACGCAGGCATCCCGAGGTTGAGGAAGAAGTGCTCGTTGGCCCCGGAGAACCGCACCGCCTCGGCGATGTCGGCCGAGGAGCCGTCGGCGGTGATCAGGGTCGGGAGCAGCTCGCGCAGGAGCATGAGGGAGCCTGCGCGGTTGCGGTTGTGGCCCTCGTCGCCCATCTGGAGCATCTGGGCGATGACCGCCTTGATGTCGACCGGTCCCCGCGCCCGCACGGCCTCCTGGAGCAGGGGTCCGAGCACGGTGTTCATCCAGTGCAGCCGCTCGATGACCCCCGGGCCGTAGGCGCCGTAGCGAAGAACCTTGCCGAGGCCCTCGTTGAGCGAGCACCAGGACGTGTGGTCGTGCACCTCGTCGCGCAGCTCGTAGACCCACATCGACGGCGAGACGACGCCGGCCATCGGGCCCACGGCGTCGCGGTGGTGGCAGGGCTCGAGCGCGTGCACGCCGGCCGCGAGCTGCTGCTCCGCCTCCTCCGAGGTGTCGGCCAGCCCCTCGAGCAGGACCGCGCCGACGAGCGCCCCCCGCAGGGGCCCGGACGCGCGCTCCCACTCGATCGGCGGCCCGGCGTGCAGGAACGTCCCTCGCTCCAGGCCGAGCGCCTCTCGCGCGGGACGCACGTCGACCAGGTCGGCACCGGCCGCGGTCATGCGTTGCAGCGCAAGGGTGTTCGCCTCGGCCCTGCGCCGGTCTGCCAGGACCCGACCCAGTGCCTCGACGGACTCCTCCGGCGGCGGGCGCCAGTCGGCCTCGCTGACCACGACCGCCTGCTCCCTCAGGGCCTCTGCGAACATCCCCGCCCCGGCCGTGGCGACGACCGGGTCCTGCTCGAGGAGCCCGTGCAACGGCGTGGTCATGGTTGCTCCTCACGGCCGGCGGCCAGCAGGGCCAGTGCCTCCCGCGTCGCGGCGGCGTTGGAGAGGTGGACGACGGCGCCGGCGGCCGCCAGCGCATCAGCCGTCTTGTCCAGCCCCTGGGGGTCGCCGCGGGTGCCGGTCAGCGAGACCACGACGGGGAGGTCGCGCCCGCCGGCCCGCGCGGCCGCACGCGCCCTGCTCACCGCCGCAGCCAGCTGGGGGCCGGGGTCGGGGTGCGCGCCGTACCCGAGCACCAGGTCGAGCAGCAGCACCCCGCAGGACGGGTCGAGGGCCTCGGCGGCGATGCGTTCGAGGCGCAGCGAGGGGTCGATCATCGGGTGGGCACGGCCCCGCGTCAGCGTGTCGTCGCCGAAGTCGACCACGGTGTGGCCGTCCGCGGCCAGGTCGGGTCCCAGCGCCAGCTCGGGCGACAGCGGGATGTTGGACCGGATGCCGCCGAGCTCGCTCGAGGCGACCAGCATCGCCTCGTCGGCCAGCGTGCCGCCGCAGAAGAGCCCGCGCAGGTGGCGTCCTCGCGGCAGCGCGGCGCTTGGGCCAGGGCCGTGTCCGTCGACCGGCGGCGCCCAGCGCGGCCACCCCGGTACGGCGTTGCCCGTGGCCACGAGCAGCGCCTCCACGGCCTCGGTGAGGTCGGGGCGCCCGGCGCCGAGGGTGGCCCAGTGGACCGGAGTGGCCAACCCCGCGGCATACCCCTCGAGGGCGGTGAGGACCTCCGGAGCCGGCGGTTTGGAGACCACGAGGACGGCCTTCGTGCCCGGGTCGGCGTCGAGGGCGGCCAGGGCCTGGCGGGTCGACCGGCCCGCCACAGCCGCTGACAGGTCGCGGCCGCCGACGCCGAGGCAGTGGCTGGTGCCGACGCCGGCCGCGTCGAGCAGGGCCATGACCTGCTGGGCGCCCGTGCCCGAGGCGGCGACGATGCCCACAGGGCCGCGGGCGACCACGTTCGCGAACCCGAGGGCCACCCCGCCGACCACCGCCGTGCCGCAGTCGGGACCCATGACGAGCACGTCGCGGGCAGCGGCCGCGTCCTTGAGGCGCACCTCGTCCTCGACGGGGACGTTGTCGGAGAACACCATCACGCTCACGCCCCGGTCGACCGCGTCGAACGCCTCGACCGCGGCGTGGCGCCCGGGGACCGACACCAGCGCGAGGTTGGCGTCGACGGCGGCGACCGCCCGCCCCAGGGTGCGCGGTGACGGCACCTGCCCGAACGTCGCTCCCGCGCCGCCTGCGCCGCCGGCCCTTCCGTCGGCCGGACGGAGGGCAGCGAACGCCGCCTCCACGGCGGCCAGGCCCGCAGCGATGCCCTCCTCGCCGTCGGCGCGCAGCGCCACGAGGAGGTCGTTGGGGGTCGCGTGCCCGGGCACGGTGAAACCCATGCCGGTGAGCACCTCGACGTTGAGGTCGGTCGCCATCGCAACCTGCGCGGCCTGCACGCCGGGCGTCGTGGCGACCTGCCGCGAGACCTGCATGAGGCCGACGGAGTCGACGTAGACACCCGAGCGCAGCTCGACGTGGTCGCTCATGCGGGCACCCCCACGGCGGCGGGGGGACACCGTCGCACGGGCTCGGCGAGGGCCCGGAGGGCCGCGGCGAGCCCGGCGAGCAGGTCGGCGCCGGACGAGTGCCCGATGGCCACGACCTCCCGGACGGCGCGACGCACCTGCGCGTCGTCGGTGTACCCGGCTGAGCCACCCACCAGCGCCGAGCCGAGCCGCAGGACGGCCGGCACGGCATACCCGGCAGCGGACTCGCCGAGGAGTACGGCGGACAGGCTCGTCGTGGCGCCGAGCCGCAGCGCGACAGCCGCCCACACGCGGTCCCGGGCGGGGGCCACGGGCTGCAGGCCGAGCAGGAGGCCACACAGGACGTCGTCGCCGCTCGGGGTCAGGCCAGGGCCGTTCCCCACGAGGCCGGCAACAGCGTCCGTGACGTCGTCACCACGCAGGGCCACGCGGGCGAGCGACAGGGCCACGCCCTGCCACTGCCCGCTCGCGCCGTCGGCGACCAAGGACACCGCCTCGGGCGGGGCCAGGGCTGCGCCGAAGGGCACCGGCGCCCAGGTCCGCACGGCACGCACCGTCGCCCGGGGCAGCCGGACCTCGCCGTCCCCCACCCACACGGGGTCGCCGGGTTGGACGTCCCAGCCGTGCGGCGACTCCGGCGAGGCGAGCACGAGGGCGGTCGGCAGGCGAAGGCCCGAGCCCGTGACCACCGGGAGCACCGAGCCGTCGTGGCACCGCAGGTAGAGAGCGTGCGGGAGCGCGGCGAGCACCGTGGCGGCCCTGCGTGGACCGGCGAGCGCGGAAGTGGCTCGCGACGAGGCAGCCGCCGGCCACGACCGCTCGCGCTGCGCCACAGGACCTCCGGTGCAAGAGTCTGGCTCGGGCTGGTGGGACCGACGGTGCGACGCTACCCAGTGCGGTTACAGTCCCCTCATGGTGAATGTTGCCAACGATGCGGGCGTCCGTGACGCGGAGTTGACAGCCGCCGCGAGCCCTCCGTCGAGCGCGCTCAAGGCCCGCGAGCTCGTGACCGGGCTGCCCCTCGAGCGGCTGCTCGAGCTGCCCTCGCTGCGCGACGGCGCCCTGCACCCCGTGGACACGGCGGACTCCATCACAGGGTCCTCGGCCAGTGCGGCTCGGGTCGTCACCCGGGCGCGCCTGCTCGACGCCTCGCCCACCAACGCGGCACCCGTGCAGGACCTCCGCCTCGACCACCAGCTCCTGTGCGTGGACCCCTCCGCGGTCACCCCACGGGACCTCGGCTCCCCCGCTGCGGTGGCTGCGCTGCGTACCGCTGCTGCGCTCGTCGTCACGCGTGGAGGCGGCGCGGGGGCATCTGGGTGGCAGGCGTTCGGGGAGCAGGTCGGCACCCCGGTCGTGCTGACCGCAGCCCCGAGCGCCGAGCGTGTCGTGACCGAGGTCCTCGGCGCGCTGCTCGACCAGCAGGCCGAGATCCTCGAGCGCGTCGACGAGGCGCACCAGATCCTCGTCGGGGTGGTGCTCGCGGGCGGCGGCCTCCAGGACCTCTGCCAGCGGCTCGCCGGCTTCCTCGGGGGCGCCACCATGGTGACGACCACCGACGGGCGGCTCGTCGCGAGCGCCGGCGCCGAGGACGACCTGGCGGCCGCGCTGGCCCTCGACTGCTTCGACCGCACCGGGCGCCTCATCACCGAGCACGAGCCCGTGGGCATCCGCGACCCCCGGACCGGCAACGCAGGTCGCGCCCTCGTCCGGATCGTCGCGGGCCAGCTCGACCACGGGCTGCTCGTGGCGTTCGTCGACCGCGACCTCACGTCCGACGACGTGCACCTGCTCGAGCGCGCAGCGACGGTGGCCGCACTGGCCATCACCAAGGAGCAGGCCGTGTCGGCGGTGGAGGGCAAGTACCGCGCGGAGTTCCTCCGGGACGCCCTGTCCGGACGCGCCGGGACACCCGCGGACGCCGTCGCCCACGCCAGCGCGCTCGGGTGGGACCTCGACCGGCGGCTCGTGGTCGTGGTCGCCGAGACCGACGAGGACGACAGCCGCACCACCCGGGCGCCCGAGGAGGTCGCGTCCCTCCAGCAGCGGTTCGCGCGCGCGTGGATCCAGGCCGTCGGCGTGCGGGACCCGCGGGCGGCGGTCGTGGGGTTCAGCCAGGAGGTCGTGGCCCTGCACGCCGTACCCGCCGACTGGGACACCGACGAGGTCATGCGGTCGGTAGGCGACGTCGTACGCGTGGTCCGCGGTGACGGTGGCGGCGGTCGGCGGACGTTCTCGACCGGTGTGTCACGACCCATCGACTCCGTCGCGGACCTGCGCGCCGCCTACGAGGAGGCCCTCAGCGCCGTCAGCGTGGGGCGGCAGCTGCACGGCGCCTCGGCCCTGACCCACTTCGACGGGCTGGGCATCTTCCGGCTGCTCTCGCTCATCCCCGACAGCGCGGACCTGCGCCGCTTCGTCGAGGAGTCGCTGGGCCCGCTCGCCACCGACGACGTCCCCGATCACGCCGACCTGCGCCAGACGCTCAGCGTGCTCCTCGACACCAACCTCAACGTCGCCGAGACCGCGCGCACCCTGTTCTTCCACTACAACACGCTGCGCTACCGGATCGCCAAGCTCGAACGGATGCTCGGGCCGTTCACCTCCGACCCGCAGCTGCGACTCAAGCTGGCCCTCGCCCTCAAGGTCCACCAGATGCGTGGCATCTGACAGCAGCTCGGTGGGTGCGGTGACGGGGCTGGTCACTGTGAACACTCCCGTCCCTGGGACCGTGTCGCCAACAGCCCCCATTGATCACAGTGAGCAGTGCAGGAGCCGTCCACGTCCCGTCGACAGCCCCAGCTGATCACAGTGAGCAGCCCAGGGCCTGTGGACAACGGCGACGGGCCTGTCCCACCTGGTCCACCCTCGGGTGGTGGCTCCCGCGACCCCAGAGGCGACACCGTTCGAGACGTCACGGTCTCCGGTGCCGCGGAGCACCCTCCGCGGACCACGGTTCCGGCGCGTGCTCCGCGGCGTCCACGTCCAGGACTGCGTGGACGACACCCTGCGTATGCGGTGCGCTGCCGCGCTCCTCGTCCTGCCGCAGGGCGCGGTGTTCAGCCACGAGACCGCCGCACGGCTGTGGGGTGGCGTCGTCCCGTCGCGGTCCCGGGTGCAGGTCACCGTGCCCTACGCCCGCCCGATACGCCGTCCCGAGCTCGAGGCGCGCAGGGCGCGACGCATGCCGCCGGCCCTGAGGCTGCGGGGGCTCCCGGTCACCGGGCCGGAGCGCACGTTCCTGGACCTGGCGACGAGGTTGGACCTGGTCGACCTCGTGGTCCTCGGTGACTCGCTCGTGCGCGCCCGACGCACCACTCCAGAACTGTTGGTCGAGCAGGCGCGGCAGCACCGTGGACCGCGGGCAGCCCTGGCCCGTCGCGCGGCGGCTCTCGTGCGCAGCGGTGTGGACTCGCCGATGGAGACCCGGTTGCGACTGCTCGTGGTCCTCGCCGGTCTCCCCGAACCCGTGGTCAACCACGTCCTCCGCGACGAGAACGGCGGCTGGACCTACCGCTTCGACCTGAGCTGGCCGCAGGTGAAGCTCGCACTCGAGTACGACGGACGCCAGCACTCCGAGGACTCACGACAGTGGGTCAGGGACGTGCGGAGGCGGGAGGACCTGGACGGGCGCGGGTGGCGCCTGCTCGTCGCCCTGTCAGTGGATGTCTTCGGCACACCAGGCGCCACGGTCGACCGGGTCGCGGTCGCCCTGCGGCAGCGCGGCCTGGTCGTCCGGACCAGCGACGGCTGGCGCGGGCACTTCCCCGGCCGCGGCTGAGCCGGCCCACGGCGCGACGGCACCGGTCACTGTGATCACTGGGGGCTGGCGTGACGCGGCGCAGGGGTCCCTGCAGGTCACTGTGATCACTCGGCGCGGGTGCTGAGGCGGTGGAGGAGTCCCGAGCGCTCACTGTGATCACTGGGCGCGGGTGCGACGCCCCGACGCCGCCACGCCTCGACGCCCCGTGAGCCGCCACGCCATCGCCATCGAGGTCCACCAGATGCGTGGCATCTGATAGCAACAATTGCCCAACGCGGGACCTGCCGGTCCCAGTAGTTTGCGCCTATCCCCGGCGACGGGGGTCCGGAAGGATCTGAAGGGTTCGCAAGGGTCTCGCCGCCGCGCGGCTGTCGACAAGGAGTCCTCATGGCACTGGGCTGGAAGCTGCACGGCGACGGCAACCTCGCCGGACCGGACGACGTCGTCGCGCCGGACGAACGCCTGAGCTGGGGCAAGACGGTCGGGCTCGGCGCCCAGCACGTCGTGGCGATGTTCGGGGCGACCTTCGTCTTCCCGATCGTCATGGGCCTCAACCCGCAGCTCGCGATCATGATGAGCGGCATCGCGACGATCGTGTTCCTGCTCATCGTCTCCGGACGGGTGCCGAGCTACCTCGGCACGTCCGCGTCGTTCGTCGGCGGTGTCGCGGCGATCCGCGCCCAGGGCGGGGACTCCAAGGAGGTCACCGGCGCGATCCTCGTCGCGGGCCTGGTGCTCGCCGCGGTCGGCATCCTCATCCACTTCCTGGGCTCCGGCCTGCTCCACCGCGTGCTGCCGGCCTCGGTGACCGGCGCGGTCGTCATGCTCATCGGCTTCAACCTCGCGCCCGTCGTCGCCGGGATCTACTGGCCGCAGGACCAGTGGGTCGCCCTGCTCGTCATGGTCTTCACCATCGTCTGCGCGGTCGCCTTCCGCGGGTTCATCGGCCGCATCGCCGTCTTCCTCGCGCTCATCTTCGGCACGGTCCTGTCGTGGGTCCTCGACAAGACCGCGGGCCAGCTCACCAGCGCCCTGCCCGGGCAGAACCTCCTCGACGGTGCCGGCAAGGCCTGCCAGGCGGCCGGCACGTACTGCGTCGCCACCCCGTTCGAGCACTTCCGCACGAGCTTCGGGGCCGTCAAGGAGGCCGCGTGGTTCGGCTTCCCGTCGCAGACGACGATCGCTGCCGACGGCAAGGAGGTCGTCGGGTGGCACACCCCGTCGTTCTCGATGACGGCGATCCTGCTGGTGCTCCCCGCCGTCATCGCGCTGATCGCCGAGAACACCGGGCACGTCAAGGCCGTCGCCGAGATGACCGGCCACAACCTCGACCCCTACATGGGCCGCGCCATCGCCGCCGACGGCATCGGCACCGCCCTCGCCTCCTCGGTCGGCGGTTCCCCGACCACGACCTACGCCGAGAACATCGGAGTCATGGCGGCCACACGCGTCTACTCGACAGCCGCCTACTACGTCGCCGCACTCGTGGCCGTCCTGTTCGGCCTCTCCCCCAAGTTCGGTGCGCTGGTCGCCTCGGTGCCGGGCGGCGTCCTCGGCGGGATCACCGTGGTCCTCTACGGCATGATCGGCCTGCTCGGCGCCAAGATCTGGAAGGAGAACGGGGTCGACTTCGGCAACCCGATCAACCTCGTGCCCCTGGCCGCCGGCATCATCATGGGCATCGGCAACGTCGCCATCAAGTTCACCGACAACTTCTCCCTGAGCGGCATCGCCCTCGGCACCATCGTCGCGGTGGGCGGCTACCACCTGGCCAAGGCGGTGGCCCCGCGCGAGCTGCGCGACCGTGCGAACCGCCCCGGCGGCGCCGGCATCGTGCTCGGGCGCGACACCTACGGCGAGAGCGACGTCGACGACCTCTACCAGGCCGGAGACCGGGTCGGAGACCGGGACGCGTCGCGCACGGAGGGGACGCGGGACGGCCGCTCGTGAAGCCGGCACCGTTCGTGCACCACGCGCCTCGCACCGTCGAGGAGGCCGTGGAGGTGCTTGCGCGGGTCGGGCACGACGGCAAGGTGCTTGCGGGCGGTCAGAGCCTGATCCCCATCCTCAACATGCGGCTCGCGTCGCCGGCCCACCTCGTCGACGTCAACGCCGTCAGCGGGCTCGACGACCTGACGGTGACCGCGGACGCGGTACGGGTGGGTGCCCTGGTCCGGCACGCACGGCTCGAGCACGACCAGGTGGTGTACGGCGCGTCGCCGCTGCTGCGCCGCGTGGTGCGGCACGTGGCCCACCCCGTGATCCGCAACCGCGGCACGACGGTCGGCTCCATCGTCCACGCCGACCCGGCCGGGGAGATGCCGGCGGTCCTCGCCCTCACCGGTGGCGTGGTGGAGGTGGCAAGTGCCCGGGGGGCGCGCGAGATCCCTTGCCACGACTTCTTCCTCGGCCCCATGGAGACGGCGTTGGAGCCGGACGAGCTGGCGGTCGGCGTCCGCTTCCCCCTGTTCGGCGCCACCACGGGGACGGCCTTTGCCGAGCGCGCTCGTCGCCACGGCGACTACGCGCTCGCCGGGGTGGCCGCCGCGGTCGCCGTCGAGGACGGTGTCGTGTCCTCGGCCCGGCTGTCGTTCGTCTCCGTCACCGACGTGCCCGGCATCCTCGACGTGACGGAGGCGTGCCGCGGGCAGGCGCCAGGAGAAATCGACTGGTCGGCCTGCGACGACCTCGTCCGCGAGCACCTCGCGCCGGAGGACGACATCCATGCGACGGCCGAGTACCGCGCGATGCTGGCCACGCAGCTCGCCCACCTCGTGCTCGCCGAGGCCGCCACGGATGCCGTTGCCGCACAAGGAGACTCAGCCGCATGAGCGAACCGGTGCCCGAGGTGCTGCTCGACGTGACGGTCACGGTCAACGACGTTCCCCGCCACGCCCGGGTGCCGGCGCGCCGGCTGCTGTCGGACTTCCTCCGCCACGACGTCGGGCTCACCGGAACCCATGTCGGGTGCGAGCACGGTGTCTGCGGAGCGTGCACGGTGCTCGTCGACGGCGCCCCCGTGCGGTCCTGCCTGATGTTCGCCGTGACGGCCCAGGCCCACCGGGTCGCCACCGTCGAGGGGCTCGGGACGGTCGAGGCCATGGGACCGGTGCAGCAGGCGTTCACCGAGTGCCACGGGCTCCAGTGCGGCTTCTGCACCCCGGGCTTCGTCACCACGGTGACCGCCTACCTCGAGGACCACCCTGACCCGACGGCCGACGAGGCGCGCGAGGCGATCTCGGGCAACCTGTGCCGCTGCACCGGCTACCAGAACATCGTCAAGTCTGTCCTGCGCGCCGCCGAGATCAAGGCAGAAGCATCCGCATCCGAGGGCCCGGCGGCCGGGAGCACCGCGTGACCACCCAGATGTTCGGGGCGCCCATCCGTCGCCGCGAGGACCCGCGCCTGGTGACCGGCGGCGGCCGCTACCTCGACGACCTGGGTCGTGGCGCCCTGGCTGCAGCCTTTGTCCGCAGCCCCCACGCCCACGCCAAGGTCGTCGACATCGACGTCACGGACGCCCTCGACGTCGACGGCCTCGTCGCGATCTACACCCACGAGGACCTCCCTGGCCGCGTCGGTGAGCCCCTCCCCCTGCTGATCCCGCACCCCACCCTGACCCACGGCCGCACCCAGTACGCCCTGGCCAAGGACGAGGTCAACCACGTCGGCGAGCCCGTGGTCATGGTGGTGGCCCGCGACCGCTACCTCGCCGAGGACGCCTGTGCCCGCATCCGCGTCGACTACCAGCCGCTGCCGCCCGTCGTCGGCCTCGAGGCCGCCCGCACGGGCGACCTGCTCGTGCACGAGGACGTCCCCGGCAACGTCGCCGCCCACATGCTCCAGGAGGTCGGTGACGTCGAGGCCGCGCTGGCGGCGTCCCCCCACGTGCTCGACCTCGACCTCGCCATCGAACGCAGCGCCTGCATGCCGTTGGAGGGCAAGGGGGTCTACGCCCGCTGGGACGCCGACCGCGACGAGCTGCGCATCTACTCCTCGACCCAGACCTCCACCGGTGTGCGCGCCGCGGTGGCCGCCAAGCTCGGTATGCCGCTGGCGAAGGTCGAGTGCATCGCCCCCGACGTCGGCGGCGGGTTCGGGGTGAAGATCAACCACCCGTGGCCCGAGGAGGTGCTCGTCCCCTGGGTCGCCAAGACGCTCGGCACGGAGGTCAAGTGGGTCGAGGACCGTCGCGAGCACTTCATCTCCTCGGCGCACGAGCGCGGGCAGCTCCAGCAGGTGCGGGTCGGCTTCGACGACGACGGGCGGCTCTTGGCCCTCGACGTGAGGTTCTGGCACGACAACGGCGCCTACACGCCGTACGGGATCATCGTCCCGATCATCACCTCCACACAGCTGCTCGGGCCCTACAAGCCGGGGGCCTACCGCTGCGAGTTCTGGTCGCTCTACACCAACACCGTCCTCGTCACGCCGTACCGCGGCGCCGGCCGGCCGCAGGGCTGCTTCGCGATGGAGCGGACGATGGACGCCATCGCCGACGAGCTCGGGCTCGACCGCACCGAAGTGCGTGCGCGCAACTTCATCCTCCCGGCGGACATGCCCTACGACCACGGGCTGCTGTTCCAGGACGGGCGACCGCTGAAGTACGACTCGGGGGACTTCCCCGCGACGCTCGAGAAGCTCAAGGCCCTCGTGGGCTGGGACGACTTCGCGCAGTACCGCATGGAGGCCGAGGCTGCCGGGCGCAGGGTGGGGCTCGGGATCGGGTGCTACGTCGAGGGCACCGGGGTGGGACCCTACGAGGGCGGCCACATCCAGGTCGAGACCAGCGGCCGCGTCAATGTCTCGACAGGGCTCACGTCGCAGGGCCAGGGCCACGAGACGGCCTTCGCCCAGGTGGTCGCGCAGGAGCTGGGCGTCCCCATCGAGGACGTCTTCGTCACCACCGGTGACACCCGCCGGATGCCCTACGCCGTGGGTACTTTCGCGTCGCGAGCGGCGGTGATGAGTGGCAACGCGATCGCCCTCGCGGCACGACAGGTGAGAGCCAAGGCGCTGCGCATCGCCGCCGACGCTCTGGAGGTGGCTGCCGACGACCTCGAGATCGTCGACGGCGTCGTCCGCGTCAAGGGCGCCCCCGACACCCAGATGTCGCTCGGCACCGTGTCGGTCATGTCCAACCCGCTGCGCTACGCGTTCGACGAGGCGGCCCAGGCGGCCACGCAGTTCGCCCACGGCAACGACCCCGACCGCCCCCCGGTCGCCGAGGACGACGAGCCGGGGCTGGAGGGCCGCGACTTCTACTCCCCGACGCAGGCGACGTTCGCCAACGGCATGCACGCCGCCATCGTGGAGACCGACCCGGTGACGGCCGAGATCCGCATCCTGCGCTACTGCGTGGTCCACGACTGCGGCCCCATGATCAACCCGATGATCGTCGAGGGCCAGGTGCACGGCGGGGTCGCGCAGGGAGTCGGCGGCGCGCTCTACGAGCGGATGGTCTACGACGAGTCGGGCCAGCTGCTCAACGCCTCGTTCATGGACTTCCTGATGCCCTACGCCTCCGAGGTCCCACACATCGAGACCGACCACCTCGAGACGCCGTCGCCGCTGAACCCCTTGGGGATCAAGGGCGCCGGCGAAGCGGGCTGCATACCGGTGAGCGCGGTCATCGCCTCGGCCATCTCCGACGCCGAGGGCTTCGCGATCACCTCGATGCCCATCTCCCCCGTGGAGCTGTGGGAGCTGCGCCGACGCCACGAGGCCGGCGAGATCCCTTCCCTGCGCAACCACGACGCGACGACGAGGAAGCCCCGATGAAGATCTCCGGCACGGCCACCCTGACCTCCACGCCCGAGCAGGTCTGGGACGCGTTCCACGACCCCGCCGTCCTCGCTCGGTGCCTGCCGGGGTGCGAGTCCCTCACGCAGGTGGGCCAGGACGAGTACGCCATGACCGTCACTGCCGGGGTCGCGGCGATCAAGGGCACGTACGACGGCAAGGTCGCGCTGCAGGACCCCCGACCGCCGGGCCAGTTCACCATGAAGGCCACCGGCTCCGGGGCGCCGGGCACGGTGGACGCGGACGTGGTCGTACGCCTCAGCCCGGCTGCGGCGGGGGGCACCGACCTCGCCTACGACGCCGACGCGGCCGTCGGTGGTGTGATCGGCGGGGTCGGCCAGCGCATGTTGGCGGGAGCCACCCGCAAGATGGCAGCCCAGTTCTTCGCGTCCGTGGACGCGGACATCGCCGGCGTGCGCCCCGTACCCATCGAGTCGCCCGTGCTCACCCGAGCACCCGGCGCCCCCGCAGGGGCACCCGTCTATGCGGGAGTGGCCGCGACGCCCGCTGCCCAGCTGGGCAGGGCCGGGGCCGGGCGCGGTCCGGACCGCAGCTGGGCGTACGGCGTGCTCACCGGTGGGGCTGTGGCCCTCGCCGGGGTTATCGTCGGGTGGAACCTAGGGAGGCGACGCTGATGCGCGCATTCACCGCGGCGGCCGTGCAGCTGGCGCCGGTCCAGGGACCGCTGTCACCGGAGGTCGTCCGCAAGAACCTCGACAAGTGCGTCGACCTCACCCGACGGTGCGTCGACGCCACCGGGGCCGAGCTCGTGGTCCTGCCGGAGACGGCGACGACCGGGTTCACGCCCGACTGCTCGACCGAGGAGCTCTGGGACCTGGTCTCGGAGATCCCGGGCCCCGTCACCGAGCCCGTGCAGCAGGTCGCCCGTGACCTCGGTGTCCATGTCTGCCTCGGCACGTACGAGCGCGGCCCCGAGCGCGGCGTCGTCCACAACGCCTCGGTGCTCATCGACCCCCGCGGCGAGGTGGTCGGCGTCTACCGCAAGACCCACCCGTTCTGCACCGAGCACGTCGACGGCGGCGGCTGGGTGACCCCCGGCGACACGGTGACCGTGGTCGACACCGACCTCGGGCGCATCGGCATGATCATCTGCTTCGACGGCGACTACCCCGAGCTCTCCAGGATCCAGGCGGTCCAGGGCGCCGAGGTGATCCTGCGGCCGTCGGCGCTGCTGCGCTCGGCCGACATCTGGGAGCTGACCTCTCGCGCGCGGGCCTACGACAACCACGTGTTCGTCGTCGGCGCCAACGCCACCGGGGTCGATGCGGCTGGGGTCCTCTACTTCGGCAACTCCCACATCGTCACACCCGTCGGCCACATCGTCGCCAAGGCCGCGTCGCACGAGGGATGGGTCTCGGCCCGGCTCGACCCCGCAACGGCGCTCGCGTCCCTGACGCCGGGATCCAACATCGGGCAGGGGTTCGACCACCTGCGCGACCGCAACCTCGACCTCATCCGCAACCACCGCGACGACCTCGAACGCCCCGCCCGGACGTCGTTCCCCCACTAGACGGGCCGGGCCGGACCGGTCGCGGCCTGGTGTCGTCAGACAGCGCGCGGCGCGTGGAGCTGCCAGTGGATGCGGACCGGCACGTCGCTCCCGGACGTGACCTCCTCCAGGCGGCGCACCAGCTCGAGGCTGGGCCTGCGCGCCTCGACCTCCACCACGCAGCGGTAGGGGTCGAAGCCCAGGCCGGAGATGCGGCTTCCCCACAGCCCGCTCCCCTGGATGAGGTCGCGGACCGCGTCGGCGTCCGCGCGGCTGACGGACCGCGCCTCCAGCCGGACGGCCGACGACACCCCCGCATCGGTCAGCGCACGCCGAGCGGTGGCCTGGTCGACGCCGACGTAGGTCGCCACGAGGCTGTGGCCATCGGCGAACGACCCTGCCCAGTGAGAGGGGTCCGCCTCGACCAGCTGGTCGACGAGGAGGCCGTCACGGACCGGCCCGACCGGTGCGCCGCTCGGCCCGGGGAGCTCGAACAGCTCGATGCGCACACGTGACCCCGGCGGGAACCCCGCGGACGACGCCAGCATGCCGAGGGCGGCGACCACCACGAGGGCGCCCAGGGTTGCGACCACCCGTTTGCGCCTCATGCCGCCTCCCCCAGGGCCGGACTGCTCGACTCCTCTGTGACGGAGAGGAGACACGGTCAGGTTCCCATGCGACGCGCCTGCGGGTGGCGGGTTCGCTCGGGCCCGCCCAGTCATGCCAGCGCAAGCGCGGGCCTTGGGGCTCAGAGGACGCGGATGAGTCCGCGGTCGGGGTTGGCGGGGTCGTCGAGCCAGGAGACGGAGGCTGGTTCGGGTTCCGGTTCAGGTTCGGAGTAGAGGCCTTGCGGGACTTTGGGTGCCGGATCGGCTGGTGGCACCACGGTGAGGCGTCGCTGACCGAGGTGGCTGTCGGGTGGGACCTCGATGTCGGTCCAGGTGATGGGTCCGCCGCTGGGTGGCTGGGAGGTGCCGGGCGGTGGTTGGGGGTCGCCGCCGGGTGGTGGGGCGGTGTCGGCTGGTCGGGGTGGTCTGATGGTCAGGCCGTGGCGGTTGGTGACGACGAGTCCGTCGGGGGTGTTGGGGTCGCCGGTGATGGTGTGGTCGCCGCGGTCGATGCCGTCGTGGTGGGCGGTGCACAAGGAGACCTGGTTGGCGATGTCCGTGCTCCCACCGTCGGCCCACGTGTGCAGGTGGTGGATCTCGGTGAAGGCGGTGGTGGTGCAGCCGGGGAACCGGCAGCCGCGGTCGCGGTCGGCGATGAGGCGTCGGGTGCGTTCGGGCAGGATCCGCATCGCCCGGCCGACCGACACGGGGGTGCCGTCGGTCTCCCAGACGGGCTGGACCACACCGTCGGAGATGAACCGGCCGAGCAGCCTCAGCGGGATCGCGTGCCCACCGCTCACCCAGGCGCCGCCCGTGTCCAGGTGCAGGTAGACCCGGTAGTGCGCTGCCCGGCTGGTCGAGGTCACCGAGGCGAGGGAGCGGGTGGCCATCTCCTCCAACGCATCGGCGTACGTCGGCAACCCCGCATGCCGCTCTTCCACACGCGTGACTGCGGCATCATCGCGGCGACGGGTGAACAGCGCGTCTTTGGCTTCCTTGACCGCCTGCTCGACCAGGGCGCCGATGGTGGCCGGGGCGGAGTACCGCAGCTGGAACCGGCCGTCCGCGTCGTAGCTCATCGACAGCTCGGGCCTGGCGCACGCCCGCTGCTCGGCCACCGACTGCCGAGCAGCCTCCTGCGCACGCTCCACCTCCGCACGCGGGTCGACACCCGAGTCTGCGGTCGAGTCGTCGGGCGAGGACTCGGCCGCCTCGGCAGCCGCGCCCCCACCTGCCTCCTCGGCGACGGCGGCGGCGGGGAACGCATGCCGGGACACGGCCCGGCGCAGCTGCGGCACCGTCGCCTCCCGGGCCAACGCGGTGACCGAGGCCTGGTAGCCGGCCGGGACGCCGTGGGCGATGACCGCGACCTGGTCCAACGACAGCTCACCCGCATCCAACGCGGACGCGGCGTCGACCAGCTCGGCCCGGCGGCGCGCGACCGCCACCACGTCCTTGGCGTGCGCCGGCGACAACCCCGCCCGCACCACCAGGTAGTGCTCGGGGGTCTTCGACCCGCCGTCACCCCAGTGCCGGTCGGTGATGAGCTCGGCGGCGATGTCGACCAGCTCGGCCTGCGCCCGGTTCAACCGCCCCGCGACGGCGGCAGTGCGTGC
>NZ_LMSC01000005.1:29999-174681 GCF_001428025.1 Phycicoccus sp. Soil748 | reverse complement strand
CGGCGGTGCCGGGACTGCGCGAGCGGGGCGGTGGACATGCCTCAATCGTACAGGTGTTCGAACCGGATCGGAAGGGGTAGACAGTGCGAATCCAGTTGCAGCCGAACCGGATTCGCCGACCTCTGGCGCGCCACGCGCCATACCGGAAGACTCCAGACCATGGACTGGACCTTGGAAGTCGTCATCCTGCCCGTGAGCGACCTCGAGTCCGCGGTGGAGTTCTACCGCGACAAGGTCGGGTTCGAGCTCGACCACCGCACGACGAACGACCAGATGGACGTCGCCCAGCTCACCCCGCGGGGCTCAGGCTGCTCCATCGTCGTCGGCACCCTCCCCGCCCAGCAGGAGATGGCCCCGGGCTCGATGCGCGGCCTCCAGCTCGTCGTCGCAGACGCCGCAGCTGCCCGCGACGAGCTCGTCGGGCGGGGCGTCGAGTGCAGCGAGGTCACCGTGTTCGACGAGCGCGACGGGGGGACGTTCTTCGGGTTCGCCGACCCCGACGGCAACACCTGGGCGGTGCAGCAGCTCAAGGTGCGCGGCGACAAGCCCCTCATCCCGCTAGAGCACCGGGGCCGCTTCGGCGCATCCTGACGGCAGCCGCCTGGACGCGGCCGTCGGGCCGCGCCGTCGGGCCGCCGCCGTCTCACCGCTGCGTCAGCCGGCGTACACGCGGACGTAGTCGAGCTCGCCCGTGTACGGGTCGGCGCCGGTCGGCTTGGCACCGATCGCCAGCGGGTCCTTCGTCGTGACGCTGCCGATCACGATGGCGCGCTTGGCCACCTCCACGCCGTCGACGACGACGCTCACTGAGGTGTCGGTCTTCACGCACCGCACGACGTGCCACGCCCCGTCCGCCAGGTGTGGACCACCGGTGAGCAGCAGCTTCGCCTTCGACCCCGCGTACCCGCACGCCGCGACCGCGATCGTCCGCTTCTTGCGGGCCACGATCTCGAGGCGCCAGCCACCTCCCGGGGTGCCGCGGAGGATGTCGTAGTCACCGACCGTCGCGTTCGGCACCTTGGAGAACCGCAGCCGCGTCTCCATCGTGAACGGCTGGGAGCCCAGCGCCAGCTTGCTGCTCCCGGTGGCCGTCACGACGCCGTTGCCCGAGAACGCCAGGGTGCTGCCGGTGGTCTTGACGCCACCCTTGAGGATGCCCGTCAGGTGGGAGGGCCCGGAGTCGGCCACCGTCGTGGAGCCGGCGGGGTCGTTCATCTCCCACCCGGCCACCAGGGCGGGCGAGGACGTGAGCGCCGAGGCCGCGACCATGGCAGCGGTGAGCAGGCTGGGTACGAGCATGGGTTCCCCCTGGTGTCGTGAATGTCCTGGTGAGTGAACCGCTCCGCCGCCCGGCCGCCCATCGACAAATGTCGTAGACGGCATCCAACCGGCGCGGGAGATCCGGGCTCGTGCGTTCGCCGGGTCCTGCGGTCACCCCGGAGTGGAAGCGTTGCCGTCGCGGCGGTCCTTCGACCGTCCCGCGTCGATCCGGTGCCGTCACCAGAGGGGGTGCAGATGCTGTCGTTCGTGCTGGGAAGTGGCCGGTGTGGCTCCACGCTGGTCACAGAGCTGGTGGCCCGCCACCCGGATGTCGGCTTCGTGTCGAACGTCGACGACAAGTTCGCCCGTCTCAACCTCAAGGGCCAGTGGAACAGTGCCCTGTTCGCCCGCTCCGCGGAGCGTGACCCGTCGCTGCGGCCCTTCCGTGACCGGCGGCGCCCGCTCGAGCGTGGACGCCTGCGCGTCGCGCCCTCCGAGGGGTGGACGGTGCTGGAGCGGCAGATCTCCAACATCTTCCCGCAGCCCTGTCGCGACCTCACCGCCCTGGACGCCACCCCGTGGCTCACGGGGCGCATCACGGACTTCTTCGACAGCCGGATGGAGGCGCAGGGCAAGCCGCACTTCGTGCACCACCTCACCGGCTGGCCCCGCTCCGGGCTGCTGCGCAGCGCCTACCCCGACGCGCGCTTCGTGCACGTCATCCGGGACGGCCGGGCGGTGTGCAGCTCCTGGCTGCAGATGGGGTGGTGGGACGGCTACCGCGGCCCGGACAGCTGGTACCTGGGACCGCTGTCCCCCGGCGACCAGGCCGAGTGGGAGTCGTCAGGTCGCTCCTTCGTCGCCCTGGCCGGGATCGGGTGGCGCCTGCTCATGGACGCCCTCGACCAGGCCCGCCGGCTCGTGCCCGCCGACCAGTGGCTCGACGTCCGGCTGGAGGACCTGATGGAGAGCCCGCGCGAGACGCTCGAGCAGGTCATGGACTTCCTCGGCCTCGACTGGACGCCGGAGTTCGAGGCCGGCTTCCGCCTCCACACCTTCCAGGCCAGCCGGGGCGTGGCCTGGAAGCGCGACCTCGGCGACGAGCAGGCCGCCCTGCTCGAGAGCATCATCGCCCGCCCCCTGACCACGTACGGCTACCCGCTCCTGCACAGCACGGTCCACTGAGGAGGGCCCACCATGACCCAGAACACCACCATCTCCCGCTCGGGCACCGATGCGCGGGAGCCCTCGGCGCAGGCCTGCTCCCTCTACGTCGTCCGGCACGGCACGACGACGATGAACGTCGAGAACCGCTACCGCGGACGCTGCGACGTCCCGCTCGACGCGCAGGGCTACCAGGACGCGGTGGACGCTGCTCGCCAGCTGTCGCCGATCGGTCTGTCCGCGGTCTACGCCGGCGGTCTCCGGCGCACCATCTCGACGGCGCAGATCATCGCCGACGAGGCCCGGATCCCCGACATCCGCATCATGCACGGGCTCATCAACGTCGACTACGGCGCCTGGGAGGGCCTGACCTCCCAGGAGGCCCAGATGTACGACCCTGAGGCGTTCCACCGCTACAAGACCTCCCCGTCGACGGCGGTGTGCCCCAACGGTGAGCGCCTGCGCGACGCCCAGAAGCGCATGCTGGAGGCCCTGGCGCTCATCGGTTCGCGGCACCCCGGCGAGAAGGTCGCCGTCGTGACGCACGCGGTGATGATCCGCCTGGCCGTGGCGGCCATCGAGGGCACCGAGGGTGAGCAGTGGCGCATCCCCGTGGGGCGCGGCTCCTACACGTCGATGGGCGCCGAGGACGGCACCATCTGGCTCAAGGAGCTCCCAGCCGGGGACGACGTCGACTGACCACCACCGCGCCACCCGTTGGCAGGTTGTGCCAACGAAACGGCGGCCTGGGGTCGGTTGAATCGTCCGCGTGACGAGTCAGCCGCAGCCCCGGGCCACCAAGCCGCGGCGTCGGATCCGGATCGGCATCGACACCGGTGGCACGTTCACCGACGTGGTGGCCCTCGACGAGGACTCCGGCGAGCTCGTCACGACCAAGACGCCGTCGACCCCTGCCGACCCCGCGGACGGGTTCATCGACGGTGTCCACAAGGTCCTCGACCTCATGGGCGCCACGGGGAACGACATCACCGCGGTCTGCCACGGCACGACCGTGGCCACCAACCAGCTCCTCGAGGGCAAGGTGGAGTCGGTGGGCTTCATCACCACGGAGGGCTACGAGTTCATCCTCGAGATCGCGCGGCAAGCCGTCCCCGACGGCTACGGCAACTCCTACTTCTGGGTGAAGCCACCACGCATCGTGCCGGTCGACCTCGTCCGCACCGTCGGGGGACGGGTCGACTTCGAGGGCAACGAGATCCGGCCCTTCGACGAGGAGTCGGCCGTGGCCGCCGCACGGTGGTTCCGCGACCGCGGCACACGGTCGGTCGGGGTGTGCCTGCTGCACTCCTACGCCGACGACAGCCACGAACGAGCGGTCCGCGAGGTGCTCCGCCGGGAGCACCCCGATGCCGTGGTCTCGCTCTCCAGCGAGGTGCTGCGTGAGTACCGAGAGTACGAGCGCTCGATGACCACCCTCGTCGACGCGGCGGTGAAGCCCAAGGTCGCCCGCTACGTCGCCAACATCCACGACCGCCTCGACGCGCTGGCGCCGGGGGTGGCGTTCTCGATCATGAAGTCCAACGGCGGCGTGCTCTCCGCCGACGAGGTCGTCAAGCAGCCGGTCACCACGGTGCTCTCGGGGCCGGCCGCCGGCGCCCTCGGGGCCGGGCTGGTCGCCCACCGCGCGGGATACCAGAAGGTGCTCACGTGCGACGGCGGCGGCACCTCGACGGACGTCAGCGTCGTCCTCGACGGCGAGCCCACCCTCACGACGGAGGGGACGGTCGGCGCCTACCCGAGCAAGATCCCCATGATCGACGTCGTGACGGTGGGCGCGGGCGGCGGTTCGGTCGCCTGGGTCACCCCCGAGGGCACCCTCAAGGTGGGGCCCCGGTCGGCCGGCGCCGACCCCGGCCCGCTCTGCTACGGCAAGGGCGGCACCGAGCCCACGATCACCGACGCCCACGTCGTCCTCGGGCGCATCCCCCCGCACCTGCTCGGGGGTGAGATCCCGCTCGACGTCGATGCCGCGCGCCGGGGCGTCGACGAGCTCGCCGACCGGCTCGGCCTCGACCCCGTGCGCTGCGCCACCGGCATCCTGGAGATCTCCGCGTGGAACCAGGCGAACGCGCTGCGCCAGGTGAGCGTCAAGCGGGGCCTCGACGTGCGCGACTTCATGCTGACGACCTTCGGCGGCTCCGGCTCCCTGCTCGCCTGCCGCCTCGTCGACGTCCTCGACCTCGCCGGGGTCGTCGTGCCCCAGAACCCGGGCAACCTCTCGGCGTTCGGCCTGCTCACCGTCGACGTCAGGAACGACTACGTGCAGACCGCCGTCGCCCGCCACGACGCGCTCGACCACGGGGCCGTCCAGAAGGTCTTCGACGAGCTCACGGACAGGGCCGCGAGAGCCCTTGACGCAGAGGGCTTCCCGCGGAGCGCCCACCGCTACGTGCGCACGGTCGACCTGCGCTACTTCGGCCAGGCGTTCGAGGTCCGGGTGCCCGCTCCGGACGGCCCGGTGGACGCCGCGTACGCAGCCTCGGTCGCCGACGCGTTCCACGCGGAGCACCGCGCGCTCTACGGCTACGACTTCCGTGGCGACGCCTCCCAGCAGGTCGAGTGGGTGAACCTGAGGGTCACCGGCGTCGGCCCGATCACCCGTCCCGAGCTGCGCGAGCTCCCCGGCCGCGACCCCGGCTCCCCCGGGTCTTTGAGCGATCCGCCCGGTCAGGACCGGGCAGATCGCTCAAAGACTGTGGCCGGTCGACGAGCAGTCTGCTTCGACGCCGACGACGGCTTCGTCGACACGCCCATCCACTGGCGACCGGACCTGCGGGCCGGTGACACCTTCAGCGGGCCGGCGGTCGTGGAGGAGTTCGGCTCGACCGTCCCGGTGCACCCCGGGTTCGCCGTGCGCGTGGACACGCTCGGCAACCTCGTCATCACCCGCGAAGCCCTCCACCCCACCACCGCCGGGGGCGACCGATGAACCCCGCCGGCCTGCCCACGGCATACGAACACGGGAAGCGGCTCACCCCCGAGGGCGCCGACGTCGACCCGATCCTCGTCGAGATCGTGCAGGGCACCCTCGCCAGTGTCGAGATGGAGGTCGAGACCTCGATCGCGCGCACCAGTCGCTCACCCATGATCCGCGACGCCCACGACTTCCGCGCCGGCATCCACGACCGGCAGCTGCGCAAGCTCACCGGGCGCTCGTACTCCGCGCTGGTGCACCCGATCGTGCGCGACTTCCCGCTGGCCGAGATGGCCGAGGGCGACGTCTTCTTCCACAACGACGTCTACGAGTCCGAGGGCGGCATCGGGCACCTGCCCGACCTGTGCGTCACCGTTCCGGTGTTCCACGACGGCGAGGTCGTGGCGTTCGTCCAGGCGTTCGGGCACCACGACGACATCGGCGGCGCGGTGCCGGGCTCGATGCCCAGCAACGCGACCAGCGTCCACGAGGAGGGGCTCGCCGTCCCGCCGATCAAGCTGTGGGACAGGGGAGTTCCCAACAAGGCGGCCCTGCGGATCATGACCCGCAACTCGCGCATGCCCGACTCGCTCGCCGCCGACCTCGACGCCGAGTGCTCGGCCTGCCTCATGGGGGCGCGGCGTCTCGGTGAGCTGTTCGCCCGCTACGGCCGCGCCGACGTCGAGGCGGCGTTCGACACGATCCTCGACCGGACGACCGAGACCTACCGCCGCGAGATCCTGTCGCAGATCCCCGACGGCACCTACGTCTGGGAGGACTACGCCGAGCACGACGGTGTCGACGACCCCAGGCTGCACACCCAGCGGATCACGCTGACCAAGGTGAGCGACGCCCCCGCCGACCCCGAGAACGGCCGTCCGGCCGGGCCCCGGCTCATCATCGACTTCACCGGCACGGCGCCCCAGGCGAAGGGCCCGATCAACCACTGCGGTGACTACGTCGGCGGCAACTTCCTCAAGAAGTGGCTCGCGCCGATCCTACGCAACCTCGCCGAGTCGCCCGAGCGGATGGCCGAGCTCGACGTCAACGAGGGTGTCGTGCCGCTGATCGAGATGCGCTTCCCCGACAAGGGCACGCTGCTCACGCCGATCTTCCCCGCGCCCACCAACGCCCGGACGTTCGTCATCCTGCGACTTCTCGGCGTGCTGGCCGGAGTCGTCGCCAAGGCGGTCGACGGCCGGATGCCCGCCGACCAGGAGACCATCCGCTACACCGGGGTCTACGGCAAGGACCGCGACGGCGCCGACTACCTCATGCGCGAGGTGCTCGGCGGCGGGTCGGGCGGGCGCTACTACGCCGACGGGGAGGACACCATCCACGTCGTGCCCGACTCTCGGAACCTGCCGACCGAGTTCACCGAGAGCCGGTTCCCGTTCGTCGTCGAGCGGCTCGGGCTCGCCGTCGACTCCGGCGGGCCTGGCCGGTTCCGCGGGGGCCTCGGCTACGAGAAGCAGATCCGGATGCTCAAGGACGCCCACTTCATGTCCATCGCCGACCGCTCGATCCTCGCCTGCTGGGGGGTCAGGGGCGGCAGGGCCGGTATGCCGTTCGCCGTCACCATCGACCCGGGCGGCACGGACGAGCGCGAGGTCGACGCCCTGGCCGACGCCGAGCCGGTCAGGGCCGGGCAGGTGATCCGCATCCGCACGACCGGCGGTGGTGGCTGGGGCGACCCGCTGACGCGCCCCTACGACGACGTCGAGCGCGACCTGCGCTGGGGCAAGGTGTCGTTCGAGGGGGCCCGACGGGACTACGGCGTGGTGGCCTCGGGCACCAGGGACGAACCCGCGATCGACGTCGAGGCCTCGGACCGGCTTCGGGCCGAGCTGCGCGCCGCCCGGCCCGACCGGGAGCCGTTCTTCGACCGCGGCCCGGGCTACGCTCGCCTCGCCGACGGGCGCCCGAGCGCCGACGTCGACTGGCTCTGAGGAGGACCCGTGCCCGGACCGTTGGGCGACATCACCGTCATCGACCTGTCCCGCGCCCTGGCGGGACCGCACGCGGGAATGATGTTGGGGGACATGGGTGCCCGCGTCATCAAGGTCGAGACGCCGGGCACGGGCGACGAGTCCCGTGGCTGGGGCCCGCCGTTCGTCGGACCCGAGGACGACCCGGTCTCCACCTACTTCCTGTCCTGCAACCGCAACAAGGAGTCGATCGCCCTCGACCTCAAGTCCGACGACGGCCGCGAGGTCCTGACCCGGCTGGTGCGCCATGGCGACGTCCTCATCGAGAACTTCCGTCCCGGCGTCCTCGACCGGCTCGGCTTCACCGTCGCGCGCCTGCACGAGCTCAACCCCCGGCTCGTCGTGCTGTCGATCAGCGGGTTCGGCCACGACGGTCCGCAGGGCGGCCGCGCCGGGTACGACCAGATCGCCCAGGGCGAGGGCGGCCTCATGTCACTCACCGGCCCGGACGCCCAGACACCCATGCGCGTCGGCGTCCCCATCGGCGACCTGCTCGCCGGCATGTACGGCGCGTACGGCGTCGTCGCCGCCCTGCACGAGCGCGCCACGACGGGGGTCGGGCGCGTCGTGCGCACCTCCCTGCTCGCCGCCATCGTGGGCGTCCATGCCTTCCAGGGCACGCGGTACACGGTTGCGCACGAGGTCGGCCACGGGCAGGGCAACCACCACCCCTCCATCTGCCCCTACGGGTTGTTCACCTGTGCTGACGGCATGGTCCAGATCGCCTGCGGCAGCGAGGCGTTGTGGGCCCGGCTCGCGACGGCGTTCGGCATCGACCCGAAGGCGCCGGGCCTCGCGACCAACCGCGAGCGCGTAGCGCACCGCGACGAGGTGACCCGGCTCCTCGACCGGGCGTTCGCCCCCTACGGGCGCGTCGAGCTGCTCGCACGCCTCGACGAGCTGGGCGTCCCCGCCGGGGAGGTGCGGACGCTCGACCGCGTCTACGACTGGGACCAGACGCGGTCGCAGGGCCTGGTCATCGAGGTCGACCACCCGGTGCTCGGCACGATCGAGGTGCCCGGGCCCCCGATCCGCTTCGACGACAACACCTCCGCCGGTGGTCGCGAGGTGCACGAGGCGCCCCCGGCGCTGGGGCAGCACGACGAATCCATCCGGAAGTGGCTCGACACCCTCGACTGACAACGACTGACCGGCAGGGGCCACCCCGGTCGTACCATCGATGTCATGGCGACCCAGCCACCCGTGCCGCGGCAGGAGATCAGGTTCTGCCGCGCCCCGGACGGCGTGCGCATCGCGTATGCCGTGCACGGGTCAGGGCCGCCGCTGGTCGCCGACTCCTGCTGGCTGAGCCACCTGCAGTACGACTGGCAGTCGCCGGTCTGGCGGCACTACCTCGACGAGTGGGGGCGCGAGCACACCGTCATCCGGTTCGACGAGCGCGGCCACGGCCTGTCCGACCGCGGGGTCACCGACCACTCGCTCGAGGCGCGCCTGGGCGACCTCGAGGCGGTCATCGAGGACGCGGGCCTCGACTCGTTCGCGCTGCTGGCCATGGCGCAGGGCGGCCCGGTCGCCATCACCTACACCCACCGTCACCCCGAGCGTGTCTCCCGGCTGGTCTTCTACGGCAGCTATTCCGGCCAGCCGGACAAGGACCCGGTCGAGGCGGAGATGAACGACACCCTCGACCAGCTCATCAAGGTCGGGTGGGCCCGGCCCGACTCGGCGTTCCGGCGAGTGTTCACCTCGCTGATGATCCCCGACGCCACCGAGGAGCAGCACGTGTGGCTCGACGAGCTCCAGCGCGTGGCCACCGACGCCGACACGGCTCGGGCGTCGCGCCGCCAGCGCCTCGCCGCCGACGCCTCGGCCCTGCTCGGCGAGCTCGACGTGCCGACGCTGGTGCTGCACTCCCGCGGTGACCGCATGAACGACTTCGAGGAGGCGCGGCGCCTCGCGTCGGGCATCGACGGCGCCCGGCTCGTCGCCCTCGAGAGCGACAACCACATCGTGCTCGAGACCGAACCCGCCTGGGACGTCTTCCGCGCCGAGCTGCGGGCGTTCCTGCGGGAGGGCCGCGCATCCCCGACCACCGACCAAGTCACCCTCGACGTGCTGTCGCCCCGCGAGCTCGAGATCCTGCGCCACGCAGCCCGGGGCCTGGACAACGACGAGATCGCCGCGGCGCTGCACCTGAGCACCCGCACCGTGGAGCGGCACCTGAGCAACGCCTACGCGAAGCTCGACCTGCACGGGAAGTCGGCCCGCACCGCGGCGGTGGCACGACTGCTGACGCGCGCCTAGCCCTACGCGTACCCCGTCACGACCCGCGCGCCGGACAGCCCACGGCTGCGTGCACGCGCCGATGTGCGACGAGGCTCCCCACTCCTACCGTCGCTCCTGCAGGGGACACACCACACCATCGAGCACGGGGAGACGACGATGAGCACGACCAGCACGACACCTGTCACCGACACCGCCGAGGACCACGCCCTCAAGGCGAAGCACGCCGCCATGTGGGCGCTGGGTGACTACCACGCGGTCGCCCGGGAGGTCATCGCCCCGCTGGGCCCAATCCTGGTGCAGGCGGCCGGTATCGGGCCGGGCCAGCGGGTCCACGACGTCGCCGCCGGGACGGGCAACGTCGCCCTGCCCGCGGCTCGCACCGGTGCGACCGTCGTCGCCAGCGACCTCACGCCCGAGCTGCTCGCCGACGGAAGGGCCGACGCCGAGGCTGCCGGCCTCGACATCACCTGGCAGACCGCCGACGCCGAGGCGCAGCCGTTCACGGACGGCGAGTTCGACGCGGTGCTCTCCTGCGTCGGCGTCATGTTCGCGCCGCACCACCAGCTGGTCGCCGACGAGCTCGTGCGCGTGACCCGGCCCGGCGGCACGATCGGGCTGCTCAGCTGGACGCCGGAGGGGTTCATCGGCCAGCTGTTCGCCGTCATGAAGCCGTACGCCCCACCGCCGCCGCCCGGGGCGCAGCCGCCGCCGCTCTGGGGCCACGTCGACCACGTCCGCGACCTCTTCGGCGACCAGGTCGCGGAGCTGACCGCGGTGCAGCAGGACCTCGTGGTCGACGTGTTCCCGACACCCGAGGAGTTCCGCGACTTCTTCAAGCGGACCTACGGGCCGACCATCGCGGTCTACCGGGCCATCGCCGACGACCCCGAGAAGGTGGCGGCCCTCGACCGCGACCTCGTCGCGCTCGCCGAGCGCTTCGACCGGGGTGACGGGCACACGGTGCTCGACTGGGAGTACCTGCTCGTCACGGCCCGCCGCGCCTGAGGCGACCGGGGGGCGGGCGCCGGCCACCGGTCAGCCCTGACCAACCCGCAGGACCGGCGCGGGGGACGCACGAGGGCGCGCACCATACGGGCGAGGCGGCCCACCTCCCCCTCACGGGAGGTGGGTCGCCCCACCTGGACGGTGCGCGCCCTGGGTGCCCCTAGGTCAGGCGGTGCGCGGTGCGGGGCGGCGCAGCTTGCGGCGAACGCGCTTGCCCACGGCCTCGGCCGCGATCGACACCCGGGTCCGGCCCGGCTGCGGGTTGGGCAGCGAGAGGGTCACGACCTGCTTCCACGCGGAGGCGACCTGCTTCGGGAGCGGGCCCGTGGTGTAGCTCAGGCCGTAGCGCTCGCAGATCTCCTGGATGCGCGGCGCGATCTCCTTGTAGCGGTTGCTGGGGAGGTCGGGGAAGAGGTGGTGCTCGATCTGGTGCGACAGGTTGCCGGTCATGAGGTGCATCGCCGGGCTGCCGCTGATGTTGGCCGAGCCCACCATCTGGCGCAGGTACCACTCGCCGCGGGTCTCGCCCTCGATGGAGGTCTTGGCGAAGGTCTCGACGCCCTCGGGGAAGTGGCCGCACATGATGACGGAGTGGGTCCACACGTTGCGCACCGTGTTGGCGACGAAGTTCGCACCGAGGGTGTGGAAGAACGACGGCCCCGACAGCAGCGGGTGGATCAGGTAGTCGCGGCGGACCTGGCGGCCGATCTTCTTGAGGACCTTGTTGGCGTCCTTGCGGAACACCTCCTTGGGCTTGCCGCGGCCCTTGACGTAGGCCCCGAGCTCGAGGTCGTAGGCGGCGATGCCGTACTCGAAGAACAGCATGTTGAGGAAGTTGTAGACCGGCTGGCCGAGGTAGGCCGGGGTCCACCGCTGGTCCTCGTCGACGCGCATGATGCCGTAGCCGAGGTCGTTGTCGCGGCCGATGACGTTGGTGAACGTGTGGTGCAGCTGGTTGTGGGAGTGCTTCCAGAACTCCGACGGGGACGCGTTGTCCCACTCCCACTCCTGGCTGTGGATCCGCGGGTCGCGCATCCAGTCCCACTGCCCGTGCATGATGTTGTGCCCGAGCTCCATGTTCTCGAGGATCTTCGCCACGGACAGGCCGGCGGTGCCGACGAACCACGCCGGCGGGAAGAGCGAGAACAGCAGCACCGCTCGGCTGCTCATCTCCAGCCCGCGCTGCCACTTCAGGACCTTGCGGATGTACTCCGCGTCGCGGGTGCCGCGCGAGTCGAGGACCTCCTGGCGCAGCGCGTCGAGCTCGAGGCCGAGGGCCTCGATGTCCTCGGCGGTGAGGTGCGCGGCAGGGTCCGGCTTGCCGGAGGGCTTGGGGCTGTGGCGACGCTCGGTCGTCACGACGGACAGGCGGCTGTTGACGCTCTTGGTGCGCTGCGGCGCGCGGGGCGTACCGGCGGCGGCGCCGTCGATCGTGAGGTCGAATCCTTCGGTGGTTGCGGCAGACATGTCTGCTCCCATCTGGTCGAGGACCGGGGTCTAGAGGTCGATCTCGCAGGCGCCGGCGGCTGCCGACACGCAGGTCTGGATGCGGACGTCGTCGTCCGGGGTGGCGACGGTGAGCTCGCCGTTGCGCAGGTCGCGGACTGCGCCCTCGCGCAGCGGCAGCACGCAGCCGAAGCAGATGCCCATGCGGCAGCCCGAGGGCATGAGGACGCCGGCTTCCTCGCCGGCGTCGAGGATCGGGGTCGCGCCGTCGGCCTCGACGACGGTGCCGTTCTTGCGGAAGGTGACGGTGCCGCCCTCGCCCTCGGCGACGACGACCGGGCGGAAGCGCTCGGTGTGGAGCCGGTCGGCCAGGCCGGCCTGGGCCCAGTGGTCCTCCATCGCGTCGAGCATGCCCGTGGGCCCGCAGCACCAGGTCTCCCGCTCGCGCCAGTCCGGCACGAGGGTGTCGAGGTCGGCGGCGGACAGCAGCCCGTCGGTCTCGGTGTGCCGCTCCACGAGCTTCAGCGACTCGGCCTCGGCCCAGTCACGCAGCTCGGCGCCGAAGATGACGTCGTCGCGAGTCGGTGCGGAGTGCACGAGCACCGCGTCGGGCAGCTCGGCCAGGTGGTTGCGCAGCATCCCCATGACCGGCGTGATGCCGCTGCCGGCGGTGAGGAACAGCGCCTTGCGGGGCCGCTGCTCCGGGAGGGTGAACTCGCCGGTCGCCTGGTCGAGGTGGATGAGCGTGCCAGGGGTGAGCTCGCGCACGACGTGGTTGCTCACCTTGCCGCCGTCGATCGCCTTGACGGTGATCGACACGGTGCCGTCGGGCTCGCCCGCAAGGGACGTCACGGAGTAGGCGCGCCAGTTGCGGACGCCGTCGACGTCCACGCCGATGCGGATGTACTGGCCGGGGACGTGCCCGCGCCAGCCGCGGCCGGGCTTGATGCGGACCGTCGCGGCGTGGCGGGTCTCGGGGGTGACCGAGACGACCTTTCCGCGAAGGTCGGCCCCGCTGCGCAGCGGGGCGATGAGGTCGAGGTAGTCGGCGGGGAGGACCGGCGTGGTGACGGCTGCGGCGGCGCGGGCCACGACGTCACGCAGGGACCGCCGGGGGGTGCCGCGGGTCACGCGGCTGGGGAGAACTGCGGTCATGCTTCCATCATGCCGACCCAGGGGTCTAAAATCCTGACCGGCAAGGGTGAGTTCTCCGAAGAGAGTTGTTCGCAGATGACAAAAAAGTCCGACCCGGCGGTTGAACCGGCCACCGTCACCGCCGACCGGGCCGCCGCCCTGACCCTCTCACCCGATGTGCAGCGTGCCCTGCGGTCCGCGCTCCCCCGGGTGGCGGAGCACGCGGTCGCCGCGATCATCGTCGAGGTGCCGGTCTACGCGGCCGCGCGCAGCTTCATGGTGGACAACATCGAGGCCGCGGTCCAGATGGCCCTCGGCAGCTTCCTCACCCTCGCCGCCCGGTCCGGCGACGCGAGCACCCCGCTGCGCCCCGCCCAGCAGGGCTCCTACGAGCTGGGACGTGGCGAGGCCCGCAGCGGCCGCAGCGTGGACGCCCTCCTGTCGGCCTACCGCGTGGGCGCCCGCGTCTCCTGGCGTGAGCTCTCGGCCGTCGCGGTGGACGCCGGGATGGGCGCCGGGCTGCTCGCGCAGTTCGCCGAGCTCGTCTTCGCCTACATCGACGAGCTCTCGGCAGCCAGCGTCGCCGGCCACGCCGACGAGCTGGCGACGTCCGAGCGGCTCCAGCGCCAGCACCGCGACCGCCTCGCGCTCGACCTCCTGCGCGGGGCGTCCGAGGAGCTGCTGCTGCGGAGGGCCGACCGCGCGAGGTGGGAGCGCCCCACAACCCTCACCGTGGTGCTCACGCGCGACGCCGACCTGCACGTGGTGCGCGGCCTGGTCGACACGAGGTCGCTGGTCCTCGCCGAGGACCTGCCCGACACTGCCCCTGACGAGGACGTGGCCGCGTTCCTCGTGCCCGATCTCTCCCCCGGCGCCCGTGCCAGGCTCGTGCGCTCGATCGGCGCCCGGGCCGTCGTCGTCGGTCCGTCCCGCCCGTGGCTGCTCACTGTCGGGTCCTACCGCCGGGCACTGCGGGCCCACCGCCTGCTGCACGCCCGCGGCGCACCCGCACCCGCTGCCTACGACACCGAGGCGCACCTGGCCGACCTCGTGCGGGGCGCCGACCCCGAGGCGCTCGCCGACCTGCGGCGCACGTCGCTCGCCCCGCTGGACGACCTCACGCCCGTGGCCCGCGAGAAGCTCGAGGAGACGCTGCGGCTGTGGCTGCTCCACCGAGGCACGCGCGAGGCCGTCGCCGAGGCGCTGTTCGTCCACCCGCAGACGGTGCGCTACCGCGTCGGGCAGCTGCGCGAGCTCTTCGGGGACTCGTTGGACGACCCGGACACCGTGCGCGACCTGGTCGTCGCGCTCGGCTGACCGCCCTCCGGGCCACGCTCGACCCGGCGGTCGGGCGCGCACATCTGCCAACGCACCCTCGCGCGTTGGGCAGGTCCTGCCGAGGTCAGGCGCTGCGAGCCGTCCCTAGGCTCGCCGCACAGTCGTCCGGCGAACCGTGGGGAGGTGGCCATGCTGGTCCTCGTCGCCCTCGGGGGCAACGCCATGACCGGCCCGGACGGCAGCGCCACCCCGCAGGCGCAGCGCGAGGCGATCTGGCGGGCGATGCAGTGCGTGGCCGACGTCGTCGAGGCGGGGCACGAGGTGGTCGTCACCCACGGCAACGGCCCCCAGGTGGGCAACCTGCTCGTCAAGAACGAGCTCGCCGCGCACGTCGTGCCACCGGTGCCGCTGGACTGGTGCGGCGCCCAGACCCAGGGGACCATCGGCTTCACTGCGGTCGACGCGCTGGAGGCCGCCTTCGCCGAGCGCGGCCTCGACCGCCGGGCCGCCGCACTGGTCACCCGCACGCTCGTCGATGCCTCCGACCCCGGGTTCACCCACCCGACCAAGCCCGTGGGCAGGTTCCTGCCCCGCGAGCAGGCTCAGCGCCTCATCGACCACGGCGAGACCTGGCAGGACCGGGGCGCGCACGGCTGGCGCCGCGTGGTCGCCTCCCCCGAACCCCTCGAGGTGCTCGACACCGACGCCGTCCGCACCCTGCTCCGCGCGGGCTACGTCGTCATCGCGGCCGGTGGCGGCGGCATACCCGTCGCGCGCGGGGCCGACGGCACGGTCCACGGCGTCGAGGCCGTCATCGACAAGGACCTCACCGCCGCCGTGCTCGCCCGCGCGCTGCACGCCGACATCCTCGTGACCGCCACCGACGTGGAGCACGCCGAGGTCGGCTTCGGCACCGAGCGGGCGCGCCCCCTCGGCCGCGTCTCCCTCGAGGAGATGGAGGGGTATGCCGCGGACGGCGAGTTCGCGTCCGGCTCCATGGGCCCCAAGGTCGAGGCCGCGCTCCGGTTCGTCCGCGCCGGAGGCCGCCGCAGCGTGATCACCGCCCTCGACCGCATCGCCGACGCCGTCGCGGGTGAGGTGGGCACCATCATCGAGTCCCCGACAACTGCAACGACATCCACTCCGACAGACAGGTGAGTCACGTGCCCGAGCCCATCGAGGTCCGTAAGGTGCCGCTGTACAGCGTCACCGACGCCAGCGAGCTGGCCAAGCTCATCGACGACGGCGTCATCGAGGCCGGCCGGGTCATCGCCGTCATCGGCAAGACCGAGGGCAACGGCGGTGTCAACGACTACACGCGGATCATCGCCGACCGGGCGTTCCGCGAGGTGCTCGTCGCCAAGGGCGCGGACCCCGAGCAGGTCAAGCAGGTCCCGATCGTGTGGTCCGGTGGCACCGACGGCATCATCAGCCCGCACGCGACGATCTTCGCGACGGTGCCTGACGACCAGGCCGAGCCGTCCGACGAGCCGCGGCTGACCGTCGGGTTCGCGATGAGCGACGTGCTGCTGCCCGAGGACATCGGCCGCACCGCCATGGTCACCAAGGTGGCCGCCGCCGTGAAGGTGGCCATGGAGCGCGCCGGCATCACCGACCCCGGCGACGTCCACTACGTGCAGACCAAGACGCCGCTGCTCACCATCGACACCATCCGCGACGCGAAGAGCCGCGGCCACGACGTGTTCACCGAGGACACCCTCGCGTCGATGGACGTCTCCAACGGCGGGACCGCCCTGGGTATCGCGGTCGCCCTCGGGGAGATCGAGATGCCCCGCGACGAGGACGTGCTGCGCGACCGGTCGCTGTTCTCGTCGGTGGCGTCGTGCTCGTCCGGTGTCGAGCTCGACCGGGCGCAGGTCGTCGTCGTCGGCAACGCCCGGGGCATCGGCGGCCGCTACCGCATCGGCCACTCCGTCATGCGCGACGCGCTCGACGCCGACGGCGTGTGGGCCGCCATCAAGGACGCCGGCCTCGACCTGCCCGACCGTCCGCACTCGTCCGACCTGCAGGGCCGACTGGTCAACGTGTTCCTCAAGTGCGAGGCCAGCCAGGACGGCCAGGTCCGCGGGCGCCGCAACGCCATGCTCGACGACTCCGACGTGCACTGGCACCGCCAGATCAAGTCGGCCGTGGGCGGCGTCACCGCCTCGGTGACCGGCGACCCCGCTGTCTTCGTGTCGGTGTCGGCTGCCCACCAGGGCCCTGACGGTGGAGGCCCCGTCGCCGCCATCGTCGACCTCGGCTCCGGCGACCCCACCGGCTACCGCGGTCCCCAGCCGAGCTGACCCTCGCGGGGCAGCCGCCCCGACCCGTCCCTCCCCGACGGCGCTGCGTGATCACAGTGACGGCGTGTTGCGTTGGGTCGGGTGTCACCGCAGCACCAACTGATCACAGTGACGGCGTGTTGCGCTGAGGCAGTGGTCGCGGCGGCGCTGAGTGATCACAGTGAGGGTGTGCTGGGGTGACGCGTCAGAGGCCCGGGTTGTTCCCGCCACCGCTCTGGTAGGCGGTCCAGGCCTGGTCGGACTCGGCCTGGGCTCGAGTCTGCGACGGCGGGGAGCTGGGGTCGCCACCCCACTTGCGGTCATAGAACCAGGCGAAACCGAGCATGACTACCAGGACAACCCCGATCACGATCCAGAACACCGCGCCACCCCCTCATGGCCGCACGCACGTGTCGGCCTGGTGCAACGGTCCCACGCGGCTGAGCACGTGCGCCAGCCCTGCCACCGACCCGAGATTGGGGGCCGAAAGGTGCGGTATTCAGCACCTTTCGGCCCCCAATGTCGGAAGGAGGGCCGCACGGAGCGGGGTGAAGGAGCGGCGTGAAGGGGTGGCGAGTGGGCCCGGGGCCGTTCCCGTCAGTGGGCGAAGTGGCGGGTGCCGGTGAAGTACATCGTGACGCCAGCCGCCTTGGCCGCCTCGATGACCTCGGCGTCGCGCATCGACCCGCCGGGCGCGACGACCGCGCGCACGCCAGCGTCGAGCAGCACCTGCAGGCCGTCGGCGAACGGGAAGAACGCGTCCGACGACGCCACCGCACCACGCGCACGGTCGGCACCGGCCCGCGACACCGCGAGGTGGCAGGAGTCGACGCGGTTGACCTGGCCCATGCCGATGCCGACGGCGGCACCGTCCTTGGCGAGCAGGATCGCGTTGGACTTCACGGCCCGCACCGAGCGCCACGCGAACGCGAGGTCGGCCAGTGTCGCCTCGTCGGCCGCCTCGCCGGACACCAGGGTCCAGCGCGACGGGTCGTCGCCGCCGGGCTTGTCGCCCTCCACGACCGCGTCGACCTTGTCGACGGTCTGCAGGAGCACCCCACCGCTGATGGGGCGCATCTCGATGGCGTCGGCAGTGCGGGTGGCGTCTGCGGGCAGGCGCAGGATCCGGATGTTCTTCTTCGCCTGCAGCACCTCCAGGGCATCGGCGTCGAAGTCCGGGGCGATGATGACCTCGGTGAAGACGTCCTTGACCTGGTCGGCCATCGCACGGTTCACGGTGCGGTTCGCCGCGATGATGCCGCCGAAGGCGGACACGGGGTCCGTGGCGTGCGCGGCTGCATACGCCTCCTCGATGCTCGACCCGACCGCGATGCCGCAGGGGTTGGCGTGCTTGACGACCGCGACGGTCGGCTGGTCGCCGTGGTCGTGGGCGGCACGCACGGCGGCGTCGGTGTCGACGTAGTTGTTGTAGGACATCTCCTTGCCGTGCAGCTGCTCGGCCGAGGCGACGCCGCCACGCCAGTGGCGGTAGAGAGCCGCCTTCTGGTGCGGGTTCTCGCCGTAGCGCAGGACCGCCGCGCGGGTGAAGGTGGCACCGGTCCAGGCCGGGAACCCGGTGCCGTCGGAGGTGTCGGTGTAGACGTTTCCCATCCAGTTGGCGACGGCGTTGTCGTAGTCGGCGGTGTGCACGAACGCCTGTGCTGCCAACAGCTTTCGCTCGGCGAGGGTGAACCCGCCGGCCGCGACGGCGGCGAGCACCGCGCCGTATGCAGCGGGGTCGGTGACCACGGCGACGCTCGGGTGGTTCTTGGCCGCAGCCCGCACCATCGACGGTCCGCCGATGTCGATCTGCTCGATGACCTGGTCGGGGGCGGCGCCGGAGGCCACCGTCTCCCGGAACGGGTAGAGGTTGACCACGACCAGCTCGAACGGCTCGACCCCGAGCTCCTCGAGCTGGCGCACGTGGTCGTCCTTGCGGGTGTCGGCGAGGATGCCGGCGTGGACGCGCGGGTGCAGCGTCTTGACCCGGCCCTCGAGGCACTCGGGGAAGCCGGTGAGGTCCGCGACCTCGGTCACCGGGATTCCGAGGCCCTCGATGAGCTTCGCCGACCCCCCGGTCGACACGATGGCGACGCCCGCCTCGTGCAGCCCCCGTGCCAGCTCCTCCAGCCCGGTCTTGTCGTAGACGGAGACGAGCGCCCGGCGCACGGGGCGCCGTCCTGCGTCGTCAGCGGGCTGGGGGCTGGACTGCTGGGTCACGGAATGCTGGCCTTCCCATCGGTGACGGTGATTCCCTCGCGGGCCGCGCGGCCCACGATGTTGACGAGCAACGGGTGCTCGACGGCTTTGATGCGCTCGTGCAGCGCGTCCTCGGTGTCGTCAGGCCGCACCTCGACGGTGGTCTGGGCGAGCACGGGTCCGGTGTCGACCCCCGCGTCGACGACGTGGACGGTGCACCCCGTGACCGTGGCGCCGGCCGCGAGCGCATCGCGTACGGCGTGGGCGCCGGGGAACGCGGGCAGCAGCGCCGGGTGGGTGTTGAGCACGACGTGCTCGCCCAGGACCCGTGGGCCGAGGATCTTCATGAAGCCCGCCGACACGACGAACGCCGGCTGGTGGTCGGCGATCCGCTCGGCGAGCACGGCGTCCCAGTCGGCTCGGGTGGGGTGGTCCTCGACTCGACAGACGAACGTCGGGATGCCGGCGGCCGCCGCACGGTGCAGGCCCGAGATGCCGGCCCGGTCGGCGCCGACGGCGAGGATCCGCACGCCGTACGCAGGGTCTGCGGTGGCGTCGATGAGGGCCTGGAGGTTGGTCCCGGAGCCGGAGACGAGGACGACGATCCCCGTGGGCTCAGGCGCGGTCACGGCCACGACCATACCGACCGTGGGGAGTGGCACGGCACCCGCGTCCACGCCCGGAGGTCACGCGGGCCACCCCTTCCCCCTGCAAAGCGGGCGTCGTTCGGCAACCCGGGACGTATTTCTCGGGGTCTTGTCGAACGACACCCGCTTTGCCAGGCCGTCAGGGGGCGGCGGCGCGGAGCTTGTCGAGCAGTGGCTGGGCTGCCTCGTCGAGGAACCTCTGCTGTCCCTCGTCCCCCACCTGCACCAGGGCGATGTCGGTGAAGCCGGCCTCCCAGTACGCCGAGACGGCTTCGACGATCGCGTCGAGGTCCGGCCCGCAGGGGATCGACTCAGCCACGTCGTCGGGGGTGACGAACTGCGAGGCAGCCGCGAAACCGGCCGGCGTGGGCAGGTCGGCGTTGACCGCCCAGCCACCACCGAACCAGCGGAACTGCTCGTGCGCTCGCTCCTTGGCGCGGTCGGCGTCCGCGTCCCAGCTGATCGGGATCTGCCCGATGGCGCGGGCCTCCCCTGCGGCCGGGGTGCTCTCGGCCCGGCCGTCGCCCTGCGCCTTCCGCCGCGAGTCGAGGAAGCCCTTGACCAGCTCGCCGTCGGGCTGCACCGCGATCACGTGGTCGGCCAGCGGCCCGAACCGCTCGAAGGACTTCTCCCCCGAGACCGCGACGCCGATCGGCACGCCACCGTCGGGGCAGTCCCAGACGCGGGCCGAGTCGACCCGGAAGTACTCCCCCTGCCACGTCACCAGCTCGCCGGTGTGCAGCTCGCGGATGATGTGGATGGCCTCCTCGAGCATGTCCTGCCGCACGCCGACCATCGGCCAGCCCTCGCCCACGACGTGCTCGTTGAGGTTCTCGCCGCTCCCGAGGCCGAGGGTGAACCGCCCCTCGCTCAGCAGCGACAGGGTGGCCGCCTTCTGCGCGACGACCGCCGGCTCGTAGCGGATGGTCGGACACGTCACGTAGGTCATGAGGTCCAGCGTCGACGTCGCCTGGGCGACCGCCCCGAGGACGGTCCACGCGTACGGCGCGTGCCCCTGCTCGGTCAGCCACGGCGAGTAGTGGTCGCTGCTCACCGCGAAGTCGAACCCGCTGCGCTCGGCGTCGACGGCATAGCCCACGAGCTCTCGCGGTCCTGACTGCTCAGTCATGAGGGTGTACCCGAATCGCGTCATGGACCCACCGTCACACGGCGGCCGGAGGTCCTCCACTCGAGGGTGTCCGCTCTGGGCGAACACGAACCCGCAGGTCAGGAGCAGGCCGGGAGCGGGTCAGCAGGTTGCCGGGAACCGGCTCAGCGGCTCGCGCGGGAATCCGGCACCGCATCATTCGCGCCCGACAGCCGGGGTCAGCGCCGGAGTTTCCAGCGGTCCCACAGCAGCACGAGACCGGCGCCGATGGCGAGCTCCACGAGGAGGGCCAGCGTCATCGCACCGGCGGGTGCCCCGATCGACGAGAGGCGGGCGGCCCCGAGCGACGACCCGGCGAGGACGTCGAGCAGGCCGAGCAGGCCTGCGGCCAGGGCGACCGCGGTGCCGGTGACCAGGAGCTTGGTACGGGTGCGCGACAGGCGTGCGACCGAGCGCAGCGACCGCCACCCCACGAAGGCGCCCACCGCGACCGGGACGAGGACCACGGCCGGGACGATGCCCGCGAACGCGCCCGGCTCGGGCAGCGCACCGAGCACGGGGACCATGGGCATGAGCGAGGTCCGCGAGCCGGTCCAGGTCGCCGAGGCTCCCTCGACGGCGGAGAACCCGGTGCCGGCCATGAACGACACGGCCCAGAGACCGAGGTTGGGCAGCACCAGCAGCTGGGCCAGCGACAGCACCGCTCCGCCGACGAGGCCCGGCGCGAGCTCGCCCTGCAGGTGGGTGACGCGCCCCCAGTGCAGCACCAGCAAGACGGTGCACGCGACGAGGCCTGCGCCCACCAACCCGACCGCGCCCTCGACGCCCGGGCGCAGGGCCCTGCGGACCACGTCCGGCAGCCACGGGGGTCGGCTCAGGCGCGGGCCGGCCAGCTCGGGTCGTGCGCGCACGCAGCGCCTCAGCGCCAGAGCCGCAGCGGCGACCGGGACCACGACGACCGGCAGCACGAGCGTCCACAGGACCGGCTCGGGGCCGGCCGCGAAGGCGACGACCGCCCACAGTGCCGCCGCGACGGCATACCCGACCGTCCAGGCACCGGTCGCGAGCGCGAGGGGGCGGTGGAGGACGTCGCCGGCCAGGGTGACCGTGCGGTCCTCGGTGGTCTCCCGCACGGCTCGACGCGCGGCCCACGCGCCGCCGACGACGGCGAGCGCGAGGAAGAGGAGCGGGACGACGGTCACGGGCGTCCCGCCGAGGGTGAGGTGCGCGCCGCCCCCGAGGAGCCAGAGGCCGGCACCGACGCCCAGGGCGGTCGTCCACTCGACGGTGCTCTGCGACGCGGCCACCCAGACGAGCAGGGCCGGGAGCACGAAGGCGAGCGCCGACGCGCTCGCGGCGCCCGCGCCGGCGAGGAGGGTGCGGTGGAGCCCCCGGGGGTCGGGCCCGCCCGTGGTCGACGTTCCCTTGCGCAGCAGCTCCATCACAGTCATGTCCGGCCTATCGTCGCCGACGACCACGCCGCGCCGACGCAGCAACGCCGGGCAGGGGCGAGAAATGTCCGAACGCGCCGCAACCGGAGCGGGCACGAGCGCGTCTGCTGCGGTGTGATGGCCGTGAGGGAACCAGGCGTCGGCACCGCGGCGCTGCACAGGCGGGAGGTGGCGATGGGCGCGCAGTCCGCGGAGGCGGAGTTCGACGCGTTCTACCGTGACACCGCCCGCCGGGTGGTGCACCTCGTCTACGCCTTCACCGGCGACCTCACCGTCGCCCAGGACAGCACGCAGGAGGCGTATGCGCGCGCCTGGCAGCAGTGGTCGACGGTCCGGACCCACGAGGACCCGCTCGCCTGGGTCCGCACTGTCGCCCGGCGGATCGCCATCTCCGGGTGGCGCAAGAAGACGAGCCAGGACCGGGCCTACGAGCGGCACGGGACGCACGACACCACCGGCCCGCCGACGGAGGACCGGGTGGCCGTCGTCGCGGCGCTGCGCACGCTGCCCGCCCCGGTCCGCGAGGCCGTGACCATGCACTACATCGGCGACCTGAGCATCGAGCAGATCGCCCACGAGACCAACACCCCCGCAGGCACCGTCAAGGCGCGCCTGCACCGGGGCCGCGCGCAGCTCGCGCAGGCCCTGCGTCACGAGGAGAGCAGTCATGGCTGAGCACGAGGACTGGACAGCGGGCGACGACGCCCAGCTGCGTCGTGCCATGGCGACGCTGCGCCGCGACGTCGAGGCCGTGCCGCTGCCGGACGTCCGCTTCGTCAGGGCGAGGGGGCGGGCGCGTCGGCGCCACCGGTTTCTCGGGCTGACCGCGGCAGCGGCCGCCGCCGTGGTCGTCGCCGGTACCGTCGGGTATGCCGCGTGGGGCCCGTCCTCGACGAGGACGCCCCTGACGCCCGCCTCGAGTGCGCGGACCGCGACGACCACGCCCCCGTCGACCACGACCACGACCACGACACCGGCCGACACCCTCGACCAACCCGGGGCACTCCCCCTGGTCGGCGAGTGGGCCTCGTCGCTCGGGCTCACCGGCTCGGTCCTGCTCACCCCGGTGAAGGGCTTCGGGCCCGTGGAGTGCCTGCAGTCCGAGCCCGGCACCAAGGTGCAGCAGGAGGAGGTCACCCGGACTCCGGAGATGCAGGGCGGCCAGGTGCGGTTCCGGATCGGTGCCGGCCAGGACGCGACCACCGCCGCGGACGGCGTCGCCTCGGACATCGCCGGTTGCCGCCTCGCCCCCGGCTACAAGGTCACGCCGGCGTCGTCCGGCACGGGTCAGCGCGTCTACTCCTACACCGCCGGCGACGCCGGGTCAGGCTGGTGGGCGGTGGTGGCCGGCAAGCACGACGTCGTCGTCCTCCAGGTCAACCAGAACGACCGCCCGAAGTCGGGCTTCACGCTGACCCAGGTGCAGGAGCTCGTCTCCACCGCGCAGAAGCGCCTCGCGCGGTACGGCACCGGCACCAAGGGCACCGCCTCCACCACGAGCAGCCCGACGTTCACGGGTCCCAAGGCGGTCGACCAGCAGATGACGGTCGTCGGGCCGTCGCCCGTCCCGTCGTGGAAGCTGTTCGTCGCAGCCTCGCAGTGGAAGTCGTCCGCACTCACCGGTGGGGCCGCGACGACCGCCGGACCAGGGGCGATGGAGGGCTCGACCGCGGTCGCCTCGTGCGAGACCGACCAGCAGCAGGCCGGTGTCGGCGGCCGGGTCGGGGTCGTCTCGGTGCGGGTCGGCACCAGCAGCACCGGGTACATCGGACGGCAGCGCGTCCAGCTCGACGAGTCCTCCGGTCCTGACGCCCAGCAGGCCTACGTCGACGCGCGCCTCGCTGAGGCGAAGGCGCTGTTCGGCAAGGGCTGCTCGACGGGCAACGGCACGGTGCGGTCGACTGCCGGCCCGACCGCCGGCACCTGGCGGCTGGACACCGTCTCCACCGACGGCACCCCGACGCTCTTGGAGTGGGTGGGCGTCACCGCCCAGCGCACCTCCGGCGCCGTGTCGACCGTCGTCATCACCAAGGCGTCCGACCCGGCCCAGGGCTTCGCCGAGCTCGACCGGCTCCTCAACCTCGCCCGCCAGAAGTAGCACGTCCGTGTGGCCGGCAGCAGCCGCCGGCCACACGGCACAGGGCACAGCGGACAACGCGAAGGCCGTCACCCCACCGGGGTGACGGCCTTCGTGCGATCCCTTGCGGGACAGGCTACTTGTGCAGGTGCTCAGCCCTTGAGGCTTCGCATGATCTCGCGCATGAGGTCGGCCGTGGCGGACGGCGTCTTGCCGACCTTCACGCCCGCGGCCTCGAGGGCCTCCTGCTTGGCGGCAGCCGTGCCGGCCGAGCCCGAGACGATGGCGCCGGCGTGGCCCATGGTCTTGCCCTCGGGGGCGGTGAACCCGGCGACGTAGCCGACGACCGGCTTGGTCACGTGCTCCTTGATGTAGGCAGCCGCGCGCTCCTCGGCGTCGCCGCCGATCTCGCCGATCATGACGATGGCGTCGGTCTCCGGGTCCTTCTCGAACGCCTCGAGGCAGTCGATGTGGGTGGTGCCGATGATCGGGTCACCGCCGATGCCGACGGCGGAGGAGAAGCCGAACTCCCGCAGCTCGTACATCATCTGGTAGGTCAGCGTGCCCGACTTCGACACCAGGCCGATGCGGCCGGCACCCGCGATGTTGGCGGGGATGATGCCGGCGTTGGACTTCCCGGGGCTGATCAGGCCCGGGCAGTTGGGGCCGACGATGCGGGTCGTGCCCTTGGTCCTGGAGTAGGCGTAGAACTCCGCGGAGTCCTTGACCGCGATGCCCTCGGTGATGACCACGGCGAGCGGGATGGCGGCGTCGATGGCCTCGACCACGGCCGACTTGGCGAAGGCCGGCGGGACGAAGATGACCGACACGTTGGCGCCGGTCTCCTTCATCGCCTCGGCGACCGTGCCGAAGACGGGCACGGTGGTGCCGCCGTCGAACTCGACCGTGGTGCCGGCCTTGCGCGGGTTGACGCCGCCGACGATCGAGGTGCCCGAGGCGAGCATGCGCTGCGTGTGCTTCATGCCCTCGGAGCCGGTCATGCCCTGGACGATGACCTTGGAGTTCTCATCGAGAAAGATTGCCATTGTTGTGTTTTCCCGGCCCTTGTCAGTTCGTGGCGGCCGAAGCCAGCTCGGCGGCCTTGCGGGCCGCGCCGTCCATGGTCTCTTCGATGGTCACCAGCGGGTGGTTGGCCTCGGCGAGGATGCGCCGGCCCTCCTCCACGTTGTTGCCGTCGAGCCGCACGACGAGCGGCTTGGTCGCCTCGTCGCCGAGCGCGTTGAGCGCGCCGACGATGCCGTTGGCGACGGCGTCGCAGGAGGTGATGCCACCGAACACGTTGACGAACACCGACTTCACCTGCGCGTCGCCGAGGATGATGTGCAGTCCGTTGGCCATGACCTCGGCGGAGGCGCCGCCCCCGATGTCGAGGAAGTTGGCGGGCTTGGGCGACCCGGCGAACTCCTCACCGGCGTAGGCGACGACGTCGAGGGTCGACATGACCAGGCCCGCGCCGTTGCCGATGATGCCGACTGAACCGTCGAGCTTGACGTAGTTGAGGCCCTTCTCCTTGGCCGCGGCCTCGAGCGGGTCCGCCGCAGCCTTGTCCTCGAGCGCCTCGTGGTCGGGGTGGCGGAAGTCGGCGTTGGCGTCGAGGGTCACCTTGCCGTCGAGCGCAACGATGTCGCCGTCCTCGGTCTTCACCAGCGGGTTGACCTCGACGAGCGTGGCGTCCTCGTCGCGGTAGACCTCCCACAGCTTCTCGAGCACCGGGGCGATCTTGGCGCCGGTCTCGGCGTCGAACCCGGCGGCCTCGACGATCTCGGCGGCCTTGGCCGCGTCGATGCCGGTGTTGGGGTCGACCGCGATGCGGGCGAGGGCCTCGGGACGCTCGACCGCGAGCTGCTCGATCTCCATACCGCCCTCCTTGCTGCACATCGCGAGGTAGGAGCGGTTGGCCCGGTCGAGCAGCACGGAGAAGTAGTACTCCTCGGCGATGCGCGCGCCCTGGGCGATCATCACGGTGCCCACGGTGTGGCCCTTGATGTCCATGCCGAGGATGGCCTGCGCGTGCTGCTGCGCCTCGTCGGCGCTCTTGGCGACCTTGACGCCGCCGGCCTTTCCGCGCCCGCCGGTCTTCACCTGGGCCTTGACGACGGTGACCCCGCCGCTCTTGGGGCCGATGGCCTCGGCGGCTTCACGAGCCTGCTGCGGGGTGGTGGCGGTGGCGCCGGCCAGCACGGGTACGCCGTGCTTCTCGAACATGTCTCGAGCCTGGTATTCGAACAGATCCACGTCTGACGTCCTCGTCTGCTGATGGGTGAGGTTCGGCCCCGAGACTAGTCCTGTCGTGCGCGGTCGGGCTCCGCGGGTGCGACGGGTGCGAGGAATCTCACCGACCCGGTCCCGTCGGGACGTGACCGGCTCAGTCGACGACGAGCTGGAAGGTGACGGGCCGGCTCCCGGGGAACGCCACGACGCCGTCGCCGTCGACCATCTTGTAGCGCACGAGGCAGAACCCGGCCGTCGGGGGGACGCTGACCTGGACCTCGACGTCGACCAGGCCACCGGGCGCGGTGTCCGGGACCGGGACATCGGGGATCGTCTGGCACTCGTCACGGCCCTGCGGCACGTCGAGACGGTGCAGCGTGTAGCCGGCCCACGGGACACTGCCCGCGTTCTTCAGGCGCCAGACCTTGTCGACGCGCTGTCCCCTGGCCACGTGGCTGCAGTCCGGCAAGGTCACGTCGGCGACGAACGCCGCGCGGTCCCCTGCGTGGACCGGGGCTGCCGCAGGGGGGTTGGCCCGGCGTACGGGGCAGTCACGGGCGACCGGCGGCGGCGCGGCCGCCGGCGTCTCGGCGTGGCCTGCGACCGACCATGCCACGCCACCCGCCGATGCGAGGAGGGCAGCTGCGGCGAGCGCCGTCACAGCCCGTCGCGGTCGACGCCGGCCTGTGGTGGGGGACGCCGCTGGGCCGATGAGTGGTTCGACGACGGGTGGTTCGACGACGAGTGGTTCGACGACGAGTGGCAGGGCCGGGTCAGGCAAGGACGGCACGACGGCCCTGGCCAGGCACCCGGCCGACCTGGCCGCCCCTTCCCACCGGTCCCGGTACGCCGCCGGATCGGCTCCACAGGCCTTGACGAACTCGACGGTCGTCGCCCAGCTGGGCAGGCGGTTGCCGTGCACCGCCTCGTGCAGGGTCGTGTGCGAGATGACCTTCGACCGCCCCGCCATGGCCCGGAACGACGGTCGTCCCACCGACTCGCGCAGGTCTGCGAGCTCCCGCGCGAAGTCCTCGATGGCCTCGGCCCTCGTCGTCCACGTGGCTTGCCCCGCGACGTCCCCCACGGCGCCCTCCCGGCCGTCCCCCGGCCCCGCCCGTCGGGGCCGCGAGAGGGACGCTACGCCACGAGGGCCGATACCAAAAGGGGCAATCAACCGCAGAAGCCATCAAATGGGAGTTGTTGCCCGGGATGGCCCAAGGTCCCGCCCGGAGCCGCCGCCTGCTGGACGACCACCCGGACGGGACCTGGAGTGCTTGGCCTAGGAGGTGAGCACGACGTTGTCGTAGTAGTGGTTGAGGATGTATGCGTAGCCGTGCCCCGCTTGGGCCAGGTCACGCGAGCCGTACTGCGACATCCAGTTGCCCGCCACCCAGGCGCCACATGCCGTGGTCGTCGAGCAGTAGTGCGCCTGGAGGATGTTGCCGCTGCGGGTCATCCGGGTGCCCCACGTCGCGTCGACCGCGGAGCTGGTCGAGGACACCGCGGTACCGGGCCGGTACACCTGGTCCCCCGTGTCGTCCCGGACGTCGTAACAGGCTCCCCACGAGGTCGTGCGGGTGGAGTGCAGCGCCCAGTACCAGCCGTAGCTCTTCACCGCCATGGCCCCGGACTTGAGCGACGCCGCCGGCCAGCTCGGGACCCACTCGTTCGGCAGGACGTTCTTGACGTACGTCTTGAACGCCACCCGGTCCACGCGGCCGAGCGAGACCCGGTACACCAGGATCGAGCTGGGAAGCGTGGTGTTGGTCCCGTCGGTGTGGCACCCCGTCGGGCCGGAGGCCAGGAGCTCGTGCGACGCGTTGTTGTTCTTCAGCGTCGCGTTGAGGTTTGCCTGCGCGCCCGGCGCGAAGTCCTGGTGGGCTCCGGCGAAGTTGCTGTTGTAGTAGACCCGGACGGTCTTGCCGGTGCGGTTCCAGACCGACGCCGCGTTGTTCTTGACGCAGATCCCCTGGCCTGCGCCTGCGCCCTTGAACTCGTAGCAGCTGGGCTGGGTCGCGCCGTAGTCGTCGAGGGAGTCGGCGAAGTCGGAGACCGACCCGGCTTGGTTGCTGTTGTAGTAGTAGCAGAACTCGCCACTGTTGCAGGCCCCGTCGCGGGCCGCCGCGCTCGCCGGTGAGGCGAACGTGGCGACCCCGACGAGGGCGACCAGGACACTGACCACGGCTGACCCCAGACGGGCCGGTCCCCTTCTCACGGTCGTCCTCCCCCGCCCGTCCCGGCTCAGTGGTTCGCCTTGAACCACGGCTGGGCCCAACCGAGGTAGTGCTGGCCCCACCGGCTCTCGATGGCGCCGATCGTGGTCTTGGTGAGCGTGCCCGTGCCGTTGATGTCGGTCGAGATGAAGTCACCGCCGCCGATCGAGATCATCACGTGGCCGGCACCACTGCTGCCGCCGCTGAAGAACGCGAGGCCGCCTGCGGGGACGGACCGGTCACCACCGTGCCGGTAGCTGGTCGGGATCTGGGTCCAGTGCACGTATGCCGTGCTGGAGCCACTGTGGGCCCAGCCGTAGGCGAGGCCCATGACGTGGTCGCACATGCCGACGTACTCGGAGTGGTAGCTGGTCGTGATGTGGTTCTTCGCCCACGTCACAGCCTCCGCGCAGGTGCGGGGGTTCCCGAACGAGTTCTTGCAGGACTCGGTGCTCGTGCTGATGAACTGGTGCGAGGCGTTGTTGTTCTTGAGCGTGGTGTTGAGGTTGCGCTTGGTCCCACCCGGGATGTCCTGGTAGGAGCCGGCGTAGTTGCTGTTGTAGTAGACGCGGACCGTCTTGCTGCTGCGGTTCCAGACCGACGCCGCGTTGTTCTTGACGCACACGCCCTTGCCGTTGCCAGCGCCCTTGAAGTCGTAGCAGTCCGGCTGGGTCGTCCCGTAGTCCCCGATGGAACCGCCGAAGTCGGAGACCGAGCCGGCCTGGTCGCTGTTGTAGTAGTAGCAGAACTCGCCGTCGTTGCAGGCGCCGTCGCGCGTGGCGGCCGACGCGCTCGAGACGCCGATGCCGAGCATCGGCGCTGCGAGCGCCGCCGCCGCGGCCAGGGCGAATGGCTTGCTGAGGAGCTTCATGGGTTTCCCTTCGTGGATGTCGGAGCTGCTGTTCGTGGAGCTCTGCAGGCAACCGGTCAGGAGGGACCGGTCGAGGCAGGTCGTGGCGGGTCGGGATCGTGTCGGGAGCAGGTCAGGACAGTCGCTGGTACTCCTCCCAGGTGTGGATGACGACGGACGGCCCGTCGTCCGCGGCGTGGTTGGCGAGGCCGTTGAGGCCGAGGTAGTAGTCGCCGGCCTGGTGCTGCGCCTGGCTGGAGAGGTCGGTGTCGCTGATGGCGACCGCGTGGATGTGCCAGGGCCAGTCACCCTGCGTGGGGTTGCGGACCCAGGCGGCGAAACCCACCTCTCGGAGCGCGCGCGCCACCTGGGTGCGGGTGCTCGCGGTCATGCCGGCGACGGAGATGTCGACGACTCCCCCGCCGTCGTGCGTACCCGCCGAGGTCGGGTCCCCGCCGGGGTTGTAGGAGCCCTGGTCGAGGACGAGGTTGCGGCCCAGGCGGCGCTCGGCCTCCAGGAGCATGCTGCGCGTGCGGGTGTCGACGACGTAGCCGTCCATGGGTACCTCTGACCCCGGACCGATGAGGTGGGTGACGCTGAAGCGCCCCTTACCCAGCGAGGTCAGGGAGGTCGCGCCCGGGAGCCCGTTGGCATCGAGGCCGTGGTACCCGAGGGAGGCCTGGTAGGCGGCGTAGGCCTCGACGGTCTTGCTGCCGAAGTAGCCGTCCACCCACTGGGCGTCGAGGAGGTGCTCGGCGTGGAGCGCGTTCTCGACCGCGAGGACGCTGGCCTTCGCTCCCTGTGTGAGGGTGTCGTCGGCCCGGCGCGGGTCGATCTGGGCGGCCTTGACTGTCGCCTCCATGTTGACGACGGGCAGGGTGGCGGCCTGCGCTCGGGAAGGGGTGGCACCTCCCGGTGCCGCGACCCCCAGGAGAGCCGCCAGGGCGACACCGAGCACGGGCCACGAGGCGGTGCGCGGCGGCTTGGACCAAGGACGAGCGGACATCGGAGCTCCTGGGTTGGTGCCGCCGGCCGCGAGAAGCGGGGGCGGTCACGGTCTGTCGGACGGCACCCACCCTCGGGCGCACGGCCCGGTGTCCGGCAGCCCTGAAGTCGCCTCCTGACGCCGCGGCGCCCTTCGGACGGCGCTGACCAGCGCAGACGCGGTGTTGTCAGATCGCGGCGGCGACCCCGCGGCCGCTGTGGGACGGTGCCTGACAGCTCCCTGACAGGGGTGGCGGCATGCGGCTGCCCCCTACGTCGGGCCGGTGCCCGCAGCGCCGTCGAGCGCTCAGCGGACCGTCGCGACCCGGCCGGTCGGCACGAGGAGGACCCACACGGGGCCCTGGGGCGCGAAGGTCACGACCTGCCCGTCCGCGGTGAAGGTCGTCGGCGACGTGGCGCCGGAGCGCGACCACGTGCCCTGCCACACCCGTCCGCCGCGCAGCACGGTGGCCCTGCCCGAACCCACGAGCTGCTCCACCGGTGTCGGCCGGCCGTTGACGTCACGGTTGGCGGAGTCCTTGGAGGCGACGTACTGGACGACCACGGTGGAGGCGCCGTACTGGGTGCCGGAGGGGCTGACGTCCGGCCGGCCGTCGGTGACGACGAGGTACTGCCCTCGCTTCGCGTCCCACCGCAGTGACACGGTGGCCGCGGGCCATCGCGCCGTGACCGAGGTCGCGGGGGCGCCACCGGCGGTCGGAGGGCCGTACCGGAAGCCGATGTCGCGGGGCTCGACACTGCCGCCGGCGCGGGCCAGGACGGCCTTGGGGTCACCGATGAGGTTGTACGGCGCCGGCCGCGGGCGGTCGCGTCGGTAGCCGCGGCCCGACTGGTCGTTGCTGAGGTTCACCTGCGCCCCGAGGGCCAGCACCTTGGCGGTGTAGGACGACGAGCCGGAGTAGGCGAAGGCGACCTTCCCCCAGTTGGGCGAGGATCGTGACGTCGGTCTCGCGTCCGCTGCGCACGGGCCCCACCTCGCGGGCCTGGTCGCGGCTGAAGATCGCGAGCAGCCGGGTCAGCCCGCCCTCGACCGGCTCCACGTAGACGACGTCGGCCTGGTCGAGCCGCCGGCGCAGGCCGCCCCGGTGGCGACGACGGCCAGGGCGAGGGCTGCCTCGACCGCCCGACGGGCACCACGCCTCATGGCCTCAGGATAGGTGGCCCACCCCCGGCGGCTCAGGCGGCCGGCGTCCGGCCGGCGAGGACCTCGGTGAGGATCGAGGTGTCGCAGTTGCCGCCGGAGAGGATGACGCCGACGCGCCGGCCCGCCGCGGCGTCCCGTTCGGCGAGGAGCCCGGCCAGGGCGATGGCCCCGGCCGGCTCGGGCAGCTGGTGGGTCGTGCGCAGCAGCACCCGCATCGCCTCGGCCGTGTCGTCCTCCCCCACCGTCACGATGTGGTCGACCCCGGCCACCATGGTGGCGATGGCTGCGGCGTCGGGTGTCCGGCACGCGACCCCGTCGACGAACGTCGCCGCCCGCTCGGTCGTCACCACCGCAGCCGCGGCGAACGACAGCGCTGTCGCCGGCGCCCGCTCCGCCACGACACCGACGACCCGGGTCGCCAACCCGAGCAGGTCGCGGACACCCACGAGCCCCGCGATGCCCGAGCCCATGCCGACCCCCACGTAGACGGTGTCCAGCGCACCGGCGGCGTCGAACAGCTCCTTGGCGTAGGTGCCGACGCCGACGACCAGGTCGGGGTGGAAGGACGGCACGGTCTCCAGGCCCAGCTCGTCTCCCAGCCGGGCCGCGTGCTCGCGCGACTCCTGGAAGTCGGCCCCGTGGACGACGAGCTCCGCCCCGAAACCGCGCATGGCCGCGTTCTTGTCAGGGCTGTTGCCCTCGGGCACGACGATGACCACGCGCAGTCCCGCAGCGGCTCCGGCATACGCGAGCGACTGGCCGTGGTTGCCGCGGGTCGCCGAGACGAGGCCCGCCACGTGGGGACGCTCGCGCCTCAGGCGGTCGACGTAGACGAGGCCGCCACGCACCTTGAAGGCGCCGGTCGGCGTCTGGTTCTCGTGCTTGACCCAGACCGTGGCGCCGACGTGCGCGCCGAGCAGCGGCCACGCGAACTGGGGAGTGGCCGGGAAGTGACGGCGCACCACGGCGGTCGCGACATCGAGGTCCGCGGAGGAGAAGCCCATGCCCGATTGTGGCCCTGTGTGGAGGGCGACGTGGCAGGGTGTCCGGTATGTCGCGATCCGCCACCGCGCCCCTGCCCGCGCCCGCCCGTGCCACCGCCGTCGGCACCCTGCTCACCGCGGCGCTCGCCGGGTGCATGGTGCTCACCGGGTGCGTCGCGAAGACGCCGGAGATCCCCAAGGCCCCGGCGACGGCGTCGACCTCCACCACCCCGTCGGTCGACTACCCCATCGCCATCCAGCGGTTCGGCGGGGTGGCGGGCTTCTCCGACACCGTCAACATCGACGTCGACCGGAGCGTCATCGCCAAGGTCAACCGGCAGACCCTGTCCTGCACCCTCGACGAGGCGAGCTTCTCCGCCATCACCAAGGCCGCCCTGGCAGTCGGCGACAGCGGGAACGACAGCACGCCCACGATGGCGCGCCCCGACGACATGCTGGTGCTGCTCAACGCCGTCCCGACCACCGACGACCGCATCAAGGATGTCGAACCGGTCGTGACCTCGCTGCTCGAGGACCTCGCGAAGCCGAAGGCGAAGCGCACCGTCTGCCGCTGACCTCACCATGCGACACCGACCTGAAGGTCGCTGACACGACCACGCGCCGCCGACCCTCGGGTCGGCGGCGCAGTGGTGACGGCGGGGCGGGGCTGGAGGTGTGCCCCTCCCCGCCGCCACCCGTGTGGGGACGACCGGCCGTGTGCGGCGGGCGGTCGAGGTGCTGCCGGGGTGCGTGGGCCGGCTCCGCCGTCCCACGCACCGCGGTCAGCTGGTGGCCAGCGACGTGTCGTCGACGACGAACGACGTCTGCAGCGAGGAGTCCTCGTTCATGAGGAACTTCACGGTCACCGTCTTGCCCTTGTAGGCCAGCACGTTGAACGACTTCTGCGTGTAGGTCGCGTTGGTGCCGACGTTGGAGTAGGTCGCCAGCGTGGTGGTGGTCCCACCGTCGACGACCTGCACCTTCATCGTGTCGTAGGCCGTGCTGCCGGACTCCGCGGTGTCGGTGCGCAGCCAGAAGGACAGCGACGCAGCGGTGGCGGTGGCCGGGATGGTCACGCTCTGCTGCTCGGTCTCGGTCGTCGTGGCGCCGTTGCCGCCCAGCCACATCTTCCAGGAGCCGGTGCGGGCCGGGCGCCCGGTGTTGTTGGTGATGGGGCCGGCCGAGCCGGTCCAGCTCACCGCGCCCGACTCGAAGCCGGGGTTGAGGAGCAGGTTGCCCCCGGTGGGCGGGGGCGTCGTGCCGCCGCAGGACTGGGTGCCGGCGGGCACCGCGATGGCCGTGAAGGCTGCCTCGACCGACTTGCAGGTCTGGCTGCTGGCGCCGTACAGCTCGATGGCCGAGGCGATCGCGCCCTCACGGGCGTTGAGGTAGGTGCTGCCGGACGTGAGCTTGGTCGAGAGCGTGCGGTACCAGACCTTCTCGATGTTGCTGCGGCCGCCGCCGGTGACGGTGGAGCCGTCACAGGTGGGGCTGTTGTAGGAGACACCGTTGACGGTCTTGGCGCCCGAGCCCTCGGAGGCGAGGTAGAACCAGTGGTTCAGCGGGCCCGACGAGTAGTGCGGGTCGAGGCTGCCGAGGGTCGAGGACCAGCAGTCCCTGGACGCGCCGTCCTTGCTCGGCTTGTCCATGTAGCGCAGCGGGGTCCCGTTGCCGTTGATGTTGATCTTCTCGCCGATGAGGTAGTCACCCGGGTCGGCGGAGGAGTTGGCGTACCACTCCACGGCGGTACCGAAGATGTCCGACGTCGCCTCGTTGAGGCCGCCGGCGTCACCGGAGTAGTTGAGGCCCGCGGTGTTCTCGGTGACGCCGTGGCTCATCTCGTGCGCGGCGACGTCGATCGACGTGAGCGGCTTGGCATTGCTCGCGCCGTCGCCGTACGTCATCTGGGTGCCGTCCCAGAACGCGTTGTTGTAGGCGTTGCCGTAGTGGACGCGGCTGCGCGCACCGGCTCCGGTGTTCCAGATACCGTTGCGGCCCAACACGTTCTTGTAGTACGCGAACGTCTTCTCCGCCCCGTACTGCGCGTCGACCGCTGCGGTCTGGCGCGACGAGGTGGTGCCGTTGCCCCAGACGTTGTCGGCGTCGGTGAACTGCGTTCCCGTGCCGGAGGTCGCGCCGTTGAGATCGGTCGTGTAGTTCCCGATCGCGTCCTTGAGCTGGTAGGTGCTGCCCGAGAGGGTCGAATTCAGCGTCACGGTGCCCGAGTACATCGAGTTGCCCGTGCCGTTCATGACCTCGTCCCACGAGGAGAGGACCGCACCGCTCTTGGCGTCCACGACGGTGTGCAGGCGGCTGGGCGTCTGGTCGGACCTGACACCTTCCGTGACGACGTCCCACGCGAGGCGCGGGGAGCCCGTGCCGGCCCAGACGACGAGCTCGCCGTCGTTCTTCTTCGGGGAGTATCCGGCGCGCTTGGCGCCCGAGCTCTCGGCGGAGGTCTCGGCGACGGACGGGGAGGTAGAGGCCACGGCCGCCTTCCCGTTTCCGTTCCAGTGCACCTGGCGGACGGTGCCGGAGGGAGCCTTGTCGACGACCAGGTCGCCACCGAGGACGCGCAGGCCCTTGTAGGTGCGGTCGTAGCGGACGTGCTGGGTGCCGTCACGGTCGGTGACGACGTTGCGCACGACCAGCTTCTCGTCGCTGGACAGGCCCAGCGCGGTGTGGTCCCGGTCGGCCCCGCCCTGGGCGGCGGTGACGCCCGGGGCCTGGGTCGGGGCCGCCGCGGGAGCGGCGGAGGCTGCGGACAGTGGGGTGGCCACTGCCGCGGCGACTGCGACGCCGAGTGCAGCGCCGGTGGACAGTCGGATCACGGGTTTCCTCTTCTCGGACAAGGGTGCGCGGGGAGTTCCTGCACCACGAGGCGACGTCGATTCCCCCTCCGTGAACGGCCACGTCGTGACCGTGGGCGTCGGCGCCGAGCCGACCCAACCCCGCGATCTGCCACAGGGTCAACGAATCTGGCGAAGACTTGACCAAATGCGTGGCAACCTGCGGCGAGAGCCGTCCAGGGCTGCCGAATCTTCTGCCGCAAGCCAAGATCGCGTCAGCACCAGTCCGCCCGGCACGGGCGGACGTCCACGGCTCGGTACGCGCAGCCCACCATGTGGTCTGGCTGCGCCATCCTCCGCGCACCCCGCTGAGCAGGGAGGACGTAACCGCGGGGGTGCCTTCGTCGTTGTCCGTCCACGAGGGCGGTCACCGGACGGCCCGTGCACCGTGGAGGCCCGATGACGCGCCGATCCCCGTTCCGTGCCCGAGGGCGCCGCGCCGCTGCGCTGCTCCCGCTCGCTGCCATCGGCCTCGCGGGCGGCCCCGCCCTCGCCGCCGTGGCCGACCCCCTTGCCGGGACGCCCACAGCAGCGGGCAGCACCTCGAGCACGGCCCTGCAGCCCGTCGACACCTACACCGGCCTGCACTTCACCGTGCCGGCCGGCAACGACGACCTCGGCCGTCCGCAGACCTGCACCATCGACGCCGACCTCTACAAGCCGCACTCCGCCGGCCCCGCCGCTCGCGTGCCGGCCATCCTCACCACCAACGGCTTCGGCGGCAGCAAGGCCGACCAGGCGGGGCTCGGGATGGCGTTCGCCGGGCGTGGCTACGCGGTGCTGTCCTACACCGGGCTCGGCTTCCCGGACAGCGGCTGCAAGATCTCGCTCGACGACCCGGGGGTCGACGGCGTCGCAGCGTCCTCACTCGTGACGTTCCTCGGCGGCGGGGGCACCGCGCCGTACAGCTCCTCGGACGTGGCGGGCGCGGCCGGCGGTCCGGGCACGCTGGAAGTGGACTTCACCGTCCTGGACGACGCCGCCAACCACGACCCGCGGCTCGGCATGATCGGTGGCTCCTACGGTGGGCAGATCCAGTTCGCCACTGCAGCAAGGGATTCGCGCGTCGACACCCTGGTGCCGCTGATCACCTGGAACGACCTGCGCTACTCACTGGCACCCAACAACACCAGCCTCGCGCGCGGCGTCACCTACGCCGACTCGGCGCCGGGGACGCAGAAGATCGGCTGGACCGGACTGTTCTTCGGCGTGGGGATCCTCGACGGGCTGCAGGGCGCCGCGGTCGACCCCGCGCGCAACGTCGGCTGCCCCAACTTCGTCCTGGAGGCCTGCCAGGCGAAGGCGACCCTGGACACGCTCGGCTACCCCACGTCCGACACCTACCAGCTCACCGACCGCGTGTCCGTGGCGCACTACATCGACAAGGTGACGGTGCCGACGTTCCTCATCCAGGGTGAGAACGACACCTTGTTCAACCTCCAGGAGTCGGTCGCCACCTACCGGTCCCTGAAGGCCCGGGGCGTCCCGGTGACCATGGCGTGGCAGTCATGGGGCCACTCCGGCGGCACGGGCGACAACACCGGCGCGGCCCCCGGTGAGCTCGACCTCACCGGCCAGCACATTGAGGACACCTACCTCGGGCTGCGCATCAGGAACTGGTTCGACCACCAGCTCAAGGGCTCGAAGGTCTCGACCGGCCCGGAGTTTGCGTACTTCCGCGATTGGGTGCCCTACACCGGCACGGCCGCCCCGGCCTACGCCAGCGCCTCGTCGTACCCGGTCGGCACGCGCCGCACGTGGTACCTCTCCTCGGCCGACGACCTCGTCACCTCGCGCAAGGCGGTCCTGCCGGGCTCGACGTCCTGGTCCAACCCAGGGTTGGGCGCCCCCGCCTCGTACAGCGAGGTGTCCGGCCTCGAGGGACAGGTGTCGCTCCCGGCCGGGGTCACGACGCCATACGACACCCCCGGCACGTTCGGGGCCTGGTCGACCCCGCCCCTGTCCTCGCCGGTCGACGTCGTGGGCTCCCCCACCCTGGACGTGCAGTTCGACTCGCCGGCGGTCGCGCTGACCCAGGCGGCAGGCCCCAGCGGCCAGCTGCAGGTCTTCGCCAAGCTCTACGACGTGGCCCCTGACGGCTCGAAGACGTTGGTGCACAAGCTGATCAGCCCCGTGCGGGTCGCGGACGTCACCCAGCCGGTGCACATCGAGCTCCCGGCCATCGTCCACCGCGTCGACGCCGGGCACCGCCTGCAGCTGGTACTGGCCAGCACCGACGCGGCCTACAAGAACGCCTATGCCGTGCAGCCGGTCACCGTCCACGCCTCTCCCACGTCCCCGGCCGCACTGAGCATCCCAGTGGTGCCGTAGGGGCACCGCGGCCTGCGTCGTTCGTCGACGCACCAGCGCATTTGGGGGCCAGAAGGTGATCTGTACGTCACCTTCTGGCCCCCAAACGCGAGGAGTCGGGCGAGAGGCTACTGCTGGGTGACGTTCGCCCGGACCCACTCGACGATCTCGGTCGTCGTGGCTCCGGGGGTGAAGACCTTGGCGACGCCGAGCCGGGTCAGCTCGGGGATGTCGCCGTCGGGGATGATGCCGCCGCCGAAGACGACGATGTCGGAGGCGTCGCGCTGCTCGAGCAGCTCCATCACCTTCGCGAAGAGCGTCATGTGGGCGCCCGACAGGACCGAGAGGCCGACGGCGTCGGCGTCCTCCTGGATGGCCGCCTCGACGATCTGCTCGGGGGTCTGGTGCAGGCCGGTGTAGACGACCTCCATGCCGGCGTCGCGCAGGGCGCGGGCGACGACCTTGGCGCCTCGGTCGTGTCCGTCGAGCCCCGGCTTGGCCACGACCACGCGCAACGGTGAGCTAGTCATGGGCGCAGACTATCCACTCCGTGGACACATCCCGACACCGCGTGCGCAGACGTGCGCGCGGTGAGCGCGCGCGGACCGAAGTGCTGCACTAGGTTCGGAAGGTCATGTCGCAGAGCGTCACGCCCTCGCGCCGACCAGCCGCACCGAAGCGGCCCACGTCGGGTGCCTCCGCGCGCGCCTCGGCACCCAGCTCCGGCCCCGCCGCCCTGCGGTCTGCCGCGACGACGGCGGTCGGGCGGGCTGCGGGCCACGTCGCCGCTGCCACGACTGCCGCAGCAGCCGCCGCCCAGGACGTGGTCGGAGGTGCGGCGAAGGCCCTGGCCACGCCGACCGGGCTCGTGGGCGCCGCCGTCGAGGCCGCGTGGCTGACGACCCACCTCGCCCTCTACCCGTGGGGCGCGTTCGGGCGCCACGGACGCGACAGCCACCTCGAGTACCGCGTGGAGCACCTGCCGCCCACCCAGCGCGGCCTCGTGGTGTCCGACGTCGAGGCGGCCGGCACGCCGATCCTGCTGGTGCACGGCATGGTCGACAACCGCTCGATCTTCACCCTCCTGCGCCACGGACTCCGGCGCCGGGGCTTCGGGCGCGTGACGAGCATGAACTACTCCCCCTTCACCGCCGACGTCCGCGTCGCCGCGGTCCGGCTCGCCGAGGAGGTCGAGGCCCTCGTCGCGGAGACCGGGTACGAGCGCATCCACGTCGTCGGCCACTCCATGGGCGGCCTCATCGCGCGCTACTACGTGACCCGCCTCGGCGGGGACGCCCGGGTGCACACGCTCGTCACCCTGGGCACCCCCCACCACGGCACCTACACGGCATACGGCTGGCACAACCAGCTCACCCGGCAGCTGCGCCCCGGCAGCGGGCTCATGCGCGAGCTCGAGCAGCCGGTCCCCCAGTGCCGCACCCGTTTCGTCGTGTACTGGTCGGACCTGGACCAGATGGTCTTCCCCCAGCGCAACGCGGCCCTGACCCACCCCGACCTGAGCGTGCGCAACATCGACCTGCACGGCGTCGGCCACATGTCGCTGCCCATCATCGGCAGCGTGGTGCACGGCATCTCCACGACGCTGGCCCACCTCGACTCCGAGGGCCACACCGTCACCCCCGGCGTCACCGAGCTGCCTCGCCGAGGCGGCTGACCGGCCTTCCTGCTCCCCAGGTCCGCCACCACGCCGTCGTGGCATCCGTGCAGGTCAGCGCGACGCGCGCGGATGTTAGCCGCCTCATCCACAAAGCGCATTTTGGATAACGAACTGGTCACGCTACCCTCGTGGCTTCCGTGTCCCCGCACGAAGGTCACCTCTCTGTGAGCTCCTCCCCCACGTACTCGGGCCGTCACCGCGCCCCGGGCCGCCACCGGGCGCCCCGGCGCGGACCCCGCCTCCCCGCAGGCTTCCGCGGCGGGTTCGTCCTCCCCAGCGCGGCAGCGGCTGCACTGGTCGTCACCGCCACCGGCGCCACCGTGGCCGAGTCCAGCCCCGCGCACGCTGCCCTCACCGGCAACAGCACGACGATGCAGGCGCGCAGCGCCGCGCTCGCGGAGTTCGACCACACCGAGTCCGTGCAGCAGCGCGAGGCCCAGAGCAGCGCCGTCGCCGCGCAGGTGCTCGAGACGCAGCGCAGGGCCGAGGTCGCCCGGATCGCGCGTGACGCCGAGCGCCGGGCCGTCGCCAAGCGACGCTCCGCGGCCGCCGCCGTCAAGAGGGCCGAGGCCGAGCGCAAGTCGCGCGAGGGCTGGATCATGCCGATCAAGGGCGCGGTCTTCACCTCCGGCTACGGCTGGCGCTGGGGCCGCATGCACCAGGGCGACGACTTCGGCACTCCCGTCGGCACCCCGCTGCACGCTATGTCCACCGGCAGGGTCGTCTTCGCCGGCTGGCAGGGCGGCTACGGCAACAAGGTCGAGATCGAGTACTGGGACGGCACCGTCTCCGTGTTCGGCCACATGAGCAGCATCGGCGTCTCGGTGGGCGACAAGGTGGCCCCCGGCGACCTCGTCGGCGCGTCCGGCAACACCGGGCACTCCACCGGCCCCCACCTGCACCTCGAGATCCACCCCAACGGTGGCGCGGCAATCGACCCCGCCCCCTGGCTGCGCGACCACGGCCTGCAGTAGGCCCCGCGCCAACGACAGAGGCGCCCCCGCGGACTTCCGCGGGGGCGCCTCTCGCGTCTGCCGAGCCGTCTGGGCGGCTAGAGCTTCTCGAGGGGGGCGTAGCGCAACAGGAACCGCTTGACGCCGGTGTCGCCGCCGAAGTCGACGTGCGCCTGCGTCTTGTCGCCCTCGCCCTCGGTCTTGACGACCGTGCCCATGCCGTAGCTGTCGTGGGTGACCTTGTCGCCGGCGTGCAGGGAGATGAGCGGCCGGTTGCCGGGCGACCGGACGCCGGGGCGCTGGGCCAGGCGGGCGACCGCAGGAGTCGATGAGCGCCGGAAGCTGTTGGCGGCCTCGGCACGCTGCCAGTCGACCAGGTGGCCAGGGATCTCGTCGAGGAACCGGCTGGCCGGGTTGTACTGCGGCGCACCCCACGCCGAGCGGACCGCGGCCCGCGACAGGTGGAGCCGCTCGCGGGCCCGGGTGATGCCGACGTACGCGAGCCGGCGCTCCTCCTCCAGCTCCTTGGGGTCGCCGAGGGAGCGCAGGTGCGGGAACGTGCCGTCCTCGAGGCCGGTGAGGAACACGACCGGGAACTCGAGGCCCTTGGCGGTGTGCAGCGTCATCAGCGTCACGACGCCGAGGTCCTCCGCCTCCTCGCCGTCGGGGATCTCGTCGGCGTCGGCGACCAGCGACACCTGCTCGAGGAAGTCCTCGAGCGAGGCCACCTCACCGGTCTCCGCGCGGGTCTCGTCGAACTCCTGCGCGACGGCCACGAGCTCGGCGAGGTTCTCGATGCGGGTCTCGTCCTGCGGGTCGTGCGACGCGCGCAGCTCGGCGAGGTAGCCGGACTTCTCGATGACCGCCTCGAGCAGCGCGCCGACACCCTGCTCGTCGTCCTCGTGCACCCGGCCGAGCTCCTCGAGCAGGCCGGTGAACCCCTTGATGGCCGCGACCGAGCGGGTGGCGATGCCAGGGGCGTCCTCAGGACGGCCCAGGGCCGCGACGAACGGGATGCGCTCGCGCTCGGCGAGGGCCGCGACGCAGGCCTCGGCCCGGTCGCCGATGCCGCGCTTGGGCACGTTGAGGATGCGCCGCAGGTTGACCGTGTCGGTGGGGTTGGAGATGACGCGCAGGTAGGCCAGGGCGTCCTTGACCTCGCGACGCTCGTAGAACCGCGTGCCGCCAACCACCTTGTAGGGCAACCCGACCCGCACGAACACCTCTTCGAGCGCACGTGACTGGGCGTTGGTGCGGTAGAAGACCGCGACGTCCTTGGGTTTCACGCCCGCGGTGTCGCCGAGCTCGTCGATCGTCTTGGCGACGAACGCGGCCTCGTCGTGCTCGTTGTCGCCGACGTAGCCCACGATGAGCGAGCCGTCACCGCTGTCGGTCCACAGGTTCTTCTTGCGTCGCTCGGGGTTCTTGGCGATGACCGAGTTGGCCGCCTGCAGGATCGTCTGGGTCGAGCGGTAGTTCTGCTCGAGCAGGATGGTCCGCGCGTCGGGGTAGTCCTCCTCGAACTCCACGATGTTGCGGATCGTCGCGCCACGGAAGGCGTAGATGGACTGGTCGGCGTCGCCGACCACCACGAGTTCGGCGGGCGGCACCTCGGGGCCGTCACCGACCGGCATACCGGCCGAGCCCGCTGCCCCACCGACCAGCTCACGCACGAGCTGGTACTGCGCGTGGTTGGTGTCCTGGTACTCGTCGACGAGCACGTGGCGGAACCGGCGCCGGTAGTGCTCGGCGACGTCGGGGAACGCCTGGAGGATGTTGACCGTGGTCATGATGAGGTCGTCGAAGTCGAGGGCGTTGGCCTGGCGCAGGCGTCGCTGGTAGCCGGTGTAGGCCTCGGCGAGCATCCGCTCCTGATGGGTGCCCTCCGCGACTCGGGAGGCGAACGTCTCCTCGTCGACCAGCTCGTTCTTCAGGTTGGACACCTGGTGGCTGAACGACCGCGGCGGGTAGCGCTTGGGGTCGAGGTCGAGGTCGCGCATGACCATCGCCATGAGCCGCTGGCTGTCGGCGGCGTCGTAGATGGAGAACGTCGACTTCAGCCCCACCTTGCCGGCCTCGCGGCGCAGGATCCGCACGCACGCGGAGTGGAACGTCATCACCCACATGGCCTTAGCGCGCGGCCCCACCAGGGCTGCGACGCGCTCGCGCATCTCGGCGGCGGCCTTGTTGGTGAACGTGATGGCCAGCACCTGACCGGGCTGCACGCCACGGGCGGCGAGGAGGTAGGCGATGCGGTTGGTGAGCACGCGGGTCTTGCCCGAGCCTGCACCGGCGACGATGAGCAGCGGCGACCCCTCGTGCAGGACGGCCTCGCGCTGCTGGGTGTTGAGCCCCTCGAGCAGCGCCTCAGGGTCGGCGTGGCCACCGGACCCGCCGTCGGGGCCGTGGCCCTCAGCGGCGGCCTGCGCCCACGTGGGGACGCCACGCTCGTCCACAGCGGTCGCCCGCGCGGCGGCTGCCGAGGGTCGGGAGTCGGGAGACGGTGAACCGTCGAAGGGCAGGTCGTCGAACAGCGTGCTCATGTTGCCTCCAGCCTACGTGCCGCGGCCGACAGGTAGCGTCGCCGCATGACCCATCTCGTCCCTCCGCACGTGCGTCACCAGGACTCCTACCTGGCGGCGACGGACGAGTTCCTCGCCTCCGGGGAGCAGCGTGACGGCGACGGCGACTGGGTCCAGGAGCCGGAGGACGGCTACGCGGGGTTCGCGTTCACCCGGGACGACCTGCGCGACCGCGGGGAGTTCGCGCGGTTCGTGGCGCAGCGGCGGCGCGCCTGCGACGAGGACGCGCCGCGCCGGCGCGGCTGGACCCCGGTGACCTTCCTGTGGATGGTGGACGGCGACGAGTACGTGGGGTCGCTGGCGATCAGGCACCGGCTGACCGAGCGGCTGATCGAGGAGGGTGGCCACATCGGGTACAGCGTGCGGCCCACCGCCCGTCGGCACGGGCACGCGACGCGCGCCCTCGCGCAGGCTCTCGTGCTGGCCCACGGCGTCGTGGACGGCCCCCGGGTGCTCCTCACCTGCTTGGAGGAGAACGCCGGGTCGCGGGCAGTGATCGAGGCCAACCGCGGCGAGTACGAGGACAGCCGTGGAGGTGTCCGCCGCTACTGGCTCCCGACCCGTCCGGGCTGAGCCTCGAAGTCACGAAAACACGGTTGCCACGCCGCGTAGCGTGAGGACGTGGCCGACCAGACGCCCGTCCGGGACCTGTTGCGCGAGCGCCAGTTCGCGCTGCTGGTCAGTGCCCGGACGCTGTCGATGCTGGCCGTGGCCTTCGCCCCCGTGGCCCTCGCGTTCGGCATCCTCGACCTGCCAGGGGCCACCCCGACGACGCTGTCCACCGTCCTCGCCGCCGAGTCCATCGCAGTCGTCCTGTTCATCCTGGTGGGTGGCGTCGTGGCCGACCGCTACCCGCGCCACCGCGTCCTGCAGGTCGCCGAGTGGGTCAACGCCCTCGCCCACGCGGCGCTCGCCGTGATGGTGGGTACGGAGCACGCGCCCCTCTGGGGGCTGGCCGCCGCCGCCGTCGTGTCCGGCACCGCCACCGCCACGGTGTGGCCCGCGCTGACCGGCATCGTCCCTGAGGTCGTGCCGCCGGAGCACCTCCAGCAGGGCAACGCCGTGCTCGCCCTCGGCACCAACATCGCCAGGGTGGCGGGGCTGGTCGCGGGCGGGATCGTCGTGGCCGGCGTCGGCGGAGGCTGGGCGCTGGCGATCGCGAGCGCGTCGTTCGCCTGCTCGGGTCTCCTCGTGGCGCTCATGCGGCTGCCGGCGCGACCCGCCCTCGTGGCAGCGGCTAGGTCGGGGGCCTCTGGGTCGGGGGCCCCTGAGGGAGCTGTCTCTGGGAAGGCGGGCTCGAACTCGGCGCTGGCGGACCTGCGGGACGGCTGGGACGAGTTCCGCTCGCGGCAGTGGCTGTGGGTGGTGGTCGTGCAGTTCTCGGTGCTGGTCATGGTGTTCCAGGCCGCCCACCTCGTCCTCGGACCCGTGGTGGCCCGGGAGGAGCTCGGCGGACCCACCGCGTGGACCGCGGTCCTCACCGGCGAGGCGGTCGGCCTCATCGTCGGGGTGCTGGTGGCCATGCGCCTGCGGCCCCGGCGCCCGATCCTGCTCGGCGTGCTGCTCACCCTGGGCGCCGCGCCGCCATACCTCCTGCTCGGGGCCAGCGCCCCGCTGTGGGTGGTCGTGGCGTCGGCGTTCGTGCTCGGGCTGTGCTTCGACCTGTTCGGGATCCTGTGGCAGACGACCATGCAGCGTGTGGTGCCGCCGGCGGCCCTGTCACGGGTGAGCTCGTACGACGCGATGGGGTCGATGCTCCTCGGGCCGCTCGGGCTCGTGCTGGCCGGGCCTGCGGCGGAACACGTCGGTGCACACCGGGCCCTGGTGGTGTGCGGGGTCGTCATGGTGGTCACGACCCTGGGCGCGCTCGCCTCCCCCGGCGTGCGCAACCTCGTGGCGCCGGGTCCTGCAGCCGTGGCTCTGCCCGTCGGCAACCCCGAGGTCGACCCCGTCGCGCCACTTCCGTGAGCGGCGAAGTCTGGGACTTCGGGTCCTGGCGGCGGCCTGAGCGCCGAAGTCTGGGACTTCGGGCCACAGAGGGTGATTTGGCCCGAGGTCTGGGACTTCGGCGCACCATGGCCGGGGCAGGGGCAGGGGCGGGGGCGAGGTTCGGGGTCAGCGAGGGTGGTGGTGGCTGCTCGTGGGCGAGAGGGAGTCCGGGGCGCCGGACCAGGTGCCGGTACGCCGCGCGCGGGCCCGCGGCAGCGCGTCACGCACCAGCGGGGCCACCGCCGCGATCGGCGCCGGGCGCTGCCACGCGGAACGGAGGCGGGCACGCCGTTCGAGGTCGAGCTGCACCAGGACCTGCTCCACGGCGGCGAGCACCGAGCCCCGCAGCAGCCACAGCTCGAGCCGCCCCTCCGGCCGGCTCGTGAGCAGCTCGGTCAGGATCGCGCGGGTCTCCCGCAGGATCTCCAGGCTCTCGGCGAGGGCCTCCTCGGCCCGCTCCTGCGCGCCGCCGGCCTCGGCGTACACCAGGCGGCCGTAGGCCCGCAGGCAGTCGCCGACGTCCGCCAGCACCACCGAGAACGCCAGCCGCGCGTCCTCGTCGAACGCGTCCTCGGGCAGGACGTCGTCCTCGGGGCCGGCGCCCCCGTCCCGGTCGCCCCGGTCGCCCCGGTCGCCCCGGTCGCCCCGGTCGCCCCGGTCGTCCCGGTCGTCCCGGTCGCCCCGGTCGCCCCGGTCGTCCCGGTCGTCCCGGTGCTCGGGCGGCAGCTCGACGAGGATCACCGTGAACAGGGCCCGGATCGCGAGGACGGTGGCCTCGAGCCGGTCCAGCCCCTCACGCAGGCCGGGTTCGACGTCCCGCGTGGTCAGGGCCCGGGTGTTGAACCGGCGGCCCTCCTTGACCTGCGTCACCACGCTCGACGCCTCGGCGACGTGCGCGGCGACCCTCCGGGTCTCGTCGGCCCACTCCTCGACCTCGCTGCGACGCAGGCGTTCGGTCGCCATCGAGCGGGACGCCCGGTCGAGGCAGTCGGCGGTGGCGTAGGCGACGCGCAGGACGGCCGACCCCGCCCGGCCGCTGGGCACGGCCGACGGCAGCACGAGGTTGAAGACGACCCCGACCCCGGCGCCGACGAGGGTGAGGGCGATGCGCGCCTCGGCGGCGACGTCCGGTGAGCGCACCGCGAGGATGAGCATGGCGCTGATCGGCACCTCGAGCGCCTGCTCACCGAGACGGAACACGCGGGCGAGCACCAGCGACGCGGCGATCACGGCTCCGAGGCTCCACCACGACAACCCGGCGAGGGCGGAGAACCCCACGGCCACGAGCACCCCGGTGAGCACGGCGCCGACCCGCAGCACGCTCATCCGCAGCGTCGAGAAGGCCGACGCCTGGACCACGAGCAGCGCCGTCAGCGGAGCGGTGAGGTCGGTGGAGATGCCGGTGAGCCGGGCCGCGATGAGCCAGGCGATGACCGCCGCCGAGGTGAGCCGCAGCACCCACGCGAGCGTCGGTCGAAGCCGCACGGGCAGGTCGACCCATCGCGTCGGGCGTCCCGGCCAGGCGCGGTCGGCGACCACCGACAACCACCCGCGTACGTCCCTGAGCTCGGCCACGCACAGAGGTTCGCACGGTCGGGGCCGGGGCGACAGGCGAGCGCCGGGCCGACGCCGCGTCTACGGTGGCCGGGTGCGCGACCCACACCCGGTCACCGGGCAGCCGTTCACCTCGCCGGTGCCTCCGGGCACGGGGTGGCCGGGCGACCCCGCCACGGCCGGGACGCCCGTCGCCCGGACACCGATGCAGGTCGTCCGCCTGGCCGGCTCCTCCCCCGACACCGCCGAGCTCGACGCCCGGGTGTCGGTGTGCCGTGCCTGCCCCCGCCTCGTGGCCTGGCGCGAGTCCGTCGCGACCACCGGGCGACGCGCATCGTTCGCCGACCAGCCGTACTGGGGTCGCCCCGGTCCCGGGTTCGGCGACCCCGAAGCGGAGGTGCTCCTCGTGGGGCTGGCCCCCGCGGCGAACGGCACCAACCGCACCGGCCGGATGTTCACCGGCGACCGCAGCGGCGACTGGCTGTACGCCGCGCTGCACCGCGCGGGGTACGCCAGCCAGCCGCAGTCGTGGGCCAGCGGCGACGGGTTGCAGCTCAAGGGGATCCGCATCGTCGCGGCGGTGCGCTGCGCGCCGCCGGACAACAAGCCCACCACCCAGGAGAAGGCGACCTGCTCGGCCTGGCTCGACCGCGACGTCACCCTCGCCGCACCACGGCTGCGGGCGGTGCTGGCCCTTGGATCGATCGGGTGGGACGCCGCGCTCGGCAGCGCGCGAAGGCTCGGCTGGGACGTCCCGCGCCCCAAGCCGAGGTTCGGGCACGGGGCCGAGGCGGTCCTCACCACCCCCGAGGGACGGCCGGTCCGGCTCGTCGGCAGCTACCACGTGAGCCAGCAGAACACCTTCACCGGCAAGCTCACCGAGGCCATGCTCGACGCCGCCATCGCCCGGTTGGCATAGTCGCGACATGGTCCTGCTGGCGACACCGCACCTGCGCTTCCACCGCTCCTTCCTCGCCGCGGCGGACGAGTTCGACGCAGCGGGCGAGTCCGCCCACGACGGCATCGTCAACTGGCCGGCCGAGGGCGACTTCCCCGGTGTCGTCTTCACCCGCGAGGCGCTGGAGGACCCCGCGGAGTTCGAGCGCCTCGTGGCCAACCGGGTCGGGGACGAGGACGAGGCGAGCCTGCGACCTCCGGGCTGGACCACCGCGACGTACTGGTGGATGGAGGACCCCGAGCGGCCCGACGAGTACGTCGGCTCCATCTCGCTGCGTCACCACATCGACCACCCGCTGCTCTCGACGGTCGGGGGCCACGTCGGGTACGGCGTGCGGCCGACCGCCCGGCGGCGCGGGTTCGCCAGCGACGCCCTGCGCCAGGTCGTGCCCCTCGCTGCCGCCCGCGGCATCGACCGCCTGCTGGTCACCTGCGACCTCGACAACGTCGCATCCGCGCGGACCATCGAGGCGTGCGGCGGTGTCTTCGAGGGCGAGATGAGCGGCAAGCGCCGCTACTGGATCGACACCGGTGCCTGACCTCGCCGCCCGCGGGGGCCTCGCCTAGGGTCGGGCCATGGCTTCCGACACCGATGTGCAGACCCCCGGCGGCACCACTGCGCGGGCCCTGGTCGTGCCCCGCCACGGCGACTCCTCCGTCCTCGAGGTCCGGGACGTCGCGGTCCCGATGCCAGGTGAGGGCGAGGTGCAGGTCGAGGTCGCGGCCGTCGGCGTCAACTTCATCGACGTCTACCAGCGCCAGGGCGTCTACCCCCTGACGACCCCGTTCGTGTCCTGCTCCGAGGGCGCAGGCACCGTCACCGCGGTGGGACCGGGCGTCGACGGGGTCCAGGTCGGCGACCGGGTCGCGTGGGGGCAGGAGCTCGGCGCCGGGGCGACGGTGGTCAACCGTCCGGCCGACGTCCTGGTTCCCGTCCCGGACGGCGTCGACCTCGACGTGGCCGCGGCCGCGATGCTCCAGGGCATGACCGCGCACTACCTCGTCACCTCCACGTACCCGGTCGGCGAGGGGACCGTGGCGCTGGTCCACGCGGCGGCCGGCGGGGTGGGGCAGCTGCTCGTCCAGATGGTCAAGGCCAAGGGCGGACGGGTCATCGCGACGGCGGGTTCGGCGGCCAAGCTGGAGATCGCGCGGGGCCTCGGCGCCGACGCCCTCATCAACTACGCCGAGGTCGACGACCTGGCCGCCGAGGTGCGGAAGGCCAACGGGGACAAGGGAGTCGACGTCGTCTACGACGGGGTCGGCAAGGCGACGTTCGACGCGTCCCTCGCGTCCCTGCGCCCCCGGGGGATGATGGTGCTGTTCGGTGGCGCGAGCGGGCAGGTGCCGCCGCTGGACCTCCAGCGGCTCAACAGCGGGGGCTCGCTGTTCGTCACCCGCCCGACGCTCGGCCACTACACCGCCACCCGCGAGGAGCTGCTCGAGCGCGGCACCGCGGTGCTCGGCGACATCGCGGCCGGGAGGCTGCGCATCGACATCGGTGGCCGCTACCCGCTGGAGCAGGCGGCCACCGCCTACGACGACCTCGAAGGGCGCCGGACCACCGGCAAGCTGCTCCTGCTCCCCTGACGCTGTCACCGACCCGCGGCAGGATGGGGCCATGGTCGAGCAGGAGACCTCCGGGTCGGCGGTCGTGCCGCGCTGGGTGCTGCACGTCGACCTCGACCAGTTCATCGCCGCGGTCGAGGTGCTGCGGCGGCCCGAGCTGGCAGGACTCCCGGTCGTCGTGGGTGGGCGCGGCGACCCCACCGAGCGGGCCGTGGTGTCGACCGCCTCCTACGAGGCCCGCGAGCACGGCGTCCACTCGGGCATGCCCTTGCGGCTGGCGGCCCGCAAGTGTCCCGACGCGGTCTTCCTCCCCGTCGACGGCCCGGTCTACGACGCGGCCTCGGCCGAGGTGATGGCGACGCTCAAAGGCGTGCCCGGCGCCGTCGTCGAGGTGCTCGGGTGGGACGAGGCGTTCGTCGGCCTCGAGACCGACGACCCCTGGGCCTGCGCCCGCGCCATCCAGGCAGCGGTTCTCGAGCGCACCGACCTGCACTGCTCGGTCGGGGTCGGCGACACCAAGGTCCGCGCCAAGATCGCCACCGACTTCGGCAAGCCGCGCGGGGTGTTCGAGCTGACCCGCGACAACTGGTTCGAGGTGATGGGCGAGCGGCCCACGACGGCCCTGTGGGGTGTGGGCTCGCGCATCGCGGCTCGCCTGGCCAAGCACGGCTACGCCACCGTGCGCGACCTCGCCGCCGCCGACGAGGCGGTGCTCGTCGGCGAGTTCGGGCCGTCGATGGGGCCGCACTACGGGCGGCTCGGGCGCGGCGACGGGTCGGCGACGGTGGACGACACGCCATGGGTCGCCCGTGCGCACGGGCGCGAGACGACCTACCAGCAGGACCTCGTGTCGCCCGAGGAGGTCGAGGAGGCGATCGCGGTGCTCGCCCGGCAGGTGGTGGAGGACATCCGGCGCGAGGACCGCGCCTGCGCCCGGGTGCACCTCAAGGTGCGGTTCGCGCCGTTCTTCACCACCACGCGCATCCGCAAGCTGGCCGAGCCGACGTTCGACCCGGCGGTCATCGCCGCCACGGCGCTCGACCTGCTGCGGGCCCTCGGTGACGACCGGCCGATCAGGCTGCTCGGCGTGCGCGCCGAGATGGTGCCGCCCCCGGGTGGGTATGCCGCGCCGCGCACCACGGGCCGCGGCGGCCCCTCGGCCCGCTGACCGGGCGCCGGCTGGGGTGCCGGGGGCTGGAGTGCCGGGGGCGGGCGTTCAGCTCCAGACGGCCGCGATGACGACGTTGACCACGCCCAGGGCGCCGGCGGCACGGATGAGGGCGCTGCCGTCCTGACCGCGCTTCGTGCGGGCGCGCCCGATCTCGAGGAGGGCGACCACGGCGATGGCGACCAGCAGCTTCACACCGATCTTGGTGTGGTTGAGGTGCTCGTCGAGCGAGCTGACGCCTTCCGCGAGGCCCACGAGCACCAGCCCGGTGACGAGCTGCGCGCGAGCACCCCAGGCCATGACCGTCGTGGAGGAGGCACCGGTCAGCAGGACCAGCCAGCCACCGACGAGGGCGGCCATGCCGAGGAGGTGGGCAACGACGAAGAGGTCGTACACGAGCTGCATACCGAAGAGCCTATCGGCGCCGCCTGTGCCCTCTCCGGTGCACGCCTCCGGCCTCCCGGCTGCACGAGGTGCCGCGCCACAGCGCGCGGGTTAGCGTCGAGGAACGTGCCGCTGAGCAGGGCGGACACCGAGATGACGACGAAGGAACCACCGTGACCGACTCCCACCACGCCACCGCCACCACCCACGACCCCGAGGCCGTCGCCACCGTCCGCGACCTCATCAAGGACGAGCGCACCTGCATGCTGACCACCGTCGCGCCGGACGGGTCGCTCGTGAGCCGGCCGATGGCCACGCAGGAGGTCGAGTTCGACGGCGACCTGTGGTTCTTCGCCGAGGCCTCCTCCCCCAAGGTCGCCGAGGTGCAGGCCGACCCGCGCGTCAACGTCGCCTACGCCGGCTCGTCGTCCTGGGTCTCCGTGTCGGGCACCGCAGAGGTCGTGCGCGACCCCGCCAAGAACGAGGAGCTGTGGAACCCGTTCGCGGAGGCATGGTTCGCCAAGGGACCGCAGGACCCGAACGTGGTGCTGGTCAAGGTGCGTGGCGAGAGCGCGGAGTACTGGGACAGCCCCGGCGGCCGGGTCGCGAGCGTCATCGCACTCGTCAAGAGCAAGGTCACCGGCGACAAGCCCGACGTCGGCGACAACGAGACCGTCCAGCTCTGACCGGTCGGAGCCTGCAGGGGCCGTCGCCGGCGTCAGAGGAGGCGGCGGCCCATCGCCCACGCGGTGAGCTCGTGGCGTGAGGACAGCTGCAGCTTGCGCAGCACTGACGAGACGTGGGTCTCGACCGTCTTCACGGAGATGAACAGCTCCTTCGCCACCTCCTTGTACTGGTAGCCGCGGGCGATGAGGCGCATGACCTCCCGTTCGCGGGCCGAGAGGCGGTCGAGCTCCTCGTCGACCTCGGCGATCTCGCCGGCGGCGGCACCGAACGCGTCCAGCACGAACCCGGCCAGCCGGGGGCTGAACACGGCGTCCCCGTCGGCGACGCGCTGGATGGCGCGGGTGAGGTCGTTCGCCCCGATGGTCTTGGTGACGTAGCCCCGGGCGCCGGCGCGGATCACGGCGATCACGTCCTCGGCAGCGTCCGAGACCGACAGCGCCAGGAAGCGCACGGGCTGCCCGTCGGCGGTGGTGAGGCCCCGGCACCCGTGGAGCACGTCCACTCCACCGTTGCCGTTGCCGCCGGGCAGGTGCACGTCGAGCAGGACCACCGGCGGCCGCGTGCGGGTGATGACCGCGACGGCCGTGTCGACGTCGGGCGCCTCACCCACGATCGTCACGGTGCCACCGAGCTCCGCCTTGACCCCCGACCGGAACATCCGGTGGTCATCGACGAGGACGACCTCGACGGGCTTCTTCTCAGGCGTGTTCACGGGTCTCCTCTGAGGTGGCGGGGACGGACTGCGCGGGGCTCGGCTGGGCGGGGCTCGGCTGGGCGGCGTTGGGCTGGGCAGCGGCGGTGGCGGCCGGGAGGGTGAGCACGACCTCGGTACCGTGCTCGAGACGGCGTACGCGCGCGGTCCCGCCGTGGCGGTCCATGCGGCCGAGGATGGACTGGCGCACGCCCAGCCGGTCCTCGGGCACCTCCTCGAGCTCGAAGCCGGGGCCGTGGTCGCGGACGAACGCCTCGACGCCGAGCGGGCCCACCTCGAGGTAGAGCGACACCGGGGGCTGGCCGTGGCGCACGGCGTTGAGCAGGGCCTCGCGCACCGCCCGGCTGAGGGCCAGGCCACCGTCGTCGAGCGGGCGGTCGCCGGTCGCGACGACGTCGATCGGGGTGCCGTGCAGGTCCTCGACCTCGTGGGCCACCTCGGCCACGGCGGCGGCGAGGGTCGCGTCGCTGTCGGCCGGACCGGCGTACAGCCAGGCGCGCAGCTCGCGCTCCTGGGCGCGGGCGAGCTGGTTGACCGCGGCCGGGTCGTCGGCCTTGCGCTGGATCAGGGCGAGGGTCTGCAGCACCGAGTCGTGCAGGTGGGCCGCGATGTCGGCCCGCTCGGTCGCGCGGGCGCGCTCGGCCTGCTCGTGCCGCAGGTCCGACCAGAACCGCAGGCCCCACGGCGCCGCCACGAGCGCGATACCGGCGAGCACCGCGACCACGGCGGCACCGATGTCCCAGATGGCCTCGAGCGACCGGCCGCGGGTCGCCATGATGACCAGGCCGGCGAGGGCGAGCACGCCGCCGAACACCAGCCGGGCCGCGCTGAACCGTCGCGTCCCGCTCTCGGCGCCCAGCCACCGCCCACGCTGCCGGTCGTCGAGCTGCGACCACGCCAGCACCGCTCCAGCCGCGACGACGAGCAGGGGCAGCAGGATGCCGAGGCGGGCGTTGAGGCCGGCGTTCTGGGCGACGACGACCAGGCCGAGCGCCAGCATGAGGCCGCCGACGAGCAGGACCCGGGTGGCGTCGCGCTCGGCCTCCAGGACCGGCCCGCCGCTGACGGGGTCGCCGCTGACGGGGTCGCCCGCGACGGCTGCCGGGTCGGCCGGGTCGACGGCGCGGCGCCGGCCGTCGACGACCCCGCCGCGGGACAGCGGGGTGAGCGCCCAGAGGAAGACGTAGGCGACGAGCCCGGCACCGGTGGGGATGGACAGCACCACGAACAGGATGCGCACCCACCGCACCGACCAGCCGAGGTGCGCCGCGAGCCCCGCGGAGACACCGGCGATGACCCTGCCCTCGGCCGGCCGCGTGAGGGTCGGCCGGGCGACGCGGCGCTCGGCGAACCTGGTGTCCGTCGGCGGGACGGGCCGCTCGTAGGGGGTGGGCATGCCCTCATCCTGACGCACCCCGGCCCCGAAACCGAGCCTGTTCAGGGTGCTGGAGGGCCACGTCAGGGTCCGTTCAGGGTCGACCCTCATGGTTGCGCGCCCCGCCCGGCGACACGATGGATGACATGACCCAGACCCATGGGCCCGCCGCGGGCCCGACGAACAACGAACAGGCCTCCGGCATCGACCGGTTCTTCGACTGGCTGAGGTCCATCGACCTGCGCCGCGACGGCGAGGACAAGTGGCTGGCGGGCGTGTGCTCCGGCATCGCCACCCGCCTCGGAGTCGACCCGATCGTCATCCGCGCGGTGCTGGTCCTGCTGGTCGTCATGGGCGGCCTGGGCATCACCGTCTACCTCATCGCCTGGGCGTTCCTGCCCAACGACAAGGACGACATCGTGGCCGAGCGGGCCCTGCGCGACGGCGACGTCCTCGGCATCATCCTGCTGGTCGTGATCGGCCTGTCGCTGGTCGGCGGCACCGGGTTCGCCCGTGACACGCCGGGCATGGGGTGGGTCTGGTGGGTCGTGATCCCCGTCGGCCTGGTGGTCTGGCTGGTCACCCGCAGGCGCGGCCAGGAGGCTGCACCCGTGGCCGGCCCGACCCCGTACGCAGCACCCGGCGGCACCCCGCCCACCGCGACCTACCCCGCCTCGCCCACAGCGACGTACGGCGCCTCGTCCGTACCGTCAGCGATGGCGTACGGCGCGGCTCCCGAGCCGGCGACGTACGGCACCACCGCTGCGCCCACCGCCGGCGGCGCGGCACCACAGGCTCCGTATGGTGCCGCGACGCCCCCCGGGGCCGGCTCTCCCCCGGCACCGCCCGCGGGTCGGCAGCCGCGTCCGCCCAAGCCGCCGCGGGCGCCTCGTCCGCCACGGCGACGCTCGGGAGGCTTCGGCGCGACGCTGCTCATCAGCGGCCTCGCCGTCGCCGCCTACGGGCTGACCACGTGGGCCCACCAGGCCAACGACTGGGCCGGCAGCGACCAGACGGTCGCCCTGTGCGCCGCCCTCGCCGTCGTCGGGCTCGGCGTCCTGGCCCTCGGGTTCGCCGGGCGGCGCACCGGGCTCACCGGCTTCGTCGCCGTCGTCCTGGTCATCGTCACCTGGACCGCGTCGGTCGTCCCGGACGTGACGTTCGGGGGCGGTGTCGGCGAGCGCGTCTGGCGCCCGTCGGTCACCGACACGACGAAGTCCTACCGGCTCAGCATCGGGTCGGCAGAGCTCGACCTCACCGCGCTGCCCGACAACCCGGGCACGGCCCGCGACGTCGAGGCGCGGGTGGGCGTCGGCGAGCTGCGCATCCGGGTCCCCGACAACCTGACCGTCGAGGTCCGCAGCTCGGTCGGGGCCGGCCAGATCACCAAGGCCGCCCCCGGCACCCTCGACTCGGTCGACACGAGCGGCAACGGTGACGGCCGCAACATCAGCACCGTCGAGACGTTCGGGACCGGAACCCCCGACGTCGTCGTCGACGCCCACGTGGGCCTCGGCCAGATCCTGATCGGCAAGGAGTGAACGCCATGACCAGCCCCCACGACGAGACCCGGAACGACCTGCAGGAGGAGCGCCCGGACGCCACGCAGGAGCTGTGGGGCGACACCACCGCCGAGCACGCGACGGCCGAGCAGGCCACACCCGAGTTCGCGACGGCCGAGCAGCGGTCCGCCACCGACCCCACCCAGCAGCTCCCGGTCGACGACCACCGCGCCGCCACCGAGGCCACGCCGGCCGGACAACCGGTCCCCACCACGGCTCCGGCCGCCTGGGCGCCACCTGTGCCGCCGCGACCGACCGGGCCGCACATCCCGGCGGTCCTGCTGGGTCTGGTCTGCCTCGCGGTCGCGGGGATCGTGCTGGCCCAGGAGCTGGGCAACCTCACCATCGACTGGGGCGACGTGGGCCCGCTCGGGTTCGTCGCCATGGGCGCGGTCCTGGTGGTGCTGGGCATCGTCGGCCTGGCCGGCTCCAACCGGCGCAACGCCCGCTCCTGACCGCGGGGCCGAGCGTCACAGCCACAGGGCCTCAGGGCCTCAGGAGCGGCCGAGCCACCGCGACATGTGGGGGCCGAACGACCGGCCGAGGTGGTAGCGGCCCAGCTCCTCGACCCGCACCCAGCGCACCGACTCCGTCGAGCCACCGATGTCGTGGACGACGGGGTCGGTGGGCTGTGGGCACCACGCGGCATACACGATGCGCACGGCGTGGAAGTCCTCGAGCCGGCCGCTCGGCGCCCGGCCCACCCAGTGGGAGGTGTGCGCCTCGAGCAGGCGCACGCCCTGGACCTGGTGGCCGCTCTCCTCCCAGACCTCCCGGTGCAGCGCCGCGACCGGCTCCTCGCCGGGGTCGAGGCCGCCGCCGGGCAGGGTCCACCGCCCGGGCGCCGACGTCAGAGCGGAGAGCTCGGTGAGCAGGACGCCGCGCTCGCTGGTGACGACGCCGTAGGCCGCGGTGCGCTGGTGCACCTCCGGCACCTCCCCGGGCTCCAGCACCAGGCCGGGGTCCGTGGGCACCTGCGCGGAGGGCACCTCGACGGGCTCGACCGGTTGGACGGCGTAGTCGAGCGTGAGCGAGCCGTCGCCGTGGCGCAGCGCGTCCAGCAGGCGCGCGCCGCCCCACCCGCGACGGCCCAGCTCGCGGACCGGGTCGGCGCCGTGCTCGAGGACGAACGCGACCACCTCCCGGCCGTCGTGCCCGCGGCCGCGCACCTGCAGGGAGGTCGCGGGGACGGGGGTCACGACGCACCCGCCCGGCGGTACTCGGACTCGGCGAGGTCGACGACGGCGGGCCACGCCTGCGCCGGCGGCACCTCCCGGTTGTGGGTGGCGATGCGCGTGCGGACCGCGTCGTCGCACACGAGGTCGACCAGGGCGCGGACCATCGCGTGGTCGTCGGAGCCGAGCAGGCCGTCCTCGCCGTCGGTGACGAAGTCGCCCACCCCGGTGTCGGCGCGGGCGACCACGGGCAGACCGGCCGTGCGGGCCTCGAGTGCCGCGATGCCGAACGCCTCGAGCCGGGCCGGCGTGAGGTAGACGTCGCCGCGCCAGTAGCTCCTGCGCAGCTCGTCCCGGTCGACGCGGCCGGGCAGCCGCACCCAGTCACCCATCTGGTGGGCGGCGACGAACCGCTCGAGCCGCCCCCGCTCCGGCCCCTCGCCGAAGAGCGTCAGCCGCATGGCCCGGTCGGCGGGCAGGAGCCGTCGGGCAGCCTCGGCCACCTCGAGCGCGGCCATCGGGCGCTTGCGCGCGGCCAGGCGCATGGACGCCACGACCTCCACGGGGGCGCCCGGGTCGCGCACCGGCGTCGAGGGTGGCGCCCAGAGACCCACGTCGATGCCGTTGGGGAGGACACGGACCTCGCCGCCCTCCCCCACCACCGCCTGGACCGAGGCCGCGGCGACGCCCGACACGGCCGAGAGCGCGGCCCCACGCCCGCCCCACTGCCGGGCGTGCCCCAGCGCCCGGAACAGCGGTCGCGAGCGCTCCATCAGGCAGTGCCAGGTGGCGGCGGTCGGCAGGCCCAGCCCGAGGGCGACACGCGCGAGGTCGGTCGCGAACGGGCTGACCACGCCCATGTGCACGTGCGCCACGTCGAAGCCGCCGCTCTGCAGGCGGCGGCGCACCTCCGGCGGCGCGAACGGGTTGACCGGGAGCTCCCACGGGAGCCGGATCGCCATGCGGTGCACCGGGATCCCGTCGACGAGCTCGACGACCCCGTGGCGCTCGCCGCGTGCCCCGGGCGTGGCCGTGAAGACCTCCACCTCGTGCCCGCGGGCGACCAGCTGGGCCGCGAGGTCGTGCGTCTGGACCTCGATCCCACCCAGCCTGGGCAGGTAACAGTCCGTCAGCAGCGCCACCTTCACGGGCTAGAGCCTGCCATGCGACAGGATGGCTCGTGATGACCCGCACCCTGGTGGCGTTCCACGCGCACCCCGACGACGAGGCGCTCCTCACGTCGGGGACGATGGCGCGCGCCGCAGCGGAGGGCCACCGGGTGGTCACGGTCGTGGCGACCGACGGCGACCTCGGCCTCGCCTCGGACGAGTACGCCGCCGACGGCCGGCTCGGCGACCGTCGCCTGGACGAGCTGCGCCGGAGCGCGCAGGCGCTGGGCGTCGCGCGCGTCGAGTGGCTCGGCTACGCCGACAGCGGGATGGTGGACGGCGCCCACCCCGACCCCCCGGGGCGCGAGCGCTTCGTCCGGGTCGACATCGACGAGGCGGCCCAGCGGCTGGCAGCGATCCTGCGCGAGGAGCAGGCCGACGTGCTGCTCACCTACGACCGCAACGGGGGCTACGGCCACCGCGACCACGTCAAGGTGCACGTCGTCGGCGCCAGGGCGGCCGAGCTCGCCGGGACACCCCGGGTGCTCGAGGCCACCGTGCCGCGGGACGCCATCAACCGGGGGCTCGACCTCGCCGCGAAGTTCTACCACTTCCCGCCGGAGTTCGACCGCGACAGCTTCCGCCGGGCCTTCAGCGCGCGGTCCGAGATCACCCACCGCATCTCCGTGCGCCGGTATGCCGCCGCGAAGCGCGCCTCCATGCGCGCCCACGCGTCGCAGGCGAGCGCGGGGGCGGGCGCCGACCGCACGCTGGCGGCGTTCCTGCGCATCCCCCGTCCCCTCTACGACCTCGTCTTCGGGCGCGAGTGGTTCATTGACCCTGCGAGCCCCCCGGGCCACCGGGTGGCGACCGACATCTTCGAGGGCCTGCCGTGAGCGCCGGGACTGCAACCACCGAGGGACCGGCCCAGCGCCCGGCACGCTCGCGCGGTCGCACCGTCCTGCAGGGAGTTCTGGGCCTCGGCCTGGCGGCGGTCCTGCTGGTGTGGGGACTCCCCCGCGTCTCCCACGTCTCCTGGGGCGAGGTCTGGCAGGTGCTGGACCGCGTGCCCGTGGCCACCGCCCTGGTGCTGCTCGGGGGTGTCGTGGTCGGCCTCTACTGCTACACGTTCACCCTCACGGGGTCGCTGCACGGCCTGCGGCACTGGCAGGCCCTCATCGTCAACGTCGCCGGTTCGTCCGTGGGCAACCTGCTGCCCGGTGGCGGCGCGGCCGGCCTGGCCGCGACCTACACGATCTGCCGCTCGTGGGGGTTCTCCCGCCGCGACATCTCCACGTCGGCCATCGTCACCGGCGTGTGGAACGTGCTGGCCCGCATCGCCCTGCCCCTCGTTGCGATCGTCGCCCTGCTCGCCGGGGCGGACGCCGACGTCCCGAAGAAGCTGCAGGACGCCGCGATCGGCGGTGCGTTCAGCGGCGCGCTCCTCCTCGGCGCGTTCGTGGCGGTCCTCGTCTCCGAACGGGCCGCGGTGGCCATCGGCCAGGGCATCGACAAGGTGCTCGGCCGGCTGTGGCGCCGCCGCAGCATGAGCGTCAGGGACCTCGTCGTCGACCTCCGGGCGCGCATCAACGACGTGGTCCGGACCGGCTGGCTCAGGATGACCCTGGGCCTCGTCGGCTTCTTCGGCGTCTACTACCTGCTCTTCCTGGTGTGCATGGATGCCACGGGCGTGCACCTCTACTACGGGCAGCTCTTCGCGGCATACGCGATCGGGCGCCTGGCCACGGCGGTCGGGGTCACCCCCGGCGGGCTGGGGGTGACCGAGGCGGTCACCACGTCGGCGCTCATCGCCTGGGGTGCCGGGCCGGCGGAGGCGTTCGCCGGCGCCATCCTCTTCTCCGTCTACACCCACCTCATGGAGATCCCGCTGGGCGCCCTCGGGTGGCTCGCGTGGTCGTTCAGCCCCAAGCAGGAACCGGTCGAGGAGCACGCGCATGGGTGAGGACGAGGAGGAGCGCCGTCGCCGAGCCGCGGAGCGCGCAGAGGCCGCCGACTACCACGTGGCCGCCGACCAGCGGCGCCGTGAGCGGGAGTCGGTGCGGGCCCAGGTGCTCGTCGACGAGTTCGTCACCCGCGCGACCGAGGCCGGCTTCCCCACCGAGGAGCTCACGGCGCGCCCCTGGTCGGGCCGTGGCCGCTACCGCACGGGTGTCCGGGGCTGGTACCTGCGCCGCGACGAGTCGATCGGGATCGGGACCGACGGCTCCTACTACGTGCTCGTCGTGCCGCCGGAGCGGTTCGGCCGGTGGCGCACCGTCGCCATCGCGCCGACGCCCCCGCCGCTGCAGGTCGGTGCCGGCGGCCGCGACGGCGAGTCAGCGACGCTGGCCGAGCTCATCGCGCTGCGGCTGGCCTGGGGCAGCGACCCGGACGCCTGAGTCCCTGCCGCAGAAGCCCTAGAGGGCTCGTAGCCGGGTCGGGTCGACGACCCGCGCCAGGTCGGCCGTCAGCGGGCTGCCCGGCGGCTCGCTGAGGAGCCGGAACAGCGCGGCCCGCAGAAGCATCGGCCGCCTGATCGGGTCCTGCCACTGCACCAGTACCGCTGGGTCCGCACCGTGCCACAGGACGGCGTCGAGGACGCACACCGCCTCGGCCCACGACGGCGGCCACCAGTACGGCGCGAGATCGATGACCACCGGGGTGCCCGTCGCGTCGAGCAGGACGTTGCCCGCGAGGTCACCGTGGACCAGCTGCGCCTGCTGGGGCCCCGTCAGGCCTCCCCCGTCCGCGTCCTCGAGCTCGCCCACCCACTGGTCGGCGAGGTCGGACCCGTATCGCGCGACCGCGTCACGCAGTGCGGCGCCGCCACCATGGACGAGGCGGTCGGCCTGCGCCCAGCAGTCGGTCCGCGCGTCGAGCCCGGCAGGGCGCTCGGGCACCGCGACGGCCAGGCGGGCGTGCAGCACCCGGCCGGTCGCCACGAGGACGTCGAGGTCGGTGCAGGCGGTCGTGTCGGGCTCGAACCGGCTCGCGGCCCAGCCATCGACCACCCAGGAGCCGTCCCGGGCAGGGATCGGCATGGCGATCCGGACGGTCCCCGGCCGCTCCAGGTCGAGGGCCACCGCTAGGCGGGCCAGGACCGGGCTCAGCCAGTCCTGGGTCGTCGCGTCACGCCCCGGCGACAGCACCAGGTCGCCGGCGACGACACTGCCACCCCCGCCCCCGGGCAGGGGCCGGACGTCGTCCGGGACGGCGAACAGGTCCAGGACCTTCGGGGAGACCCGTGCGGGCACGGGCGTGGAACGGTCGGTCAGGCGCTGCTGCGGCTGCATACCGGGCAGTGGTCAGCGCTTGACGAGCCGGCGCACCTGACGCGTGCGGGCCTCGTCGGCGAAACCGTCGTCCTGCGGGGCCGGCTCGAACGGCCGTCCGGTGGCGCGCTCGGCGGCAAGGGCGATGAGCGCGTCCGCGAGCGCCGGGTTGGCCGGGAGGATAGGGCCGTGCAGGTAGGAGCCGATGACGTTGGCCGTGCGGGCACCCTCGGTGCGGTCGGTGCCGTTGTTGCCGAAACCGGCGCGCACCGTCCCGAACGGCGCCTGGCCGTCTCCGAGCGTCGTCGAGCCGGAGTGGTTCTCGTAGCCGACGACGTCACCGAACTCCGTGCTGAGGACGACCGGGCCGATCATGCGCTTGGCGTTGCCCTGGGTCGTGACGTCGAGGATGCCGAGGCCCGGGAGCCGCTTGCCCTCGACGGTGATGAAGGCGTTGCCGAACAGCTGGTACATCCCGCAGATCATGAGCATCGGCGTCCCGTCGCTGGCGAGGCCGCGCAGCCGGTCGGAGATCTGCTCGAGGTCGGCCTCGACCCGCACCTGCCCGGAGTCCTGGCCGCCGCCGCCGACCACGAGGTGCACGGTCTCGGGGAACGCGCTGCCCGGGTGGTGCTGGTGCACGACGGGGCTGTAGCCGTGCCGGCGGATGCGGGCGGCGAGCGCGCGGGTGTTGCCGAGGTCGCCGTAGATGCTCATCTCGCGCGGGTAGAGGTGCACCAGGTGGATGGCGCCCTTGCCCTCGCGCTCGGCGTCGGGGACGACCGCGGAGTCCTGCGGCTCCCCCGGGATGAACACGTCCTGGGGGTGGGCCGCCGTGGCACCGTGCTGGGCGGGCTCGGACTGCGCGGGGTTCGCGTGGGCTGGTGGCTGGATGGTCATGACGCCTCCTCGCCGATGTCGGGCAGGTCGTATCGGGCGGCGAGCACCCGGCGCAGCGCCATCATCGCGGTGTAGGTGCAGAAGATCCGCTTGGGCTCGTCGCGGTGCGCGGCAAGGAACGCGTCGAGCGCCGCCTCGAGGTCGGGCTCGACCCGCTCGACGGGCACGTCGTCGTACTGCAGGCGCAACGCCATGTCGTAGCCGCGGACGCCGCTGGTCACGGCGACGCCGCGCTGCCGCAGGCTCTCGAAGCTCACGTCGTAGAGCCAGGAGACGTCGCGGCCGTCGGCGTAGTTGTCGTTGATGGCGACCATCGTCGCGACCGGCGTGGAGCCGTAGGTGCCCAGGGCGACCGTGAACCCGGCCGGGTTCTTCACCAGGACCAGCTCGAGCGGCTGGCCGTCGACCATGACGACCTCGCCCCGGCCGAACGGCGGGGTCACCGCGCGCAGGGCCTCGGCGGCCCTGGCCGGGTCGAAGACGTCGCCGAGGAGCAGGCGCGCCGTGGCGGTGGCGGCCGTGGCGTTGATCATCGCGGCGAGGCCGCGCTGCTGGAGCTCGAGCGGGCCGACCGTGCCAGAGCCGGCGGAGCCGTCGCCGAACAGCACCTCGAACGACCGCTCATCGCTCGGCTTGAGCAGGCCGTCGTCGGGACCGGCGACCGGCGGCACGAAGTCGTCCTCGAACCGCACGTCCTGCTCCTGCAGCTCGGGCAGGCGGTCGGCGATGGAGGCGTCGACACCGAAGTAGCGGACCTGGACGCCGTCGGCGACGCGGTCGCGGATGCGGGAGATGAAGGAGTCGTCGAGGTTGAGCACGACGCCGGTGGTCGTCTGCTCGGCGAGGCTGGCCAGGAGCTGGGCGGTGTGGTCGATCTCAGCGAACCGGTCGAGCTGGTCGCGGGCGACGTTGAGCAGCAGCGCGTGGGTGGGCTTGACGGCCGCGGCGAACTTGAGGGCGTGCGCCTCGTCGAGCTCGAGCACCGCGAGGTCCGCGGCCAGGCGGCCGCTCACCGGCAGCTCGCCGAGCATCGAGGAGATGACGCCGCGGGTGAAGTTGCTGCCCGTGGGGTTGGTGAAGACGGTGCGGCCATGGGCTCGCAGCACGGCGACGAGCATCTTGGTGGTGGTCGTCTTGCCGTTGGTGCCGCTGACCACCACGATGCCGCCGCGGACGTCGGCGAGCGCGTGGGTGAGGAACCCCGGGTCTACCTTCTCGGCCACCAGCCCCGGCAGGGCGGAGCCACCGCCGCGGAGACGGGACGCCGCGCGCGCGGCCTTGCCTGCGACCACAGCCGCCGTCGTCCTCAGCACCCTGCAAACCCTAACGGTCGCGCCGGGCGCCGCTCGCACCTGCTCGGGCGCGGAGGCCCAGGACGACCGACGCGCCCCACAGGAGGAACAACGGGTCCCACAGCCAGGCGTGGCCGACCATCCCTGGGCGGTCGAAGCCCGAGGACGGGTGGATCGCGCCCACGAGCACGAGGTTGGCCACCACCGTGTTGAGACCACCCCACAGGACCAGGACCGCCGCACCGAGCCAGCACGCGGACCGCGCGACCTGCCCGGCCGGCCAGCCCGTTCGAGGCCAGGAGGAGGGGCGCCAGCGCTGCGACGAGCTTCAGTGCACCGATCGGAGCGAGCACCCATTCCCTCCCCCGGAACGTCGCCACGAGGTCGCTGCCCAGCGACCAGACGAGCGCCGTGCCGCCCACCGCCCAGTAGAGGCTGAAGGCAGCGTGGACGCAGCCCAGCAGACCGGCCACCACAAACGCTCGGGGCACGGTCCGTGCAGGTGCAGCGACACTGGTGCTCATCGGCCCATCCTTCGTGGTGTCTCGTTGCCCGACCATCCGGTATGACCCCGAAAGCACCCCTTGGTCGCCCGGCGTCCGGCCCGGTTCAGGCGCGGGCGGCCACCAGGTGCCGGCGCCCCGTGAGCAGCGCCAGCCCGTAGAGCAGGGCGACCACGATGAGCAGGGCGTTGAAGCCGAGGATGAGCGCGAGGTACTCCAGCGCGCCACCCACCATGGCGCCAAGCAGGTTGGCGCCGAACGCCACCGTGCTCGACCCCGACCCCTTGAACCGCACGGCGAAGAGCAGGTTGGCGACGAAGATCGGCAGGAACGCGATCGTCACGCCGGCGAGGAAGCGCGGGACGACGGACAGGTCCAGCAGGCTGTCCTGCGGAACGAGCCAGGCGAGCGCGAGCGCCGCGAGGAGCACCGGGTACAGCAGGACCGGGCGCCTGATGGTGACCCGGCGGGCGACCTCGATCGCCGCGAGGACGCTGAGCAGCACCCCGGCGAAGACCGCCGCGTTCACGGCCCAGGTCGTGCCGAAGAGCAGCGCGAACTGGACGACGTTCTTGGTCTCCAGCAGCAGGAAGGCGCCGCCCATGAAGAACAGGTCGGCATACGGGCGCATGGTGCGCAGCGGACCCGCGACCGTGCGGACGGCCACGACGGAGGCGAGCAGGACCAGGCCGAGCATCCACAGGTAGAACGACGGTATGGAGCGGGAGCCGAGGTAGGGGAACGGCCGGTCGTCGACGGAGGGCTCGAGGGCGGCGGCGCGCGGGGTCCAGGTGTTGGTGCACCCACCCGTGCTGGCGTCCTTGCGCAGCGTGAGCACCGCCTGCTGGCGCGGGCCGTAGCTCGGACCGAGCTGCACGCACGGCGCGGTGCCGTAGACGGTGCGGACGGTGTTGGCGTAGCGGTCCAGCAGCCACGGCTCGTAGTAGTTGTACATGGCGAACGTGCCGCCGGGCTTGAGCAGCGAGCGAGCCTTGGTGAGCGCCTGGGTGGTGAACAGGTAGTTCTCCAGCCGCAGCGCCGACTGGCCGGTGACGATGGTCGCGGAGTCGGGCAGCGCCAGCAGGATCAGGTCGTAGCGGCGGTCGGTGCGCTCCATGAACGCGCGGCCGTCGTCGACGTGGGTGGTGACGCGTGGGTCGGAGTACGGCCGGTCGGGGTGGCGGTCGCGGCCGAGCTGCAGCAGCGCCGGGTCGATCTCGACGGCGTCGACCCGCTTGGCTCCCTGGTCCAGGGCCACGGCAACGTCGTTGCCGGTGCCGGCGCCGACGACCAGCACGTCGTCGTGCGGGCCGGCGTAGGTGTAGGGGTAGAGGTAGAACTGCGAGCTCTGCTTGATCACCGACACCGGCAGGGCGGTCTGCAGCGGCGTGTTGTTGACCTCGACGCGCACGAGGCCGCCGGCCACGTCGGCGGTGTGGATCTTGTAGTAGGGCGACCACTGGAAGCTGCCCAGGAAGGACTCTGCGCCGAGCATGAGGACGAGGGCGGCGAGGGCAACGGCCGGCAGGCGCCCGGCCCGGGCGGCGCGGCGGCCGAGCAGGACGACGAACGCGGCGGCAGCCACCAGGCCCCAGCCGAGCGGCGGCAGCCGCAGGAACGACAGCGCGGCGAAGGCGACGATGCCGGTCAGGCTGCCGACGACGTCGAGCCGGTAGGCCTCGAGCGGGGCGAAGGTGGCGAAGGTCCGGCCCACCTCCTGGGCGAGCGCCATCAGGGTCGCGACGGTGAGCACGAAGACGACGGCCAGGCTCAGCGGACGCGGCAGCGGCGGCAGGTCGAACAGGCCCACGAGCTGCCACTGTCCACCGCGCCCCGTACCGGTGCGCACGGGGAACACCAGGACGAACGCGATGAGCGCCGCGAGCAGGACCGGCGCCAGTGGGAAGAGGTCGCGCTCTGCCTTGGCCCGCAGGAACCCCAGCCCGATGCCGAGGAAGCTCGCCAGCAGGACGAAGTTGGTGAGGTGGACGAGGTAGAGGTTGTTGGACGACGTCCACCGGATCAGCGCCAGCTCGACGAACAGCATCAGCGCACTGGCCAGCACCAGCCGGGTACGGCGCCGCGGCTCCGGGAGGCGGGCACGGCGCCGGGGCTCGCTCCTGACGGTCGCGTCCTCGTGCTCCTGCTGCATCGTCTCCCCTTCGCGTGCCGGCCGCCCCCGCCATCGGAACCGTAGCAACCAGCGCGGCCGTGGTGGGGGCCCCGCGTCATACGATCCGGGCATGCTTCCTGTGGCTCCCGACCTCGACACCCTCGCCTCCGAACGCGCCCGGCTCTGGGAGTTCGGCCGCCGGTCCGTGCACCCGGCGGGCGGGTTCGCCTGGCTCGACGACACGGGGCAGCCGGTGCTCGACCGCCCCGTCGAGGCCTGGGTCACCTGCCGGATGACGCACGTCGCAGCGCTCGAGTTGCTCGGGGGCAACGGGGACGCCCGGCGCGAGCTCGACCACGGCGTCGCCGCCCTGCGGACGACCCTGTATGACGCCGAGCACGGTGGGTGGTTCGCCGCGGTCGACGTCGCCACCGGGCAGCCGACCGTGCCCGAGAAGCGTTGCTACGAGCACGCTTTCGTGCTGCTGGCCGCGGCAAGCGCGACCGCGGCCGGGCACCCCGATGGCGAGGCGCTGCTGGCCGACGCGGTGGGCGTGTTCGAGGACCGGTTCTGGCGCGAGGACGAGGGCATGGCCGCCGAGTCGTGGGACCGCGCGTGGACCACGCTGGAGGACTACCGCGGCGCCAACGCCAACATGCACACCGTCGAGGCGCTACTGGCCGTCCACGACGTCACCGGTGAAGCGGTCTGGCTGCAGCGTGCCGAGCGGATCGTGCGCCGCGTCGTCCACGAGGTCGCCCGCCCGGCCGAGTGGCGGCTGCCCGAGCACTTCACCTCCGCGTGGGTGGCTGCGCCCGACTACAACCGCGACTCCCCCGCCGACCCGTTCCGCCCGTACGGCGTGACGATCGGGCACCTGCTGGAGTGGTCGCGGCTGGCCCTGCACGTGCGGTCCGCGCACCTCGTCCGCGGCCAGGACGCGCCGCAGTGGCTGCTGGAGGACGCCGAGGGGCTGTTCGACGCGGCGGTGCGCGACGGCTGGCACGTCGACGGCGAGGACGGGTTCGTCTACACGGTCGACTTCGACGGCACCCCCGTCGTCCGGACCCGGCTGCACTGGGTGCTAGCCGAGGGCATCGCGGCAGCCTGGGCACTGGGCGCGGCGACCGGCGAGCAGGGCTACCTCGACTGGTACGCCGTGTGGTGGGACCAGGCGGAGCGCCGGTTCATCGACCGGGTCGACGGGTCGTGGCGGCACGAGCTCGACGAGCACCACCAGCCGTCGACGACGGTCTGGACGGGCAAGCCGGACGTCTACCACGCCTACCAGGCCGCGCTGCTGCCTGCGCTGCGGCCGGCGGGGTCGTTCGCCGGCTCGTTCCTCGGCCCCGCGAGCTGACGGACATTCCGGTCACGGTCGGTCCTCCTCGCATCCCCCGATCGGCTGGTGCTTGGGCGGAACGACGCACTGCGGCGCTCCGCGCGTCCTAGCGTGACCGCCGACCGGCTGGGGGCGGCCCGTGCCCTGCTGCGCCGGCGGAGGAGGACACCGTGCCGGAGTACCGCGCCACACCCTGGCTGATCGAGTACGCCCACCACCCCGAGCTGGCCTCGGAGCTGGAGGACCTCGGGCTCGTGCCGGCCGGCTGCCTCGTGCTGGACAACGGCCACGACCTGTCGTTGGAGTGGTCTGCGGCCTACGAGCAGGACATCCAGCGCTACTTCCTCGAGAACGCCGAACGACCCGAGCCGATCCTCGTGACCCCCGACGGCACGGTCTCGGCGGAGGTCGGCGACTGGTACGGCGGCGCGAGCCTGCGGGTGCGCACCCTCCTGGCCGACGGTGCCCTGGTCGAGACGAAGCTGCGCTGGCCGGTCTTCCCGCCGTGGCCCAAGCGGATGCAGCGTGGCCGGCGCCTCACCGACCTCGAGACCGAGATGACCCGCCACTGCGCCCGCGGCCGTTCGATCGTGGTGGCGGACGGCTCCCCTGCCCAGGTCCTGGCTCGGCACCGGGACCACGTGAGCGAGGCCGAGCGGGAGCGCACCACCGTCGCGGTGCCGCTGCGCTCGATGGACGATGTCGAGAACATCGCCAACGCGGCGTTCGCCCACGCCCAGCAGGTGGAGACCGCGGGACTGCTGCTCGTCGGTGTCCTCCACGTCGTGGGTGGCCTGCTGGCGGTGGCGGCCCTGCTGCTCGGATGGCTGGTCGGGCCGTGGTGGCTCTGCCTCTTCGCCGTGCCGGTCGTCGCGCTCGCGTGGTGGGCCAGCGTCCCTGTGCTGGTGATCGCCCGCCGGTGGAAGCGGTGGCGTCCGCCGTTCCCGTGGGTCGTGCAGCGCCGGTCCCGCATCCTCACCCCCGGCGCCTGACGCCCCCTGACCCGGGTGTGGACCCGGACCTGGGGTGGATGGTCTCCCCTTGCGCGAGCATGGCGACGAGCTGCTTGATGCGTCGGCTCCGGGTATCGGCCCGCTTGGCGGTCTCGATGCGGTACAGCACGGAGTACCGGTTCCGGCTGTCGAGGCCCTGGAACGCCGCGCGCGCGGCAGGGTCGGCGTCGAGCGCTGCGGCGAGGTCGGCCGGCACCTCGATGCTCGCCGGCCCGGCGTACGCGGCGTCCCAGCGGCCGTCGGCCTTGGCGCGCTCGACCGCCGCGAGTCCCGGCGCCTGCATGCGCCCCTCCGCGATGAGTCGCTCGACGATGGCGACGTTGCGCTGGGACCAGCCGCTGCGCGGGGTACGGGGCGTGAAGCGTTGCCGGTAGCTGCGGTCGTCGCCGCTGCGGACCTGCCCGTCGATCCACCCCTCGCAGAGCGCCTCCTCGAGCGCCTCGGCATACGTGAGGCTCGTCGGCGCGGCAGCGCCCTTCTTCGCCAGGGTCAGCCACACCCCGCGGGATCCAGCGTGGTGCTCGCGGAGCCAGGCTCGCCAAGCGGCGCGGTCCTCGACGGTCAGGGCGGGCAGCTCCTCACTCACGACGCCCACCCTCGCACGCCGGCCGGGTTGAGGTCGTCCGTCAGTCCTGCGGACGCGGCCGTCCGAGACCGGCGTCGCGGGCGCGCATCGCCGCCTGGGTGCGGTCGGCGACCTGCAGCTTGGCGAGGATGTTGGAGACGTGGTTGCTCACCGTCTTCGAGCTGAGCCCCAGGCGGCGGGCGATCGCGCCCGTCGGCAGCGCTGAGGCGAGCAGGTCGAGCACCTCGAGCTCGCGGGCCGTGAGGTCCGCGAACGCCGCCGTCCGTGCGTCCGCGGTCGCTGGGGCGGTCAGCTGGTTCAGGACCCGGGTCGCGATCCCGGGGCCGAAGACCACCTCACCCGCCGCGACGGCGCGCACCGCCCCGGCAATGTCCTCCTGCTCCGATCCCTTGAGCAGGTAGCCGTGCGCACCGGCACGCATCGCGCTGAAGAGCGAGTCGTCGTCGTCGTACATCGTCAGGACGCAGATGCGCACCGCGGGCGCCACCCGCCCCAGCTCGCGGATGGCCGTGAAGCCGTCGCCGTCGGGCATCTTCAGGTCCATCAGCGCCACGTCGGGACGGTGGATCACCGCCTCGCGGACGGCTGCGCGGCCGTCCGCGACCACCGCGACCACCTGGAAACCCTCCAGGGTGGACAGCACGCCGACGAGCCCCGACCGCACGACAGGGTGGTCGTCGGCGACGAGGACCCGGATCATGCGAGTGCCGTGGGCACGCGGACCCGTACGTGGCCGCCGCCCGGACCGGGGCCGACCTCGCAGGCACCGCCGAGCTCGGTGACCCGTTCCTGCATCCCGACGATCCCGACGCCCGGCCGCCAGTCCTCGGTGGAGGCGCCGTTGTCCAGCACCTCGCAGTGCAGCTCGGCCCCGTCGTGGCCCAGCCGGACGACGACGGAGTCCGCGCGGGAGTGCCTCACGACGTTGGTGAGGGCCTCGGTGGCGATGCGGTACACCGCCTGCTCGACGGCTGGTGGCAGCGCCGGCAGCTCGGCGGCCTCGAGGGTGGTGTGCAGGGGTTGCCCGTCCGCCCGGCGCTGCAGCTGCCCGGCGCGGATACGGAGCGCCGCGACCAGCCCCTGCTCGTCGAGCGCCGGCGATCCCAGGTCGTCGACGATCCGGCGGACCTCCGCAAGCGCCGATCTGGCTCCGGTGCGGACCTCCGAAAGACGTTGCTGCACAGCGTCTTCGGGGCCACCGCCGGCGAGGTTGGCTGCGGTGTCGGCGGAGAGCGCGACGCCGGTCAGCAGCGGCCCGAGCCCGTCATGGAGCTCGCGGCGCAGCCGGCGACGCTCGTGCTCGCGGGTGGACACGAGCCGCTCGCGCGAGCGCTGCAGCTCCTCCAGGAGGACCGTCGCGTGCACCGCGGTCGAGAGCGGGCCCGAAAGCAGCCTGAGGATGCGCTCGTCGGCGGGCGCGAGTCGTGTCTCGCCTCGTCGCAGGCCGACGAGGAGCTCGCCGCCGTCCAGTGGCAGGCTCACCGACGGTCCTTCGAGCGTGCCCCCGGCAGCGAGGCCCTGGCCGTCGCCGGAGACCCCGACATAGGGCAGTCGCAGCGTCGTCCGGATCTCCTCGAGGGTCGCCTGCAGGCTGATGCCGAGCGAGCGCCCGACCCGCGACGCGACGCGCAGCGGGTCACCGCGGTCGCCGTAGAGGAGCCGGTCCACCGCGGCCTGGAGCCGGGTGCGCAGGGGAAGCGCGAGCAGCGCGACGACCAGCGCGGAGGCGACGTCGGTGAGGACGAACACCAGGGCCGCATACATGGCCAGCACGAGGCCCGAGAGCAACGCGTAGGTGACCCCGCGGGCGACCACCAGCCGGATGTCGAGCAGCTGGTGGCGCAGGACGGCCGCGGCGACGGCGGCCGGGAGCAGTGGGATCGTGAACAGCACGGCGAGCGGCGTGCCGGCGACGAGCGCCCATGGGGTCACCGCGATCCCGATGACTGCAGCCGCTGCGACCAGCCAGAACAGCTGCCGGCGCACGACCTCGGGGCCCGCCCGGTAGCGCACCACGAGGCACGCGATCCCGACGAGCACCGACAGGACCCACCGCGCCTCGCTGACCGTCCACAACCAGCTGAGCGACTCGTAGGTGCGCGCGCCGAGGGTGCCGTACGGGCTGGGGCTGCCGGACGGCTGCCCGGGGTCGAGGCCCACCTCGAGGACGAAGAGCGGGCAGGTCGCGGCGATGGTGGCTGCCACCGGGCGCCAGCGTCGCGAGGCGAGCCGGCCGTCCGGGAGCAGGAGCAGCGAGAGCGGGACCAGCGTGATGTTGACCGGCCAGGCCCACTGGAAGACGGCGCCATCAAGGCGCAGCAGCCACGTGGGCACCCCCGCGTCGCCGAGCACCTCCTGCAGGGGCGCGGCGAGGGCGGACAGGGTCTGGCAGAGGCCGCCCGCGGCATACATCCAGCCGAGCGCCGAGCCCGGCCGGTGCCAGGCGATGAGCACCCCGCACAGGCCGAAGCTGACGCCGATCAGGGTGTTGCTGACGACGAAGGCCTGCACCGCGTCGTCGAACGACCAGCCCGCGGCGAGCGTGGCCCCCACCGCGCCGACGGCCAGCAGGACGGTCATGAGGCCGATCGCGCTGGCGAGCCCCTTCGTGCGCATCGACCACCTCCTGCGTCCTGCTCGAAGATACCGCCGCGGACGAGGCGTGCACCCGGGAATCTTTCCCGGCCGGGTCGGGCGGACCGCCGGGCGTGGCAGGAAGCGGCCCCTGCCACTCGGGTGGGCCTGGCATCGACGGTTGAGGTCCATCCAACCCAAAGGAATCCTCATGGATACCAACACCATCCGCAGCGCGGGCCTCCTCGCCCTGCGCGACCCGTCGCGGCCGCTGCGCCCGCTGGTCGCTCGAGGCAACACCGCGGTGGTGGCGTCATGACCACGGTCGTCGCCCCCACCCGAACGCGCTCGGCCACACCGTCCCTGGTGGCTGTCGCCGCGCTGCTCCCCGTCGGCCCCGCCGCGGTTGCGGTCCTGCGCCTCGCCCTCCCCTACTACACCGCCGACGGCAACGCGGCGTCGCTCGCCGCCGTGGAGGCCCACCCCGGCCGGCAGAGCGCGGTGGTCTGGCTGACCTACGTGGCCGTCCTCACCCTGGTGCCGGGTCTCTTCGCTGCGGCCCGGGTATGCCGCGACGCGGCACCGCGCCTGACGACCTGGGCCTTGGCCCTGTCGGTGCCGGGGTACCTCTCGCTCGGCATGCTCGCGGGCTATGACCAGCTGCTGTGGAGCGTCGCCACCGCGGACGTCAGCGCCACCGACGGCGCGGCCGTGCTGGACGCGGCGCACCCCACGATCGACATCTCGATCGGCGTGTTCGTCCTCGGGCACGTGGTCGGCACGGTCCTGCTCGGGCTGGCGCTGCTGCGGTCGGGAAGGGTGCCGGCGTGGGCGGCCTGGGCGGTCGCCGTCTCCCAGCCGATGCACTTCGTGGCGACCGTGGTCCTCGGCAGCCCGCAGGTCGACTTCGTCGCGTGGAGCCTGACGGCAGTCGGCATGGCGATGGTGGCGCGGACCCTCCTCGCGAAGGCGCCCCGGTGAACGCGCCTCAGGCCGCGGCGACGGCTCACCGGGCCGAGGTGACCGCATCGCGGGCCGAGGTGACCGCCCCGCAGTCCGACCGCGGGACAGGCGAACGGGAGCAGTTCCTCCGGTGGCTCGAGGGCACCCTCCACGCCGCGGAGCTCGCCCTGCACGACGGCGACGCCGAGCCACGTCGGGCACTCTGGTCGCGGCAGGAGCCGGTCAGCGTCCTCGGCGCGTGGCGCACCGCGATCGGCCAGGAGGAGGTGGGCGCGCTCTTCACCGACCTCGGCCGCAGCTTCTCCGAGTGCACGTCCTACTCGTTCGAGCTGTTGGCGTACGACGTGGTCGGGGACATGGCCTACACGGCCGGCCTCGAACACACCTCGACCTCGGTCGACGGCGAACCGCGCACCTACACGCTGCGGGCCACGCAGGTCTACCGCCGCGAGGACGGTGCCTGGCGGGTGGTCCACCGGCACGGCGACACGGTCGTCGTCGAACCGGCGGCAACACCCGTCAGCCCGCCCGAGTGGGCCGCGACGACTACAGGAGGCGGATCGGCATGAGGCTCTACATCTGCTGGAGCACCAACGGCAGCAGCCACCACGACTGCCACAAGGCGCACCAGGCGCTGGTCGAGGCGGGCCACGACCCGCAGACCGTGAAGGCCAAGGGCCAGGAGCACCTGCCCGCGTTCCTGCAGCTCAAGGTGAGGCGGGAGGTCCACGCCCTGACGGGATCGTTCTTCGTCCCGGTCCTGGTGCTCGACGACGGCACCGCGATCAACCAGCCGGACGAGATCGTGGCGTGGGCGCGATCGCACCCCGCCACACCACAGACGGCCTGACCGAGGCGACGCCGCGGACCGCCCACCGTGGGTCAGGATGGGCGTCATGGAGCCCCACGCCACCCCCACCGACCCTGCGCAGCCGCAGCGTTCCCTCTCCGTGCACGGGCAGCAGCGCCGCGCGCCGACCCGTCGCCTGCGCGACTTCCAGGCGCGTGTCCAAGACGGCGACCTCGACACCTACGGCCGGGGCGGCGCCGTGGCGCGGCTGGAGGAGCGCGTGGCCGACCTGCTCGGCAAGGAGGCGGCGGTGTTCATGCCGACGGGGGCGATGGCCACGCAGGTCGCGCTGCGGCTGCACGCCGACGCCCGCACCTGCCGCACCATCGGGTTTCATCCCAGGGCGCACATCGAGGTGCACGAGCGCAAGGGCTACGAGGTCGTCCACCAGTTGCACGGGATGCTGCTCGGCGACCACGACCGACTCGTCACGCTCGAGGACCTCGAGGCCGTCCGCGAGCCCTTGGCTGCGGTGCTCCTCGAGCTGCCGCAGCGCGACCTCGGCGGCCGCCTCCCATCGTGGGAGGAGCTAGTCGCGCAGACGTCCTGGACGCGCGACCGAGGCGTCGCGGCGCACCTCGACGGCGCACGGTTGTGGGAGGCACAGCCGTTCTACGGTCGCCCGCACGCCGAGATCGCCGCCCTCTTCGACACGGTCTACGTCTCCCTCTACAAGGGTCTCGAAGGTCTCGCCGGGGCGGTCCTCGCGGGGCCGTTCGACCTCGTCGACCAGGCTCGTGAGTGGCGCGCGCGGCTGGGCGGGCAGCTGCACCACGCCTGGCCGCTGGCGGTCTCGGCGGAGATCGGGCTCGACACCCTCGCCCCCCGGATGCCGGCCTTCTGGCAGCGGGCCAAGGAGCTCGCGGCGGTCCTCCAGGACCTCCCGGGCGTCGAGGTCGTCCCCGATCCCCCGCAGACGCCCCTGTTCCACGTCATCGTCCCCGTGCCGCCCGAGGCGCTGGCGGCAGCGCACTCCCGGTTCGTCGAGCGCCGGGGACTCGAGCTGTTCCTCTACCCGCGTCCCACGACGTCGCCGCGAAGCAGCCGGTTCGAGGTCACGGTCGGCGAGAACGCCATGGCCGTCGATCCCCAGGAGGTGCGGCAGGCGCTGGAGGAGGTCATCCGCGACGCGGTCCGCTAGCGGCTGCACTCAGTCTGGCAGCCCGCTCGGGCCCGCCTTCAGATGCGAGGGTTCCCGGTGACAGGAGCCGGGGGACGGCGTCCGAGGGTGTGCAAGGTCCATGCGGTCAGGGCGAACCAGACCGGCAGGAGAAGGCCGTAGAGCAGGTAGCCATCCCCGATCACCGGACGGAGAGCCTCGGCCACGATGCCCACCGCTCCGGTCAGGATGCCGAATGCCGCCACGCGTGCGGGCACGGGGCCGCGCCATGCCACCAAGGAGAGCACCAGGATCCCGGCTGCGGTCAGGACCCCGGCCCAGGACATCGCGTTGGTCGTGGCGATGACCGCGTCTGCGGCGCTGGCCAGGCCGGCGCGCTGGTCGGCCGTGGACGCCGACTCGTAGGCGGTGCTCAACGTGAGCAGTCCGCCGTTGAGCGACTGCGGACTGCTGCCGACTGCCAGGGCGGTGACCTCGGAGGCGATCCCGAAGAGCCCACCCACGAGCGCCAGCGACTTGTCCACGTGCTTGAGCGCCATGGCCCAGGCGCTGAACACGACCAGGGCCGGGACGCTGAGCCCGACGAAGCACACGAGCTCCACGAGGTAGACCACGCGGTGGGTGCCGATGTACTCCAACAGCGCGGCGCCAGACGACGGAGGGATGGGGACGGTGGCGAGCAGAACCAGCGGAATGAGGACCATGACCACGTACGCTGCGGCTGCCCAGGCGCCGAGCCGGTACAGAAGCCGCCAAGTCGGGTCGGGTGACGCGCGGTGCGCCTGCGACTGGGTGCCCGAGGGGCGTCGGGTCATGGCACGCCGCCAGCGGCATTGTGGGCGTTGCGTCGAAGCAGGACGACGGTGGCGATTGCCAACCACAGCAGCCACGCCCCAATCCCGATCCGCTCCAACAGGCCCATGTATGGGGTGGGGTCCCCTGCTTCCAGGCGGTCGACCTGGGCGCTGAGCCTCCCGAAGACCAGTGCGACGGCAAGTGTGAGGACCGAGTAGGCGCGGAAGCGCCAGCCGAAGGCGACCGCGAAGACCGCCACGTAGGACGCCACGAAGATGCCGGTTCCGGCAGCCAGGACCAGGTGCATGGTGTCAGCCGACGTGGAGCCCCCGGTGGCGATCACCTCGCGGCGGGACATGGGTGCGAGGACCCAGAAGAAGCTCATGACGCCGTGTCCCAGCATCAGGGCACCGGCGATCCGGATCGCCCGCGCGCCGTGCGCGGACTGCCACATCCCGACCCCGAACCCCAACTGCAACACGCTGAAGACCGGGCCCATCGCCGTGAGGAAGGCCCTCGGCGGTGCCCCGGTGGCGGACAGCTCACTGACCGCCTGCGACATGCGGCTGTACCCGCCGTAGACCGTCGCCGCGATCGCATCGTTCACCAGCGGGTAGAGGACCGCGTAGGCGATGCCGCAGGCCACCAGAGCTCGCCGCACCCTGACGGACGCGGCCTTCCGACCGACACGGTGCCGCGCCGCGGGTGACGCCTCGCGGATGCTGCCTGACATGGCGGCCACCTCCCGACCCGGCCTTTCGCCGCCTACTCACCGTCCTCCTCCGGCGACTCCCTCAGGCAGAGCCAATCGTCCCGAGGGCGTTGCGGCGCGAGAAGGGTCGGATCAGGTGGACTAGGCGAAATGAGGGAAGTGTCGGTCTGGTCGGGCCTGTAAGGATGGACGAAGTGATCGGTGTGGATGGGTCTGCACGAGCAGGAGCGGGGCCCACGCACTGGGCGCCATGCGGGCCGTCCTGCAGGTGAGCACTGGCGGCATGCCGCCCGCGGTGCGCGGTTGGCGGCGGAGCCGGCTGCATGGCAAGGACGGGGTGGACTCCGCCGGGACGGGGAGCCATGCCGAGAAAGGTGTGACCATGGGGGTTTTGGGCTTCTTCACAGCAGCCAGGCCGCTGCTTGCATTGGTCATCGTGCTACCCCTTCTGGCGATGTCGGCCACGGTGGGGCTGTTGCTGCCCCAGCCGGTCGAGTACACGGCGACGGCGGTGGTCGACCCGTCAGCCCTCGTCGGCGGGTTGGACACCCAGTACGCAGGCGCGCAGGGGGTCACCCAGTTCGTCTCTGCTTTCGAGGCCACCGCTTCCGGCCCGGTGGTGCGCAGTGCGGTGGTGGCCAGGACGAAGGTCTCCCCGGACGACCTCGCTGCAGGACTCGTCGTCACGCAGCGCGGGTCGAGCGCCAGCGTCGCCGTCGCGTACACCAGCATGGACGAGGACACCGTCGTCCCGATCCTCGAGGACGTGACCGTCCAGACGCTGCATACCCTCTTCGAGAGCCAGGTGCAGTCCGCTCAGGCCGCAGTCGACGGAGCGCAGCGGGCCGTGGCAGCGGCCACCGCCGCCATCAGCCAGTTCACCGCCAGGAACGCCGTGGCCGACCCGCAGAACGCGTATGAGGCGCAGCTCGCCCGGGTCGACGGGCTCGTGCAGCAGCAGGCGTTCGCCCGCGCTGCCGGCAACGCCGTGGGAGCGGCTGCCATGGCGACCTCCATCGCCGCTGCTGAGGCCGAGCTGACCCGCTTCGCGCCACTGATGACCGGGTACCGGACGCTGACGACCGCTCGGACCGTCGCCGTGCAGGCTCTCGACGCAGCGGACGCCAAGCTCGCCGCCGCGTCGATGCAGCTGGCCAACGCCGACCCCACCAAGATCGTCTACGTCGGCAGTCCGCAGGCGGTCGACCGCTCTCGGCGCATCGTGCTGGCCACGGTGTCCGTGGGCACGGCCGCGTTCCTGCTCGGGCTCGTCCTCGTTCTCGTTCTCGTCCTGACGGCTGCGGCTCACGACGCACCCGGGACAGCCTGACGTCGCAGCGTGGGCGGCCCCTCGCCGCAGGACCTGTGCCTCTGCCGAGAGGTGGAGCGGGCCGAAATGCTTGGACCAGCGGGACAGTCCCGCCTTGTCGGGCGCCCAAGCCCGAACGGCCCTTGGGAGGCAACCGTGACCGCCAGGAACCATTACCAGGACCCTTGGATCAGCCCAAGAACCAAGATCTCCGCGCTGTGGACGTCCATGCTGTTCGTCTTTGCGTACGTGGACCTGTTCAGCTCATTCCGAGCCGACGTACGGGCGGACATCGCAGCCGGCAAGATGTTCGCCTTCACCATCGGACAGGGCTTCCTGCTGGGCGTGACGATCTACGTCCTGGTCCCCAGCCTGATGGTGTTCCTGAGCCTCGTCCTGCCGGTGAGGGCCACGCGGATGGCCAACCTCGTCGCGGCCGTCCTCTACGCAGTCACGATCGCGGGGGGCGCCATCGGCGAGTGGAGCTACTACATCGTCGGCAGCCTCGCCGAGGTCGCTCTGCTGGGCGGTGTCGTCTACTACGCATGGACCTGGTCGAAGACGACTGACGCTGTCGGCTCCCCGGCAGAACAATCCCGGGACGGCGTACGAGTGCACTCTGCACCCCACGTGCGCGGATAGGTCCTGCCGGCGGACTGCACCTGTGTCACCCGTGGGACGAGAGGCGGGCGGCCAGGTACGTCGCGGTGGCGCTGGCCTCGGCCCGGGCAACCTCTTCTGGTGTGCCCGTAGCCACCACGCGACCGCCCTCGTCCCCGCCGCGTGGACCCAGGTCGATGACCCAGTCGGCGCTGATGATCGTGTCGAGGTCGTGCTCGACCAGCACCACGGTGTTGCCCGCGTCCACCAGCCGGTGCAGCTGGCGCAACAGCAGGGCGATGTCGGCGGGATGCAACCCTGCCGTCGGCTCGTCGAGCAGGTAGAGCGCGTGCCCTCGACGCGCGCGCTGCAGCTCGGTTGCCAGCTTGATCCGTTGGGCCTCCCCGCCGCTGAGCTCGGTGGCGGGTTGCCCCAGACGCAGGTAACCCAGCCCGACCTCACCCAGCGTCATCAGGCTGCGCGCGGCCGCCGGCACGTCGGCGAGGAACTCGGAAGCCTCGTCCACCGACATGGCGAGCACCTCCGCGACGTTCTTGCCCCGGTACTCGATCTCCAGGGTCTCGGGGTTGTAGCGCGCCCCGTGGCAGGCCGGGCACGGCGCATAGGTGCCGGGCAGGAAGAGCAGCTCGACCGTGACGAAGCCCTCCCCCTGGCACGTCTCGCACCGCCCCTCGGCCACGTTGAACGAGAAGCGACCCGCGCCGTACCCGCGCTCACGGGCTGCCGGCGTCGCGGCATACACCTTGCGCACGGCGTCGAAGAGGCCCGTATAGGTCGCCAGGTTGGAGCGCGGGGTGCGGCCGATCGGGCGCTGGTCCACGCGCACGAGCCGGTCGAAGGACTCCAGCCCGGTGGCCTCGTCGACGTCGATCTCGAGCTCGGTGTCCTCGGCATCGTCGGGGGCCTGCCCGAGGTGACGGCGCACCAGCTCGGCCAGCACCTGGGTGACCAGGGTCGACTTGCCCGAGCCGGAGACCCCTGTCACCGCCGTCATGACGCACAGCGGCACGTCGACCGAGAGGTCCTCGAGGTTGTGCCGGCTGATGCCCCGCAGGTGCAGCCACCCCTGGGGGACGCGCTGGGGGCGGGGCGGCGCCTCCACCCGGCCGAAGAGGTGTGCTCCGGTCACGGAGTCCGCCACCTGCTCGAGGCCCGCGACCGGCCCGGAGTACAGGACCTGCCCACCGTTCTCACCGGCGCCCGGGCCGATGTCGACGACCCAGTCGGCTCGACGCACGATGTCGAGGTCGTGCTCGACGACGAACAGCGAGTTGCCCGAACCCTTGAGCGTCTCGAGGACGTCGAGGAGCGGAGCCGCGTCGGCCGGGTGCAGCCCTGCCGAGGGCTCGTCGAGGACGTACACCACCCCGAACAGCCCCGACCGCAGCTGCGTGGCGATGCGCAGGCGTTGCGCTTCGCCCGGTGACAGCGTCGTGGAGCTGCGCCCCAACGAGAGGTAGCCCAGCCCGAGGTCGAGCAGCACCCGGACCCGCGCGACGAGGTCGGCACACAGCCGCACCGCCACCTCGGTCGCCTCACCGGAGTCGGCTGCCGGCGTCGCCGCGGCGGCCTCGGACAGCCCGGCCACCGGCTGCAGGAGGGCGACCAGCTCGGTGAACGACAGCGCGTTCACCTCGGCGATGCTCAGGCCCCGGAACGTCACCCTCAGCGCCTCCGGACGCAGCCCGCTGCCCCCGCAGTCCGGGCAGGGGACGCTGCGCATGAAGCGCATCGCCTTGTCCCGCATCATCTGGCTCTTGGAGGTGGCCAGGACGTGGTGGACGTGCGCGCGGGCGCTCCAGAACAGGCCGTGGTAGCCGTGGTCGACGCGGTCACGTTCGGGCTTGATGAAGACCTTCGGCTGCTCGTCGGTGAACAGCAGCCACTGCCGGTCCTTCGCCTTCAGGGACCGCCAGGGCTTGTCGACGTCGATGCCGAGGCCGGTCACGATGCTGCGCAGGTTGGCGCCCTGCCAGGCGCCGGGCCACGCGGCGATCGCGCCCTCGCGGATGGTCAGGGAGGTGTCCGGCACCATCAGCTCCTCGCTGACGTCGTGCTCCTCCCCGAGGCCGTGGCACCGAGGGCAGGCGCCGGCCACGGTGTTGGGCGAGAACGCCTCTGCCGCTAAGCGATCCGTGCCGGCGGGGTAGGTGCCAGCGCGTGAGTAGAGCATTCGGAGGAGGTTGGACAAGGTCGTGAGCGTGCCGACACTGGAGCGTGAGCTCGGGGCGCCGCGGCGCTGCTGCAACGCCACCGCCGGCGGCAGCCCCGTGATCTCCTGCACGTGGGGGGCGCCCATCTGCTGCACCAACCGGCGGGCGTAGGGAGCGACCGACTCGAAGTAGCGACGCTGCGCCTCCGCGTAGAGCGTGCCGAAGGCCAGCGACGACTTGCCCGACCCCGAGACCCCGGTGAAGGCCACCATCGCGTCACGTGGCAGGTCGACATCGACGTTCTTGAGGTTGTGCTCGCTGGCTCCGCGGACGTGGACGAAGTGGTCGTTCGGGTCGTGGGGCACGTCCCCTGTCTAGCCGCTGCACGACCGCTGCGCACCACCGGCCCACCGTCCCACCGGCGGCGAAAGACGCGCGGCCCGGGCCAGATGCCGCTGCGTGATGGCGCAGATGAGGGATGGCGGAGATGAGGGATGGCGGAGATGAGGGATGGCGGAGATGAGGGATGGCGCCGACAGTGGTTCCAGGACGGTCTGGTGAAGGCGGGCCGCGCACTTCACATGGAGACCACCGACATGAGACCACTCCGCTACTCGATCAACGTCACACTCGACGGTTGCTGCCACCACGAGGCAGGGCTCGCCCCCGACCAGGAGTCGATGCGTTACTGGACCGCTGAGATGGAACGCGCCGACGCCCTGCTCTTCGGCCGGGTGACGTACGAGATGATGGAGTCGGCATGGCGCAAGCCGGACACGGGCGCGTGGCCGGACTGGATGGGTGAGTGGCAGGTCCCCTTCGCCGAGGCCATCGACCGGACGAAGAAGTACGTCGTGTCGAGCACGCTGGACGGTGTCGACTGGAATGCCGAGCTGGTGCGAGGCGACTTGGCGCAGATGGTCCAGCGGCTCAAGCAGGAGCCGGGCGAGGGCCTGTTCGTGGGTGGCGTGACGCTCCCCCTGGCGTTGGCAGATCTGGGGCTGATCGACGAGTACGTGTTCCTGGTGCAGCCGGTCCTTGCCGGACACGGGCCGACGTTGCTCTCCGGGCTGCGCGAACGCATCCAGCTCCAGCTCATGGATCGCCGGCAGTTCCAGTCGGGGGTGGTCGCCCTGCGATACCAGCCAACGCGAGCCACGGCTTGACGGACTCTCTCTCCGGGCAGCAGCACGGGCTCGAAACCGACACCTCGTTGCGTCCTGGCAGGGGTCCGAGGAGTATCAGGAGTCGGCTTCCCCGTCTCCTTCAGGTGGTACGGAGCGCGGCGCGCGTGGGGAGCCGTGCGGTGGGTGCCGGGATCGGAGGTTCGGTGTGGGTCGCAACCTGGTGGTCTGCCTGGACGGCACCGCGAACGAGCCGGAGACCGGTTCCACGAACGTCGCCCGGATCTACGACCTGTGCGTGAAGAACGACGATCAGCTGGTGTACTACGACCCGGGTGTGGGGACGATGGGAGCCCGGAGCGCGACGACCCGGGCGGGACAGGCGGCCACGCGGGCGGCGGGTCTGGTCGTCGGCTACGGCATCCGGGACAACATCGCCGAGGCGTACACGTGGCTGATGAACCACTACCGGCCGGGCGACCGCGTGATGGTGTTCGGGTTCAGTCGTGGCGCGTACACGTCGTTGGCGCTGACGGGGATGCTCCGCACGGTGGGGCTGCTGCGCCCGGGGGCCGAGAACCTGGTGCCGTATGCGTTGAAGCTGTATGCGAGGAACACCGCGCCGGACCCGAGCGAGGCGCAGGAGAAGCGCTTCTGGGCCCAGCGGCAGGACTTCGGTGAGGGCTTCGGCAACCCCGAGTTCAACCGCTTCGCCCGCAACGTGGCCTTCCTCGGCGTGTGGGACACGGTGAAGTTCGTCGGCTGGCTCAACCTCAAAGCCCAGTTCGAGCAGGCCCACTGGCCGTTCACCCGCAAGGTCTCCAACGTCGCGGTCGGCCGGCACGCGATGGCCCTGGACGAGAACCGCGGCCCGTACGCGGTCTACCGGTTCGACCCCGAGCAGCTCGCCCAGCGCGGAGGCGCGCTGGCAGAGGCCTGGTTCCCGGGGGTGCACAGCGACGTCGGCGGCCTGTACCCGGACCATCGGCTCGCCGACATCACGTTGGCATGGATGACCGGTGAGGCCGACAAGGCTGGGCTGCAGCTGGACGCTGCACGGCACGAGAAGATGCTGGGCGCAGGAGTCGGCGAGCCCCTGCCGGAGGCGTACGCCGTCGAGGGCGCCATCCATCCACACCCGTGGCCCTGGGCGCTTGCCGGACCCGGGTGGCGGCCCCGCGACCCACGACCGGGCGACACCTTCCACAGCTCGGTGCGCCTTCGCGTGGACGGGACCACGGGCACCGCACACCCGTACCGCCCGAAGGGCCTGTGACGTGGGGACCCAGGCGACCCGTACGCACATCGACCTGCGGGTGATCGCCCAGGACCCGTCGGTGACCGGGGACGACGGTTCCATCCTGACCGCCACCGTGCGGGTGCCGTGGGACCGGGTGGAGGACGGCCCGCGGGGGCCGCGGTTCCACGTCGTCGACTTCGACGCCTCCTCCGGCCAGTACCGGTTGCACCCCGCGATCACGGGCAAGGACCCCTACGCGGACGCGTCCGACACCGAGCTGGTGAGGAGCTTCGCCTTCCACGCCCAGCAGGTGTACACGGTCGCGACCCGCACCCTGGCGACGTTCGAGTCGGCGCTCGGGCGCCGGCTCCCCTGGGGGTTCCCCGGCCACCACCTGCACCTGGTCCCGCACGCCTTCGCCGAGGCCAACGCGTACTACTCCTACGAGGACCGGTCGCTGCTGTTCGGGTACGTCCCGGCCGTCGGGCGGTCCGGCCCCGTGTACACGTGCCTGAGCTACGACGTCGTCGTGCACGAGACCACCCACGCGGTCCTCGACGGGCTGCGACGCCGGTACCTCGAGCCCGGCCTGCCCGACCAGGCCGCCCTGCACGAAGGACTCGCCGACATGGTCGCCCTGCTGTCGGTCTTCTCGATGCGGCCGGTCGTCGAGCAGGCCCTCGGCCCCGCAGACAAGAACGGCAGGATCAGCGGGCGGCAGGTCACCCTGGAGCGGCTTCGCCGCGGCGTCCTCACCGGGGTCGCCGAGCAGATAGGGCACGTGCTGAGCCACGGTCGCGGCGCACTGCGCCACTCCGCCCTCGACCCGCCACCGGCGAACTGGGCCGACCTGCCTGAGTTCGCAGAGCCGCACCGCCGCGGCGAGGTCCTCGTCGCCGTGGTCCTCGACGTGCTCCTGGACATCTGGCTCAAGCGGCTCGTCGCGCTCTTCCCGCCCGGCGAGGACCACGCCAGGGCCAGCCTGGACCGGGCCCGCGCCGCGGAGGAGGGCGCCAAGGCTGCCACCCAGCTGCTCACCATGCTCATCCGCGGCCTGGACTACCTGCCTCCCGTGGAGTTCGAGCTGCCCGACCTGCTCTACGCCGTCCTCCTTGCCGACGTCGCGGTCGCCCCCGACGACGACCTGGACTACCGGGGCATGTTGGTCGACCGTTTCACCCGAGCCGGGGTCACCGTCCCCGACGACTGGGAGGACAAGGCACTCGACGTCGAGGCGCCGCCGAGCTACCTGAGCATCAACTTCGCGGCCCTGCGCTCGGGCAGGGACGAGGTCTACCGCTTCCTGTGGCGGAACGCTCGCCGGCTCGGGTTGGACCCCCAGTACTACACGCTGGTCGACACCGTCCTGCCCAGCCAGCGGATCGGCCCCGACGGGCTCATCGTCTCCGAGAGCGTCGCCACCTACGTGCAGATGCTCGAGCTCCGTGCTGGGGAGCTCGAGCGGATCTCTGGGCTCAACGTCCCCGAGGGCATCGACCCCGACACCCCCATCCAGCTGTTGGGTGGCGGCACCCTGGTGTTCGACCAGTTCGGCCACCTCAAGCTGCACCTGCACAAGGACCTGGACGACTGGTGGCGGCAGCTGCGCCGGCTGGAGTACCTCCAGCGCACCGGACGACAGGACACCAGGCACCGGCTGGGCTTCTCCGACGGCGCCGCACGCGGGCAGGCCTTCGCCGAGCTGCACAACACCGAGACGATGTCCGGGGAGGCCTGGTGAGCACCCCCGTCACCGTCCGGGTCCGGATGTACCAGGTCGGGTTCGGCGACTGCTTCCTCGTCACGGTCGAGTACGACGAGCCCCTCCCGGACGGGCGCGCCGAGCGGCACCTCCTCATCGACTACGGCTCCTCCCGCTCGGCCCGCGAGGGTCGCGCCAAGGGGCGGATGCGTGACGTTGCCGCACTCATCGAGGAGCACACCCACGGCGTCCTGGACGTCCTCGCCCTCACCCACAGGCACAAGGACCACCTTTCCGGGTTCGGCGACAGCACCGGGGAGGCCACCCTCCGCCGGCTCTCCCCCGCGCGGGTGCTCCGTCCGTGGACCGAGGACCCAACCCTCCAGGCCGACGCCACCGGACCGGCACACACCGACGGCAACCCTGCGCTCGGCGCCGGGTCCCGGTCCTTCGCCGCCGGCCTCGCCGGCGTGCAGGCCGCCGCAGAGCACCTGGCCAGCACCGCCGGACTGCACGAGGACGTGCGCCTGGCTGCCGAGCAGCAGCTCAAGAACGCAGACGCGGTCCGACTCCTCGACACCCTCTCCGACACGGGCCGCGGCCGGTACCTGCACGCCGGCAGCGACCCCGACACCGCCGACCTCATCCCCGGTCTGACCGTCACCGTGCTCGGGCCGCCCACCGTCGAGCAGTCGCCGGCCGTGACCGGCCAGCGCGAGGACGACAAGGACGAGTTCTGGATGCTGCGCCTGCGCGCCTCGCTGGCGTCGGTCGCCGGCCCCACCGGGGGCCGCGGGTCCACCGGCGCCACCGGGTCCACGGGGTCGACGGGGTCCACGGGGTCCACCGGAGCACTCTCCGACGTCGACCTCGGCCCGGGGCCAGTCCGCTGGCTCGTCGAACGGCTGGCAGGGCAGCGCTCTGACTCGGCCGCCCGCCTCGTCCACCGGCTCGACGACGTCCTGAACAACACCAGTCTCATCCTCCTGCTGCACGTCGGGAACCTGAGCCTGCTCTTCCCCGGTGACGCGCAGATCGAGAACTGGCAGTACACCCTCGACAAGCTGGCCGCCCACCCCGACCTCCGGGCGACGCTGCGTGACGTCGACCTCTACAAGGTCGGCCACCACGGCAGCCGCAACGCCACCCCGCGCAGCCTCTACGCGCTGTGGCAGGAGCGTCCCCCGACCGTTCCACCCCTGACCAGCCTGATGTCCACCCGCCCCGGGGTCCACGGCGAGAGCGAGGCCACCGCCGTCCCCCGCCAGACCCTCGTCGACGCCCTCAGGGCCATCGGCTCCCTGCACTCCACCGACGACCTCGACCAGAAGCAGCCCTACCTCGAAGTCCAGGCGGCAGCCACCGGCGGCCCGTTCCTGCTCGTCCACGACGAGCGGTGAGGCTGGGCCTTTACCGGGTCGGCCACCGCGGAGGAGTATCGATGGTGACTCCGAAAGGATCTGGGAGATGGCAGACGCCGGCGATGGTCTGGTCGTCCAGGTGCGACCGGTCGACGGGGACGAGGACGGGGACCTGCTCGACCAGGCGGCTCTCCTGCGCCGAGAGCTCCTCGACCTCGACGTCGAGGACGTGCGCACGCTGACCCCGGGCGAGTCCCCGGTGGGCGCCAAGGGCGTCGTCGACCTGGCCGGCTGGCTGGCCGTCCAGGTGGGCTCCGTCGAGACGGTGCGGGCCGTCATCGAGCTGCTCCGCGGCTGGGCCGGGCGGCGCAGCAGGGACGTCGAGGTCACCATGGGCGGGGACACCCTGAAGCTCAACGGCATCACCGCCGCCGAGCAGGAGCACATCATCGATGCCTGGCTCGCCCGACACGCAACCAGCTCCTGACCTGCCCGACGAGCAGCGAGTCGCCCTCGTCGTCGCGACGCAGGCGTACCAGGACCCTGCGCTGGGCCGTCTGCGGTCACCGGCCCACGACGCCGACAACTTCGGCCGCGTCCTGGCGGACCCCGCCATCGGTGGCTTCAGCGTCACCTCCATGGTCGACGCCACGGCCCAGTCGGTGCGGATCGCCGTCGCCGACTTCCTCGCCGAGCGCCGACCCGACGACCTCGTCCTCGTGTACTTCTCCTGCCACGGCCTCATGGACCTCCGGCGTCGGCTGTACTTCGCCACGAGCGACACCAGGAAGGACCGGCTGGCCGCCACCGGCCTCGAGGCGCAGTGGTTGCTCGACCAGCTCGAGGAGTGCCGCGCGAAGCGCCAGGTCCTGATCCTCGACTGCTGCTTCAGCGGGGCGTTCGCGGCTGGCGCCAAGGGCGGAGACGAGCTCGGCCTGGGAGAACGCTTCCTCGGACCGGGGCGTGGTCGGGTCGTGTTGACCGCGTCCCGAGGGAGTGAGTACTCCTTCGAGGGCCAGCCCGTGCCCGGACACGACATGCCTGGTTCGGTGTTCACCCACGCACTGGTCGAGGGAATCCGCACAGGCTCGGCCGACCTGGACGGCGACGGGTACGTGTCGGTCGAGGACGCCTACGGCTACGCGTACGAGAAGGTCCGCTCCTCCGATGCTGCCCAGACACCTCAACGCTGGCTGTACGGCGCCGAGGGAACCATCGTGCTGGCCCGCAACCCGCGCGGCGTCACCGTGACCCCGGCCGAGCTGCCGGCGGGTATCTCGTCGTCGCTGGAGAGCTCCTACCTCCCCGTCCGGTCCGGCGCCGTCGACGCGCTCGCCGAGTGGTTGTCCGATCCGGACCCGGCGCGCGTCCTCGCCGCGCGCCAGGCCCTCGACCACGTGGCGCGCAGTGACCGGCCGGAGGTGGCGGAACGGGCCAGGAACCACCTGCGAGCCCACAATGCTCCACCGCAGTCGTCTGCCAGCGGTCGGCCTTCCACGGGACCGCCACCGGCGCAAGCAGAGGCGGGGCGTTCGGAGGCTGCGTCGCGGTGGCGGCAGTGGACGTCCTCACGACGCGTCCGCTACGGCGCGCTGGCCGGGGTGGTCGGCCTCGGCGCCGTTGTCGGGGGCCTGGCCTGGAACAGCCAACGAGAAGGTGGCAGCCACGCAGGAGGCAGCAGCTACACGGCGTCCGGCCCCTGGCGGTTCGAGGTCCACGACCGGATCTCCGGGCAGGACAACGGGTGCGCGGTCACCCTCGCGAGGAACGGATCCGACAACTCGTGGTCGTGGGACGGCCTGTACGGCACCCACTCCTACCAGATCCCGTACGCGGGCTCCTTCACCTGGACCGTGAACGACACCGCCTGCCAGGTCGTCACCCGGGCCACGCCTGGAGAAGCCCGACTGCCCGCTGTCTTCTCTGCCTACCGTGGTGACACCGACGCCTTCGCCGCGACCGGCCCGGTCACGGTGGAGGTGCAGAACTGGCCCAGTGGCAACACCCAGTGCGAGCTGACCCTCAAAGACCCCGCAGAGACGAGCCAGTCGAGCTCCTTGGACATCCGCACCGCCAGCAAGGACCAACCCCCCGTCAGGCTCGACCCCAGCGGTCGCAGCCTCGTCTACCTCGCCGACCTCTCCTGCGACGTGCGCGTCAGCGAGTAGCCCTCTCCTGCGGGTCGCCGAACCACTCCGGGACGGATCCTTCTGTGGCAGGTTGTCGTATCGGCGTGAGCCCGCTCGTGGAGAGGGTGGAGGCGGTCGCCCGGACCGCCCCAGAGACGAGGAGTACCGAGATGACGCACTACCTGCTTTCCGTTCACGGCCCCGCCGAGCGCAACGAGTTCGGCGAGTACGGCTCCAAGGAGGCGATGGAGGAGGCGTTCGCCGCGACCGGCGCCTTCAACGACAAGCTCAAGGCCGACGGCTACTGGGTGTTCGCCGGGGGGCTCGAGCAGGCGACGACCGCGACCGTCGTCGACGGCCAGGGCGAGACCCCAGTGGTGACCGACGGGCCCTACCTGGAGGCCAAGGAGTACATCGGCGGCTTCTGGGTGATCGACGCCCCGGACCTCGACGTGGCGATCAAGCTCGCCGCCGAGGGCTCCAAGGCCTGCCGCGGCAAGGTCGAGGTCCGGCCGTTCGAGGGGCTGGCCTGAGCCGGGACGGTCGCGACGTGTCGGCTCACGACCCGGGCCCGCAGGGGCCCGGACGCCAGGGGGCGGTGGCTGTCGAGCGGGTCTTCCGCGCCGAGTACGGCCGCCTGATCGCCTCGCTGGTCCGCCGGTTCGGTGACATCGACGTCGCCGAGGAGGCGGCGAGCGAGGCCCTCGTCGTGGCGCTGGAGAAGTGGCCGGAGACCGGCGTGCCGCCCAACCCCGGCGGTTGGCTCACCACCACTGCCGCCAACCGTGCGATCGACCGGATCCGCCGCGAGAGCAAGCGCGACGCCAAGCACCAGGCGGCACTGATGACGTACGACGGCACCGCCCACGAGCCCACCGGTCCGGTCGAGGACGACCGGCTGCGGCTCATCTTCACCTGCTGCCACCCAGCCCTGGCGCCGGAGGCTCGGATCGCCCTGACCCTGCGGCTGCTCGGTGGTCTGACGGTCGCCGAGGTCGCGCAGGCGTTCCTGGTGCCCGAGACCACGATGGCGCAGCGGATCACGCGGGCCAAGAAGAAGATCGCGGCGGCGAACGTGCCCTACCGCGTGCCCGAGGCCGCCGACCTGCCGGAGCGGCTCGGCACCGTGTTGGCGGTGCTGTTCCTCGTGTTCAACGAGGGCTACCTCGCCAGCGGTGACGGCGACCCGGTGCGGACCGAGCTCACGCGTGAGGCCATCAGGCTCACCCGGGTCCTGCGCGGACTCCTCCCCGACGAGCCGGAGGTGACGGGCCTGCTCGCGATGATGCTGCTCATCGAGGCGCGTCGCGAGGCCCGCGTGCGGAACGGCCAGCTCGTCCCGCTCCACGAGCAGGACCGCGCAGGCTGGGACCCGGCGCTCGTCGCCAAGGGTCATGCCCTCGTGCGCGAGTGCCTGGCCATCAACCGGCCCGGCCGCTACCAGCTGCTCGCAGCTGTCAACGCCGTCCACACCGACGCCCCCACGGCGGCGGACACCGACTGGTCGCAGGTGGTCGCGCTGTACGACCAGCTGGTCCGGCTCGATCCCTCACCCATCGTCGCTCTCAACCGCGCGGTCGCCGTCGCCGAGCTCGACGGCCCCTCAGTCGCCCTGGCGCTGGTGGACCGCCTCCCGCTCCAGAGCTACCACCCGTGGCACGTCGTGCGAGCCGACCTGCTCCGCCGGCTCGGCCGCAGCACCGAGGCCCGGGACGCGTATGGCGCTGCCCTCGCTGGGACCCAGAACTCCGCTGAGCGTGCGTACCTGTCCAGGAAGCGCGGCGAGCTCGTCTGACCGTTCGCACCACTCACTGCGGTGAGACGCAGGGTACAAATCGCTTTCGCCGTCTCGGGGCGAGCGTGCAGAGTGAACAGTGACAAGCGTTGAGCGCGATGGCTCATGAGGGGGCGGTATGCAGATCGATCCTCGAGCACTCGACGAAGCAGTCGACGCCGAAGGGTTCACCGGCGTGGTGACCGTGGATGTCGGCGACCAACGCGTCCTGGAGCGATGTGAAGGGTTCGTCCACCGCGCCCTGCAGGCGCCGATGACGCCCGGGGCTCGGCTCGCGATCGCGAGCGGCAGTAAGGGGTTCACTGCACTGGCCGTCATGCGGCTCGTCGAGGAAGGAGTGCTGCGGCTGGATGACCCGGTGCGTGGCCTGCTCGGCGACGACCTGCCGCTGGTCGACGACGACGTCACGATCGAGCACCTGCTCACGCACACCTCGGGTATCGGCGACTACCTCGACGAGGCGAGCGACTGGAAGGTCTCCGACTTCGTCCTCTCCGTTCCGGTGCACGAGCTCAGGACGGCCGAGGCGTTTCTACCGATGCTTGACGGTCACCCCCACAAGTTTCCCGCGGGCGAGCGGTTCGCCTACTGCAACGGCGGTTTCATGGTGCTCGCGATCCTGCTCGAGCGCGCCACGGGGAGCACGTACCACGACGCGGTGCGGCGGCTGGTGATCGAGCCGGCAGGTCTGCGGCGCACCGGTTTCCTCCCGCTCAACGACCTACCGGCCGACGCTGCGCTGGGCTACGTGTTCAACGAGGGGAACCTGGCGAACACCCTGCACCTGCCGGTCCTCGGGAACGGCGACGGAGGCGCGTTCACCACCGCGGAGGACGTACATCAGTTCTGGCTGGCCATGCTCGATGGGCGCATCGTCACTCGGGAGGGCGTGGAGGAGATGACCCGCCCACGGAACGACGTGCCACAGGAGAACAAGCGCTACGGAATGGGGTTCTGGATCCACCGTACGCACCCGGCGCTCATCCTGGAGGGGTTCGACGCCGGGGTGTCGTTCCGGTCCACGCACCTCGTCGAGGCGCGAACGACGGTGACTGTGCTCGGGAACAGCTCGCACGGGGCGTGGCCGGTCGTCGCTGAGCTCGCTCGGGCGATCGACGCCGAGCTCGGGGCGAACTGACACGGGTTTCCGCGCTTCACACCGGCCACGAGGCTAGCTGGGGAGGAGCAGCTCGAACTCGAGCTCGTGGTCGATCGCGACTCCGGTGGCACCACGAAGTGGGATCGTCGGCTTGAGGCTCCTCGACATGCGTACCGCATGCCGGTGCAGTGCCTGCAGGTCCATGCCCACGTGCTGGTAGAACGCGATGGCGGCGATGTTGTTGTTCGTCGTCACGAGCCACACGCGCCGGCACGCTGTCGCGCGCGCCTCAGCGAAACACCGCTCCATCAGCGCCCGCCCGATGCCACGCCGCTGCGCAGTGGTGCTGATGGCCACGACCTCGTACTCCCGGTCCCGTACGTCGACCAGTACCAACCCGACAGGCCGGCCACCCAACCTGGCCACGTAGCCCGGCAGACCAGCCGCCTCGACGAGCTCGCCCCGTCGCGCCACGGCCGTCGAGGTCCACTCCTGCACGAGTATGTTGGCGACCCACTCCCGGTCATCCGGGCCAATCGGTGTGACCAGCGGTTGCGACTCGGACGGCATACCAACATCATCCGCCGGCTCACGAGGACCCGGCTACCCACCAGCATCAGGGGCGTCCGCAGTGGCTAGCCGGCTGTTGTTCAGCCGGTGGGTCGTCGCCAACGTCCCGGCCAGAGCCCTGGTTGGGCGCATGATGGTCGAATGCTGACCTCGAAGGACGTCCTGAACAAGACGCTCACCTCGACGCAGTTCCGGGACGGGTATGACGAGCGCGAGGTCGATGACATGTTCGACAGGGTCGTGGCGGCCTTGCGCTACTACGAGCAGGGCGGTCGACCGGGGCCGCAGGCGCCGCCCTCGCCGGCCCGAAGTCACCGTTTCAGGTCAACGAAGCTTCGTCGCGGGTACGACGAGCGGGAGGTCGACGACTTCCTCGACCAGGTGATCGAGACCTTGCGCCACTATGAGCAGGGCGGTCGGCCCGATCCGCAGGCCATTGCGCCCGCGGTTGGTCCAGAGCCGGAAGCGCTCGGTCAGCGGGCCCTTCGCTGGCTGCGTGGAGACGCGAGGTCCTAGTCCGGCGCGCACGAGCCTGTCATCGTCGAGCCCACTGCTCTCTCGTCATCTCGAACCGGAAGCCACCACGCTCCGAGCCCTCGACGCCCAGCATGTCGTCGGGAGTGGGGATCGACTCGACGACAGACATGCCCACCTTCTCCATCACCCGCTGGGAGGAGACGTTGAGCGCCATGGTCTCGCCCCAGACAGTGTTGACACCGAGCTCCGAGAAGCCTTTGTCCACCAATGCCGTCGAGCCCTCGGTCGCATACCCCTTCCCCCAGGCGTCCCGACGGAGCCGGTAGCCGAGCTCGACCTCGTCCAGCGGCCCCGACCGCTCCGGGCGCAGGCAGAACCAACCGATGAAGGCGCCCGTCTCCTTCTCGTGGGCCGCGAACAGTCCGAACCGACCGTCCCACCGGTCATAGGCGGCGAGGAGGCCCGGGATGACCTGGTCCCGCACGACATCGTCGGACATCGACGGCTCGCCACCGGTGAGGAACCGCATCACTGCGGGGTCACTGTCCAGCTCGATCAGCAGGTCCGCGTCCTGGGCTGTGAACTGGCGAAGGACCAGGCGCTCGCTCTCGAGGTAGTCGCTCATGGTGGAAGCATGACGACATCGACTCACATCGCCAAACGACTTTCGGCGGGGTCAGACCGAAGGCGTCAGAGCTGCAAGATCCTCAGGACGTTCTCGTAGGCCAGGGCAACCCCTGTCGGGTCGTGCAGGCCTTCGGTCTTGTCGGTGGCGGCGTAGAACCGGGTCAACAGCGCGGTCGTCACATCCGCCTCTGCAAGGGCCACGCACAGCTCTGAGATGACGATGTCGGCGTCGTGGTCATCCAGGTGGTCGAGGGCAAGTCCGTTGTGCAGCATGGTCGCCGCTTCGTCGAAGATGTCCTGGACCATCGCCGGGTCCACCTGGGGACGCTCCTTCGTCACGGCGAGGGCAGTCTCGCCGAATCGGTGGAAGAGCTCGTCGGCGATGCTGCTGGACATCTCGCGAGCGTGACATGGCCACAGTTGACGGGCAACCGAATTCGCGCCCCGTGTCACCCTCCACGGGCCATGTGGACGGCGGCCATGGGCACGCCGGGATCCGGGACATCGTGGCCGCGTGACGCCTGAGGGAGGGCTGGAAGTCGCACCCCAGTCGCCACGGAGGGGCCGATCGGGGCGGCCCGTCACGAGGACCATCCGAGGGCCACCAGATCTACGCAAGGGCAGGCTTCGTCCTGACCTCGGCACCGCGTATCAATCTCGTCTCATGACGTGGAGCGCCAACCTGCACTGAACCCGTGACAACAGTGGCACCGCATGTGAATCTCGGCGGGCGAGATCGCGTCCAGCCGGAGGCTTTGGTCAGCTGCCTTGCTTGCTTGCCAGAGCCTCAAAGTTCTCGTAGAGCTCCGGCACACCGTGCTTTTCGCGAAGCTTGATGGCCGCCGGGCCGACGCGGGACCACATTCCCGCGACCCAGATCCAGTCCAACACGAGGTCCGCGTCCAAGATCTCGTTCTTGGTCAGCGTCCCGATGGTCTCGCCCCAGACGAGGACCCGCGACACCAGCACATCGTCGACGGAGGCCGTTTCCGGGTCGAACTCGTCCGCCCACACCGCCTGCTGGGCCTCCTCGAGACCCATGGCGGCGCCCCATTGCGCCAGCTGCACGAGCAGCGCGGCATCTTCGCGACTCGCCATGTCGCCCTCTCCTCTGCCTGTCCCGATTCGCTCACGGTTCCCACAGGTAGCGCCTTGCACCCTGAAGGCGTTCTCCCGAAGGCCTGTGGTGCGCAAAAGGTCTCACCCCAAGGAGGGGCCGCAGAAGCCGCATTCGCACTACGACAGACGGGTGTGGCGGGCCGCGCGCCCTAAGCCGCCATGTCCGTCACCGGCTGACACTCAGCGCGAAGTCCCGGATGAGCAGGTTCAGCTTCACCGGGTCCCGCGCGATGGGAAGGTGGCCAGCTCCCTCCAGGACGATGAGGTCGCCGCCGGTCAGCTCCGCGAGGCGTCGCCCGCGGGAAATTGGGCTGATGAGGTCGTGGTCGCCGTGGATCGCCAGCGAGGGACTCGACACGGTGCGGCACCAGTCCTCGATGGCCTCCTTGGTCGGACGCGCAGCGTCGGCCTCCGCGACGAGTACCTCGGGAGTGGTGTCGAGACCCCATCGGATGCAGTCCTCGATCTGCTTGGTCGAGTGGGGTTCGGGGAAGCACATGCCGAAGAAGAACCAGAGGAAGTCCTCGTAGTGGTTGCGCCAGTAGGCCGGGTCGTACTTGCCCCAGTGCTGCGGCGGGTCGCACTCGAGGGCTGGCACACGCGAGGGTGGTAGGTCTGCCGGCCGCAATGTGGCGGCGCGGGCGGGGTGCCCCTCGGTGATGGCGAGGGAGGCGGCGATGAAGATGGCACCCAAGGTGCGGTCGCGGTGTTGTGCGGCGAGCTGCAGTGCCCAAGCGGCCCCCTGGGAGAGGCCGATGAGCACGGCGCTGTCGGTGCCCGTGGCATCGAGGACGGCCAGTGCGTGGCGGACCTGCACGTCGTGGTGATAGGCGGCGCCCTTTGCAGGGCGGTCGGAGAGTCCGTTGCCGGGTCCGTCGTACGACACGACGCGGAAGTGTCGCGAGAGGTAAGGCACCTGCGCCTTCCACATGCGCTTGTGCACGATGGTCCAGGTCGGAAGCAGGAGGATGGTGGCGGACGCGCTACCGCTCACCTCGTAGTGGATCCGCACGCCCTCGCTGTCGACGAACCCTGAGATGTCGGGCGCCAGGGGCTTCATTCCGGCAGCGCTTGGTCAGGGTCGGTGAACTGCCAGAACGCGTTGACGATCTCCCATCGCCCGTCGGCGGTCCGCAGCAGGTGCAGGTACTCGCGGTACTGCGCCGAGCGCACCACCGCTGCCGCGATGTCGTGGTGGATGTCGACCACGGCGACCTCGATCGGGTCCTGCGTCTTGTCCTCGGCTCCGCCACCTCCGCGGACGAGCTCGAGGAGGCGCTCCTTCGTGGTCACGCCTGGGTCGTGGCCGCTCACACGGGCTGCGTGACGTTTGGCGAGCTGAGGGTGTAGTGCGCGGTCCACGCGTGCGAGGTCTGCGTCGTACCAGCCCTCGAAGTAGTCCAGCGCGGTGGCCACGATCGCATCCGAGTCGTTCACAGCAGCTCCTCCAACATGGTGGCCACGCGCTGGGCGCCGCCGGACTCCACCGGTAATGAGGTGACCTCACTACCGATCTTTTCGACGATCGCCTCGGCCAGCCACTGCGGGCTGCTGACGTCGTCGTAGTCCGCGCGTCGACCAGCGCGGTAGTTCTGCAGTCGGTGGTGGACGTGGATGCTCTGCTCGAAGTGGTGACGCAGGGGAACGTAGATGAACGGCACCCGCGCCGCAGCGAGCTCCATCGTGGTGGTGAGACCACCTTGGACGACCGCGACATCTGCGGCGGCCATGCGGAGGTACAGGTCCGGCACGTAACCCCGCAGGGTGGCGCCGTCCACCGACGGCAGGGACGTTGGTTCCATCCGTGGTCCGGTGACGATCAGGAACTGCAGGTTCGGGACCTGGGCCCGAGCGAGGGGCACAGCGTCGAGCACGCGCCGTACCAAGGCTTCCCCGACCCCCGAACCGCCTACGGCGACGATACAGAGGACGTCTTCGACGGCGTACCCCAGCTCACGGCGTGACCGCGCGATCTCGTGGTCGGTGGGCGGTTCGAAGCCCGTGACGTATCCGGCGAACTCGTAGTTCTCGGCGGTCCACCGCCGGATGTTGGGCAGGCCAGGACCGAAGGGCAGGTCGACCACATCCTCGGGGTTGCCGACGAAGATCTGCCGGTCCCGCACCCGGCGATGGCGAGCCCGCTGCTCCAACATCTCCGCGTTGTAGTCCGCCGTCAGCAGCGGCTCGCGCTCCCCCCGGTCCGGCATCGGCAGCCATCCCACGAAGTCGGTCAGCCATACGTAGGAAAAGCGCTTCAGCTCCGGGTTCTCGTGCAGGAAGTAGTCCACGTCCCACGACTCGTCACCCACCACCAGGTCGTACGGCGTCTGCTCCACCACATCGTTGAACACCATGAAGTTGTTGACCAGGACCTCGTCCATCTCGCGGATCGCCTGGAAGACGTGCAGGTCGTGTTCGCCGGACGCAGCCTCGATGTGTGCGGACTCGCTGGCGAGCCAGGTGCAGGCCGGGTGAACCCGCTCACCGGCGTCATGCAGGACCCGGGTGACCGGGTGTTGCGTCAGCCAGTCCAACTGCACATCAGGTCGCAGCACCCTGAGCTGTTGGGCGATGGCCAGGTCCCGCCGGGCATGTCCCAGACCGATCGGCGAGGACAGGTAGAGCACCCGTGGCCGTCGACCGGCCGCCCTCGCCCACTTCACGGTCATGGTCCATGCTCCCTCCCGGCGGGTCCGGCAGTCATCGTCCAGAGGCGTCAGACGGTGGCGGGGGCGCCGGCCGCCAGGGCGCGCACGTCAGCAGTGGTCAGGGGGTTGCCGGCGATGCCCCAGTCCCCGCTGGCCACCTCACGGACGACACACCAGGTGACCGGGCGCATGTTCTCGCCCTCGACCTCGACCATGGCGTCGGTGAGTCGGGTGATGATCTGCCGCTTCTGTTCCGGCGTGAACACGTTCTCGATGACATTGACCTCGATCAGCGGCATGGCGTCCTCCTTGTGTGCTCCTACCTTGATTCGGTCGATCGACCGAATCAAGGTAGGCTAGCATTCGGTCGACCGACCGACAAGACCTTGGAGGAGCCTTCCATGGCCGCCGACACCCGCGACAAGCTCATCGCCGCGGCAAGGGAATGCCTGCTCGCCGACGGACACGCCAACCTCTCCACGCGAAGGGTCGCCGAGCGCGCGGGCGTGCCGTTGAGCCAGATCCATTACCACTTTGGCGGTCGGCAAGGCCTGATCCTTGCCCTGCTCGCCCAGGAGAACGCTCAGCTGCTTCAACGCCAGCAGACGATGTACGGCGCGGACGTCCCGCTGCACCTGCGATATGGGCAGGCCTGCGACTTCCTCAGGGACGACCTCGCCTCCGGCTACGTGCGGATGCTGCAGGAGATGATCGCGGCCGGCTGGAGCGACAAAGCGATCGGCGCCGAGGTCACCCGGTTGCTCCGCTCCTGGTTCGAGCTCCTCGAGCAGGTGGTCATCGAAGCAGCCGACGAGCTCGGGGACCTCGGCCCGTTCACGCCACGCACCGTCGCGACACTGATCGGCCTGGGCTTCATGGGTGGAGAGTCGATGCTGCTACTGGAGGACTCCTGGTCCGACGACGTCTTCGCGGCCCTCGGCAGCATCGGCGACGCGCTCGAGCTTCGACATCGGGACGCTTGAGCGGTTCACTGCCCGCGCCCGCGTCGCGACCGACGCGAGCGCGACACCCTGTGGCCGATGATGGCGCGCATCTTCCCGCTGTGTGACGACTACGCGCGCAAGACAGACCGCCAGATCCCCTTGGTCCTGCTAACCCCAGGCGACTGAACCGTCCACTTCGGGCGCTACCAAGCCGTGCCCAGTCCGCACCAAACACCTCAAGGAGAAACCATGCCCATCAAGTTCGAGAACGTCGGCATCGCTGTGCGCGATCTCGACGAGACCATCGCCTTCTTCACCGACCTGGGCTTGAGCGTCCTCGGCCGCGACACCGTCAGTGGCGAGTGGGCCGACACCGCCGTCGGGCTGGACGGCAACCACGCGAAGATCGCTGTGCTCCAGACGCCGGACGGCAACAACTGCCTTGAGCTCTTCGAGTACATCCACCCCGACGCCATCCCGACGGAACCCACCCGACCCCACGAGATCGGGATGCACCGCGTCGCGTTCACGGTGGACGACGTCGACGAGGCGGTGGCGATCGCCGCGCGGCACGGTTGCCACCCGCTCCGTGGGGTCGCGACTTACGAGGACGTCTACAAGCTCACCTATCTCCGCGGACCCAGCGGCATCTTGGTGATGTTCGCCCAACAACTCGACAACAGCTGAGTCCGGGGCTGGAGCGGGGGGACATCAGCGCCTGCACGCTCTCCGACACCTCGACGCCGGAGCCGTCCTGTTGAGCATCGCTGCGTCCCCGCAAGCGGTCCCGGGAGCCCGGCTCATGAGATGGCCGCTGCGCGACCCCAAGGGGACGATGCCGGAGCGGTCGATACGCCGGTCGATGCGCGAACCGGCGTGGTGGGCTGGCCACTCCGGAAGACGGAGACGGGTGGGCTCAGGCCGTCCCTATTCGAGGTCCTGAAGACTCGTTGATCGGCTCGCGGCGAAGTGACGCACCTCTTGCGGGGGCGCTGATGAGGTGTTTGGCGAAGTGCGCTCTCCCCGCGGAAGAGGCTTTGACTTCAAGTACTTGAAGTTCCTAGCGTGGTTGACATGAGTTCTCTGGTCGCCCGGCGCGAGTACACGATCAAGGAGGCCGCGGCCCTGACGGGGCTGTCGGCCAGCACGCTGCGCTACTACGAGTCCATCGGCGTCATCGCCCCGGTGGGTCGGGGCGCGACCAGCGGTCACCGCGTCTACGACGAGGAGGACCTCGACCAGATCATGTGGGTCGCCTGCCTCGCTGCGACTGGCATGTCCGTGAGCGACATGCGCCAGTACGTCAAGAACGGCCGTGTCGGCCCGGCCGCCGCCGGTGAGCAGGTTGAGCTGCTCACCCACCAGCAGCGCCGCCTCGTTTGCGAGGCGGAGCAACTGGTCCTGCGACAGCGGTATGTCGCGCTGAAGATCGACTACTGGAGCGCCGTCGCCGCAGGTGACGACGCCCGCGCCGAGCTCATCTCTGGTGAGGCCCGGACGCTCGCCGACGAGCTCAAGCGGACAGGTAAGCCCTAGCCGCACCCGGGCGCCGACCGGCGCCCGCGCTGTACCCATCCATGCACTACCCAGGACGAGGTCCGGGCTGCGCGAGCATGCCTTCGACCATTCGTCGCACCACGAAGGAGCCCACCATGAAGTTCACGAAGAGCGGTGGCCAGAGCGCCACCGGCCCCGCGGACTGGTTCACCGGCACCGTCTTCATCGACGGCATCCGCAACCCCGACGAGCAGTCGACCGTGGGCTGCGCGCACGTCCGGTTCACGCCGGGCGCGCGGACCGCGTGGCACAGCCACCCGAAGGGGCAGACCCTCTATGTCACCGACGGCATCGGGTACGTCGCGCGACGCGGCGGCGAGCCGCAGGAGATCCGTCCCGGCGACGTCGTCTACATCGAGCCGAACGAGGAGCACTGGCACGGTGCCACCGCCGACCGGTTCATGGCGCACGTCGCCATCCAGGAGGCCGACGACCAGGGCCAGGTCGTGACCTGGCTCGACCACGTCACCGACACCGAGTACGGCGCCTGAGCCCCACCCTCCCTCCCTTTCACCCGTACCACTCTTCACAAAGGAAACCCCTTGCGCGTCAACGCCTATGCAGCACCGTCCGCCGGCCAGCCCCTGGCCCCCACCACCATCGAGCGCCGTGAGGTCGGCGCGAACGACGTCCTCATCCAGATCGAGTACGCCGGCATCTGCCACTCCGACATCCACACCGTCAACGGAGACTGGGGCCCGCAGCCCTTCCCCGTCGTGCCGGGCCACGAGATCGTCGGCCTCGTCACCGAGGTCGGCGCCGACGTCACCCGCCACCAGGTCGGCGACCGCGTCGGTGTCGGCTGCATGGTCAACTCGTGCGGCGAGTGCGCCAGCTGCACGCGCGGCGAGGAGCAGTACTGCCTCGAGGGCATGGTCGGCACGTACGCCGCGACCGATCGGGACGGGACCACCACCCAGGGCGGGTACTCGACCCACGTCGTCGTCGACGCCGACTTCGTCCTGAGCGTGCCCGAGGGCCTCGACCCGGCTGCCGCCGCTCCGCTGCTGTGCGCCGGCATCACCACCTACGCCCCGCTCCGGCACTGGAACGCCGGCCCCGGGAAGAAGGTCGCCATCGTGGGGCTCGGGGGCCTCGGCCACATGGGCGTCAAGATCGCCCACGCCCTCGGCGCAGAGGTCACCGTGCTCTCGCAGTCGCTGAAGAAGCAGAAGGACGGGCTGCGCCTCGGCGCGGACCACTACTTCGCCACCTCCGACCCGTCGACCTTCGAGCAGCTGCCCGGCCAGTTCGACCTCATCGTCAACACGGTCAGCGCCGCCATCGACCTCGACGCCTATCTCGGCCTGCTCGCCGTCGACGGCACGTTGGTCAACGTCGGTGCGCCCGCAGACCCGTTGAGCGTCAACGTGTTCTCGTTGATCGGCGGGCGTCGCTCGTTCGCCGGCTCGATGATCGGCGGCATCGCCCTGACCCAGGAGATGCTCGACTTCTGCGCCGAGCACCGGATCGGGGCGGAGATCGAGGTCATCGCTGCCGACGAGATCAACGAGGCGTATGAGCGCGTGCTCGCCTCCGACGTCCGCTACCGGTTCGTCATTGACACCGCGACGCTCTGACCACCCTTCTCCCACAACTGACAGGAGCCTGACCATGGAGCTGCACGAGTTCCTCGAGCACGTCAACAGCGGCGCGCTCATCGAGGGCGGCTCGGCTGCCCACCGGTTCATGCACGCCGCCTCCCAGGACGCGCTGCGCATCCTGGCCGAGCTGAATGGCGCCTACCGCACCCCGGACGAGGTCCGGCTCCTGTTGGCAGAGCTCACCAGCAAGCCGGTGGACGAGTCCGTGACCGTGTTCCCACCGTTCTACAGCGAGTTCGGCAAGAACCTCGCCCTCGGCAAGGACGTCTTCATCAACATGGGCTGCCGCTTTCAGGACACTGGCGGCATCACGATCGGCGACGGCAGCCTCATCGGCCACGGCAGCACGCTCACGACGCTGAACCACAGCGTCGACCCGGGCCAGCGCGCCGACATGACGCCAGCTCCCATCGTCATCGGCCGTCAGGTCTGGCTCGGCGCCGCAGTGACAGTCGTGCCGGGCGTGACCATCGGCGACGGTGCCATCGTCGGCGCCGGGGCCGTCGTCACCAAGGATGTCGCGGCCGGAGCGATCGTCGGCGGTGTACCGGCCAAGCTGATCCGCATGACCGGCTTCGGACCCGAGACCAAGTAGTCGGCACGACTAGTCGCGAAGCCGACAGTTCGTGCAGCCAAGAGCCGTCGCCCTCAGGCGGCGATGTGACGCACTCGATCTGCCACGACATGCGTCCTGCAGGGAATGCGTAACCGAGGATTCAGCCCTTGATGCCTACGCTGGCGAGGTGACGGTGAGCAGAACTCGCAAGGCTCGGGCGGCCCGTAGGCGGACGCGCCGCATGAGCCTTGCCAGCCACGATCTGACCGAGGCCCAGTGGACGATACTGCAGGCTCAGTGGGGAGGATGCGCCTACTGCGGCGCCACCGGTGAGCCGCTTCAGCGTGACTGCGTCCTGCCGATATCCCGTGGTGGGCGGTACACGCTCGACAACGTGGTGCCGGCCTGTCGCTCGTGCAACGCGAGCAAGTGCAACACCGAGGTCACCAGCTGGCTTCGAAGGAAGCGGATGGACGAGCGAGCCTTCCTGGCGCGCCACGTGGAGATCCGAACCGAGCTCGCACCTCGGTTTGCGGTGCCCTCGTGCGAGACACCAAATACCAACGTGGGATGAGGCTGGGTCGATGCAGCCATCCTCCTGCGCCCTCACTGGGCCCCTTGACCCTGATAAGCGTGGCGAACCTCGGGTCAGATGGATAGTGAACCGGACTTAGCGAATGGGATGAAGGGTCAATGATGGTCGCAGTGCGGATCGTTGCGGGAATCCTGCTTCTGGCCCACGGCTTGGTGCACACGCTGGGGTGCTCATTGCGGCCACGATCGTGGCGTCCGCAGCGCTGGCTCTGGCCGTGTGGGGCGCACCGGGGCTGGCAACAGCGTGGCCGGTGCTGGCTGTCCTCGCGGGAGCCATCTCGCTTGTCCTGATCGTCGCGTACTGGGACGCGCGGTTGATGCTGGGGCTGGCGATCGACTGCGCACTCATCACGCTTGCCGTCGTCCAACCGGCGTGGCTCAAGGACTTCATGACATAGCCTGCAGCGAGCCCGCCGGCACCGGGGACCACGGCTTTGGCAGCTGGGCCGACCGATGATCACCGCGAACACTTCTCGGTCGCGATGTGGGAGTGTCCTCAGGACGAGGCGGCGGGTGCCACCCGCCCGGCTCGCGACAGAATGACGCACCCGACAAGCCGCCGCCGAAGCGGGTCTCCTGTGCCCTCCCTTTCTCATGGACCTGAGGTCTCGACCCTCAATCTGAGCGGCCTGCAAACCTCAGGGCCCTTCTTGGAAGCCAGCACCAGCGCCCGAGCGGCCATACCAGGCGTGGCCCTGTTGCCGTGGCGCAAGTGTTCGGCAATAGGACTCCTGGCCCAATCACCCGACGCCGGGTCGATCTGAGTCCGGGCGTCGATCAGCGATTTCTATTCTGGTTCCGCTCGTGCCGTGGCCCCGATCCCACAACCAAGCGCCAATCACAAGCAAGACCACGAAGATGCCCGCGATGATCCCGAACCACATAGCGATGGTCCTTCCGGCCGCGCATGCAACCACTCTCCCCGTATCGTCCCATCGGGTCGCCGGGATGCCAAGGGTCATCATGTTGCGACGCAGGACCTACACGACGTCCCAGATAGTTCGTCGCCCTGAGGCCAGATCTAGCGCTTCCCGCCGTGCGCCAGCAGGGCGGATCGGCCGACCACTCGTGGCTCCCTCCTGTGTCAAGACGCGGCGGGCGAGGCGGTTATGGGCCGTGATGGCGGAGCTACCATCCTTCGTTCTTGGGCGTTGGCGGGTCATTCGTGTGATCGGGCAGCCTGTCACGATCGAGGGTGTGTCGCCGATCCCAGAGCGCGGCCCAAGTCAGTAGGACCACGAGTAGCGCTCCTGCGATGATCCAGAACCAAATCCACATGGGGCGCTACCTTCCGGGCGGGCCGGGGCGCGGGCCCGTTCACCGCCAGTATCCCCCTGCAGTGAGTGACATGAGGTGTCAGCAATGACGGTGTGCAGGTCTGATCGCGCTTCCGTGCACCGCCAAGGATCGTTCGCCGCTCTATTGTTGTCCTACCTGCTGCGGCCGCGCGGCGGGTTACCCGCCGCCGCCGTCCGGGCCCGGGCCGCCGCCTCCGGGGGTATTCATTCCGCTGGAGTCGGCGCGCTGTCGGTTGAGGATCCACCGACCGCTGAGGACCCATTGGAGCGCCTCGCCGGCAGGGGCTGGGTTTGAGAAGGATCTCGGAGTGCGCCAGTCCCGTATACCGGGCCTGCAACGCCTGGCTCTTGCAGGCGGCCAAGCCTTGATCGCCTCCTCGCCCCCCGGCCGCGGTGTTCCCATTACGCCATTGGGCGGAGGCCCGTCGGCGCGGCTCGGAGGACAGTCGAAGTGCTTGATAGTTCTGAGATTGAGGGGTGAAGACTGGATGGGCCGCCCGGGGGCGCTGCCCGGACGGACAGGAAGAGCGGCGGCGCGGTTGCGCTCGCTGTAGCGGAAGATGGCCACGACGGCTGGTACGAGATGCATAACGAAGAGCGCGACATGGCCCCGAACCTTCGGACGCCTTGGCGCCCACGCCAGTGCCTGAGAGTGGTGTGCCCGAGCTACCCCGTGTCCGGGCGACCCGCTCATGAGGTCCCGGCATGAGGTCATGGGGTCGCGCCGGCGCGGTCGTCGGGCTGTCATGGCTGCTGATGGCCTGCTCCCCGGGGCATGGCGCTGGCAGCGTCACGGGCACCCCTACCACCTCAACGGCGGCGACCGGCGCGGTCTGGTCGCAGCTTCCGACATCGGCGCTCCCGGCTGACCGGATCACCAAGCTGCAACACGAGATCAACCGGTGGGTGGCGACGGGGCTGCTGAAAGGGGTGACTGCCGCAGTTGCCACCCCTCAAGGGGTGTGGGGCGGTGCGGCAGGGGTCGATGCGCGTGGGGTCGCGCTGGTACCTGGATCCGGACTCGCGCTGGGCAGCATCACCAAGACGTTCACGGCGGCCGAGGTAATGCTGCTCGCCGAGCGGGGCAAGATCGATCTGGACCGATCCGCCTCGGCGTACATCGACCTCCCCCAGGTGTCGAACGGTGTCACGGTCCGACAGTTGCTGGCACAGCGCAGCGGTGTCGCAGCATCCGTGGATGCGCCACTGGGTGACCGCGACGCCCGGTGGACGACCCAGAAGTACCTGAAGTACGTCCCGGCGGCGAAGGATCCTCCGGGCAAGACCTTCGCCGACGACAACACGAACTACATCCTCTTGGGCCTCATCATCGAAAAGGCGAGCGGTCGAACGCTCGCCGACGCGTTCAAGACTGACCTGTGGGGGCCGCTGGGCCTGGACCGCCTCGCCTACCAGGACGCGCACAGTCTTCCTCCACCACTTGCCGCTGCAGCGCCGGACCCAGCAGCGAGCAGCGACATCAAGAGCTGCGCAACCGCGGGACCGTGGCTTCCCTGCCGCGCCCTGGCCACCGTCGTTGGCGCGGCTGGGGCTGTAGCCGGAGATGCGGAGGCGGTCGCACATTGGGGATACGACTTGTACGGCTCCCGCGTCCTGCGCAAGAAATCCGTTGAACAGATGACCGACTTTCCCGACGACGCGCCATACGGCCTCGGCACCATTGACTTCAGCGCCGGGTATTTCGCCAGATGGAACATAGACGCCGTGGGCCACATCGGCTCGATGCTCGGATACCAAACGGTCATGGCTGTCTTCCGGGATGCGCACGTCTCAGTAGCCATCCTGACGCCCTCCGGAACCGAACCGCTTCCGTACGTGCAGTACCTCGTCAAGGCCGGGGGTCTCACCCAGCCATAGGGCGGCGTCGACCAGATGCTCGGTCTGCTCGACCTTGCTCTGCCTCGACAGCACGGGAACGTCCCCGCTGCCCGGGGCAGAGCGACGCCTCCCCCCAGGAAAGGCAGAGGCGTCGCTACCCCTGTGCGTCGGGCCCTGCGCGACCGACCTCACGCAGGACCCCCAGGTGCTCAACCGCTGACGCGCCACATATCCCGGTGAACCAACTGGCGCGGCCTACGCCCATCGGCGCGACGAGACGACTCCGGTAAGGGTGCAAAGGCCTTCAGCGCCATGCGAGCCGCGGCCGGTAGGTCACCGGCCGCCGGGGGGATGCCGGCGTTGCCGAGTGCGCCGAGTGCGCCGAGGACGCCGATGACGCTGGTCAGGTTGGCGAACCCCTTCGGTAGGACCGCACGGCCTTTAACCTGTCGGGCGAGTTGAGTCTCGGCTGTCCGCGCACGCAACTGCAGCCGTCCCGCAGCGCGTCATTCACCTTCTGCGTGCTCCCTGCGCGATCGTTGGTGTGCGGCGCAAGCCCGTTGACAAGCAGAAGCAAAGAGAAGCGCGACGGCCCTCGTGAGGAAGTGTCCAGGCTGTCAGCGTGCCTGGGTAGCGCTCGAAACTGGAGGACTGGAAAGACATGTCTCGGTCAGCTGGTCGCAGATGGTAGGGCGACTTCGCCTGCAGCGCTTGGCTTAGGCACGTCGCTATCTAGTGGTGGGCAGGGGTCGGGCAGAGCGGGTAGAGGTCCCGACCGCTCGAAAGATCGTGACGGCGAGCCGTTGCAGGTCTCCTGCGCTCAGATCGGATGTGTATGTGGTCAGGTCGACACGGCTCGAGATGACGACCACGAGGCGGCGTTGGGGGATGACTTGGATCATCTGACCGCCCAGAGCCTTGGCGTCGAAGGCGGGTGTTCCGTCGGTGAGGCGGACGGACCATAAGTAGCCGTACCCCGTGGGGGCGGCAGAACCCTGGACCATGGTGGCCTGATGGATCCACTCTGCGGGAACGATCTGCTTGCCGCGCCATTGCCCTTGTTGCAGATACAACTGTCCGAGCTTGGCCATGTCGCGGGGGGTGATCTTCAGGTGGGTGAAGCCCAACGTGAACCCTTGCGGGTCCGTTGGCCAGGCGAAGCGGGCACGATTGAACTCACCCACGTACCGGCCGGTCGCGACGGGCTGGACGGCGGGCCTACTTGGTATGCCCAAGGGGTCGAACAGATGCGATCGGGCGTACTCCAGCACGCGCTGGCCGGTGGCCTGCTCCAGGATCGGTGACAGCAGGTGCGCGGCAAAGTCGGAGTAGATGAACTCTTTGCCGGGCACCCCGTCCTGATGGGCGAGGATGAACCGGATCCAGTCCTTCGAGCGGACCATCTGTGCGTATGCGCTCACATCGTTGGTGATGGGGAAGCCGCCGGTCATCGTCAACAGCTGGCGTAGGGTCACGCCGGCCACCCGTGGTGTCATCTGGGTGGCGTACTTGGGCAGCAGGTCCGACAGCCGATCCTCTAGGCGCAGGCGGCCTTCGCCTATCGCTTGACCGATCAGGGTGCCCATAACGCAAGAAGTGATCCCGAAGACGCTTCGCGACTCCTCGGCCGTTGTGTCGTAGTAGCGCTCGAAGAGTGGGCGGCCGTCGACCGTCACGACGATGGCGCTGATCTCGTTGTCGCCGACGTACCTGCTGAAGTCGGCTTCGACCGCCGCGGCAACCCGAGCGGAAGCCGAGATCGATGAGGTTGCCTGACCCGATCGCCGATGCTGGTCACAACCAGGCATCGCTAGAGCCAGAACGGCCACCAACACCACCCACCGACGGCCCCTACGGCCACCCGACCACCCCCAACGAGGACGGCCTCGCACCGAAATCACTTATCAACTGTCCTCCCCGGCGTGAACGAGGCACAAGGGGCTTGGGGGCCGGTGCTGCCCAGAGCAGCTCACTGAAGGACCAAGTACTGACGTCGTCATGGTGAGAGGACCAAAGGTGGTTCTTGCGGCGGTGTGGGCGCACCCGCACGGGCCGGATGTAGCTCGACTCGGCTAGTCCTGCTGCGTCGACTCGAGCGCGGCCTTGACGTCTGAGGCGTACAACCCCGACCGCTCCTGTCCCGACAACTCCGCGATGGCGTCCATGGTCGCGTCCGTGACCGCCCGGAGCAGCGCTGCCTTCTGGTAGCGGACAGCCAGCCCAGCCACATCAACCGGCCGACCGAACCGCACCGTCACCTTGCCCGGACGGAACCCGTTCGACCCCGCCGGCTGCACCTTGTCGGTCCCCGTGACCGCACACGGAAGCAGGACAGCCCCGGTGCTGAGCGCCATACGGGCGACGCCGGTCCGGCCGCGGTGGAGGCGACCGTCGGGCGAGCGGGTGCCTTCGGGGTAGACCCCGAACCCCTCCCCGCTCCGCAGCACCTCCTCGGCGAGCTCCAGCGAGGCGGCAGCAGCACGCGGGTCGGACCGGTCCACCGGGATCGTGCCGGCGGTCGAGTGGAACCAGCGCACGGCGGCCCCGCGGAGACCGCTGCCCTGGAAGTACTCGGCCTTGCCGAGGAAGTGCACCTGCCGCCTGGCGGCGAGCGGGATGACGATCGAGTCGATGAACGACAGGTGGTTGGAGGCGACGATCAGCGCCCCTTCTCGGGGGACGTTCGACCGTCCCTCGACGTGCAGCCCGGTGAACAGCTTGAGGGGCGGCCCGATCAGGACGTGCCGCATGACCGCACGGCTCGCCTTGTCCTCCAGCGCCGCGAGGGCGTCACCCCTCAGGCGCACGCCGTCGTCACTCCCACTCGATGGTGCCCGGGGGCTTGCTCGTCACGTCGAGGACGACGCGGTTGACCTCGCGCACCTCGTTGGTGATGCGCGTGGAGATCTTGGCGAGCACGTCGTACGGGACGCGGGTCCAGTCAGCGGTCATGGCGTCCTCGGACGACACCGGGCGCAGGACCACGGGGTGGCCGTAGGTGCGGCCGTCGCCCTGGACGCCCACCGAGCGCACGTCGGCGAGCAGCACCACAGGGCACTGCCAGATGTCGCGGTCGAGACCGGCTGCCGACAGCTCGTGGCGGGCGATCGCGTCGGCGGCCCGCAGGATCTCGAGCCGTTCTGCAGTCACCGACCCCACGATCCGGATGCCGAGGCCGGGACCCGGGAACGGCTGGCGCCACACGATGGCCTCGGGCACCCCGAGCTCGAGCCCGACCTGGCGGACCTCGTCCTTGAAGAGCGACCGCAGCGGCTCGACGAGCTTGAACTGCAGGTCGTCGGGCAGGCCGCCGACGTTGTGGTGGCTCTTGATGTTGGCCGCGCCGGTGCCGCCACCGGACTCCACCACGTCGGGGTAGAGCGTGCCCTGGACGAGGAACTCCACCGGGTGGTCGGAGTCCCCGCGTGAGCCGACGACATCACGGGCAGCCTGCTCGAAGACGCGGATGAACTCGCGCCCGATGATCTTGCGCTTCTCCTCGGGGTCGGACACCCCGGCGAGCGCGCCCAGGAACTGCTCGCGAGCGTCCACGACGACGAGGTCGACGCCGGTCGCCGCGACGAACTCCTTCTCCACCTGCTCGGCCTCACCGCTGCGCAGCAGGCCGTGGTCGACGAAGACACAGGTGAGCTGGTCGCCGACGGCCTTCTGCACCAGGGCCGCCGCGACCGAGGAGTCGACGCCGCCGGACAGGGCGCACAGCACGCGGGAGTCGCCGACCTTGGCGCGGATCGCGTCGACGAGCTCGTCGACGACGTTCGCAGCGGTCCAGTCGCCGGAGAGCCCGGCGCCCTTGTAGAGGAAGTTCTCGAGCACCCGCTGGCCGAACGTCGAGTGCATGACCTCGGGGTGCCACTGCACGCCGTACAGGTGGCGCTCGTCGTCCTCGAACGCAGCCACGGGCGCGCCCGCCGTGGAGGCCGTGACCCGCATTCCGGACGGTGCCTCGGTGACGGAGTCGCCGTGGCTCATCCACACCGACTGGTCGCCCGGCTGGCCGTTGAAGAGCGTTGAGACGGTGTCGGTGACGGAGGCCGGGGTCGAGCCGTACTCGCCGAGCCCGGTGTGTGCCACGGTGCCGCCGAGCGCCTGCGCCATGGCCTGGAAGCCGTAGCACATGCCGAACACGGGAACGCCTGCCTCGAGCACCGCCGGGTCGAGCGACGGGGCGCCCTCGGCGTAGACCGACGAGGGGCCGCCGGAGAGCACGATCGCGGCCGGCTCCTTGGCGAGCATCTCGTCGACGGCCATGGTGTGCGGGACGACCTCGCTGTAGATGTTGGCCTCGCGCACCCGCCGCGCGATGAGCTGCGCGTACTGCGCGCCGAAGTCGACGACGAGGACCGGCTTGGCCTGCAGCGGGGTCGCCGGCACCTCCACGCGGTCGCCCTCGGGGGCCTCGACCCGGTCGTCGTCCTGGGCCTGCGTGATGTCGGTCGCCTGGTCGGCGACGCCATCGACGACGAGGTCGGTCGTGTTGTCGGCAGGGGTGTCGCTCACGGTGGCAAGGCTACCGGCGGGCGGTGGCGAGCTGACCCTCGACCTCGGCGGCGACCTTGCGCTCGGCCCAGAACGACAGGAACGGCACGACGCCGGCGAGCATCACCAGCACCATGCGTCCCAGCGACCAGCCCATCTTGAACCCCAGGTTGGCCGTCGCCACGAGGTAGACCATGTAGATGAACCCATGCGGCTGCGGCCACCAGGCCAGCGCGTCGTTGCTGAAGCCGTAGTGCAGCACGATCTCAAGGACGAGCAGCAGCAGCCCGATGCCGACGACGAAGGCCATCACCTTGAAGAACTTCAGCGCCTTCTCAGCCGCCTCGACGTCCTTGACCTGACCCACGGTTTCGCTCACGCGGTGCTCTCCTCGACTCGGGTCGGCTCGCGCTGCTCGCGGGCCTCTCGCTCCCGGTGCGCATCATCGCGCACCATCCTGAACCACATGAACACGGCGAAGCCGGCGAAGACCCACCACTGCAGCGCGTAGGTCGCGTTGCGCCACTTCAGCCCGCCCGTCACCTCCGGCGGCGGCACGTGCTGCAGGCCCGCAGTCGCAGGCACCCCGGCACCGGTCGGCGTGCGCTCGGTCTGGGCAAAGACGAACGCGTTGTAGAGGTCCCCAGGCCACCTGTTGACCAGGATCGACAGGTCCAACGAGCCGAGCACCTCGAGGCCGCCCGCGCGGGCGGCCGAGCCCGACGGTGCCGGCGTGGGCGACTCCCCCGGCGCCAGGCTGCCCTCGACCTCGATGCGTCCCGCCGGGATGGCGGCCGCGGCGGCAGGGTCGGTCGCGAACCCGCGCACCACTGCCAGCCGCGCCCCGGTCTCCTCGACCACGATCGGCGTGACGACCCACCAGCCGGTGCGGCCGTCGAGGCGGCGCGGGCCGACCAGGAACTGCTCCGACGCGGCATACGTGCCGACGGCGGTGACCGCGCGGTTGGACTGCGGGTTGGGGAACTTCTGGTGCGGTCCCACGACGGTGTCGATGGCCGTGGGCCGGGCGTCGCGCGCGTGGCGCAGGGCGTCGGCGAGGCCCTTGTCCTGGGCGACGTGGAGCTGCCAGAACCCGAGCTGCACGAACGTCACGACCAGGAGCACCAGCAGGGCGAACAGGCCCAGCCAGCGAGGCTTGAGGGCGGTTCGCAGCACCTCGTCAGGTTACGGGACGCCTCGAGTCGTCGAAGACGAGGATGCTCCCGCCGTAGCAGGCGACCCAGACCGCCTTGCGGGTCGGCTCGTAGGTGATGCCGATGGGGTGCTGGTCGGTCGGCACCGTCTGCACCACCTTCAGGTCGGAGGTGCGCAGCTTGCTCACCGACGACGACTCGTAGTTCACCGAGTACAGGGCCTGCCCGTCGCGCGCGATGGCCAGCGAGCGCGGCTGCTGGCCCACGCGGGTCGTGGCGAGCACGCGGCCGGTGGCGCGGTCCAGCTTGCTCACCGTGCCGGCCCCGTTGTTGGTGACGTACAGGTACCTCGCGTCCGGGCTGAGGACGAGGTGGCGCGGGCCGTCGCCCGTGGTGGAATACGGCCGCACCTGACGGGTGCGCAGGTCGACGGTGACGATGCGGTCGGAGCCCATGAGCGCGACGTACGCGGTGCGGCTGTCCGGGGAGACGACGATGCCACGCGGGTAGTGGCCGCCGAGCGGGATGCGCGCGACCTGTCGGTTGCTCGCGACGTCGATGACCGACAGGTCCCAGCTGCACCAGTTGGTGACCAGGACGGTCCTGTCGTCCGGGGTGACGGCGACGTACTTGGGCACGGCACCCACCTCGACCACGCGGTCGATGGCGAAGGTGCCGGTGTCGATGCGGTAGACGGTGCTGGTCGAGGTGCCGTCGCCGGCCGCGCAGCTGTCGAGCCCCTCGGGCCCGTAGCCGGAGCCGAACATCGAGTAGTTGGACACCCAGGCATGGCGGCCGTCGGCCGTGAACGCCGCCTCCACCGGCGCGCCCTTCGTCGTGCCGGGGTGGCCCTTGATCCCGAACGACCCGAGGTCGACGGCGTCGTCGATGGTCGCCAGCAGGGCGCCGTCGGCGCGGAACGCCGAGACGGTGTGGCGGTACATCATGTTCTGCGCCACGACGACGCCCTTCGGCGACGCCACGACCGACTTGGGGGTCAGGTCGCCGGTGAGGCGCATCGTGCGGACCAGGGCGGTCTCACCCGAGTTCGACCCCAGCGCGCCCTGCGGTGTCGCCGGGCTCGGCCGCGGAGCCTTGACGAGCGGGGCGGCGTGGGGGTCCGGCGCGGTGGTGTGCGACGCGGCCGCCGGCTTGGCCGAGGTGGATGCTGCCTCCGCCCGGTCGCCGCCGAGGAGCCCGGCCAGCTGGCTCACCCCGAACGACGCGGCACCCAGCAGGCCGACCGCGAGCGTGCCCGCGACGATGCGGCGGCGCACGTACTTGGCCTCCAGGCGGGCCTTGCGCGTGGGCGCCGGAGCTGACACGCCGTCATGGTAGGCAGCCATGGCCGGGTCCTCGGCGGAGGCGCACCGCGGGAAAACCGGTGTCGGCGGTGGGCGGCCGCGCCATACCGTGGATCCCTGATGCGCCAGATCCCGTTCCCGGACCCCGGCCGCCCCGACACCCGCAGCACGCTGCGCTTCATGGTTTGGGGCGCCCGGGAGCAGTGGCGCACCCAGGTGCTGGGGATGCTCGCCGGGATGGTGTGGATGGTGTCGCTGGCCCTGATCCCCGCGGCGCTCGGCCGGGGCGTCGACGAGGGCATCGTCCCCGGTGACGTCGGCGGGCTGGTGCGCTGGGCACTCGTGCTGCTCGGCCTCGGCGCCGTGGCTGCCGGCACCGCTGCGGCGCGCCACTTCTTCGCCGTCCACAACTGGCTCTACGCGTCCTACCGTGGCGCCCAGCTCGCCGCCGACGGCGTCGAGCGCTCGGGCCCGGCGCTGACCCGCGTCATGCCGTCGGGCGAGGTCGTCACCGTGTTCGCCAACGACATCATGCGGCTCGGTGGGGTGTACGACGCGATGGGCCGGCTGGCGGGGGCGGTCGTCAGCTACATCGTCGTCGGCGCGATCCTGCTCGCCGCGTCACCGCCGCTGGGCCTGCTGGTCCTCGGTGGCGGCCCGGTCATGCTCGCCGGGCTCACGCTCATCGTCCGCCCGCTGCAGCGTCGCCAGGCCCTGCAGCGCGAGGAGGCCGGCCGCCTGACGACCCTGGGCGCCGACACCGTCGCGGGGCTGCGGGTGCTGCGCGGCATCGGCGGCGAGCAGACCTTCCTGCGCCGTTACGAGGAGCAGTCGCAGCGCGTGCGTCACCGCGGCGTCCACGTGGCCGGCATCCAGGCCGCGCTCGACTCGGCCCAGGTGCTGCTGCCCGGCGTCTTCGTCGTGCTCGTCACCTGGCTCGGCGCGCGGCAGGCAGTCGACGGACGGCTGAGCGCGGGACAGCTGGTGGCGTTCTACGGCTACACCGCGTTCCTCACCATGCCGCTGCAGACCGCCATCGAGGTCGTCGACCGCGGCATCCGCGCGCACATCGCCGCGGGCAAGATCCTGCGCGTCCTGGCCGTCCAGCCGGACCACGACGAGGCACGGCCCGCGATGGCGCCGCTGCCCGACGCGGACGCCGACCTCGTCGACCCGCTGTCCGGGACCGTCGTCCGCGGTGGGCGGCTCACCGCCCTGGTGTCGGCCCGGCCGGAGGAGTCGGCCGCCGTGGCCGACCGCCTCGGGAGGCACGGCCCCGGCCCGCACCAGACGACCTGGGGTGGCACGCGGCTCGAGGACCTGCCCATCCGCGACGTGCGCCGCCACGTCGTCGTCAGCGAGCCCGATCCGCGGCTGTTCACCGGGGTCCTGCGCGACCAGCTCCTCGGCCGGCGTGGTGACGACCGCGCCGGCACCAACGCCGACGTCGACCGCTCCGCCGACGCCGACGCCCGGGTGCTGGCCGCCCTGGAGACAGCCAGCGCGCTCGACGTGCTCGACGCCCTGCCCGGCGGCCTGGACGGCACCGTGGAGGAGCGCGGGCGCTCCTACTCCGGCGGCCAGCGGCAGCGGCTCGCGCTGGCGCGGGCACTGCTCACCGACGCCCCGGTCCTCGTGCTGGTCGAGCCCACGAGCGCGGTCGACGCGCACACCGAGGCGCGAGTGGCCGACCGGCTCGCCGAGCACCGTCGCGGGCGCACCACCGTGGTCACCACGGTCAGCCCGCTCCTGCTCGGGCGGGCCGACGAGGTCGTCCTGCTTGAGGACGGCCTGGTCAGCGCACGGGGCACGCACCGCGACCTCATCGACCACCACCCCGGCTACCGCCACGTCGTACTGCGCGCAGAGGAGGACGAGACGTGAACACCGACCCCACCCGGCGGACCCTTCCCGTCGCGGACTCGCGTGCGGTCTGGGCGCACACGCGCCAGCTGATGGGCACCCACCGCCGCCTGCTCGGCCAGGTGCTCGGCCTGCACGCGCTCGCGGCGCTCGCAGCGCTGGCCGGGCCGTGGCTCGTGGGCCGGCTCGTCGACGAGGTCAGCGGGCACGGCACCCGCGGCGCCGTCGACCGCCTCGCCGTCGGCCTCGCCGTCGCGGTCGTGGCCCAGACCGGGCTGACCTGGGCTGCGCGCCGGCTGTCGTTCATCCTCGGCGAGACCGTCTTCGCCGAGCTGCGTGAGCAGTTCGTGGCGCGCGCGGTCAACCTGCCGCTGTCCACGGTCGAGCGCGCCGGCACCGGTGACCTCGTGGCCCGGACGACCAACGACGTGGAGGCCCTGTCGCACGTCGTGCGGTTCGGGATCCCGTCGCTGTTCGTGGCGAGCATGACGATCGCGATGACCGGCGTCGCCTCGTTGCTCACCTCACCGCTGGCGAGCCTCGCGATCCTTGCCGGGCTGCCGTTCTACTGGTTCTCGACTCGCCGCTACCTGCGCTACGCCGGCGACGGCTACCTCTGGGAGCGCGCGACCTACGCCGAGCTCAACGGCGTCGTCGCGGAGACGGTCGACGGGGCGCGCACCATCGACGCGCTGTCGCTGGCCCCGGTGCGGCGCAACAGGTTCCACGAGGCGCTGGCCGAGTGCTACCGCGCCGAGCGCTACACCCTCGGCCTGCGCCTGCGGTGGTTCCCGTCGGTCGTCTTCGGCTACTCGGTGCCGACCGCGGCCGCGGTGCTCTGGGGTGGCTGGCTGGCGGTCAACGGCTCCATCACGGCCGGCGCGGCAACCGCGGTCACGCTCTACGTGCACCAGATGGTGGGCCCGCTGGACGAGGTGCTCAGCTGGCTCGACGAGATCCAGGTGGGCGCGACCTCCCTGGCCCGAGTCATCGGCGTCGGGTCGGTCCCGCCGGACCGCAGCGCGACCGGCGAGCACCCCGACGGCTCCGACCTGACCGTCGACGAGGTCCGCTACGCCTACCGCGCCGGCCACGACGTGCTCCACGGCGTCAGCCTCGGGCTGCGTCCCGGGGAGCGCCTGGCCGTGGTCGGGCCGTCGGGCGCGGGCAAGTCCACCCTGGGCCGGCTGATGGCCGGTGTCGACGGCCCCCGCGAGGGACGCATCGACGTCGGTGGCGTGCCGCTCGTCGACCTCGAGCTCGCCGAGCTGCGCGGCGAGGTGGCCCTGGTGACGCAGGAGCACCACGTGTTCGTCGGCACCCTCGCCGACAACCTGTTGCTCGCCCGCCCGGGCGCGTCACGGGACGACCTCGAGCAGGCGCTCGACGCCGTTGACGCGCTCGGGTGGGCCGCCGGCCTCCCCGACGGCCTCGACACCGTCGTCGGCAGCGGTGGGCACGCCCTCAACGAGGCGCAGTCGCAGCAGCTCGCCCTGGCGCGCCTCGTCCTCGCCGACCCGCACACGCTCGTGCTCGACGAGGCCACGTCGCTGCTCGACCCGCGCGCCGCTCGGCACCTCGAACGGTCGCTCGCGGCGGTCGTCCAGGGCCGCACCGTCGTGGCCATCGCCCACCGCCTGCACACGGCCCACGACGCCGACCGCGTCGCCGTGGTCGAGGACGGCCTGGTGAGCGAGATCGGCACCCACCACGAGCTGGTCGCCGCGGGTGGCGCGTATGCAGCGCTGTGGGCGTCGTGGCGTGACGAGTCCCCCACCACCGTCACCGGCGGCGGCTCGCGGGACAAATCGCTCGACGACGCGTAACCCCGCCCCATCCCGCCTCGTTGTCCGGGTGGTGCGGCTGGAGGTTCCATTCCCCGGCTCATCTCCAGCCGCACCACGGGGACGGTAGCTGAGGGGGCGCAGGGGCTTTCCTCAGCTGCCGCCCTCGACCGTTGAGGGGGGCAGCGTAGGGAGCGTCGTCGTCAGGCGGCGCCGTACCGCGTGACGGCCGGGTTCGCGGCCTTGACCGGCTCGAGCACGACGTAGGCGTCGCCCTGCTCCGGTCGCGGGTCCTGGTCGCCCTTGTTGGGCCACAGGGCGATCGCGCGCTCGGCCTGGGCCGTGATCGACAGCGAGGGGTTCACGCCGAGGTTGGCCGAGATGGCCGAGCCGTCGACGACGTGCAGCCCCGGATAGTGCCAGACGCGGTGGTAGGCGTCGATGACGCCGCGCTCGGGGCTCGAGCCGATGGCGACTCCCCCGAGGAAATGCGCGGTCATGGGGATGTCGGCGACCTCGCCGAGGCTGCCGCCCGCGAAGGCGCGCAACCCCGTGGCCGCGGACAGCCGCACGGCAAGCGCCTTCATCGCGCGCTGCCCGGCTGGGATGTATGTCGGGTTGGGCTCGCCGTGCCCCTGCCGCGAGGTGAGGCTGCGGCCGCCGAACAGCCCTGCCTTGCCGTTGACGTGCAGCGAGTTGTCCCGGGTCTGCATGACCAGGCCGATGATGGTGCGCTCGCTCCAGCGGTACTGCGACAGCGACCGCGCGAACACGACCGGGTGCTTGACGGCCTCGACGACGAACTGCAGCGGCCGGGGCAGCTTGTCGCCGGGCACCATGATCGTCGCGAGCGCGCCCATGAGGTTGGAGCCGGGACCGTAGCGGCAGTTCTCCACGTGGGTGTCGGCGTCGGGGTGGAACGAGGAGGTGATGGCGACCCCGCGCGAGAGGTTGTCGCCCGGCGGGACCTTCTCGAGCATCACGCCCTGCAGCGCCTCGGAGTTGGTGCGCGTCAGGTGGCCCAGCCGCGAGGAGAGCCGGGGCAGGACGCCGCCCTGCCGCAGGGTGTGCAGCAGCTTCTGGGTGCCCCAGGTGCCGCCGGCGAACACGACCTGGTCGGCCGTGACGGTCCGCCGGTCGCGGCGGACCCACGCGCCGGTGGCCTCGTGCGTCACTGCATACCCACCGCCGCGGCGCGGGGCGACCCGCACGACGGTGCGCAGCGGCTCGACCGTGGCCCCGAGCCGCTCGGCGAGGGCGAGGTAGTTCTTGACGAGCGTGTTCTTGGCGCCGACGCGGCAGCCCACCATGCAGTTGCCGCACTCGGTGCAGCCCGTGCGCTCGGGGCCTGCTCCGCCGAAGTACGGGTCGGGGACCCGCTTGCCGGGCATGCCGTAGAAGACGCCGGTCGGGGTCTTGCGGAAGGTGTCGCCGACGCCGAGGTCCTCGGCGGTGCGGCGCATGACCTCCTCGACGATGCCATCGCACGGGTTGGTGACGACGCCGAGCATGGTCGAGGCCGTCGCGTAGTGCTGCTCGAGCTCGGCCTTCCAGTCGGTGATGTCGCTCCACTGCGGGTCGCGGAAGAACGACTCCGGCGGGACGTAGAGGGTGTTGGCGTAGTTGAGCGAGCCTCCGCCGACGCCGGCGCCGGCCAGGACCACGACGTCGGGCAGGCGGTGGATCCGTTGCACCCCAAAGCATTTCAGCCGCGGCGCCCACAGGTAGCGGCGCACGTTCCACGACGTCCTGGCGAAGTCCTCGTCGCGGAACCTGCGGCCGGACTCGACGACGTGGACCCGGTAGCCCTTCTCGGCCAGTCGAAGGGCGGCGACCGAGCCGCCGAAGCCAGAGCCGACGACGATGACGTCGACGTGGCTGCCTGCGGGCAGGCCGGAGTCGACCGGGGCGTTAGCGGTCATCGGCGACCGACCGCCTTGAGGGTGCGCAGCGCGGCGGTCATCACGCGGGCGTACGACTCGTCGGACAGGCCTGCCACGGGCGCGATGGGCAGGACGTGCTGCACCGTGACGTTCTGGGACTCGGTGTACTTGAGGATGCCCTCGCTGCCGTGTCGTCGCCCGACCCCGGACTGCTTCATGCCGCCCATCGGCGCGGCGACCGAACCCCAGGCCGCGGCATACCCCTCGTTGACGTTGACCGTCCCGGCGTGGATGGCCGTCGCGACCCTCCGCCCCCGGGCCGTGTCGCGGGTCCACACGCTGGCGTTGAGCCCGTAGTCGGTGTCGTTGGCGACGCGCACGGCCTCGTCGTCGTCGCGCACCGTGTAGAGGCTCACCACCGGCCCGAACGTCTCGTCGTCGCGGACGTCCATCGCCGCCGTGACGCCCTCCAGGACGGTGGGCTCGTAGAAGTACGGCCCGAGGTCGGGGCGGGCGCGGCCGCCGGTGAGGACCGTGGCGCCCTTCGCGCGCGCGTCGTCGACGTGGTCACCCACCCTGGTGAGCTGGGCCGCCGACACGAGCGAGCCCATGTCGGTGCCATAGGCCAGTGCCGGGCCCAGGGTCATCGCCTCGACCGCGGCGACGAACCGCCGGCGGAACTCGTCGGCGACGGAGGCGTGGACCAGCACCCGCTCGACCGAGATGCACAGCTGACCGGCCGAGGAGAAGCAGGCCCGGACCGCGCCCTGCACCGCCTTGTCGAGGTCGGCGTCGTCCGCGACGTACATCGAGTTCTTGCCGCCGAGCTCGAGGGAGTACCCGGCGAGGCGTGTGGCGACCGAACCCGCCACCCGCCGCCCCGTCTCGGTGGAGCCGGTGAAGCAGACGTAGTCGGTGAGGTCGACGACCGCCTGCCCGACGGTGGGGCCGTCGCCGAGCAAGACCTGCAGCACCGACTCGGGCAGACCGGCCTCGGTGAGCAGCTGCACGGCCTGCAGCGCGGTGAGCGACGCCTGAAGGTCGGGGCGCAGGACGACGGCGTTGCCCGCCATCAGGGCCGGCAGGGCATCGGTGACCGACAGCGACAGCGGGTAGTTCCACGGGCTGACGATGCCGACGACGCCGCGGGGGTGGTGGTGCTCGGTGCTCTGGGTGAGGACCGGGAACAGCCCGGCCCGTCGCCGCGGTCGCAGGTAGGACGCCGCGTTGCGGGCATAGTGCCGCGCCACGAGCGCGACGTCGGCGACCTCCTCGAACGCCTGGAGCCGCGTCTTGCCGGACTCGAGCTGCACGACGTCGAGCAGCTCGACCTGCCGTTCGAGCACGAGGTCGTGGTAGCGCAGCAGGATCCGCTCGCGCAGCTCCATCGGGGTGCGCGCCCAGGCCCGCTGGGCCGCGCGAGCCGCCTCGACGGCGACCACGACGTCCTCGCGCGTGGACAACGGGAGGGATGCCAACGGCGCGCCGGTCATGGGGGTGTGGCTCACGTGCTGTGCTGCCCGCGGTGCGGCGACCACCCGCCTGACCAGCCGGCGCACGAGCGCCGGGTCCACGGCATACGTCGCGGTGGGGTCGGTCTCGGGGTCGGCGATGAGGTCCGGGGCCATAAGGGCAGCGTAGGTCGGCGCCCCCGTCATTACCAGTAGTAAGTTAGGTGAGTCAGGTCGCCTGGTAGGGCGCGACGACGACCTCGACGCGCTGGAACTCCTTGACGTCGGAGTAGCCGGTCGTGGCCATCGCCCGGCGCAGGGCGCCGACGAGGTTGGTGGTGCCGTCGGCCCGCTTGCCCGGCCCGAAGAGGATCTGCTCGAGGGGCGCGACCGCGCCGACCTCGACCCGCGAGCCGCGCGGCAGCTCCTGGTGGTGGGCCTCGGGGCCCCAGTGCAGGCCCCGGCCGGGCGCGTCGGTGGCGCGGGCGAGCGCCGCCCCGAGCATCACGGCGTCGGCACCGCACGCGACGGCCTTGACGATGTCGCCGCTGTCGCCCATGCCGCCGTCGGCGATGACGTGCACGTAGCGGCCGCCGGACTCGTCGAGGTAGTCGCGGCGCGCGGCGGCGACGTCGGCGATGGCGCTGGCCATCGGGGCGTGGATGCCGAGGGTGCGCCGGGTGGTGTGCGCCGCTCCCCCGCCGAACCCGACGAGGACCCCTGCGGCACCGGTGCGCATGAGGTGCAGCGCAGCGGTGTACGACGCGGCGCCGCCGACGATGACGGGGACGTCGAGCTCGTAGATGAAGCGCTTGAGGTTGAGCGGCTCGGCGCGGCCGGAGACGTGCTCGGCGCTGACCGTGGTGCCGCGGATGACGAACAGGTCGACCCCGGCGTCGACGACGTGCTTCCAGAACTGCTGCGTGCGCTGCGGGCTCAGGGCACCGGCGACGGTGACGCCGGCCTCACGGACCTGGCGCAGCCGCTCGACGATGAGCTCGGGCTGGATCTCGGGGGCGTAGATCTCCTGCATCCGCGCGGTCGCCGTCGCCGGGTCGAGCGTGGCGATCTCCGCGAGCTGCGGCGTGGGGTCCTCGTAGCGGGTCCACAGGCCCTCGAGGTCGAGCACCGGCAGGCCGCCGAGGCGCCCGAACGCGATGGCCGACTCCGGCGACATGACCGAGTCCATCGGCGCCGCGATGACCGGGATGTCGAAGTGGTAGGCGTCGATCTGCCAGCCGACCGAGACCTCCTCGGGGTCGCGGGTGCGACGCGAGGGGACGACGGCGATGTCGTCGAAGGAGTAGGCCCGGCGGCCGCGCTTGCCTCGGCCGATCTCGATCTCAGTCACCGCGCAAGGCTATCGGTCCGGCCGCGGGCGCCGCGACGCCCCGTCGACGGGTGAGGGGGGCGACCGCCGACGGGGCGTCTGGGGATCGTCGCTCCCCACCGAGGGCACGGCGCGACGACATCTGTGTGGACCATCCCCTGCTGCGACTCTGCTTGGGTCGTGCCGTCAGCCTAGGGTCCGCCTCGCTCCGGGCGGCTCACCCAGATTGCGTATCCCGGACTGGTACCGACTCTCGACGCCGCTGCGCCGTCGGTCGGTCAGCGGCTGCCGTAGTTGGGCGCCTCGACGGTCATCTGGATGTCGTGCGGGTGGCTCTCCTTGAGGCCCGCCGAGGTGATGCGGACGAACTTGCCCCGGGTCTGCAACTCCGGGACGGTGTTGGCCCCGACGTAGAACATGGACTGCGCGAGGCCGCCCACGAGCTGGTGGACGACGTTGCCGAGCGGGCCGCGGTAGGCGACCTGGCCCTCGATGCCCTCCGGGACGATCTTGTCGTCGCTGGCGACATCGGCCTGGAAGTAGCGGTCCTTGGAGTAGGACTTCTTTCCGCGAGAGGCCATCGCGCCGAGCGAGCCCATGCCGCGGTAGGACTTGAACTGCTTGCCGTTGACGAAGATGAGGTCGCCGGGCGACTCCTCGCAGCCGGCCAGCAGCGACCCGAGCATGACGGTGTCGGCGCCGGCCACCAGGGCCTTGGCGATGTCGCCGGAGTACTGCAGGCCACCGTCGCCGATGACCGGCACCCCGGCCCGGCGGCACGCCAGCGACGCGTCGTGGATCGCGGTCACCTGCGGCACACCGACGCCGGCGACGACGCGGGTGGTGCAGATCGAGCCCGGGCCCACCCCGACCTTGACGCCGTCAGCCCCTGCGTCGACGAGGGCCTGGGCCCCGGCGCGGGTGGCGACGTTGCCGCCGATGACCTGCACGTGGCGGGTGGCCGGGTCGGCCTTGAGCCGGCGGATCATGTCGAGCAGGAGACGGGCGTGGCCGTTGGCGGTGTCGGCGACGAGGACGTCGACGCCGGCCTCGACGAGCGTGGTCGCGCGCTCCCACGCGTCGCCGAAGAACCCGATGGCCGCGCCGACGAGCAGGCGCCCGTGGTCGTCCTTGCTCGCGTGGGGGAACTGCTCGGACTTCACGAAGTCCTTGACGGTGATGAGGCCGGCGAGGCGGCCCTGGTCGTCGACGAGCGGCAGGCGCTCGCGCTTGTGCTGGCGCAGCAGGGCCGTCGCGTCGTCGCGCGAGATACCGACGCCGCCGGTGACCAGCGGCATGGGGGTCATGACGTCGCGCACCCGGGTGCCCGCCCACTCCGCAACGGGGGTGAAGCGCAGGTCGCGGTTGGTGATCATGCCGATCAGGGTGTTGTCGGGCGCCACGACCGGCAGGCCGGAGACGCGGTACTCGCCGCAGATGCGGTCGAGCTCCTCGAGCGTCGCGTCGGGGCCGATGGTGATGGGGTTGCTGATCATCCCCGTCTGGGTCCGCTTCACGAGGTCGACCTGGTAGGCCTGGTCCTCGATCGAGAGGTTGCGGTGCAGCACGCCGAGGCCGCCCTGGCGGGCCATGGCGATCGCCATCCGCGACTCGGTCACGGTGTCCATCGCGGCCGACACCAATGGGATCCGCAGCGAGATCTCCCGTGTGAGCCTGGCCGTCGTGTCGACGTCGGAGGGGATGACGTCGGTCTCACCCGGCAGCAGGAGGACGTCGTCGTAGGTGAGGCCGAGCTTGCCGAACGGGTCGTGCTCCTCGACCTCGGCCGGCTGCTCGGCGAGGGCGGGGAGTCGGTCGTCAAACCCAAGGCTCATTGCCCAATCGTAAGGCAGCCGTCGACGCCGCCCAGAACGTGGCCTGCGCTTGAACAAGTCCATACCGCGCGTTGGTATCGGTGCAGGTCAGCGCGGGTAGCGTCGCGGTCAAGCGGCACGGTGCCGCAGGAGCGGGGACGGACATGGCCGAGCTGTCGCGACTTCCTGGACCCGTCGCAGACCTGTGGGACTGGCAGCTCGAGGGCTCCTGCCGCCGGGTCAACCCCGAGGTCTTCTTCCACCCCGAGGGTGAGCGCGGGCCTGCCCGCCGGTCGCGCGACGCCGAGGCGAAGGAGGTCTGCCTCGCCTGCCCCGTGCTGCGCCGGTGCCGCGAGCACGCCCTACGGGTGCGTGAGCCGTACGGCGTGTGGGGCGCCATGACCGAGGACGAGCGCGAGGCCCACTACGCCGGCCGCGGCCCCGACACCGTGCCGGCCGCCAGCTGACGCTCCGTAGACTCGCGGGGTGAGCGCCGAGCACGAGGTCCCCATCCGCGACGAGTCCATCCGGCTCGGCCAGCTGCTCAAGCTCGCCGGCGTCGTCGACGACGGCGCGATGGCGCGCTCGGTGATCGAGCTCGGCGAGGTCACGGTCGACAGCACGGTGGAGGTACGCCGCGGAGCCCAGGTCCGCCCCGGGCAGACCGTCACCTTCGCCGGCCAGGCGATCAGGGTCGTCGCCGGCGGCTGAGGACCCACGGCGGTCGGCACCCGCTGGTCGGACGTCCCTGTTCGGGCGTCGCTGGGCGCTCTTCACCAGCCGGGCCCGGCTTGCCTAGTTGGCCACGAGGAGGGCGCGCAGCATGCTCGTCGTCTCCCGGCTCACCGGCCAGGTGTCGCGCGAGCGCCCGTCGACCGCGAACTCCCGGGCACAGCCACTCGTGAGCTCCACGACGCGTCCGCTGCTGGTGCGGGCCCGCAGCACAAAGGTCCACGGACCTGCCCCGCACGCGAGGCGCGGACCCCGTCGAGATCCGCTCGCCGCGAGGTCGGCGTTGAGCTGGGCCAGGCCCGGCGCACCGAGCACGGCCCCCCGCACCGCCCGGAAGCTGGGCGGCGTCGCGGTCTTGAGCAGGACGGCCGGGTGCAGGCAGGCGGTCGCCGAGGTGAGCACGGTCCCCCGGGCCAGGCTCGCGCCGACGCTGGTCGTGGGCGCCGACCGAGCGCGACCCGGGCTGCCGAGCGTGGAGGGACACCCGAGGAACCCGTCGGCGTCGACTGCCGGCCCGGCGTCCTGCTCGGCGAGGGCTCGGTAGTAGAAGGCGAGCGCCGGCCAGCCGTTGCAGGCCAGCCCCTCGTTGGCCCACGTCGTCAGGCTGCCGTCGGCGCTACGCAGGAGCACCCGGAACGCAGGACCCTCGGGGAGGACCGGGCAGCTCCGGAGCGTGCCGCGCTGGTCGAGCACGAGGGCGTCGAGCGCCTGCGGCGCGGTCACCGGTTCGTCGGGCGGCAGGGAGTTCTCCCACACCGAGCCCTCGTCGGTCTGGGCGCAGACCAGGACCGCGACGTACCGCGTGTGCAACGGGACCGCGCTGGCCGCGGGTGGTGAGGGCGGCGGCGCGTTGGTACGACAGGACAAAGGCTCCAACGTCTGCGGGGGAGGCGGCGGTATCACGTCGCCCCCACCGCCACGGGGTCCGACGAGCCCCACGACCACGGCCACGACCGCCAGGCCCGCGAGCACGGCGACCCAGTCGCGCACGGCTCGCCATGACGTGGCGCGGCGCGGCGGTCGCGCCAGCAGCGCGTCGACCGGGGGGTCGGCGGGGACGAGCGCGTCCAGCAGGTCGGCCACGCGGTCCTCCCTGACGTGGAGGCGGTGCGCGAGGGCGGACACGGCGTGCTCCCTGAGCCGCCGCACGTCCCCGGTCGCCGCGTCGAGCGCCTGCGCGACCTGGGTGTCCCCGAGCCCGTCGAGGACCGCGAGGGCGACGACGACCCGCTGCTGGCGCGGCAGCTCGTCGAGGGCGTGCCACACGTCCGCCGACCGCAGACCCGAGCCGGTCGGTGGTCGTGGGGTGCGCGACGAGGTCGGCAGCGCGTCGGGGCGTCGGCGACGCGACCGGTGCAGGTAAGTGGTGACGAGGGCGCGGCGCAGCTCGGCGTCGTACGACCCCGCTCCGCGGGCCACGAGCTGCGACCACTGCGGGTAGGCCGCGTCGAGCGTCGCGCGGGCCAGTCCCTCCGCGCCCCGCTCGTCACCCGTGAGGAGCCAGGCCGTCCGCAGCAGGTCGCTCCCCCGGGCGATGACGTACTCGTCGAAGCCCGGCGCCTCGGCCCACTGTCGCGCCACGACCACCTCGCTCTGCCGGACGACCACCCCAGCGTCGCACCGGCATCACCGCAGGCGCCATACCGGTCGTGCCGCCGGGGCGACACACGCCGGATCAGTCACCAATCGCCCTCGTGACCGCCCACCAGGGGCGGTTCGGGACAGATCCGGCGCGAATGGACCTGGACCGCGGCGCGGCGCCACCGCGCGGTAGCGGCGTCCAAGCACGCGACGAAGGCCCGCCCCCGGTGTGGGGACGGGCCTTCGCGAGGTACGGCGCGGACGAACCGCACTCAGCCCCGGCTGGGCGTGAGGTCAGTGACCGTGGCCGTGGCCGTGGCCGCCGACGGCCTCCGGCTCCTCTTCCTTCTTCTCCACGACGAGCGTGTCGGTGGTCAGGACCATCGACGCGATCGAGGCGGCGTTGCGCAGGGCGGAGCGGGTGACCTTGACCGGGTCGATGACGCCGGCCTTGATCAGGTTGACGTACTCGCCGGTCGCCGCGTTGAGGCCGTTGCCGGGCTCGAGCTCGGAGACCTTGGAGACGGCGACGTAGCCCTCGAGGCCGGCGTTCTCGGCGATCCAGCGCAGCGGCTCGGCCGCGGCCTTCTTGACGATCAGCGAGCCGGTCGCCTCGTCGCCCTCGAGGCCGAGGTCGTCGATGACGGAGGCAGCGTGGACGAGGGCGGAGCCGCCGCCGGCGACGATGCCCTCCTCGATGGCCGCGCGGGTCGCCGAGATGGCGTCCTCGATGCGGTGCTTCTTCTCCTTGAGCTCCACCTCGGTGTGGGCACCGACCTTGATGACGCAGACGCCACCGGCGAGCTTGGCGAGGCGCTCCTGGAGCTTCTCGCGGTCCCAGTCGGAGTCGGTACGCTCGATCTCGGCCTTGATCTGGTTGACCCGGCCGGTGACGTCGTCGGTCGAGCCGGCGCCGTCGATGATCGTGGTGGTGTCCTTGGTGACGACGATGCGGCGGGCCTGGCCCAGCACGTCGAGGTCGGCCTGGTCGAGCTTGAGCCCGACCTCCTCGGAGATGACCTGGCCGCCGGTGAGGGTGGCCATGTCCTGCAGCATCGCCTTGCGGCGGTCGCCGAAGCCGGGGGCCTTGACGGCCACGACGTTGAACGTGCCGCGGATCTTGTTGACCACCAGGGTCGACAGCGCCTCGCCGTCGATGTCCTCGGCGATGATCAGCAGCGGCTTGCCGCTCTTGACGACCTTCTCCAGCACCGGGAGGACGTCGGCGATGGCCGAGATCTTGCCCTGGTTGATGAGGATGTAGGCGTCCTCGACGACAGCCTCCATGCGCTCGGCGTCGGAGATGAAGTAGGGCGAGATGTAGCCCTTGTCGAACTGCATGCCCTCGGTGAACTCGAGCTCGGTCGTCGCGGTCGAGGACTCCTCGACGGTGATGACGCCGTCCTTGCCGACCTTGTCGAACGCGTCGGCGATGGTGGAGCCGATGACCTGGTCCTGCGCGGACAGCGCGGCGACCTGGGCGATCTCGTCCTTGCCCTCGATCTCGCGGGCGGTCGCGAGCAGGCGCTCGGAGACGGCCTCGACGGCCTGGTCGATGCCGCGCTTGAGCCCGGCCGGAGCAGCACCCGCGGCAACATTGCGCAGGCCCTCCTTGACCATGGCCTGGGCGAGCACGGTGGCGGTGGTGGTGCCGTCGCCGGCGACGTCGTTGGTCTTGGTCGCGACCTCCTTGGCGAGCTGGGCGCCGAGGTTCTCGTACGGGTCCTCGAGCTCCACCTCACGGGCGATGGTCACGCCGTCGTTGGTGATCGTGGGGGCGCCCCACTTCTTGTCGATGACGACGTTGCGGCCCTTGGGGCCGAGCGTCACCTTGACCGCGTTCGCGAGCGCGTCGACACCACGCTCGAGCGACTTGCGAGCGGAGTCGTTGAACTCCAGCGTCTTAGCCATGAAAGTCCTTCTCTAGCAGCGAAAATCAGGGAACGAAGGCAACGTGCCCTGTATGCCGACCAGTCGGCATACAGGGCACGTCACTCATCAGGTGCGAATGCTCAGCCGACGATGGCGAGGACGTCGCGCGCGGAGAGGATGAGGTACTCCTCGCCGCCGTGCTTGATCTCGGTGCCGCCGTACTTGCTGTAGATGACCCGGTCGCCGACGGTGACGTCGAGCGGGACACGGTTGCCGTTGTCGTCGATGCGGCCGGGACCGATCGCGAGGACCTCGCCCTCCTGGGGCTTCTCCTTCGCGGTGTCCGGGATGACGAGACCGGACGCAGTGGTCTGCTCGGCCTCGACGGACTTGACGACGATGCGGTCTTCGAGCGGCTTGATGGAAACCGACACGATGAGGACCTCCCCTTCGGGAATGTCGGAGTGACAGGTGGATGGTGCGGGTACTGCCGGGTGGTGCCGAGTGCTTGCCGTCCGGTCGCCGTCGCGGGGGTCGACCGGGTGGCTCGTTAGCACTCGACGAACCTGAGTGCCAACGGCAAATCTAGAGACGGAGTTGGCACTCGGTCAACTCGAGTGCCAACGGTTCACGCCATGTTCGCCGAGGGCGGATGCGGCGGCCGTCGGCGAAACCCGATTGCCACGGGACCACGCACCCCGGCAGGGTCGTCGCCGTGACCGATGCCGCCAGTGCCGCCGCCCTGCTCCACGCCTACGACTCCCAGCTGAGGGAGGAGGCGGAGGTGCCGTCCGCGGTCGTGGTCGACCGGCTCGGCCCGCTGGTCCTGGCCACCTTCCTCGGCGGTCGCGGCTTCATCAGCTACCGCAGCCTTGACGTCGACGGCCGGCCGGCGGACGAGGCCTCGGTGCGTGAGCTCGTCCGCGGCGCGCTGGCCCACTACGAGGCGCTGCCGGACATCGTCCGGGTCGAGTGGAAGACCCGCGGCCACGACCACGCGCCGGGCCTGCACGAGGCGCTCGTCGACCACGGGTTCGTGCCGGACGAACCGGAGTCGGTCATGGTCGGCGACGCGCACCTGCTCGCCGGCGACGTCGACCTGCCGGACGGCGTGCGGGTGCGACAGGTCACCGACGAGGCCGACGTCCGCGCGATGCTGAGGATGCAGGCGGAGGTCTTCGGCGACTCCCCCGAGCGCGAGGCGGAGATGGCCGAGCAGATCCTGCACCGGCTGCGGACCCGGGACGACATGGAGATGTGGGTCGCGGAGGCGGATGACGAGGTCGTCAGCGCCGGGCGGCTCGAGCCGGTCGCGGGCACCGAGTTCGCCGGGCTCTGGGGCGGCGCCACGCTGCCGCAGTGGCGCGGCAGAGGCATCTACCGCGCGCTGACGGCCGCTCGCGCCCGTTCGGCCCTCGCCCACGGCAAGCGCTACCTCAACAGCGACTCGACCGAGTTCTCCCGCCCCATCCTCGAGCGGGCCGGGCTGGTCAAGGTCTCCACCACCACGCCGTACGAGTGGAAGCGCCCCGCCTGACCCACCACCGGGAGGCACACGCCGTCCGGGCCAGACGCCCCCGCGCATCCCGCCCGACCGGCCCACGGACCGGCCGGGCGGGATACGCCAGAATGCTCGCCATGGACCTCCCCCTGCTCCGCCGGCTCACGACCGGTGAGGGGTGGGGGCTGCTGCAGTCCCTTCCGCCCTACGACGAGTCGCGGGCCCTCGGCCTCCAGCAGCGGCTGCGCGACGCCGGGTTCGAGCCCGACCTCGTCGCCGCCGCCCTCAACCAGGCCCGGCTGCGGGCGCGGGCGACCGCGAAGTTCGGCGAGTTCGCCCAGGGCATGCTCTTCACCTCCGACGGGCTCGAGCAGGCGACCCGGCTCAACGTCGCCGCGCAGCACGCGCAGCGCTTCCGGGCCGCGGACATCCACACCGTGCACGACCTCGGGTGTGGCATCGGCGCCGACGCCATGGCCATGGCCGGCCTCGACCTGCGGGTGCGGGCCGTCGACGCCGACGAGGTGACCGCCGCGATCGCGGGCGTCAACCTCCGCCACTGGCCCGAGTCCTCGGCCCAGCAGGGGCTGGCCGAGGAGTTCACGCCGCCTGCGGGCGAGGGTGCCCGGGGCGTCGGCGCCTGGCTGGACCCGGCGCGGCGCACCCCCGGGGTCGCCGACGTCAGCGGACGCACGCGCCGACTCTTCCGGCTCGACGAGATGTCACCCTCGTGGGACACGGTGCAGGCGCTCGCCCGCGACCTGCCTGCGACCGGGGCGAAGCTGAGCCCGGCCTTCCCCCACGCGGCCCTCCCCACCGGCGCAGAGGCGCAGTGGACCTCGGTAGACGGCGAGGTCGTCGAGTGCGCCGTGTGGTTCGGGCCGCTGGCCCGCACGCCGGGGCGCACCGCGGTGCTGCTGCACGAGGGCGCGTCGCCGGTCCACGTCACCGAGCACGACGGCGACTCCACGGCGCCCACCCTGGTCAACCTCGCCGACGTCGGGCCGTGGCTCTACGAGCCCGACCGCGCGGTGCTGCGTGCAGGCCTCGTACCAGCCCTCACCGCGGCCACTGACGGCTCGGAGCTCGACACCGGAGTCGGCTACGTCGGGTCCTCCCGCTCCGTCGAAGTCCCCTACGCGCGCCGGTATGCCGTCGTCGAGGCGATGCCCTTCAACGTCAAGGCCCTGCGCGGCTGGCTGCGCGACCACGGCGTCGACCGCCTCACCATCAAGAAGCGCGGCGTCAGCATCGACGCCGACCTCCTGCGCCGCCAGCTGCGCCTGCCCGCGAAGGGGCACACCGAGGCCGTCATCGTCCTGACCCGGGTGCGCAGCAACCAGGTCGTCCTCGTCGTGCGCCCCAGCTGACAGCACGACACGGCGCGGCACAACGCGGCCGGCCGCGACTCTCCCCCGAGGTCGCGGCCGGCCGGTGTCGGCCACGGGCTCGACGACGGCGCCAGGGGCGGCGCGCGTCGGTCACCGTGGCCGGGAAGGGCCTCAGCCCAGGTAGGTGCGCCAGGGGCCGTTGATCGCGAAGACGTGCCCGGGCTCCTGGACGTTGCCGAACAGCACGCGCCCGTCGGGCGAGAAGCACGGGCCCGTCATCTCGCTGTAGACCGGGACCCCGGCCGCCGTGCGCTCCTGGACGACGAGGTTGCGCGCGATCGCCTGGGCGCCGGTCTCGCGGCTCCACGAGAGCAGGTGGTTGGCGGTGTTGCCGTCCTCGGACAGGACCAGGCTGCCGTAGGGCGAGACGTGGCAGCCGTCGGGGCCGTCGAAGGCCAGGTCGAGGCTGCGGCCCAGACCCGTCTCCGGGTCCAGCGTCTCGCTGTGCAGGAGCGGGTTGTACGGGTAGTAGGCGACCAGCGTGAGCGTCGAGGTGGCGTACTCGTAGTACCAGAGCTGTCCGTCGTGCGGCGTCGCGTCGGCGGGCAGGTCACCGGCCGCGAAGGCGAAGCTGGCCACGAAGTACATGCCGCGGCGGTCACCCCACGCGCCCTCGAGCTTCTTGGAGTGGGTGACGGCACCGTCGGCGAACTGCTTGCGCAGGGAGGTGTCGCGCGCGTGGCGGTCGGGCACCCGTACCCAGCGGGTCGCGAAGGGACGGCCGATCTGGCCCGCGGTCACGTAGGCGAGGTCCGGGAGGATGCCGCCGTCGGGACCCACCACGGCGAGCGCCTCGAGCGTGCCGTCGTCCGGGCCGAGGTGGTCGGCGATGCCGGCGCGGAGCTTGTAGCCCGCGGGTGCCGTCCAGCGGTAGAGCAGGCCGGTCGGCTTGCTGGCGTCCTCGGTCAGGTAGACCCGCTGGCGGCTCGGCTCGACGACGACGGCCTCGTGGGGCGCACGGCCCCAGGCGGCGATGGGCCGCGGCACCTGGTCGGTCGGGGCGCCGGCGAACACCTCGAAGACGTAACCGTGGTCCTTCTCGAGGCCACCGGTGCCGGCCTTGGCCTCGGTCTCCTCGCAGGTGAGCCAGCTGCCCCACGGCGTCGGGCCGCCGGCGCAGTTGCTGATGGTGCCCGACAGGCCGACCCACTCTGAGACGCGAGCGCCCTGGCGGGTGGTCTCGATGACGGTGCACCCGCCGCCGAGCGCGCCGCGGTCGTAGACCGTGCCCTCGACGAACGGCACCGGGGCGGCGCTGCCCGGCGACGCCTCGTGGTTCTGCACCAGCCGGTAGCCGCGCGGGCCGGCCACGACGAGCGTGCCGTCGGGTCGCTCGGGGGTGGCGCCGACGACCTTGCCGGTGCCGTCGTGCACCTCGGTGCTGCCGGACACTGCGACGGGGGTGGCGGAGAAGCCACGGGGCAGCGCCAGCAGGTCACCCTCGGTGTGGGTGAGCGGCGGGAAGAGCCGGGTCCGCGAGCCACCGTGGGCGGGCGTGGCCGGGGCTGCGAGGGCGGCGGCCGGCTGCAGGGCGCCGGCGACGACGAGGCCGGCGCCGGTGGCGGCGCCGGAGGTCAGGAGGGAACGACGGGACAGAGGCATGCGCAGGTCCGTTCTCGAGCAGGAAGGGTGCGCCACGGGGCGCAGCAGCCCCATCCGACCGGCTCCGGGTGAACTCCACGCGAACTCGCGGCGAGGGTTCGCCGTCGAGCGGTCGACTACAGGGCCGGGTCGGGCTGGGCGCCGTGGTGGCGGACCGCAGCCGCCCCCGCCGCCGCTGCCCGGCGCACGGCCTCAGCCCGGTCCGCGCCGCCGGCCAGGGCCGCCGCGAGGGCGCCGCAGAAGGCGTCGCCGGCGCCCGTGGTGTCGACCACGTCCTCCGCTGCGACCGGCGCCGCCTCGAACCGCTCACCGTCCCAGCTGCACCCCGCCGCCCCGAAGGTCACCAGCAGGGAGCCTGCGACGACGTCGGAGTCGGCCAGCTGCATGGCCTCGTGCTCGTTGACGACCACCGGGTCGGCGAGCTGCGCGACGTCGTGCGGCAGGGCCGCGTACGGCGCGGCGTTGACCACCACGCGCGCTCCCCTGGAGTGCGCCGCGCGGGCGGCCCGGGCCACGACCGATACGGGGACCTCGAGCTGGACGAGCAGGACGTCCCCCTCCCCGAGCGGCGGCAGGTCGGCGGTGACGTGGCCGTTGGCTCCGGCGACGACCACGATGGAGTTCTCCCCCTCGTCGTCGACCACGATCCACGCCTGGCCGGTGGCGGCGGGTGCGACGGCCACGGCGGACACGTCGACACCGAGCCGCTCGAGGCGGGCGCGGTAGGCGGCGCCGCCGTCGTCGTCGCCCACGGCTCCGACCATGACGACCTCGGCACCGGCTGCGGCGGCGGCCACGGCCTGGTTGCCGCCCTTGCCGCCGGCGAACCGCTCCACGGCGGCGTCGGCCAGGACCGTCTCCCCCGGGCGCGGGTGCCGCTCGACATGGGCGACGAGGTCGACGTTGAGCGACCCGAGGACGACGACGCGGCCCATCAGAGCGAACCCCCGCCGACGGTGTCGAGCCAGAGGCGGGCGTAGCGGTCGGCGTCGACCTCGAGGCACACGTCGATGGTCGTCGGGGCGAGGCCGTGCGGGTCGTGCGACAGGTCGCCGGTCCAGTCACGGCGGTCGACGATGGTGCGCCCCCGCGACCAGGTGCCCGCGAGCTCGACGCGGACCGGGAGCTTCTCGCGCTGCACGCCCCCCGGGTCGAGGACCGCGCAGACGGCGCCCGCGTCGCCGATCGTGGCTGACCCCGCCCCGAACCGCTCCGCCTGGAACCGGACGAGCCGCCCGGCGAGCTCGGCCGCGCCCCGGCCACCGACCGCCACGAGCGCGTCGGCCTGCGCGAGGCCGATGTGCGGGGCGTAGAAGACGTCGAGGCCGTACATGGTCACGGCGATGCCGAGGTCGGCGCACGCGTCGAGGACGACGGCCGCCGCCTCCGGGTCGTGGAAGACGTTGAACTCGGCCGACGCGGTGGCGTTGCCGACGTCGGCCGCCCCACCCATGAAGACGACCTCACGCAGGCCCCGCGCGACCTCGGGGTAGGTGCGCAGCAGCAGGGCGATGTTGGTCAGGGGTGCGAGGGGTATGAGGGTGACGGGTTCGTCGGTCGCAGCCGCCTCGCGCAGGACGTCCCGCAGCACCTCGACGGCGTGCCGCGGGTCCGGCTGCCGGGACGACTTCGGCCAGTCGAGGTCGCCCATGCCGTCGGCCCCGTGGACGTGGCGCGCGTCGACGGCCTCCTCGAGCAGGGGCCTTTCCGCACCGCGGGCGACGACGACGTCCGCGCGCCCGGCCGCGTCGAGGACGGTCAGCGTGTTGGCGACGACGTCGTCCACCGGCGCATTGCCGCCGACACAGGTCACGGCGCGCAGGTCGAGACCAGGGTGCAGCGCGGCGAGGAGCAGGGCACAGGCGTCGTCCACGCCGGTGTCGACGTCGAGCACGACGGGGATGGCCATGCCCGCGATCCTGCCAGAGCAGTGGCCGCAGGACCCGGCCCCCGTCGAGCGTCCGGCCGGCGCGCGGCTACTCGTCGGAGAGGTCCACCCCGCAGGACATGAGCACCATGTCCGTCACCGACCCGGGTGGGGTGACGGTCGTCTCGACGGAGCCCCAGGGTCGGCTCGCCCAGATGCGGACGCCGAGCCCGTCGACCGGGTGCTGCCGGGCCAGGGCGCGGGCGACCCGGGTGGCCGCGGTGCAGTCGGTGACCTGGAACTCCAGGCGCACGGTCTGCTTCGACCGCGGCGCCAGGTCGAGCGACTGCGGGGCCACCGGCTGCACCTCGACGCCGGGCACCGGAATGGCCCACCGGGTCACGTGCTCGGTGACCACGCCGTCGTTGTGCAGGTCGAACGACAGGTGCCCGCGGCTGCCCGGCGTCCCGCTGCCGTAGCCGGAGTTGTCGCCGCCGGACAGGCGCGGGGAGAACACACCGGACCACGCCACCCCGACGCCGAGGAGCACCACGAGGGCGGTGACGAGCGCCGTACGCAGCAGGGCCCTGCGCTCACGGACGGCGGCTGCGCGGGCCTCGGGCTCGATGGCGCGCCACACCTCGTCGCTCACGCCGTACCCGGCCCCGCGCGCCACCTGCGAAGGGCCCTCGGCTGTCGGCGCCCCACTCCCCCGCTGCTCGTCCATGGCCGTGAATGTATCACTGTGTTGCTACATTGACACAAGGGTTGCTCGAGGTGCAGGGTGGCGCCATGACCGTCCGCTTCGTCGTCCTCCTCGTCGTCGCCCTGCTCGGTGTGGGGGTCATGGTGCTCGTCGCCGGCGTCTCGACCGCGCCGGTCTCGCTGCCCCGCCTGCGCCGCTTTGCTGCCCGTCAGGAGCTGCTCGTCACCGAGGCCAACGGTCCGCTCGTGGTGCGGGCCCTGGCGGTCACGCGACGCTGGCGCGCGCTCGGGCTCACCACCGGCGTGCTGCTCGGCCTGCTGTGGGCGCTGCGCGACGACCGGCTCACCCTCAACTTCACGGCTGCTTTCCTGGGGTGGTTCGTCGGGGCCGTGGTCGCCGAGTGGCGGCTCGCGGGCCTCGTGGTCGAGTCCGGCCGGCGCACCGCCTCGCTGGCGCGGCGGACGGTCACCGCCTACCTGCGGCGTGGCGCCGCGGTGCTGCTCGGGCTGGCCTGCCTGGCGCTGGTGGTCCTGTACGTCGCCGTCGTGACCCGGGCCGGGTCCGTGGGATCCGGGGCGCCCGGGCTGCGCGGGGAGGCCACGCTCTGGCTGGCCGCCGCCGCCGCGGGGCTGGCCGCCGTCACCGCCACCCTGCGCCGCGTGGCCTCGCGCCCCCAGCCGGCCGTCGACGGCGACCTGCTCGCCGCCGACGACGCCCTGCGCGCCCGGAGCGCCAACGTCCTCGCGGGTTCGGCGGTCGTCGCCGCCGGGTACCCCGCAGCGAGCCTCCTGGGGCTCCTGGGCACGACGTTCGAGAGGAGCTCCGGCGCCTGGGCGGGGACGAGCGTCGCGGCCCTCCTCCTCACTGTGGTGGTCGGCTGGCTCGTGGCCGTCCGCCCCAGCCCGGCCCGCCGGGCCGTCCGGCCCGGGCCCACCCGCGCCCCGGCAGTCCCGTGAACATCGACGTCGACCCCGACAGCGCCGTCCCGGCGTACGAACAGCTCCGGGCGCAGCTCGCCGACCTCATCCGGTCGGGCGCGCTCGCGACCGGCACCAGGCTGCCGAGCATCCGCCAGCTCGCCAGCGACCTGGCCCTGGCCCCCGGGACGGTGGCGCGGGCCTTTCGGGAGCTCGAGGGCGAAGGGCTGGTCACCAGCCGCGTGCGACACGGCACCCTCGTGGCCCCGGTACGCGGCACCGCGGGCCACACCCGCGACCAGGTCGAGGAGGCAGCGCGCAGCTTCGCCCTGGTCGCCCGGCACCTCGGCCTCTCCGACGACGACGCGCTGCGGGCCGTGCGCACGCAGCTGGGACGCTTCCCGCCGCTCACCTCCTGACCTGCACGTCTGCGGCTGCGCGAGCCGGCGGGATAGGTTCGTCGGGTGAGTGCACGAGCCCTGCGACCCCTGCGGACGCTCAGCACCCTCGGCGCCGCGGCCCTGCTCGCCACCAGCTGTTCGACCGGCTCGCCTGCGCCGTCCGCGACGTCGACGGGTGGTGGCGCCGGCACCCGGACGGGCACGGCCCCGAGCACCTCGACGAGCTCGTCGACGCAGGGGACGACGACGACCACGACGTCACGCCCCGCGACCTCCTCGAGGACCTCCACCTCGTCGACCACCACCCCGTCACGCACCTGCGGCCAGCGGCTCGCGGCCGCCATGACGCCGTCGCAGCGGGCCGGGCAGCTGCTCATGGTCGGGCTGCAGCCCAGCGGCAGCTCTACCCAGCTCGCGGCCCAGGTGCGGGCACAGCACCTCGGCGGCGTCATCTACCTCGGCGGGTGGTCCGGCGGCACCGCCTCGATGGCGCGGATCTCGGCGCGGCTGCAGGACGCCGCCCACGGCAGCCTGCTCGTGGCCGCCGACCAGGAGGGTGGCGAGGTCCAGCAGCTGAAGGGCCCGGGCTTCGACACCATGCCCTCCGCGCGCACCCAGGCCACGCTGGGTACGACGTCCGAGCAGGCCGCGGTCCGCACCTGGTCGCACCAGCTCGCCCGCGCCGGCGTCACCATCAACCTCGCCCCGGTGGCCGACACCGTCCCCACCTCGCTGGGCTCGGCCAACCAGCCCATCGGGCGCTACCACCGAGACTTCGCGCCCGGCTCACCGAGCACCAACGCCCGGTACGTCGCCGCGTTCGTGCGCGGCTCCGTCGCCGGCGGCGTGGTGCCCACGCTCAAGCACTTCCCCGGCCTGGGAAGGGTGACCGGCAACACCGACGTCACCACCTCCGGCATCACCGACCCCACGACCAGGGCAGGCGACCCCTACCTCGCGCCGTTCCAGGCGGGCATCGCCGCCGGAGCCCCGGTCGTCATGGTGTCGTCGGCCTGGTACCCGCGGATCGACCCGAACCACCAGGCGATGTTCTCCAGGGCGGTGGTGACCGACCTGCTGCGCGGCAGCCTTCGCTTCCGTGGCGTCGTCATCACCGACGACGTGGGTGCCGCCCGCGCGGTGGCCGCCGTGCCGGTGGGCCAGCGGGCGACCCGGTTCATCTCTGCCGGCGGCGACATCGTCCTGACTGCCGACGCCGGCCAGGCCTCGACCATGCTCTCGGCCATCGCGGCGAAGCGCGCCCAGAGCAGGGCCTTCGCGGCCCAGGTCGACGCCGCGGCGGCCCGGGTGCTCGACCTCAAGGCCACGTTCGGCCTCGTCCGCTGCGGCTGACCTCCGACCTCTGACTGCCCGCCGGGCGGTGAGCCATCCGGGTCAGGTCCGGTCAGGACTGGACCAGGGTGACCGGCATCGAGGAGTCGGCGGGCAGGGACAGGTCGGACGGCGCGCGACCCTTGAGCACCATCTGCGCGCCGAGGGCTGCCACCATGGCGCCGTTGTCGGTGCACAGACCGGGGCGCGGCACGCGCAGCGTGATGCCCGCGGCGTCGCAGCGCTCCTGGGCCATGGCCCGGAGACGGGAGTTCGCGGCCACGCCGCCCCCGATCTGGAGGTGCTCGACGCCGTGCTCGCGGCAGGCGAGGACCGCCTTGCGCGTCAGCACGTCGGTGACCGCCTCCTGGAACGACGCGGCGACGTCAGCGACCGGCACGGGCTCGCCGGACGCCTCCCGGGCCTGCACCCACCGCGACACCGCGGTCTTGAGGCCTGAGAACGAGAAGTCGAACCGGTGCCGGTCCATGTCCCGGCCGGCGGTGAGGCCACGCGGGAAGTCGATGGCCACCCGGTCGCCCTCGCGGGCCACGCGGTCGATGTGCGGCCCCCCGGGGAACGGCAGCCCCAGCACGCGGGCCACCTTGTCGAACGCCTCGCCCGCGGCGTCGTCGATGGTGGAGCCGAGCGACCGCACGTCGTGGGTGACGTCCGGCACCAGCAGCAGCGAGGAGTGGCCGCCCGAGACGAGCATCGCCAGGGTCGGCTCGGGCAGCGGCCCGTGCTCGACGATGTCGACGGCGACGTGGGAGGCGAGGTGGTTCACGCCGTACAGGGGCTTGCCGAGCGCCACGGCCAGCGACTTGGCAGCGGCCACGCCGACCATGAGCGTGCCGGCGAGGCCGGGCCCGGAGGTGACGGCGATCGCGTCGAGGTCGTCGAGTCGCACCCCGGCCTGCCGGGTGGCCCGTTCGATCGTGGGGATCATCGCCTCGAGGTGCGCACGGCTGGCCACCTCGGGCACGACGCCGCCGAACCGCGCGTGCTCGTCGACACTGCTCGCGATCGCGTCGACGAGCAGCTCCTCGCCGCGCACGATCCCGACACCGGTCTCGTCGCAGGACGTCTCGAGCCCGAGGACGAGCGGCTGGTCGGCACTCACGAGTGTGCTCCTTCGAGGGTGAGTCGCATGACGTGGGCGTCGACGTCGCCCGGCTGGTAGTAGCGGCGGCGAACGGTCAGCACCTCGAAGCCGTTGCTGTCGTACAGGTTTCGAGCCACGTCGTTGTCGGCGCGGACCTCCAGCATGAGGTGCTCGGCGCGGTCCTCGCGGGCCCGGGCGACGAGCTCGTCGAGCAGCCGCCGGCCGAGGCCACGTCCGCGCGCGGCGGGAGCGACAGCCATGGTCATGACGTCGGCCACCTCACCACCGAGGTCGATCCCGGCGTACCCGAGCACCTGCCCGGCCTCCTCCTCGACGACGTAGGCGCGTCGGGGACGGCCGGCCAGCTCGGCCCACCACGTGGGCTCGCTCCAGGCGTCGTCGGGGAACAGCTCGGCCTCCAGGGCAGCCAGCTGGGGGATGTCGGTCCAGTGGACGTCCCTCATGCGCGGGCCCGCTCGGCCGTGGTGAGCGCGTCGGGGCGCCGCAGGTAGAGGGGCTCGACCGGCAGCGACTCGCCCTCACCCAGGAGCACCTCACCCAGCAGGGCGAGGGAGGCGGCCTGCACGTCGTGCGCGCCGAGGGCATGGGGGAAGAGCTCGGGGTACAGCGCCGGCCCGCGGCCCGCGGTGGGCAGCGACCGCACGTCCTCGGGCAGGTCGGCCGGGCGGTCGACGGCGGGGTCGGTGAGTCGCCGGGGCCGCGGCGCCCCGGCGAGGTCACCGTCGCCGACGGTGTACCGCGCCCAGTACACCTCCTTGCGGCGGGCGTCGGTCGCCACGAGGAACTCGCCCGCGCCGACCTGGGCCGCCGCGTCGACGGCCAGGGCGTCGAGGCTGCACACGCCGTGGACCGGTATGTCGCGGGCGTGGGCGAAGACCGTGCCCGTCACGATGCCGACGCGCAGCCCGGTGAACGGGCCGGGGCCGTTGCCGACGACCACGTCGGTCACGTCGGACGGCTCGCGGTGGGCCGTCTCGAGGCAGCGCCGCACGAGGGGGGCGACGTGCTCGGAGTGGCCTCGGGCGTCGAGGACCGTTGCGCTGGAAGCGATCCCGTCACCACGCAGGGCGACGGTGATCGCGGAGGTCGAGGTGTCGATGGCCAGGATCAGCATCAGGCCTCTTCCGTGGAGTCGTGGGCGGGCGCGTCGTCGGCCGGAGCGTCGTCGGAGAGTTCGTCGTCGGCCGGAGCGTCGTCGAAGGGGCTGAGCACCGGCAGGGGCACCGGCTCGGTCAGGGTCGTGAGGTCGACGTCCACCCACCGGGCGCCGTGCGGGACGACGCGGACGGTACGGGTGTCCTCACCGTCGAGGAGCACCTCGAGGCGGTCGTCGGTGAGGTCCTCGGCGAGGCCGTGGCCCCACTCGACGATGGTGACCGAGTCGTCGAGGGTGGCATCGAGGTCGAGGTCGTCGAGCTCGGCGAACCCGCCCAGCCGGTAGGCGTCGACGTGGACGAGCGGCGGGCCGTCGACCAGCGACGGGTGGACCCGGGCGATGACGAACGTCGGAGACGTGACGGGCCCGCGGATGCCCAGGCCCTGGCCGATGCCCTGGGTGAGCGTCGTCTTGCCGGCACCCAGCCCTCCGGTCAGCACGACGAGGTCGCCGGCGCGCAGGAGGGCCGCCAGCCGGGCACCCCAGGCGCGGGTCTGGCCCGAGGTCGTCAGCAGGGGGCCGGCGACCTCCCGGGGGTCGGGGGTGGTGTCAGGCACTGCGTCCACTCCTTCGCGCCTTCGCGACCCGTCGGCGCTTCGACAGGTCGGTGACGGTGCGGCGTACGCGTGGCTTGCGCTCGATGTCGACGTGAGCGGTGGCCGCCCGCATGCCGCGGTCGATGAGCTCGAGCAGCTGCTCGGTGACGACCTCGGGGTGCTCGAGCATGATGATGTGCCCGGCGTCCTCGACGACCACGTGCTCGGCACCGGGGACGAGGCGCACGATCGCCTCGGAGTGGTCCGGCGGCGTGAGCAGGTCCTGCTGGCCGTTGACGACGAGGGTCTCGATCCCGTGGAACTGCGCGAGGGCCGCCTGCTTGTCGTGCACGTTGATCGACGGCAGGAAGTCGGCCATCACCTGCAGCGGCGTCCCCATGATCATGTCGCCGGTGTAGCGGACGGTGTGCTGGGCCACCGGCGAGGCGAAGCTGTAGTGGTCGACGATGAGGTCCTCGACGTCACGACCCAGGCGGCGCGCGGTGTCCACGAGCTTCTGCTGGGTGCTCATGCGGGCGAGGAACCGGGGCCCCAGCCGGCCCAGGAACCGGCCCACGAACTGCCCGAACCCCAGCGTCATCATGTTGGTCCCGCCGGCGCTGGTGGCGACGAACGCCGCGGCGACCACGCGCTCGCGCACCACCTCGGGGAACTGCTCCGCCATCGACATCATCGTCATGCCGCCCATGGAGTGGCCGACCAGGGCGAGCGGCCCCTCGGGGACGACCTCCTCGATGACGCGGTGCAGGTCGCGGCCGAGCTGGTCGATGGTGCAGGACTCGCTGTCAGCCACCTCCGAGCGGCCGTGGCTGCGCTGGTCCCACAGCACGACGCGGTACCCGGCGCGGGTGAGCGCCTTGCGCTGGAGCACCCAGCTGCGCAGGCTCAGCGTGTAGCCGTGGCTGAGCACGACGGTGGGCGCCCCGTCGCGGGCGGCGTCGTCGGCGGGCTCGTCGACCTCGACGTGCAGCGGCACGCCGTCGTCCGCGACCACAACCAGCTCACGGCCGGCGACGTGGCCGTAGGCTCCGGCGGGGGCGAGGACGGACAGGCGGGCGGTGCGCTCGCGGTTGACCCGGCCCGCCGCGACACCGGCCGCGGTCGCGACGCCGGCAGCGGCGAGCCCGATACCGAGACCGACCAGGCCCCGACTGGGAGGAGGCGTCACGGAGCCACCTCGTCGAGGTGGACCCGCGGCACCTTGGCACCCACCCGGGTGACGACCTCGTAGTTGATGGTGTCGACGGCCGCCGCCCAGTCCTGCGCGGTGGGCTCGCCTGCGGCACCGACACCGAACAGCACCACCTCGTCACCGGCCCGGGCCGGGCTCTCGGGGCCGAGGTCGAGGACGAACTGGTCCATGCAGACGCGGCCGGCCACCGTGTGCCGGCGCCCGGCCACCTGGACCGGACCCACGTTGGTGGCGTGGCGCGGTACGCCGTCGGAGTAGCCCATGGGCACGAGGCCGAGCCGGGTCTGCTCGCTCGTGGTGTAGACGTGGCCGTAGGAGATGCCCTGCCCGGCGGGGCAGTCCTTGACGCTGGACAGGTGCGACAGCAGGCGCATCGCCTCGCGCAGCCCGAAGTCCTCCGGCGACCCGAGGTCGGGCACCGGGGAGAGGCCGTAGACCGCGAGGCCGGGGCGCACGAGGTCGTAGTGGGCCGAGGCGTTGGTCAGGGTCGCCGCGGAGTTGGCCAGGTGGCGCACCGGGGGTCGCACCCCCGCGCGGGCCGCCTGCTCGACGATGCCCTCGAACCGCTCCTGCTGCGCCCGCACGGTGGGGTGCTGCGGGGCGTCGGCGTAGGCGAAGTGGGAGAAGATCCCGACGACGTCGAGGAGCTGCTCGGACTCCAGCGCCGCGACCCGCTCGAGGATCGCCACCAGGTCGGCGTCCCAGGCACCGTTGCGCCCCAGCCCGGTGTCGACCTTGAGGTGGATGCGCGCCGTGCGGCCGGTGGACCGGGCGGCGTCGACCGCCTGGTCGAGCGCCCAGGTCGTGGAGATCCCGAGCTGGACGTCCTGCTCGAGCGCCCCGGCGAAGTCCTGTCCCGGCACGTGCAGCCACGACAGGAGGGGGGCCGTCACGCCCGCACGACGCAGCTCCAGCGCCTCGCCGAGCTGGGCGACGCCGAGCCAGGTCGCGCCGCCGCGCAGCGCCGCGCGGGCACTGGGGACGAGCCCGTGGCCGTAGGCGTCGGCCTTGACCACGGCCATGAGCTCGGCGGTGGGCGCGTGGCGGCGCAGGGCGGCGACGTTGGCGCTGATGGCGCCGAGGTCGACCTGGGCGCACGCGGGAAACCCCGGCGGGGCCGGGGCGAGGGGGCTGCTGGACGCCGTGTCGGTGGTCATCGCCCTCCAGTCTTCCACGGGTGCTCCGGCCGGTCTCGGAGGGCGTCCGTGGCGCCGGCGAAGGTCAGCGGGTGAGCAGGTGGGCGACCGTGCCGGGTACGGCGTGAGCCAGCGCCAGTGCGCGGACGGGACCACCGGGGTTGGCTCGGTCGGCGGCCACCCCGTGGACCAGCGCGCCGAGGGAGCCGGCGTCCAGCGGGGAGAGTCCGGCGGCCAGCAGGGCCCCGCAGACACCGGCGAGGACGTCGCCTGCGCCGGCGGTCGCGGTCCAGGCAGGAGCGTCGGCCTGCGAGCGGACCGTGCCCTCCGGCGGGACCACGAGGGTCGTCGCGCCCTTGAGCAGCACCGTGGCGCCGGTCAGCGTCGCGGCCCGGCGGGCGTGCGCGAGTGGAGAGGCCTGGACCTGCTCGCGGGTGACCTCGTCGTCGCCGGCGGGACTGGTGCTGCCGGCGCACCGGTCGCCGCCACCCTCGAGGCGGCTCAGCAGCCGCGCGAGCTCACCGGCGTGGGGCGTCAGCAGGGTGGGGGCCTCACGGCGCCCGGTCACGAGGTCGAGGCCGCCGGCGTCCACGAGCACCGGCAGGTCGGAGGCAAGGGCGGCGCGGGCGACGTCGAGCTGGGCCTTGCTGCCCTTCGCGCGGGAGGTCGTGTCGAGACCGGGGCCCACGACCCAGGCCTGCACCCGTCCGTCGCCGATGACGACCTCGGGCACCGCGGCCCGGACGAGGCCCGTCGGTGCCGGGGTCCCGACGTAGCGCAGCATGCCGACGCCGGCGCCCACCGCGGCGGTGCAGCACAGCACGGGCGCACCCGTGTAGTCCTCTCCCCCGGCGACGACCCCGAGCACCCCACGGGAGTACTTGTCGTCGCTGGCGCGGGGCACCGGCCACAGCTCGGCCACGTCGGCGAAGTCGAGCCGCTCCACGTCGGCCGCGCCCTCGAGCTCCAGCCCGATGTCGACGACCGTCAGCCGGCCCACGGCCGGCTCGGTCGCGGGCAGGACGTGGACAGGCTTGGCGACGGCGAAGGTGACCGTCTCGTCCGCGAACACCGCCTCGTCCCGGGCCTGCTCGCCTGCCGGGTCCTGTCCCGAGGGCAGGTCGACGGCCACGACGTAGGCGTCGGCCGGCACGGCATCCACCCAGGCGACGGCCTCGTCGGGCAGCCCGGGGCGGCCCCCGATCCCGAGGATCCCGTCGAGCACCAGGTCGGCCTCCGCGAGCGGGGCCGCCCAGTCGTCGTCGCCGGAGAGCACCTGCACCCCGGCTGCGAGCCACGAGTCGGAGTCGCCGATGGCCAGGGGCCAGTCGCCTCGTACGGCGACGCAGGCGAAGCCCTCGTCGGCGAGGTGCGCCGCGGCATACAGGGCGTCGGCGCCGTTGTTGCCCGGTCCGGCGAGCACCACCACGCGGGTGCAGCCGCCCTGGTGCAGCCGCGCGGAGCAGACCTCCGCGAGGCCCCGCGCGGCCCGGGCCATGAGCTCGCCCTCCTCGAGCCCCGCCATGAGCTCCTGCTCGGCGGACCGGACGCGGTCGGCGGACCAGGCGCGCAGCACCTCAGCCCTCCGCGACGACGACTGCGGAGGCGATGCCCGCGTCGTGGGAGAGGGAGACGTGCCAGGCGTGGACCCCGAGGTCGTCGGCGCGTGCCTCGACGGTGCCCGTGATGTGCAGGTGCGGCCGGCCGTCCTCGCCCCGGCGCACGGTGGCGTCCTGCCAGTTCAGGCCGACCGGTGCCCCCAGCGCCTTGGCGAGGGCCTCCTTGGCGGCGAACCTCGCGGCGAGCGAGTTGAGGGGCAGTGAGCGCTCCTCCTCGGTGAACAGGCGCTCGAGCAGCCCGGGGGTCCGCTCCAGGCTCTGCCCGAAGCGCTCGACGTCGACGACGTCGATGCCCACGCCCACGATCACCGGCGGACGCTCACTCGACCGTGACGCTCTTGGCCAGGTTGCGCGGCTGGTCGACGTCGAGGCCCTTGGCGCTCGACAGGTGCAGCGCGAAGACCTGCAGCGGCACGACGGTCAGCAGCGGGGCGAGCAGCGGCGACGTCGCGGGCACGCGGATCACCTCGTCGGCGAACGGCACCACGTCCTCGTCGCCGTCCTCGGCGACCACGATGGTGCGGGCGCCGCGGGCGCGGATCTCCTGGATGTTGGAGACGACCTTCTTGTGCAGGTCGTGGGGCGTACCCGGCCCGGGCACCACGATGAAGACCGGCTGGCCGGCGTCGATGAGGGCGATCGGGCCGTGCTTGAGCTCGCCCGCGGCGAAGCCCTCGGCGTGGATGTAGGCGAGCTCCTTGAGCTTGAGTGCGCCCTCCATCGCCACCGGGTAGCCGACGTTGCGGCCGAGGAACAGCACCGAGCGGGTGTCGGCCATGAACCGCGCGATCTCCTTGACGCGGTCCATGCGGCCGAGGAGCTCCTCGAGCTTGGCCGGGATCTCGTGCAGCTCCTTCATCACCGACTGCGCGTCGTCGGCGAACGTGCCGCCGCGCAGCTGCGCGAGGTAGAGGCCGAGGACGTAGCAGGCGGTGATCTGCGCCAGGAAGGCCTTGGTCGACGCGACGGCGATCTCGGGACCGGCGTGGGTGTAGAGGACCGCGTCGGACTCTCGCGGGATGGTCGAGCCGTGGGTGTTGCAGATGCTGAGGGTGAGCGCGCCCAGCTCCCGGGCGTGCTTGACGGCCATCAGCGTGTCCATGGTCTCGCCGGACTGGCTGATGCTGACCACGAGGGTGCGCTCGCTGGCGATCGGGTCGCTGTAGCGGAACTCGTGCGCCAGCGACACCTCGACCGGGATGCGGGTCCAGTGCTCGATGGCGTACTTCGCGACCATGCCCGCGTAGGCGGCGGTGCCACAGGCGACGATGATGATGCGGTCGACGTCCTTGAGCTGGTCCTCGGTGATCGACATGTCGTCGAGCACGAGCCGGCCCTCGATGTCGGTGCGACCGAGGAGCGTGTCGCCCACGGCGTGCGGCTGCTCGTGGATCTCCTTCTCCATGAACGTGGCGTAGCCGCCCTTCTCGGCGGCCGCGGCGTCCCAGGTCACCTCGTACGGCTTGCCCTCCGCCGGGGTGCCGTCGAAGTTGATGACCGTGTGGGAGTCCGGGGTGATCGTGACGATCTGGTCCTGGCCGAGCTCCAGGGCCTGACGGGTGTGGCCGATGAAGGCCGCCACGTCGGAGCCGAGGAAGTTCTCGCCCTCGCCGAGGCCGACGACGAGCGGGCTGTTGCGACGGGCCCCGACGACGACGCCCGGGCTGTCGGCGTGGACGGCCAGCAGGGTGAACGCGCCCTCGAGCCGGTTGACGACCGCCTTCATCGCCTCGGTGAGGTCACCGGTCTCGGCATACGCCTGGGCCACGAGGTGGGCAGCCACCTCGGTGTCGGTCTCGCTCTCGAAGGCGACGCCCTCGGCGAGCAGGCTCTTCTTGAGGGAGTGGAAGTTCTCGATGATGCCGTTGTGGATCAGGGCCAGTTTGCCGTCCTCACCCGCGCGGTGCGGGTGGGCGTTCTGGTCGGTGGGGCCGCCGTGCGTGGCCCAGCGGGTGTGGCCGATGCCCGTCGTGGCGCCCGGGAGGTGGTCCGCGTCGAGGGCGCCCTGGAGGTTGACCAGCTTGCCCGCCCGCTTCTCGCTCGCGACGCCGGTCTCGGTGACCAGGGCCACACCGGCGGAGTCATAGCCCCGGTACTCGAGGCGGGCCAGGCCCTCCATGACGACGTCCAGTGCCTTGCCGTCCGCGTTGGGGCCGACGTAACCCACGATTCCACACATGCGGAGCAGCCTAACGGCCCACCAGCACGGCCACGGCATCCGGCGAGCGGCGGGCCGAGGTGTCGCACCTCGGCGGGGCGGGACGGCTCGTGGTCCACAATGTCGCGCGTGACGCATCCCGCCGCGAACCACACCGCCCTCCCCTCGCCGTACGTCGAGCTGGACCGGGCCGCGTGGGCCCGCCTGCGGGAGAACCAGCCGCTGAGCCTCGACGCCACGGACCTCGCGCGGCTGCAGGGCCTCGGCGAGCGGATCGACCTCGCCGAGGTCGAGGAGGTCTACCTGCCACTGTCGCGGCTGCTCAGCTTCTACGTCGCCGCCACCGCCCGGCTGCACCGCATCACCGGTGACTTCCTCGGCGAGCGCCCGGCCAAGACCCCGTTCATCATCGGCGTCGCCGGGTCGGTCGCGGTCGGCAAGTCGACCACCGCCCGCCTGCTGCAGGAGCTGCTCTCCCGCTGGCCCGGCACGCCCCGGGTCGAGCTCGTCACCACCGACGGGTTCCTCTGGCCCAACGCCGAGCTCGAACGCCGCAACCTGTTGCAGCGCAAGGGCTTTCCCGAGTCCTACGACCGACGGTCGCTGCTGCGCTTCGTCGCCGAGGTGAAGGCCGGCAAGGCAGAGGTGACCGCCCCCGTCTACTCCCACCTCACCTACGACATCGTCGCCGGCGAGCAGGCCGTGGTGCGGCAGCCCGACGTCCTGATCGTCGAGGGCCTCAACGTGCTCCAGGCGCCGCGCCTGCAGCACGACGGCCGCACCGGCATGGCGGTCAGCGACTTCTTCGACTTCTCGGTCTACGTCGACGCCCACCTCGACGACATCCGCCACTGGTACGTCGAGCGGTTCCTGCGCCTGCGCGAGACCGCCTTCGCCGACCCCGACTCCTACTTCCACCGCTACGCCGCACTCTACGACGACGAGGCCCGCGCACGGGCCGCGCGGATCTGGGCCGAGATCAACGAGGTCAACCTGCGCGAGAACGTCCTCCCCACGCGCAGCCGCGCCACCCTCGTGCTGTCCAAGGGCAGGGACCACAGCGTCCGCAGGCTCCGCCTCCGCAAGCT
>NZ_LMSC01000005.1:0-29994 GCF_001428025.1 Phycicoccus sp. Soil748 | reverse complement strand
GTAGGGCGCAGAATGGCGGGTNATGGAGCCTGCCGCCGACCCGACCCAGCCCACCTCCGCCTCTGCCGCCGCGTCCGCCACCTCCCTGCCGGCGCCGGCCACCCGGACCGAGCACGACTCGATGGGTGACGTCCAGGTGCCGCTCGACGCCCTGTGGGGTGCCCAGACCGCGCGGGCCGTCGACAACTTCCCGATCTCCGGCCAGCGCGTGCCGGCCGGTGTGGTCCACGCCCTCGCCCTGCTCAAGGGTGCGGCGGCCACGGTCAACGCGGACCTCGGCGTCCTCGACGGGGCGCGCGCCGAGGCCATCACCGCGGCAGCGGAGGAGGTCGCCGACGGGCGCCACGACGACCAGTTCCCGATCGACGTCTTCCAGACCGGCTCGGGCACCTCGACCAACATGAACGTCAACGAGGTGGTCGCCCGGCTCGCCCACCTCGCGACCGGTGAGGCGGTCCACCCCAACGACCACGTCAACGCCGGCCAGTCCAGCAACGACACCTTCCCCAGCGCGCTGCGCATGGCGGCGACGCTGGCCGTCCACCAGGAGCTGGCGCCGGCGCTGGTCCACCTCGCGCACGCCCTGCGGGCCAAGGAGCAGGAGCTCGCCGACGTCGTGAAGGCGGGGCGCACGCACCTCATGGACGCCGTGCCCGTGACCCTGGGGCAGGAGTTCGGCGGCTACGCCCGGCAGGTCGAGCTCGGGGCCGAACGGGTCCTCGTCGCGGCGCAGGCCACCGCGGAGCTGCCGCTGGGCGGCACCGCCGCAGGGACAGGCCTCAACGCCGCGCCCGGCTTCGCCGCAGCCGTCATCGCGAGGGTGAGCGAGCGCACGGGAGTGGAGTTCCGGGAGGCGGCTGACCACTTCGAGGCCCAGTCGGCCCAGGACGCCGTGGTCGAGCTGAGCGGCGCGCTCAAGGTGGTGGCCGTGAGCCTGACCAAGATCTGCAACGACCTGCGCTGGATGTCCTCGGGCCCGCGCAGCGGTCTCGGCGAGATCCACCTGCCCGACCTCCAGCCGGGGTCGAGCATCATGCCGGGCAAGGTCAACCCCGTGATCCCCGAGGCGACCCTCATGGCCTGCGCCCGGGTCATCGGCAACGACACGACGATCACCCTCGCCGGGGCCTCCGGCGCCTTCGAGCTCAACGTCATGCTGCCCCTGATGGCGCAGACGGTGCTCGAGTCGACGACGCTGCTGTCGACCACCTCACGGCTGCTCGCCGACCGGTGCGTCGACGGGATCGAGGCCGACCGCGAGCGTGCCCTCGAGCTCGCCCAGGGCTCACCCTCGATCGTCACCCCGCTCAACCGCTACATCGGCTACGAGGCGGCCGCCGCGGTGGCGAAGCAGTCGATCAAGGAGCGCCGCTCGATCCGCGACGTCGTCATCGAACGCGGTCACGTCGAGCGTGGCGAGCTCACCGAGGCACAGCTCGACGAGGCCCTCGACGTGCTGGCCATGGCCCGCCCCCCTCGGTAGCGCGCCCCCGAGGTCTGGGACTTCGGGTCATGCGCGGCCGTATGCCCCGAGGTCTGGGACCTCGGCACATAGGGGGCGGGGCGCAACGCAGAACGCCGCCCCCGACAGGCGGGGGCGGCGTTCGTCAGCTGCGGTGGCTCAGTACCAGTGCGGGGAGCGGCTCTGCCACTGGTCCCACGCGTTGCACGGGGTGCCGTAGGAGGAGCGGATGTACTGCAGTCCCCACTTGATCTGGGTGACGGGGTTGGTGCGCCAGTCGGCGCCCACGCTGCCCATCTTCGAACCGGGGAGCGACTGCGGGATGCCGTAGGCGCCGGAGCTGGAGTTCTCGGCGGTGAAGCGCCAGCCGCTCTCGCCGTTCCAGAGGTTGTCCAGACAGCTCCACTGGCCGTCGTCGAAGCCGTAGTCGCCGAGCAGCGCGCGGGCCGCGGCGCGGGGGTCCTTCTGCGCGTTGGCGACCAGCGCCTGCTTCTTGGCCGCGAGCGCCTGGCGGGCCTTCTCGCGCGCCACCTTGGCGGCGGCCTCGCGGCGGGCGGCGGCAGCGGCCTTGGCGGCGACGACCGCCTTCTGCCGGTCCTGCTCCTGCACGGCGGCGATGCTCGCGTTGGTGTCGTTGCGGTCGGCGGCCAGGCGGGCCGTGTCCTCGATCTGCGCGTCGGCCAGCTCGTTGGCCTGCGCGACCGCCTCCGTGCTCACCGTGAAGGCCGCAGTGCCGGTCTGGCGCTGGTCCGTGGCCTGGTAGCCGGCCGCGGTGGTCGCCACGACGGCCAGCAGCAGGCTGGAGGTCACGGCGGGGCGGCGCAGCGAACGGGTGAGGACAGAGGACCGAGAGGTCGTCCTGCCGTGGGTCGCCGCGTTGCGGTGACGGCCCTGGTAGGGCGTGCTCATACAGGTTCCTCCAAGGGAGAGGCCACCTCGTGGGTGGCCTCGTTCGGTGCCGGGGGGACGGAGCTGCGCGGGGCCCTGCATCCATACCCGGCGCTCGTTATGAAACCGAGACTTTACCCGAGGGGGTGGCCGGTTCCGAAATCGTCCACAGACCAGAGTGACGGATGTGACTCCTGTGACCAGAAGATGGGCCGTTCGTCCGATTCTCGGGTGTCTGGGCGTGAACGAGCCCACGCCACGGTAGGGCCGAAGGTCCCGGCCTCGGTCACCCGCGGCCGCCGACCGCCACGCCCTCCGGGGCCGCCTACCGGCAGACGGTGATCCCGGCGAACGGCATCGGTCGGACGGCGACGAGGAAGTCGTAGGACCACGCCGTCGGGGCCACCACGCGACTGACCGGCACGGGCGACCCGGAGGTCTTGTCGCAGGTCGCCGCGGCGGTCCCGACGCCCTCACGGGACACCGGAAGCACGTACGAATACGTGTCGGGGCTCGTGTCGTCGCACAGGGCCAGTGGCGGCGTGGACCCGTCACCGACGACGACCGGACCGGAGGAGTTGCAGACGACCCCGGCCGAGCCGCTCCGCAGGATCACGCTGACGCGATCGGGACCCTCGCGCTTCGCGTACAGGGTCGCGCCGTCGGCCGTGCCGACCTGCTCGTAGCCCCGTGGCGTCTCCGGCTCCCCCGAGCAGCCGGCGGCGAGGAGCGCCACGAGCACCGTGCCCCCGAGTGCCGCAACCACGACGGAGCACCGGCCACGCCTGGGCGTGACCGGCGCTTCGATCTCGGGGTGTCGAGCGGCCACCAAAGGCCTCAGATCTCGAGGCCTTCGAGCAGGTCGGTGACCAGGGCGGCGATGGGGCTGCGCTCGCTGCGGGTCAGGGTGACGTGCGCGAACAGGGGGTGGCCCTTGAGCGCCTCGATCACCGCGGCGACGCCGTCGTGGCGGCCGACCCGCAGGTTGTCGCGCTGGGCGACGTCGTGGGTGAGGACGACGCGGGAGTTCTGGCCGACGCGGGACAGCACGGTGAGGAGCACGTTGCGCTCCAGGCTCTGCGCCTCGTCGACGATGACGAACGCGTCGTGCAGCGAGCGCCCGCGGATGTGGGTCAGGGGCAGGACCTCGAGCATCCCGCGGTCCATGACCTCCTCGACGACCTCGTGGGAGACCAGCGCGCCGAGCGTGTCGAACACCGCCTGCGCCCAGGGCCCCATCTTCTCGGACTCGCTGCCGGGCAGGTAGCCGAGCTCCTGGCCGCCGACCGCGTAGAGCGGGCGGAAGACGACGACCTTGCGCTGCTGGCGCCGTTCCATCACGGCCTCGAGCCCGGCACACAGCGCCAGGGCCGACTTGCCGGTGCCCGCACGGCCGCCGAGCGACAGGATGCCCACGTCGGGGTCGAGCAGCAGGTCGAGCGCGATCCGCTGCTCGGCGCTGCGGCCGTGGAGCCCGAAGGCGTCGCGGTCGCCGCGCACGAGACGGATCTGCTTGTCGGCGCCGACCCGCCCCAGACCGCTTCCCCGCGGCGAGAGCAGGACGAGGCCGGTGTGGCACGGCATCTCGGCGGCGGCGGCGTTCTCGACGCGCCCGTGCTCGTAGAGAGCGTCCATCTCCTCGACGGTCACGTCGAGCTCGGCCATCCCGGTCCAGCCGGAGTCGACCGCGAGCTCGGCGCGGTACTCCTCCGCGGCCATGCCCACCGCGGAGGCCTTGACCCGCATGGGGAGGTCCTTGCTCACGACGGTGACGTCGAAGCCCTCGTTGGACAGGTTCTTGGCCACGGCCAGGATGCGGGTGTCGTTGTCGCCGAGCCGGAACCCGGCCGGGAGCGAGCTGGGGTCGGTGTGGTTGAGCTCCACCCGCAGGGTGCCGCCGTCGTCCCCGACCGTGACGGGCGCGTCGAGCCGGCCCTCTCGCACGCGCAGGTCGTCGAGCAGCCGCAGCGCCTGCCGGGCGAAGTAGCCGAGCTCCGGGTGGTGCCGCTTGGCCTCGAGCTCGGTCACGACCACGACCGGCAGGACGACCTCGTGCTCCTTGAACCGCAGCATGGCGCGGGGGTCGGACAGCAGCACCGAGGTGTCGAGCACGAACGTCCGGAAGTCAGGGGTCCTGCCCTTGCTCCTGCGCTTGGGCGCCGGGGAGACCCGGGGTGCGGCCGCGGTGGCAGCGCTGGCGGGACCGGAGGCGGAGCTGGTCGAGGTGCGACGGGTGGTGTCGTGGTTCGAGGCCAATGTCTCTCCTTGGCACAGCGCGCGCTCCGGCGCGGTGCGCCTACTCGCGAACGAGGTGCCGGGACCAGGCCAACCCACCGCGGTGGGGCCGGTTCCGACCCTCCGCCCGGAGCTGGATCTGCTCCATAGGTTGGCCTCCCCGAACGCCGGACGGGTGCCCTGCGCCACTGCCGACGGTACGGCCCGACCCGCCCGGGGATGGATAGGTTCGCGGCGTGTCACGCAGAGTTGGCCCGTTGTTCCGAGGACGTCCTCCGACGTTGTGCCGAGCGCGGCCCCCGACCCTCCGCAGGGCCCCACCCCGGCGAGACCGGGTACGGCGTCGCGCCGGCTCAGCCGCCGAAGCGGCGGTTGCGCTCGGAGTAGGCGCGCAGGGCGCGCAGGAAGTCCACGTGCCGGAAGTCGGGCCAGTAGGCCTCGCAGAAGTAGAACTCGCTGTGCGCGCTCTGCCACAGCAGGAAACCGCTGAGCCGCTGCTCCCCCGAGGTGCGGATGACGAGGTCGGGGTCGGGCTGGCCCTTGGTGTAGAGGTGCTCGGCGATGTGCTCGACCTGCAGGGTCTCGGCCAGCTCCTCGATCGTGGTGCCGGTGGCGGCGTGGGACACCAGCATCGAGCGCACGGCGTCGGTGATCTCCTGGCGACCGCCGTAGCCGACCGCGACGTTGACGGTCATGCCCTGCACGTCCTCGGTGAGGTCGGCGCTCTCCTTGAGCCGTCGGGCGGTCTCGGCGGGCAGCAGGTCCAGCGAGCCCACGGGGTTGATGCGCCAGCGCCGGGTCCGGGCGAGGTCGGCGACGGTGGTCTCGATGATCGACAGCAGCGGCACGACCTCGGCGGCCGACCGGTTGAGGTTGTCGGTCGACAGCAACCAGAGCGTGACGACCTCGACGCCGGCCTCCTCGCACCAGTCGAGGAAGTTGGCGATGTTGTCGGCACCGGCCTGGTGGCCTTCCTTGGTGCCGTGGCCACGCGCCCTGGCCCACCGGCGGTTGCCGTCGAGCATGACCCCCACGTGCCGCGGCAGCGTCGCGCGCTCGAGGCGACGGCTCAGGCGCCGCTCGTACGCGGCGTACAGGAGGTCGGACAGCGCCACGGTCACTCCTCGGCTGGTCGGTGGACGGAGCGGTGGACGGAGCCCCGTCCACCGACCCACGCTACCCCCGTCGCCGCGGGGTGATGGGGCAGGATCGAGCCCATGTCGTCCGCGCCGAGCTCCTTCTACGTCCTCGGCGACGCCGGCGACGCCGGCGGTAGCACCAGCAGCAGCACCGTCACCGCGACGCGCCACACCGCGGGGCCCTGGTCGCCTGCCGCCCAGCACGGCGGCCCTCCCATGGCGTTGATGGCCCGGGAGGCGGCTCGCCTCGGTGACGGCACTCGAGTCGTCGCGCGGGTCACCTGCGACCTGCTCGGACCCGTGCCTGTGGGGCGGCTGCACGTCGAGGCCAGGGTGGCGCGGCCGGGCCGCACGGTCGAGCTCGTCGAGGTCGCCCTCACCGACGTCGACACCGGGCGGCAGGTGGCCAGGGCCGCGTTGTGGCTGGTCCCGCGGGAGGTCACCGGCCCGGTGACTCCCCTGCCGCAGCCGCCCGCGGGCCCCCTCGAGGGCCGCGAGCAGCCGGTCCCGCCGGGCTGGCACCGGGGCTACCTCGACGCCATCGAGTGGCGCTGGGTCGCCGGGTCGCTGGCCGAGCCCGGTCCGGCCACCGTGTGGATGCGTCCGCGGCTGGGGCTGCTGCCCGGCGAGCCGCTGAGCCCGGTGGAGCGGCTCCTGACCTGCGTCGACTCCGCCTCGGGCGCCGGCGCCGCCCTGGCCAAGGACGAGTGGCAGTTCATGAACACCGAGCTGACTGCCCACGTGGTGCGCGAACCGGTGGGCGAGTGGGTCTGCCTGCAGGCGCAGACGACCGTCGCCGGCGGCGCTGCGGGGCTCGCGAGGGCGGAGGTCTTCGATGAGCGAGGCTTCGTGGCGCACTCGGCGCAGAGCCTCCTCGTGAGGCCCGCCACACAACCTACGCCTTCGTAAGTTACGCAACCGTAGGTTAAGATGTCCGCCATGACCACGACACCCGCCCCCCGTTCCGAGCAGGGACCCGTGGAGTCTGTCGTCGCCGCGGTGAAGCCCCACCTGCGCGGCTGGCTGCACGCCGGCATGGTGCCCCTGGCCCTGGCCGCCGGCATCGTCCTCATCGCCCTGGCGCCCACGACCTCGAGCCGCATCGCCGCCACCGTCTTCTCCATCTCCGCGTGGCTGCTGTTCGGCACCTCGGCCGTCTACCACCGCGGCAACTGGTCACCCCGGGTGGCCGGCGTGCTCAAGCGGATGGACCACTCCAACATCTTCCTGATCATCGCGGGCACCTACACGCCGTTCGCGCTGCTGCTGCCCCCTGACCAGCAGCGCACCATGCTGCTGATCGTGTGGATCGGCGCCGTGGCCGGTGTGCTGTTCCGCGTGTTCTGGGTCGGCGCGCCGCGGTGGCTCTACACCCCCGTCTACGTCGCCCTCGGCTGGGTGGCCGTGTTCTACCTCGGCCCGCTGCTGCACTTCGGCGGCCCCGCCATCGTCACCCTGATCGCCGTCGGCGGCCTGCTCTACACCGCCGGCGCGCTCGTCTACGGCATCAAGCGCCCCAACCCGTCACCGCGCTGGTTCGGGTTCCACGAGATCTTCCACGCGCTGACCGTGGCGGCCTTCGTCACGCACTACATCGCCGCGTCGATGACGGTGTACGGCGCGGCCTCCTGACCCTCGGCGCAGGCACCTGACGCAGGCGTACGGCGCCGGTCAGGACTGATCGGCTGGCAGCGGGGCCGTCTGCCAGAGCCCCACGACCGTGCCCTCGGGGTCGGCGAAGTAGGCGTTCCAGCCCATCGGGCCGACCGACATCTTCTCCCGGACCACCGAGCCGCCGCGCTCCTGCACCTGGGCGAGCGTGCGGTCGATGTCGTCGACGTCGATGACCACCACGGGCTGACCCAGCGGCGCTCCACGCTGCCCCATGCCGCCGTTGACGAACCCCGGCTCGGTGGCGCCCCGGTCACCCGAGGGACCGGTGGTGACCAAGGTGTAGGCCATGCCCGGCACGTCCTGCATCTGCCAGCCGAACAGGTCGCCGTAGAAGGCCTTGGCCCGGGCCTCGTCGTCGAACGGGAGCTCGAAATGGACCACGCGACCGCTCATGGCACACCTCCGGGAGTCAGCTGGGGTCGTGCTCCCCAGTGTGCCCCTGGGAGCCCTCGCCGTCATCGGCCGCGGAAGCCTCTGTCGTCCCCTCGTCCCGGGTCGCCGCGTCCGGGCTCGAAGGACGGCCCTTGCGCGCACGCCGCTCCTGCTCGGCCCGCTCGGCCTCCTTGGCCAGCTCCTGCGAGCGGTAGGACATGCGCCGCATCCGGGCGTTCATGTTGCGCATGAGCAGGTAGAGGGCGAGCGCGAGGACGAAGAACGCCACGAACCCCCACAGCCCCGGGGAGACGAGCGAGGACGGGGCGCTGTTCACAGGATCGAGGCCTTGCGCTGGTCGTGCACGACCTCGAGGCCGCCCCGGGTGGCGAGCTCGTCACCGGCGGCGGCGTCCCGGATGCCGGCGAACAGGTCGTCCTCGTCGGGCTCGATCGGCACGTAGGAGAGCGCCGCCTCGTACTCCTCGGTCGGCCAGACCGACGCCTGGAGCTCTCTGGGCACCTGGAACCAGGTGCCGTCGGGGTCGATCTGCGTCGCGTGCGCGAGCAGCGCCTGGTCGCGCACGTCGAAGTAGTCGGCGCAGTGCACGCGGGTGGTGATGTCGCGCGGCGGGCGGTCCTCCCACCGCTCCAGCCAGTCGGCGTACGGGCTCTCCTCGCCGAGGGCGATGAGCGCCTCGTGGAAGGCCACGATCTTCTCCTTGGAGAAGCCCTGGTTGTAGTAGAGCTTCAGCGGCTGCCACGGGGCGCCCGCGTGCGGGTACGCCGACTCGTCGCGGGCCGCGAGGAAGGCCGCCATCGACACGGTGTGGGTCATGACGTGGTCAGGGTGGGGGTAGCCACCGTTCTCGTCGTACGTGGTCATGACGTGCGGCCGGTAGCGGCGGATCTCGCGGACCAGCGCCTCCGTGGTCACGTCGAGCGGCTCCAGCGCGAAGCACCCCTCGGGCAGCGGCGGCAGCGGGTCGCCCTCGGGCAGGCCCGAGTCGACGAAGCCGAGCCAGGTGTGCTGGACCCCGAGGATCTCCTGCGCCCGCTTCATCTCCTCGCGGCGCACCCGCGGCAGGTCGCGCGGGATGTGCACGTCGTCCTTGAGGTTGGGGTTGAGCACGTCGCCGCGCTCACCACCCGTGCACGAGACCACCAGCACGTCCGCGCCCTCCGCGACGTACTTGGCCATCGTCGCCGCGCCCTTGCTCGACTCGTCGTCGGGGTGCGCGTGCACCGCCATGAGCCGCAACCGGTCAGCCACCTGCTCAACCTCACTCGTCCATCGCCGACAATGGGACCACGCGGGTCGGTCGACCCGGGTCCGCTCGACATCCTCTCACCCGTGGAAGGGCCACCATGCCGCTCCCCCGCCCCGCCCCCGGCACCGGTCGCTGGTGGTTCGTCGGCATCATCGGCTGCACCATCGGGGTCGGCCTGGCGGTGTGGCTCGGCCTCGCCAACAGCCTCGGCGCCATCACGGCCACCGACACCGGCTACAAGGTGCTGGACGACCGCAGCGTGCGGGTGGAGTTCGACGTGCACCGGCCCGCCGGCGAAGCGGTCACGTGCCGCATCCAGGCGCTCGACGCGACCTTCGGCGTCGTCGGCGTCACCGACGTCGACGTCCCGGCCTCGGACGAGGGCTCGGTGCACAAGGTGGTCGTGGTCCGTACCGCCTCGCGTGCGGTCACCGGCGTGGTCGACAGCTGCACCGCCCACTGACCGTCCGCCGACCGTCCGCTGACCGGACGCCCTGACGACACCCACCCTGACCAGCCACGACGCCACCGGCCGCCCCGCGGACGCGCGGCTCCCGAGGGCCGGGGGAATGGACCGTTTCGTGGCGCTGGCTGTACCCTTGTGGTTTCACCTAGCGGTCTGGACCTGACGACGCGAGTGGTCGGGGTCCGGGCCGTTGTGCGTAACACCCCTCCCTCCGGCGCAGCCGCGCCGACACAGGGACCCGATCAAGGAGTACGACGTGAGCGACACCGCGACCCCCACCGCGAGCTACCTGACCCAGGAGGCCTTCGACCGTCTGAAGGCCGAGCTGGACCAGCTCTCCGGCGACGGCCGCACGGAGATCGCCAAGAAGATCGAGGCGGCCCGCGAGGAGGGCGACCTCAAGGAGAACGGCGGCTACCACGCGGCCAAGGAGGAGCAGGGCAAGATGGAGGCCCGCATCCGCCAGCTGACCCAGCTGCTCGACAACGCCACCGTGGGCGCCAAGCCCGCCGACGACGGCGTCGTCGAGCCCGGCATGGTCGTCACCGTCGACATGTTCGGCGACGACGTGACCTTCCTCCTCGGCTCGCGCGAGATCGCCGACGGCTCGGACCTCGAGGTCTACAGCGAGAAGTCGCCCCTCGGTGCCGCGATCAACGGCAAGAAGGTCGGCGACAAGGCGAGCTACGAGGCGCCGAACGGCAAGAGCATCCAGGTGACCGTCAAGGCGGCCACCCCGCACGTGCCCTGAGCACACCCCGTACGCCACGAAGGGCCGCACCCCACGGGGTGCGGCCCTTCGTCGTTGCACTGAGCTTTGGGTGCCGGTGCGTCAGCCGAACTTGAGGTGGTAGCCCTTGCCGCGCAGCGCGCGCAGGACCTCCTCGCAGTGCTGCTTGCCCTGGGTCTCCAGCTGCAGCCCGATCTCCACCTCGTCGACGCTGATGGTCGTGCCGGTGCGGATGTGCTCGACCTCGAGGACGTTGGCGTCGATGGCGGCGCAGTCGGCGAGCAGGCGCGCGAGGTTGCCGGGGCGGTCGGGGACGCGGACCCGGAACTGCAGGTAGCGACCGGCGGCCGCCATGCCGTGCCGGATGATGCGCAGCAGGAGCAGTGGGTCGATGTTGCCCCCTGACAGCACCGCGACGACGGGCCCGTCGACGGGCTGCCCGGCGCGGCCCAGCAGGTGGGCGACGGCGGCCGCACCTGCGGGCTCCACGACGAGCTTGGCCCGCTCGAGGATGAACAGCAGCGCGCGCGACAGCTCCTCCTCGGACACCGTCTCCATCCCGTCGACCAGGTCGCGGACGAGGGCGTACGGCACGTCGCCCGGCATGCCCACGGCGATGCCGTCGGCCATGGTCTGCATGTTCTCGTAGGGCACGGGCTTGCCCGCCGCCAGCGACAGCGGGTAGGCGGCTGCCTGCTCCGCCTGCACGCCGACGATGCGCACGTCCGGCCGGGCGGCCTTGACCGCCACCGAGATCCCGGCGAGCAGCCCGCCGCCACCGGTGCTGACGACGATCGTCCTCACGTCGGGGCACTGGTCGAGGATCTCCAGGCCCGCGGTGCCCTGGCCGGCGACGATGTCGTGGTGGTCGAAGGGGTGGATGAGCACCGCCCCCGTCTCGGCCTCCCACTCGCGCGCCTTGACCAGGCACTCGTCGATGGTGGTGCCCACCTGCTCGATGGTCGCGCCGTACGCCCTCGTGGCCGTGAGCTTGGGCATCGGGGCGCCGTGGGGCATGTAGACCTTCACGTCGATGCCGAGCAGCTGGCCCGCGAGGGCGACGCCCTGGGCGTGGTTGCCGGCGCTGGCGGCGACGACACCGCGGGCCTTCTCCTCGTCGCTGAGCCGTGACATCCGGGTGTAGGCGCCGCGGATCTTGAACGAGCCGGCTCGCTGGAGGTTCTCGCACTTGAGGAAGACCTCGCTGCCGACCCGGTCGGACAGCGCGCGGCTGTACTCCAGCGGGGTGGGGCGGACGACGCCGCTGAGCAGGTCCTGCGCAGCGCGGACGTCGTCGAGGGTGACGGACAGCAACGGTGATGCCATGGGCGCAGGTTAGCGCCCGGCAGACGGTGCCACGGACCGTGCGGCGGGGGCTGCACCGCCTGCGCTGTATGCCTGACCTCCAGCCCGGGCGCCGGCCCTACTCTGGGTGGCGTCGCCCCGCTCGGAAGGGGAAGCCTCGTGGCCTTCACCAACCGGTCCGGCCGACGCCTGGGCACCTGGGGAGGCGGCGCGAGACGGCGGAGGCTGGCCCCGCTCCTGTGGACCGCAGCCGTCACGGCCTCGCTCGCCGTGCCGTGGTGGGTCGTGCTGCGCCTGGAGGTGTCCCACGCGCAGGGTAGCTGGCGGTTCCTGTCCCTGGTGGCCAGCACGACTGCCGCCTCGCTGCTGGTCGCCGCGGTCGTCCTGCCGTCGCGGCTGCGGGCGATCACCTCGCACCTCGGGGTGGAGCGCATCCTGCGCCAGCACCGCCTCCTGGCCGTCGTGGCCGCCCTGCTCGTCGCGGCGCACGTCGTCTTCGTGGTGCTGCACGACCGTCAGGGCCTGCGCGTCCTCGACCTGCGGGACGCGCCACCACGGGTCTGGGCCGCCACCGTCGCGACCCTCGCCCTCGCCGGGCAGGTGGTCCTCGCGCTGAGCCGGCGGTCGCGGGGTCGGCGCTACGAGCGCTGGCGCCTGACCCACGTCGTGCTCGCCAACGTGCTCATGGCCACGGCGGCCCTGCACGTGCTCTGGCTGCGGGACCTCACGGCGTACGGGCCGGCCCGGTGGTGGCTCGCGGCGCTGGGCGCCGTCATGGTGGCGGTGACGGCCTACCGCTGGCTGTGGCGCCCAGTGCGCGCACAGCGACGCGCGTACGTCGTCGACGAGGTGCGTGGGGGGCCGGGGGCCACCGTGGTCGTGCTGCACGCCAAGGGGCACGGCGGCATCCCGTTCCGGCCGGGACAGTTCGCGTGGCTCAAGGTCGGCGCCTCCCCCTTCGTCTTCGAGGAGCACCCCTTCACCATCTCCTCCACCGCGACCGAGCCGTGGCGCAAGGAGTTCGCGGTCAAGCCACTGGGCGACTTCACCCAGGAGCTGTCCGGGCTGTCACCCGGGCAGCGGGTCTACCTCGACGGGCCGCACGGGTCGTTCACCCTCGACGGGCTGCACTCCTCGGCGTTCGTCTTCATCGCCGGCGGGGTGGGCGTCACCCCGATGCTCAGCATGCTCCGCACCATGGCCGCCCGCGGCGACCGCCGTCCGACGGTGCTCGTCGTCGCCGGGCGCACCGCGGACGACCTGCTGCACCGGGCCGACCACGAGCACCTCGACGCCAAGCTGGACCTGCGCGTCGTGGAGGTGCTCGAGGAGCCACCGGAGGACTGGCGCGGGGAGGTGGGGTGGCTCACCCAGGCGGTCCTGCGCGGCGCCCTGCCCGTCCGGCGGGCGGCGGGTCGGGTCGACTACTTCGTCTGCGGGCCCGGGCCGATGGTGGCCGCGACGGTGCACATGCTGCAGGAGCTCGAGGTCGGGCCGGCCCGCATCCACACCGAGCTGTTCGACGTCGTGTGAGCGGCCGGGTGGGTCGTCGTGCCGGTCGTCGTGCCGGTCGTCGCGTCGGGCGTCGTGTCGGGCCTGCGGGCTCAGACGACGACGTCGGCGGGGCGCCCGCCCGTGACCGCCCGGGCGAGGCGCAACGCGACCTCGGGGTGCGCCTCGCGCAAGAGACCGACCGCGAAGAGCAGGTAGGCCGCGTCGGTCACCACCGTGGCGTCGCGCGGCACGCGCCAGCCGCCGGCGTGGTCGGCGACCACCGCGCCGAGGACGTCGGCCCGACCCTGCTCGTCCGCGTGGCGCAGGACGCCTCCCGAACCCACCACCACCCGGACGTCGGCCAGCGGCCTGGGGCTGGAGCCCGGCCCCGCAGGGCGGGCGTGGCGGCGTACGGCGACGAGGGCCGCCGCGCGGGCCAGGTCGAGGTCCAGGGCCCGCTCCGTGGCGTCGACCGGCAGGTGGGACGGGTCACGGGCCACGGTGGCGGCGTAGGCGGCCAGCGCGCCGGGCACGGCCACGTGCTCGCGGTGCGCGGCCTCGACCACACCCTCGGCGTTCCAGCGCATGCCGAGGTCGGCCTCCACCGTCCGTGACTGCCACAGGGGTGCCACGACGTCCTTGGCCAGCCCGGCGTCCTCGCCCTGGGGGCGCAGCGCGGAGTAGACGTCGGTGGTGGCGCCGCCGATGTCCACGACCAGGACGTCGCCGTCGAGGTGCTGGGCGAGCACCTCGACACCGTCGAGCACCGCGTCGGGGGTGGGGGCCTGCACCATCCCCGCGAACTTGGGACCCCGGGACAGGCCCTTGCCGCCGATGACGTGCTCAAGGAACGCGCGGCGGATGGCGGCCCGGGCCCCCTCGGGGGCGATCACCCCGATCCGGGGCAGGACGTTGTCCGCCCGCTCGTACCGCCGTCCGGTGGACTCCAGCAGCGCGGCCACCTCGGCCTGGGCCTCGGCGTTGCCCGCCACGACCACGGGCGCACCCAGGCGGGCCCGCGCGATACGACCGGCGTTGTGCAGCAGGACGTCGGCGTTGCCGCCGTCGGTGCCGCCCACGAGCAGCACGAGGTCGGGCCGGGCCGCGCGCAGGGCCGCCACGTCGGCGCCGGTGAGGGGGCCGGAGGTCACGTGGCACACGCGCGCGCCGGCGCTGAGGCCGACGCGGTGGCCGGCCTGCGCCGTCACCTCGCGCTCGTAGCCCACCACCGCGAGGCGCAGGCCACCCCCCGCGCTGGAGCAGGCGAGCACCTCGTTCACCTGGCCGTGGGAGGCGAGCTGCTCGCGCAGGAGGCGGTAGCCGTCGAGGACGTCGGTGCCGATGGTCGTCGGGGTCGCGGCCGTCGCCACGAGGCCGTCCGAGGAGTCGACCAGCGCCGCCTTGGTGAACGTCGACCCGAAGTCGACGCACAACAGCCTGCTCACCGGGCTGTACCCGTCATCGCGTCATCCGTCCCGTCGGCGGCGGGCCGCGTCAGCCGAGCCGGTCGAGGGCCTGCTTCAGGTCGGCGACGAGGTCGTCGACGTCCTCGATGCCCACCGACAGGCGGATGAGGTCGGCGGGCACCTCGAGCTCGGTGCCCGCGACGGAGGCGTGCGTCATCCGGGCCGGGTGCTCGATGAGCGACTCCACGCCACCGAGCGACTCCCCGAGCGTGAACACCTGCGTCTCGGCGCAGACCTTGACCGCGACGTCCTCGCCGGCCTTGAGCTGGAACGAGATCATGCCGCCGAACCGCTTCATCTGGCGGGCCGCGACCTCGTGCCCCGGGTGGCTCTCGAGCCCCGGGTAGTGGACGGCGCTCACGGCAGGGTGGCCGAGCAGGAACTCGACGACCTTCTCGGCGTTGTCGCTGTGCCGCTCCATGCGCAGGGCGAGTGTCTTGAGGCCCCGCAGCACCAGCCACGCGTCGAAGGGACCCGCGACGGCACCGAGCGAGTTCTGGTGGAAGGCAACGCGATCCACTGCGTCCTCGAACCCGGGCACGGTGATCCCGCGACGCACCACCACGGCGCCGCCGACCACGTCGGAGTGCCCACCGCAGTACTTGGTCGTCGAGTGCGTGACGATGTCGGCGCCCAGCGACAGGGGCTGCTGGAGGTAGGGCGAGGCGAAGGTGTTGTCGACGACGAGCAGGGCGCCCGCCTCGTGGGCGACCTCGGCCAGGGCCGCGATGTCGGCGATGCCGAGCATGGGGTTGGTGGGCGTCTCGACCCAGACGATCCGGGTCTGGCCGGGACGGATGGCGGCGCGGACGGCGTCGAGGTCACCCATGGGCGCGATGCTGTGCTCGACGCCCCAGGGCACGAGGACCTTGTTGAACAGCCGGTAGGTGCCGCCGTAGGCGTCGCTCGGCACCACGACGTGGTCGCCGGGGGTGAGCAGCGCGCGCAGCACGGTGTCCTGGCCGGCGAGGCCGGAGGCGAACGCGAACCCGCGCTCACCACCCTCGAGCGCCGCGAAGCACTCCTCGAGCGCGGTGCGGGTGGGGTTGGCCGAGCGGCTGTACTCGTAGCCGCCGCGGAACCCGCCGATGCCGTCCTGCTTGTACGTCGACACCTGGTAGATGGGCGTGATCACTGCACCTGTGCCGGCGTCGGGCTCCTGCCCGGCGTGGATCGCGCGCGTGGCGAATCCGCCCTGCTGGTGGTCTCCGTGCTGCTGCTCGCTCATGCCGGCAAGGCTAACGGCTCGCCGACGCCTCTCCCCCGGCAGCCGTGGGTGGCGCCTCGGCAGGGAGCACCTCCACGGCATCACCGACGCGTACGGTGCCGGACTCCAGGATGCGGAAGACCGCGCCACCGCGGGCGTGCAGCGCTCGCATCGCGCCCGGCCCGACGTAGTCGTCCATGAGGCGGCAGGGGGCGGCGAGCCGCACGACCTCCAGCAGGACGTCGCCGATGCGCATCCGGGTGCCCGGCCTGGTCGGGACCGGTCCGCTCGAGATGGTCAGGTTGCGACGCGTTGCCCCGGCAGGCACCGGTGCCCCCAGGTCGGCTGCCGCCGCGTCGAGGTCTGGCTGTGACTGCACGGTCACGTGCCGGTGCCGCGTCCCGTGGTAGCGGTCCCCGACCAGCCCCTTCCCCGCCTCCGCCTCGACCTGCTGGACGGCCTTCGTGGGCAGCCGCGTGCCCGGCGCCAGGTGGATCGACGTCACCACGGCGGTCACAGGACCTTCTGCCACTCGCGGAGCCACGCGTCGGGCTCGTAGCCGAGCTCGCGGTTCACGGCGAGCATGTGGTGGTTGTCGTCGGCGTTCCATGTGCGGATGCGCCTCACCTCGGGCAGCTCGTCCATGACGGCGAGGGTGCTGGCCGCCTTCAGCCGCAACCCGAGCCCGTGCCCGCGGTGCTCGCGCATGACAAGGGTGTCCTGCTGGTAGCCCAGGTCGGCATGCGCCCCCACCTGGACCTGGGAGTAGCCGACCAACCGCCCGGTCGACTGCTCGACGGCGAAGGTGTCGACCACCCGCCGCTGCATGGCCGCGATGCGCACGTAGCCCTGGCGCACCCGCTCCTCGTCCCACACCTCCTCCTCGAGCCGGAGGTCCCCGAGGGGCACGTCGGTGCTCATGCGGCGGCTCAGCTCGGCCCGCCCCTCCAGCCAGCCGTCCGGTATGCCGTCCCAGCACGTGGCCATCGTGTACCCGTCCTCGGGTGCAGCGAGGACGGCCTCGAGCCGGTCGCGGTCCGCCGGCAGGGGCAGGGTGCTGCGCAGGACCGTCTGCGCCGCGGCATACCCGTGTCGCGCGGCGAACTCCTCACCCGCCGCGTCCCGGTCGCCGAAGGCCCACTCCGTGCCGGCGAGCAGGACCGACCGGCCCTCGTCGCGGGCCGCCCGCTCCCCCGCGTCGAGCAGCGCCGTCCCCACGCCGCGGTGGCGGTGTTGCGGTCGGACGGCGAGGAGGACCTCGGCGACGGTGCGGTTGTCGTGCTGCGGGAGGGTCAGTGCGAGGGCACCCACGACGGTGTCGCCGGCCACGGCCACCCAGGAGACGCGGCGACGCTCCGTGCTGCGCGCCAGCTCCCGCAGCTCCTCCACCCTCCAGCCCGAGTGCGCGTCGCCGAGCGAGCGCCGTCCCGCCTCGTCGAACGTCGCCGCCCACTCACGGAACAGGGCGTCCTGCGCTGGGTCCTGGGCACTGACGGGTCGGATGTCGAGGTCGGTCGTCACCACCCCACCCTGCCGCCCCCGGCCTGCTCCCGGCCACCGAGTATCGCGACGACCGCCGGCGGAACAGCCGGGCACGGGTGGGCGTTGCACGGGACGTGATATTCGGAGCGCGCGCCAAGACCACGCTGCCCACCGCCGAGACCGCCCTCGCGGGGCGGGGCCAGCGACCGTTCCACCTCGACGGGACGCACACCGTCCTCAAGACCCCCATCGAGGGCCCGTGGCCGGAGGGCACCGAGGTGGTGTACGTCGCCATGGGCTGCTTCTGGGGCGCGGAGCGCATCTTCTGGCGGCAACCGGGTGTGGTGACCACGGCCGCCGGCTACATGGGCGGACTGACGCCCAACCCCACCTACGAGGAGACCTGCACCGGGCTCACCGGCCACGCCGAGACGGTGCTCGTCGCCTACGACCCGGAGCAGACGAGCACCGAGCTGCTGCTCAAGAAGTTCTGGGAGAACCACGACCCGACGCAGGGCAACCGCCAGGGCAACGACATCGGCACGGCATACCGCTCGGCGATCTACTGGACCACGCCGGACCAGCAGCGCGTGGCCGAGGCGACCCGCGAGGCGTTCCAGAAGGTGCTGACCGACCACGGGTTCGGCACCATCACGACCGAGCTGCGGTCCGCGGCCGACGCCGGCACGTTCTACTACGCCGAGGACTACCACCAGCAGTACCTCGACAAGAACCCCGGCGGCTACTGCAACCACGGCCCCAACGGCATGACCTGCCCGGTCGGTCTCGTGAAGCAGGACCAGCTGCCCTCGCAGGAGAGCGTGTTGCGCGCCAACGACTCCGGCGGCTACGGCACCGGCAGCTGAGGGGGTTCACCGAGGGCGCCCGGCCACGGCATACGCTGCGCCGGTGCTGATCCGTGACGCCCGCCCCGAGGACCTCGCTGCGTTCGCGCCCATCTTCCGGGCCGTGGTCGAGGACGGGGAGACCTACGCCTACCCCGACGGGCTCGACGACGACGAGATCCGGGCGCTGTGGTTCGAGCAGTCGCCCGCCCGCACCGTGGTGGCTGTCGATGACGACGGCACGCTGCTCGGCAGCGCCAGGATGGGACCCAACCGACCCGGCCGCGGGGCGCACGTCGCCACGGCCAGCTTCATGGTCGGGGAGGCCGCCCGCGGCATGGGCGTCGGCCGCGCCCTCGGCGAGGAGATGCTGCGCTGGGCCCGCGAACAGGCTTACGCGGCAGTGCAGTTCAACGCCGTGGTCGAGACCAACACCGCAGCCGTCGCGCTGTGGGAGCACTTGGGGTTCGAAGTGCTCACGACCGTCCCAGCAGCCTTCGAATCCAGGCGGCACGGCCGCGTCGGGCTCCTCGTGATGCACCGTCTCTTGTAGAGGGAGCAGCAGCCCTGGCCCTCTCGGCCTCACCCACCTTCGCCTCGCGGAGCACGCGCCACTGCCCGACGAGCTCGTCCACGTCGACGATCCGCGCCCACACCGGCGACCGGGGCCCGACGGCCGGCCGCAACCGGTCGAGGCGCACCCGGTGGTTGTAGTCGTCCAGAACCGCTCGCACGCTCTGCTCGGTGCGCAGGTCCAGCAGCGACTCGGGGAAGCCGGCGGCCTCCTTGCGCAGCGCCATCGACGGCGACATCGCCCCGGACAGGTCGAGGTTCTCGCGCTCGACCAGGCCCTTGACCCACCAGTCGGGGTCGTCGTGCTCGGGGTCACCGAGGCTGCGCAGGGGTTTGCCGGCGCCCGGCAGGTTGTCGAACTCCCCGCGTTCCTGCGCCTCCCGGATCGCCTTCTCCACGGGCGACTCCCACCGCTCCATCTTCCGACCCTAACCCGGCCCCTCCGGCGCACGCACGCCTGCCCATAGGGTCGGAGCATGCGCATCGTGTCCCTCCTGCCGTCGACCACGGAGATCCTGTTCGCGGTCGGTGCGGGCCCCCAGGTCGTGGGCGTGACCTTCGAGTGCGACACCCCCGCGGAGGCGCGTGAGCGCACCATCGTCTCGACGACCGCCATCCCGGAAGGATTGCCACCACACGAGATCGACGCCTTCGTCAGTCGCGCCGTGGCTGCCGGGGAGGACCTCTACCACCTCGATGCAGGCGCGCTCTCGGCCCTCGACGCCGACCTCGTGGTCACCCAGGACCTGTGTGCCGTCTGCGCGGTGGACGTCTCGGTCGTCGACGACGCCCTGTCCTACCTCGGATGCCGGGCCGAGGTGCTCACGATCGACCCGCACAGCCTCGAGGAGGTGCTCGTCTCGGTGGGCACCCTGGGCGCCGCCAGCGGCTGCGGCGACGCGGCAGCGGCTCTCGTGTCGGCCTTGCGTGGGCGGCTGGCCGCCGTGGAGGAGGCGGTACGCGGCGCGGCCCGGCCGCGAGCGCTGGTGCTGGAGTGGACCGACCCTGCCTTCGCCCCCGGCCACTGGGTGCCCGAGATGGTGACGGCGGCCGGTGGCAGCAACGCGCTGGGGTCGGCCGGTGAGAAGTCGGTGCGCGTCACGTGGGACGCCGTGCGCGGCAGCGCACCCGAGGTCGTGGTCTGCGCCCCGTGCGGCTACGACCTCGACGGGTCGACCGCGCTCGCACGTGAGGCGATCGCGTCCGGCGAGCTGCCCGACGGCATACCGGTCTGGGCCGTGGACGCCAACGCCAGCTTCGCCCGCCCCGGGCCCCGCCTCGTCGACGGGGTCGAGGCGCTCGCGGGGATCCTCCACCCCGACCGCGCACCGGCGCCTCGCGCAGACATGGCCCGCCGACTGCGCTGAGCGCGGCGCTCCTCACCGACGAAGGGTGGGAACCTGCTGCCTCCGGCGTACCGGAAGCAGCAGGTTCCCACCCTTCGAGGTGAGTGCGGGGCGGAGGCCCCGCGGTCAGTCGACGAGGGAGATGAGCAGGTCGGCCCGGGTGAGGACTCCGACCGGCTTGCCGTCCTCGACGACCATGATGGCGTCGGACTTCTCGAGCTCGTGGCGCGCCACGGTGACGGCCTCTCCTGCACCGACGAGCGGCAGCGACGGCTCCATGTGCTTCTCGACCGAGTCGGTGAGGTGGGCGGTGCCGTTGAACAGCGCCTCGAGCAGGGCCCGCTCGCTCACCGAACCGGCGACCTCGCCGGCCATGACCGGCGGCTCGGCCTTGACGACGGGCATCTGCGAGACGGAGTACTCGTGGAGGATCTCGATGGCGTCGCGCACGGTCTCGGTGGGGTGGGTGTGCACGAGGGCGGGCAGGTCGCCGGCCTTGCTGTGCAGCACCTCGCCGACGGTGGTCTCGGCCTTGGAGTGCATGAAGCCGTAGGAGCTCATCCACTCGTCGTTGAAGATCTTCGACATGTAGCCACGGCCGCTGTCGGGCAGCAGCACGACCACGACCGCGTCGGCCGGCAGGTCCTTGGCCGCGCGCAGGGCGGCGACGACCGCCATGCCGCAGGAGCCGCCGACGAGCAGGCCCTCCTCCTTGGCGAGGCGGCGGGTCATCTCGAACGAGTCGGCGTCGCTCACGGCGATCACGTCGTCGACGACGGCCGGGTCGTAGGCGGTCGGCCAGAAGTCCTCGCCCACGCCCTCGACGAGGTAGGGACGGCCGGTGCCGCCGGAGTAGACCGAGCCCTCGGGGTCGGCGCCGATGACCTGGACGCGACCACCCTCGCGGTCGGCGGAGACGTCGCGCAGGTAGCGACCGGTGCCGGTGATGGTGCCGCCCGTGCCGACGCCCGCGACGAAGTGGGTGATGCGGCCGTCGGTGTCGGCCCAGATCTCCGGGCCCGTCGACTCGTAGTGCGAGGCCGGACCGTTCTGGTTGGCGTACTGGTTGGGCTTCCACGCGCCCTCGATCTCGCGCACGAGGCGGTCCGAGGTCTCGTAGTAGGAGTCCGGGTGGTCGGGGGCCACGGCGGTCGGGCAGACCACGACCTCCGCGCCGTACGCCTTGAGCACGTCGCGCTTGTCCTGGCTCACCTTGTCGGGGCACACGAACACGCACTTGTAGCCCTTGCGCTGGGCCACGAGCGCCAGGCCGACACCGGTGTTGCCCGAGGTGGGCTCGACGATGGTTCCGCCGGGCTTCAGCTCTCCGGATGCCTCGGCTGCCTCGACCATCTTCAACGCGATGCGGTCCTTCACCGACCCGCCGGGGTTGAGGTACTCGACCTTGGCGAGGATGGTCGCCGCGATCCCCTCGGTGACCGAGTTGAGCTTGACCAGGGGCGTGTTCCCGACGAGGTCGGCGATGTGCTCTGCGTACTTCACCCGGTCATCCTCTCAGACCTCTGCCGGAGGCCGGACCAGGCCGGGGTGGGGCACGCTGGGTCCGGGCGGCTCGTTTACCGTGGCAGCCTGGACAGCGAAGGGGAGACCGATGGGTCGGGCACGACGGGCGCGCAGGATCGCGGCCACTGCGGCGTACGGCGGCGGGGGCCTCGCGGCCGGCATCGGCATGGTCGGCGCCCTCGGCTACGGGCTGCTCAAGGTCGAGGCCCAGATCGCGCGCAAGGTCGTGGGCCAGCCGTTCGACGGCGCCCCGGACGACAACGGCACGTACGGCGCCGGCGCCGGTGAGCCCGTCGAGCTCGTCGTCCTCGGCGACTCCTCCGCGGCCGGCATGGGGGCCGACCACGCCCACCAGACCGTCGGCGCGATCATCGCCAACGGCGTCTCCGCCCTGACCGGACGGCCGGTCCGGCTCACCAACACCGCGGTCATCGGAGCCGAGTCCTCCGGGCTCGAGCTCCAGCTCGCCAACGCCCTCGACCGCGTGCCCCGCCCCGCCGTGGCGGTCATCATGGTCGGCGCCAACGACGTCACCCACCGCATCGACAAGGCCATCGCCGTGCGGCACCTGGAGACGACGGTCCGCTCGCTGCGATCGCTCGGCACCGAGGTCGTCGTCGGCACCTGCCCCGACCTCGGCACCATCGAGCCCATCCCCCAGCCGCTGCGCCTCATCGGCCGCCGCTGGTCCCGCGACATGGCCGCCGCGCAGACCGTGGCCGTCGTCGAGGCGGGCGGGCGCACCGTGTCGCTCGGTGACCTGCTGGGACCCGAGTTCTACGAGCGCCCGCACGAGATGTTCAGCGCCGACCGCTTCCACCCCTCCCCCGCCGGGTACGCCCGCGCGGCAGCGGCCCTGCTGCCCAGCGTGTACGCGGCGCTCGGCGTCTGGTCCGGCGACGAGGTCGAGGAGCGGCAGCCCGACACCCGTCGCGGGGAGGGCGTGGGCCCGGTGGCCGTCGCTGCGACCTACGCCGTGCGCGACCCCGGCACGGAGGTCAGCGCCACCCAGATCGCCGGGCAGGCCCGGGGCCCACGTGGCCGCTGGGCCAAGCTCCTGCGCCGGCCCCGGATCCCCCTGCTGGACCGCCAGCAGGCCAACGGCCCCGCCAAGGGGACGCTCGACGGTGCGTCCGACGGCCGGCCCCGTGCCCTCGACGGCGAGAGCAAGACCACACCGCGGGCGGCAGACGCGCACCCAGCACCACGGCATACCATCGAGACCGACTAAGCGACCGCTTATCCGGGCGGTCGACCTCGACGAGGAGGAACCCCCGTGACCGAAGCCGTCATCGTCTCCACCGCCCGCACGCCCATCGGCCGGGCGTTCAAGGGATCGCTCAAGGAGATCCGTCCCGATGACCTGTCGGTGCAGGTGATCCGCGCCGCGCTCGCGAAGGTCCCCGAGCTCGACCCCACCCTGGTCGAGGACCTCTACTGGGGCTGCGCCGAGCCCTCGGGTCGCCACGGGTCCAACATGGCTCGCGTCGTCTCGGTGCTCGCAGGCTTCGACGGGCTCCCCGGCTCCACGATCAACCGGTTCTGCGCCTCGTCGGTGCAGACGACCCGCATGGCCTACCACGCCATCAAGGCCGGCGAGGGCGACATCTTCCTCTCCGGCGGGGTCGAGTGCGTGTCGCAGTACACGAACTGGGCCGGTGCGGGCGGCTCGTCGGGTGACGACCAGAACCCCGCCTTCAAGCCCGCGCAGGAGCGCAGCGAGGCCATTGCCAAGTCCAACGACACGTGGACCGACCCGCGCGAGCAGGGCCTGGTCCCCGACGTCTACCTCTCGATGGGCCAGACGGCCGAGAACGTCGCGACGCTCAAGGGCATCAGCCGCGAGCGCCAGGACGAGTGGGGCGTCACGAGCCAGAACCGCGCCGAGAAGGCCATCGCCGACGGGTTCTTCGAGCGCGAGATCGCGCCCGTCACGCTGCCCGACGGCACCGTCGTCAGCAAGGACGACGGCCCGCGTGCCGGCGTCACCCTCGAGGCGCTGCAGGGGCTCAACCCGGTGTTCCGCGAGCAGGGCACCATCACCGCCGGCAACTGCTGCCCGCTCAACGACGGTGCCGCCGCGGTGGTGGTCATGAGCGACACCAGGGCCAAGGAGCTCGGCCTCACCCCGCTCGCCCGCGTCGTCTCGACCGGCGTCTCGGCGCTGTCGCCCGAGATCATGGGCCTCGGCCCCGTCGAGGCGTCCCGCCAGGCCCTCGCCCGCGCCGGCATGACCATCGACGACATGGACCTCTACGAGATCAACGAGGCCTTCGCCGCGCAGGTGCTGCCCAGCGCCGACGAGCTCGGCATGGACTTCGACAAGCTCAACGTGCACGGTGGGGCCATCGCGCTCGGCCACCCGTTCGGCTCGACCGGCGCCCGCATCACGACGACCCTGCTCAACGGGCTCGCCTCGCGCGACGGCCAGCTCGGCCTCGAGACCATGTGCGTGGGCGGCGGCCAGGGCATGGCCATCATCTACGAGCGCCTCAGCTGAGGACCCCCACCGCAGCTGCGGACCCTCACCCCAGCTCGGCCAGGAGGCCCCGGAGCCGGCGCGGCAACGCGTCGACGCCGGGGCCTCCTGCCGTGCAGGCGTCGTGCACCAGCACGGTCAGCTGGTCCATCACCACGGCCGGTCCGAGGTCGGGCAGCCGCGCAGCGTCGGCACCGGCGAGGTCGACCAGCACGGCCCGGACGGTCGGGACGCGCGACAGCGCGTGGTCCAGCGGCAGCTGTTGCCACCGCCGGACCACGCGCTGGAGCTCGGTCGAGACCTCCTGCGGCACCGGCGATCTCGGAGGCACGTCGGTCTCGGGTCGGTCGTCGGGTCAGTTGTTGCGCAGGCGGCCGAGCAGCCGCAGGATCTCGAGGTAGAGCCACACGAGGGTCACGATGAGCCCGTGGGCCAGCAGCCACGAGTACTTCTCGGGGGCACCTGCCGCGATGGCCCGGTCGATCGAGTCGAAGTCGACCGCGAGCATCGCCGAGGCGAGGCCGATGGCGAACAGGGAGATGCCGATGCCGAGCCCTGACGTGCCGCCGATGCCGAACGGCGCCTGGGTGAACAGGGTGTAGCCGAGGTTGATGAGCGCGAAGATCACGTAGCCGATGACCGCCATGGTGACGATGCGGCGGAACTTCGCGGTGACCTTGATCAGGCCGGTCTTGTAGGCGAGCAGCATCCCGGCGAAGACGGAAAGCGTCGCGAGGACGGCCTGGGCGACGATGCCCTGGAACACCGGCACGTCCTTGGACTTGTCGAAGACCGTCGAGTAGATGTTGCTGACCGAGCCGACCAGGGCGCCCTCGAAGACGGCGTAGGCGACGATCAGCGGGACGCTGACCGTCTTCTTGAACGCGATGACCAGCCCGAGCACGAGCGTCGCGGCGATGCCGCCGAGCATGAGGGGCAGGCCGAACGAGGGGGTGAGCTGCCAGGCGATGATCCCCACGACGACCACGATGCTGAACAGCGCCGCGGTCTTCATGACCACGTCGTCGATGGTCAGGCGACGGGTCTGGACGGGCCCGGCGGAGGGCTGGTTGTAGAGGTCCTGCAGCTGCTGCGGCGTCATCGCGTCGGTCGACGCCATGCCGGCGGTCGGCTGCTGGGGGGCGCGGCCGAAGCCGGCGTAGCCCTTGCGGGACTCCTTGTCGATCCGGTCGAACACCGGGTTGCTGGCCATGCGTTGCTCCTCGAGGGGCGGTGGTGCGGCCGTGCGGAAGGCCGCTCACCCCACCCTACGGCGGGAGCGACCCAGAAGTTCCCGGGCGCGGCTCCCGTCCGGTCGCGTCCCATCGGCCCGACTTCTCCACCATTCGACGCACTTCAGGTGCCCATTCCGGCGGAAGTGCCACGACGCACTGGATGGCAATACTCGAACGTCCCCTTTCGAAGAGATCGTCCGCGTTTCGAGAGCGAAGGCGAGTGCCATGACCATTGACCCCGACCACACCCCGTCGTCGACGCGCCGGATCCTGCTGCTCCTGCTGGCGTGCGTCCTCGCGCTCGCACTGCCCTTCATGGTGATGCGCGCGATCGCCCCCCGCCCCGCGTCCTCCGCCGACCCTGCCGGAGTCGCCGCGCTGGTCGCGGGCAGCGCCGCCGCGACCGCTCCCCGCGGGACCTCCACCAACCGCCCGACCGCCAGGACCGCGACAACCGGCAGGACGGCCACCGCGACCGGCGCCACCTCGACCTCCGCCCCGTCCTCCACCACCTCGACCTCCGCTGCGTCCTCGAGCACCTCGGGTCCGGCCGGCGGCACCGAAGCCCTGGCTGCCGACGCCGAGGCCTGCCGGCTGGCGAACCTCCGGCAGCAGTCGCCGCTCAGCGCGGCCGCGGTCTCCCTCGCCCAGTTCGACAAGCACATCGACGCCATGAACCTCTTGGTGGCCGGGAAGATCACCCTCGCCGTGGCGACGACCTTCTGGGACCAGACCCGCGTGGGGGCGGCCCAGAACGCGGCAGCCTTCCGCAGCGCCGACAAGCAGCTGACCGCTGCCACCTCGACGTGCCGGCCGCCGGACCCCTCGGTCGCCTACAGCACGCCGTACGGGCAGCTGCTGGCCATCTCGGGCTGCGCCAACGCCATCAAGGCGCGGACCACGGAGCTGGCCCGGGCCCGGGCCGCGGTGACCACCTGGGAGCACCACATCCACGACATGGAGATGCTGCGCACGGGGCACATCACCCCGGCCCAGGCGACAGCCGCCTGGAGCAAGAACTGGAAGACCGGGGCGGGGCAGCTGGCGGCCTACGACGCGGCGGCCGCAGCCGCCGCGAAGCTGCACTGCTCGCTGGACTGACCCAGCCGATGGTGCCCCCGACGGGGGTCGAACCCGCACCTGTGGCGATTTTAAGTCGCCTGCCTCTGCCAGTTGGGCCACGGGGGCGCGCCCAGTATGCCGCCACGGGCGCCGCTCAGGTCGCGCGCCTCAGCGGCTCACCGGCGCGCCCCTCAGGTCGTGCGGCTCAGGTGGCGCGTCCTCCGCTGACGTCCGACCCCCGTCGGCCGGCTGCCCGCTCGGTGATGCGCCGGGCGCCGGTGGCCTGGAGCTGGATGACCGCCCGTGCCAGCGGCGGTGCGTAGCGCAGCCCGCGCCACGAGAGGTGGGCGAGGAACCCGACGGGGATGACGGCCTTGTCGGCGGCCAGGCCGTCGACGGCTCGCCTGGCGGTGTGCTCGGCGGTGAGGAACCGCGGTTGCAGCATCCGGACGCGCGAGCGGACGCTGCTGCCCCCGAAGCTCGCCGGCGCCTCGTACATGGAGTCGAGCAGCGGGGTGTCGACGAAGCCGGGGCACAGCACGCTGACCCGGATGCCGAGCGCAGCGGCCTCGGCGCGCAGGGCGGTCGAGAGCCCGACGACCGCGTGCTTGGTCGTCGTGTAGGGCAGCATCGACGGCGCCGGGATGAGGCCGGCGAGCGAGGCGGTGTTGAGGATGTGCCCACTGCCCTGTCGGCGCATCACCGTGTAGGCGGCCGTGACCCCGTGGACCACGCCGCGCAGGTTGACGTCGATGGCCTTGTCCCAGTGCCGCTCGTCGAGCTCCTCGAGCAGGCCGCCGAGGCCGATGCCGGCGTTGTTGACCATGACGTCGAGCCGCCCGTGCTCGGCCACCACGGCGTCCACGACGGCCCTGACGGCTGCCGCGTCGACCACGTCGAGCTCCACGGCGTCGGTGCGCGGCCCCAGCTCCCGCGCTGCCGCCTGCGCCGCAACCAGGTCGAGGTCGGCGATGACGACGTGGCTCCCCCGGGCGACGAGCTCGGCGGCGATGGCCTTGCCGATGCCCGAGGCGCCGCCGGTGACGATGCTCACCTGGGGGGCGAATGCCTTACGCATCAATGGTCTCCTTGGTCCGGGCGGCCGTGGGGCTGTTCGTGACGGGGACGAAGACGGAGTCGTCGATCCTGCGGGTCCGCCACCAGTAGGCCAGCGTCGACCCCGGCCACAGGGCGGTGTTGTGGCCGAACCGGTCGAGGTACCAGCTGCGGCACCCGCTCGCCCAGACGGTGTGGCGTGTGCGCCGCTCCATCTCCGCCGTGAAGGCTGCCTGCGCGGAGTCGCTGGTGACGCTGGCCCCGGCCGCGCGGGCCCGCTCGATCCCCTGCAGTGCGTAGCGGGTCGCGAACTCGCTCATCATGACGACCGAGCTGTGGCCGAGCCCGGTGTTGGGGCCGAGCAGGAGGTAGAGCTCGGGGAACCCCGCGACGGTGACCCCGAGGTGCGTGTGGGCGCCCGTGGACCACTCCTGCGCCAGGGTGCGCCCGTCGAGGCCGGTCACGGCGATGCGGTCGAAGCTGCCCGTCAGGGCGAAACCGGTGCCGAGGACCAGCGCGTCGACCTCGTGCCGCGCCCCGTCGGCGGTGACGACGGCATCGGGCTCGACCCGCGCGATGGGCTCGGTGACGAGCGAGACGTCGTCACGGTCGAACGTCGGCCAGTAGGTGCTCGAGAGCAGGATCCGCTTGCAGCCCAACCGGTATCGAGGCGTGAGGCGGTCGCGGACCTCGGGGTCGCGGACCGCCTTGCGCAGCTCCCGCAGCGCCACCCGCTCACCGAGACGGGCGAGGGCCGGGAAGCGGACGAACAGGGGCGCCCGCGCCTCGAGCTCCCAGTAGGTGCGCCAGCGCACCGCGCGCTGCAGCACCGGGAAGCGCCGGAACAGCCGCTGGCGGCGCGGGCTCCACTCGACGTCCTTCTTGGGCATGGTCCACGCCGGGGTGCGCTGGAACACCGTCGTGTGGGCCGCGCGGGGAGCGAGCTCGGGGACCAGCTGCACGGCGCTCGCGCCCGTCCCGACGACGCCCACGCGCAGGCCGTCGAGACCGTCGTCCTCCGGCCACTGCGCCGTGTGCATCAGCGCGCCCGCGAAGTCGTCCAGGCCCTCGATGTCCGGGCGAGCCGGCTGGTGCAGGCCGCCCACGCCCAGGACCAGGGCGTCCGCGGTCCACTCCCGGCCGTCCGCGGCGGTGAGCTCCCAGCGCCGGCGCTCCACGTCGTACCGGGCCTGCCTCAGGTCGGCGCCGAGGACGACGCGGTCACGCACCCCGTGCCGCCGCGCGACGTCCTGGAGGTAGGCCCAGATCTCGGGGGCGGGGGCGTAGTCGCGGCTCCAGTCCGCCTTCTGGTCGAAGGAGAAGCTGTAGAGGCGCGACGGGACGTCGCAGGCGCAGCCGGGGTAGCGGTTGTCGCGCCAGGTCCCGCCGATGTCGTCCGCCTTCTCCAGCAGGACGAAGTCGCGCTCCCCGCGCTGGGAGAGCCGGATCGCCATCCCGAGGCCCGAGAAGCCCGTGCCCACGATGACGACGCGGTGGTGCGGTGCGGTCATGGACGAGGAACTTACCATCGGTAAGTTACCAAGGGTAGGGGTAGCATCACCGCGTGCCCCGACCCTCCGCTGCCGCGACCCGTACGCCGCGCGTGCGCGTGCCGCGCGCCGAGCGGGAGGAGCAGATCCTCACCGCCGCCGAGCAGGTCTTCGCCGAACGCGGTTTCCACGCCACCAGCATGGACGAGGTCGCGGAGCGGGTGGGAGTGACCAAGCCGCTCATCTACGACTACTTCGGCTCCAAGGAGGGCCTGCTGTCGGCGTGCATCACGCGCGCTCGCACGCAGCTGCGCGAGGCCACCGAGCTGTCGTGGGCCTCGGTCGGCCCGGACGCCCCGCTCTCGGAGGTGTTCGAGGCGGGCGTGCGCGCGTTCTTCGAGTTCATCGACGCCCACGCCACGGCGTTCGTGCTGATCCGGCAGGAGGGTGCGGTCGCCTCGCAGGCCAACCCCCTCATCGAGAGCATCCGCGAGGAGCAGTCGGCCGCGACCGTGGCGACGTTCCGCGCCGCGCCCGGGCTCGGCGCCGTGCCCGAGGAGCTGCTGGAGGGATGCGCGGAGGTCGTCATCGGCGCCTGCGAGCGGGTGGCCGTGTGGCGCGCAGGGCGTCCCGGCATCGGGGTCGAGGACGCCACGGCGATCGTGGTGTCCAGCGTGTGGGGCGGCCTGTCCAGCCTCCTCACCCCGCGCTGACGCCGGCTACCCGGCCGCCCCGCCGTGGGGTTCCCCGCCCTGGGGTTCCGCGCCCTGGGGTTCCGCGCGCTGGGGTTCCGCGCCCTGGGAGACCGTGGTGCCGCGCAGGATCGGTCCGGCGAGCAGGGTGGTGATGGCCGAGGGCGTCGGGCGGGCTGTGGGGTCCAGCAGCGCGGTCACCACCCGCTGCTCCTGCTCGGTGCCGGCCAGACCCGCGTCCGGGTCGGCGACCGCCGCCCCGGAGGCGCCCGCGAAGAGTGACGGCAGTGCCGCGAACTGCGGGTCGGAGGAGTAGCCGCCGACGTTGTCCGTGCCGTCGTCGAACTTCTTGCCGGGCAGCGGCCGCGTCTGCGACGTGTGTGGGTCGGGCAGCTCGCCGCAGTCAGCGGGGCGCTTCTCGCCCCAGCGGGGTTCCTCCCCCGGCCGGTACCCCGCCCGCTGCGGCGCCACCTCGACCGTGATGTGGAACCGGTCGGACCGG
>NZ_LMSC01000004.1 GCF_001428025.1 Phycicoccus sp. Soil748 | reverse complement strand
CCCCCACAGGAAGGCCCTTTCGCATTTGTGGGCGCATTGCAGAAGTGCACCCACGACGACAGTTCCGACGAGTCGCGACGGACGCTCTCACCCGGGCAGTGCCCCGGTCGCAGCGAGTCCGTAGACTGCGGGACGATTACTGCACAGCGAGGAGCACCGGTGTCCGAGAACCAGTCAGGTCGTGACGGCCAGGGCCGTCGTCCATCCTCGGGCGGCGGCCGTCCCGGGGGCTCTGGAGGGCCTGGAGGCTCGCGAGGCCCTGGCGGCGGCTCCCGCGGTCAAGGTGGCCAGGGTGGCGGTTACCGAGGCCAGGGCGGTCAGGGCGGTCAGGGCGGTGGCGGCAGCTACGACCGTGGTGAAGGTCGTCCATCCGGCGGACGTCCGGGAGCCGGGCGACCCGGCGGTCGTCCCCCGGGTGGCTCCGAGCGGCGCGGTGGCGCGGGTCGGCGTGACGAGCGTGGAGCCGGGACCTTTGACAACAGTGAGCGTCGTGGGGGACCGAGGCTCGCGCCCCGCACCCCGAAGCTGCCCGAGCCCCGCATCGCCGAGGGGGTGACAGGCAAGGAGCTGGACCGCTCGGTGCACCACCAGCTGCGCACCCTGAGCAAGGAGAACGCCGAGGGTGTGGCGCAGCACCTGGTCATGGTGGCCGCCCTGCTCGAGGTCGACGACTTCGTCGGGGCCGAGGCGCACGCCGAGACGGCAGTGCGACGGGCCGGACGCGTGCCCGCGACGCGCGAGGCCCTCGGCCTGGTCGCCTACCGCAAGGGGGAGTGGGCCAGGGCGCTCAGCGAGTTCCGCACCGCCCGCCGGCTCAGCGGTTCCTCGCACATGCTGCCGCTGATGGTGGACTGCGAGCGTGGGCTGGGGCGTCCCGAGCGCGCGCTGGAGCTGGCCACGTCGCCGGAGGCGAGGACCCTGACGGTGGAGGAGCGCGTCGAGCTGGCCATCGTCATCTCGGGCATCCGCCGTGACATGGGGCAGCTCGATGCCGCGCGCCTGGCCCTGGAGATCCCCCAGCTGAAGTCGACCGGGCGCAAGCCGTGGACGACGCGGCTCGCCTACGCCTACGCGGAGACGCTGCTCGCGGTGGGGCGTGAGGAGGACGCGCGCACGTGGTTCGCCCGTGCTGCCGACACCGACACCGAGCTGGAGACCGACGCGGCCGAGCGTCTCGCCGAGCTCGACGGGGTCATCCTCACCGACCTGCTGGAGGGCGAGGAGGACGACCTCGACGGTGACGACGAGCGGGAGCAGGGAGCCGGCGGTCGCGAGGAGCGCCAGGACGGCGACCGCTAGGTGTCGACGCTGATCGAGCGGTACTCCGCGGTCGTCTGCGACCTCGACGGCGTGGTCTACCGCGGCCCGGAGGCGGTGGACCATGCGGTCTCCGCGCTGTCGTCGCTGTCGGTGCCGATCGTGTACGCGACCAACAACGCGTCCCGCCCTCCCGGCGAGGTGGCGGCCCACCTGACCGAGCTGGGCCTTCACGCGAGCGGCCGCGACGTCGCCACCAGCTCCCAGGCCGGCGCCGAGGTGCTGGCCCGGCACCTGCCCCGGGGAGCGGGCGTGCTGGCGGTCGGCGGCTCGGGGGTGCACGAGGCGCTGCAGGCCAAGGGCTTTCGCGTCCTCGAGCCACGCGACCTGCGCGAGGACGCGAGTCTGCGACCGGAGGGGGTGCTGCAGGGCTACGGCCAGGACGTGACGGCCTCCGACCTGGCTGAAGCGGCCTACGCCGTGGCCGCCGGTGCGTTGTGGGTGGCGACCAACACCGACGAGACGCTGCCGACGCACCGGGGGACCGCACCCGGCAACGGCATGCTCGTCGCCGCGGTGCGGCGAGCCGTCGATCGCGACCCGGTCGTCGTCGGGAAGCCCGAGGCGCCGCTCTACGAGCTGTGCGCGGACCGCCTCGACATGCCCGCACGCCGGGTGCTCGCCGTGGGGGACCGGCTCGAGACCGACGTGGCCGGCGCAGTCGCCACCGGCATGGACTCCGTGCTGGTGCTCACCGGTGTCGACTCGGTGACCACGCTGGCGACCGCTCCGCCGGCCATGCGCCCGACCTACCTCGTGGAGGACCTGCGGGCGCTCGGCGCCGCCTACGAGGCGGCTGAGACGGACTACTCCTGGTGGGAGTGCGGCGGCGACCGGCGCCGGCTCGTGGACGGGCGCTGGGACGTCGCCCGCACGGGGACCCCCATCGAGTCTGCTCGGGCTGCCGTGGCGTGCCTGCACCAGGCGATCGACGACGACGAGCTCGACGACGACGCGGCCCGGCGCCTCGTGCAGGACCTGGACGTCTGGCAGTAGCGTGAGGAGTCGAGCGACGCCCGGTCGCTCCCCGAGGAGGACCCCATGGCGTTCGAGTCCGTGCGCAGCTACGTCCAGCTCGCCAGCGGTCTGGGTGAGATGACGATGGCCAAGGCGATGGAGGCTGCGCAGGGTCTGCTGGCCCTCCCGGGAGTCGACGAGGTGAGCCGTCGAGCGGTGCAGGCCTCGACCCTGGCCGACCAGCTGCTCGAGGCCGCCCGGAGCAACAGGGCCAACCTCGTGGCCCTCGTGCAGGCCGAGGTCGAGACCGCGCTTCGGCGTGCCGACGTGGCCAGCCTCGGCGACGTCGACGCCGCCCGGGCCGCGTTGGCCGGGGTCACCAAGGAGCTCGCGGACCTCAGGGACCTCGTCGTCGCCACCGGTGTCTCGGCAGTGTCCGGCGCCGCCGGTGCCGCCCGTGGCTCAGCACCTCGGCCCTCCGGCGCGGTGAGCACGAGCGCGAGGCCTGCCGCGGCACCGTACGCAGCCGCCCCGGCCGCCGCCCCAGTCGAGCCTGCCGTCGCGACGAAGTCCACGACCGGCGCCGGCAGGAAGTCCGCGTCGACGCGGACGCCGGCGAAGAAGTCGACTGCGAGGAAGACCGCGGCGAAGAAGTCGACGTCTGCGAAGAAGACCACCGCGAAGAAGACCACCGCGACGAAGTCTGCTGCGAAGAAGACGACCGCGAGGAAGACGACGGCCACGAAGTCCGCGGCGAAGAAGTCCACGCCCACGAAGTCCACTGCCCAGAAGACGACTGCGAAGAAGACCGGCTCGTGACCAACCAGCTCCACAGCGACAACGCCCAGCAGCCCCGCCCGGCTGCGCCCACACCGGGCCCAGGCCCAGGGCCTCTGCCCGGACCCCCGCGCACCGCCCCTGGCGGCGAGGCCCCCGACGGTGGCGCACCACACATCGGCACACCTGGGCGCGAGGCGCCCGACCTCGGGGAGCACACGACCGGCGACATCGTCATCGACTCCGCGTTGCAGGACCTGCGTGACGCCCCCGAGGACGACCTGGACGCCCGCATCGACGCCGGCCGACGGGTGCACCAGACGCTGCAGGGCCGCCTGTCCCACCTCGGCGGCGAGTGAGCGACACCGCGCGGCTCGACGTCGAGCTCGTCCGTCGGGGCCTGGCCAGGTCACGCGGTCATGCCCGCGCCCTCGTCGAGGCCGGTGACGTCGTGGTCGCGGGTGCCACGGCAGCCAAGTCCTCGACCCCCGTGGACGCCGCGACGCCGATCGAGGTCCGCGACGAGGGGCCGCGCTGGGTGAGCCGCGCGGCGTACAAGCTCGTGGGGGCGTTCGAGGTCTTCGGGGAGCTCGGGCTCACCGCCGCGGGGAAGCGCTGCCTCGACGTCGGGGCCTCCACCGGCGGGTTCACCCAGGTGCTGCTCCGCCACGGCGCCGACCACGTCGTCGCGCTCGACGTCGGCCGCGGGCAGCTCGTGCCCGAGCTCGCCGACGACCCACGGGTGACCGACCGTCCCGGCACCACCGTGCGCGGCCTGTCGGCGGAGGAGGTCGGCGGACCGGTCGACCTCCTCGTCGCCGACCTCAGCTTCATCTCGCTCACCCTCGTCCTCGACACCTTTCGGGGGCTGCTGCGCGAGGACGGCGACGCCGTGGTGCTGGTGAAGCCTCAGTTCGAGGTGGGCCGGACGCGGCTGGGCAAGGGCGGCATCGTGCGCAGCCAGGGCGACCGCGCCTGGGCGGTCACCGAGGTCACACGCAGCGCCATCGCCGCGGGCCTGCACCCGAAGGGTCTGGCGGAGAGCCCCATCCGGGGAGGCGAGGGCAACGCCGAGTACCTCCTCTGGCTGACCCCGCGCGCCGCTGAGGGCATGGGATGGGAGGCTCTGGTGAAGACCGCAGACCAGGTGAGCCTGAAGGGAACCCCGTGACCACCCCAGCCCGCCGCAGGATCCTCCTCGTGGCCCACCCGCGTCGTCAGGAGGCCCACGACCTCGCCGCCGGGGTGGTGCAACGGCTGCACGACGCCGGTATCGAGGTCGTCGTCCAGTCCGACGAGGCGGCCGCCGTCAACCTGTCCGCCCAGGACGGCGTGACCCTCGCCAGCGCAGACAACCCTGCCGAGGGCTGCGAGCTGGTGTGCGTGCTCGGCGGCGACGGGACCATCCTCCGCGGGGCCGAGATGTCGCGGGGGACCGGTGCGCCGCTCCTGGGCGTCAACCTCGGACACGTCGGGTTCCTCGCCGAGGCGGAGCGGGAGGACATCTCGGCCACCGTCGAGCACATCGTCGCGCGCAGCTACACCGTCGAGGAGCGCATGACCCTCGACGTGACCGCCAAGGTCGACGGGGAGCCGGTCTACACCAGCTGGGCCCTCAACGAGGTCACCGTCGAGAAGGCCAACCGTGAGCGCATGCTCGAGGTCGTCGCCGAGATCGACGGTCGCCCGCTGACGACCTGGGGCTGCGACGGCGCCGTGGTGGCCACGCCGACCGGGTCGACGGCCTACGCGTTCTCGGCCGGTGGGCCGGTCGTGTGGCCCGATGTCGAGGCACTGCTGCTCGTGCCGATCAGCGCGCACGCCCTGTTCGCCCGGCCGCTCGTGGTCGGGCCGCAGTCGCACCTCGCCCTCGAGGTGGTGCCGGACACCCTCGGCACCGGGGCGCTGTGGTGCGACGGCCGGCGCGCCGTCGACCTGCCCCCGGGTGCCCGCATCGAGGTGGTCCGGTCACAGACCCCCGTGCGGCTGGCGCGGCTGAGCCGTTCGCCGTTCACCGACCGGCTCGTGGCCAAGTTCGACCTCAACGTGCACGGCTGGCGCGGCCAGGCGCGGCTCGAGGCCGCCCGCAACGGCCGCCCGGCACCGTCAGCCTGAACGTCGGTCTGAACGTCGGTCCGGGCGTCGGTGTGGCGGCCCTGCGTGACCGGCGGCGTCGGTGCCCCGTGAGAGGCTGTGCCCCGTGCTGCAGGAACTGAGGATCCAGCGTCTGGGCGTCATCGACGACGCCGTGCTCGACCTGCACCCGGGCCTCAACGTCCTCACCGGTGAGACCGGTGCTGGCAAGACCATGGTCGTCACCGGCCTCGGGCTGCTGCTCGGGGCCCGCGCCGACGCCGGCCTGGTCCGGTCCGGTGCCTCCACCGCCGTGGTGGAGGGCCTCGTCGACGTGCCCGAGTCCCACCCCGCCTCCGTGCGGGCCGCCGAGGCGGGCGCAGAGGTGGCGGACGGACTGGTCCTGGTCCGGTCGGTCTCGGCCGAGGGACGCTCTCGCGCCCACGTCGGTGGTCGGTCAGCACCGGTCGGTGTGCTGGCCGAGGTCGGTGAGCACCTCGTGGCCGTGCACGGCCAGGCCGACCAGTGGCGGCTGCGCCACGGAGACCAGCACCGCGCGATGCTCGACCAGTTCGGGGGCGACGCGGTCGCCAAGGCCCTCGCCCGCTACACCGCCGTCTACGACGAGCACGAGGCCGCGCGCACCGAGCTCGCCTCGCTCCGGGAGGCCGCTCGCGACCGCGCCAGGGAGGTCGAGATCCTCCAGCACGGCCTCGAGCAGCTCGAGCAGCTCGACCCGCAGCCGGGGGAGGACGCCGACCTGCGCGTGGAGGACGAGCGGCTCAGCCACGCCGAGGGACTGCGGACGGCCGCGGCCCTCGCCCACGACCACCTCGCGGGGACCCCGGACTACTCGGGGCAGGAGGCCCCCGGCGCGGCCGAGACGGTCGCGGCGGCACGCCAGGCCCTGGCGGGGGAGGCCGACCACGACCCCGCGCTCAAGGAGCTCGACCGGCGCCTCGCCGACCTCGGCTACCTCGTGGCCGACCTCGCGGCCGACCTCAGCTCCTACCTCACCGATGTCGACGTGGACCCCGCGCGGCTGGCCTGGGTGCAGCAGCGCCGCGCCGACCTCACGGCGCTCACCCGCAAGTACGGCGAGACCGTCGCCGACGCCCTGGACTGGGGGCGGGAGGCGGCTCGGCGGCTCGACCTGCTGCTCGGGTCGGACAGCCGTATCGAGGAGCTCGAGCCCCGGGTCGCCGAGCTCGACGCCCAGCGCACCACCGCGGCCCAGGCCCTGACCGCGGCCCGCCGCAAGGCCGCCTCCCGCCTGGCCAAGGCCGTGACCGCCGAGCTCGCCCACCTGGCCATGGGGCAGGCGCGCGTGGAGGTCGACGTCAGCGCCCGGTCGTCGGGACTCGCGCGCCACGGCGCCGACGACGTCGAGATCCTGCTCGCGGCCAACCCCGGCGCCACGGCCCGGACGGTCGCCAAGGCTGCCTCCGGTGGTGAGCTCTCCCGCGTCATGCTCGCGCTGGAGGTCGTGACCGGTGCCGCGGGCGGCGCCGACGTCCCCACCTTCGTCTTCGACGAGGTCGACGCCGGGGTCGGTGGCAGCGCTGCCCTCGACGTCGGCGCACGGCTCGCGGCGCTGGCCGAGCACGCCCAGGTCGTCGTCGTGACCCACCTGCCCCAGGTCGCTGCCTACGCCGACCGGCACCTGGTCGTCCGCAAGGCCAGCGACGGCCACATCACCTCCAGCGGCGTGCACGCCCTCGACGACGACGAGCGGCTGCGCGAGCTGGCCCGCATGATGTCCGGGGCCGAGACCGACGCGGCCCTCGACCACGCCCGGGAGCTCGTCGCCGCGAGCTCTGCCCGGAGGGCGGCAGCGGTCTCCTGAGCGTCGCGGCACGCCCGCGTGGGGCGCGCTGAGCTGGCCCGCCCGCATGGGAGGATGGGCGCGATGCCCCTCAAGATCCCCCGCCAGCGCGCCCGCGAACCCGAGACCCCGGGGGTCCGCGGGCAGGTCCGCGTCGACGCCCGCACCAAGAACCTCACCAAGAGGCTGCGTCCCGGCGAGATCGCCGTCATCAACCACCAGGACATCGACAAGGTCAGCGCCGAGGCGCTGCTGGCGTGCCGACCCGCCGCGGTCGTCAACGCCGCGCCGTCGATCTCCGGGCGCTACCCCAACCTGGGCCCCGAGATCCTCATCGACGCCGGGGTGCCGCTGCTCGACAACGTCGGCGTCGACGTCATGCACACCGTGCACGAGGGCCAGCAGGTCCGCCTCGACGGCGACCAGCTCTGGGTCGGCGACGAGGTCGTGGCCAAGGGCCAGGCGTTCGACCACGAGATCGTCGCGGCAGCCATGACCGAGGCGAGGGCCGGCCTGGCCGTGCAGCTCGAGGCCTTCGCCGCCAACACCATGGAGTACCTGCGGCGCGAGCGTGAGCTGCTCCTCGACGGGGTCGGCGTCCCGGACATCACGACGCAGATCGACGGCCGCCACGCGCTCATCGTCGTGCGCGGTTACCACTACAAGGAGGACCTGCAGACCCTCCGGAGCTACATCCGCGAGTACCGCCCGGTCCTCATCGGCGTCGACGGCGGGGCGGACGCCCTCGTCGAGGTCGGGCTCAAGCCGGACCTCGTCGTCGGCGACATGGACTCGGTGTCCGACGCGACACTGCGCTGCGGCGCCGAGATCGTCGTCCACGCCTACCGCGACGGCAACGCGCCCGGCCTCGAGCGCGTGCGCCGCCTCGGGGTGGAGCCCGTCGTCTTCCCCGCCACCGGCACGAGCGAGGACGTCGCCATGCTCCTCGCGGACGACAAGGGCGCCGAGCTCATCGTCGCCGTCGGCACGCACGCGACCCTGGTCGAGTTCCTCGACAAGGGCCGCAGCGGCATGGCCAGCACCTTCCTGACCCGCCTTCGCGTCGGCGGCAAGCTCGTCGACGCCAAGGGCGTGAGCCGCCTCTACCGCTCTCGCATCTCCAACCTCACCCTCATCGTCATGCTCCTCGTCGGGCTCAGCGCGCTGTTCGCGGCGCTGTGGTCGACGACGGGTGGGCGTGCCCTCCTGCAGGTCCTCGGCGCTCGCTGGGACGACTTGTGGTCCTTCGTCGTAGGAACCATCACGTGATCGACTTCCGCTACCACCTCGTCTCCATCGTCTCGATCTTCCTCGCCCTCGCGGTGGGGATCGTGCTCGGTGCCGGTCCGCTCAAGGAGGACCTGGGCAACACCCTGACGTCGGAGGTGAAGAACCTGCGCCAGGACAAGGCGACGCTGCGGACCCAGCTCGACCAGGCCGAGCGCGGGGACAAGGCCCGTGACGAGTTCACGACCGCGAGCAACCGCAGCCTGCTGGCGTCGCGCCTCGACGACACGACCGTCAGCGTCATCGTGCTGCCCGGCGCGGACGACGGGCTCGTGAAGTCCACCACCGACACGCTCACCGCCGCCGGGGCCACCATCGGCTCGACCATCTCCGTCCAGGACGCGTGGGTGGACCCCGACAAGGCGACCCTGCGCTCGACCCTGGCCCAGAACCTCGCCGGCCAGGTCGGGGTGCCGGTCGACCAGTCGGCCGACCTCGTCGACACGGTGCTCGCCCGCTCGGTCCTCACCAAGGCGGGGTCCGGCGCCGCCGGCGCGAACGCCGCGCTGGAGGGGCTGCGCACCGGTGAGCTCGTGAAGTACAGCCCCGACACCGTCACCCGCGCCACCCTCGCGGTCGTCGTGGCCGGGCCGGTCACCGGCTCGGACACCGCCGCCCGCAGCGACCGGGCCGCAGCGCTGGCCCGCCTCGCCGGCGCGATGGACTCGGCCGGCGCCGGAGCCGTCCTCGTCACGAGCAGCACCGCTCCCGGGACCACGGGCACCGCCTCGGTGGTCACCGCCGCCCGCGACGACAAGGACCTCTCGGGTGCCCTGACCACGGTCGACGACGGCGAGCTGCCGATGGGCCAGGCGAGTGTCGTGTTCGGCCTCCTCGAGCAGGAGGCCGGCAAGTCGGGGCAGTACGGCCTCGCCGGCGACGCGTCCGCCGGGTTCCCGCAGCTCGCAACCAAGTAGGCAGCGTCGTGCACCCCGTGGCGACCGGTGCCCTGGCCGGGGTCGTGGCCTCGCTCTCGCTCAAGGCGTTGCGGGCGAACCCGCCCGGAGGCACGCAGCGCTGGGAGCGCACCAACCACGCCGGGCGACCGGTCACGCTCCTCGAGGGCCCCGCGTACGCCGTGGGCGCGGCGGCTGCTGCCGGCTTCGCCGGTGCCGGTCCGGGGCCCGTCCTCGCGGCCACCGCCTCGGCCGGTCTCGGCGCCCTCGACGACCTCGTCGGCGACTCCTCGAGCAAGGGGCTCAAGGGGCACCTCGGCGCGCTCGCCCGCGGACAGGTCACCACCGGCGCGGTCAAGGTGCTCGGGCTCGGTGCTGCCGGCCTGGCCACGGCCACCCTGGTCGACCGTGGCCTGCGCCGGAGCGGCGGACCTGCCCGGCCCACCGCGGTCGACACCCTCGTCGGTGGCGCCGTGGTGGCGGGCTCGGCCAACCTGCTCAACCTCCTGGACCTGCGACCCGGGCGGGCGCTCAAGGCGACCCTGCTCGGTGCCGCCGCCCTTGCCGCCACAGGCCGGGAGCCGCGTGCGGCCGCGGCGGCCGCCGGCGGCGCAGCCATGGGCCTGCTGGCGCCCGACCTGCGGGGCGAGGCGATGCTCGGCGACACGGGGGCCAACAGCGCAGGCGCCCTGCTCGGGACCGTGTTGGTGCAGGCCACCGGCCGACGCGGTCGGCTCGTCGCGCTGGCCGTCCTCACCGGGCTGACCCTGGCCTCGGAGAAGGTCTCCTTCACACGGGTCATCGAGTCGACCCCGGTGCTGCGCGAGATCGACGCCCTGGGCCGCCGATGACCCCGCCGACGACTCCGCGGACGACCCCGCCGTCGGCCGGGACGGCCGGGACGTCGGTGGCCCGGGCGGCGGGGATCATCGCCGTGGCCACGCTGCTCGCCCGTGTCGCCGGCTTCGTCCGCACCATGGTCTTCTCCAACAGCGTCGGGGCAGCCGGGGTCGGCGACGTCTACCAGACCATCAACCTCGTGCCCAACGTCGTCTACGAGGTGGCAGCCGGGGGCGTCCTCGCCGCCGTCGCCGTACCCCTCATCGCCGGCCAGCTCGGGATGGGACGGCAGGAGGAGGCCGACCGCACCGCGTCGGCCCTGCTCACCTGGGCCGTGCTCGTGCTGGCGCCGCTGGCCGTCCTGCTCGCGGTGCTCGCACCCTGGCTCAGCGCGGCCCTGCTCGGGGCCGGGGCGTCCCGGGACGCGGTCGACCTCGGGTCGCACATGCTGCGCCTGTTCGCCCCGCAGGTCCTGCTCTACGGCGTGGGCATCGTGCTGTCCGGCGTCCTACAGGCCCGTCGGCACTTCCTTGCGGCGGCCCTGGCGCCGCTGCTGTCGAGCCTGGTCGTCATCGCCGCCTACGTCGCGTACGGCGCGCTCGCCGGCACCACCGACGGCCCCGGCGGTGTCTCCGACGCAGCGGTCTGGACGCTCGCAGGCGGCACCACCCTCGGCGTGGTGGTGCTCAGCCTCCCGCTGCTCGTGCCCGTCGTGCGCTCGGGTGTAAGGCTCCGGCCGACCCTGGGCTTCCCCGCGGGCCTCGCCCGGCGGGCCGCCTCCCTGGCCGGTGCCGGGCTGGTGGCGCTGGTCGCGCAGCAGGCCGCCGTGCTCACGGTGCTGTGGATCACCCACCACCGCACGGACGTCGTGGGCACGGTCAACGCCTACGCCTATGTCCAGGCCGTCTATCTGCTGCCCTACGCCGTCCTCGCGGTGCCCATCGCGACCTCGGTCTTCCCCGCGCTGGCCCACACCGCCGGCCAGGAGTCGCAGGGCATGGTGGGCACCGCAGCCCGCGACTCGCTGGCCCGCGGGCTGCAGGGCATCCTGCTGCTCACCGCGGGCGCTGCCGCCGTCCTCATGGCGGTCTCGCGCCCCGTGGGTGCCTTCTTCTCCCACTTCGACCGTGGTTCGGACCTCGGGGGAGGAGCCGCGCTGGCCGCCATCCCCGGCGCCCTGTCGGCGTACGCCCCCGGCGTCGTCGGCTTCGGCGTCGCGGCCCTGCTCACCCGCGCCCTCTACGTGCGCGGGCGCCCCGCCCACGCGGCACTGGCGGTCGCGGCTGGCTGGGCCGTGACCGCCCTCCTGCCCCTCGCAGTCCTCCCGGAGGGGTCGAGCGCCGGCGCGACCCTCGGTGTCCTGGGCGTCGCCTCCTCGGTCGGCATGATCCTCTCCGCGCTCGTGCTCGTCCTGCTCGTGCGCAAGGCATGGGGGCCGCTGGCGCTCGCCGGCAGCTACCGCACCCTCGGCTCGGTCATCGTGGCCGTCGCGCTGGCGCTGGCCGTCGGCGACGGCATCGCCCGCGCCCTGTCGACCACCTCGGTGTGGGGCGCCCTCGGCGCAGGCGTCGCCGTGGCGCTCGCCACCGCGGCGGTCTACCTGGCCGTCATGGCTGTGGGTGACCGGGCGACGTTCCGCGAGATGCGCGAACGGGGACGCAGCCGCCGTCGGGGGAGCGCCGCGTGAGGGTCGCCATGGTCGTCGGGCGCAGCACCGGCGGCATCGGGTTGCACGTGGTCGACCTCACCGCCCGGCTGCGCGAGCTCGGCGACGACGTCGTGGTCGTGACCGACGACCTGACCGCAGACCGGTTCGCGCTCGACGATGCCCGGCGCTGGTGGCCGGCCCGGGGGAACGGCGTACGCGGCATCGTGGCCGACCTGCGCCGGATGCACGCCCTGGCCCGGGGTTCGGACGTCGTCCACGCCCACGGCCACCAGGCGGGCCTGTTCGCCGTCCTCGCCGGCCTGGGGACCGGCACGCCCGTGGTGGTGAGCCAGCACAACGCCGTACCCGGTGGTGCAGGACCACGGGCGGCGCTCAGCCGCATCGTGCAGTCCGTCGTCGCGCGCCGCGCTGCCCTGGTCACCGGGGCCTCGAGCGACCTCGTCGACGTCGCGAGGCACCACGGCGCCACGGACGCCCGGCTCGCACCGGTGCCGTCGCCCAGGGTCCCGGCCCTGCTGGGCACGCGGCCGGTCGCCGTGGCCGAGCGCCGTACCCGGGCAGCCACGCTGCTCGAGGCTGCGGGCCTGCCTGCCTCGGGGGCCCTCGTGCTCACCATCTCCCGGATCGCACCGCAGAAGAGCCTCGACGTGCTCGTCGAGGCGGCGGCGCAAGTCGACGAGCCGGTGCAGTGGGTGGTCGTGGGTGACGGGGACGAACGCCTGCTGACCGACCTGCGGGAGAGGGCCCGGCACCTGGCAGCGCCCGCCCACTTCGTCGGTGCGGTCTCCGACCCCACCGCGTGGCTCGAGGCTGCCGAGGTCTTCGTGCTGCCCAGCCGGTGGGAGGCCCGGGCCCTGGTCGTGCAGGAGGCGATGGCCGCGGGGCTGCCGGTCGTCGCCAGCGACACCGGAGGCCTGCACGACCTCGTCGAAGGGGCCGGCCTGCTCGTCGACGTCGGCGACACGCCCGGGTTCGCCGGTGCTGTCGACCAGGTCCTGGCCGACCCCGAGCTGCGGGGAAGGCTCTCCCAGCAGGGGCGCGACCGCGCCGCGTCGTGGGACGACGGCCTCGCGACGGCACGCCGCTGGCGGGAGTGGTACTCAGCCCTCCCCGGGATGACGTAGGCTTGAATCCCGTGGTGGAGCAGACGAAACACATCTTCGTGACCGGGGGCGTTGCCTCTTCGCTCGGCAAGGGGCTGACCGCCTCGAGCCTCGGACATCTGCTCAGGGCCCGCGGTCTGCGGGTCACCATGCAGAAGCTGGACCCTTATCTCAACGTCGACCCCGGGACGATGAACCCGTTCCAGCACGGCGAGGTCTTCGTGACCGACGACGGGGCCGAGACCGACCTCGACATCGGTCACTACGAGCGGTTCCTCGACGTCCCGCTGGTCGGCAAGGCCAACGTCACGACCGGCCAGGTCTACAGCGACGTGATCGCCAAGGAGCGCCGCGGCGAGTACCTCGGCGACACGGTCCAGGTGATCCCGCACATCACCAACGAGATCAAGGCGCGCATGCGTGCCCAGGCCGCCGGCAGCGAGGGCGTCACCGCGTCCGACGCGCCGGACGTCATCATCACCGAGATCGGCGGCACCGTCGGCGACATCGAGTCGCTGCCCTTCCTCGAGGCCGCCCGCCAGGTGCGCCACGACGTGGGCCGCGACAACGTCTTCTTCCTGCACGTCTCCCTCGTGCCCTACCTCGCCCCGAGCGGCGAGCTCAAGACCAAGCCGACGCAGCACTCGGTGGCCGCCCTGCGCCAGGTCGGCATCCAGCCCGACGGGCTGGTGCTGCGCGCCGACCGTGAGATCCCCGGCGGCATCAAGCGCAAGATCTCGCTGATGTGCGACGTCGACACCGAGGCCGTGGCCGCGTGCGTCGACGCCCCGAGCATCTACGACATCCCCAAGGTCCTGCACAAGGAGGGCCTCGACGCCTACGTCATCCGCCGCCTCGGCCTGCCGTTCCGCGACGTCGACTGGCACGACTGGGACGAGCTGCTGCGCCGCGTGCACAGCCCCGAGCACACCGTCGAGATCGCCCTCGTGGGCAAGTACATCGACCTTCCCGACGCCTACCTCTCGGTCACCGAGGCCATGCGCGCCGGTGGCTTCCACCACGACGCGAAGGTCAAGATCCGCTGGGTCGCCAGCGACGAGTGCCAGACCCCGGCCGGGGCGCAGCGCGCGCTCGGCGGCGTCGACGCGGTGCTCGTGCCCGGGGGCTTCGGCATCCGCGGGATCGAGGGCAAGCTCGGCGCGCTGCGCTGGGCCCGCGAGAAGCAGGTGCCCACCCTCGGCATCTGCCTGGGCCTGCAGTGCATGGTCATCGAGTACGCCCGCAACGTCGCCGGCATCGAGGGCGCGAGCTCCACGGAGTTCGACCCGCGGACGCCCGCCCCGGTCATCGCGACCATGGAGGAGCAGAAGGCGTTCGTCGAGGGGGCCGGGGACCTCGGCGGCACCATGCGCCTGGGTGCCCAGGAGGCCAAGCTCCTCGACGGGTCGCTCGTCGCCGAGGCCTACGGTGCGACGACCGCCACCGAGCGGCACCGGCACCGCTACGAGGTCAACAACGAGTACCTCGACCAGCTCACCGCGGCCGGGCTGGTCGTGAGCGGCACGCACCCCGAGTGGGGCCTCGTGGAGTTCGTCGAGCTCGACCGCGCGGAGCACCCCTACTACGTCGCGACTCAGGCCCACCCGGAGTTCAAGTCCCGGCCGCACCGCGCGCACCCGCTCTTCGCCGGTCTTGTCGGCGCGGCCCTGGACGCCCAGCGCGCCTCCCGGCTCGTGGAGGTCGAGCGGCCCAAGGTCGCCGCCGACGCGAACGCCTGACCGTGGAGGAGCAGCTCGCGGACCGGTTCGAGGCCCGGCCGGTCCTGGCGCAGGAGACCGTCTTCGAGGGCATGGTCTGGGACGTCGTCAGCGAGACGGTCGACCTCGGCGAGGCCGGTGAGGTCACCCGCCAGTTCGTGCGGCACCCCGGCGCCGTCGCGGTGCTGGCGCTCGACGACCAGGGTCGGGTCGCGCTGGTGCAGCAGTACCGCCACCCGGTCCGGATGTTCGAGTGGGAGATCCCGGCCGGCCTGCTCGACGTCGACGACGAGCCGCCGCACGTCGGCGCAGCCCGCGAGCTGCACGAGGAGGCCGACCTCGTCGCCGACACGTGGCACGTCCTGGTCGACTACGTCAGCTCGCCCGGCGGCATCGACGAGGCCCTGCGGATCTACCTGGCCCGCGACCTGTCGCCGGTGCCGCACCACGACCGGCACACCCGCGACGGCGAGGAGCTCGGCATGCCGCTGCGCTGGGTGCCGCTGGAGCAGGTGCGCGACGCGTTCCTCGCCGGCAAGGTGCACAACGCCGCCCTCGGCCTCGCCGCCCTCAGCGCCCTCGCCTCCCGCGACCAGGGCTGGGCCACACTCCGTCCCGTCGACGCTCCATGGCCCATCCACCGCGACCACCGCACCCCTGCCCAGGACTCCTGACGTGGCCGGCGACCGCGGTGCCTTCGGCGCCACGACCGCCGGACCGTGCCCGTGCGGCAGCGACGCCGAGTACGGCGTGTGCTGCGGCCCGCTGCACACGGGGGAGTCCTCGGCGACGACGGCCGAGCGGCTCATGCGCAGCCGCTACGCCGCCTACGTCCTGGGCGACGCTGCGTACCTCGTGCGCACCTGGCACCCCCGCAACCGCCCCGACCCTCTCGAGGTCGCGCCGGACCCGGGGTGGCGGCGGCTCGACGTGCTGGACGTGACCGGGGGTGGCGAGGACGACGAGACCGGTGAGGTCGAGTTCGTGGCCTCCCACCTCGACGGGCCGCTGCACGAGCGCAGCCGCTTCGTACGCCGTGCGGGCCGCTGGGTCTACCTCGACGGCGTCGTCCACGGCTGACCGAAGCAACCGCTGCAGGCGAAACCGATTCGTGGGGCCCACGGACCGGTCCGTAGGATGGGCGGGCTCGACCGGCACCCCCGGACCGGGCACCGTCGTCCCCGAGACCGAAGGAAGTCCTGTGCTCCGCACCCACGAGGCCGGCACCCTGCGTGCCGACCACTCCGGCCAGACCGTCACGCTCACCGGGTGGGTCGCCCGGCGGCGCGACCACGGAGGGGTCGCGTTCCTCGATCTGCGGGACGCCAGCGGCGTCGCCCAGGTCGTCGTCCGCGACGAGGTGCTCGCGCAGGGCGGCGCCCACGACCTGCGCAACGAGTACGTCGTCAAGGTCATCGGTGAGGTGAAGACGCGTCCCGAGGGCAACGCCAACGCCGACCTGCCCACCGGCGAGATCGAGGTCATCGCGACCGAGCTGGAGGTGCTCAACGCCTCCGCGCCCCTGCCGTTCCAGATCGACGAGCGGGTCACCGTCGGCGAGGAGGCACGCCTCAAGCACCGCTACCTCGACCTGCGCCGCCCCGGCCGGTCGTCTGCGGGCACCGCGATCCGGCTGCGCTCCAAGGTCAACGCCGCAGCCCGTTCGGTGCTCGGCACCCGTGACTTCGTCGAGATCGAGACCCCCACGCTGACCCGCTCCACCCCGGAGGGTGCCCGCGACTTCCTCGTGCCCGCGCGTCTGGCGCCCGGGTCCTGGTACGCCCTGCCGCAGAGCCCGCAGCTGTTCAAGCAGCTGCTCATGGTGGCGGGCATGGAGCGCTACTACCAGATCGCACGCTGCTACCGCGACGAGGACTTCCGCGCCGACCGCCAGCCCGAGTTCACCCAGCTCGACATCGAGATGTCGTTCGTCGAGCAGGAGGACGTGCTCGAGCTGGGCGAGGCGGTCGTCAAGGAGGTCTGGAAGCTCATCGGCGTCGACCTGCAGACGCCGTTCCTGCAGATGACCTACGCCGAGGCGATGCGCCGGTTCGGCTCCGACAAGCCCGACCTGCGGTTCGGCAACGAGCTCGTCGAGTGCACCGACTACTTCAAGGACACCACCTTCCGCGTGTTCCAGGCCGAGTACGTCGGCGCCGTCGTCATGCCCGGCGGGGCCTCCCAGCCGCGCAAGCAGCTCGACGCCTGGCAGGACTGGGCCAAGAGCCGCGGCGCCAAGGGCCTCGCCTACGTGCTGGTTCAGGAGGACGGCACCCTGGGTGGTCCGGTGGCCAAGAACCTCACGGACGCAGAGCGCGACGGGCTCGCCGAGCACGTGGGGGCGAAGCCGGGCGACTGCATCTTCTTCGGCGCCGGTGCGACCAAGTCGTCGCGCGCGCTGCTCGGCGCGGCCCGCCTCGAGATCGGCCGCCGCTGCGAGCTCATCGACGAGGACGCCTGGTCGTTCCTGTGGGTGCTCGACGCCCCGCTGTTCGAGCCCAGCGCCGACGCGACCGCCTCCGGTGACGTGGCCCTCGGCTACAGCGCGTGGACCGCGGTGCACCACGCGTTCACCTCGCCCAAGGCCGAGTTCCTCGACACCTTCGACACCGACCCCGGCTCGGCGCTGGCCTACGCCTACGACATGGTCTGCAACGGCAACGAGATCGGTGGCGGCTCCATCCGTATCCACCGCCGCGACGTCCAGGAGCGGGTCTTCGAGGTCATGGGCCTGTCGCAGGAGGAGGCGCAGGAGAAGTTCGGCTTCCTGCTCGACGCCTTCGCCTTCGGCGCCCCGCCGCACGGCGGCATCGCGTTCGGCTGGGACCGCATCGTGTCGCTGCTCGCCGGCACCGAGTCGATCCGCGACGTCATCGCGTTCCCGAAGTCCGGTGGCGGCTTCGACCCGCTGACCGCGGCCCCGGCGCCCATCACGCCGGAGCAGCGCAAGGAGGCCGGCGTCGACGCCAAGCCCGCCGCCGACGCCCCTGCGGCCCAGGGTGCGGAGAAGGTCAGCCCCGTCACCAGCTGACACCCGGTCCCTGCCCGGACCACCGAGACAGGTACGGCGCCCGCTCACCGAGCGGGCGCCGTACCTGTCTCTCGTGCGGCTGAGCTCAGGCCCGGGCCAGGCGGCGGCTCGACCAGGCGTGCGTGTCGCCGTACCCGAGGCCGGTGTAGAGGCGGCGCGCCACGTCGTTGTGGGAGTACATGCCCAGGGTGCAGACGCCCGTCTCCTGGACGGCGTCACGCGTCAGCCGCGCGGTGACGGCCAGCCCGAGCCCGGTGCCGCGTGCGTCCGGGTGCACGGTGATGCCGGAGAGGACGGGGTGGCCGGCGAGGTTGGGCTCGCGCACGCCACACGCCAGAAGGGCTCCCGCGTCGCCACGGACGCCGACCCAGCGCTGGTCGGGGTACTCGAAGGGTCGTGCGTCCGTGCCGGGGTTGGCGAGGTCGAGCAGCACCTGGATGGCGGGCTGGTCGTCGCGGTGGAGGGTGACCAGCCGGTCCTCGGCCGCCACCACCGGTGGTGCCTCCAGTGCCCGCAGCCACTCCCAGTCGTTGCCGTCGTCCAGCGGCAGGTGACGTGCGACAGCGTCGAGCGAGCCGCGCTGCACCGTGACGGAGCCGAGGTCGTGAGGCAGCACGTCGGCGGCGACCATCGCCGCCACCAGCCGGTCGACGTCCTCGGGCTGGCCCATCACCAACAGGCCGTGGCGACGCGTGTGGGTCTGGCGGGGGAGCGCGAACGCCGAGCCCACCCTGTAGGCAGGGTTGCTCAGGGGCGTGGGGATGTCCCAGCGCAGGAACCCGCTGCCGCCACTGAGTGCGAGCAGCTCTTGGTGGCTCGAGACCTCCCGCAGGGCGGTGCCGACCACGTCGCCGTCCGTCCCGTCCGAGGCGCTCACTCGGTGATCCCGAAGCGGGCGTGCCAGCGGCGGAGCGCGGGGGGCGCCCACCAGTTCCAGGACCCCAGCAGCTTCATCGTCGCGGGGACGAGCAGCATGCGGACGAGCGTGGCGTCGAGCAGGACGGCGACGGCGAGGCCGACACCCGTCTCCTTGATGACCAGCAGCCGGCCGGACACGAACCCGGAGAACACGATGACCACGAGCAGGGCAGCCGAGGTGATGATGCGTCCCGAGCGCTGCAGCCCGGCGATGACCGCGCGGTCGTTGTCGACGCCGCGCTCGTGGAGCTCGACGATGCGCGAGAGCAGGAAGACCTCGTAGTCCATCGAGAGCCCGAAGCCGAAGGCCAGCACGAGCAGCGGGATGGTCGACTCGATCGCCCCCACCGAGTCGAACCCGAGCACCCCCTCGAGGTGGCCCTGCTGGAACACCCAGACGACGACACCCAGGCTGGCCCCGAGCGACACGACGTTCATGAGCAGCGCCTTGACGGGGATGACCACCGACCCGGTCATGAGGAACAGCAGTACCAGCGTCGCGAGGGCGACGAGGGCGAAGGCGTACGGGGCGCGCCCGCGCAGCGAGTCGGTGAAGTCGCGCAGGCCTGACGCCTGGCCGATGACCTTGGTGGGGAAGTCGGGGCGCTCGGCCTTGAGCGCGGTGACCGCGTGCCTCGCCGTGTCGCCGAGCGGCCCGCCGGGGACCTCCACCGAGACCAGGCTGAGCGTGTCGGTGACGCGCTCGGCGCGCCCCTCGAGGTGCTGGCCGTCGACGACCGGGAGGGCGGCGGCGTACTCCTGCGCGCGGGCCAGCGGGGCCTGTGCCACGACCTGCAGGTCCGGCCCGGACAGCTGGGGGTAGCGCTGTTCGAGCTGGGTGAAGAACTGGCGCTGGGGCGCGCTGACCGGAAGCAGCTCCTTGCCGGAGGAGGTCAGCTTGAGCTGGAACGCCGGTGCCGCGAGCGTCCCGAGCACGACCAGGACGGCGAGGATGACCAGCACGGGTCGGCGGAAGACCCCGGTGGCGAGCCGCGAGAAGACGCCCTCCTCGGGTGCCTGCTCGGTGCCGCGGGCGAGCAGGCGCCGGGCACCGAGGACGCACAGGGCCGGCACGAGCGTGAGCGCCACCAGCATGGCGACCAGCACGACGGACAGGCCGGCCGAGCCGATGGCCTTGAGGATCGAGGCCTCGAAGACGAGCAGCCCACCGAGGGAGATGGCGACGGTGAGCCCGGAGAAGACCACGGTGCGGCCGGCGGAGTCGACGGTCCGCGCGATCGCCGCCTGCACCTCCTCCCGGGTGATCTCGGCTGCCGGCCGGCCCTGGACGCGGCTGCGCAGCTCCTCCCGGAACCGGCTCACCGTGAGCAGCCCGTAGTCGATGCACAGGCCCAGCCCGAGGACGGTCACGACGTTGACCACGGTGGCGTCGAGGTCGATGAGGTGCGAGAAGGCGAGCAGCGAGGCGAGCGCGCCGCCGATCGACGCGATGGCTCCCACGATCGGCATGCCCGCCGCGATGAACCCGCCGAAGACCAGCACCATCACCAGGAAGCTGATGGGCAGGGCGATGCCCTCTCCTGCGCGGAGGTCCTTCTCGACCTGCGAGGTGATGGCGTCGATGAGGTCGGCGAGGCCGCCGGTCGTGCCCTTCGCGCCCGGGACTGCGGCGACCAGCTGGCGCAACCTCGTGTCGACCTGCTCCTGCGTCCGGTCCCGCGCGTCCCCCTTGAGCGACGGGTCGAAGGTGACCACTGCGGCGAACCCGTCACCCGACGTGGGCAGCAGCGCCTTGGCCTCGGGGCTCGCGATCCCGGCCGGCACGAGCTGTGGGGCCGCGACCGAGACGACCCCCGGTATGCGGCCCAGGTCGGCCGCGGCGGCCTTGACCGCGGCCACGGTCGTGGGCGCGGCCGCGTCGGCACCGGTCACCTGCAGCAGGTGGGTCGAGGTGGCCGACCTGCCGGCGGCGACGAGCTGGTCGCGGCCCTGGAGGTTCTCGCCGGCGACGGCCGGGTCGCCGGACTGCAGCCGGTCGAACAGCGACTGGTTGCCGAAGGCCCCGGTCGCGCCGCCGAACGCCGCCACGACCGCGAGCAGCCACACGATCACGACGGTCCTGGGGTGCCGGCCGACCAGGCCGCCGAGGTGGGAGAGTGCGGAGGCCGTCCGGTCGGGGTGGTCGGGCGCGTCGGTCACGGGAGATACCCTGCCATCCGTGGTGAACGGTGACGGCGACGACCTCTTCGCAGAGGCCTCGCGGGGGCGGGCCGGAGACCGCATGCCCACCGGCGCCGCGCTCCCGCCGCTCGCCGTGCGCATGCGCCCCCGGTCGCTGGAGGAGGTCCGGGGCCAGGGCTCGGTACTGCGTGCCGGCAGCCCGCTGCGACGGCTCATCGAGGGATCGGCCGGCGCCGCCGGGCCACTGTCCGCGATCATCTGGGGCCCGCCCGGGACCGGGAAGACGACGCTGGCCCACCTCGTGGCGACCGCCGCGGACCGCCGGTTCGTCGAGCTGTCGGCCGTCACCGCAGGCGTCAAGGACGTGCGGCAGGTCATGGACCAGGCCGCTCGCGACCGCGACCTCTACGACCGGCAGACGGTCCTGTTCCTCGACGAGATCCACCGCTTCACCAAGGCCCAGCAGGACGCGCTGCTCCCCGGCGTCGAGAACCGCCAGGTCATCCTCGTCGCGGCGACCACGGAGAACCCCTCGTTCTCGGTGATCGCCCCGCTGCTGTCGCGCTCGATGCTCATCACCCTCGGCTCGCTGACCGACGAGGAGGTGGCCGAGGTCCTCGACTCGGCCGTGTCCGACGACCGCGGCCTTTCAGGGGAACTCAGCCTGGCCGACGACGCGCGCGACCACCTCGTGCGCATCGCCGGTGGCGACGCCCGGCGCGCACTCACCTCGCTGGAGGCGGCCGCAGGCGTGGCCCTCGACGAGGTGGCCCCCGGCGCCGACGTCGACGGACCTGTCGAGATCACCCTCGCCCACACCGAGCAGGCCGTGGCGCACGCCAGCGTGCGCTACGACAAGACGGGCGACCAGCACTACGACGTCGCGTCGGCGCTCATCAAGTCGATGCGCGGCTCCGACGTCGACGCGGCGCTGCACTACCTCGCGCGCATGCTGGAGGCGGGCGAGGACCCCCGCTTCATCGCCCGGCGCATCGTCATCTCCGCCAGCGAGGACGTCGGCATGGGCGACCCCACCGCCCTGCAGACCGCTGTCGCCGCCATGCACGCCGTGGCGCAGATCGGGATGCCTGAGGCGCGGATCATCCTGGCCCAGGCGGTGGTCCACAACGCGCTCGCGCCCAAGAGCAACGCGGCGTACACCGCCATCAACGAGGCGATCGCCGACGTGCGCGCCGGGCGTGGTGGCGCGGTGCCGCCCCACCTGCGCGGCAGCGGGTATGCGGGCGCGGCGCGGCTCGGGCACGGGGACGGTTACGTCTACGCCCACTCCGAGCCCGACGGGGTGGCCCGGCAGGACTACCTGCCGGAGGACCTGCAGGGGCAGACCGACTACTACCGGCCGACCGACCGCGGGTTCGAGGAGCGCCTCGGCCCGCGATGGTCGTGGCTCAAGGGCCGCATCCGGCGCTCCTGACCCGCCGGCCGGTGACCGCGGCGGACCTGACCCGGCCGCTGGTGGCCTCGGGGAAGGTGGGACACGTGCCGGCGTGACGCGCGCCGACGTGCAGTAGGCCGGCGGAGGTCTCGCGGAGCCGCCGTCCGCACTACGACGGCTGGGGTCACGCCGGCACTGCACGTCGCTCCTCCTGCGGCTGCGGGGGAGCAGGCAGACCGCTGAGCCCAGCCACGAGGACCTCGATGGTCCAGCGCACCCACTCGGGACGGTGCACCACGTCGTCCCACGTGTAGCGCAGCACCCGCCAGCCGTGCATCACGAGCTCGGTGTAGCGACGGCAGTCCCGCTCGAGGCCGTCCCGGGTCCCGTGGAACTCGAACCCCTCCGCCTCCAGCACCACCCGCGCACGGGGATCGCCGAGGTCCACGGTCGCAAACACCCCGACATCGGCGATGACGAGCTGGGGTTGAAGCCGCAGCCCCGGCAGGTCGAGGGCGATCGCGCGCAGTGCTGACTCGAACGGGTTCGCCGCGCGCCGGTCGGCTGCCACGGCGACGCGGCGGGCGCGCGAGGAGCCGGTACCCCGCAGGGCCCGAGCCGCGGCAAGCAGCTCGTGCCGCGCCACGTCGCCCGAGCGCAGGGCGGAGTCGGCCACGGCGAGGGCCTGGTCGAACGGCAGCTTGACTGCGCAGTCGAGCACCGTCCGGATCGGGTCGGTGAGGCCGGCCGCGCGCTCGTGCGGCGACAGGTCGCGATACGTAATGACCACCCCGCGGCGCTGCTCGCGCGAGACCTTGCGGTTGCGCGGGACGGTCAGCCACGGCCGCACGGGTGGCCGCAGGACCGGCCAGCCGTGGGCCAACGCCGCGCTCAGGTGCGACACGACCCCGCTGCGGGCGTGCGCTGCCCGCCGGTGCGCCGACACGGCAGGCAGCACGTAGCGGCCCCGTCGCAGCCGGACAACCGACCCCTCTGCCACGGCACTCTCGAGGGCCGACTGCGGGACGAGGGCACGCAAGGTCGACCACGTGGCGCAGCCCCCGAGTCTGCCGAGCGCATCGGCGACGGCGAGCGCGCGTGCTGGACCGGGCGGGTGCATCGCACCAGCGTCGCGCCCGACCGACCGCTCCTCCCGGTCGTCCACAGGTTCGTCGGCAGACAGGGACGTGCAGTACTCCGTGGAACCGGGCCCGCGCCCGCTGCACCGTGCGGCTGCCGTCGGGCACGACCGGGTACTGCACGTCGCTGTGCCGTCGCGGGCGTGGCCCGGGGCCTTCGTGCGGCCCCCGGATCAACCCCTCGGGTGGCCTCGGGGAATGCCGCCGTGACGCCCGCGCCCGTCGGGGTAGGGTTTCGGCATGGATGTGAGTCTGGGCGACATCGCCGGCATGATCGCGGCCCTGGCGTTCGCGTTCCTGGTCTTCCGACTGGGCAGCGTGATCGGCAAGGCCGGCAAGATCCTCGACGAGACGCGGGTGGGTCTGCGGACCACCACCGAGAACGTCCAGCCCACCCTGCTCAAGCTCACCGACACGGTCAGCCTGACCAACGAGCAGCTGGCGCGGGTCGACGGCATCACCACCAACGTCTCCGCCATCACCACCAACGCCAGCGCGCTGACGGCCCTGTTCGCCGCCACGCTGGGCAGCCCGGTCGTCAAGGTGGCAGCGTTCACGTACGGCGTGCGCTCTGCCCTCAGCGGCGCCGGCACCAAGTCGACCAGCGGCCGTCGCCGCCGTCGGGGCTGATCGCCGTGGCACGTCTCTTCTGGGTCGCCCTCGGCGCCGCCGCCGGCGTCTACGCCGTGCGCAAGGTCGGCAAGGCAGCCCAGGCCTACACGCCCGCCGGTGTCGCCGACGGGCTCTCCGACTTCGGTGACGGCCTGCGCGAGCTCGCCGCAGCCGTCCGTGAGGGCATGGCCGAGCGCGAGGGCGAGCTGCGCCTGGCGCTCGGCATCGACGCCGGCACGGCCGACGACCCGGAGGCGGGTGCGGCACGGCTCGACGCCGCCGCTGCGCGGGCGCTGCTGGACGACCCCACCGGTCGCCGCGGGAACGGCGCGCACCGAGCTCGGTAGGGGCGCCGCGCTCCCGCGCGCTCGCCCCGACCCACACCACGTTCACTACCCGTACGATTCGTCATGCCCGCCCACCCCCCCCGAGGGCATGCGCTAAGGACTGATCAACCCATGGAAACCGCCGAGATCAGGCGCCGCTTCCTCTCGTTCTACGAGAGCAAGGGGCACACGGTCGTCCCGTCCGCACCGCTCGTCTACGACGACCCCAACCTGCTGTTCGTCAACGCAGGCATGGTGCCCTTCAAGCCCTACTTCCTCGGGCAGCAGACGCCCCAGTGGAACCGCGCCACCTCCGTCCAGAAGTGTGTGCGCACCGGCGACATCGAGGAGGTCGGCAAGACCTCCCGCCACGGCACGTTCTTCCAGATGAACGGCAACTTCTCCTTCGGGGACTACTTCAAGGAAGGCGCCATCACGTTCGCCTGGGAGCTCATCACCACGCCCCAGGACCAGGGTGGCTACGGCCTCGACGCCGACAAGATCTGGCCCACCGTCTACGAGGACGACGACGAGAGCTTCGACCTGTGGCACCGGATGATCGGTGTCCCCAAGGAGCGGATCACCCGCCGCGGCAAGCTCGACAACTACTGGCACATGGGCGTGGCCGGCCCCGGCGGCCCGTGCAGCGAGCTCTACCTCGACCGCGGCCCGGAGTACGGTCGCGAGGGTGGCCCTGCCGTCGACGAGGACCGCTACCTCGAGTTCTGGAACCTCGTCTTCATGCAGTACGAGCTGTCGGCGGTCCGCGCCAAGGACGACTTCGACATCGCCTCCGAGCTGCCGAAGAAGAACATCGACACCGGCATGGGCCTCGAGCGCATGGCGACCCTGCTCCAGGGCGTCGACAACCTGTACGAGATCGACGAGGTCTACCCCGTCCTCGACCGCGCCGCCGAGCTCACGGGCAAGCGGTACGGCGTCCACTCGGGTCACGCGGCGAGCGAGTCCCACCCCGACGACGTGCGCCTGCGCGTGGTCGCCGACCACATCCGCTCGAGCCTGATGCTCATCGGCGACGGCGTCACCCCCGGCAACGAGGGCCGCGGCTACGTCCTGCGCCGCATGCTCCGCCGGGCGGTGCGCTCGATGCGCCTGCTCGGGTTCGACGAGCCGAGCCTGCCGCTGCTGCTGCCGGTCTCGGTCGAGCGGATGAAGAACTCCTACCCCGAGCTCGAGACCGGGTTCGACCGGATCTCGCAGATCGCGTACGCGGAGGAGGAGGCGTTCCGCCGCACCCTGGCGGCCGGCACGACGATCCTGGACACCGCGGTGACCCGGACGAAGTCCGAGGGCGGCAGGACCCTCGCGGGCGACCAGGCGTTCCAGCTCCACGACACCTACGGCTTCCCGATCGACCTGACGCTGGAGATGGCGGCCGAGCAGGGCCTCGAGGTGGACCGCGACGGCTTCCGCCGGCTCATGACCGAGCAGCGTGAGCGCGCCAAGGCCGACGCGAAGGCCAAGAAGGGCGGTCACGCCAACACCGAGGTCTGGCGCGACCTGCGGGCGCTGGGCGCGACCGACTGGCGCGCCTACTCCGAGCTGACCTCCGAGGCGAAGGTCCTCGGCCTCGTCGTCGACGGCCGGCGCGTCGAGGAGCTCGAGCCCGGCCAGCGCGGCCAGGTCGTCCTCGACCGCACCCCGTTCTACGCCGAGTCCGGTGGCCAGGTCGCCGACGAGGGCGTCATCGTCGCCGACGGCGCCCACCTGCGGGTCGTCGACGTGCAGCGGCCGGTCAAGGGACTCGTCGCCCACACGGTCGAGGTGCTCACCGGGCCGCTGCGCGCCGGTCAGGAGGTGTCGGCCGAGGTCGACGCCGAGTGGCGCGTCTGCGCGTGCCAGGCGCACTCGGGCACCCACGTCGTCCACGCGGCCCTGCGCCAGGTGCTCGGCCCGTCTGCCCTGCAGTCCGGCTCCTACAACAAGCCCGGCTACCTGCGGCTCGACTTCGCGTGGGGCCAGGCCCTGTCGCCGGAGACCCGCAGCGAGATCGAGGAGGTGGCCAACCTCGCGGTGCGCCAGGACCTCCCGGTGTCGGCGCAGTACATGACGCTGCCGCAGGCCCGTGAGTTCGGGGCGCTGGCCCTGTTCGGCGAGACCTACGACGAGCAGGTCCGCGTCATCGAGATCGGCGGCCCCTGGTCGCGCGAGCTGTGCGGTGGCACCCACGTCGGCCACTCCTCGCAGATCGGCGCACTGTCGGTCACCGGCGAGTCGTCCGTGGGCTCCGGCGTGCGCCGCCTCGAGGCCTTCGTCGGGATGGACGCGCTGCGCCACCTCGCCAAGGAGCGTGCCCTCGTGGCCGAGCTCAGCGAGATCGTCAAGGTGCAGCCCGGCGAGCTCAAGGACCGCGTGGCGGCCCTCGTGGCCCGCGTCCGCGACGCGGAGCGCGAGCTGGAGAAGGTCCGTCGCGAGCAGGTGCAGGCGCAGACGGGCAAGCTCGTCGAGTACGCCCGCGACCTCGACGGCATCCGCCTCCTGACCCACGACGCGGGGGAGGGCGCCAGCGCCGACGACCTGCGCACCATGGCCCTGGACCTGCGTGGGCGCCTCGGCGACGCGACGCCGGTCGTCGTCGCCCTGACCGGTGTGGCCAAGGGACGCCCCGGAGTGGTCGTCGCGACGAACGCCCGCGCCCGTGACCGCGGCGTCAAGGCGGGTGCGCTGGTGCGCGTCGCAGCCCAGACGCTCGGCGGTGGTGGCGGCGGCAAGGACGACCTGGCGCAGGGAGGCGGCACCGACGCCACCCGGACGGGCGACGCCCTCGGGCGCATCGACGCCGCGGTGCGTGAGGCCGCCGGCGTCACCGGGTGACCCCGCGGTGACGCAGGCAGCCACCAGGGCCGGGGTGCGGGTCGGCGTCGACGTCGGCAGCGTCCGGGTCGGGGTGGCCGCCAGCGACCCCTCGGGCCTGCTGGCGACCCCCGTGCGCACCGTGCCGCGCGACCCTGCCGAGCAGGACAGCGGTGGCGCCGACGTCGAGGAGATCGCCGCGATCGTCGCCGAGCGCGAGGCCATCGAGGTCGTCGTGGGCCTGCCCCGGACACTCGCGGGTGCCGAAGGTGCCGCCGCCCAGACCGCACGCACGTATGCTGGGCGGTTGGCGGCACGTGTCGCGCCCGTACCGGTCCGGCTCGTCGACGAGCGGCTCACCACGGTCGACGCGCATCGCTCGCTCCGCGACAGCGGGGTCGGCGGCCGGCGGCAGCGCGCGGTGGTCGACCAGGCGGCGGCGGTCCTGATCCTGCAGGTCGCCCTCGACACGGAGCGCAGCTCCGGGCGTCCGCCCGGCGAGCTGGTGAGGACCGACGGGCGCAAGCCCCGGACGAAGGACAGGCACCGATGACCGAGCCCCACCTGGAGCACTCGATCTTCGGGGGGCAGCACGACGAGCACGTGGAGGAGGGCCACGGGTCCGTCCAGACGCGCTCCCAGGCGCGCGACCGCACCAGGCCGCCCCGGCGCCGTCGTGGCCGGGGACGCCGTCGCGGCATCCTCGTCATCGCCCTCGCGATCGTCGCGGTGGCGGGTTTCGCCGCCTACACCGTGCTGCGGCCGGTCGTCGACGGGTTCCTGGAGAGCAACGACTACCCGGGCCCGGGGTCGGGCAGCGTGCAGGTCGTCGTCAACGACGGGGACTCCGGACGTGCCATCGGCGCCACCCTCCAGAAGGCCGACGTGGTGAAGTCGGCCAAGGCCTTCCTCGACGCGGCCGCCGGTGACTCGCGGGCCTCGGCGATCCAGCCGGGCACCTACACGCTGAAGAAGCAGATGTCGGCCAAGGGCGCCCTTGCCACCCTCGTCAACCCCGCCAACCGCACCGTCCCGCGCGTCACGATCCGCGAGGGGCTGTGGAAGAACGAGGTCTTCGCGGCCCTGTCCAAGTCCACGGGGGTGCCGCTCGCCCAGTACACCGCTGCCGCCAAGGACCCGGGGTCCCTCGGGCTCCCCGCGTCGGCCAAGGGCAACCTCGAGGGTTACCTCTTCCCGTCCACCTACGAGTTCCCCGCCAAGGCGACGGCCGGCGAGCAGCTGCGCACCATGGTCGCCAAGACCCTCAGCGAGCTCGACGCTGCCGGCGTGGCCGAGGCCGACCGCGAGCGGACGCTCACCGTGGCCTCGATCGTCGAGGGCGAGGTCAGCGGCGACGCCGACCGCGGCAAGGTCGCCCGGGTCATCGAGAACCGCCTCAAGACCAGCGGCCCGCCGACCAACGGCTACCTGCAGATGGACTCCACCGTCCACTACGCCGTGCAGAAGCGGGGGCGCGCCGGCACCAGCGACGCGGACCGCCGCAGCACCAGCCCCTACAACACCTACAAGCACCCGGGGCTGCCGCCGGGCCCGATCAACAGCCCGGGCGCCGCGTCCATCAAGGCGGCGGCAGCACCGACCCCGGGTGGCTGGTTCTTCTTCGTCACCGTCGACCCCGACACCGGTGAGACCAAGTTCGCGACCACGGCTGCCGAGCACGCCCGCAACGTGCAGGAGTTCCGGGCCTGGTGCCGCGGCCACGCCGACCGGTGCTGAACGCCGCCGTCCTCGGGCGACCCGTCGCCCACTCGCTGTCACCGGTGCTCCACTCCGCCGCCTACCGCGCCCTGGGCATGGACGACTGGGCGTACGGCGCGCACGACCTCGGCGCCGCCGAGCTGGCGGCGTGGGTGGGGGAGCGCGACGAGTCCTGGCGCGGCCTCAGCCTGACCATGCCGCTGAAGGACGTTGCGCTCACGCTGGCGGACACCGCGTCGGCGACCGCCCGGCTGACCGGCGCGGCCAACACCCTCGTCCGCCGCGACGACCTCGGGTGGGACGCCCACAACACCGATGTGGCCGGCATCGTGGGTGCGCTCGCGCACGTGGACCACGACGGTACGGCGACCCTGCTCGGGTCCGGAGCCACCGCACGGTCCGCAGGGGCCGCCCTCGTCCGGCTCGGGATGCGGGAGGTGCGCGTCGCCGCCCGCAACCCGTCATCGGCGGCCGACGTCGTGGCGCTCCTGCAGGGGCTCGGCACCGAGGCCGTGGCCGTGCCGCTGGAGCAGTGGGCCGCCGTTCCTGCGACCGTCGTCGTCTCGACGCTGCCACCCGCGGTGGGTGCAGCCGTCGCAGCGCTGTCGGAACCGGCCGACGCGACCGGCCGCGGCGCCACCCTGCTCGACGTCGTCTACGCCGACTGGCCGACGGAGCTGGCGCGCGCGGCGTCCGGCGCTGGGTACGACGTGGTCTCCGGGCTCGACATGCTCGTGCACCAGGCCGCGGAGCAGTTCCGCCTCTTCACCGGCCGGGACGCCCCCGTCGAGGCCATGTTCGCCGCCGGGCGGGCAGCCCTCGCAGCTGACGACCGCCTCGACGGCGCCGCGCACGGTGACGGGACGGCTCGGTGATCGTCCTCGCGGCCGGGACCGACCTGCCGTGGTGGGTGCTCGGCGCCCTCGCGCTCGCGGGCGCCGCGCTCGGCGCGGTGACCGGGAGGGTGCTGTCGGATGGCGGATACCGCGTCGAGTCCGACGACGCGGGCGCCCTGCCGCGGGTGTGGTGGTGGCCGGCGCCGGTGCTCGCCGTGCTGTGGGCGGTGGTGGGCTGGCGCATCGGCGACTACGCCGGCTGGGCCGCGCTGCCCGCATACCTCTTCTTCGCCTGGCTGACCGTCGCCCTGGTCTGGATCGACGCGGACGTCCATCGCCTGCCCGACGGCCTCGTGCTGCCCGCCTACCCCGCCCTGCTCGCGCTGGTCGTCGTGGCGACGGCAGGACTGGGGGACTGGGCGCAGCTCTGGCGCGCCCTGGCCTGCCTCGCCGGCCTCTACGCCGTCTACCTCGTGATGCACCTGGTGTCGCCGGGGTCGCTCGGGTTCGGCGACGTGAAGCTGTCCGGCCTGATCGGGCTGCTCCTGGGGTGGATCGGCATCCCACAGCTCGTCATGGGCGTGCTCGGCGGCTTCCTGGTCGGTGGGGTCACGGCCGTCGTCATGCTCGCAGGGCGTCGGGTCGGGCTCCGTTCGCACATCGCGTTCGGCCCGGCGATGCTCGTCGGCGCGCTGCTCGCCCTCGTCGTCGAGTACCAGTGGGTGGCCTAGGCGGAGGGGCCCCGAGGGTGCATGGGAGGATCGGGCCATGCTCCGCTGGTTGACCGCAGGTGAGTCCCACGGCCCAGCCCTCCTCGCGACGCTCGAGGGGCTGCCGGCCGGCGTCGAGGTGACGACCAAGGACGTTGCGAGTGCGCTGGCCCGCCGTCGGCTGGGGTTCGGCCGCGGCGCCCGGATGAAGTTCGAGCAGGACGAGGTCGAGTTCCTCGGTGGAGTGCGCCACGGCGTGACGATGGGTTCGCCCGTCGCGGTCCGGATCGGCAACACCGAGTGGCCCAAGTGGGAGACCGTCATGTCCCCTGACCCGGTGTCGGACGAGGCCTACGCCGCCTCCGACGACGTCAACGCGGAGAAGGAGGTGGCCCGCAACCGGCCGCTCACCCGTCCGCGTCCCGGCCACGCCGACCTCGTGGGGATGCAGAAGTACGGCTTCGACGACGCGCGCCCGGTGCTCGAGCGGGCGTCCGCCCGCGAGACCGCCGCCAGGGTTGCCCTCGGCGAGGTCGCCGCGCGCTTCCTGGAGCAGGCCTACGGCATCCGCCTCGTCTCCCACACCGTCGCCATCGGCACCGCCGGTGTCGCGGACGACGCCGTGCTGCCCACCCCCGACCAGGTCGAGCAGATCGACGCCGACCCGGTGCGGACGCTCGACGCCGCGGGGTCCGCCGTCATGGTCGCGGAGGTCGAGGCGGCCAAGAAGGACGGCGACACCCTCGGCGGTGTCGTCGAGGTGCTCGCCTACGGCCTGCCGCCGGGGCTCGGCTCACACGTCCACTGGGACCGGCGACTCGACGCCCAGCTCGCAGCGGCCCTCATGGGCATCCAGGCGATCAAGGGCGTGGAGGTCGGCGACGGCTTCCGCACCGCCGCCCGCCGCGGCTCCGCCGCCCACGACGAGATGGAGCGCGGGCCCGACGGCACGATCCACCGCCGCACCGGCCGCGCCGGCGGAACCGAGGGCGGCATGTCCACCGGCGACGTGCTGCGCGTGCGCGCCGCGATGAAGCCCATCTCGACCGTGCCCCGCGCGCTCGACACCATCGACACCACCGGGGCCGAGGCGGCCAAGGCGATCCACCAGCGGTCCGACGTGTGCGCCGTGCCCGCCGCGGGCGTTGTCGCCGAGGCCATGGTCGCGCTGACGCTGGCCCAGGCGTGCGTCGAGAAGTTCGGCGGCGACTCCGTCGCCGAGACCTCGCGCAACCACGCGGCATACCTCGCCTCGATCCCGGAGGCGATGCGCACGTGGTGACCTCTCCCACGGGGGCGGCGCCCGCGCGCCCGCTCGCCGTCGTCATCGGTCCGCCCGGCGCAGGCAAGAGCACCATCGCCCGCCGCCTTGCGGCCGCCCTCGGAGTGCGTTGGCACGACACGGACTCCGCGATCGAGGCCGCGCAGGGTGCATCGATCTCGGACATCTTCGTCGACCACGGCGAGGAGCACTTCCGTGCCCTCGAGCGCGACGAGGTGGCCCACGCGCTCACCGAGTCGGACGTGGTCGTCTCCGTCGGCGGTGGTGCCCCGATCGACGCGGGCACGCAGGAGCTCCTCCGTGGCCACACCGTGGTCTTCCTCGACGTCGGCATCGCTGACGCCGCGCGGCGGATCGGCTTCGAGGGCAACCGCCCGCTGCTCATGGTCAACCCCCGGGCGAGCTGGACGAAGATGATGAACGAGCGCCGCGCCACCTACGAGAAGCTGGCCACGGTCCGCGTCGACACCGCCGGCCGCAAGCCGGCGGACATCGTGCAGGAGATCGTCGCCGCACTGGGGCACGCGACCGACGAGCGCACGCCGGAGGATCCCGCATGAGCGACGCGACACGGATCAGCGTCGGCGGCGACTACGACGTCGTCATCGGCACCGGCCTGCTCGACGAGCTCCCCGGCCTGGTCGGGGAGGGAGTGCAGCGGGTGCTCGTCGTGCACCCGCGTGCGTTGGCCGCGACCGGCGAAGCAGTGCGAGAAGACCTGCGCGCCAAGGGTTTCGAGGCGTATGCCGCCGAGGTGCCAGACGCCGAGGAGGCCAAGACCTCGCAGGTCGCGGCCTTCCTCTGGGGCGTCCTGGGCCAGGCCGGCTTCACGCGCTCCGACGCCATCGTGACGGTCGGCGGGGGAGCCACGACCGACCTCGGCGGGTTCGTCGCGGCCACCTGGCTGCGCGGCATCCGGGTGGTCCACGTCCCCACGACGCTGCTGGGCATGGTCGACGCCGCCGTCGGGGGCAAGACGGGCATCAACACCAGCGAGGGAAAGAACCTCGTCGGGGCGTTCCACCCGCCGGCCGGCGTGCTCTGCGACCTCGCGACGCTGGAGACGCTGCCCGTGCACGACTTCACCGCCGGGCTGGCGGAGGTCGTCAAGTGCGGCTTCGTCGCCGACCCCGTGATCCTCGACCTCGTCGAGGCCGACCCCGAGGGGGTGCGCAGCCCGGCCGGCACCCACGTCCGCGAGCTCATCGAGCGCGCCGTACGGGTCAAGGCCGACATCGTCGCCCATGACCTCAAGGAGTCGTCGCTGCGCGAGGTGCTCAACTACGGCCACACCTTCGGGCACGCCGTCGAGCACGTGGAGCGCTATGCGTTCCGGCACGGGGCGGCCGTCTCCATCGGCATGGTCTACGTCGCCGAGTTGGCGCGGCTGGCCGGCAAGATCGACGACGGCCTCGTGGACCGGCACCGGTCGGTGCTGACCAGCCTCGGCCTGCCAGTCACGTACCGGGCCGACCGGTGGCCGCAGCTGCTCGACGCCATGAAGCGCGACAAGAAGTCGCGGGGCTCGTTGCTGCGGTTCGTGGTGCTCTCCGGGCTCGCCCGTCCCACGCGGCTGGAGGGTCCCGACCCCGCGCTGCTGCAGGCGGCGTACGCCGAGATCGGCGCCGATGTCCGACCCGGCGGAGCCATCAGCCTGTGACGGGTACCGCGCCGGGTCGCCCCGGCTGGGTCGCGTCCAGCTCGGCTAGATCGCGTCCAGCTCGGCGAGGTCGGCAGCGGTAGGTGTCCACGCCACGGCGCGGGCGTTGCGCTCGACCTGGGCGGCGGACGTCGCGCCCGCGATGACCGAGGCCACCTGTGGCTGGGCGGCGAGGCCGCCGATGGCGACGTCGAGCAGCTCGACACCGCGCGCGTCGGCGAACGACTGCAGGGCCTCGACCCGGTCCCAGTCGGCGTCGTCGAGCCAGCCGGCCCGGTCGGCCTCGAGGGCCGCGCGAGAGCCGGGAGGGGCAGCTGCACCGCGCTGGTACTTGCCGGTGAGCAGGCCCCGGGCGAGGGGGAAGAACGGGAGCAACCCGAGCTCGAAGCGCTCGCAGGCCGGCGTCACCTCGTTCTCGACGGTGCGGTCGAGCAGTGAGTACTCGTTCTGCACCGACACGAACGAGGCCAGGCCCGCGGTCGCCGACGTCCACGAGGCGTCCGCGACCTGCCAGCCGTCGAAGTTGGAGCAACCGACATAGAGAACCTTGCCCTCGCGGACGAGGTCGGTGAGGGCCTCGAGCGTCTCGGCGATCGGGGTGAGTGGGTCGGGGCGGTGCAGCTGGTAGAGGTCGATGTGGTCGGTCTGCAGGCGCCGCAGGCTGGCCTCCACCGCACGACGGACGTAGCGGCGCGACCCCCGCGCGCCGAAGTCCTCGCCGTTGGCGCCCTGCATGTCCATCCCGAACTTGGTGGCGACGACGAACTCGTCACGTTGGCCCTGCAGCGCCTGGCCGAGCATCTCCTCGCTCTGCCCGGGGTGGCCGCCGTAGATGTCGGCGGTGTCGAGCAGGGTCACGCCCGTCTCGCGCGCGGCACGCAACAGGTCGTCGAGGCCGTCCTGGTCGACGCGCCGGCCGAAGGCGTTGCAGCCGATGCCGACCGCGCTGACCATGAGGCCGCTGCCGCCGAGGGGTCGGTAGTCCATGTCGCTCATCCCTCCACCCTAGGTCGGCGCCGGTCTGCAGGCCCGGGCGGTGCACGGCCCGTGTGCAGGTCCAGCGATTCGGGGGACACCCATCCCCGCGGCTAGACTGTCCGGCGACTCCCACTCCTGAACACTCCGGAGCACTCGCGCGCGCCTGCGCAGCGCGCAGTACCGGCTCATCGAAAGCGACTGACACGTGGCATCGACCAACGACCTCAAGAACGGCCTGGTCCTCAACCTCGAGGGCCAGCTCTGGTCCGTCGTGGAGTTCCAGCACGTCAAGCCCGGCAAGGGCCCGGCATTCGTGCGGACCAAGCTCAAGAACGTCCTGTCCGGCAAGGTCGTCGACAAGACCTTCAACGCAGGCGTCAAGGTCGAGACCGCGAACGTCGACCGTCGCGACATGCAGTACCTGTACAAGGACGGGTCCGACTACGTCTTCATGGACGGCGACACCTACGACCAGATCCACATCCCCGAGGCCACCGTCGGCGACGCCGCCAACTACCTCCTCGAGAACCAGACCGCGCAGGTCGCCACGCACGACGGCTCCGTCCTCTACGTCGAGCTGCCGACGTCCGTGGTCCTCGAGATCACCTACACCGAGCCGGGCCTGCAGGGCGACCGCTCCACCGGCGGCACCAAGCCGGCGACCCTCGAGACCGGCGCCACGATCAACGTGCCGCTGTTCCTCGAGCAGGGCACCAAGGTCAAGGTCGACACCCGTGACGGGTCGTACCTCGGCCGCGTGAGCTAGTGGCTGCTCGCTCCAAGGCGCGCAAGCGCGCCGTCGACATCCTGTTCGAGGCCGAGCAGCGGGGGCTCAACGCCCGCGACCTGCTCGCCGAGCGGCTCGCCAAGCCGGTCACCGAGGCGCCGCTGAACCAGTACACCGCCGACCTCGTCGAGGGCGTCGTGGCCCACTGGACCGCCATCAACGAACTGCTCGCGACCTACTCGCAGGGCTGGACCGTCGAGCGCATGCCCAGCGTCGACCGCGCGATCCTGCGCCTCGGCGCGTTCGAGGTGCTGTACTCCGACGAGGTCCCCGAGGGCGTTGCCATCGCCGAGGCGGTCGACCTGGCCACGAGCCTGTCCACGGACGACTCGCCGAAGTTCGTCAACGGCCTCCTCGCCCGGCTCGCCGAGGTCAAGCCCACGCTGGCCTGACCATGGCCGTCGCCGTCCGTCTCGCCCTCGCCGCCGACCTCTCGTCGGTGCAGGGGGTCGAGGACGCGGCGGACCAGCTCTTCGCCGAGCTGATGGACGTCTCGACGTGGGGGAGCGGCCCGACAGGTGAGGAGCGAGCGGCCGAGCCGGGGTTCCTGCTCGTCGCGGCCGACGCCGACGGGGTCGTGGGGTTCGCCCACGTCCTCGACCTCGACGGCCACACCCACCTCGAGCAGATCGCGGTGCTCCCCGAGCGCACGCGGCAGGGCATCGGCTCGGTGCTGCTCGAGGAGGCGTGCCGGTACGCCGCCGAGCAGGGAGCGCGGGAGGTGACCCTGCGCACCTTCGCGGACGTCCCGTGGAACGCGCCGTTCTACGCGCGGCACGGGTTCGTGGTGCTGGCGCCGGAGCCCGCCTGGATGGCGCCGCTGCAGGAGGCCGAGGAACGCGTGGGCCTGCCCCGTCAGGGCACCCGGGTCGCGATGGTGCGCCACCTCTGACGACCGTCCCGTCCCGGTTCCGTGCGGGCTTTGGGCCCATGGGCCGAAAGTTGGGCGCTGGGTACGGGGCTGGGGCTGGGCTTTGAGCCCATGGGCCGAAAGTTGGGGGCTGGGTGACGTCCACCCCCTCGGAAGGCTCCCGAGGGGGTGGACGGAATGGGTCAGGGCAGGACGGTCACGTCCCCGACCATCCCCATGTCGTCGTGGATGGCGCAGATGTAGGGGAACGTGCCGGCCTTGGTGAAGGTCACGACGAACGGTGCCCCGGGTGCGAGCACGCCGCTGTTGAGGTCACCGCCGGCGTAGTGCTTCGGGTCGCCCGACGGCCCCAGGACAGCCGGGATCGGCGGCTCGTGGCCGAAGGTCACCGTGTGGGGCGCGCCCGGTCCGGCGACGCTGAACGTCACGGTGTCACCAACGTGCACGGTGGCGTGGGTGCGGATGAAGCGCATCACCGAGAAGCCGTTGCCGTCGATGCCGGCCTGGACCTGGCCGCTCTTGGCCGGGTGGGCCTCCTTGGCCTGCTCCCACGCCCTCATGCCCCGGTCGAGGAGCACCTGGCCCTGGCGGTGTCCCACCTGGTTGTAGTCCGCCTGGGTGTACGGGTAGGCCGTGCCGGCCGCCCGGACGTGGACGACGCCCTTCATCATCACGCCGTGCAGCAGGCAGTAGTAGGTGAAGTCGCCGGTCTTGGTGAACTTCAGGTCGTAGGACATGGCGGGCTTGGTGAAGGTGAAGATCGGCTGCGTCGCGATGATCCCCGAGTTGGTGTAGCCCGTGCCGTCGTAGCGGTGCGTGCCCTGCGCCATCGTCTGCATCGGGTCGGACGGGTTGAAGTCCGGCAACGTCGTCCCCGGTACGAGGAACGTGACGGTGTGGGGCTCGGCGCTCCCAGCCGTCCAGTGGACGGTGTCTCCCCGGTCGATCCAGACCTGCCTGGGGAGGAAGGACATGGCGCTGACCGCCATGTCGGGGGTCTCGGCGCCGACCTTGACGTGCCAGGTGACGGGAGCGGGTGCCGCCGTGGCGGACTGGCCGACGGCGAGCGGGAGTGCGACTGCGATGAGGCCGGCGACGAACAGGGCGAGGCGCCGTCGCGGCAGGACTTTCCTGTGCATGGTGGGTGTTCCTGACCTTGTGGAGGGGGTCGGTGCGGCGACCTTGGCTGGATCGCTCGTTCACCCCTGCACCGCGGGCAGTCCATGAGCCACACTGCTCGCTCCGCGGGACCGCGTCATCAGGCACAAGGACTACGCGCTAAGGTGGAGGCGTTCGACATCCTTTAACGACCTGTCCTGTGAGGCAGGGAAGGAGGTCCTGGCGCCTGTGCGTCCTGACTCAGCCGTACCCCGTCCGGTCGAAGCCCCGTCCCCGGCTCCCGTGACCACTCCCGTGGCGACCCCCACCGCCCCTGGCGCCGCGGGCTCAGCCGCCCCCTCGCGCACGGTGCTCTCGGCGAGCGATGTCTCCCGGGCGCTGCGCCGGGTGGCCCATGAGATCCTCGAGCACAACAAGGGCGGCGCCGACCTGGTCGTCCTCGGCATCCCGAGCCGCGGCGTCGCGCTGGCCAGGCGCCTGGCCGCGGTCATGGAGTCCGTCGAGGGCCGACCCGTCCCCGTCGGCGCGCTCGACGTCACGATGCACCGCGACGACCTGCGCCGGCAGCCGACCCGCAGCCCCATGCACACCGACATCCCCGAGCCGGGCATCGACGACAAGGTCGTGGTGCTCGTGGACGACGTCCTCTACTCGGGCCGTACGGTGCGTGCCGCCCTCGACGCCCTCTCCGACCTCGGGCGCCCGCGTGCGGTCCGCCTCGCCGTGCTGGTCGACCGCGGGCACCGTGAGCTCCCGATCCGCGCCGACCACGTCGGCAAGAACCTTCCGACGGCCAGCACCGAGCGGGTCTCGGTGCGGCTGCTCGAGCACGACGGCGTCGAGGACCAGGTCACCATCGCGGCGGGAGAGAGCCGATGAGCACCAGCGCCCGCCCGCTCGCCCCGCCGCACCGACGCGTACGGCGCCACCTGCTGTCCTCGGCCGACCTCGACCGCTCGCAGGTGCGGGCCATCCTCGACACGGCCGCGGAGATGCACGGCGTCCAGCAGCGCGAGGTCAAGAAGCTCCCGACCCTGCGTGGCCGGACGGTGGTGAACCTGTTCTTCGAGGACTCCACCCGCACGCGCAGCTCGTTCGAGATCGCCGGGAAGTGGCTGTCCGCAGACGTCATCAACATCAGCGGCAAGGGGTCGTCGACGTCGAAGGGAGAGTCCCTGCGCGACACGGTCATGACCGTCGCCGCGATGGGGGTCGACGCGCTGGTCGTCCGCCACCACGCCAGCGGAGCCGCCCACCAGGTCAGCCAGTGGGTCGACGCCCACGTGGTCAACGCCGGGGACGGCACCCACGAGCACCCCACGCAGGCGCTGCTCGACGCATACACGATGGAGCGCCGCCTGGGTGACCTCGAGGGCCGCCACGTCGTCATCGTCGGCGACCTGACCCACTCGCGCGTGGTCCGCTCCAACCTCATCACCCTACGCACGCTCGGCGCCCGGGTCACGCTGGTGGCCCCGCCGACCCTCATGCCCAGCGGCATCGGGGCCTGGTCCCAGGCTGACGGCTTCGACCTGTCGCACGACCTCGACGCCGTGCTGCCCACCGCCGACGCCGTGATGATGCTGCGGGTGCAGCGCGAGCGGATGAGCGGTGGCTTCTTCCCGACCCCGCGCGAGTACACCGTCGGCTACGGCCTGACGCGCCCCCGCCTCGACGCGCTCATGGCGGCGAACGCCGACGCCGTGATCTGCCACCCCGGCCCGATGAACCGCGGCCTGGAGATCTCCCCGGACGCCGCCGACGCCGCCTCGTCCCTGGTCCTCGACCAGGTGAGCGCCGGGGTCGCGGTCCGGATGAGCGTGCTCTACCACCTGCTTGCCGGCAACGACGAGGGAGAGGACAGCTGATGCCCAGCCTGCTCATCACCGGCGCCGACCTCCTCGGCCGTGGCGCCGCGGACGTCCTCGTCGAGGACGGTGTCATCACCGAGGTCGGCTCCATCCGCTCGGCGAGGGGCGCTGACGTCCTCGACGCCGACGGGCTCGTGGCGCTGCCCGGCCTGGTCGACCTGCACACCCACCTGCGCGAGCCCGGCCGCGAGGACGCCGAGACGATCGCCTCGGGCGCGGCCGCCGCAGCCGTGGGTGGCTTCACCGCGGTCCTCGCCATGGCCAACACCGACCCCGTGACCGACACGGCCGAGGCCGCCGAGCGCATCCTCGACCTGGGGCGGACCACCGGGCTGGTCGACGTCATCCCGGTCGGTGCCGTCACCAAGAGCTTGGCCGGGGAGGAGCTCGCCGAGCTCGGGCTCATGCACCGCTCCCGTGCACGCACCACCGTCTTCTCCGACGACGGCAGGTGCGTCCACGACGCCCGGGTGATGCGGCGCGCGCTGGAGTACGTCCGCGCCTTCGGCGGGGTCGTCAGCCAGCACGCCCAGGACCCGCACCTCGCCGGACCGCAGGCCTGTGCCCACGAGGGCGAGCTCTCCGGACGCCTCGGACTGCCCGGCTGGCCCGGTGTCGCCGAGGAGTCCGTCGTCGCCCGCGACGTCATGCTCGCCCGGCACACCGGCTCCCGGGTGCACGTCGCCCACGTCTCCACCGCGGGCACCGTCGAGGTCGTCCGGTGGGCCAAGGCGCAGGGCATCGCAGTGACCGCCGAGGTCACGCCGCACCACCTCGTGCTGACCACCGACCTGCTCGCCGGCTACGACCCGACCTTCAAGGTCAACCCGCCGCTGCGGCCGCAGGAGGACGTCGACGCCCTGCGCGCAGCGCTGGCCGACGGCACGATCGACGCGGTCGCCACCGACCACGCCCCGCACGCCCGCCAGGACAAGGAGCACGCGTTCGTCGACGCGGCGTTCGGCATGCTCGGTCTCGAGACCGCGCTGGCCGTGGTCAGCGACGTGATGGTCGGCTCGGGCCTGCTCGACTGGGCCGGGGTCGCCCGCGTCATGTCGCAGGCACCCGCACGGATCGCCGGGCTCGGCACGCACGGCGGCGCGCTCGAGGTCGGCGACGCGGCCCACATCACGCTGGTCGACCCCACCGCCGAGCTGACCGTGGACCGGGGCGCCAGCCTGTCCCTGTCCCGCAACAACCCCTGGCACGGACGCATGCTCCGGGGTGCGGTGCACGCCACGGTGTTCGGTGGTCGCGTGACCGCCCAGAAGGGAGCGCTCGCATGACCCGCCTGCAAGCCGTCGGCGTCCTCCTCGTCGCCCTCGGTCTGATATACGGCCTGCTGTACGTCGCGTGGCTGCGCAAGCAGCGCCGCCACACGTCCGCCGCGGTCGCCACCGAGACCACGCGCGGCGACGGGGGGACGCAGCCGGACGAGGTTGGTCCCGTGGGAGCCCGGCTCGTCGTCGAAGGCACCTACATCAGCACCACCACCGCGGTGAGCCGCCTCGAGCGGGTCACCGTCGAGGGCCTCGGCAACCGCGCACGGGCCACCCTCACGGTCACCCGCGGCAACCCCGACGAGCTGGTGCGCATCGAGCGCCAGGGCGAGTCGAGCGTGGTCGTCACCGCGGGCCGGCTCGTCTCGGTGCGCCGTGACCGCGGCATGGTCGGCAAGTTCGTCGGGAGCAACCGGGTGCTCGTGCTGCAGTGGCGCGCCGACGACGACGCCCTCTACGAGACCGGCTTCCTCCCGCGCTACAAGGCCGACGTCGAGCGCGTCGAGTCGGCCCTGTGGTGGCACACCGGCGAGACCGCCGCGCGGGCGCAGAGCTCGAGCGAGCGCCCGTCCGGCGAGACGTCGCCCCTGGCCGCCACCCCCACCCCTCCCGTCACCGATTCCCCTGCGACCGAAGGAAAGTCCGCCTCATGACCTCTCCCGCACACCTCGCCCCGCGCGGAGCCGCCGTCCTGGTCCTCGAGGACGGCAGGGCGTTCCGCGGTGAGGCCTACGGTGCCACCGGCCGGACCGTCGGTGAGGCGGTGTTCTCCACCGGCATGACCGGCTACCAGGAGACCCTCACCGACCCCAGCTACCGCCGGCAGGTCGTCGTCATGACCGCGCCCCACGTCGGCAACACCGGGGTCAACGACGAGGACCACGAGTCACGCAGGATCTGGGTGGCCGGCTACGTCGTGCGCGACCCCGCCCTGCGCCCCTCCAACTGGCGGTCACAGAGGTCCCTGGAGGACGACCTGCGCGAGCAGGGCGTCGTCGGGATCAGCGGCATCGACACCCGCGCCCTGACCCGGCACCTGCGCGAGCGGGGCGCCATGCGGGTCGGCATCTTCTCCGGCGACGACGCCGAGCAGCCGGTGTCCCAGCTGACCTCGGTCGTGCAGGAGGCGCCGCTGATGGCCGGCTCCGCCCTCGCGGCGGAGGTCACCACCCCGCAGGCGTACGTCGTGCCGGCGGTGGGGGAGAAGCGCTTCACCGTCGCGGCCCTCGACCTCGGCATCAAGGCCATGACCCCCACCATGCTGGCCCAGCACGGCATCGAGGTGCACGTGCTGCCTGCGACCTCGACCTTCGAGCAGGTCCGCGCCGTCGGCGACGACGGGCCGGACGGCGTCTTCTTCTCCAACGGCCCCGGTGACCCGGCGACGGCGGACGCCGAGGTGGCGGTCCTGCGCGAGGTCCTCGACGCGCGGATCCCCTTCTTCGGCATCTGCTTCGGCAACCAGCTCCTGGGCCGCGCGCTCGGGTTCGGCACCTACAAGCTCAAGTACGGCCACCGCGGGATCAACCAGCCCGTCATGGACCGCACCACCGGCAAGGTCGAGGTCACCGCCCACAACCACGGCTTCGCGGTGGACGCACCGCTCGACGGCGAGGTGACCGCGCCCGCGGACGCCGACGGCACGGCGTACGGCCGCGTGCGGGTCTCGCACGTGTGCCTCAACGACGACGTGGTCGAGGGCCTCGAGTGCCTCGACCTGCCCGCCTACTCCGTCCAGTACCACCCGGAGGCGGCCGCCGGACCCCACGACGCGGCCTACCTCTTCGACCGGTTCGTAGAGCTGATGAGCAACAACGAGAAGGGACTCGGTCTCTAGACATGGGTAAGCGCGACGACATCAAGAGCGTCCTCGTCATCGGCTCCGGGCCGATCGTCATCGGCCAGGCCTGCGAGTTCGACTACTCCGGGACGCAGGCCTGCCGAGTGCTCCGTGAGGAGGGCATCCGAGTCATCCTCGTCAACTCCAACCCTGCGACGATCATGACCGACCCGGAGTTCGCCGACGCGACCTACGTCGAGCCCATCACCCCCGAGGTGGTCGAGGCCATCATCGCCCGCGAGCGCCCCGACGCCGTGCTGGCGACCCTCGGCGGCCAGACCGCCCTCAACTGCGCGATCTCGCTGCACGAGGCGGGGGTCCTGGAGAAGTACGGCTGCCCGCTGATCGGCGCCAACGTCGAGGCGATCCAGCTCGGCGAGGACCGCGAGAAGTTCAAGGGCGTCGTCGAGCGCTGCGGCGGCGAGTCCGCCCGTTCGCTCATCTGCCACACCATGGACGAGCTGCTCGCCGGTGCCGAGGACCTCGGGTACCCGGTCGTGGTGCGCCCGTCGTTCACCATGGGTGGGCTCGGGTCCGGGTTCGCCTACGACGAGGCCGACCTGCGCCGGATCGGCGGCGCGGGCCTGCAGTACAGCCCGGTCACCGAGGTGCTCCTCGAGGAGTCCATCCTCGGCTGGAAGGAGTACGAGCTCGAGGTCATGCGCGACCACGCCGACAACGTCGTGGTCGTCTGCTCGATCGAGAACCTCGACCCGATGGGCGTCCACACGGGCGACTCGATCACCGTCGCCCCCGCCCTGACCCTGACCGACCGCGAGTACCAGCGGCTGCGCGACCTCGGCATCGCGATCATCCGGGAGGTCGGCGTCGATACCGGCGGCTGCAACATCCAGTTCGCGGTCAACCCCGCGGACGGACGGATCATCGTCATCGAGATGAACCCCCGCGTCTCCCGGTCGAGCGCCCTGGCGTCCAAGGCGACCGGCTTCCCGATCGCCAAGATCGCCGCGAAGATGGCCATCGGCTACACCCTCGACGAGGTGCCGAACGACATCACCCGCGAGACGCCCGCGTCCTTCGAGCCGAGCCTCGACTACGTCGTCGTCAAGGTGCCGCGCTTCGCGTTCGAGAAGTTCCCGGCGGCTGACCCGACGCTGACCACGACGATGAAGTCCGTCGGTGAGGCGATGGCCATCGGGCGCAACTTCACCGAGGCGTTGCAGAAGGCACTGCGGTCGATGGAGCGCAGGGACAGCACGTTCCACTGGGACGGCCCCAAGCCCAGCGTCGAGCAGGCACGCACCTACCTGCACACGGCCAAGACCCCCACGGACGGCCGCATCGTCACCGTCCAGCAGGCACTGCGGGGTGGCCTGTCGGTCGAGGAGGTCCACGAGGCGACGGGCATCGACCCGTGGTTCCTCGACCAGATGGAGCTCATCAACGCGATCGCCGACCAGGTGGCCGCGGCGACCGAGCTGACCCCCCAGCTGCTGCGCCTCGCCAAGCGGCACGGGTTCTCCGACACCCAGGTCGCGTCGCTGCGCGGGATGCCCGAGGCCGTCGTCCGCGGGGTCCGCCACGCCCTGGGCGTGCGCCCGGTCTACAAGACGGTCGACACCTGCGCCGCGGAGTTCGCGGCCCGGACGCCGTACCACTACAGCTCCTACGACGAGGAGACCGAGGTGCAGCCGCGCGACAAGCCGGCCGTCCTCATCCTCGGCAGCGGCCCCAACCGCATCGGCCAGGGCGTCGAGTTCGACTACTCCTGCGTCCACGCCAGCTTCGCCCTGCGCGACGCCGGCTACGACACGGTGATGGTCAACTGCAACCCCGAGACCGTCTCGACCGACTACGACACCAGCTCGCGCCTCTACTTCGAGCCCCTCACCCTCGAGGACGTCCTCGAGGTCGTGCACGCCGAGCAGCAGGCCGGCCCGGTGGCCGGCGTCATCGTGCAGCTCGGTGGCCAGACGCCGCTCGGCCTCGCCAAGGCCCTCAAGGAGGCCGGGGTCCCGATCGTCGGCACGAGTCCCGAGGCCATCGACCTCGCCGAGGACCGCGGCGCCTTCGGCCGTGTGCTCCACGAGGCGAAGCTGCCCGCGCCCAGGCACGGCACGGCGTACAGCGCCGAGGAGGCTGTCGAGGTCGCGCAGGAGATCGGGTACCCCGTCCTCGTGCGTCCCTCCTACGTCCTCGGTGGGCGTGGCATGGAGATCGTGTACGACGACGAGACCCTCTCGGGCTACGTCACCCGCGCGACCATCGCCAGCCCCGAGCACCCCGTCCTCGTCGACCGGTTCCTCGACGACGCGATCGAGATCGACGTCGACGCCCTCTACGACGGCACCGAGATGTACCTCGGCGGGATCATGGAGCACATCGAGGAGGCCGGCATCCACTCCGGTGACTCGGCCTGCACCCTGCCGCCGGTCACGCTCGGTGTCGCCGAGCTCGAGCGGGTCCGCGAGGCGACGCTCAAGCTCGCCGAGGGCATCGGCGTGCGCGGCTTGATGAACGTGCAGTTCGCCCTCGCCCAGGACGTCCTCTACGTCCTCGAGGCCAACCCCCGCGCCTCGCGCACCGTGCCGTTCGTCGCCAAGGCGACCGGCGTGCCGGTGGCCAAGGCCGCCGCCCGGGTCATGCTCGGCGCGACCATCAAGGAGCTGCGCGAGGAGGGGCTGCTGCCGCCCTACGGCGACGGCGGCACCATGCCGAGCGACGCGCCCGTGGCGGTCAAGGAAGCAGTCCTGCCGTTCAAGCGGTTCCGCACCCGCGAGGGCCAGGTCGTCGACAGCCTCCTCGGGCCGGAGATGCGCTCCACGGGTGAGGTCATGGGCATCGACGACGACTTCGGGACGGCGTTCGCCAAGGGGATGCTGGCCGCCGGGTCCGGGCTGCCGCGCGAGGGCAAGGTCTTCGTGTCGGTCGCCAACCGCGACAAGCGCGCCATGATCTTCCCGGTCAAGCGACTCGCCGACCTCGGCTTCACGATCGTCGCCACCACCGGCACCTCGGAGGTGTTGCGCCGCAACGGGATCGCCTCCGAGGTCGTGCACAAGGTCAGCGAGCGGGGTCTCGACGAGGAGAGCATCGTCGACCTCATCCTCGACGGCGGCATCGCCATGGTCGTCAACACCCCGAGCGGTCCCAACGCCCGGGCCGACGGCTACGCGATCCGCGCCGCGACGACGTCGATGGACCGGCCGATCGTGACGACCGTGCAGGAGCTCGCGGCCGCGGTGCAGGGCATCGAGGCCCAGATGCGGGGTGACTTCACCGTCAAGCCGCTGCAGGAGCACGCCCGCGACCTCGACCTCTACGGGCGCACGCCGGCCGACCTCGCAGGGGGTGTCGCGTGAGCGGGGCGACCACGCACGGTACGCGTCCGGGCAGCGGTGTCGTGCGGGTGACCGGTGAGCTCATCGCGACCCGCCGCGTCGGCGCCTACCACCACCTCACGTTCGTGGCGCCCGGCCTCGCCGAGCTCGCCCGCCCGGGCCAGTTCGTGGCCCTCGCCGTCGGGGGGCCGACGAGCGCCAACCTGCTGCGGCGGTGCTTCTCGATCCACAAGGTGAGCCCCTCCGGGACGTACGGCGGCACCGTGGACGTGGTCGTCGCCGCGCACGGCCCCGGCACCACGTGGATCACCGAGCTGCGCGCGCACGACGAGGTCGACATCGTGGGGCCCCTGGGCAGGGCGTTCCCGCTGCCCAAGGAGCCGGTCCCGTGCGTCCTCGTCGGCGGCGGCTACGGCAGCGCGCCGCTGTTCTGGCTCGCCGAGGCGCTGCGCGACCGGGGCTGCCACGTCGAGATGGTCCTCGGCGCCGCCACCGAGTCCAAGCTGTTCGGGGTCGTCGAGGCGCGCCGGCACGCCGACGGCGTGACCGTGACCACCGACGACGGCTCGATGGGCACCCGGGGCTGGGTCTCCGACGTGCTGCCCGAGGTGATCCGCCGCACCGGCGCCGCCGTGGTCTACGGCTGCGGGCCGATGGGGATGCTCGAGTCGATCACCGACGTGGCCACCGCCGAGGGCGCGGTCGCCCAGGTCGCGGTGGAGGAGTCCATGGCGTGCGGCGTGGGGGTCTGCATGACCTGCGTGATGCCCGTCGTCGGCAAGGACGGCGCCACCCGCATGGTGCGCTCCTGCGTCGAGGGCCCGGTGTTCCGCGGCGACCGGGTGCGCTGGGACGCGTTCTCCGACGGGTGGTGCCGCGTGCCCGACGACGCGGTCGGTGCGCCGAGGGCAGGGGGCCACTGATGACGCTCACCTCCGCCGACACCGTCGCTGCGACGACGGCCACCTCCGTGGACATGTCGGTCGACCTCGCCGGACGCCACCTCCCGAGCCCGATGATGACCGCCTCCGGCTGCGCCGCCAACGGTCGTGAGCTCGGCCGGTTCTTCGACGTCGCCGAGCTCGGGGCGTTCGTCACCAAGTCGGTGATGGCCGACCCGCGCTCCGGGCGCGGCACCCCGCGCATGGCCGAGACCCCGTCGGGGATGCTCAACTCCATCGGCCTGCAGGGACCCGGCATCTCGGCGTTCGTCGAGCACGACCTGGCCTGGCTCAAGCAGGCCGGCGCCCGCACGCTCGTCTCCGTCGCCGGCGGCACCAGCGGCGAGTTCGCCGACGTGGCGGCCACCCTGCGCGCGAGTGACGCGTTCGACTCCGTCGTCGGGGTCGAGGTCAACATCTCCTGCCCCAACGTCGCCAACCGCGGGCTCGTCTTCGCCTGCGACCCCCTGGCGTCGGCGAAGGTCATCGCCCTCGTGCGCGAGCAGCTGCCGCGCGACGTACCCGTCTTCGCCAAGCTGACCCCGGACGTCACCGACATCGTCAGCGTCGCCCAGGCCTGTGTGAAGGCCGGGGCCAACGGCCTCACCATGATCAACACGCTGCTCGGCATGGTCATCGACACCGACCTGCTGCGGCCGCAGGTCGCCGGCGTCACCGGTGGCCTGTCCGGCCCGGCGGTCCGTCCCGTCGCGGTGCGCGCCGTCTGGCAGACCCGCGCTGCGATGCTCGAGGGCCGGCTCCCGTACGTGCCGATCATCGGCGTCGGGGGAGTGCGCACGGGCCGCGACGCGCTCGAGCTCGTGGCCGCCGGAGCCAGTGCCGTCCAGGTCGGCACGGCGACGTTCAACGACCCCTCCGCCCCGGTCCGCGTGGGCCGTGAGCTCGCAGGGTTGGTGCAGGACAAGGGTTTCACCCGGCTCGCCGACGTGGTGGGCATCGCACACGAGAGGCTGGCCCGCGCATGACGACCGGTGTGTCCCCGGCGACCACGACGACGAACGCGACGACCTTCGGTGAGCGGCTCCGTGCCGCCAGCGACGCCTTCGGGCCGCTGTGCGCGGGCATCGACCCCCACCGTGCGCTCGTGGAGTCGTGGGGGCTGACGTACGACGTCGACGGCCTCACCCGCTTCACCGAGACCTGCGTCGAGGCCTTCGCCGGCCACGTCGGGGTGGTCAAGCCGCAGTCGGCGTTCTTCGAGGTGTTCGGCTCGCGCGGCGTGGCGGTCCTCGAGCGTGCCGTCCTCGCCCTGCGCGAGGCAGGGACGCTCGTCATCCTCGACGGGAAGCGAGGCGACATCGGCTCCACCATGGCTGCGTACGCCGAGGCCTACCTGGCCGACGAGGCGCCCGCCCCGGCCGACGCGCTCACGGTGAGCCCCTACCTCGGCTTCGAGGCGCTGCGCCCGGCTCTGGACCTGGCCGCCCGCACCGGCCGGGGCGTCTTCGTCCTCGGACTGACGTCCAACCCCGAGGGGCGAGGTGTCCAGCACGCGCGGCTGCGCGACGTCAGCGTCGCCGAGACCATGGTCAAGGGGGCCGAGGTGGAGAACGCCGAGGCACGCTCACAGGGCCGCCTGGGCTCGGTCGGCCTGGTCGTCGGTGCGACGGTCGGCTCGGCCGTGCAGGAGCTCGGGCTCGACCTGGCCGCCTGCAACGGGCCGCTGCTGGCCCCCGGCGTCGGCGCCCAGGGAGGGACCCCCGAGGACCTCCGCCGCGTCTTCGGCGACGCCCTGCCCAACGTGCTGCCCTCCTCCAGCCGTGAGGTCCTGTCGGCCGGACCCGACGTCGCCCGCCTGCGCGAGCAGGCGGTGCGCACCAGCGCCAACCTCGCCGAGATCCTGCGCTAGGTCCATCGCCCGGGGTGGGCGCAGGACGGATCGCGTGGAGCTGTCCGGGTATGTCGCACCTCACCGAGAAACCCCGCGCCACGGTTGCTAGAGTCCAAGTGAACAGTGAAAACACCGTGCAGAAACCGCGCGCCCCACAAGGAGTAACACCGTGGCACTTCCCCCGTTGACGCCCGAGCAGCGAGCAGCGGCCTTGGAGAAGGCCGCAGTGGCCCGTCGCGAACGAGCCGCCGTCAAGAACCGGCTGAAGTACGCCCAGGGCTCGCTCAAGGAGGTCATCGCCGACGGCAAGGGCAACGACGTCGTGGGCAAGATGAAGGTCTCCGCCCTGCTGGAGTCCATGCCCGGTGTCGGTCGCGTGCGCGCCCGCCAGATCATGGAGGAGGTCGGCATCTCCGAGAGCCGCCGCGTCCGTGGGCTCGGGGCCAACCAGATCTCCGCGCTGCTCACCCGCTTCGACGAGGCGTGAGCGGCCCGACCCCCGTCGGCGAGCAGCGCCCCCAGCGCCTCGTCGTCCTCGCCGGTCCCACCGCGGTCGGCAAGGGCACCCTCTCGGCGTACGTCCGTGACCACTTCCCCGAGGTGTGGCTGTCGGTGAGCGCCACCACCCGCGCGCCGCGCCCCGGCGAGGCGGAGGGCGTGCACTACCACTTCGTCGACGAGGACGAGTTCTCGCGGATGGAGCGCGAGGGCGAGCTCATCGAGTCGGCGGTCGTCCACGGCCGCAACCACTACGGCACGCCCCGCGGTCCGGTGGAGCAGGCCCTGAGCGAGCACCGCATGGCCCTGCTCGAGATCGACCTGCAGGGCGCGCGCCAGGTCAGGGAGTCGATGCCCGAGGCGCTCTTCGTGTTCCTCGCCCCGCCGAGCTGGGACGAGCTGGTGCGCCGGCTGGTCGGGCGCGGCACCGAGGACGAGGAGGAGCGCACCCGCCGCCTGGAGACCGCGAAGGTCGAGCTGGCGGCGGAGGACGAGTTCGACGTGACCATCGTCAACGACGATGTTCGTCGGGCCGCCGAAGAACTCGTATCATTGATGCGATCCCACTGACGCCTGAGTCCGAACCAGCCTGCGTCGAACCAACAACAGGAGTGATTCCCCCCGTGTCTGGAACCGTCGCGAACCCGATCGGCATCACCAACCCGCCGATCGACGACCTGCTCACCAAGGCCGACTCCAAGTACGCCCTGGTCATCTACTCCGCCAAGCGCGCGCGTCAGATCAACGCCTACTACAGCCAGCTGCAGGAGGGCCTGCTCGAGTACGTCGGGCCGCTCGTCGACAGCCAGGTGCACGAGAAGCCGATGTCGATCGCGCTGCGCGAGATCAACGAGGGCCTGGTCACCTCCGAGCCGATCGAGAGCTGAGCCCGGCAGGGGAGCGGGGGAGCGACAGCGCAGTGGCGCGCATCGTTCTCGGTGTCGCGGGTGGTATCGCGGCCTACAAGGCCTGCTCGCTGCTGCGCCTGTTCACCGAGGCCGGCCACGAGGTGACCGTGGTGCCGACCGAGTCGGCCCTGCGCTTCGTGGGCGCGCCGACCTGGGAGGCCCTCTCGGGGCGCCCCGTGTCGACGGGTGTCTGGGACTCGGTGCACGAGGTGCCCCACGTCCGGATCGGCCAGTCCGCCGACCTGGTGGTGGTGGCCCCGGCCACGGCCGACCTGGTCGCCAAGGCCGCCCACGGGCTGGCCGGCGACCTGCTCACCAACGTGCTGCTCACCGCCCGCTGCCCGGTGGTCGTCGCCCCGGCGATGCACACCGAGATGTGGGACCACCCCGCCACGCAGGCCAACGTCTCCACCCTCATGGAGCGCGGGGTGCACGTGATCCCGCCCGTGTCGGGCCGCCTCACCGGCGCCGACACCGGTCCCGGCAGGCTCCCCGAGCCGGCCGACCTGTACGCCGTGTGCGAGCGCATCCTCGCCCATGGCATCCCCGTGCCCGCGCACGACAAGTACCCGGCTCGCGCCACACCGGTCGACGACGCCGACGTGGACGGCGGAGGGGCAGTCAGTGCCGCCGAGGGCGGCCTCGAGGGGCGCACCGTCGTCGTCTCCGCCGGGGGCACCCGTGAGCCGCTCGACCCGGTGCGGTTCCTGGGCAACCGCAGCTCGGGCAAGCAGGGGTATGCGCTCGCGGCCGTTGCTGCACGGCGTGGTGCCCACGTCGTGCTCGTCTCCGCCAACGCCGAGCTGGCCACGCCGCCCGGCGTGAGCGTCGTACCGGTGTCCACCGCGCTGGAGCTGCAGGCTGCGGTCGAGGAGGCAGCCGAGGGAGCCGACGTCGTCGTCATGGCAGCGGCCGTCGCCGACTTCCGGCCCGCCCACTACGCGGGCACCAAGATCAAGAAGTCGCACGACCCGACCGACCCCGACGCAGCCCCGGTCGTCGAGCTGGTGCGCAACCCCGACGTGCTCGCCGGGCTCGTCGAGCGGCGCGGCGACGAGGCGAGCCCCGTCATCGTCGGGTTCGCCGCGGAGACCGGCGACGATGAGGGCAGCGTCCTCGACCACGCCCGCGCCAAGCTCGCCCGCAAGGGCTGCGACCTGCTGGTGGTCAACGAGGTCGGGACCGACAAGACCTTCGGCCGCGACGACAACACGATCCACATCCTGCGGCAGGGGTCGAGCCACGTCGTCGACGCAGGTCCCGCGCCCAAGGACGAGGTCGCGGCTGCGGTGTGGGACGCCGTGCAGCAGATCTTGTGACCTAGGTACACTCGCGAGGTCCGTGCGGCCGAGGCTGGCGGGCCCGCAGCCAGCGCCGTTTCCTCGAAGGAGATTTGAGTGTCCGCACGCCTGTTCACGTCCGAGTCCGTCACCGAGGGCCACCCGGACAAGATCTGCGACCAGATCTCCGACTCCATCCTCGACGCGATGCTCGAGCAGGACGCCAGCAGCCGCGTGGCCGTGGAGACGCTGGTCACCACCGGCCTGGTCCACGTGGCCGGCGAGGTCGACACCCGCTCCTACGTGCCGATCCCGAAGATCGTGCGCGACACCATCAAGGGCATCGGCTACGACTCCTCGGAGAAGGGCTTCGACGGCGCGTCCTGCGGCGTGTCCATCTCCATCGGCGAGCAGTCGCCCGACATCGCCCAGGGCGTCGACACGGCCCACGAGAACCGCACCGGTGGCATCGACCCGCTGGACAAGCAGGGCGCCGGCGACCAGGGCCTGATGTTCGGCTACGCCTGCGAGGACACCCCCGAGCTGATGCCGCTGCCGATCTACCTCGCGCACCGGCTCGCCGAGCGCCTGACGGCCGTCCGCAAGTCCGGCCAGGTGGCCTACCTGCGCCCCGACGGCAAGACCCAGGTCACCATCGCCTACGAGGGCGACAAGGCCGTCAAGCTCGACACCGTCGTCCTGTCGACCCAGCACGCGCCCGACGTCTCGCTCGACGACCTGCTCGCGCCCGACATCGAGCAGCACGTCATCCGGCCCGTCCTGGCCGAGCTCGCCGAGACCGGCACCGACCTCGACACCTCCGCCTACCGCAGCCTGATCAACCCCACCGGGCGCTTCGAGATCGGCGGCCCCATGGGCGACGCCGGCCTCACCGGCCGCAAGATCATCGTCGACACCTACGGCGGCATGGCCCGCCACGGTGGCGGCGCGTTCTCCGGCAAGGACCCGTCGAAGGTCGACCGCTCGGCTGCCTACGCCATGCGCTGGGTCGCCAAGAACGTCGTGGCCGCGGGCCTGGCCCGCCGCTGCGAGGTCCAGGTCGCCTATGCCATCGGCAAGGCCCAGCCCGTCGGCCTCTACGTCGAGACGTTCGGCACCGAGACCGAGCCTGTCGACAAGATCCAGGACGCGATCACCTCCGTCTTCGACCTGCGCCCCGGTGCGATCGTCGACCAGCTCGACCTGCTGCGCCCGATCTACAAGGCCACGGCTGCCTACGGCCACTTCGGCCGGACCTCGGCTGCAGGCGTCGACAACGCGTTCACCTGGGAGCGCATCGACCGCGTCGAGCAGCTGCAGCGCGCCGTCAAGGGCTGACCACAGCGCCACCTGCACCTCCCGCGGCTCTCCACGAGACCGCACGAGCCGACCCGGCCGACGACCTGCCCAGTAGGGCTGTCGGCCGGGTCGACTAGTTTTCCGGTGTGAGCGAGCACCCGGGGTCCGAGCAGCTGGAGCTGATCCGCTCCGCGCTGCCCAAGGCCCCCCGCGCGGCCAAGGCTGCCGGCGAGGCGTTCGCGGCGACCGACCCGGTGGCCGCGGTCGTCGTGGACACCGGCCTTGCGCACCTCGACCGCCCGTTCGAGTACCTCGTGCCGGAGTCGCTGGCCGACACGGCCGTGCCGGGGGCCCGGGTCAAGGTGAGGTTCGCCGGCCAGGACCTCGACGGGTTCGTGGTCGAGCGCAAGGCGGCTGCCGACCACGACGGCCGGCTCGCCCCGTTGCGTCGGGTCGTGTCCTCGGAGGCGGTCCTCACCCCGGCGCTGATGCAGGTGGCGACCGACGTGGCGGCCCACTACGCGGGCACCCTGGGCGACGTCCTGCGCATGGCCGTCCCCCCGCGTCACGCAGCAGCCGAGAAGGCGCTAGCGCTCGAGCCGCCCGTCCCCGACCCGCTGCCCGCCACGGATGGCCCCGGGCCCGCGTGGAGCCGCTACCCGGCCGGACCCGCGTACGTCGCGCGCCTGGCCGCCGGTGAGTCGCCGGCGGCGTCGTGGCTGGCGCTGCCGGCGACGGACCCGGGTGCCGACTGGCCGGCAGCCCTCGCGGCAGCAGCGGCGGCCACCGTCGCAGGAGGGCGAGGGGCTGTGCTGGTCGTCCCGGACCACCGCGACGTCGCGCGGGTCGACGCCGCCCTGACCGCTGCCCTGGGCAAGGGGCGCCACGTCCGCCTCACGGCCGACCAGGGCCCGCAGGCCCGCTACACCGCGTGGCTCAAGGTGCTGAGGGGGCACGTCTCGGTCGTGGTCGGCACCCGCGCCGCGGCCTTTGCGCCCGTCCGCGACCTCGGCCTGGTGGCCTGGTGGGACGACGGCGACGACCTGCACTGTGAGCCCCGCGCCCCCTACCCCCACGTCCGCGAGGTGCTGCTCACCAGGGCCCGCGTGGAAGGTGCGGCGGTGCTGTCCGGGGGGTTCTCCCGCACCGTGACGGTGCAGCGGCTCGTCGACGACGCCACGCTGCGTCCCATCGTGGCGGCCGGTGTGCGTGGGGCCGTCCCGCGGGTCCGCGTCGCGGGGGAGGGGCACGAGCTCGACCGTGACCCCGCGGCCGCCAGCGCCCACCTGCCGTCCATCGCCTGGCGGACGGCCAAGGCAGCCCTCGAGTCAGGCCCGGTACTCGTCCAGGTGCCCCGGCGCGGCTACGTACCCTCGCTCGCCTGTCAGACCTGTCGCACCCCCGCCCGCTGCACCCACTGCTCCGGGCCGCTGGCGGTCGGTGGTCGAGCGGCCGAGCCGGCGTGCCGGTGGTGTGGCCGGGGTGTCGGGCGCTTCGAGTGCCGCCAGTGCGGCGGCCGCGAGCTGAGGTCGTCGGTCGTCGGTGCGCGGCGCACCGCGGAGGAGCTCGGGCGCGCTTTCCCCGGCGTGCCGGTGCACACCTCCGGAGCCGGCGCGGTGCTCGACACGGTCGCGGCCACCCCTGCGCTGGTCATCGCGACGCCGGGAGCGGAGCCCGTGGCCCTGGGCGGGTACGCCGCCACCCTGCTGCTCGACGCCTGGGCCTCGCTCGACCGCCCGACCCTGGACGCGGGGGAGGAGGCGCTGCGCCGGTGGCTCGCGGCGGCTGCCCTGACCCGTGGGTCCTCGGACGGTGGGCAGGTCGTGCTGTGTGGTGCACCCGGGCACACGACCATCCCTGCCGTGGAGGCCCTGGTGCGCTGGGACCCGGCGTGGTTCGCCCAGCGCGAGCTCGCCGACCGGGCGGCGTTGTCGCTGCCCCCGACCGTGGTCATGGCCGCGGTCAGTGGCGAGCGGCGGGCCGTCGAGGCGGCGGTGGCGCAGACCCGGTTCGAGGAGGACGTGGAGCGACTCGGGCCGTTGCCGCTCGGCGACGACACCGTGCGGATGCTGGTGCGGGTGCCCCTCGAGCGCCGCGGCGAGGCGACCTCGGCGCTGACGGCCATGAGGGCAGTACGCAGCGCCCGCAAGGAACCCGTCAGCGTGCAGGTGCGCGTCGACCCACCCGACCCCGCGTCGTGAACGGGAGCATGCCTCGCGATGCTCAACGGCCGGCCGCAGTCGCCTGCTCGGCTGAGCCGCTCACCGGCCGTCCGCATGCGTGGGGTGTCGTGCAACGCAAGGAGCGAGGGGGACCGATGAACTGGCGTCAAGTGATTGACCGAGGTTCGCGCGTCGGCGGATTGGCGCTCTGGCTCGTCCTGACAGGGTTCATCGGCCTCGGCGTCGTACTGGTGGGAGTCATCGTGCTCACGTGGGTCGCACGCGTGTTGGGCTGACTGCCCCTGTCGTCATCTGCTCGGTGGCGCCGGCGACGAGCTGTCGCGGGCGGTGGGGTGCTTCGTGGCCGCCGAAAGCCGACAATGTTGCCGTGCCGGAGGACCGCATGCGGGATGACGGAGGGTCGGCGGCCCCGTCAGGGGAGGTCGACAGCCTGGTGGCGGGTGTACCGGTGCGCCCGCTCCTCGCGGAGCTGGCCAGGAGACGACGTGGAGGTGGTCGGGCCGTCTGAGCCAGCCGGACCTGGATACCCGTCGTGTCTTCGGCTTGGTTCAGATCACTCGACCCGGCTCAAAGGACGCGGATGAGAGGACTCGGCTCAGAGGACGCGGATGAGGCCGCGGTCGGGGTTGGCGGGGTCGTCGAGCCAGGAGACGAACTCGGGTTCGGGTTCCGTAGGT
>NZ_LMSC01000003.1 GCF_001428025.1 Phycicoccus sp. Soil748 | reverse complement strand
TCAGCGCCTAACCAGACAACGACGAATCACGAGACTCGTACACCACGCCCGGGGACTTGACCCTCGACATGCACGCGAGACGATCAATAGATGCGTCGGTCAGTCCATGAGCGATGCCGTCTCGCGGCTCGGCGAAGCCGTTCTGTCGCGCAAGTGTGACGATGGCGCGACGCGCCCGTGGCTCGCCGCGGCCCCAGATACGGTTAGCCCGCTTCAGCCCCTCGACCCTGGGAACCTCGTCTAGGTGTTGCCGGATGACGGCGTCCAGAAGTGAGCCATAGTCCAGAAGCGGTAGAACTGCTGAGTCGACACTGCTTACGAATCGGTGCGCAGCTGTGATCATCCCCGTGACCTCTTTGAGAGAGGGCGACTCCTCACGAGAAGCGAATCGCGCGATCATCTGACCCGGGTCGAGGTGCCGATAATTGTTCTGTAGGTCAGCGGCGTGCTGATGGAGTCGGTCCTGCAAATCGCCGTTGATTCGTGCGTTAGAGCCCGAGTGAACTAGACGGTTGCGCCATTGCAGCGCTACCTCCACAAGAGCGAGTTCTGGCGTTCGATCGGCCCCCGAGAAGTCGGCAAATGCAAGGGCCACCCCTCGCAGACCCTTGTTGGCTCGTGCCGCGGCGTCGAGGGCTGCAGAGAGTGACGGTGACGAGGGCGTGGCGGCTCGTGCGGCCTCGGCCAAGTATCGATCCAAAGCCGTGATGAGAAAGACGACGGCCCCCTGGATGGCAAAACTCTCGCTTCGTTCTGCCGATCGAACTGCATCCCTAGGCTCCCAGGTAGCAGGAAAGTGCGGCGGCGGTGCAGCACGGCCGGACCTTACGGCCTCCAACCCGACGATGAGCGTTACCAAGAAGTGGTTGGCTTGCCCGAACGAACGCTTAAACCGCGTCCGTGCCGGAGTGTTGGGCATGGTCAAGACAATCGTCACGAGCGCCAAGTGAGACTCGAACTCACGTCTCCCGCTCTGAAGGGGCCACGTGGGCCGACTGAAGGCGGGCGTCTTATCCATCAGACCAATGGCGCAGTGAACACCCTAGTCGAGCGCGACCCAGCCCCAATCTCCGGATCGACGAACCTGTGCGGGCCCGTCCCGACACGCGCATCCACGATGGCCAAGTCGCGACGGTAAGACGCACGGATAGCGTAATTGGGCGGACCTCCGCATCGCTGCCGTACGGCCGACAGCCGGTTGGTGCTGCGCAACTATCAGCGACGAGCGGAGAGGGCTTCTCGCTGGGTCGGCCTTCCGGCGCCAACACAAACGTCAATCGGTGCTACGAACCTGTGATCCTGAGCGAGCACCGTCACAACCTGGGGTGCTCGCCTAGGCTCGCTGTGTGAATGAGAACGTGCTAATTCTGGGGGCCGGCTTCTCAAGGGCGATCTCCGACCATATGCCCATGACCGGTGAGCTAGGTGACGAGGCCATCGACCGTCTTCGGAGCAGGGGCGTCCCCGACCTGCCGTCGCGAACATTCTCCGGACCGCAACTCGAAGCGTGGCTGTCCCGACTGGCTGAACCGCAACCTGACCTAAGTGCGGCTAGGAACTTGGCGAACCAGTCTCTGTTTCTCCTCGTGTCAGAGGCCCTGCGCGACGTCATCGTTGAGCGCCAGACTACCGTGCACGCGGGTAACGTGCCTTGGTGGCTCCGACGCATGCTGGGGAGCATGCACTACTCGCGCTCAAACGTCGTGACATTCAACTACGACACTTTGGTTGAGACGGCGATCTCAGCCCTCGGACTTTGGGACGACGAGGCGAAAAGGGTGTATCCCAGCGAACTCATCTGTGACATGCCGCCCACACGACGTCGACCGTCCGGGGGCATGAGCTTTGGCATCGAACGAGCGGACACCTTCAGGTACATGAAGCTGCACGGATCGGTCGACACGTTCTGGATTCCTGGCGACACCACCGGGGCGAGCATCGGACGGTGGGAACTGCCGGGCGCTTGGGGCGCGCCTCGAATCGCTGCTGAAGAGGAACGTCGGCAGGTGCTGCCGGGTACAGAGGCTTACATCGTCCCCCCGGCCGCAGCCAAGTCGGCCTTCTACGCAAACCCCCTCGCTCGCGAACTGTGGCGCACGTCCGCCGAGGCCATTGGCAACGCTAAGCACGTGGCCGTCGTGGGGTACTCAATTCCGATGACCGACCTGGTAACGAGCGGGATGCTCGCCGATGCCCTGGAAGGGACGACCTGTGAGGTCACTGTCGTCAACTGCCAACCAGGACCCGTAGTCAGCCGGCTCGTGGAACTCGGCGTCCAGTCCTCTCGCATCCACCAAGTCGGGGGAGCCGACAGCGTTCAGTGCTTCGCAGAGGAGCTGGATCAGGTCTTTCTTCCGGGGCTGCATCATCCAGGTGGAGAAGACCTGCTGCTCACGATTGGTTGGGGCCGCAACCCCTCAGTTGCCGTGAAGCGGTTGGTCGAAGTGGATTCTGACGGAACTGCCACAGTGGCCGTTGGCCACGAGTCGTGGCACGCGGCGAGTGTTCGGGTCCGTGACCTGCGGGGTCCCGCTGGTCCCGCGACCAAGGTGAAGGTCGTCTACGACAATGGAGAGACCGCGATGGTCGCGCGCGCACTGCCGGAGAACGGCGGTCCGGACGGCCCCAAGCACCTCGTGCTCGCGCCCACCGCCCGACCCTAGCTCGTCGACGGGAGACGGGCCCGCCCCCCGAGAGGACGCACACTGCCCTATCCGTGCCGAGACATCACATAGAAAGGTGCACGGCTTGAGTCTGCGCAGCAAGATGGGCTTGTGCGCTCTGAATTGTGTTGTCTTTGCCAATCCTCGCCCGCAGTCGGACGGGGCGAACATGTCTATCCCCAGTGGTACTTGAAGTTTCTCGACGAGAAAGGTCCTCCCCCATTGGGGTGGTCGTCCAACGGGGAGCCGGTACGCAACCGCGGGGGCCAACAGATTCATGGCACGGCGCGCCAAAGAGTTCTGCTCCCCGCGTGCGAGCCATGCAATAACGAGCTCGATCGACGATTTGAGAAGCCTGCCAAGGATGCAGTCAAGCGGCTGGTGAGTAGTCGTTGGGCCGGTACCGAGGACCAAGACACCTGGCGGTCGGTGGGGCTTTGGTGGGCCAAGGTACTGCTGCTTGTGGGACACCCAATGGCCCGGCATGAGCACCCACGGGTGGATGAAATTGCGATCCGCTATGAATCCGAGCCGCCTGACTATCGATGGATGGTGGACGGGAGTCCTGTCCCTGCAGGACTGTCGCTCTGGGTGTTCAACGGCACCAATAAGGAGGTCAGGCCTGCATGCAGCGTGCCGGTACCTCGCTGGGTTACGGAACCAGATGGCTCGACTACCGACTTCCATTTCATGATGCTTGGCACCGAGGGCCTGTGCGTCACACTGCTTTCCCATCCGGGGTGGCCCATCCAGCACCCTCTCGTCGTTCGCGGCGAAGCCTGGGAGTTGTTGCACGATCCTCCGACTTCGGGCGACTTGTCGAGCCAGCCTCGACTTGCCTCTAAAACACTGGGCTGGCCCACGTTCGCCGGGACCCTGAAAGATGGAATCTTCTTGGGGAGCGGCTTGCCGCCGCTTGCCGCGACAGACAGTTGGCCCGCGTCGCCGGAGGTGCTTTCGGCCTTTTCGGAAGTGCTTCTATAAGCGCACACGCGGCAGGGCAGTTCCGGGTCGGCGATCAGGTCGAGACTTTATTCAGCCCTGCCGATGAAGCCATGCCGGGCGGCTTGCAGTCGACACCCACGAACTGATGCTCACGGCGGTGCCGCGACCGCGCCGAGTGGCGCCTTCAGAACCAAGACGACGACGGGACCTGGAGCCAGCATGAGGAAGGCGGCAGTGCCGCGAGGCGTAAGGGTGCCGGCGTTCACGGCAGCGATGCTCTCCCGGCCATTTTGCTGCTGGAGCCCCCGTCCGGGCCAACCAGGGAGCCCCTCACGAATGTCCCTTGCAGACAAGCGCGGATGCACCACCAGCCGGAACCACGCATTCATCGGCTATGAGCGGAGCTTCGCTATGGTCGGCAGGCGGCGGACAGCCGCAACGTCCGGACCGCGGCAGATCCGTGCCCTGCAAGATGCCCACAATGCGTCCAGCCTTCTACTCGGTCGCGGATCAACCGCTCGCAGCTCGCGCATCTCGCCTCATCCGCGATCGTGCGACCTACGAAGGGTCGGAAACCGGGTCTCTAGGGGCGTCTTTTCCGGCCCACTCAGTCCCGTCTGGCGCGCGGTATGCGTCTCTCCTCCACGGGCCGTAGTTGGCGAGCATAAGGATGCACGTGTTGACGCTCTTCAGCGCCCTCTCCCAGCTGGGTATCTCGGCGTGATGGACTGCTTTGTTGCGAACCTCGGCGAGTTCGTCAAGGTCGCGAAGGTCCACTGCCAGCGTGAGGTCGGCTTCAGCAGCCTTGCCGATAGAGAAGCCGGCGCACCCGTTCGGGATGGAGCATGACGTCCAGCAGGTAGAGATACCCGAGCAGGCCGACATCATGTGGGACATCGCCGTCGTGGTGGGCTAGCAAGGCAGCCGTCTGTGCCCGCGAGGAGTCCTTGTTAGAGCCGTGACCGTGCGTCGCGTCCCGCAGCACCTTCAGGTACAGGGCGGTTGCTTCTTCAGGAGACAGAGAGCGGACCGCGTCCGCTCCAAGTTGCAGTTCAACCCTCGCCGTCTTCAGTTGGCGGCGCAGGAAGAACCCATCCTGCATCTCGCGGAGAGCCCGGACCGCGCGTCGTGCCGCTGGAAGCAGAATCTCGGCGGCATCCGCGGGCAGGGCCTCTTCCAGCCTCGCCAGGACGTTTGTCGCGTGTTTCAACCGGCACATCGTGAGGAGGTCCGTGCCGCGCACTCCCTCCAAGGAGTCCAAGATCGTGAACGAAAGCGCGCGACGGGCGTTCGCGTCCCGATGCGCCACCAACATCGACGTGGTTCGACGGAATATCTGCTCGATGGTGAGCAGACCTTCCAAGTGCTTGTCGGGGCGATAGTCGCCGAGTTCATCGGTGAAGGTCGACAGGTCACCTAGGACGCCGAAGAGCAGGTTCAGCCGCTCGGTCCACCACTGGAGGGCACCTTGTGCGGCGTGGGCAGAGATGCGGGGGAAATCGACAGCCTCGCGGGGTCCGGCGAGCGAGATTGACTGCAGCAACTCCGCTGCATCTCCCTCGGTGCCAGAGATGAAGGTGCCAAAACTGAAGACCAGGGAGCCGAAAGACCTAACGACGTTCACCCCCCAGACTGCCGGAGTGCCTGCGGCCAACAACGGCGCCAAGTAGGCGTCAAACAACGTGATGCCGTCATAGAGGCCGGCGGAAGAGGCGAAAACGGGGTCGTCGTTAGCGTTTGCCCCCTTGATATGGGACATGTCGCCTCCGCCTAACCGGGCGTCTTGCTCAATGCGGAGCCAGACCGAGGCAAGTTTGACTCGATGTAGAAGCGCGGTGCTGGCCTCGACCAGATAGACCCCGGTGTTCGGGAAAGGCCCTGACGCGGGATCTTCGGAGAAGCGCACCTCATTCAGTGTCTCCATGAAGTACCGCGCCTGCACGGGAAGGTCAGCGGCCGGGAGAGCGTGGAGAAGAAGCGATTGATGGTTGATCAGGTCGATCAACGCGCCACTTTCCTCGGCCTTCAGTTGGCGTCGCTGTAGATGCGGCCCGACGCGATCCCCGATGGCCACCTCAACGCGCTCGTTGAACTGCGCGATGTCGCCCCATCGAGGGGCCGACTCGCCAGGTCGCGCAATGGGTCGGAGGCGAACCACGTCGACGGGGCGGCGATAGTACGACTCGTTTGTCTGGATCAAGAATGAGCCGCGCCCGTCAGGACGTGCGTGTAGATCGGACTCCTCAAGAAGGCGCTGGGGATTACCGCCCCAGAGCCACGAGGGAAGAGTTACGCGTGCTCGAATTGGGGGGTCTAGGGCCACCCGGGAAAACTACACGGTCTGACCGACAGCCGCGGGTATGGAAGGAGCCCGACGGGGTTTGGCCCCTGCACTCCCAGCGCGGAGCCAAGGGGTGCTGGATGAGCCTAAGAATTGATGATCGGCGTCACCTACCGCTGAGGCCACTTCATGATCGACCCCTCGCCATAAGGCCCATCTCCTCTCACCGGCACGAGGCCCCTTGACCCGGCGAAGTGAGCAAGGGGCCTCGCGTCAATTCACGCGCGCGGCCAGCTCCCGCTTCAGCCCGGCCCTCCGGATGGGGTCAAGTCCCCGGGCGTGGTGTACGAGTCTCGTGATTCGTCGTTGTCTGGTTAGGCGCTG
>NZ_LMSC01000002.1:9291-180292 GCF_001428025.1 Phycicoccus sp. Soil748 | reverse complement strand
CGCCGACACACCCGCCGGGACCATCCCCACCATCTCCGGCTTCAACGCCAACCCCAACCGCGCGCCCCTCGCAGTCACCTCGATCGAACGCACCTCCCCCACGATGACCCCGCGCAGCTTGACGTCGGAGGCCTCCTGCAGCTGCGAGCCGATCCGGTCGGTGAGCAGGGTGACCTCGACCACCGGCGTGAACCGCTTCTGGAACGCCGCCACCGACAGCCCCAGCAGCAGGGTCACGATGACCAGGAACCCCACGCCGTACGCCTTGTTGCCGAGGTGGGAGATCGCCCCCCGGGCAGGCCCGACGGGACGCTCCGGGATGGTGGTCACCTCGGGGACCTCAGTCGCCGCGGTCGGTTCTGTCGCCTCGGTCGGCTCGTGGGTCGAAGGAGTGTCGGTCATCAGCTATCCCGCGATCCGCACGGTCGTCGTGGCGCCCCACACGGCCAGGGAGAAGAAGAAGTCGACGATGTTGATGGCCACGATCGAGGTGCGCACGGCCTTGCCCACCGCGACACCCACGCCCGCGGGTCCGCCGGAGGCGTTGTAGCCGTAGTAGCAGTGGATGAGGATGATGACGACGGCGAAGACCATGACCTTGAGGAACGAGAACAGCACGTCCACCGGCGGCAGGAACAGGTGGAAGTAGTGGTCGTACGTCCCCTTGGACTGGCCGAAGTACTCGGTGACGATGAACCGGGTCGCGCCGTACGAGGAGAGCAGGCCCAGGACGTAGAGGGGCACGACCGCGACGAAGCCGGCGATCATGCGGGTGGTCACGAGGTAGGGCAGCGACGGCACACCCATGACCTCGAGGGCGTCGACCTCCTCGGAGATCCGCATCGCGCCGAGCTGGGCGGTGAAGCCGCAACCCACCGTGGCCGCGAGGGCGAGACCGGCGACGAGCGGGGCGATCTCGCGGGTGTTGAGGTAGGCGGAGACGAAGCCGGTGAAGGCGCCGGTGCCCAGCTGGTTGAGCGAGGAGTAGCCCTGCAGGCCGACCTGGCTCCCGGTGAAGAAGGCGAGGAAGGCGATGACGCCGACGGTGCCGCCGATGACCGACAGGGCGCCGGAGCCGAGGGAGACCTCCGCCAGCAGGCGCAGCACCTCCTTCTTGTAGCGCCGCAGCGTGCGCGGGCTCCAGGCGAGCGAGCGGACGTAGAACCGCATCTGCTCGCCGAGGCTGTCGAGCGCCTGGCCGGGGCGACCGGCGAGCTCCATCACCTTGCTCATCAGGACACCTCCTTCAGATCTTCTGGGGGACGACTTGGAAGTAGATGGCGCTGGCGACGAAGTTGACGACGAACAGGAACATGAACGTGATGACCACGCTCTGGTTCACCGCGTCACCGACGCCCTTCGGGCCCCCGCCGGCCGTCAGGCCCTTGTACGACGCCACGACCGCGGCGATGAAACCGAAGATCAGCGCCTTGATCTCGCTGGTCCACAGGTCGGCGAGCTGCGCGAGGGCGGTGAACGACGCGATGTACGCGCCGGGGGTGCCTCCCTGGATGATGACGTTGAAGAAGTAGCCACCGGCGACACCGACGACCGAGACGAGGCCGTTGAGCAGGAGAGCCACGAGCATCGCGGCGAGGACGCGGGGCACGACGAGGCGCTGGATCGGGCTGATGCCCAGCACCTCCATGGCGTCGATCTCCTCGCGGATCTTGCGGGACCCGAGGTCAGCACAGATCGCCGAGCCGCCGGCACCGGCGATGAGCAGCGCCGTCACGATCGGCGAGGCCTCACGGATGACCGCCAGCACCGACGCCGCGCCGGTGAACGACTGCGCGCCCAGCTGACGGGTGAGGGTGCCGAGCTGGAGGGCGATGACCGCGCCGAACGGGATGGACACCAGGGCGGTCGGCACGATCGTCACCGAGGCGATGAACCAGCACTGCTGGATGAACTCCTTGGCCTGGAACGGTCGGCGGGGCATGGCCCGGACCGTGTCGAGGACGAGGGCGAACAGTGAGCCGCTCTGGCGCAGGGCGCCGGTGACGGGGTTGCCCATCAGACCGGCTCCCCCACGGAGTCGGCGGCGGTCTCCTCGGCAGAGGTACCGGCAACCGGTGCGGTCGGCGCGGCCGGGGCGTCGTCCGCACGGACGCCGGGGACGCCCGCGTTGTGCGACTGGAAGGACCCGGGCGGCGGGGTGACGCCGTTCTTGCGGCACCACTCGCCCGGCGGTCGCTCACCTCGGCGGGTGGTGCCGTCGCTGGTGCCCAGCTGCAGCGGGATGGGCGGGAGCGGGGGCAGCTCCTGGCCGGACTTCGCCTCGGCCGCGAGCTCGTCGGCGTCCTTCTCCTCGGACATCCCGATCGGGCCGATGGTCTGGGCGTTGAGGAACTGGCGGACCACCGGCTCCTCCGAGCTCAGCAGCATCTCCCGGGGCCCGAACATCGCCAGGTGCTTGTGGTAGAGCAGCCCGATGTTGTCCGGGACGGTGCGGGTGGAGTTGATGTCGTGCGTGACGATGAGGAACGTCGCGTCGATCTGGGCGTTGAGGTCGATGAACAGCTGGTTGATGTAGGAGGTGCGCACCGGGTCCAGGCCGGAGTCCGGCTCGTCGATGAGCAGGATCTCGGGGTCGAGGACCAGGGCCCGCGCGAGGCCGGCGCGCTTGCGCATACCGCCCGAGATCTCGCCCGGCAGCTTGGACTCGGCGCCGGACAGGCCGACGAGGTCCATCTTCTCCATGACGACCGACCTGATGTCGGACTCGCTCTTGCGGGTGTGCTCACGCAGCGGGAAGGCGACGTTGTCGTAGAGGTTCATCGAGCCGAAGAGCGCGCCGTCCTGGAAGAGGACACCGAACAGCTTGCGGATCTCGTAGAGGTCGTGCTCGCGCAGATGGGTCAGGTCGCGCCCCTGGATCATGATCGACCCGGCGTCGGGCTTGAGCAGCCCGACCAGCGTCTTGAGGAACACGGACTTGCCGGTGCCGGAGGGCCCGAGCATCACCGAGATCTCCCCGGCGGGGAGCGTGAGGGTCACGTCGTTCCAGATCACCTGGGACCCGAACCGCTTGGTCAGTCCCTCGACCTTGATCTCAACGCCCACTGCTCACCTCGTCGTGTTCCTGGGGTGGTGCTGCGCCGACCGCAGGTGGCGGTCGGCCGTTCGCAGGGAACAACGAGGTGCGCGGTCGGAGGTTACGGCCGGCCACGCACCAGCCGCGGACTGGCCGGGCCACGCGCCATACCCGTGACTTGTTGCCCGCCGAGCACCGGAACCGGCCCGAATCCACCCCCAGACGGTGCTTGCCGGGCAAGAAGTCGGGGCAGTCCGGGCATGCGAAAGGCGGGCCCGACCGGAGTCGGGCCCGCCTTCGCGAGGAGCTGTGCTCCCCCGCGGAGCGGGGAAGCGTCAGGTCACTTGAGGGTGACGGTGGCCCCGGCGCCCTCGAGGGCCTCCTTGGCCTTGTCCGCGGCAGCCTTGTCGACCTTCTCGAGGACGGGCTTGGGGGCGCCGTCGACGAGGTCCTTGGCCTCCTTCAGGCCGAGGGAGGTCAGCGCGCGGACCTCCTTGATGACCTGGATCTTCTTGTCGCCAGCAGCCTCGAGGATGACGTCGAACTCGTCCTGCTCCTCGGCAGCGGCGGTGTCGCCGCCGGCCGGGGCGCCGGCCGCAGCAACGGCCACGGGGGCAGCAGCGGTGACGTTGAAGGTGTCCTCGAACTGCTTCACGAACTCGGAGAGCTCGATGAGGGTCATTTCCTTGAAGGCCTCAAGGAGCTCGTCGGTGGAGAGCTTCGCCATGATGGGCGTCCTTTCGTGTGTTTCGTATGCCGTGAGTGGCGGTTTGGTGTGTGAGCCGAGCTCGACCGGGGTCACCGTGGTGGCCCCGAGCGGGATCAGCTCTCGTCGCCACCCTCGGCGACGTCTGCGGTTGCCTCGGCCTCGGGGGCCTCGGCGGGGGTCTCCTCGGCCGCGGCCTCGGCAGCGGGGGCGGCGGCGGCAGCCACCGGTCCCTCGGCCTCGACCTTGGCACGCAGCGCGTCGACGACCCGAGCGGTCTGCGACAGCGGTGCGGCGAAGAGGTAGACAGCCTGGCTGAGCGACGCCTGGAGGGCACCGGCCAGCTTGGCCAGGAGAACCTCGCGGGACTCGAGGTCCGCAAGCTTCGTGATCTCCTCGGGGGTGAGGGCCTTGCCGTCGAGGACGCCGCCCTTGATCACGAGGAGGGGGTTCGCCTTGGCGAAGTCACGCAGGCCCTTGGCAGCCTCGACCGGGTCGCCGTCGACGAAGGCGATGGCGGACGGCCCGACGAGCTGGCCGTCGAAGGCCGTGACTCCGGCCTCCTTGGCGGCAAGCTCGGTCAGCGTGTTCTTCACGACGGCGAAGGTGGCGTTTCCGCGCAGCGAGGTGCGCAGGGCGGTGATCTGCTTCACCGAGAGCCCGCGGTACTCGGTGAGCACCGCCGCGCCGGAGGTGCGGAACTTGTCCGACAGCTCGGCGATGGCGGCAGCCTTGTCAGCCTTGGCCATGTGGCCTCCCTTCCGTGTGTGCGACCGTCCGGAGTGAGTGCCCCACATGGGAAGAGCCCCGGGCACAGGGCACGGGGCTCGCACGCGGACCAGCTCGAGAGCGGGTCCTGCGGGTGAATCGTGGCCTGCGCTGGATGCCCACCTGGTGGGACCTTCGGTCACGTGCTGCCTCTTGCGGTGGCACGCGACAACCGAGCGGTCTTTGGTCAGGTGACAGCGTAGGCGCTCACCCCGGCCCCGACCAAATCGCGCCGCCCCCTCGGGATGCGAGGAGGCGGCGCGACGGAAGTCGGGACCGTCAGCTGGTGGGCATCTGGAAGGTGCCGACCTGGCTCGCCGGCGGCACGGCGATCTTGACCGTCTTGCCCCAGTCGGAGAAGGCGATGGTGATGGTCTGGCCCTCGGCCTCCACCGTCATCTTGGTCGGGCGGTCCTGGGCGTCGAGGGTGTAGCGGGCCTTGACCGGCTTGGCCGACGGGGCGGCGGTCTGGCCGCTGGAGCCGAGCAGGGTGTTGGGGTCGATGGTCACGTCGTAGACGTTCTCGTCGGCCGACGAGCTCACGACCGTCGCCTTGGAGCCCTTGAGCGCCTTGGCCAGCTGGCGCGGGTCGCCCATGTCACCGGTGAGCCCGGCGAACATCTTGCTCAGCGGGTCGTTGCCCTTGGGGTCGATCTTCACCCACGGCTTCTGCGAGCCCGGCAGGCCCTTCATGTAGATGACGCCTCCCGCCGACACGACCTCCAGGGTCTGGCCCTGGATCTCCATGGTCATGTCCTGCTCCATCTTGCCGCCGTTCATGGTGAACTCGCCCTTGGCGCTGCCCGAGGAGCCGAGGTCCATGGTGACGGCACCCGAGCCGGCCTTGACCATGGCGTCGGTCATGCGGGTCGCGAGCTCGGCACCGTCGACGGTGTCACCCGCCTTGAGGGAGGGCGCCGAGGTGGTGGAGCTGCTCGAGCTGCTCGAGGTCCCCGAGGACTTCGAGGCTGCGCCCGAGCCGGAGTCGGAGCTGCCGCAGGCGCTCAGGCCCAGGGCCGCTGCCAGCGCGACGGCAGCGATCGAGGTGGTCTTCATGCGTCCCCCAGGGAGTGTGGCACGGCGCGTCGTCGCCGCAGTGGTGTGGTGCGCACGCGGTGGCATGGGGCCGGTGGAGCTCGTGGTGCGTACCCCTCAACCATAACCGCCGGAGCTCGCAAGAGCCCGCCGTCCCCGGGAGGGGATGGCGGGCTCCGTACGGCGTGTGCGTGACGTCAGGCGGTGGCCTCGTCCTCGACCAGCAGGTTGCGCGTGCGGTTGTAGTCCAGCGGGATGCCGGGGCCCATCGTCGTGGTCATGGTCGCCTTGAGGATGTAGCGGCCCTTGGACGCGGACGGCTTGAGGCGCAGGACCTCCTCGAGCGCGGCGCCGTAGTTCTCGACGAGGGACTTCTCGTCGAACGAGGCCTTGCCGATGATGAAGTGGAGGTTCGCGTGCTTGTCGACGCGGAACTCGATCTTGCCGCCCTTGATGTCGGACACGGCCTTGGCGGTGTCCATGGTGACGGTGCCGGTCTTCGGGTTGGGCATGAGACCACGCGGGCCCAGGACCTTGCCGAGGCGACCGACCTTGCCCATCATGTCGGGCGTCGCGACGACGGCGTCGAAGTCGAGCCAGCCGCCGGCGACCTTCTCGAGCAGGTCGTCGGAGCCGACGTGGTCGGCGCCGGCCTCACGGGCGGCCTCGGCCTTGTCACCGTTGGCGAACACCAGGACGCGGGCGGTCTTGCCCGTGCCGTGGGGGAGGTTGACCGTGCCGCGGACCATCTGGTCGGCCTTGCGGGGGTCGACCCCGAGGCGCATGGCGACCTCGACGGTCTCGTCGTACTTGGCCTTGGCGTTGGTCTTCGCGAGGCGGACGGCCTCGAGGGGGGCGTAGGCCTTCGAGCTGTCGATGCTCGAGGCGGCCTCGCGGTAAGCCTTGCTGCGCTTCATTTCTGCTCCTGGATGAGGTGTTTCGGTGGAGTTGTGGTCTCGCGGACCAGCGCGGTCCTGCCACGGTCCCCGGTACGCCGCCGCAGCGGCGTACCGGAGGGGTTCGGTGGTGTTACTTGAGCTCGGTCTCGACGCCCATGGAGCGGGCGGTGCCGGCGATGATCTTCATGGCCTGCTCGACGTCGTTGGCGTTGAGGTCCTCCATCTTCATCGTGGCGATCTCGCGGACCTGGTCGGCCGACAGCTTGGCGACCTTGGTCTTGTGCGGCTCGCCCGAGCCCTTGGGCACGCCGGCAGCCTTCTTGATGAGCTCGGCCGCCGGGGGCGTCTTGGTGACGAAGGTGAACGAGCGGTCCTCGTAGACCGTGATCTCGACGGGGATGACATTGCCGCGCTGGGACTCCGTCGCAGCGTTGTACGCCTTGACGAACTCCATGATGTTGACGCCGTGCTGACCGAGGGCGGGGCCGACGGGCGGGGCGGGCGTCGCGGCGCCGGCCTGGATCTGCAGCTTGATGAAGCCGGAGATCTTCTTGCTCTTGGGAGGCATGTCCTGGTGTTCCTTCTGTGGTGGTTGGGCCTACGCCGTGGGCGATGACCCGGTTGCAGTACCCCCGCGGACCGGGGGCAGGAGCCGCTCGCTCAGATCTTGGCGACCTGGTTGAACGACAGCTCGACCGGGGTCTCCCGGCCGAAGATCGAGACCAGCACCTTGAGCTTCTGGGTGTCGGCATTGATCTCGGAGATCGTGGCGGGAAGGGTCTCGAAGGGCCCCTCCATGACGGTGACGGACTCGCCGACCTCGAAGTCGACGACGGCGGTCTCGCGCGGCTTGGCGGCGGAGCCGGACGCGGCCCCGGCGGCGGCCGAGCTCTCCAAGTCGGCAGGGGCCAGCATGGTGAAGACCTCGTCGAGGCTCAGCGGCACGGGCTGGTGGGCGTTGCCGACGAAGCCGGTGACGCCCGGGGTGTGGCGGACGGCGCCCCAGGACTCGTCGGTGAGGTCCATGCGCACGAGGACGTATCCGGGCATCCGGACCCGCTTGACGAGCTTCTTCTGCCCGTTCTTGATCTCGGTGACCTCTTCCATGGGCACCTGGGCCTCGAAGATGTAGTCCTCCATGTTGAGGGAGGTCGTGCGGTTCTCGAGGTTGGCCTTCACGCGGTTCTCGTAGCCGGCGTAGGAGTGCACGACGTACCAGTCACCGAACTTGCTGGCGAGGGCGTCCTTGAACTCCTTGACCGGGTCGGCCGGGGGCGCGTCGATGTCGGGGAGGTCGGCGGCCGCCTCGTCGGAGCCCTCGTCCGTGCTCGACCCGGCGTCGCTGAACGCGACGTCAGCGGCGGCATCGGTCGTCTCGTCGGCGGAGGCGTCGGTCGCCTCCTCGGAGGCGTCGTCGGCGGTGTCCACGGAGTCGTCGACAGAGTCCGTCCCGGCCTGCTCGAGCTCGGCGGAGGCGTCGGCGCCCTGGACGACCGTGTCCTGGTCGGTCTCCGGCTCCGCGTTGTCGGTGGTCCACTGGTCGGACACGCTGATGACCTACTTCCTTCTGGTGTTCACCGGGTGTGCCCCGGGTCAGTGCGGGAGGGCGGCGACTAGCCGCCGAAGACCCACAGGACGAGCTTGGTGAAGCCGAAGTCCACCGAGGAGACCAGCGCCATCACGAACGTCACGAACACGATCACGACGATCGTGTAGTTGACCAGCTCGCTGCGCGTGGGCCGCACGACCTTGCGCAGCTCGTCGAGGATCTGGCTGACGAACAGGGACAGCGAGCGGAAGAACCGGGAGACCGGGTTGCCGCCGCGGCCGCCCTTGCGGCCGGTGCGACCAGAGCCGCGGGTCTGCGCGCTCACGTCCGTCACGATGTCTCTGCTTTCACTGTGTCTGCCCTGGGCCGGGGTCGGCCGCAGGTCCTGCAACGCAGGGCAGGAGGGACTCGAACCCCCAACCGCCGGTTTTGGAGACCGGTGCTCTACCAATTGAGCCACTGCCCTACGGAACACCTCGCGGGGGGCGGGGAGTTCCGAGGAAGTCCCTGGCCGCGCACCGGCGACCCGTTGGAGGGCACGCAGGAAGCATGGTCAGAGTCAACCGAGGAGCAAGCATACGTGAGCCGCGGCCTCGAATGCGAACTCGCTGCCGACGCGGCCGGCCGCTCACACCAGGCCGAGGTCCGCGGCCTGCCTGACCACGTCCCTGCGGGTGGCGAGGCCGAGCTTGGCCAGCACGGCCGAGACGTGGTGGTCCGCCGTGCGGGTGGAGATGTAGAGCCGCTGGGCGAGCTCGGAGTTGGTCAGGCCCTCGGCCACGAGCCTTGCCACGTCGAGCTGGCGGGAGGTCAGGCCGGCCGGGTTGGCCACCGTCGTCACGCGCCGGCGAGCCGGGACCTTCGCCAGGCCGCGCGCCCGAAGTACGTCGCGACCCCGCTGCGCGGTCGCCCAGGCGCCCATCGTCTCCAGGTCCGCCAGGGCGGCGACCGCGGTGCCGTCGTCGAGCGAGTCGAGGGCGGCCAGGGCCCGCTCGTAGGGCGCGCCGAGGGCACGCCAGTGCTCGGCTGCCTCGTCCGTGCGGCCGTCCAGCTGCAGCCTTGCGGGCTCGGCGACCCCGACCGCCCCCGGGTCGAGGCCCAGGCGCCCGAGCCAGAGCGCCAGCTGCCCCGACGCCCACTGCACGCCGGGAACCGACCCTGCGTCGCGCACCAGCGTCGCCGCCACCTCGAGCCTGGGGTCGCCGGACCCGAGCAGCCACGCCCGCTCTGCCAGCGCCGTCGTCACGGCGAGCAGCGCGAGGGGCTCGTCGATCTCCTGCGCGAGGCGCCAGGCCCGCTCGAGGTGGTCCTGCACACCGTCGTCCGGCGCGTCCCCGCGGCGCAGCGGGACCAGTGCGCTCACCAGGTGCGGCCACAGGCTCGCGATGGGTGCGCCGCCGTCGAGCACCGACCTCGCGTCCTCCAGGGCCGCCTCCCACCGGCCGCGCTCGAGCTGCAGCCGCGAGCGGACGCCGGTCTGCCACTGGTTGCAGATCGGGATGTCCCGCTCGACCGTGAACGGCAGCGACCGGTCGAGCAGCCGCTCGGCGTCGCGCAGGCGCCGCTGCTCGACGTCGATCGCAGCGAGCTGGGACCAGCCGGTCGACGCGGTCTCGTCGAAGCCGCGGCTCGCGGCCTCGGCCGACAGGTCGAGCAGGCGCTCGCGGGCGTCCGCGCTCCCGTCCACCAGGTCCGCCGCGGCGCCGACGATGTCGGCGCGGAGCCGCAGCTCCTCGTCGCGCCGCTCGGAGGCGATGGCCCGGACCACCGCACCGCTGGAACGAGCCTCCCTCAGCGCGTTGCGGCGGTAGGCGAGGAACATCTGCATGGCCCGCGCGGAGCCGTGGGTCGGCGACGAGGCATGGGCGACGGCCGCCTCGACGTGGCACTGCGCCTCGGCCCGCCGGGCGAGGTAGTACTCGATCAGCGCCCGGCGGTTGTGCGCCGCCGACAGCCCGTCCTGGTCGCCGACCTCCTCCCACAGCCGGCTCGCCTCGATGATCACCGCGAGCGCCTCCGGGAGCCGGCTCACCATGTAGAGCTGGAAGCTCAGCCGTTCGAGCAGCGCAGCCCGGTCCTGCGGGTCGGACGTGCTGGCCGCCGCGAGCTCCAGGAAGGACACCGCCTCCCGGTGGGAGCCGGCCAGCGCGGCGTCGAGGGCCGCCCGGTCGGCGTAGCGCAGCGTCCGCCCCTCGTCACCCGACGCGTGGGCGTGGTGGGCGAGCACGGCCGGGTCACTGCTGCCGAGGCGTTCGAGGGCCTCCAGCACCCGGGCGTGCAGGGATGCGGCCACCCCGGCCGGGATGGCCCCCTCCACCGCGAGCCGGGCCAGCTCGTGGCGGTAGACGACCCCGCGTCGTGACCTCCTCAGCAGCCCGGTGCCCTCGAGGCGGCGCAGCTGGGGGACGTCGACACCCAGGTGCGGGAACAACCTGTCGTCGACCCCGTCCGGGGCCGTGGCGAGCAGCTGGAGCACCTCGAGGTCGTCGGCGTCGACCGCGCTCGTACCCGCCAGCACCGCGTCGCGCACCGACGTCGGCAGCCGCTCGGCGGGGTGGCGCGCGATCTCGGTGACGAAGAACGGGTTGCCGGCGGTGAGGGCCCAGACGGTGACGGCGTCCAGGGGCGTGCCCTGCAGGAGGCCGCGTATGGCGTCGACGGACAACCCGGCGAGGTGGATCGTCGCGGCCGAGTCCAGCCTGGCCAGGTCGCCCAGCAGGGGACGCAGCGAGTGGCGCGGACCGATCTCTCCCTCGCGGTAGGTGATGACGAGCACCAGGGGCACCAGCTCGATCCGGCGGGCCACGAAGCGCAGGACGTCCACCGAGGCCTCGTCGATCCACTGCGCGTCCTCGATGACGACGGTCGTGGGCTCGTCGGCAGCCGCCGACAGCAGCCGCTCCCCGAGCGCGGCGAGGGCCACGGAGTCCTGGCCCGGCGCCGTACCGAGCTCGGACAGCACGTCCCGGACCGGACCCAGCGGGCGCGGGGTGTCGAGGGGGTCGCACAGCCCCCGGGCGACCCGGGACCAGGGCTGGTCGGCCGTCGCCGCGCGGACCAAAGCGGACTTGCCCGCCCCGGCCTCCCCTGCGACGGCCACCACGCTGCCCTCGTCGGTGGCGCGGCGCAGGGCTGTCCTGAGCTGCTCCAGCTGCGGCTCCCTCTCCACGAGGTCCACCTCGTCAGGGTACGAGCCGCCGGAGCGTGGGAGGAAGGGGTTTTGAGGGGCACGACGAAGCCGGGGACGCCGGGGCACCTGGCCCCTGCCGTCCCCGACCGTCGCGCCACCACCGGATCGCGACCCGGTGGTGGCGGGTGGGGTCACCTCGCGTCCGCCCGGCGGCGCTGACGGACGTCGAGGATGACCTGACGGGCGCTGCGCGGGCCGACCGGGCGAGCCGCCCCCCGCCGCCCACCGACGAGCACCTCGGTGAGGTAGGCGTGCATCTGCACCTCGTTCACGTCGTGGCCCCCGCTCGCTGTCGTTCGTGCTCCGTCGCGGTGTGGGCGCCGAACTCGGCCGCCACCTCGGCGACCAGGGTGCACGGAAACCCGCCGCGCCGGGCGTGCTCGCGCACGGTCTCGGCGTCGTCGGCCTCGTGGAGGCAGTAGATCTTGTCGCCGGCCACGAAGCTGGTCACCCAGGTGTACGGGACCCCCAGGGAGTCCACCGCCGCGTTGGAGGTCCGGGAGATCTCGGCGAGCTGCTCGGTCGTCAGCTCGCTGGCGCCCGGGAACACCCGCTCGATCATGAATCGCTTCATCGTCATTCCTTCGGTGAGTGAGCCGGCCCACTGCCGGCTGCCCTCCAAGAGTGGGATCGGGGCGGGGTGGCCGGCATCGGTGCCACCTGCCCATCTGCGCCGCTCCCCCTGCCCATGTCCGCACCGGTCCGGCGGCTGCGACCGGGTAGGCATGACCGGCGGACGGCGGGGTCAGGTGGGCATGACGAACCGGTGGCCGGCGTTGCCCACCGACGTCGGTGACCGGGCTGCGGACGGCGACTGCGTCCCGCCGCGCCGCTCTGGGACCATGGCAGCGTGACCGAGCAGACCGCCGCCGACCGCCCCCTCCCCCTCGCCGAGCGCTCCGCCGACGACCTCGCGTCGTTCGTCCGTGAGCAGCAGGAGGCGTATGCCGCGCTCAAGCAGCGCGGGCTGAAGCTCGACCTCACGCGGGGCAAGCCGGCCAGCGAGCAGCTCGACCTCGCCAACGACCTGCTGACCCTGCCGAAGGGCTGGACCGACGCCACCGGCACCGACACCCGCAACTACGGGGGCCTCGAGGGGCTGCGCGAGCTGCGGGAGATGTTCGCCGAGCTGCTGTGGGTCGAGCCCGAGCAGATCGTCGCCGGTGGCAACTCGAGCCTGACGATGATGAAGGACGCCCTCGTCGACCTGCTGCTGCACGGCGGCGTCGACTCCCCCCGGCCGTGGAGCAAGGAGGAGAAGGTCACCTTCATCTGCCCCGTCCCGGGCTATGACCGGCACTTCACGCTGCTGCAGTCGTTCGGGATCGAGATGGTGACCGTCCCGATGCGAGAGGACGGTCCGGACGCCGAGGCGGTCGCGGCGCTCGTCGCCGAGGACCCGAGCGTCAAGGGCATGTGGATCGTGCCGACGTACGCCAACCCGTCCGGGTCGGTCGTCAGCCAGGAGGTGGCTGCCCGGCTCGCGTCGATGGAGACGGCCGCCCCCGACTTCAAGATCTTCTGGGACAACGCCTACGCGCTGCACCACCTCACGGCCGACGAGGCCAAGAGCGCCGACATCCTCAGCCTCGCGGCAGCCGCGGGGCACCCGCACCGGCCGATCATGTTCGCGTCGACGTCGAAGATCACCTGGGCCGGCGCGGGGGTGGCGTTTCTCGCCGGGTCGGTCGAGACCGTGAAGTGGTACCTCGGCCACCTCGGCAAGGGCTCGATCGGCCCCGACAAGGTCAACCAGCTGCGCCACGCCCAGTTCTTCGGCTCCCCCCAGGGCGTCCGCGACCACATGGTCAAGCACCGCGAGATCATCGCCCCCAAGTTCGCCGAGGTGCAGCGCGTCCTCGACGAGCGCCTCGGCGGCCTCGACGTCGCGACGTGGACCCGTCCCACGGGCGGCTACTTCGTCAGCCTCGACGTGCTCGACGGCACGGCGTCCCGCGTCGTGCAGCTGGCCAAGGAGGCCGGCGTCGCGCTGACCCCGGCCGGCTCGTCGTTCCCGCTCGGCGACGACCCCCGCGACCGCAACATCCGCCTGGCGCCGACGTTCCCGCCGCTGGAGCAGGTCACGGCCGCGATGGAGGCCGTCGCCACCTGCGTCCTGCTGGCGGCTGCCGAGCAGGCCGGCGCAGCCCGCACCGCCTGAGAGGACCGGGCGCCGTACCGGGCGGTATGGCGCAGGAGGCCCCGACCGGGGCCTGGCCTTGCGGCTCCCCTCCCCCTGCCGCAGGGTGGTCACATGAGCGATCAGCCGGGAACCGAAAGCATCGAGGACGACCTCGGCAGCTACAGCGTGGACGACGCCGTCGACGCCGGCAGCGGCCAGGAGCAGCTGCTGGACTCCAGCGAGGGCGACAACGAGCCCTGGTCACCCCCGGACCAGCAGCCCCGCAACACCGAGTGGGGCACGACGGCCACCGAGCAGGGCCTCGACGAGACGATCGACCAGCGGGTCATGCAGGAGGTCTCCGACCCCGACTCGGCCTACGGCGCGCCGGACAACGAAGGCGGACTGGACCCCGAGCCGCGGGTCGGTGGCGACGACCCCGACAGCATCGACGCCAGCCAGGACTTCCTCGGCGACGCCGAGGTGGGCGAGGGCGCCGTCGGCCAGCTCGCGGACCCCGACGAGGGCACGCGCGAGGACGACGAGCCCGAGCTGGTGGGCGAGGAGCTCGGCTCCGGGGACGGGGACCAGAGCCCCGAGGAGCAGGCCATGCACGTGGTCGAGGGCGACTGACCCGGTCCACCACGCGGCAGCATGCCGAGGCGCCGACCCCGAGCGGGTCGGCGCCTCGCTGCGTCCTATGCGGTGCCACACTGCACCGCATGCCCCGGCCCGTCGACGCGCTCCCCAAGGCCCACCTGCACCTGCACTTCACCGGGTCGATGCGGGTGGAGACGGTGCGCGAGCTCGCCGCCAAGCACGGGATCCGGCTGCCGGACGCCCTCACGAGCGGCTGGCCGCCGCGGCTGAGCGCCCGCGACGAGCGGGGCTGGTTCCGGTTCCAGCGGCTGTACGACGCGGCCCGGGCCTGCGTCCGCGACGAGGCCGACCTGCGGCGGATCGTGCGCGAGGCGGCCCGGGATGACGCGGCCGAGGGGTCGCGCTGGCTCGAGCTACAGGTCGACCCGACGTCCTACGCGCCCTTCGTCGGCGGCATCACCCCGGCGCTGGAGATCGTCCTCGACGAGGCCGCGGCAGCTTCTCGGGAGGAGGCGACCCAGGTCGCCGTCGTCGTCGCCGCGAGCCGCATCCGCCACCCGTTGGACGCCCGCACGCTGGCCCGGCTCGCGGCGCGGTACGCCGGGGAGGGCCCCGGCTCGGTGGTCGGGTTCGGGCTGAGCAACGACGAGCGGCGCGGCGACACCGCCGAGTTCGCGGCCGCCTTCCGGATCGCCCGCCACGCGGGGCTGGCGCTCGTCCCCCACGCCGGCGAGCTCCTCGGCCCGGCGGCGGTCGAGGCGACCCTGGACGCCATCGAGCCCGACCGGCTCGGCCACGGCGTGCGGGTCGTGGAGGAGCCGCGCGTCCTCGAGCGCGTCGCCGACTCGGGCATCGCGCTCGAGGTGTGCCCCGGCAGCAACGTCGCCCTCGGGGTCTACGCCACCCCCGACGAGGTGCCGCTGCGCACCTTGGTGGAGCACGGCATACCCGTGGCCCTGGGGGCCGACGACCCGCTGCTGTTCGGGTCGCGGCTCGCGGCGCAGTACGACGCGGCGCGCGGGCTGGGCTTCTGCGACGAGGAGCTGGCGGACCTGGCCCGCGCCTCGTTGCGGGCCAGCCGGGCGCCCTCCGACGTGCGCGACGCCGCGCTCGCCGAGGTGGACGCCTGGCTGGACGCGCCGGCCTGACTAGAGCGCGTGGCCGACGAACACCGGCTCGTTGACGAGGGTGACGCCGAACGCGTCGTGGACGCCGTCGCGGACGGCCCGGGCGAGGTCGGCCACCTGGGCGGCGGTCGCACCGCCTCGGTTGGTGAGGGCCAGGGTGTGCTTGGAGGAGATGGCCGCCGAGCTGCCGGGGAGCGCGAAGCCCTTGGTGAAGCCCGCCTGCTCGATGAGCCAGGCCGCGCTGGTCTTGGTGCCGCCGGCGTCCGGGAAGCGCGGCGGGGTGGGCCCGTCCGGCCCGAGCCGGGTGGCGGCGCGGGACTCCAGCGCCGCGAACCGGGACGCCGACAGGATCGGGTTGGTGAAGAAGGAGCCGCACGACCACGTGTCGTGGTCGTCGGCGTCGAGCACCATCCCGCGGCGACGGCGCTGGGCCAGCACGGCCTCGCGGGCGTCGGCGAGCGGCACGCGGTCGCCCACGGCCACGTCGAGCTGGCGGGCCAGGTCGGCGTACCCCACCGGCTGGCTCAGGTCACCCGGGACGAGCTGGAAGAGCACGTCGAGGACGACGAAGCGCGAGGTGCCCTTGAAGATCGAGTGGCGGTAGGTGAACCGGCACTCGGCCGAGGCGAACGTGCGCACCCGCTGCTCGCCCCGGTCCCAGACCCGCACGGAGGCGATGGTCTGGGCGACTTCCTGGCCGTAGGCGCCGACGTTCTGCACCGGGGTCGCACCGGTGCCCCCGGGGATGCCCGACAGCGCCTCGATCCCCGACCACCCCTCGGCTACGGCCCGCGCCACGAGCTCGTCCCACGGCACACCGGCCGCCACGCGCACCATGGCGCCGCCGCACAGGTCGAACGACTCCACCTCCACCCCGTCGGAGGCGATGCGGACGACGGTGCCCGCGAAGCCCTCGTCGGCGATGACGACGTTGCTGCCACCGGTGACCACCAGCAGCGGCTCGTCGGCGTCGTCGACCTCGCGGACCGCGTCGACGACCTCGTCGGTCGTCGTGGCGGTGACGAGCCGGGCGGCCGGACCGCCCACCCTCATCGTGGTCAGGCCGGCCAGGGGGACGTCGTGCTCCTCACGCATGCAGCGGCGCTCAGTCGAGCTGGACGACGGCGACGCAGCGGCCGAGGACCTTGTCGCCCCCGCTGGTGGCGGTGAGCTCGACCGTGGCGCGGCGGGTCTGCTCGTCGACGGCCTTGACGACGCCGCCGACCTCGATGGCGCCACCGTCCTGGGGCACGACGACCGGCTTGGTGAAGCGGGTGCCGAACTCGACGACCCGGCCGCCGTCACCGGCCCACTCCTCCACGACCGACCCGGCCGCGCCCATGGTCCACATGCCGTGGGCGATGACGTCGGGAAGGCCCACGGAGCGGGCGAACTGCTCGTCCTGGTGGATGGGGTTCTGGTCGCCCGACGCCGCCGCGTAGGCGACGAGGGTGTCGCGGCCGACGGCGATGGTGCGGGACCCGATGGTGTCGCCGACGCTGGTGCCGGCCAGGGTGCGCACGGCCACGGTCACTCCCCTCCCCTGATGACGATGGTGGACGTCGAGGTGCACAGCGCCTCTCCGGCGCTCGTGGCGAGCTCGGTGCGGGTGGTGACCATCGAGTGGCCGCCCGCCGCACGCACCGAGTCGACGGTCAGGGTGCCGAGCACCTCGTCGCCGGCGGTGATCGGCCGGTGGTGGACGAAGCGCTGCTCGCCGTGGACCACGCGGCTGTAGTCGATGCCGGCCTCGGGGTCCTGCACGAAGACGGCGTCACACTGCTGGGCGATGGTCACCGCGAAGGTGGGCGGCGCGATGACCTCGGCGTAGCCAGCAGCCCTGGCCGCCTCGCTCGACGAGTGCACGGGGTCGGACGAGCCGACCGCGGCGGCGAACGCGGCGATGGCTTCCGCGCTCACGGGGTACGGGCCGCTGGGCGGGTAGCTGCGCCCCACGAAGTCTGCGTTGACGGGCATGGAGCCCACCCTATGGGGCGCGGCTGCGGACACGACAAAGCCGCCCGTGGACCGGGGTCCGGGGCGGCTGTCGAAGCGGTTCAGCTCAGCGGGTCTCGCGGTGGACCGTGTGCTTCCCGTCGCGAGGGCAGAACTTCTTCATCTCCAGGCGGTCGGGGTTGTTCCGACGGTTCTTCTTGGTGATGTAGTTGCGCTCCTTGCAATCCACGCACGCCAAGGTGATCTTGGGGCGGACGTCTGCGCTCTTGCTAGCCACGGGGCAACCTGCTCTCGGAACTGACGGTGGTGATGTCTGGGGCGCCGCGCCAAGACATCCGGGGACATCAGGCGGCGACACATCAGGGTACGCGGATTCAGGCTGATCCTGAAATCGCGGTTGTAGCGGGAGCGGGGCTCGATCCCGCGACCTCACGATTATGAGTCGTGCGCTCTAACCAGCTGAGCTACCCCGCCATGGGGTGCAGCGCCTTGCGACGCCTTTCCCAGAGCCCCCTGTCGGAATCGAACCGACGACCTTTTCCTTACCATGGAAACGCTCTGCCGACTGAGCTAAGGGGGCCTGCACACCCACGGCTCACGGAGCCGTGCGGAAGTGCGACGGTGAGACTACACGCTCGGGTGCCCGGACCGAAAATCGAGGTCCACGCACCGCTCCGGGCCCCTGCCGACGCCGGTCGAGCGCCCCTCCCGGGCGTCTACCGGAAGGCCTGCTGGCCCGTCATCGCCTGCCCGATGACGAGCGTGTGCATCTCCACGGTGCCCTCGTAGGTGAGCACGGACTCGAGGTTGTTCATGTGCCGGATGACGGGGTACTCGAGGCTGATCCCGTTGGCGCCCAGGATCGTCCGGGCGGTGCGGCAGATGTCGAGGGACTCGCGGATGTTGTTGAGCTTGCCGAGGCTGACCTGCTCGGGGCGCAGGGTGCCGGCGTCCTTGCGGCGGCCGAGGTGCAGGGCGAGCAGCTGGCCCTTGACGAGCTCGAGCGCCATGTCGGCGAGCTTCTGCTGGGTGAGCTGGAACCCGGCCAGTGGGCGGCCGAACTGCTCGCGCTCCATGGAGTAGCGGCGTGCGGTGTCGAGGCTGGAGCGCGCGGCGCCGAGCGATCCCCACACGATGCCGTACCGCGCCTCGGAGAGGCAGGAGAGCGGCCCCTTGAGGCCCCGGACCTCGGGGAGGACCGCGTCGGCGGGCAGCCTCACGCCCTCGAGGACCAGCTCGCTGGTCACGGACGCCCGCAGGCTGAGCTTGTGCTTGATCAGCGGCGCGGAGAAGCCGGGGGTGTCGGTCGGCACCACGAAGCCCCGGATGCCGCCGTGCTCCTCCCCCGCCTGCGCCCACACGACCGCGACGTCGGCGACGGAGCCGTTGGTGATCCACATCTTCGCGCCGTCGAGGACCCAGTCGTCGCCGTCCCGCCTCGCCCGGGTGCGCATGGAGGCCGGGTCGGAGCCGTGGTCGGGCTCGGTGAGGCCGAAGCAGCCGATCGCCTCGCCGGCGGCCATCCGTGGGAGCCACTGCTGCTTGTGCTCCTCGCTGCCCCAGCGGTGGATCGCGAACATCGCCAGCGACCCCTGCACCGACACCAGGCTGCGCACCCCCGAGTCGGTCGCCTCCAGCTCGAGGCAGGCCAGGCCGTAGTCGACGGCGCTCATGCCCGCGCAGCCGTAGCCGTCCAGGTGCATCCCGAGCAGCCCGAGGGCGCCCAGCTCCTTGGTCAGGCCGCGGACGTCGTCGAGCTCACCGCGCTCGAACCAGTCGGCGACGTGGGGCTCGACGCGCTGGTCGAGGAAGGTGCGCACCGTGCTGCGGACGGCCTTCTCCTCGTCGGAGAGGAGGTCGTCGATGCCGGCGAGGTCCATGGGGTCGAGCGGCTTGCGTGCGGTGGCCATGGCCCCCAGTCTGCCGCCTCGACGGACCTCAGGGGCGGTGCTGGACGAGCTCGGAGATGCGCGCGACGGCGTAGGCGTAGCCGCTCGGGCCGCAGCCGACGATGACACCGGTGGAGACGGCGGAGAGGTAGGAGTGGTGCCTGAACTCCTCGCGGGCGTGGACGTTGCTCAGGTGCACCTCGAAGACCGGCGCCTCGACCGTCGCGAGCGCGTCGCGCAGCGCGATGGAGGTGTGGGTGAGGGCGCCGGCGTTGACCACGAACCCGACTGCGGTCCGGCGCGTCTCGTGGATAGCGTCGATGAGCACGCCCTCGTGGTTGCTCTGGCGGAAGTCGACCGCGAGACCGGCGCGGCTGGCCGCCTTGCGGCACAGGGCCTCGATGTCGGCCAGCGTGTCGTGGCCGTAGACCTCCGGCTCACGCTCGCCGAGCAGGTTGAGGTTCGGTCCGTTGAGGACGACGACGGTGGGCTCGCTCGGGCCGGTCATGGGCCCAGCGTAGGTGAGCAGGCACGCCGCAGGGACCCCACCGTCGCGGTGGGACCCCTGGGGGTCGTGCGTCGGCGCGCGCTGTCAGCCCCTGCGCCTGCGCAGGCTGCGGACCACGACCACGAGGACCACCAGGGCCGCGACGGCGCCGGCGATCTGGGTGGCGTAGGACCTGAGCACGACGGGGAGGACCGTCGCCCCGAGGTCGAGGGACTCGGCCTCGCGCGCCGGTGTGGGCGTCTTGCCGGCCACCGGCGACGAGGGCACGGGCGCCGGCCCCGCCCCGGTGGACCCGTTGACGACGGGCGTCGCAACCGTCGGGGCGGCCGCCACCTCCTCGTCCGACGGGGATGCCGGCGCCGCTGCTGCCGGTGGCCCGGCGACCTTGCCCTCGATGCAGCCGACGAACTGGCCGAGCAGCTTGTCCGAGACGTCCTGCATGACGCCCCGGCCGAACTGCGCCGGCTTGCCGGTGACGTTGAGGTCGGTCTGCACGTCAGCCCTGGTCGTGCCGTCACCGGCGTCGGTGAGCTGGATCGTCACGGTGGCGCCGGCGGTGCCGTTGCCACGCTTGTCCTTCCCCTTGGCGTCGATGACCGCACGGTGCGCCTCGTCGTCGCGTTCCACGAAGGAGCCGCTTCCGGAGTACACCAGGGCGATCGGTCCGAGCTTGACCTTGACCGTCCCCGCGAAGCCGTCGCCGGTGACGTCGGTGACCGTCGCCCCGGGGAAGCAGCTGCCGACCTCCTGCAGGTCCATGAAGGTCGCCCAGGTGTGCTCGACCGAGGCCGGGACGGTGAACGAGTGGGTCAGCTCCACGGGCTCACGCCCCTGCCGCGGCGAGCACCGCGCGACGGGTGAGGACGGTCGCGAGGTGCTTGCGGTAGTCGGCGTCGCCGTTGAGGTCCGAGGGCGGGTTGGTGCCCTCGGCGGCTGCGGCGCACGCCTCCCGCACCGCGTCCTCCGTGGCCGCCTTCCCGACGAGGGCCTGCTCCACCGCGGTGGCCCGCAGCGGCGTCGAACCCATGTTGGTCAACCCGATCCGGGCCTCCGCGATCGCGCCGCCCTCGACCCGTACCGTCGCCGCGACGGCGACGATGGACCACTGGTGGGCCACGCGCACGAACTTCTCGTAGCGGCTGCCCCACCCGGTGTGCTTCGGGATGCGGATCGCGGTGAGCAGCTCGCCCTCGCCCACCGCCGTCTCGAAGAGGTCGCGGAAGAACTCGGCGGCCGGCACCGTGCGCTCACCGCCCGGCCCGGTGACCACCAGCTCGGCGTCCAGGGCGAGCACCGGGGCCCCGACGTCGCCGGCCGGGTCGGCGTGCACCAGCGCACCGCCCACCGTGCCGCGGTGCCGGATCTGCGGGTCGGCCACCTCCTCGATGGCGTCGGTGAGCACCCCCGCGTGCTGGCGGACGAGGTCGCTCGCCAGCACGTCGGCATACGTGGTCATGGCGCCGATGACGACGTGGTCGCCCTCGTCGCGGACCCCGCGCAGCTCCTCGATGCGACCGAGGTCGACCACCGTCTCCGGGGCGTTGAGGCGCATGCGCAGGATGGGAAGGAGGCTCTGCCCTCCTGCCATCACCTTGGCGTCGTCGCCGGCCTCGGCCAGCGCGCTGAGCGCGTCGGCCACCGAGGTGGGGGCGACGTAGTCGAACCGGGCCGGGATCACTGGTCCGCTCCTTCCGCGGAGGCGCTGCTACTGGGGTCCGGTGGGGCCTGGTTGGGTGCCCCCGCGTCGAAGTGCGGCTGGGCGTCACCGGTGGTGGCGTCGGCCTGGTCGGAGCCGGCGGACCGGATGGCTTTCCAGACCCGCTCGGGGGTGCAGGGCATCTGGATGTCGTTGATGCCCATTGGCCGCAGGGCGTCGACGACGGCGTTGACGACGGCCGGGGTGGAGGCGATGCAGCCTGCCTCGCCGACCCCCTTGGCGCCGAGGTCGTTGGTCGTCGACGGCGACACGGTGTTGTCGGTGACGAACGAGATCGTGTCGGCCGCGGTGGGCAGGGTGTAGTCGACGAACGAGCCCGACACGAGGGTCCCCTGGTCGTCGTAGACCGCCTCCTCCCACAACGCCTGCGCGATGCCCTGGACGAGACCGCCGTGCACCTGCCCCTCGACGATGAGCGGGTTCATGATGTTGCCGATGTCGTCGACGCAGACGTACTTGCGCATCGACACCTGACCCGTCTCGGTGTCGACCTCCATGGCGCACAGGTGGGTGCCGTGCGGGAAGGAGAAGTCGACGGGGTCGTAGGTCGCGTCGGCGTCCAGGGTGGGTTCGAGGCCCTCGGGCAGGTCGTGCGACGAGAACGCCGCCCAGACCACCTCGGCCATGGCCTTGCCCTTGTCGGTGCCCTTGACCTTGAACTGGCCGCCGGAGAACTCGATGTCGTCGACCGAGGCCTCCAGCAGGTGCGCGGCGTGCGGCTTGGCCTTCTCGATGACCCGGTCGGCAGCCATCACCAGGGCCTGTCCACCGACGACCAGCGAGCGTGAGCCGTAGGTGTCGAGGCCGCGGTTGGCGATCTGGGTGTCGCCGTGCAGGACCTCGACGTCCTCGAACGGGACGCCGAGCTTGTCGGCGATGATCTGGCTCCAGACCGTCTCGTGGCCCTGGCCGTGCGGCGAGGTGCCCGTGACCACCTCGACCTTGCCGGTCGGCAGCATCCGGACCGTGGCGTGCTCCCACCCGCCCGCGGCGTAGCGCAGCGCACCGAGCACCCGGGAGGGGGCGAGCCCGCACATCTCGGTGAAGGTGGAGACGCCCAGGCCCAGCTGGACCGGGTCCTTGCGGTCGCGGCGCTCCTGCTGCTCGCGGCGCAGCCCGTCGTAGTCGAAGAGCTCTCGTGCCCTGGCCGTCGCCGCCTCGTAGTTGCCGGAGTCGTAGGTCATCCCGGCCACCGTGGTGAACGGGAACTCCTCGTGCTTGATCCAGTTCTTCTCGCGGATCTCCAGCGGGTCCACGCCCACCTCGGCGGCGAGCTCGTCCATGAGCCGCTCGATGGCATACGTCGCCTCGGGGCGCCCGGCTCCGCGGTAGGCGTCGGTCCACGTCTTGTTGGTGAACAGGTTGGTGCAGTTGAACTGGTAGGCCGGGAACTTGTAGATGGCGTTGAACATGAACGCCCCGAGGACGGGGATTCCGGAGGTGACGAGCCCCAGGTAGGCGCCCATGTCGGCCAGGAGGTCGACCTTGAGCCCGGTGACCGTGCCGTCCTTGGTGGCGGCCAGGGTGAGCTTCTGCCACTGGTCGCGGCCGTGGTGCCCCGAGAGCAGCGACTCGCTGCGGGTCTCGGTGTACTTGACGGGCTTGCCCGTGTGCCGCGCCGCGAGGACGGCGATGACCTCCTCGGGGGTGTGCTGGAGCTTGCCGCCGAACCCGCCGCCCACGTCGGGGGCGATGACGCGGATCTTGCTCTCCGGGATGCCGAGCACCAGGGCGGTGAAGATGCGGACGAAGTGCGGGACCTGCGTGGCCGTCCAGATCGTCAGCTGCTCGCCGGTCGGGTCGCACACCACAGACCGCGGCTCCATGAACGCGGGGATGAGCCGCTGCTGGCGGTACTCGCGCTCGATGACGATGCCGTCGGCCCGCGCCTTCTCGATCGCCTCGTCGACGGGCCCGCCCGTCCCCGCACCTGCCGAGTCGAACTGCCAGAACGCGCTCTTGTTGGTACCCAGGCTGGGGTGCGCCAGCACCGCGTCCTTGGCGGCCTCCTTGAGGTCGAGGACCGGCGGCAGCTCGTCGTAGTCGACGTCCACCAGCTCGGCGGCGTCACGGGCAGCGGCGGCGGACCTGGCCACGACGACGGCGACGATCTCACCGGCGAAGGCCACGTGGTCCACGGCGATCGCCGGGTGCACCGGCGCCTTCTGGTCCTCGGTGATGGGCCAGGCGTTGGCCATGCCGCCCTGGATGTCCTTGACGTCCTCACCGGTCAGGACCGCCAGGACCCCGGGCGACGACTTCGCCGCCGAGGTGTCGATGCCGGTGATCGTGGCGTGCGCGAAGGGGCTGCGCACCATGGCCAGGTGCCGCATGCCCGGGAGCTGGATGTTGTCGGTCCACTTGGTCCGGCCGGTGATGAGGCGCTGGTCCTCCTTGCGCTTGCGGGCCGCACCGATCTCGGTCTTCGGCCGGTCCTCGACGGCGGTCACTGGGCACCGCCTGCAGTGGCACCTGCGGAGGCACCCGCGGTGGATCCCTCGTCAGCCGCCTGCTGCACGGCCTTGACGATGTTGTGGTAGCCGGTGCAGCGACACAGGTTGCCCTCGAGGCCGACGCGGATCTGCTCCTCTGAGGGGTGCGGGTTGTCGTTGAGGACGTCGATGGCCTGCATGATCATGCCGGGGGTGCAGTAGCCGCACTGGAGCGCGTGGCAGTCGTGGAACGCCCTCTGCATCGGGTGCAGCTCGCCGTCCTGGGCGAGGCCCTCGATCGTGGTCACCTCGTGGCCGTCGGCCTGGACGGCGAGGACGTTGCAGGACTTCACGCTGCGCCCGTCGAGGTGCACGGTGCAGGCCCCGCAGTTGCTCGTGTCGCACCCCACCACCGTGCCGGTCTTGCCCAAGGTCTCCCTCAGGTAGTGGACGAGCAGCGTGCGCGGCTCCACCTCGTCCTCGTAGCCGACACCGTCGACCGTGACGTTGATCCGGGTCATCCAACACTCCTTTGTGTTCGAGGGGCACCTGCCGGCGCCTCTGCGGATTACTGCTGCACTGCCCTGCTTCGACAACCCCGCGGACCGGCTAGGTCCTCGCCCCACCTCCCGCGTGCTCTGCCATGTCGGCTGACACCGCCGGCGGCTCCGGACCGGTGTCGGCGTGGTGGTGGATGGGCCCCTCGCGGTCGGCGAGGCGGTCGCCGCGCCCGCCCCACTGCAGGGCCACGATCTCGGCGGCGATGCTCACCGCGGTCTCCTCCGGGGTGCGGGCGCCGAGGTCGAGGCCGACCGGGCTCGACAACCTCCCGAGCTCCTCGTCGGTCAGCCCTGCCTCCCGCAGCCGCGCGAGCCGGTCGTCGTGGGTGCGGCGCGAGCCCATCGCCCCCACGAACGCCACCTCCGGCAGCCGCAGCGCGATCTCGAGGACGGGCACGTCGAACTTCGGGTCGTGGGTGAGCACGCAGACGACGGTGCGCCCGTCGATGCGACCGGCGTCGCGCTCGGCCTCGAGGTAGCGGTGCGGCCACTGCACGACGACCTCGTCGGCCGAGGGGAAGCGGCTGGCGGTGGCGAAGACGGGCCGGGCGTCACAGACCGTCACCTCGTAGCCGAGGAAGTGACCCACGTGGGCGACGGCCGCCGCGAAGTCGATGGCGCCGAAGACCAGCATGCGTGGGCGCGGGGCGAACGAGGAGACGAAGACGCGCATGCCCTCGCCGCGCCGTTCGCCGTCCGGACCGTAGGTGAGCGTCTCCGTGCGCCCTGCCGCGAGGAGACCCCGGGCGTCGTCGGTGACGGCATCGTCGGCGCGCGTCGAGCCGAGCGACCCGCTGTCGCCGGGCTCGGAGCCCTCCGGTCGCACCACCAGCCGGCGCCCGAGCCACGAAGGGTCGGGGTGGTCGATGACGGTGGCGACGGCCACCGGCCGTCCGGCCTCGACGTCCTCGGCGACCCCACCGAGCTCGGGGAACGTCTCGCGGCTCACCTTCTCGACGAAGACGTCGAGGATGCCGCCACAGGTCAGGCCCACGGCGTACGCGTCGTCGTCGCTGACGCCGTAGCGCTGCAGGACCGGCGTCCCGTCGGCGACGACCGCCGAGGCCAGCTCGTAGACGGCGCCCTCCACGCACCCGCCGGACACCGATCCGACCGCCTCGCCACCCGGGCCGACGAGCATGGACGCGCCTGCGGGGCGCGGGGCGGAGCGCCAGGTCGCCACGACGGTGCCGACGCCGACGGTGGCCCCCGCCTCCCACCACCGCACCAGCTCCGGCATCACCTCACGCACAGGCCACCACCTCCACCAGCTCCTCGAAGGCAGCCATGGAGTGTCCTGCCACGAAGTCGTCGATGTGGGGCAGCGCGGCGACGATCCCCTGCTGCACGGGCGCGTAGCCCTCCTTGCCCCGGTGCGGGTTGACCCACACCACGCGGTGGGCGAGAGCCCTCAGTCGACGCATCTGCTCACCGAGGGCCTCCGGCGCGTCCCGCTCCCAGCCGTCGCTGAACACCACCACCACAGCGCCCCGTGCCATGCCGCGCCGCCCCCAGCGGTCGAGGAAGGCCTTGAGCCCCTGGGCCAGGCGGGTGCCCCCGGACCAGTCGGGCACCACGTCGCCGCACGCCACCAGTGCGCGCTCCGGGTCGCGCTGGCGCAGCGGCCGGGTCACGTGGGTCAGCCGGGTGCCGAGGGTGAACACCTCGACGGGCAGCCCGGTCGCGGCGTACGTGTGCGCGAGCCGCAGCAGGGCGTCGGCGTAGGCGCTCATGGACCCCGACACGTCGACCAGCAGCACGACCCTCCGTGGGCGGGTGCCTCGGCGGCGCCACGCGATCGGGCCAGGCTCGCCCATCCGGCGCAGCTGCTCGCGCAGCGTCCGGCGCGCGTCCACGGCACCCCGCCGGGACGGGGTCGCGCGGTGCGCCGGACGCCGCGGCGCGCGGGGGCGCAGCTGGGCGAAGAGCGCGGCGAGGTGGGCGCGCTCGGCGCTGCCCAGGGTGGCGATGTCGCGGTGCCGCAGCACCTCGGTCGCACTCGCCCGGGCCTGGACGGTGTCCTGCTCCTGCCCCCCGGCCTCCCCAGAGGCGCCGTCGGTGTCGAGCGAAGCCATGGTCACCGTGGGGGGCTGGTCCTGCCGGGGGCGGGTGCCGGCGCGCTCGAGGCCGAACCACGCGGCGTACACCTGGTCGTAGCGCTCGAGGTCGGCCGGTGACGAGCACAGCGTCGCCCGGCCGGCCCAGTAGACCCCGGCGGGGTCGAGCAGGCCGACCTCTGCGGCCGCCTCGAGGTAGGTGCGCTCACGGTCGGCCGTGACCGCCACCCCGGCCGCCCGCAGCGCCCGCGCGAACCCGAGCAGGACCGCATCGGGGGCGTGGGGCCGCAGGGCGACCGGGGCGGCGCCGGTCATGACGCCAGGATCCGGTCCAGGGCCGAGCGGACGCGCTCGGCGTCCTCGCGGTACTTCACCGCGACGCCGAGGGTCGCCGCGGCGGTGTCGAGGTCGAGCGTGGGGCTGCCCAGCTCGTGCAGCGCCCGCACCCAGTCCAGCGTCTCCGCCACCCCCGGTGGCTTGATCAGCTCCTGGTCCCGGCGCAACGCCTGCACGGTCGAGACCACTTGTGCCGCAAGGGTTTCGGACACCTGAGGCGCGCGGCTCCGGACGATCTCGAGCTCGCGCTGCAGACCGGGGTGGTCGATCCAGTGGTAGAGACAGCGTCGCTTGAGGGCGTCGTGCAGCTCGCGGGTGCGGTTGGACGTCAGCACGACGACCGGAGGGGTCGCGGCCGCCACCGTGCCCAGCTCGGGGATGGTGACCTGCCAGGTCGAGAGCACCTCCAGGAGGAACGCCTCGAACTCGTCGTCGGCGCGGTCGACCTCGTCGACCAGGAGGACGGCGGGGGCCTCGCGCAGCGCCCGCAGGACGGGGCGTGCCAGCAGGAAGCGCTCGTCGAAGAGCTGGTCCTCGACCGCCTCGACGTCCTTGGCCCGGTCGGCCGCCACGGCCTCGACGGCGCGCAGGTGGAGGATCTGGCGCGGGAAGTCCCAGTCGTACAGCGCCTGGGTGGCGTCGATCCCCTCGTAGCACTGGAGCCGGATCAGGGGCAGGTCGAGCGCCTCGGCGACGGCCTCGGCGAGCGCGGTCTTGCCCGTGCCCGGCTCGCCCTCGAGCAGGAGCGGGCGCTGCAGGCGCAGGGCCAGCCAGGCGACCGTGGCGAGGGACGCGTCCGCGAGGTACCCCGTCCGGCCGAGGCCCTGCGCCAGCTCCCCGGCCGACGCAAAGGCCTCCCGTGGCTCCATGTCCTGATCATCACCCACGCCGGTCCGCAGCGAAAGGGCGCCGACGGACCGGGCGCGACGAGAGGTCCGTTCGCGCCGTCCAGCGGTGCTCACCCGCGCGTGGACCGGGTGTGCGTCAGGACAGGTCGGCCGGGGTGTCCGCGTCCGCGCCGGTGGCGAGGTCGCCGCACTCGACCACCGTGTGCGGGTGGGCCGCGAGGTAGTCCCGCGCCCCCCGGTCCCCCGCCAGCAGGTCGAGGACGCCTGCCCAGTGGTCGCGTCCGAGGACGACGGGGTGGCCCGGCGCGCCACCGTAGGCCGCGCGCCCGAGGGCCGCAGGGCCCTCACCGGCCGTGGCCTCACGTACGCGGCGCACGACGTCGGCGCCCACGTCGGGGAGGTCCACGAGCAGCACGACCACGGCATCGGCCGGACCGGCCGCCACCGCCTCGAGTCCCGCCCGCAGCGACGTGCTCTGTCCCTGCGCCCAGTCCGCCGCCTCCACGACCGTGTCGGCAGCGGTCACGAGCGGCCGGACCTGCGCCGCCCCGGCCCCGAGGACGACCACGACCGGGTCGCACCCCGACTCGCGGAGCACCTGCAGTCCCCGTTCGACGAAGCTGCCGCCGGAGGGGTCGTCGAGCATGGCCTTGGGCCGTCCCATCCGGCGACCGCCGCCGGCCGCGAGGAGCAGCCCCGCCATCCCGCGGAGCTGCTCCTCGGACGGGGGCACCGTCAGCCCTTCAGGCCGGCCTCGATCGCCGCGATGATCCGCGGCCGCAGCTCCTGCGGGGAGATGACCGCGTCGACCGACCCGACCGAGACGGCGCGGTGGATGCTGTGGACCCGGTCGAACTCGGCCGCCACCTCGCCGAGCTTCTCGCTGCGGACAGCGGTGCGGACCTCGGCGAGCTCGGTCGCCAGCTCGGCCCGGCGGGCCTGGTCGGCCTCACCCATCGCGGCCTCGAGGTCGCGCACCCGCGGGTCCGACGCCGTGCGGGCGTCGACGTCGCGGGAGAACACGACCGCCGCGGCGGGGGCGCCTCCGAGGACGGAGGCGAACGAGCCCTCCACGGCCAGCACCGTCATCCGGGGGTTGAGCACCTTGGAGAACACCACGAACGCGCCACCGTGGTAGCGGGACACGACCGTGAAGACGATCGGGCCGTCGAAGTTGACGATCGCGCGACCGATCTCCGCGCCGTACTCCAGCTGCAGGCTGCGCATCGACTCGGGCGAGCCGTCGAAGCCGGACAGGTTGGCGAGCACCACGAGGGGTCGGTTGCCGCTGGCCGCGTTGATGGCCCGGGCCGCCTTCTTGGACGACCGCGGGAAGAGCGTGCCGGCGGTGTAGGTGTCTGGACCGTCGGTGGGCGGGAACCCGCGCCGCGCAACGGTTTTCGACTCGATACCGAGCAGGCACACCGGGATGCCACCGAGGTGTGCGTCCTGCACCACAGCCGTCTCGGCGTCGGCCATGCCGGCCCAGCGCTCGAGCGTCTCGTGGTCCTGGTCGGCGACGGCGGCCATGAGCGTGCGGATGTCGAACGGCTTCTTGCGGTCGGGGTTGGTCTCCGGGGAGAAGATGTCGCCCACCGTGGTGAAACCCGAGTCGGCCAGCGTGTGCGGGTAGCTCGTGACGTCGCGGTCCACCGGGTCCGTGGTGCGGGCCCGGCGAGGACCGTCCTCGCCCGGGTGGACGTAGGTGTGGTCGTAGTGCGCCATGAGGACGTCGCGCGCGCCCGCGAGGTCGGGCGCCCAGTACTGCGCCTGCCCGTTGGGGCCCATGACGCGGTCGTAGCCGCCGATGCCGAAGTTGTCCTCGGCGGAGACGCCACCGGAGAAGTCCAGCGACTGCTTGCCGGTGAGCACCATGGCGCTGTCGGGAGTCATGACGAGGATGCCCTTGGTGTGCATGAGCATCGTGGCCTCGGCGTTCCAGTAGGGCTGGGCGCCGACGTTGATCCCGGCGACGACGATGTTGATCTCGCCGCCGTCCTGGGTGAACTCCACGATCCGCTTGAGCGCCCTCGCGACCCAGTCCATGTTCTCGGTGCCGGAGTCCATGGAGATGCGGGCGCCGGCCGACAGGGCGAACCACTCGACGGGCACGCCCATCTCCTGGGCCAGGTCGAGCGCCGCGATGATCCGGGTGCACTCCGCCTCGGAGACGGCGCCCAGCGCCTTGAGCGGGTCGCCGCAGAGCAGCACGCGGGTGATGCCCTCGGGGTAGCGCTCGGTGGGGCTGGAGATGACGCCCGCGATGATGCCGGCCTTGTTGTGGCCGTAGGGGCGGTCGACCGGCACGAGGCTGCCGCGGTCGTCGAGGTCGTACTCGGTGGCGGTGCCCCCCGGACCGGCGATCATGGCCTGCAGCTCGTACGGGTAGACGACACCACGGCGGCGTGCGCGCACGACCTTCTGCGCGTAGTCGTCGAGGGGCTTGAGCAGGTCGGCCGGGGGCTCCTCGACGGAGGTCACGACACCGGACCCCGGCTGGTAGTGGAACCTGGCCGCGAGCGGTGCGCTCTCGCCGTCCGGGCCGGCGATGCGGCCCTGGACGAGCACCTCCTCGATGCCCGCGCCGGCCGTGAGCGGGGAGATCTTGGCCTGCAGCGCGGTCAGCTGGTCCAGGTCGGCCTCGACCGGCGGCCAGATGTGCACCCACACGTAGTTCATGTCGAGGCGGGCACCGGCGGCGCCCCGCTCGGCCCGCGCACGGCGGATCGCCTCCAGGCAGTTGGCGATCGCCCGCTCGGCGTGCGGCAGGGCCGTGACCCGGCCGGACTCGTCGCGCACGACGGCCAGCTGGCGCACCTGGGCCAGGGCCACCAGTCGCTGGTCGGACTCGTTGCCGGGGGCGACGCAGCGGTAGAGCAGCACGTCCTCGGGCGCCTCGAGCCGGGTGACGTCGAACGCGCGCAGCCGCCACAGGTTGAGGCGGCGGCCCACCATCGGGTGGACGCCACGGACCAGGTCGTCCTCGACCATGGCCCCGTCAGCGGGACGGAAGGTGAAGTAGCCGACCGGGCGCCCACCGCCGGGGCAGACGGCAACGGCCACACGGCGTACCTCCTGCGACCAGGGCAGCTCCGCGAGCCGCGCGGCGAGCAGGGTCGAGGCCTCGTCGTGGGTCGCGGGCTCGTCGGGCCACGAGAGGTAGAGGTCGACCACGGCCTCCTGGCCGGACGTGCGCTCGTCGAGCTGGGCCGCGACCGCGGACACGAGGTCGGACCCCGGGGACAGCTCGTCGACGCGCCCCACGGTGGTGACGAGGTGCGTGGCCCGGCCGTCGAGGGAGTAGTCGGCGACGGCGAACGGGCGGTCACCGCTCTGGAGCTCGCGCAGGCCGGTGAGCTCGTGGTCGCGGTAGTGCCGCTTCACGAGCACGGCGAGCATGGGCTCGCGGGCCGGTACGCCGCCCTCAAGCCGGTCGGCGAGGAAACGGACGATCTGCTCGGGGATGGCGGCCAGGGCGTCGATGCGGCGGGCGCGCTCCTCCCCGCCCGGGATGCCCTCGAGCGCGGCGAGCTCGTCGTGCACGCCACCCAGCACGCTGGCGCGGTCGGCGTCGACGAGCGGCTGGTCGAACCAGCGGAACCGCACGCTGCGCGCGAGGTCGCCGATGACCGGGTGGCGGAGCTGGGTGGCGACCACGAGGCGGTCGAGCACCTCGCGGGCGGCGGCGTCCAGCGGCGGCGCGGGGCACGGCTCGACGATCCAGCGCTGCAGCAGGGCCGTGGCCAGGACGACCTCGGGGGCCGAGCGCTGCTGGGCGAGGAACACGCGGAAGACCGCCTCCTCGAGCTGCGGCGTCCGGTCGAGGCTGTCGAGCCCGTAGTGGCGCAGGACCTGCGAGAGCTTGGTGCGGAACTGCTCGGGCAGGGCGCCGCGCTCGACGTCCAGGCTCTGGAGGTAGGTGTGGAAGTGCTCGCGCGGGCTGTGGACGCGGTTCTCGACGTGGTCCTCCTCACCCGCGGGCCGGTTGCGGCTCAGCTCGGCGAAGTCGGCGAACACCTCGAGCACCGAGATCTCGGCACCGACCTGGGAGGCGCCGGCGGCGGACAGCTCGGCGCGGGCGGCGAGGTAGGACCGCAGGGTGTCGCCGTCGTCGCGGGGGTCGACGTCGTAGCCGAGGAGCATGGCGCACAGCGCGGCACGCGAGCGCGCGGCCACCTCCGCCGTCCCGGCGCCACGGCCGTCCGAGGTGGGCAGGTCGAGGTCGACCGTGTCCTGCGCACCCACCTCGGCGACCTCGTCACCGTCGCCGAGGGGCTCGAGGCGCACCAGGGGCGCACCCGTCTCCACCTGGCTGCCGGTGGAGACGAGCAGCTCCTTGACCCGGGCCGCGAACGGCGCGGGCAGCACCGTCTCCATCTTCATCGACTCGAGCACCAGCACCGGTGCGCCCGCGGCGACCTCGGCCCCGACCTGCGCGGGGGTCGCGACCACCAGGGCCGGCGCCGGTGAGCGCAGCACGCCACCCTCGTCGCGCGACACCCGGTGGGTGACGCCGTCGACCTCGACGAGCTGCACGGGTCCGTGGGTGGCCGTGATGAGGCGGTGCGTGCGGCCGGCGATGGTGACGCGGCTGGTGTACTCGTCGAGGCGGTCGAGCTCGGCGTCGACGGTCTGCTCGGTGGCGCCGCCGACGACGGTGACCCGGAAGAGGTGCGGCCCGATGCGCCAGACGGTCACCTTGTACGCCGTGCCGCGGAGCTTGAGGTCGATCGCCCGGCCGGTGCGGTGCTGCACCTGGGGCCGGCCGCCGCGGGAGGTCTCGAGCAGGCGGGTGCGCTCGACGCCCTCCTCGTCCTCGTAGCCCTCGATGCCGGCGACGACGAGCGCGACGCCGGAGTGGCGGTGGGACACGAGGCGGCCCTCGCCGCGCACCCGGTCGATCCAGCCGGTGTCGGCGGTGCCGTCGACGACCTCGGGCTGGTCGAGCAGGTCGAGGATGAAGCTCTTGTTGGTCGAACCGCCCTCGATGACGACGGTGGTCTCGGACATGGCGCGCCGCAGCCGGGCGAGCGCCTCGTCCCGGTCGGCACCGACGGCGATGATCTTGGCGATCATCGAGTCGAAGTCGGCGGGGATCGAGTCGCCCTCCCCCACCCCGGTGTCCACCCGGATGCCGGGGCCTGCCGGGAGGTTGAGCAGGGCGATCCGGCCCGGCGAGGGGGCGAAGTCGCGGTCGGGGTCCTCGGCGTTGAGCCGCGCCTCGACGGCGTGGCCCTCCTCGACGGGCCGCTCGCCCTCGAGGCGGCCGCCGCAGGCGACGTGGATCTGCAGCTTGACCAGGTCCGTGTCGGTCGTCGCCTCGGTGATGGGGTGCTCGACCTGCAGGCGGGTGTTGACCTCGAGGAAGGCGAAGAACTTCTCGCCCGGGTGGTAGAGGAACTCGACCGTGCCGGCGCCGGCATACCCGACCGCGACGGCGAGGCGCTCGGCGGCCGTCTTGACCTCCGCGACCTGGTCGGGCCCGAGGACGGGTGAGGCCGACTCCTCGATGACCTTCTGGTTGCGCCGCTGGACCGAGCAGTCGCGGACGCCCAGCGCCCACGCGGTGCCCTGCCCGTCGGCGATGACCTGGACCTCGACGTGGCGGGCCCCGGTGACGAGCTTCTCGAGGAAGACCACCCCGGAGCCGAACGCGCGCTGCGCCTCGTCGCGGGTGCGCTCGTAGGCGTCGGTGAGGTCGGCGTCGGAGGCGACCATGCGGATGCCGCGGCCACCACCGCCGGCCGTCGCCTTGAGCATCAACGGGTAGCCGATCTGCGCGGCGGCGGCTTTGGCGTCCTCGAGGGTGTCGACGCCGCCCCGGCTCCACGGCGCCACCGGCACGCCGACCTCCTCGGCGATCAGCTTGGAGCCGATCTTGTCGCCGAGCTTGCGCATCGCCTCGGGGCTGGGGCCGATGAACGTCACCCCGATGCGCCCGCACAGCTCGGCGAAGTCGGGGTGCTCCGCGACGAAGCCCCAACCCACCCAGGCGGCGTCGGCGCCGGTCTCGCGCAGTGCCTTCTCCAGCACGGCGTAGTCGAGGTAGGGCCGGTCGGCGGCGGGGCCGAGGTTGTAGGCGTGGTCGGACTCGCGCACGAACATGGCGCGCTTCTCGCCCTCGGTGTGCAGCGCGACCGTCTCGATGTGGTGCCCGCCGGCGCCGGCCTGCGCGTTGAGGTCGCGCACGGCGTGGATGAGCCGCATCGCAGCCTCACCCCGGTTGACGATGGCGATGCGCGAGAACATCGAGTGGGCCTCCCAGCACGGACGGACGACGGGCGGGGCGCGGACAGCACGCCACCGAGGCCCGAGCCTGCCACCGATCGTCGGTGACTCGCGAGTAATGCTCGCCGAGGCATCCCCGCGCCACCCCACCTAGGGTTGGTGGCATGCCCCGCGCCGCCTCGGTCCTCTGGCTCCGTCGCGACCTGCGCAGGGGCGACCTCCCCGCGCTCGGCGCAGCCGACTCGGCCGCCGACGGTGGCAACGTCCTGGTCCTGTTCGTGCTCGACCCCGCCCTGTGGGACGGCGGCGGCCCGGCACGGCGCGCGTGGCTCGCCGCAACGCTCGAGGCCACTCGTGAGGCGTACGACGGGCGGCTCTGCCTGCGCGTCGGCGACCCGAGGAAGGTCGTCCCCGCCGTGGTGCAGGAGGTCGGCGCCGGATCGGTTCACGTCTCCCGCGAGACCACGCCGGCAGGCGTGCGCCGCGACAAGGCGGTCGCCGCCGCGCTGGGGAAGGCGGGCGTGGACTGGGTCGAGACCGGCACGCCGTACGCCGTGGGGCCCGGATCGGTGCGGAACGGCAGCGGCGACCCCTACAAGGTGTTCACACCGTTCAGCCGCGCCTGGCGCGACCACGGCTGGCCGGCCCCCGCCACCGAGCCCAAGGACCTGTCGCCGGCCCGGGTGGCGTCGGACGACGACGGCTGGAAGACGGTGCGCGAAGCCCTCTCGGTGGACGGCCTGCCGGCGATGCCGGAGGCGGGTGAGGCGGCAGGTCTCGCCCGGTGGCGTGACTTCCTCGACGAGGCCGTCACGGCCTACAAGGACGAGCGCGACCGGGCCGACCACCCCGGGACGTCGCGGATGTCGCCGTACCTCAAGATCGGCGCGGTGCACCCGCGCACGCTCCTGGCCGAGCTGAAGGGGCGCACCGGCCAGGGGGCCCAGACCTACGCGACCGAGCTGTGCTGGCGCGAGTTCTACGCCGACGTCCTGTGGCACCACCCGCGCTCGTCGTGGCACGACCTGCGGCCCGCCCTGTCCGGCATGACCTACGAGGACCACCCCGAGCTCGTCGACGCCTGGAAGCAGGGGCGCACCGGCTACCCCGTCGTCGACGCGGCGATGCGCCAGCTGCTCACCGAGGGGTGGATGCACAACCGGATGCGGATGGTGACCGCGAGCTTCCTCACCAAGGACCTGCACGTCTGGTGGCCCGTCGGCGCCCGCCACTTCCTCGACCACCTCATCGACGGCGACATCGCCTCGAACAACCACGGCTGGCAGTGGGTCGCCGGCACCGGCACCGACGCCTCGCCGTACTTCCGCGTGTTCAACCCCGTCACCCAGGGCCAGCGCTTCGACCCCCAGGGCGACTACGTCCGCCGCTACGTGCCCGAGCTGGCGCACATCCCGGGCAAGGCCGTGCACGAGCCGTGGAAGCACGACGCCGGCTACGACCACGACTACCCCGAGCGCGTCGTCGACCACGCCGAGGAGCGCCTGGAGGCCCTGCGCCGTTACGACGCGGTGCGGGGCGGTGCGGGGTCGGGCGGTTCGAGGTCGGGCGGTACGGAGTCGGGGTCGGGGTCGTCGTGATCGACCCCGTCGCCGAGGTCCGCTCGTTCGTCCGGGCCGCCCTGGTCACCCCCGTCCCCCGCGACCACACCGAGTCCGACGCCGCCTTCCGCCGCCGCCGGGTCGTCGCCGTGGTCACGCTCGTCGTCGGCAGCGCGGTGCTCACGCTCGCGCTGCGCATCCCACCGGGCGACCCCCTGTTCTACGGCGCCACCGTCGCGCTGGCGGCCATCTGGACCGTCGGGGCGCTGGTGTCCGGACCGCTGCACCTCGGCCGCGCCCGCACCCGCTCCGGCGGCGACGCCCGGCCCCTGGTGCAGTCCCTGGCCCTGGGCGCGATCCTGCTCACGGTGTTCCTGCTCGGCGGGTTCGTCATCGCGCACATCCCCCCGCTGCGCGACCCCGTCACCCACCTGCTCGACCACGCCCGGCTCGGGTCGCTGTCCCTCGTGGCGGCCATCACCGCCGTCAACGGCATCGCCGAGGAGCTCTACTTCCGCGGCGCCCTGTACGCCGCCGTCGGCCGACGGCACGCCGTCCTCGTCACGACCGTCGTCTACGCCCTGACGACCGTCGGCTCCGGGATACCGCTGCTCGTCCTGGCCGCCGCGTTGCTCGGGGTCCTCACCGGCCTGCAGCGCCGGGTCACCGGCGGCATCCTCGGCCCGATGGTCACCCACCTCACGTGGTCCCTCGGGATGCTCCTGCTCCTCCCCCTCGTCCTCTCGTCAGGAAGCTGATCGCATGCCCTCATCCTCCGGCACCTCCCGCACGGTCCTGGTCACCGGCGCCACCGGCTACGTGGGCGGCGTCCTCGTCCCGGCGCTGCTCGAGCGCGGCTGGACGGTGCGGGTCCTCACGCGCAGCCGCCGCGGCCTGGACCGCAAGCCGTGGGCCCACGACGTGGAGGCGGTCGAGGGCGACGCGACCTCCGCGGAGGACTGCCGCCGCGCCATGCAGGGTGTCGACGTCGCCTACTACCTGCTGCACTCGATGGACGGCAAGGGCGACTTCATGGAGCGCGACCGCTCCATGGCCCGGACCTTCGCCCAGGCCGCGGCCGACGCCGGGGTGGGCCGGGTGGTCTACCTCAGCGGCCTGCACCCGGAGGGCCGGCTCTCCGACCACCTGGCCTCACGGGTCGAGGTCGGCGACATCTTCCTGGCCGGCACCGTGCCCGCCACCGTGCTCCAGGCGGGGATCGTGCTCGGGGACGGCTCGGCGTCGTTCGACATGCTGCGCCACCTCACCGAGCGGCTGCCGGCCGTGGTCGCGCCCCGCTGGCTCCGCAACCGGATCCAGCCGATCGCGGTCGACGACGTCGTCCACTACCTCGCCGGCTCTGCCGAGATGGGGCCAGAGGTCAACCGGACGTTCGACATCGGTGGCCCCGAGGTCCTCACCTACGCCGAGATGATGCAGCGCTACGCCGAGATCGTCGGGCTGGGGCGTCGCTTCATCACCACCGTGCCCGTCCTCACACCGCGCCTCGCCGGGCTGTGGATCGACATCGTCACCCCCATCTCCCGCGGCATCGGCCGGCCGCTGATCGGCAGCCTCGTGCACGAGGCGGTGTGTCGCGAGCAGGACATCGTCGACGTCACCGGTCCGCCGCCCGGTGGACGCACCTCCTTCGAGGACGCGATCCGTGCCGCCAACCGCGGCATCGACCCGTTCCGTTGGCGCCGTACCCTCGCCCGCACGAGCGCCATGGTCGGGGCGGCCGCCGTCACCGGCTCGGTCCTCACCGACCCGGCCTCACGCTGGTACCGCAAGCTCGACAAGCCCTCGTGGGAGCCGCCGCCGGCGGCGTTCCCCGTCGTCTGGACCGGCCTGTACGCCGACGTCGCCCTGGTCAGCGCCGTGTCCTCCTCCTACCTCGCCGAGTCGGGCCGCGAGGACGAGGCAAGGCAGCTCGAGCAGGCCCTGGCCCTCAACATGGCGCTCAACACCGCCTGGACGGGCTTGTTCTTCCGCGCGAAGCGCCCCTGGCTCGCGACCGCCGAGTGCGCGGTCCTCACCCTCTCCTCGGCCGACCTCGCACGCCGCGCGGGCGCAGCCGGGCGAGGCAAGGCCGTGGCCGTCGGGGCGTACGCCGCCTGGTGCGGGTTCGCGACGGTGCTGTCCGGCACGATCGCCGCCAAGAACCGGCGGGGCCGCCGCCGCTGACCCTCCCGCGGGCCCTACCCGCGCAGGCCCTCCAAGGCAGACTCCGCGGGCCTGTGCCGACTCTCCTCACCCCGTTCAGTGAGCGCGAAGTGTCGGTATGGCGTCCGCGAATCGACATTCCGCGCTCACTCAGGGGGCGGGTGCGACGTGGGCCGGCTGTTGGGGGCACGCCGTGGTTGCCAAGGGTGGGCACACCCTGAGAAACTATTACCAACCGTTCGGTCAGTAATTGGCTGCGCGCCCCGACTCCAGCCCCGTCACCAGCCCCGTGGAGGACGCATGACCGCCACCGACACCGCAGGCACCGACCCGCTGCAGGCCGGCTTCGACGCGACCATCGGGCACGGCGACCGGATCGAGCCGCGTGACTGGATGCCCGAGGGCTACCGCCGGACGCTGGTCCGCCAGGTCGCCCAGCACGCGCACTCCGAGATCATCGGCATGCAGCCCGAGGGCAGCTGGATCGGACGCGCTCCCTCGTTGCGCCGCAAGGCGATCCTGCTCGCGAAGGTGCAGGACGAGGCGGGCCACGGGCTCTACCTGTACTCCGCCTGCGAGACCCTCGGGGTCAGCCGCGGCGAGCTCACCGAGAAGCTCATCTCGGGGGCCCAGAAGTACTCCTCGATCTTCAACTACCCGACGCTGACCTACGCCGACGTGGGCACCATCGGCTGGCTCGTCGACGGTGCCGCGATCTGCAACCAGGTGCCGCTGTGCCGCACGTCGTTCGGCCCCTACGGCCGCGCGATGATCCGCATCTGCAAGGAGGAGTCCTTCCACCAGCGGCAGGGCTACGAGCTGCTCATGACGATGATGCGCGGCACCGACGAGCAGCGGGCGATGGTGCAGGAGTCGGTCAACCGCTTCTGGTGGCCGGCGCTGATGATGTTCGGGCCGCCGGACGACGAGTCGCCCAACTCGGCGCAGTCGATGGCGTGGGGCATCAAGCGCAACAGCAACGACGACCTGCGCCAGCGGTTCGTCGACATGTCGGTGCCGCAGGCGCAGGCGCTGGGCGTGACCTTCCCCGACCCCGAGCTGCGCTGGAACCCCGAGCGCGGCCACCACGACTTCGGCCAGCCCGACTGGGACGAGTTCATGCAGGTCGTCAAGGGCAACGGCCCGTGCAACACCCAGCGGATCGCCCACCGCCGCAAGGCGCACGAGGACGGTGCGTGGGTGCGCGAGGCCGCCACCGCGTACGCCGCGAAGCAGGCCGCCATGGCGACCGCCGGGGGTGCCGCATGAGCGCGGAACAGGGCCCCTCGCAGGCCGTGCCCGGCAGCGGGACCGGGGGCGTGCGGGCCGAGTGGCCGCTGTACGAGGTGTTCGTGCGCGGCAAGCGCGGGCTCAACCACGTGCACGTCGGCTCCCTGCACGCCGCCGACGACGACATGGCGCTGCGTCACGCTCGTGACGTCTACACGCGGCGCAACGAGGGCGTGAGCATCTGGGTGGTGCAGTCGAAGGACATCGCCGCGTCGAGCCCGGACGAGAAGGACCCGATGTTCGCGCCGAGCAACGACAAGGTCTACCGGCACCCGACGTTCTACGAGATCCCCGACAACGTCCCCCACATGTGAGGCAGTGATGACCGACCACGTCGAGCCCGCCTCGCACCCCGCCCCCGACCCCTCCGACGCCCACGGCTCCGTCTACGACGGGCTGCTCGGCGGCGACCCGTCGCACTGGGCCTTCGGCACCGACTTCGAGGACCCGCTCGCCGGCGTCGACACGACCATCCCCGAGGGCGTCGACGCCCGCGACCTCGCCACCTACTGCCTGATGCTCGCCGACGACGCGCTCATCGCCTCGCAGCGGCTGTCGCAGTGGACCAGCCGCGCGCCCGACCTCGAGGAGGACATCGCGCTGGCCAACATCGCGCTCGACCTGCTCGGGCAGGCGCGGCTGCTGCTGGCCCGCGCGGCGGCAGCCGACCCGACCCTGGTCCCGGCGCTCCCCGAGGGGTCGCCCGTGCCGCCGGAGGACGCCTTGGCGTTCTTCCGCGAGTCGGGCGAGTTCCGCAACGTGCGGCTGGTCGAGACCGACAACGGCGACTTCGCCGTCACCATCGTCAAGCTCCTCGTCCTCGCGACCGCCCGGCTCGCGCTGCTCGAGCGCCTGGCCTCGAGCAGCGACCACGTGCTGGCCGCCGTTGCCGCCAAGGGCGTGAAGGAGCTGACCTACCACCGCGACTACGCGGGGCGCTGGTTCCTGACCCTCGCGCGGGGCACCGAGGAGTCCCGGCGGCGCCTCGAGGCCGCCCTGGCCGTGGTGTGGCCGCTGCAGGCCGAGCTGTTCGCGACCCACGAGGTCGAGCGCCGGGTCGCCGCGGCCGGCGTCGGCGTCGACCCGGCCACCACGGCCGACGACGTGGCCGTGGTGCTGGCCCAGGTGTTCGCCGTCAGCGGCGTCGAGCAGCCGACCCAGGCTGCGTTGGCCGGTGTGCAGGGTCGGCAGGGCCGTGACGGCCTGCACACCGAGGCGCTGAGCCTGCTGCTCGCGGAGATGCAGGTGGTCGCGCGTGCCCACCCGATGGGCCGGTGGTGACGGTGTCGACGACCACCGCCGTCGACCGAGCGGCGCTGCAGGACAAGGCCTTTGCCGTCGCGCGTACCGTGACCGACCCCGAGATGCCGATGCTGACGCTGGAGGACCTCGGCGTCCTGCGCGCGGTGGAGGTCGACGAGCGCGGGCACGTCATCGTCTCGATCACGCCCACCTACACCGGGTGCCCGGCCATGGCCACGATGCGCGACGACCTCGTCCGCTCGCTGCAGGACGCCGGCCTGCCTGGTGCCACGGTCCGGGTCTCCCTGACCCCCGCGTGGTCGAGCGACTGGATCACCGAGCGCGGCCGCCGCTCCCTGGCCGAGCACGGCCTGTCCGCGCCCGGTCGAGCGCCTGCCCGCAATGGCCCGGTCGCCCTGTCCCTGATGCCCACACGGCGCGAGATCGCCTGTCCCCGTTGCGGTTCCGCGCACACCGAGCTGACCTCTGAGTTCGGGCCCACGGCCTGCAAGGCGCTCTACCGGTGCACCAGCTGCCTCGAGCCCTTCGAGCACGTCAAGGAGATCTGAGTGACCTCGGCCGCCCCCTCGCTGCTGCTCAAGAAGCCCCGCCGCGCCGCCCCCACGTTCCACACCCTCACCGTCCACAGCGTCGAGCCGTTGACCGACGACGCTGCCGCCGTCTCGTTCGAGGTCCCGGGCGATCTTGCCGAGGCCTACGCCTTCGCCGCCGGACAGTCCCTGACCCTGCGCCGCTACGTCGACGGCGTCGAGCACCGCCGCACCTACTCCATCTGTGCCACCGTCGGTGACCGTCCTCGCATCGGCGTGCGTGAGATCCCGGGCGGCCTGTTCTCCCAGTGGTTGCTGCACGAGCTGCGCCCCGGCGACGAGGTCGAGGTGCAGACGCCGCACGGCACGTTCCGCGCCGACCCCGACGAGGGCGGGCGACACCTGTGCATCGCGGCGGGGTCCGGCATCACGCCGATGCTGTCGATCGCGAGCACCGTGCTCGCCAACCCCGAGACCGAGGTGACCCTCCTCTACGGCAACCGCACGACGGCGTCGGTGATGTTCGCCGAGGAGCTCGCCGACCTCAAGAACCGCCACGGCAGCCGCTTCCAGCTCGTGCACGTGCTGTCCCGCGAGCCCCGCGACGTCGAGCTGTTCTCCGGGCGCCTCGACGCCGACCGCCTGCGCCGGCTCTTCGACGTCCTCGTGCCCGTCCACGACGTCGACCACGTCTGGCTCTGCGGACCGCTGGCGATGATCGAGTCGGCCCGCGAGGTGCTCATCGAGCTCGACGTCCCCGCCGACAAGGTCCACTTCGAGCTGTTCTACGTCGACGAGCCGCCGCCGGAGCTGCACCGGGCCGACGCGGTCGTCGAGGGTGAGACCAGCGACGTCACGGTCGTCCTCGACGGCGTCAGCTCGACCACCCCCATGCCGCGCGGACGCTCCATACTCGACTCCGCCCAAGCGACCCGCACGGACGTGCCGTTCGCCTGCAAGGGCGGCGTCTGCGGCACCTGCCGCGCCCTGGTGCGCGAGGGTGAGGTCGACATGCGCCGCAACTACGCCCTCGAGCAGCGCGAGGTGGAGCAGGGCTTCGTCCTCACCTGCCAGAGCCACCCCGTCAGCGACACCGTCACCGTCGACTTCGACGCCTGACCTTCCCCTCCCCGCCCACCACGCACCCACCCCGCCAAGGAGCACCCCTGTGACCGAGGCCTTCCTCCTCGACGGAGCCCGCACCCCGATCGGCCGGTATGCCGGCGGGCTGGCGACCGTGCGTCCCGACGACCTCGCGGCCCTCGTGGTGCGCGAGGCCGTGCAGCGTGCCGGCGTCGACCCCGAGCTGGTCGACGAGGTGGTCCTCGGCGCCGCCAACCAGGCGGGTGAGGACAACCGCAACGTCGCCCGCATGGCGCTGCTGCTCGCCGGGCTGCCGCAGTCGGTGCCGGGGTTCACGGTCAACCGGCTCTGTGCCTCCGGCCTGACCGCCGTCGCGACGGCCCGCCAGATGGTCGCCTCGGGCGACGCCGACCTCGTGGTCGCCGGCGGGGTCGAGTCGATGACGCGCGCGCCGTGGGTCACCGAGAAGCCGACGAAGGCCTTTGCCCGCCCGGGCGCGACGTTCGACACCTCGATCGGCTGGCGCTTCACCAACCCGAGGTTCGACGCCGACACGACGCTGTCGATGCCGCAGACCGCCGAGGTCGTCGCCGAGCGCTGGGGGCTGACGCGCGACGAGCTCGACGCGTTCGCCCTGCGGTCGCACCAGCGGGCGGTGGCGGCCATCGCGGCGGGACGCTTCGCCGACGAGATCGTCGCGGTCCCGGTGGGCGACGGTGAGTTCTCCGTCGACGAGGGGCCACGTGCCGACACCTCGCTCGAGCGCCTCGCGAAGCTCCGCCCGGTCAACCACCCGCAGGGCCTGGTGACCGCCGGCAACGCCAGCTCGCTCAACGACGGTGCCGCTGCGGTCGTCGTGGCCAGCGAGGCGTTCGTCGCCCGCCACGGCCTGCAGCCGCGCGCCCGCCTCGTCGCGTCGGCGAGCGCCGGGGTGGCGCCCGAGGTCATGGGCATCGGCCCCGTGCCGGCCACGCACAAGGCCCTGGACCGGGCCGGCTGGTCCGTCGGGGACCTCGACGCCGTCGAGCTCAACGAGGCGTTCGCGTCGCAGTCGCTCGCCTGCATCCGCGACCTCGGTCTCGACGAGGAGGTCGTCAACGCCGACGGCGGTGCCATCGCGCTCGGCCACCCGCTCGGCGCCTCGGGCACCCGCATCCTGCTCACCCTGCTCGGCCGGCTCGAGCGCGAAGGAGGTCGCCGCGGGTTGGCGACCCTGTGCGTCGGCGTGGGCCAGGGCGCCGCACTCCTGGTCGAGAGGGCCTGACATGACCGCGCACGACCAGACCGACGTCACCGACTCCGCACCCGCCGACCTGCCCGAGGTCGTCGGCGTCCTCGGCGGGGGCCGCATGGGCGCCGGGATCGCCCACGCGTTCCTCGTCCGCGGGCCCCGCGTCGTGGTGGTCGAGAACGACGAAGCCGCCGCCGAAGCCGCCCGCGCCCGTGTCGTCACCAGCGTCGGGCGCGCCGCCGAGCGCGGCCTCCTCACCTCGACCGTGGACGAGGCGCTCGGCCGCCTCAACGTGACCACCGCTGCCGACGACCTGGCCGGCGCCGGGCTCGTCGTCGAGGCGGTGCCCGAGGACACCGACCTCAAGCTCGAGGTGCTGCGCCGGGCCGAGCGCGTCGCGCCCGGAGCCGTGCTCGCCACCAACACGAGCTCCCTGTCGGTGAGCGGCATCGCTGCCGGCTTGAAGGCGCCCGAGCGGTTCATCGGGCTGCACTTCTTCAACCCCGTGCCGGCCAGCGACCTCGTGGAGGTCGTGGTGGGCGAGCAGACCGGCGACGACCTCGTCGAGCAGGCCCGGGGCTGGGTCACGGCACTGGGCAAGACGGCGATCACCGTGCAGGACTCCCCGGGGTTCGCGAGCAGCCGCCTCGGTGTGGCCATCGCGCTCGAGGCCATGCGCATGGTGCAGGAGGGTGTCGCCTCGGCGCAGGACATCGACACCGCCATGACGCTGGGCTACCGGCACCCCGTCGGTCCGCTGCGCACCACCGACATCGTCGGGCTCGACGTGCGGCTGGCGATCGCCGAGCACCTCACCCGCGAGCTCGGTCCGCGCTTCGAGCCGCCGCAGGTGCTGCGCGACAAGGTCGCTGCCGGCGAGCTCGGCCGCAAGACCGGGCGTGGCTTCTACGACTGGTGAGCTGACCCACGGTCGGCGGGCACCAGGGCGAGCCCGTCGAACGCGATGGTGGTGATCGCGTCCGAGAGCTGGGCGGCGTCGACGGTGCCGCCCGGCCGGTGCCACTCCACGAGCGAGTTGACCATGCCGAAGAGCAGGCGGCTCACCAGCACCGGGGAGACGTCGGAGCGCAGCGACCCCTCGTCGACGGCCTCCCGCACGAGCGCCGCGAACCGGGCGTCGAGGTCACGGCGGCGGCGCAGGGCAGCCACCTCGACCTCGCTGTTGCCCCGCACCCGCAGGAGCAGCGTGACCGCCGGCTGGTGGTCCACGAGCACCTCGACGCTGCGTCGCACCGCTCGCCGCAGGCGCTCGTACGCCGTCGTGCCCGCCTTCTCGCGGCTCGCCTCGTCGAGGACCTCCGTGAGCCCGTCGAGGGCCTCGTCGAGGGCCTGGGACAACAGGTGCGTCTTGCTGGGCACGTGGTGGTAGATGGCCGACTTGCTGAAGCCGAGGGCGCGCGCGAGGTCGCCCATGCTGGTGCCGTCGTAGCCCTGCTCGATGAACAGGTCGACGGCCTTGCGCAGCACCGCCTCCTGGTCGTGCCCGGGACGACCGCGGCGGGGTGCGCCGACCTCCGCGTCACTCACGCGGCCACCTTCTCACAGAGGCACCTCGGCCCAGCACGGTCAGCCCCGGAGGGTCAGCCCAGCACGGGTCAGCCCAGCACGGTGTCGAGGAAGGCGTTGCCGAACACGCGCTGCGGGTCGAGCTCGTCCCGCAGCCGCCGGAAGTCGTCCCAGCGCGGGTAGAGGGGCGCGAGGTCGACCGCCGTCGCCACGAAGCACTTGCCCCAGTGCGGCCGGGCCCCGAGCGGCAGGAGGGCGGCCTCGACGACCGGCAGCACGGCATACACGGCGGCCTCGTCGAGGACCCACGTGAAGTGGAACCCGACCACGTCCTGCTCGAAGGAGCTGCTCAGCCACAACGCGTCTGCGGCGACGGTCCGGATCTCGGCGTTCTGCATGATCGGTGCCAGCGACGGCTGGAGACCACGCAGGGCCTCGATGGCGGCCGGTGCGTGGCGTCGCGGGACGAGGTACTCGCTCTGGAGCTCGGCGCCCCGGCTGGGGGTGAGCTCCATCCGGAAGTGCGGGAGCCGTTCGAGCCACGGCCCGGGCACCCCGCTCTGGTCGGTCACCGACTCGGTGGGCGCACCGTCGAGCATGTGCAGGGTCGTCGCGGACCTCGGCGCCCCGAACAGGTCGGCCGGCGCGTCGGCCGAGCGGCTCTTGCACCACGCCTGGAGGACGCCGCGGTCGTCGAACCGCGTGAACAGGCTGACGCTGTCGGCGACAGCGGTCAGGTCGTCGAACCGGTCCTCCACCAGCGACCACGGCAGGCCGGTGTAGACGTCCTGGCGCACGGGGTAGGTCGACTCGACGTCGAGGGTGACCCGGGTGAGGACGCCGAGCGCGCCGAGGGCCACGACGAGGCCGTCGAAGCCCTCCTCGCCCCGCGACGACCGGACCAGCTCACCGTCGGCGCGCACCATCTCCATGCCGGCGACCGCGGCCGACAGCGACGGGGTGCGGTCGCCGGAACCGTGCGTCCCCGTGGCCACCGCCCCGGCCACGCTGATGTGCGGCAGCGACGCCAGGGCCGCGAGCGCCCAGCCCTGCCGCTCCAGCTCGGCGGCCACGACGCCGTACGACGCGCCGGCCGGGACCGTGGCCGTGCGCGCCTCGGGGTCGACCACGACCGCGCCCTCCGCCGGGGCGGCGAGGTCGGCGACCGACACGAGCACCCCGTCGGTGTCGGCCAGGCCTGTGAAGGAGTGCCGCGACCCCAGCGCCCGCACGTGCGCCGCACCGGCCACGAGCTCTTGGAGCTCCTCGACGGTACGGGGCCGGGCCAGCGACGAGGCCCGGTAGACGTGGTTCCCCGCCCAGTTGCGCTCGGTCATGCGCCCAGTCTCCCCTCCGGCACGGATCCCGCTTCCGAGGTGGCCGCACACCGGCCGGCGACGCGCGCGCTCCACCCATGGCCCACAATCGAGCCCATGACGGTCTTCTCGGCTTCCAAGCGCTCCACGGCCGTGGTGCCGTTCGCCCGCGAGGCGGTCTGGGACGTGTTGCGCGACGCCGGCCAGGTCGCCCGGCTCACCCCGATGGTGCGCTCCATCGAGGACCAGGGCGGCACCTGGCTGTGGAAGCTCGCTCCCATCGAGGTCCTCGGCAAGAGCGTCGGGCTGTCGTTCACCGAGAAGATGGAGCTGCACCCGGTCGAGCGCATCGAGTTCACCCACGTCCCACAGGGCGACGAGCGGGCCGGGGTGGAGGGCACCTACCTGTTGCAGGAGAGCAGCAGCGCCACGCGCCTGTCGATCGACCTCGAGGTCAACGTCCACCTGCCGTTCCCCAGGCTCGCCAAGCCCGCGGTGCAGACCTCCATGCAGGCGGTCATCGCGGCCATGGGCGCCGGGTTCGCGCACAACCTCGACCGGCACCTCAAGTCGCGCCACTGAGGCCGGTCCGACCAGCGGCTGTCCCCCGTCGCTCTCCCCCACCACGGGCGGTGGGACCCCTGCGTCAGCGCGCCGGGGGCGGGCCCAGCAGCACGTCGCGCCAGCCGCCGACCCGGTGGTGCACCGGCCGGCCGTCGGCCCGGGAGACCCGCCCACCGGCCCAGGCCGCGTCGGAGTGCAGCGGACCCAGGATGTCGCGCTCGCGGTCGGGCACCGAGCCGTCCGGCACGGCCAGGGCCCGGTCGAGCGCCTCGCCGACGCCCACCAGCCGGTGCCCGTGTGGCAGCAGGTCGGCCCGGAAGTCCTCCTCGCGGCACACCATGTCGTGGTGCAGGCTCTCGACCAGCGTCTGCACGGTCGCAGCCGGCGCCGCGGTGAGCACCGGCGCCAGCCGGGCGACCAGCCCGGTCGGCACGAACGGCACGCTCACCTGCACGCGCGTGAGGCCGGCGAGCCGCGCATACCGACGCAGCAGGGCCGAGTACGCCAGCGGCTCCCCGCTCCCGATGTCGTAGGCGCGGCTCACCGTCGGCGCGGTGAGGGTGCAGACGAGGGCCGTGACCACGTCGGTGACGGCGACCGGCTCGACGCGGCTGCGCATCCACGTGGGCAGCGTCTGCACGGGCATGCGCTCGCTGATCTGGCGCATGATCTCGAAGGACGTGGAGCCGCTGCCGATGACCATGGCAGCGCGCAGCGCGTGGGTCGTGACGCCGGAGTCGGTGAGCACCTGCTCGACCTCCAGCCGCGAGCGCAGGTGCGGCGAGAGGTCGCTGTCGTCGAGGTCCGGGACGAGGCCGCCGAGGTAGGCGATGCGCCCCACGCCCTCGCGCACGGCGGCGTGCCCGGCGTTGTAGGCCCCCTGCCGGTCGGTCGTCGCGAAGTCGTCGCCGCCGAGGCCGTGGATCAGGTAGTAGAGCGCCTCGGCGCCCCGGCAGGCGGCGCGGACCGAGGCCCGGTCGAGGACGTCCATCCCCACGACCCGTACCCGGTCGGCCCACCAGAACCGGGCTGCGGACGCGGGGTCGGTGAAGGTGGCGGTGACGTCGTGGCCGGCGGCGAGCAGGGCCGGGACGAGCCGGCTGCCGACGTAGCCGCCCGCTCCGGTGACGACGACGCGCACAGACACCTCCGACTCGACCGGCACCGGCGGGACCGGCGGCACCGCTCCTGCGAACCTACCCGCGCGGCTCGGTGAGCGCGAAGTGTCGGCATGCCGCACGGATACCGACACCTCGCGCTCACCGAGGACGGCGCGCCGTACCGCGAGCGACGGGTTGGCCCCCGCTCCGGCACCCGGGCGCGGGACATGGCGAAGGGCCCCCGACCTCGTGGTCAGGGGCCCTTCGTGGCACGGGTGGCAGGTGAAGGATTCGAACCTTCGTAGCTTTCGCGATGGATTTACAGTCCACTCCCATTGGCCGCTCGGGCAACCTGCCTGGGTGCGCGTGGAAGGATAGCAAGGACACCCGCGATTGCCGAAACCGGCGCCCACCGCACCTCGTGGCGCCCAGGAAGGACACCCCCCATGGCCGACAGCTCGTTCGACATCGTCAGCAAGATCGACCACCAGGAGGTCGCCAACGCCCTCAACAGCGCCGCGCGCGAGGTGGCCACGCGCTACGACTTCAAGAACGTCGGCGCCTCCATCGAGGCCAGTGGCGAGGACAAGGTCATCATCAAGGCCAACACCGAGGAGCGCGCCAACGCCGTCCTCGACGTCTTCCAGACCTGGCTCGTCAAGCGCAAGGTCTCGCTCAAGCACCTCGACGTCCCCGAGCGCGGGCCGCAGCTCTCCGGCAAGGAGTACCGACTCGAGCTCGGGCTCAAGGAGGGCATCTCGCAGGAGAACGCCAAGAAGATCGGCAAGATCATCCGCGACGAGGGGCCCAAGTCGGTCAAGAGCCAGATCCAGGGCGACGAGCTGCGCGTGACCAGCAAGTCGCGCGACGACCTCCAGGCCGTGCAGGCGCTGCTCAAGGGCAAGGACGACCTGGACTTCGCGATCCAGTTCACCAACTACCGCTGAGCACCCTCATCGCGACGCACCGACGCCGCCGTACCCGGTCCGGGTGCGGCGGCGTCGTCGTGTGTCGGTGCGGGTCAGGCCTCGATGGCGAGGGTGGGACCGCCGAGGTCGGGGAACCGCAGCACTGAACCGTCGGAGTCGGTGTCGGGCGAGTCGTCGGACCAGCCGTCGAGGGCGATCGCGAGGCCGAGGGCCAGCCCCGCCATCTCGTGCTCGCCGATGCCGACGCGGCGGGCGACCTCGCGGGCGTTCTCGGGACGGGCGGCGGGGTCCTTGGACAGGCAGTCGGTGACGAGCTCGGCGAGATCGGTGGGGACGTCGTCGGGCAGCGGCGGAGGGGGCTCGTTGACGTGGCTGAGGGCCGTCGCGACGGGCGTGCCGCGGTCGAACGGGCGTTGGCCGCTCAGCATCTCGTGGGCGACCACGCCGAGCGCGTAGAGGTCGCTCGCGCCCGTGGCCGCCTCACCCATCGCCTGCTCCGGGCTGATGTAGTGCGGCGTCCCGAGCATCTCCCCCACTCGGGTGTGGCCGGCGGCGTCGAGCGCCCGCGCGATACCGAAGTCGGTGAGCTTCACCAGCCCGTCGGGCCGCACGAGGATGTTGGCGGGTTTGACGTCGCGGTGGACGACGCGGGCCTCGTGGGCGACGCCGAGAGCGAGCGCCGCCTGGCCGAGCAGCGAGCGAACCTCCGGCGCCGGCAGGGCGCCACGGCGGCGCAGCAGCAGCGACAGGGGCTCACCCTTGACGAGCTCCATGACGAGGAACGCCAGGCCGTCGTCCTCGCCGTAGTCGAACAGCGTCGCGATGTTGGTGTGCAGCAGGGCGGCCGAGTGCACGGCCTCGTCGCGGAAGCGCTTGGCGAACAGCTCCTCGTGGCCGGTGTCGGGTCGCATCACCTTGACGGCGACGGAGCGCTGGAGGACCTGGTCGGTGCCGGCCCAGACGTCGGCCATGCCACCGGACGCGATCCGTGCGCCGAGCACGTAGCGGTCGCCGAGGACGAACCCCTCAGTCAACCTGTTCATGCCGCGAGCTCCACGTGGAGGCCTTCCGTCGACCGAGGTGGGCGTCGATTGACATCTCAAGAACCTCGCGACTGCATCGTACGCCCACTCCGGACAAAGCGCACGGACGAGCAGACCGCTCACCCCACCTGACCTGCGACGACGCAGCCGGTCAGCCGAACGTCGCCCGCGAGCGCAGGGCCTCCTCGAGCTGCGACTGGGCGTCGACGATGGAGCGGCGCACGGCGGCCGTGAGGTCGTCGCGGCCGAGGGCCGCCCGGCTCAGCGCCGCCGTCTCCTCCTCGACGACCTTGGACGGGTAGGCCAGCGTGGCCACCCGGGCCAGGGCGTCGTCGCCCACCCACGCGGACATCGCCGGAACGTCGGTGAAGTAGCGGGCGGCGTACGGGCGCAGCACGTCCGGCTCACCCGAGGCCCAGAACCCCTGCGCGAGGGCGTTGAGCTCGTAGTTGGACCGCTCGCGGTTGGTGGTGAGCTCGCCCCAGGCCCAGGCCTTGGCGTCCGCCGACGGCATCGAGGCCCCGGCCATGAGCGCGCTGAGCCGGCCCTGGAGGGTGTCGTCCCGCTCGCGGGTGCGCTCGACGAGGTCGCGGCCGGCGAGCCCGCGGGCGGCCAGGTTCCGCACGACGATCCAGCCGAAGTCGGAGTCGTCCTCGAGTCCCTGCGGGCGGTCCTTGCCGGCGGCCCAGTCGCGCAGGAGCGCCTCGTCGGCGCTGGTGCGCGCGACCGTCCGCGCGGCGACGACCGCCCGCGTCGACCCGGGCACGGCCCGGGCCAGCACCGCGGCAGCCGCCCGGGCGACGACCTGCTCCGCGTCGTCCTGCTCCGCGTGCGGAAGGAAGGTGGGGATGACGCGCCCGAGCAGGCTCATGACGGTGCGGTTGAGCACCGAGTCGTTGTCCTCGTGGGGCCAGGCCTGCCCGAAGGTGCGGACCATCACGCGCGGGTCCACGGTGCCGAGGCAGACGCCGTCGATCAGCGACACCCACACCACGGCGCGGGCCTGCGGGTCGGGCACCAGGGCCAGCTGCTCCGGCACGGCCGCGATGGACTTCTCGTCGAGGGTGACCGTCGCCCACGTCAGGTCACCGGCGTTGGGCACCACGAGGTCGGCGTCCGGCGCGGCAGCCAGCTCGGGCACGACGGTGGAGTCGCCGACGGTCGTGACCGGCACCCGGAACGTCTCGGCGCCCCCGCTGAACCCGGCGACGTCGAAGGTGTGCGGACGGTCGGCCGGGAAGGCCTCGGGCACGGTGCGGTGCACGGTGCCGGACGCCGTGTCGAGGGTGATGACGTCGACCCCGGCGGTCAGCAGCCACGCGCGCGTCCAGGCGCCGAGGTCGGTGCCGCTCGCCTTCTCCATAAAACCCATGAAGTCGGCGAGCGTGCCGTTGCCGTAGGCGTGCTCGCGCAGGTAGTCCGAGACACCGGCGATGAACGCGTCGTCGCCGATGTGGGCGATGAGCTGGCGCAGCGTGGCCGCGCCCTTGGCGTAGGAGATGCCGTCGAAGTCCTGCAGCGCGGCCTCGGCGTCCAGCGCCTCCGACCCGGCCACCGGGTGGGTCGAGGGGGTGCGCTCCGCGGCATACCCCCACGCCTTGCGGGCCATGGTGGAGTCCACCCACGCCTCGGTGCCGAACTCGGTCGCCGCGGCCACGGTCCGGTGCGACATGTACTCGGCGAAGGACTCGTTGAGCCACAGGTCGTCCCACCACTGCATGGTGACGATGTCGCCGAACCACATGTGCGCCATCTCGTGGGCGATGGTGTTGGACCGCGTCAGCACCTCGTCGCGGGTCGCCCGGCCGCGGAACACGTAGACGTCGCGGAAGGTCACGCAGCCGGGGTTCTCCATGGCGCCGGCGTTGAACTCGGGCACGAAGACCTGGTGGTACTCCCCGAACGGGTACCGGATGCCGAACAGCGAGTGGTAGTAGTCGAAGCTCGCGCGGGTCACCTCGAGCATCTGCGGCGCCTCGCGCTCGAGCGCCTCCTTGAGCGAGGCTCGCGCGTGGATGCCGAGCGGTATGCCGTCGTGCTCGCTGCGCACGGAGGCGTAGGGACCGGCGCAGACGGTGACGAAGTAGGTGGCCAGCGGCCTGGTCTCGGCGAGCTCCCAGCGACCGGGCGCAGTGCGGGTTGCGGCCCCGTTGCCGAGGACGGTCCACGCCTCCGGCGCGGTGACCCTGACGGCGTACGGCGCCTTGAGGTCGGGCTGGTCGAAGCACGCGAAGACGCGCGGACCCGCGTCGAGGAAGAGGTGGCCGTACACGTAGTGCTCACCGTCGGCGGGGTCGACGGCGCGGTGCAGGCCCTGGCCGTCGCGGCTGTAGGCCATCACCGCCTCCGCCTCCAGCACGTTGTCGGCCGCGAGGCCGTCGAGCTGCACGCGGCCGTCGGCGAGGCCCGACACGTCCACGGCGGTGCCGTTGAGGACCAGGGACCGGAGCTCGACCGGCTTGACGTCGACCCAGGTCGAGGCGCCCGGCTCGGCGCAGGAGAAGGCGATGCGGGTCCGGGAGGTGAAGTGCTCCTCCCCCTGGTCGAGGTCGAGGTCGACCTCCATCCGCGTCACCCCTAGCAGGGCTGAACGGGTGCGGGCCTCGGACCTGGTGAGCGACGGCATGGGTGCGATCTAACCAGCCCGGCCGTGGGACGTGCGCCGGCCCGGACCTCTCGAGCGGCCCCGGACGGACCGAAGCCCCCGACCAGTGCTGGTCGGGGGCTTCGGTGCAGATCACCGGTTGCGGTGGATCAGATGACGCGGACCTTCTCGGCCTGCGGGCCCTTGGGGCCCTGCGTGATGTCGAACTCCACGCGCTGCGCCTCGTCGAGCGAGCGGTAGCCGGAGGAGTCGATCGCGCTGTAGTGCACGAAGACGTCGGGGCCGCCGCCGTCCTGCTCCACGAAGCCGAAGCCCTTCTCAGCGTTGAACCACTTGACTGTTCCCTGTGCCATGGGATTTCTCGTTCCTGTTGGCCGAGGTGGGCGCGGTCGCGACCCACCAGCTGCGCACACCACCACGACACGGAACAAGCCGCTGAAGAAAAAAGGCCCGCACACTGGCGGGCCCACTCAGACGAGGAACTGCAACTGCAACTGCGACAACCATACCGTGTCCCGGACCGTTTGCCGACATCGCTCCCCAGCGGCCTGTCGGACGCACCCACCGGGGTGCGCCCGACGGCCACGGGTCAGCGCTGGCGGAAGCCGTAGGCCTGCTGCTCGAGGCGGGCGATGCGCTCGGTCATCGGCGGGTGCGTCGAGAAGAACCGCGACACGTCCTGCGGCCGGAACGGGTTGGCGATCATCATGTGGCTGGAGTTCTGGATGGCCGGGGTGGGCTGCAGCGGTGCGCGCTGGACGCCGACCTCGAGCTTGCGCAGCGCCGAGGCGAGCGCGAGCGGGTCGCCGGTGAGGCGGGCGCCGTCCTCGTCGGCGTCGTACTCACGGGTGCGGCTGATGGCCATCTGGATCATCATCGCGGCGAACGGCGCGAGCAGCGCCATGGCGAGCATGGCCAGCGGGTTGGGCCGGTCCTCGTCGTTGCCCCCGCCGCCGAACATCCCGGCGAACATCAGCATCTGCGCGACCGAGGTGATGACGCCGGCGATCGCAGCCGCGACCGACCCGGTGAGGATGTCGCGGTTGTAGACGTGCATGAGCTCGTGGCCGAGGACGCCGCGCAGCTCGCGTTCGTCGAGCAGCCCGAGGATGCCCTCGGTGCAGCAGACGGCGGCATGCTCGGGGTTGCGGCCGGTCGCGAACGCGTTGGGCGCCGCGGTGGGGCTGATGTAGAGCTTGGGCATCGGCTTGCCGGCGCCGGTCGAGAGCTCGCGGACGATGCGGTACATCGCCGGCGCCTGCGCCTCGCTCACGGGGTAGGCGTGCATGGCCCTGATGGCCAGCTTGTCGGAGTTCCAGTAGCCGTACGCCGTCATGCCGACGCCGAGCAGCCCGAACAGCCAGATGTAGCGGCCGCCGCTGATGACCGACCCCATGGCCAGGAGCAGGGCGAAGATCGCGCCGAAGAGCGCAGCGGTCTTGAGCCCGTTGAAGTGGTTGTGCATGCCTGGGTCAACGCCGGTTCGAGGCGCGGCGTTCCCACCTACTCCAGCAGCCCGAGCAGCAGCTGGGGCAGCACGCTGGTCGCCACGAGCAGGCCACTGCTGAGCACCAGCGCGACGAGGACCGGGCGCGCCACCCGGCCGCCCAGCGGGCCGGCCCCCGGCGCCTCCCCCCCTGCCTGCGGCTGAGCGGCCTCGACGCCCTCCTGGGCCACCGGGTCGCGCAGCAGCACCGCGAACCAGCGCAGGTAGACGGCGATGCCGACCACCGCGTTGGCGACGGCGACCAGTGCCAGCAGCCACTGTCCCTCCGCCACGACCGGGCGCAGGGCGACCACCTTGGCCACCAGGCCCAGGACGCCGGGCGGCAGCCCCGCCAGCGACAGCAGGGCCAGGCCGAGCGCACCACCCAGCAGCGGCCGCGAGCGCAGCAGCCCGGTGGACGCCGCGAGCGTGCGCGGCGCACCCCCGACGGCAAGGACGTGGACCACGACGAAGGCGACGAGGGTGGCCACGACGTAGGCGAGCAGGTAGGCGCCCGAGGCTGCGGTGGAGCCGGGCGAGGCCGCGGACAGCGGGAGCACGACCCACCCCGCCTGCGCCACGGTCGACCAGGCCAGCAGCCGCACCGGGTCGTCCTGGGCGAGGGCGAGCAGGTTGCCGACCGTCATCGTCACGGCGGCCACGACCCCCACGGCCACGAGGACGGGGGCGCCGGCGAGCACGAGCGGCTGCAGGACGACGACGAGGGCCGCGAGCGCCGCGATCTTGGAGGTGGCGGCGAGGAACGCCGCGACGGCCTCACTGCCCCCTGCATACGCCTGGGGCGTCCACACGTGGAAGGGCACCAGGGACAGCTTGAAGCCGACGCCGGCGAGCAGCAGGAGGACCCCGAGCAGCAGCACGGCCCGGCGCTCGGGGTCGTCGAGGGCGGCGGACACCGCCTCGGGGGCGAACACCGCCTGGCCCGTGGCCAGCAGCCAGAGGGCCGCGCCGAGGACGACGAGGGCGAACGAGACCAGCGACGTCGTCAGCAGCGCCAGCGCGCCGCGCCCCGCCTCGGTCGTGCCGCGCAGGGCCACCAGGGCGATGACCGGGAGGGTCGCGAGCTCGAGGCACACCAGCCAGGACCCGAGGTCGTGGGCAGCAGCGACGCCGGAGGCACCGGCGGTGGCGGCGAGGACGAGGGCGACGAGGACCGCGGGCCCCCCGCGCAGCGACGCCCGCCGGTCGGGCCAGAGCAGCAGGAGGACGACGAGCGCGGAGGCCAGCGCCCCGAGCTGCAGGGCGGCCGCGACCGGTCCCACCTCGTAGAGGCACGCGGCGGCACGACCGGACAGGCACAACGTCCGCACCGGCGCACCGGTCGACGACACCGCCCCGGGAAGTGCGACAGCGAGCCCGACGACCAGGGCGGCGAGGCCGAGGGCGTGGTGGACCCGCACGAGACGAGGCGCTGCGGCGTCCACGACGAGGACCACCACGGCCCCGAGTGCGGGCGCGAGCACCGGTCCCAGAGCCACCCAGTCGAGGGTCGCCATGGCGCTCACCGGGCTGCCCCGACGAGCAGGGAGACCGTGTCGTGGGTCAGCGCCAGCAGCGGGCCGGGCACCACGCCGAGCGCCACGACGGCGACGAGCAGGACCACCACGACGTCCCACTCGGTGTCGCGGCTGTCCTGGATCGCCGGGGTGCGGCGCTCCCCCGCCCAGACGGTCCGCAGCACCCGCAGGGCGTACGCAGCGGCGAGCACCGTCCCGAGCGCTGCGACCACCGCGAGGGTGCGGAACAACGCCAGGGGGCGGTCGGGCGCCGGCGACCACGCGGAGTACACGCTGAGGAACTCACCCCAGAAGCCGGCGAGGCCCGGCAGCCCGAGGGAGGCGGCGAAGCCAACGACGAGCGCGAACCCCAGCCGCGGCGCGACCTCGCGCAGCGCTGCCCGGGCCGTCTCGAGGTCGGCGCCACCCCAACGCTCCTTGAGGCCGCCGACGACGACGAAGAGCAGGGCCGAGATGACGCCGTGGGCGACGTTGGCGAACAGGGCCGCCTGCAGGCCGGTGCGGGTGCCGCTGGCGAGGCCGATGGCGACGAAGCCCATGTGGGCGACCGAGGAGTAGGCGACGAGCCGCTTGAGGTCGCGCTCGACGAGGCAGGCGAGCCCTCCCCAGACGATGCCGACGGCGCCGAGCACGCCGAGCACGGGCGCGACGCGGGCGAACCCGTCCGGCACGGTGGCCAGCGGCAGCCGGACCAGGCCGTAGGTGCCCATCTTGAGCAGCACGGCGGCGAGGAGCACCGACCCGGCTGTCGGGGCGGTCGTGTGGGCGGGCGGAAGCCATGTGTGCAGGGGGAAGACCGGCACCTTGACCGCGAGGCCGGCCACGAGCAGGGCAGCCACCACCAGCTGGGTGGACGCCGGGATGCCGCGGCCGCCGGCCTCGGCCATCGCAGTCAGGTCGGAGGTGCCGGCCGCCGCGACGAGCGCGAGGATCCCCACGAGCATCAGGGTCGAGCCGAACGCGGTGTAGAGGACGAAGCGGCCCCCGGCGTCGGCGCGGGCGGCGGGGCGATGGGCGTCGCCGAAACGCGTGATGAGCACCCACATCGGCACCAGGACGACCTCGAACGAGACGAAGAAGAGCAGCGCGTCGCGGGCGAGGAACGTGGCCAGCGCCCCGAGCTCGACGAGCAGGAGGCAGGCGTGGAAGGCGGCGCTGGTGCCGCCGACCGGGGGGCGGTCGCGAGTGTGCAGCACCACGACGACGCCGAGGACGGCGGTGAGCAGCAGCAGCGGTGCGCTGATGCCGTCGACTGCCAGGTGCCACCGCAGGCCGAGCGAGGGCACCCACGCCCGGTCGACCTCGGGGCGCAGCACCACCGCCAGCACCACCGCTGCGAGGCTGAGGACGGCCGCGGCGGCTGACAGGAGGTTGACCGCACGGTGGCCGAGGCCGCGACCGGCCGTGAGCAGCCAGGAGGCCACGGCGGCCGGCACCAGCAGCGCGACGAGCGTCACCACAGCGCCACCCCCGCGAGCGCCACGGCCACCGCGCCGGCGACGACCCACGCGAGGCCGGTGGCAGCGCGCTCGGCCCGGTGCGCCCGGTCGCCACCGCGCCCCGCCATGGCGGTGCCGACCGCGGCACCGCGGACGTAGGCGTCGACGACCTCGCGGTCGAGGAAGACGACGAGCCGGGCGAGGGCGAGCACGGGAGTCGCGACCAGGGCGACGTAGAGGCGGTCCACGCCGAACCCCTCGTCGAACCGGCGCACCCGCGGGCCGACGAGCCGCACGGCCGGGTCGGAACCTCGGGCGTGGCGGCGGACGAGCAGCCCGGTGCCAACGACCAGCAGCACGCTGACGACCGCCAGGAGCCAGCCGATGTGGCCGCCGAGGTCGATGAGCGGGGTCAGCACCACGACTCCCCCCACGACGGTGAGGACCGCGAGGACCACCACCGCCGACCGCACGGCCGGGGTCGCGGTGTCGCCGTCGTGGCGCTCAGCGTGGAAGGCCGTGACGTCGTCGAGGACGAGCCAGGCGCGCATGCAGTAGGCGGCCGTGAGGACCACGGTGACGAGCCCTGCCACCAGCACCAGCCACGCCCGGGCGACTCCCTGCGAGGCGCCGGCCTCCGCCGCCGCGAGGACGTGCTCCTTGGAGACGAAGCCGACGAGCGGGGGCACCCCGGCGAGCGACAGCAGGCCGACGAACATCGCGGGACGCACGAGCAGGTGTCCGCGCAGGCCGCCGCGCATGGTCGCCGCCGCGGTGCCGCCGACGGTGACGCTGAGCCACCCGATCGCGAGGAACAGCAACGCCTTGAAGAACGCGTGCGAGTAGAGGTGCAGCACGCCCGCGCCCGGCCCCTCCTGCGCCGGGGCGACCGCGATCGCCGAGAGCATCAGCGCGACCTGGCTGAGGGTGGAGTAGGCGAGCAGCCGCTTCAGGTCGCTCTGCCCGAGGGCCAGCACCGCGGCGTACACCATCGTCACGGCGGTGCTCACCGCGAGCAGCCAGCGGGCGCCGTCGGCCGCGGCGAGGACGTCGAAGAGCTGGGCCAGCACGAAGGTGCCGGCCGCGACCATGGTCGCCGCGTGGATGAGCGCCGAGGCGGGGGTCGGGCCCTCCATCGCGTCGGGCAGCCAGTCGTGGAAGGGCACCATGCCGGACTTGCCGAGGACGCCGATGACGAGCAGCACCATGGCCGTCGTGCGCAGCGCGCCGCTGGGTGCCGCGGCGCAGGCCGCGACCGCGGTGTCGGCACAGCCGGCCCCGTCACGGGCCGCCCACGTCGACAGCACCTGCCGGTATGCCGTGGAGCCGGCCCCCACGGCCAGGACCACCACTCCGAGGACGAAGCCGACGTCGGCGAGCCGGGTGACGAGGAACGCCTTGACCGCGGCACGACGGGCGGACTCCTTGCGGCTCCAGTGGCCGATGAGCAGGAACGAGCACCAGCCCATCACCTCCCAGCCGACCAGCGTCAGGACGAGGTCGGCGGACTGGACGACGAGGAGCATGCCTGCGGTGAACAGGGAGACGGTGGCTGCGAAGGTGCCGTAGCGGTCGTCGTCGCGCAGGTACCACCCGGCGAAGGCCTGCACCGCCCACCCGACGACCGCCACGACGATGGCGATGAGGGCGGTGGCGGTCGTCGTCTGCAGCTGCAGCGGGATGCGCAGCTCACCGGCGTCCAGCGCGGGCAGGGTGCCCACCGCGGTCGAGGCCGAACCGCTGTGGACGCCTACCAGCTGCACCAGCGCGACGAGGACCGTCAGGGCGGAGGCACCCACCGCCAACCCCCGAGCGGGCACGACCCGGCCGGCGTCGACGCGGGGGCGGGCGAGGAGCAGTCCGAGCACTGCGGCCAGGGCGGGCAGGAGGACGACCAGCCTCGCGGCGGTGGCGCTCACGACCGGGGCTCGCTGAGGTCGACGTCGCCGCGCAACCGGAAGACGGCCAGCACGACGGCCAGGGCCACGCACACCTCCGCGGCGGCGATGGTGATGACGAAGAGGGTCAGCACGTTGCCCGCGGCCCAGCGGTCCCCCGCCGACGCCCCGACCGCGACGAGCAACAGGGTGGCGGCGTTGAGGACCAGCTCGACCCCGATGAGGACGAGCACGGCGTTGCGTCGGGCGAGCACGCCGTAGGTGCCCAGTCCGGCGAGGACGGCCGCGAGCAGGTAGGGGCCGGCGAGGTGGATCACGACGCGTCCCCCCGGGCTGTCCGCAGCTCCGCCTCGGCTCGGGCCGCCCCGTCGCGCACGTCGCCCGACCGGGCGCCCACCCGCGACACCGCCAGGGCGGCCACGAGCGCCGCGAGCAGCAGGAGCGAGAGCACCTCGAACGGCCACACCCACGTGCCGAACAGCTCGCGCGAGAGCACCGTGGTGTCGGTCTCGTGCCGATCCACCGGGTGCGCCAGCGGCAGGAGGACGCTCGCGAGCAGGACGGTCACCCCGGCACCGAGGACGGCCGCGAGCGCGCGGTGCAGGCGGCTCGTGGAGATCTCCGCCCGGGGACCGATCGGGGCCCGGGTGAGCATGAGCGCGAAGAGGACCAGCACCACCACGGCCCCGACGTAGACGAGGACCTGCACCAGCGCGACGAGCTCGGCGCCGAGCACGAGGTAGCACCCGGCCACCGACCCCAGGCAGACCACCAGCCACAGGGCGGCGTGGACGACGTGGCGCGTCGTCACCGCGAGGAGCCCGCTGGCCGCGGCGACGACGCCCACCGCCGCGAAGGCGAGGTCGAGCCCGGTCACGCCTCGCCCTCCGGGGCCGGGGTCACGCGGGTGGGCCGCGCCGGGCGGGCCGTGGGGGTCCGCGCCGTCCGCGGCGGCTTGTTGACGGCCGCGACCTCGGCCGGCTCGGCGGCGTGCTCGTCGAGGGCCGGCGGCGGCGGGACCGTGGGCATCCACTGCCCGAGCCGGTCCTTCTCGTGGAGCAGGTCGCGGATGTCGAGCTCGGAGTACTCGAACTCGGGGCTCCAGTGCAGCGCGTCGAACGGGCACACCTCGATGCAGATGCCGCAGTACATGCAGAGGCTGAAGTCGATGGCGAACCGGTCGAGCACGTTGCGCTGCCGGTCGCGGCCACCCGGCGTCGTCGCGGGGATCGTCTCCTTGTGCGAGTCGATGTAGATGCACCAGTCCGGGCACTCGCGGGCGCAGAGCATGCAGGAGGTGCAGTTCTCCTCCAGCAGCGCGATCACGCCGCGGCTGCGCGGAGGCAGGTGCGGCGAGACGTCGGGGTACTCCGCCGTGTGCGTCGGGCGCGCGAGCGTGCGGGCCGTGGTGGCCAGGCCCTTGAGGATGCCCGGTACGGCGCCGCCGCTGCTGCGCCTCGCCGGTCGGGCGTTCGACGACGCGGGGTTGGCTGGCTGGGGCTTGGTGGGCTCGCTCATGCGGTCAGCACCACCCAGACGCCGGTGAGGGCCAGCTGTGCGAGGGCGAGCGGCACGAGGACGAGCCAGGCGAGGCGCTGGAGCTGGTCCTCGCGCAGCCGCGGCCACGCGACCCTCAGCCAGATGACGACAACGGCGATGCAGAACCCCTTGAGCACCGTCCAGAGCCAGCCGAGCTGGTCGCTCAACGGGCCCTGCCACCCGCCGAGGTACAGCACGGTGAACAGCAGTGACATCACGACGATCCCGGCGTACTCGCTGAGCAGGAAGAACGCGAACCGCAGCCCGGTGTACTCGGTGTAGGCGCCGAACACGATCTCGGAGTCTGCGACGGGCATGTCGAACGGCGGGCGCTGCAGCTCGGCGACGGCGGACACGAGGAACACCACGGCTCCCGGCAGCTGCCACAGCAGCCACCACGGCGACCAGGCGTGGGCGATGCCGGTGAGCGACAGCGTCCCGGCGGCCAGGCACACCGATGCGACGGCGAGGACCATCGGCAGCTCGTAGGACAGCAGCTGGGCGGCAGCACGCATGGCACCGAGCAGCGAGTACTTGTTGGCGCTGGCCCACCCGGCCATCAGAGTGCCGAGGATGCCGACGGCCGTCACCGCGAGGACGAAGACGGCGCCGGCCGGGGCGTCGGCCGCCACCACGTCCGGCGACAGCGGGATGACCGCCATCGCGACGAGGTAGGGCACGAGGGCGACGGCGGGCGCGAACCGGAAGACACCCTTGTCGGCGGCCGCCGGGGTGATGTCCTCCTTCTGCACGAACTTGACCCCGTCGGCGACGAGCTGCGCCCAGCCGTGGAAGCCACCGGCATACATGGGCCCGAGCCGTCCCTGCATGTGGGCCATGACCTTGTGCTCGGTCTGGCCCACGAGCAGCGGCAGCACGAGGAAGGCAGCGAGGACGGCCACCGCGCGGACGACGACCTCGAGGGCGTCGGCGCCGGTCACCGCGGGCCCCACTCGGGGTCGGGCACACCTGGCGCCGAGACCCGACGCCGGCCGGTCGGCTTGCTGTGCTCGCTCTCCCCCGGCTCCTTGGCGCCCGGCCACTGCTTGGACGCACGGGCCGCCAGGACGAACGACTTGCGCAGCGGCGTGCCCTCGAAGCCGTCGGGCAGCAGCAGCGGGCGCAGCCCCCGCCCGGTGCCGTCGTCGAAGCCGTCGAACGCGAGCCCGAACATCTCGTGCGTCTCGCGCTCGTGCCACGCCGCCCCGCGGAAGACCCCGGTGATGCTGTCGAGCACGGCACCGTCGGGCACGCGGGTGCGGATCATCAGCCGCCGCAACGCCGTCGGCGTCGAGGGGTCGAGCAGGTGGCAGACCACGTCGAGGCCCGGGACGTCTGTCGCGTCGGCCTGGTCGACCGCCGTGAGCCAGTCGAAGAAGGTGAAGCCCTCTGCCCTGGCGGCCTCCGCGGCGGCCACCCACTCCCGCGGCTCCACCTCGCGGCGCTGCACGGGTACGGCGTCGCTCACGAGCGTCCCCCGGTGGCCGGACCCTGGGGCGGCTTGACCAGCCCGCGGGTGACCTCACCCGCGGAGGCCGTGCGGTGCGCTGCGTACTTGCCGCGGATCCCCTTGGTGCTCAACGTCTCTGCGGCGATCTTCTCCTGCAGCTTGAGGATGCCTTGGAGGAGCGACTCGGGGCGCGGCGGGCAGCCGGGCACGTAGACGTCGACGGGGATGATCGTGTCGACGCCCTTGGTGACGCTGTAGGAGTCCCAGTAGGGGCCACCGGAGTTGGAGCAGGCGCCGAACGAGATGACGTACTTCGGCTCCGGCATCTGGTCGTAGAGACGGCGCACGGCCGGCGCCATCTTGTCCGTCACGGTGCCCGAGACGACCATGAGGTCGGCCTGACGCGGTCCGGGCGCGAACGGGATGACGCCGAGGCGGATGAAGTCGTGCCGCGCCATCGACGCGGCGATGAACTCGATCGCACAGCAGGCGAGCCCGAAGTTGAACACCCACAGCGAGTAGCGCCTCCCCCAGTTGAGGACCACCCGGATCGGTTGCGGTGCCAAGTCGGTCGCAGGTCCGACGCGCGGCAGCGGCAGGTCGACCGGCGCCATCAGACCCACCTCAGCAGGCCGCGCCGGGCCGCGTGCACCAGGCCGACGAGCAGCACGCCGATGAACACGCCGATCTCCACCAGCGACGCCGCACCGAGGTCGGAGGAGCGCACGACCAGCGCCCACGGGAACAGGTAGACCGCGTCGACGGCGAAGATGACGTAGAGGAACGCGTAGACGAAGTAGCGGACCTGGGTCTGCGCCCAGCCCTGTCCGACGGGGTCGACACCCGACTCGTACGTCGTGAGCTTGGCCCGCGTCGGGGCGCTCGGGGCGAGCAGCCGGCGGGCGCCCATGGCGGCGACGAACAGCAGCAGGCCGACCACGACCACTGCGGCGACGACGACGTAGGGCGACACGGTTCGCAGCCTAGTCGGAGGTCCCCAGCGACGGGCTCCACCGCAGTGGGTGCCGCCGACTGTCGCCGGCTGTCGGTGCCGGCCGCACGGGCCTACCGTGGAGGAATGGCGCGGGTCCCGCTCTTCCCCCTCGGCACCGTCCTCGTCCCCGGCGCGACCCTGCCGCTGCAGGTCTTCGAGCCGCGCTACATCGTGCTGCTCAGCGACCTGCTCAACGCGATGGACGTCCCCGAGTTCGGGGTGGTCGCCATCCGGCAGGGCCACGAGGTCGGCGCCGGCTCGGTCCACGACCTGCACGAGGTCGGCTGCCTCGCCCTGGTCGACCAGGCGGCGTCGCTCGGCGACGGCCGCTACCTCGTGGTCTCCACCGGGGTGCGGCGCTTCCACCTCGACACGCTCGAGGCGGGCACCGGCACCGCGTACGCCACCGGGGAGGTGACCGTCCTCGAGGAGCGCACCGGAGACGAGCGGCAGGTGGCCGACCTGGCCGAGCGCCTCCGGCGGGTGCTGCACACCTACGCCACGACGGTCGGCGCGAAGGAGCCGCAGTGGCCGGGCGACCCGGTCGCGCTGTCCTACGAGGTCGGTGGCGCGGTGGGCCTCGACCTCGGCGACCGGCAGCGGCTGCTGGCGGCGGCCGACACCGAGACCCGGCTGCGGCTCGCGCTGCACCTCGTCCGGCGGGAGCTGGGCCTGGCCAGCACCATGGGGCTCGTGCCACCGCCACCGGAGCGACCCTACAACCTCAACTAACCGGTGGCGCCCGGCGCGCGGTGTGCGACAGGGTCAGGCCCATGACACCGGATGACACCCCGCCCACCTGGGACGAGCGCACCACCCTGCTCACGATGTTGCAGTACACCCGCGACGTCGCCGCCGGGAAGTGCCGTGACCTCGCGGCCCACCACGTCGGCGCCGCGCCCCTGCCGGGTTCGCCGCTGATGAGCATCGGCGGGGTGCTCAACCACCTGCGCTGGGTCGAGCACTCGTGGGTCGAGAACCGGTTCGTCGGCGGCCCCGACCTCGGGCCGTGGACGGCCACGGAGCCGGACAAGGAGTTCAGCGTCGGCGCCGAGGTGCCGATCGCCCAGACGCTCGAGGAGTATGCGGCGCAGGCCGCGCGCACCGACGCCATCGTCGCCGGGCTCGACCTCGACGACCGTTCGGCGACGCCGTTCCGCAGCGGCGAGCGGCCCACCCTGCGCTGGGTGCTGCTGCACCTCATCGAGGAGAACGCCCGGCACAACGGCCACCTCGACCTCCTGCGCGAGCTCGCCGACGGTCGCACCGGCGACTAGTCGTCGAGGCGCTCGAAGGCCGGGGCGTAGCGGAACGGGCCACTCATGCCGTCGCCCCACGCGTGCAGGCGGCGCAGCATGAAGTACTGCGGGCCCCAGTCCTGCGGTGGCGTGATCCCGTGCTCGACGGCCGGCCCGAACCCGAACCGCGGGTAGTACGTGGGGTGCCCGAGCAGGACGACCCCCCGTGCGCCGAGCGCGTCGGCGGCGGCGAGGGCGGCATGCACCAGGGCCGACCCGATCCCGCAGCGCTGGGCCTCGGGGAGGACGCCGACCGGCCCGAGGGCGACGAGCCCGGGCTCACCCCCGACGGTGGCGCGGCTGATGGCGACGTGACCGGCGACGACGCCGTCGACCTCGACCACCAGGCAGCACTCGGGCACGAGGTCGCCGTCGGCGCGCAGCTCGTCGACGAGGTCCGCCTCGAGGGTGCCCTCGCGAGCCGGCGCCTCGTCGGTGGCCGCCTTGGCAAAGGCCGCGAGGTGCACCGCCCGTACGGCGTCGGCATCGGTGGGCAGCTCGCGGCGGACGATCATGCCCGCGACCCTAGGCGCCGACCCTGCTGCGCCGCCTCCCGTTTACCCGGTCGCGAGGGGTGGGTAGGCCACCGGGCCGGGGTCGTAGCCGGCGGCCGCCACGAGGTACCCGTCGGCATCGAGGGTGACCGGGACCGGGTCGATGATCGCGAACCCGTCCAGGCCCTTCGGCTCCACGTTGCGGAACCCGACCATCGCCCACGACCCGTCACGCCGCTGCACCAGGGGCGCCGCGAACAGGTCGGGCTCGGCCACGAAGGGACGGGCGGCGTCGACGTCCCACGGGCCGAGCGGACCCGGGCCCGGCACCGACCACGTGCAGTACTCCCCGGTGCGGGCGATGCGCTCGGGCGTCATCTCCTGGGGGTGGCAGGTGAACACGAGCACCCAGCGCCCGTCGACCTGCTTGTCCTGCAGCACCTCGAGCTGCCCGAACCCGGCGCCCGGCTCGCACAGCGGCGCGGCCAGGGCCCAGTGCTCGAGGTCGGGGCTGGTGGCGTGGGCGACGACGCCGTCGTCGTTGCGGGCCGCCTCGCGCGCACGGGCCGACAGCAGCAGGTGCCAGCCGTCACCCGCGGCGTCGGGGAAGACCAGCGGGTCGCGCCACGTCTCGCTCGAGCCCTCGAGGTCCGGGCCCTGGGTCGGTGCGGGGGTGTTGGCGAGGTTCTTGTACCAGCGGCCGTCGACGCGCACCGCCGGCTCGGTCGACACCCGCTCCCAGTGGTGCAGGTCGTCGGACACGGCGGACCCGACGCGCTGGTCGTAGACGTGGTGGCCCGCCGTCGAGACCGCGGTGTAGAACATCCGCCACCGGTCGCCGTCGCGCACGACCGAGCCGGTCCAGATCGCGAGGTCGTCGAACCCGGTCCGGGCCGGCCCGAAGCACTCCCCCAGGTAGTCCCACGTCACCAGGTCGGGCGACGTCGCATGCCCCACGGTCGCCGCCGTGTGCCGCTTGCCCGGGTCGACCAGCGACCGGAGAGCCTGCAGGAAGAACAGGTGGTAGAGGTCGCCGTCGTCGGCGATCCAGGAGTCCCAGACCCAGTGGTCCTCGAGCCGCAGCATGCGCCGAGTGTGGCAGCCGCCGCGTCCGCCGGCACGCGGTTGCCCGCAGGTCGGTCAGATGCCGTCGACGGTCCCGCCGGCAGGCCAGTACCGCCCGTCGCGCCGGTCCATGAAGCCCTCCTCGACGAGGTAGCGCCGCAGCGCCGCCACGTCGTCGTGGAACTTCCGCAGCCGGGCGTTGACCTCGGTCTCCTCGTAGACCTCCCCCCCGCGAACTCCTGGGCGATGAGGTCGAGCACGACGAGCCGCTTGCCGATCCGGGTCGGGATCGACGCGAGGCTCCCGTCGCTGCGCACGAACGCGCGCAGCACGGCGTCGCGGTCCTTGAGGGCGTCCTGCAGGGCTGGTCGGTCCATGACCAGCACCCTAGGCAGGACTGCCCAGGCCCGCGCGGCGGCACCTCGACGGGGGTGGTGAAGTACGACGGGGCCAACCGAGGCGCCTCCTCGGTGACCCGTGCCAGCCAGTCCGGCGAGGGGAAGAGACCGGCGATGTCGGCCGGGTCCCACCAGCGCGCCACGGGGGCAGCACACCGTCCTCTTGCGGGAGGTCCGCCACGAAGGCAGCGAACCCCGGCGGCGCGAGCAGGGTCGTCGCCCCGGGGACGAGCGGGAGCGCGGCGTCGACGAACACGACGACGTCCACCGGCGCCCGCGCACGCAGGGCCGGCACGAGGTACCCGGCGTTGCTGTGGGCGAGGAGCGCCGAGGGCCGGTGCTCGCGCGCCTGCTCGACGAACGGGGCCAGGACCTCGAGCGGGGCCCAGCGACCGCTGGGCAGGTGCGCGACGCGGGCGGGCGCGCCACGGTCGGTGAGCGCCGCTGCGAGCGGGTCGTACACCGCCGGCCCGAGGAGCGGGCTCGGCAGGACGAGGACGTCAGTGGCCACCCCGGCACGCTATCCGCCACCTTTTTGACGGAGGAAGCGCCGGGGGCTGCGGCGTAGCGTGGCGAGACCACCACCCCCCAGCGAAGGGAGCACCCCCATGGCCCAGTTCATGGACGTCCACACCAACATGCCGGGGGTCACGGCGCAGGCCCTGCACGAGGCGCACCAGGCGGACCTCGCGATCCAGGGTGAGGAGTCGGTCGAGTTCACCCACGCGTGGGCCGACCCCGAGACGGGCCACGTCTTCTGCCTCTCGGAGGGGCCGAGCAAGGAGGCCATCCAGCGCATCCACGAGCGGGCCGGGCACCCCTACGACGAGATCCACGAGATCACCGTCACCGCCTGACCGCAGTCACCGGTCAGGTCGGCGCGGCCTGCCGATCCATAACGTGGTGTTGGGTGTCTCAAAAGCAGGGTGGCCCATTTGCCCTGACCTGCACCGACGTACGATGGATGGGCAGGCTGCGCCAGGCGCCGTCCGTGCGCCGCGCGGCTCCGGACGACCCGGACGACAGCCCCGAGAACTGTTCGTCCACGACCGTCAGGACCGCATGAGCAGCAAGACCGTCGAGAAGCTGGACCGTGTCGTCATCCGCTTCGCCGGGGACTCCGGCGACGGCATGCAGCTGACCGGTGACCGCTTCACGTCCGAGACCGCGGCCCTCGGCAACGACCTGTCGACGCTGCCCAACTTCCCGGCCGAGATCCGCGCGCCCCAAGGCACCCTGCCGGGCGTCTCGAGCTTCCAGCTGCACTTCGCCGACCACGACGTGCTCACCCCGGGTGACGCCCCCGACGTGCTCGTCGCGATGAACCCCGCCGCCCTCAAGGCCAACCTGCGCGACCTGCCGCGCGGCGCCACGATCATCGCCAACACCGACGAGTTCACCAAGCGCAACCTCGGCAAGGTCGGCTACGCGACCAACCCGCTCGAGGACGGGTCGCTGGAGTCGTGGCACGTGCACCCGGTCGCCCTGACGTCGATCACCGTCGAGGCGCTGGCGTCGTTCGACTCCTTGTCCCGCAAGGACAAGGAGCGCGCGAAGAACATGTTCGCGCTGGGCCTGCTGTCGTGGATGTACCACCGGCCGACCACCGGCACCGAGGCGTTCCTGGCGAAGAAGTTCGGCTCCAAGCCCGACATCCTCGAGGCCAACCTCACCGCCCTGCGCGCCGGCCTCAACTACGGCGAGACGACCGAGGACTTCGCCGTCTCCTACGAGATCGCCCCGGCGGTGATGCCTGCCGGCACCTACCGCAACATCACCGGCAACGCCGCGCTCGCCTACGGCCTGGTCACCGCCGCCCACCGCGCGGGGCGGCCGATGCTGCTGGGTTCCTACCCCATCACCCCGGCCTCCGACATCCTGCACACCCTCTCGGGGCTCAAGCGCTACGGCGTGACGACCCTGCAGGCCGAGGACGAGATCGCGGGCATCGGTGCGGCGCTGGGGGCCTCGTTCGGTGGCTGGATCGGCGTGACGACCACCTCCGGCCCCGGCGTGGCACTCAAGTCCGAGACGATCGGCCTGGCCGTGTCCCTCGAGCTGCCGCTCGTCATCGTCGACGTCCAGCGCGGCGGTCCGTCGACCGGCCTGCCCACCAAGACCGAGCAGTCCGACCTGCTGCAGGCCATGTTCGGGCGCAACGGCGAGTCGCCGGTCCCGATCGTGGCCCCGCAGTCGCCCGCCGACTGCTTCGACGCCGCCCTCGAGGCCGTGCGCATCGCCACCACCTACCGCACGCCCGTCTTCGTGCTCTCCGACGGTTACCTCGCCAACGGCTCCGAGCCGTGGGCGGTCCCCAGCGTCGCCGACCTGCCCGACCTCACCGTGGAGCTCGCGACCGAGCCCAACGCCACGGACGACAAGGGCGAGCCGGTGTTCCATCCCTACCTGCGCGACGAGCGCACGCTCGCCCGCCCGTGGGCCGTGCCCGGCACCCCCGGCCTCGAGCACCGCATCGGCGGAATCGAGAAGGCCGACGTCACCGGCAACATCTCCTACGACCCCGACAACCACGACCTCATGACCCGGCTGCGGGCGGGCAAGGTCGAGCGGGTCGCCGAGACCATCGGCGACCTCGAGGTCGACGACCCCAGCGGCGAGGCGTCGGTCCTCGTGCTCGGCTGGGGCTCCACCTACGGCCCGATCGCGGCGGCCGTACGCAGCGTGCGCAACACCGGCGCGAAGGTCGCCCGTGCGCACCTGCGCCACCTCAACCCGTTCCCGTCCAACACGGGCGAGGTGCTGCGCCGCTACGACCGCGTGCTCGTCCCCGAGATGAACATGGGCCAGCTCGCGATGCTGCTGCGCGCCAAGTACCTCGTCGACGTCCACTCGTTCACCCAGGTGCGCGGCCTGCCCTTCACGACCGTCGAGCTCGCCGACGCGATCGTGGGCCTCGCCGCCGACGCCACCACCTCCGACGACGCCGGCTCCGCCCACACGGACCAGCCCGTCACCAGCCAGGGAGGCCACTCATGAGCACCGACCTCGGGATGCCGTCGACCGGAGTGCCCCACGGCACCGCCGGTGTGCCCCGCCTCGCCGAGGACGCCACGCGCCAGACGAAGAAGGAGTTCACCTCGGACCAGGAGGTGCGCTGGTGCCCCGGCTGCGGCGACTACGCCATCCTCGCCGCGGTGCAGGGCTTCCTTCCCGACCTCGGGCTCAAGCGCGAGAACATCGTCTTCGTCTCTGGCATCGGCTGCTCCTCGCGCTTCCCCTACTACCTCGACACCTACGGAATGCACTCGATCCACGGCCGCGCGCCGGCGATCGCGACCGGGCTGGCGACGAGCCGTGAGGACCTGTCGGTGTGGGTGGTCACCGGCGACGGCGACGCGCTGTCGATCGGCGGGAACCACCTGATCCACGCGCTGCGCCGCAACGTCAACCTCACGATCCTGTTGTTCAACAACCAGATCTACGGCCTGACCAAGGGCCAGTACTCGCCGACCTCCGAGGTCGGCAAGGTCACCAAGTCCACGCCGATGGGCTCGGTCGACCACCCGTTCAACCCCGTGTCGCTGGCGCTCGGGGCCGAGGCCACCTTCGTCGCCCGGACCATGGACTCCGACCGCAAGCACCTCACCGAGATCCTCAAGGCGGCTGCCGCCCACCGCGGCACGTCGCTGGTGGAGATCTACCAGAACTGCCCGATCTTCAACGACGGCGCCTTCGACCTCATCAAGGACCGCAGCGAGCAGGAGGCACGCATCGTCCACCTCGCCGACGGCGAGCGGGTGCAGGTCGGTCCCGAGGGCGACCGGCAGGTGCTGGTGCGCGGCGAGGGCGGCGTCATGGAGTTCGTGCCCGAGGCCGCGGCCGCCGGGCGCGACGTCGTGGTGCACGACACCCATGCCGGCGACCCGACGCAGGCCTTCGCGCTCTCGCGCCTGGACTCCCCGCAGATGACGCACGTGCCCATGGGCATCTTCCGCGACGTCGTGCGGCCCACCTACGACGACCTCGTGCGCGCCCAGGTCGCGGCGGCGGTCGACACCTCGGGAGGCGTGGCCGGCGACGCCGACCTCGACCAGCTGCTGCGCGGTCGCGACACCTGGACCGTGGCCTGAGCGCCGGGCGGCCGGCGGCCCCTCCGCCCCGTGAGGAGGACCGTCACGGCGCGGCGTACGGGTTGCTCGCCTACGGCATCTGGGGCCTGTTCCCGCTGTACTTCGCGGCGCTGGCCCCCGCCGGCGCGTGGGAGATCCTGTCCCACCGCATCCTGTGGACGCTGCTGCTGTGCGCGGTGGTGCTGCTCGTGCGCCGCGACCTCGGCTGGGCACGGCAGCTGTGGCGGCGCCCGCGGCTCGGGCTCGGCGTGACGGCGGCGGCGCTGCTCATCGCCGTCAACTGGGTCGTCTACGTGGCCGCGGTGCTCGGCGGCCACACGACCGAGGCCGCGCTGGGCTACTTCCTCAACCCCATCGTCACCGTGGCCCTCGGCGTGTTCGTCCTGCGCGAGCGGCTGCGCCCGCTCCAGTGGGCGGCGGTCGCCATCGGTGCCGCCGCCGGCGTCTACCTCGGTGTCGCAGCGGGCTCCGTCCCGGTCATCGCCCTCACGCTGGCGATGTCGTTCGGCCTCTACGGGCTGGTCAAGAAGAAGGTGGGGGTGTCGCTGCAGGCGATGCACTCCCTGGCGGCCGAGACGGCCGTGCTGGCGCCGATCGCAGCCGTGATGCTCGTCGTGCTCACCGCGCGCGGGGAGACGACCTTCACCACCGAGGGGGCCGCCCACACGGCCCTGCTCGTCGCTGCGGGTGCGGCCACCGCGGCACCGCTGCTGCTGTTCGCCGGCGCCGCCCGGCGGGTCCCGCTCGTCACCATCGGCCTGCTGCAGTTCATCACCCCGGTGCTGCAGCTGCTGTGCGGCGTGCTGGTGCTCGACGAGCACCTGTCCGGCACGCGCTGGGTCGGGTTCGGCATCGTCTGGCTGGCCCTCGCCCTGCTCACCGTCGACTCGGTGCGCAACCTCCCCGGCCGCACCCGGCCGGAGCTCGTCGACGCGGCCCCCTGACGTCGCGTCCGCGGGCGCTCAGCCCCGCGGCACGTGGTGTCCGGTGCCACCGTCGACGAGCTCGCGCAGGATGTCGGCGTGGCCGGCGTGCCGGACGGTGTCCTCGACCATGTGGACCAGCACCCACCGCATGCTGACCGTGGCGCCGGCGTAGGACGTGCCGGTGGCGTCGAGCCCGAGCTCGCGCACCGAGGCGTCGGTCGCCGCCCAGGACCGACGGTAGAAGTCGACGACCTCCTGCGTGGTCTCCCCCGGCGCCGCCCGCATGTCGGCCTCGGGATCCTCGGAGATGTCGGTCAACGGCTCGGTGGGTCGCCCGAACGTCTCGCAGAACCAGCCGTACTCCGCGTTGGCGAGGTGCTTGACCAGGCCGAGCAGGTTGGTGCCGCTCGGCACCAACGGCCGACGCTGCTCCTCCTCAGACAGTCCCTCGAGCTTCCACAGCATCACGTCGCGGTGGCTCTGCAGCGCTGCCAGCAGGACCGTGGTCTCGTCACCCGTGCGCGGTTCGTCCCTCATGGCCCGTGAGGCTAGTGCCGCCTGCCGACACCCGGTGCCGGCGTCGCGTCAGTCGCCGAGGACGTGGCGCAGGTGGTCGTTGGTGAAGGTGCGCCCCGGGTCGAGCCGGTCGCGGACGGCGCGGAAGTCCCCGAAGCGCGGGTAGAGCGCGCCGAGCCGGTCTGCGCCGAGGGTGTGGAGCTTGCCCCAGTGGGGGCGGCCCTCGTGCTCGGCGACGATCGCCTCGAACGCCGCGAACACGCCGCCGTCGTCCATCCGGTGGTACTGGTGCACGGCCACGTAGGCGTTCTCGCGTTCGTACCCGGTCGAGAGCCAGATGTCGTCGGCGCCGGTGAACCGCAGCTCGACGGGGAACGGCAGCGAGACGTCGTGGCGGTCGACCCAGTCGCGCAGCGCCCGCACCACCTCCCCCACGGCAGCCCGCGGCACGGCGTACTCGCTCTCGCGGAAACGCACCTGGCGCGAGGAGCAGAACACCCTCCACGAGTCGTCGGTGTAGTCGCGCGCCGACAGGGTCCGTGAGGTCAGCTGGTTGAGCCGCGGCACGATGCCGGGCCACCGGGTGCTTGCCCGGTTGACCACCTCGAAGAAGCGGTTGGACAGCAGGTCGTCGTCGAGGGTCGCGCGCCACGCGGGCAGCGGCCGTCCGCCGGCGTCCTCCCCCACCCGGTCGTTGTGCTTCACCAGCACCCGGTCGGTGTGCGGGAACCAGTGCATGTCGACGTGGTCGTGGCGGGCGACGTCGTCCTGCACCGAGGCGAGCACGTCCTCGAGGTCCGCGCCGTGCTCCTGCGCATGGAGGCGGAACGCGGGCACGCACTGCAGCTCGACCTCGACCACGACGCCCAGGGCGCCGAGCCCGACCCGGGCCGCCGCGAACACCTCGGGCTCCTCGGTCGCCGAGCAGCGCAGCGCGGACCCGTCGGCGAGGACCAGGACCAGGCCGGTCACCGCCGACGCGATGCCCTGGAACCGCGCGCCGGAACCGTGGGTGCCCGTGGCGATGGCACCGCTGAAGGTCTGCCGGTCGATGTCACCGAGGTTGGGCAGCGCCAGACCGAGCGCCTGAAGCGCAGGGTTGAGGACGTGCAACGGCGTTCCGGCGCCGACCGTCACCCGTCCGCTCCGGGTGTCGGCGCGCAGGACACCGACCAGGTGGTCGAGCCGGACCTGCACCCCGTCGGTGGTGGCGACCGGCGTGAACGAGTGCCCGGACCCCACCGCCTTGACCCGTACGCCGCGGCCGGAGGCCTGAGCGACCGTCGCCGACAGCTCGTCGACGTCATGCGGCACCGCGACCTGCGCGGGGTGGCAGGTCTGGTTGCGGCCCCAGTTGGTCCACGTGGTGCTCACCCGAAGTTCCTCCCCTCGCCGCGGTAAGTGGGCACCGTCTCGACGAGCTCCTCCCCGCGGACCAGGTGCAGCGCGTCGAACCGCTCGCACAGCTCACCGGCCTTGGCGTGGCGGAACCAGACCCGGTCGCCGACGCGAAGGTCACCGGCCCCGCTCCCTCGCAGGGGCGTCTGGACCTCCCCGGCGCCCTCGCGGCGGACCAGGGACAGGTCCCTGCGCCCGAACACCGAGGGAAGGCGGTTCCACCCAGGTGGGCCCGAAGCGATGTAGCCACCGCCCGACACGGTGGCGAACCCCGGACCCGGGCGGCGGGTGACCGCCAGGGCGAAGGCCGCCGCAGGTCTCGGGCTGAAGTCGTCGTAGCCGTCGAACAGCGTCGGCCCGTAGAGCCCGGAGCCGGCGGCCACCTCGGTCACGACCGGGTCGAGCGCCGTGAGGTGGACCGAGCCCGTGCCACCGCCGTTGACGAACCGCAGGTCGGTCAGCTCGCGCACCGCACCCACGACCGCGGTCCGGCGCTCGAGCAGCGACGCGGCCGAACGACGCTTCACCATCCTGACGGCGGGCGAGGTGTCGGGCAGCCCGGCGATCTGGGCGTCGTAGAACATGAGGCCGACGACGTCGAGCCCGGCGGCGAGGGCGGCCTGCACCACCGCGGTGGCCTCGGCCGGGGTGCGCACCGGGGAGCGGCGCACCCCGATGTGGACCCGTCCCAGGCGCAGCGACGCGTCGACGTCGACCGCGACCCGCAGCCCGTGCGGGCGCTCGAGCGAGGCGAGCAGCTCCACGTGCTCGAGGGAGTCGATCGTCAGCGTGACCTGGCGGGCGGCCCACGGGTCCTGGCCCAGCTCGGCGAGGGCCGGCACGTCGACGCTGGGGTAGGCGACGAACACGTCGTCGACCCCGGAGCCGACCAGCCAGCAGGCCTCACGCACGGAGTAGGCCATGACGCCGGCGAAGCCCGGCCGCCCGAGCACCCGGGTGAGCAGCGAGCGGCAGCGCACGGACTTGGTCGCGACCCTGATGGGGACACCACCGGCGCGGCGGACCAGGTCGTCGGCGTTCGCCTCGAAGGCGTCGAGGTCGACCACCGCGAGCGGTGCGGGGAGGCCGGAGGTGGCCACGTCCCAGGTGCGGGTCACAGGCGCGACCCTACCTGCGGGCAGCGACGGTCGAGCCTCGTTCGCCCGACCGGACCGGGCCAGGAGGGCGACCGCGCGACGTTCAGCCGACGCGGGTGACGACGCTGCTCGCCAGCGCGACCAGTGCGGTCCGCGCCTCGCTGTCGGGCAGCGAGTCCAGGGCGGCGACGGCCTCCTCGGCGACGGCGTTGGTCTGCTCCTGGGCGAGGTCCATCGCCGGGTGCACCCGCAGCAGCTCGAGCGCCTCCGCGAGGGACCGCTCGTCGCGCAGGTCCGAGCGCAGGAGCTCCTGCAGCCGGGCGTCGGCCGGGTCGGTGGAGGCCAGCGCGAACAGCACGGGCAGCGTGCGCTTGCCCTCGCGCAGGTCGGTGCCGGGGGTCTTGCCGGTGTCCTCGGAGGCGGACGCGATGTCGATGAGGTCGTCGGCGAGCTGGAACGCCATGCCCAGCCGCTCGCCGTACTCGCGCAGGGTCTCCACGGTCACGGGGTCGCAGCCGGCGAACATCGCGCCGTAGCGCGCCGAGGTGGCGATGAGGACGCCGGTCTTGTCGGCGAGCACCTGAAGGTAGTAGTCGACCGGGTCGACGCCCTCGGGCGCCGGGCGGGCGTCGCGGATCTGGCCCGAGCACAGCCGCACGAACGTCTGCGCCTGGATCTTCACGGCCTCCGGGCCCAGGTCGGCGATGATCGACGAGGCGGTGCCGAACAGCAGGTCGCCCACGAGGATCGCCGTGGAGTTGTCGTAGAGGGCGTTGGCGCTGGGCGCCCCTCGCCGCACGAGCGCCTCGTCCATGACGTCGTCGTGGTAGAGCGAGGCCAGGTGCGTGAGCTCGACGCCGGTGGCCGCAGCCACCACCTCGGGGTTGACGCCGGAGCCCACCTCCGACGCGAGCAGGGTGAGCAGCGGCCGGAACCGCTTGCCGCCCGCCTCGGCGAGGTGGGCGTTGGCGCCGGCGATGAACGGGTCGTCGTGGTCGACCTCGCGCCGCAGCAGCGCGTCGACCTCAGCCAGCCCGCCCTGGAGCCTGCCGGCCAGCTCCTCGGAGGTGGCCGGCAGCGCCAGGACCGGCGGGGTGGGGCTCATCTGCGCAGCCCTGCTCACTTCAGCAGGAACTGCGAGGACCGCTCGGCCAGGTCGAGCACCTGCGTCGGCAGCACGCCGAGGACGAGGGTGACGAGGGTGCCGACCGTGATCGCGATCGTCGTGTAGGGCGACGCGGTCTCGGCGACCACGGCCTCACCGGCGGGGGCCTCGGTGAAGTACATGAGCACGATGAGGCGCACGTAGACGAAGGCCGTGATGACGCTGCAGAGCACACCGATGACGACCAGCGCGACACCGGAGGTGCCGCCGAAGGCGACCGCCGGGGAGAACGCCGCGAACTTGGCGGTGAAGCCGGACGTCAGCGGGATGCCCGCGAAGGCCAGCAGCAGGAACGCGAAGACGCCCGCGACCACGGGGTGGTTGCGGCCGAGGCCGGCCCACTGCGACAGGTGCGAGGCCTCGGAGCCGCCCTGGCGCACCATCGAGACGATGGCGAAGCCGGCGATGGTCATGAAGCCGTAGGCGACGAGGTAGAACAGCGTGCCCGAGACGCCGGTGCGGTCGAAGGACAGCACGGCCACGAGGATGAAGCCCGCGTGGGCGATCGAGGAGTAGGCCAGCAGCCGCTTGACGTCGGTCTGGGTCACCGACAGGACGGCGCCGACGACCATGGTCAGCGCGGCGACGGCGATGATGCCCCCGCGCCAGTCCCAGCGGTTGGCCTCGATGCCGACGTAGACGATGCGCAGGATCGCGCCGAACGCGGCGACCTTGGTGCAGGCGGCCATGAACCCGGTGACCGGGGTCGGCGCGCCCTGGTAGACGTCGGGGGTCCAGGAGTGGAACGGCACGGCGCCGACCTTGAACAGCAGGCCCACCATGACGAACACGACGCCCGGAAGGAGCAGGCCCTCGAGGTTGGCGGACGCGCCCGAGACCGCGGTGGCGATGTCGGCGATGTTGAGCGAGCCGGCGTAGCCGTACATGAGCGCGGCACCGAAGAGGAAGAACGCGGAGCTGAACGCACCGAGGAGGAAGTACTTGAGGGACGCCTCCTGCGACAGCAGGCGGCGCCGGCGGGCCAGGCCGCACATGAGGTAGAGCGGCAGCGACAGGACCTCGAGCGCGACGAACATCGTCAGCAGGTCACCGGCGGCCGGGAAGAGCATCATGCCGACCACGGCGAACAGCGTGAGCGGGAAGACCTCGCTGGTGGCGAGGCCGGCGCGCAGGGCGGCCGCCTCGTGCGCCGAGCCGGGGACCGCGGCACCCATCGGGGTGAACGCGTCGGAGCCCTGGCCGCCGAACTTCTCGGCCATGGTGAGGACACCGAGCACCGACATGAGCAGGATCGCGCCCTGCAGGAACAGCGACGGCCCGTCGATGATCACGGCCTGGGCGAGCGTGCCGCCCCGGTTCGTCGCCTTGGTCGACACGGTGACGAGGACGACGAAGGCGGCGACCAGGGTCACCAGGGCCAGCGCCAGCTGGGTGGTGTGCCGCACCCGCCGCGGCGCGAACGCCTCGACGAGGACGCCGACGAGCGCACCGGCGACGACGATGAGCATCGGGGCGATGGCGCCGTAGGAGACGTCGGCGGCCTTGAAGGCAGCCGGCACCATGGGCGCGGCCAGGACAGTCACGGCGGGCATTACTTCGTGCTCCCGTCAGCGGAGGTCGGGGTGGGGTCGGAGACTCCGACGTACTGCAGGGTCTTCGACACGGCCGGGTTGAGCATGTCCAGCGCGGGCTTCGGGTAGAAGCCGAGGACCACGAACGCCGCGATGAGCGGGGCGACGACGATCTTCTCCCGGAGGCTGATGTCGCGGACCGGGCCCTCGAGCTCCGGCTTGGGGCCGGTCATCATCCGCTTGTACATGAGCAGGATGTAGAGGGCGGCCAGGACGATGCCCGCCGTCGCGACGACTGCCGCGAACTTGTAGCGCTGGAACGTCCCGACGAGCACGAGGAACTCCGAGACGAACGAGCTGAGCCCCGGGAGCGCCAGGCCCGACAGGCCCGCCACGAGGAACACGCCTGCGAGGCCGGGCGTGACGCGCTGCCAGCCACCGAAGTCGGGGATGCGCTTGCTGCCGCGTCGGGCCACGAGCATCGCGCCGACGAGGAACAGCGCCGCCGTCGAGAAGCCGTGGTTGAGCATGTAGAGCGTCGAGCCGGCGGCACCGGTCGTCGTGAAGGCGAAGATGCCGAGCACGATGAAGCCGAAGTGGCTGACCGAGGTGTAGGCGATCAGGCGCATGAGGTCGGTCTGCCCGATCGCGAGCAGCGCGCCGTACAGGATCGAGATGACCGCGAGCACGAGCACCACGGGAGTCGCCCAGCGGCTGGCCTCCGGGAAGAGCTGGAGGCAGAAGCGGATCATCCCGAAGGTGCCGACCTTGTCGAGGACGCCGACGAGCAGCACCGCGGTGGCGGGGCGGGCCTCGGTGGAGGCGTCGGGCAGCCAGGTGTGGACCGGCCACATCGGCGCCTTGACCGCGAACGCGAAGAAGAACGCGACGAACATGAGGCGCTCGGGGGTGGTGCCCAGGTGCAGGCCGGTCAGCTTGGAGACGAGGAAGCCGTCGGAGCCGCCGGGGCCGTAGTGGTAGAGCGCCAGGACGCCCACGAGCATGACCAGCCCACCCGCGAGGGAGAACAGCAGGAACTTCACCGCGGCGTACTGCCGGCGCGGGCCGCCGTAGGACCCGATCAGGAAGTAGACCGGGATGAGCATGGCCTCGAAGAAGACGTAGAACAGGAAGACGTCGGTGGCGGCGAACACGCCGACCATGAACGTCTCGAGCGCCAGCATCAGGGCGAAGTAGTTCTTCTCGCGCTTGCCGCCCTCGGGCACGTCGCGCCAGGCGGCGAGGATGCACACGGGGGTCAGGACCAGCGCCATGAGGATCATGACGAGCGCGATGCCGTCGACGCCCACGGCGTAGGAGACGCCGAACTGCGGGATCCACTCGTGCTGCTCGGCGAGCTGGAACTGCGTGCCGGACTTGTTCTCGAACTGCAGCGCAGCCGCGATGCCCATCACGAGCGTCACGACGGAGACACCGAGCGCGATGTGCTTCGCCCGGTCGGTCACCCCTGCCGGGAGGGCGGCCACGACGGCAGCACCGATGAGCGGGATCAACCCGATCACGGTCAGCCAGGGGAAGTTCGTCATCACTGGATCACCCACAGAGCACCGAGGATCACGACGACGCCGGCAAGCATCGTCAGGGCATAGGAACGCGCGAAGCCGTTCTGGAGGCGACGCAGACGGCTGGACGTGCCACCGACGAGGGCCGCGAGGCCGCCGAAGCCGCCGTCGACCCCACGGTTGTCCGCGAACACCAGGGCCCGCGTCAGGTGGAGGCCGGGGCGCATGAACACGCCCTCGTTGACGTCGTCCTGGTAGAGGTCGCGACGCGCCGCCCGGGTGGCCAGCGAGCCCGTCGGCTGCGCCACCGGCACCGAGTCGCGCCAGTAGCGCATCCAGGCCAGGGCGATGCCGCCGATCACGAGCACCAGCGTGAGGATCGTGATGACCGGCACGGACAGCACCGGGTGCTCCTCACCGTGGGAGCCGGTGATCGGCTCGAGCCAGTGGGTGAAGGTGCCACCGATGGACAGGACCAGGCCGAGCAGGGCGGACCCGACGGCCAGCACCATCATCGGCACGGTCATCGTCCGGGGCGACTCGTGCGGGTGCACGTCGTCGGTCCAGCGCTTCTTGCCGTGGAAGGTCATGAAGAACAGGCGCGACATGTAGAAGGCGGTGATGCCGGCGCCGATGAGCGCGGTGAGCCCGAAGACCCACGGGCGCCAGCCCTCGCCGATGAACGCGGCCTCGATGATCTTGTCCTTGGACCAGAAGCCCGAGAACGGCGGGACGCCGAGGATCGCGAGCCAGCCGAGCCCGAAGGTCACCCAGGTGATCTTCATGGCGCCCGACAGGCCACCGAACCGGCGCATGTCGACCTGGTCGTTCATGCCGTGCATGACCGAGCCGGCGCCGAGGAACATGCCGGCCTTGAAGAAGCCGTGGGTCAGCAGGTGGAAGATCGCGAACGCCGCACCGACCGGGCCGAGGCCGGCGGCGAGCATCATGTAGCCGATCTGGCTCATCGTGGAGGCGGCCAGCGCCTTCTTGATGTCGTCCTTGGCGCAGCCGACGACGGCACCGAAGAGCAGCGTGATCGCGCCGACGATGACGACGACCAGCTGCGCGTTGGGGGCGCCGTGGAAGATGAAGCCGCTGCGGACCACGAGGTAGACACCGGCGGTGACCATGGTCGCCGCGTGGATGAGCGCGGACACCGGGGTCGGGCCGGCCATGGCGTCGCCGAGCCAGCTCTGGAGCGGGAACTGTGCCGACTTGCCGCAGGCACCGAGCAGGAGCATGAGGCCGATGGCCGTGAGGACACCCTCCCCCGCACCGCCCTGGGCAGCCTGCTGGACACCGGCGAAGGAGACCGTCCCGAACGCGGCGAACATGATCATGATCGCGACGGACAGCCCGAAGTCACCGACGCGGTTGACCACGAACGCCTTGTTGGCGGCGGTGGCGTACGCGGGGTTGTGGTTCCAGAACCCGATGAGCAGGTAGGACGCCAGGCCCACGCCCTCCCAGCCGACGTAGAGCAGCAGGTAGCTGTCGGCGAGCACCAGCAGGAGCATCGCGGCGACGAAGAGGTTGAGGTAGGCGAAGAAGCGGCGCTTGTCCGGGTCGTGCTCCATGTAGCCCAGGGAGTAGACGTGGATCAGCGAGCCGACGAACGTCACCAGCAGCACGAACGTCACCGAGAGCTGGTCGACGAGCATGCCGGCGTCGACGTTGAACGACCCGGCCGGCACCCAGCTGAACAGGTGCAGCGACGCGGCCCGGGCCCCCGGGTCGCGGCCGACCATCGAGATCCAGATGATCGCGCCGACGACGAACGCCGCCCACGACATCGCGGTGGCGAACAGCGGCCCCCACTTGTCGGTGGCGCGTCCCCCGAGGAGGAGCACGGCGGCACCGAGCATGGGCAGCGCGACGAGCAGCCACGCGTATGCCGTGATGCCGGTGGCCGCGGTGGCGGCACCGTCGGCGGCGGCGAGAGTTGCGAGGGAAGTCACCTTCGAGGCCCCTTCTACAGCTTCAGGAGGTTGGCGTCGTCGACCGAGGCCGACCGGCGGGCACGGAAGATGGCCATGATGATCGCGAGGCCGACGACCACCTCGGCGGCGGCGACCACCATGACGAACAGGGCGATCACCTGGCCGTCGAGGTTGCCGTTCATCCGCGCGAAGGTCACGAACATGAGGTTGGTGGCGTTGAGCATCAGCTCGACACCCATGAACACGATGATGGCGTTGCGCCGCATGAGGACGGTCGCGCCACCGATCGCGAACAGCAGGGTCGCGAGGTAGATGTAGTTGACGAGGTTCACCGCTGTGAGCCCTCCTCGATCTCGTGCTCGATGTCGTGCTCGGACTCGATGTGGCGGACGGGGGCGACGACCTGCTCGCGGGCGGTGAGCACTCGCGACACCGACAGCTCGCTGGGGGTGCCGTCGGGCAGCAGGGCCGGGGTGTCGACGGCGTTGCTGCGCGCGTAGACACCGGGGGCCGGCAGGCCGGCGACGTTGCGGTTGTCGCGGATGCGCCGCTCGGACCACAGCCGCTGGCTCGGCTTGGCGCCGATGCGCTCACGGTGCGCCAGGACCATCGCGCCGAGGGCGGCGGTGATCAGCAGGGCCGAGGTGATCTCGAAGACCCAGACGTACTTGCCGAAGATCAGCTCGGCGACGCCGGTGACGTTGCCGGTGCTGTCGTTGACCCCGGACAGCCCCTTCATCGGCGCGAACCGCACCCGGCCGACCGCGGTGAAGACCAGGGCGGCGAGCCCGAGGGCCAGCAGGACCGAGGCCCACTTCTGTCCCTTGAGCGTCTCCACGAGGGAGTCGGAGGAGTCGACGCCGACGAGCATCAGGACGAACAGGAACAGCATCATCACGGCGCCGGTGTAGACGAAGATCTGGATGATGCCCAGGAAGTCCGCCTCCTGCGCGATGTAGAAGACGCCGAGGTTGATCATGACCAGGGCCATGCCCAGGGCCGCGTGCACGGCCTTCTTGGCGAAGATGAGGCCGAGCGCACCGAGGACGCTGATGGGTGCCAGGACCCAGAACATGATCTGCTCACCGAGGCCGGTCATCGGCGCACCGCCTCTCCACTGCTCTCACGGGTGGCCTGCCGGGTGGTCACGGTGTCGACGCCCTCGACGGGGTCGCCGCTAGGGGCCAGCCCGTCCTGGGGCTGGGCGTCGCGCTCGGCCACCCAGGCCTCCTGCTCGGGCGTCGCGCGGGCGACCTTGCCCTGGTAGTAGTCGCGCTCCTCCATGCCGTCCACCATCGGGTGGGGCGCGGGCAGCATGCCCTCGGCCAGCGGCGCGAGGAGCTGCTCCTTGGTGAAGATGAGGTCGCCGCGGTTGTCGTCGGCGAGCTCGTAGAAGTTGGTCATCGTCAGCGCGCGGGTCGGGCACGCCTCGATGCACAGGCCGCAGAAGATGCAGCGCAGGTAGTTGATCTGGTAGACGCGGCCGTAGCGCTCGCCGGGCGAGAACCGCCCGAGGCCGCCGTCGGTGTCGTCGTTCTGCGCGCCCTCGACGAGGATCGCGTCGGCCGGGCAGGCCCACGCGCACAGCTCGCAGCCGACGCACTTCTCGAGGCCGTCGGGGTGCCGGTTGAGCTGGTGGCGCCCGTGGAACCGAGGCTGGGTGGGCCGCTTCTCCTCCGGGTACTCCTCCGTCTCGAGCTTGCGGAACATCGTGGCGAAGGTGACCCCGAAGCCACCCACCGGGGCGAAGAGGTCGGCGAGGAACCCGCCCTTCTTCTGCTCGTCAGCCACGGGTGGCCTCCTTCTCGGGTGCGCGTTCGCTGCGGTCGCTGAGGGCCATGCTCGGCTCCTTGAGTCGCTGTCCGGGCAGTGGCGGCACGGGGTAGCCACCCGCGAACGGGTCGACCTCCTCCGGCGCCGGGGCGTTGCGGACGGCCTCGCGCTCGATCTTCTTGTTGTCCCACAGCCAGACCGCGAGCAGCGCGGCGAGCGAGACGATGACGACGAAGATGATGCTGAACAGCGGGAACCGGCGGTTGCCCAGGGTCAGGGCCGCGTCACCGAAGTAGCCGAGCTGGCTGCCGCGGATGAAGGCGACGACCACGACCCAGGCCAGGGTCACGGGGATGAGGAACTTCCAGCCGAACCGCATGAACTGGTCGTAGCGGACACGGGGCAGCGAGCCGCGCAGCCACACGAAGAAGAACATGAACAGCCAGAGCTTGATGACGAACCAGAGCAGGCCCCACCAGCCGTGGTTGAACATCCCGTCGTTGATGGCGGCGATGCCGGGAGGCGCCTGCCAGCCACCGAGGAACATCGTCGTGGCCAGCGCCGAGACGGTGAACATGTTGACGTACTCGCCGAGGAAGAACATCGCGAACTTCAGCGAGGAGTACTCGGTGTGGAAGCCACCGGTGAGCTCACCCTCGCCCTCGGCGAGGTCGAACGGCAGGCGGTTGGTCTCGCCGACCATGGTGATGACATAGACGAAGAAGCTGAAGAACGCCGGGATGATGTACCAGAGGTCCTTCTGCGAGGCGACGATCTGCGAGGTCGACATCGAGCCGGAGTAGAGGAAGACCGCGACGAGCGACAGGCCCATGGCGATCTCGTAGGAGATGACCTGGGCGGTCGAGCGCAGGCCACCGAGCAGCGGGTAGGTCGAGCCCGACGACCAGCCGGCCAGCACGATGCCGTAGACGCCGACGCCCGCGACCGCGAGGACCAGCAGCACGGCGACGGGGATGTCGGTGAGCTGCAGCGGGGTGCGGTGGCCGAACATCGAGACCGTCGGCCCGAGCGGGATGATCGCGAACGACACGAACGCCATGGCACCCGCGATGGCCGGCGCCAGCGCGAAGACGACCTTGTCGGCGTTCTTGGGGGTCAGGTCCTCCTTGAGCGCCAGCTTCACGCCGTCGGCCAGCGTCTGCAGCAGGCCGAACGGGCCGGTGCGGTTGGGGCCGGGACGCTGCTGCATCCGCCCGATCACGCGGCGCTCGAACCAGATGACGATCAGCGTGTTGACGAGCAGGAAGACGAAGACCAGCAGCGCCTTGACCAGGTGCAGCCACCACGGGGTGTCGCTGAAGTCGACGCGGGGGTTGTCGGCGAAGGGCACGTTCGCGGCCAGCCCGGCCGTGAGGTGCGGTAGGCCGGTGACGGCCTGCGCGGCATACGTCACGGTGCTCACTGGGTGACCTCTCGTTCCACGGTGGTGGCAGCGGTGGCGGCCTTCGTCAGGGTCACGAGGGCCCCGGCGCCGGCGCCCAGCGTGGCACGGACGGCGCTGCCCTCCGAGTTGGTGGGCAGCCAGACGACGTGGTCGACCATGTCCTCGACGACCTCCACCGGCACGGTGACCGCGCCGGCGCCGGTGGCGACCCGCACGAGGTCGCCGTCGGTGAGGCCGAAGCCCTCCGCGGTGGCGGCCGACACGCGGGCGCGGGCCTCCTTGGCGGTGCCCGCCAGGAACGGCTCGCCGTCCTGCAGGGACCCGCGGTCGAGCAGGTGGTGCCAGGTCGCCAGGACGGCCTGGCCGTCTCCGGCGGTCGGCACGGGGCCGACCTCGACGGCAGGCGCGGCGGGGCGCTCGCCCTGCCACGGCCCGAGCGCCTGCATCTCGGAGCGGACCTCGGTGAGGGTGCGCGTGCCGAGGAAGCCACCCAGCTCGGAGGTGAGCATGTCGAGCACGCGGTAGTCCGACTGGTACTGGGTGTCCAGGGCCGTCGCGAACTGGCGGGTGCGGCCCTCCCAGTCGACGAACGTGCCGCCCTTCTCGGCGTGGGCGGCCACGGGCAGCACCACGTCGGCGACCGCGGTCACCGACGAGGGGCGCAGCTCGAGGGAGACGACGAACGTCTTGGCCAGGGCCTCCTCGGCCTTGGCGTCGGCCAGGTCGGCGGCGTCGACGCCACCGACGACCAGGGCGTTGATCTCCCCCGTCGTCGCGGCGGCGATGATGCCGGCGGTGTCGCGGCCGGGAGCGTCGGGCAGGCCGACGACGTCCCAGGCCTCGGCGACCTGCTGGCGGGCAGCGGGGTCGGAGACCGGTCGGCCGCCGGGCAGCAGGCCCGGGAGGGCACCGGCCTCGAGCGCACCGCGCTCCCCCGCACGCCGGGGCACCCACGCGAGGCGGGCGCCGGTCGAGGCGGTGAGGGCGACGGCAGCGGACAGGGCACCGGGGACGGTGGCGAGGCGCTCACCGACGAGGACGACCACGCCCGGCTCCTGCAGCGCCTGGGCGGCCTTGGCCGCGGCGCCGTTGCCGGTGACGCCGTCACCGAGCGCGCGCAGCACCTCGGCCTCGGTGCCGGGAGCCGACGGGATGAGCGTGCCGCCGAGCTTGGTGAGCCCGCGGGTGGCGAAGGGCGCGACGGCGTACACGGCGGTCTTGTGCTTGCGGTGCGCCTTGCGCAGCCGCAGGAAGACGATCGGGCTCTCCTCCTCGGGCTCGAACCCGACCAGGACGACGGTCTTGGCGGTCTCGAGCTCGGCGTAGGTCACCGCAGCGCCGTGCGGGCCGGTGCCCACCACGGTGGAGGCGAGGAAGTCGGCCTCCTCCTGCGAGTGCGGACGGGCCCGGAAGTCGACGTCGTTGGTGTCGACGACGGTGCGCGCGAACTTGCCGTAGGCGTAGGCGTCCTCGGCCGACACACGGCCGCCGACGAGCACCCCGACACCCTTGGCGGCACGCAGGCCGGCAGCAGCCGCCTCGAGCGCCTCGGGCCACGACGCGACCTGCAGCTCGCCGAGCTCGTCACGGACCATCGGGAACTGGAAGCGGTCACCGGTGGTGGCGTACTGGAAGGCCCAGCGGCCCTTGTCGCAGTTCCACTCCTCGTTGACGGCCGGGTCGTTGATGGCCATGCGGCGCAGCACGACACCGCGACGGTGGTCGGTGCGGATCGAGCAGCCGGACGCACAGTGTTCGCAGACGCTCGGCGTCGACACGAGGTCGAAGGGGCGGCTGCGGAAGCGGTAGGCGGCACCGGTCAGCGCGCCCACCGGGCAGATCTGGACGGTGTTGCCCGAGAAGTAGGACTCGAAGGGCTGCTCCTCGTAGATGCCGACCTGCTGCAGCGCGCCGCGCTCGACCAGCGCGATGAACGGGTCACCGGCGATCTGGTCGGAGAAGCGGGTGCAGCGGGCGCAGAGGACGCAGCGCTCACGGTCGAGCAGCACCTGCGAGGAGATGTTGATCGGCTTGGGGTACGTGCGCTTGACGTCCTCGAACCGGGAGACGGCGCGGCCGTTGCTCATCGCCTGGTTCTGCAGGGGGCACTCGCCACCCTTGTCGCAGACCGGGCAGTCGAGCGGGTGGTTGATGAGCAGCATCTCCATCACGCCCTGCTGCGCCTTGTCGGCGACGGGCGAGGTCTGCTGCGTCTTGACCTGCATGCCCTCCGACACCGAGATGGTGCACGACGCCTGCGGCTTGGGCATCGGGCGCAGCGAGCCGTCGGGGCCCGGCGTCGCGACGTCGACGAGGCACTGGCGGCAGGCGCCGACCGGCTCGAGCAGCGGGTGGTCGCAGAACCGCGGGATCTGGACGCCGATCTCCTCGGCGGCACGGATCACCAGCGTGTTCTTCGGCACCGACACGTCGACACCGTCGATGGTCAGCGTGACCAGGTCGACGGCCGGCGGGGTCGAGGCGTCGCCGCCCTTGCTCACGGCGTTGCCGCCCGCACTGGGGCTCGTGGTGACAGTCATGCGGTGGCCTTCTCCTTCGCGAACAGCGACGACTCCCTCGGGTCGAAGGGGCAGCCACCGTTGGTGAGGTGGGCGAGGTACTCCTCGCGGAAGTACTGGATGCTGCTCGTGATCGGGCTGGTCGCCCCGTCGCCGAGGGCGCAGAACGCCCGGCCGAGGATGTTGTCGCAGATGTCGAGGAGCTTCTCGAGGTCCTCCTCGTCGCCCTGCCCGTGCTCGAGCCGGCCGAGGATCTGCTTGAGCCACCAGGTGCCCTCACGGCACGGGGTGCACTTGCCGCAGGACTCGTGCTTGTAGAAGTCGGTCCAGCGGTCGACAGCGCGCACCACGCAGGTGGTCTCGTCGAAGATCTGCAGCGCGCGGGTGCCGAGCATCGAGCCCGCCGCCGCGACCGACTCGAAGTCGAGCGGGACGTCGAGGTGCTCGTCGGTGAAGATCGGCGTCGATGATCCACCCGGGGTCCAGAACTTGAGCTTCTTGTTGGGGTCGCGCATGCCGCCGGCCATGTCGAGCAGCTCGCGCAGCGTGATGCCGAGCGGCGCCTCGTACTGGCCGGGACGCTTGACGTGCCCCGAGAGGCTGAAGATGCCGAAGCCCTGCGACTTCTCGGTGCCCATGCCGGTGAACCAGTCGGCGCCGTGCAGCAGGATCGGCGGGACCGAGGCGATGGACTCGACGTTGTTGACGACGGTCGGGCGCGCGTAGAGGCCCGCGACCGCGGGGAACGGCGGCTTGAGGCGCGGTTGGCCGCGGCGGCCCTCGAGGCTGTCGAGCAGCGCCGTCTCCTCACCGCAGATGTAGGCGCCGGCGCCCGCGTGGACCGTCACGTCGAGGTCGAAGCCGCTGCCCTGGATGTTCTTGCCGAGGTAGCCGGCGGCGTACGCCTCCTCCACCGCGCGCAGCAGGCGGCGGTAGACGTGCACGACCTCGCCGCGCAGGTAGATGAAGGCGTGGTTGCAGCCGATGGCGAACGACGTGATCGCGACGCCCTCGATGAGGAACTGCGGCGCAGCCATCATCAGCGGGATGTCCTTGCACGTGCCCGGCTCGGACTCGTCGGCGTTGACGACGAGGTAGCGGGGGCCGCCGTCCGGCGGGGGCAGGAAGCCCCACTTCATACCGGTCGGGAAGCCGGCGCCACCACGACCGCGCAGGCCGGAGTCCTTGGTCATCTGCACGAGGTCCCCGGGCTTCATGCCGAGCGCCTTCTTCAGCGCCTGGTAGCCCTCGTTCTTCTCGTACGTCTCCAGCGTCCAGGACTGCGGGTCGTCCCAGAACTTGGTGAGGATCGGGGTGAGCGTGGTGGCCACGGCTGTCACTTCCCCTCGGCGGGCTTGTCGCCCGCCTGCTCGTCGGCGTCGTTGGCGGGTGCGTCGGTGGACGAGCGCAGCCCGGGTGCCAGGTCGTCGGGGTGGCCCGCGCCCTGGGCGTCACCCTTGGCGTCGTCGCCCGACGGCGCGGTCCAGTGGTTGTCCTTGGCGACGCGCAGGCCCTCGAGCGAGGAGGGGCCGGCGCCGACGCCCTCGTCGGCGAGGCCGTCGTGGAAGCCGGCGAGGACGCGCGAGACCTGCTTGAAGCTGCAGACGCGCGACGGGCCGCGGGTGGGGGCGACGTCCTTGCCGGAGCGCAGGTCGTCGACGAGCTGCTTGGTCGACTCCGGCGTCTGGTTGTCGAAGAACTCCCAGTTGGCCATGACGACGGGCGCGTAGTCGCACGCGGCGTTGCACTCGACGCGCTCGAGGGTGATCTTGCCGTCGGGAGTCGTCTCGTCGTGGCCGATGCCGAGGTGCTCGGAGACCTCGTCCCAGATCTGGTCGCCGCCCATGATCGCGCAGAGCGTGTTGGTGCAGACGCCGACGGTGTACTCGCCGTTGGGGTGGCGCTTGTACTGCGTGTAGAACGTCGCGACGCCGGAGACCTCGGCGGTGGTCAGGTCGAGGACCTCGGCGCAGAAGTCGATGCCGCGGCCGGTGACGTAGCCGTCGACGCTCTGCACCAGGTGCAGCAGCGGCAGCAGCGCCGAGCGCTTCTGCGGGTAGCGGGCCACGACCTGCTCCGCGTCGGCGTGCAGCTGGGCCAGCACGTCCTCGGCGTAGGGCTCCTTGGACTCGGCCGGCACCGTGAGGTGTCCGGCCGCCGTCTGCAGTCCGTAGTGCTCCATCAGCGGTCCACGCCTCCCATGACGGGGTCGATCGAGGCCACCGCGACGATGACGTCGGCGATCTGGCTGCCTTCGCACATCGCGGCCGTGGCCTGCAGGTTGTTGAACGACGGCTCCCGGAAGTGCACGCGGTAGGGCCGCGTGCCCCCGTCGGACACCGCGTGGCAGCCGAGCTCGCCCTTGGGGCTCTCGACCGCGGCGTACGCCTGGCCCGGCGGGACCCGGAAGCCCTCGGTGACCAGCTTGAAGTGGTGGATGAGCGACTCCATGGAGGTGCCCATGATCTCGCGGATGTGGTCGAGGCTGTTGCCCATGCCGTCACCGCCGATGGCCAGCTGGGCCGGCCACGCGATCTTCTTGTCCTCGACCATGACCGGGCCGGGCGTCGACGCCAGCCGGTCGATGGCCTGCTCGGCGATCTTCAGCGACTCGTACATCTCGTCGATGCGGATCCGCAGGCGCGAGTAGGCATCGGCCTCGGTGCGGGTGATGACCTCGAAGTCGTAGGTCTCGTAGCCGCAGTAGGGGTCGAGCTTGCGCAGGTCGTGCGGCAGGCCGGTGGAACGCAGGATCGGGCCGGTGATGCCGAGGGCCATGCAGCCGGACAGGTCGAGGTAGCCGACGTCGACGGTGCGGCCCTTGAGGATCGGGTTCTCGACCAGGAGCAGCTCGAGCTCGTGGAGTCCCCTGCGCAGCAACGGGATCGTGTCGCGCACCTTGTCGATGGCGCCGGGCGGCAGGTCCTGGGCGACACCGCCGGGGCGGATGAACGCGTGGTTCATGCGCAGGCCGGTGACCATCTCGAGGATCGAGAGGATGCGCTCGCGCTCGCGGAAGCCGACCGTCATGACGGTGGTCGCGCCCATCTCCATGCCACCGGTGGCGAGGGCCACGAGGTGGGAGCCGATCCGGTTGAGCTCCATCATGAGCACGCGGATGACGCTCGCGCGCTCGGGGATCTGGTCGGTGATGCCGAGGAGCTTCTCGACGGAGAGGCAGTAGGCGGCCTCGTTGAACAGCGGCGCGAGGTAGTCCATGCGCGTGCAGAAGGTCACGCCCTGGGTCCAGGTGCGGAACTCCATGTTCTTCTCGATGCCGGTGTGCAGGTAGCCGATGCCCGCGCGGGTCTCGGTCACCGTCTCGCCGTCGATCTCGAGGATCAGGCGGAGCACGCCGTGCGTCGAGGGGTGCTGCGGACCCATGTTGACGACGATGCGCTCCTCGTGGAGGGCTGCGGCCTCGTCGACGAGCTGGTCCCAGTCGCCACCGGTGGAGTTGAAGACGTGCGCGCCCTCGGAGGCGGCCGCGTCGGCGCCGGAGGTCGCGTAGATGTCGGCGGGGCCGGTGTCGTGCGTGCCCGTGGTGCCTGTCGTGGTGCTCATCAGTTGTACGACCTCCGCTGGTCCGGCGGTGGGACCGTCGCGCCCTTGTACTCGACGGGGATGCCGCCGAGGGGGTAGTCCTTGCGCTGGGGGTGGCCCGGCCAGTCGTCGGGCATGAGGATGCGGGTCAGGGCCGGGTGGCCGTCGAACTCGATCCCGAACATGTCCCACGTCTCGCGCTCGTGCCAGTCGTTCGCCGGGTAGGTCTCGACGATCGACGGGATGTGCGGGTCGGAGTCGGGTGCGGTGACCTCGACGCGGACCCGGCGTCCGCCGTGGGTGATCGACAGGAAGTGGTAGACGGCGTGGAGCTCGCGGCCCTCCTCCTGCGGGTAGTGCACACCGGAGACGCCGGTGCAGATCTCGAAGCGCAGGGCCGGGTCGTCGCGCAGCACGCGGGCGACCGCGCGCAGGTGCTCGCGGCGCACGAAGAGCGTCATCTCGCCTCGGTCGACGACCACGCGCTCGACGGCCTCGGCGTAGGAGGCGGTGCCGCCGACGAGCGAGCGCTCGAGCTGGTCGGCGACCTCGTCGAAGAAGCTGCCGTAGGGCCGCACGGCTGCGGCCGGGAACAGGATCGGGCTGACCATCCCGCCGTAGCCGGTGGTGTCACCGGTGTCGCGCGCGCCGAACATGCCGCGGCGCTCACCGACCACGACCGGGTCGGGGGTGGTGCCGGGGGCGGCGGGGAGGCGCTCGCCCGTCTCGCGGTCGGTCACCGACCCGGGCTGGGTACCGGTCGTCGGGCCGGCCACGACGGGAGCGGGGTCCTCGACGGCGTTGCCCTTGTCGGCAGCGGCGGCGGCGGCCTTGTTGCCGAGGACGTCGCTGTTGGCGGTGGCCTGCGTGGGGTCCTTCTCGGCTCCCTCGGCGCCCTGCTTCGCGTCGTGCTGGGGGTCCTTGGCGTCGCTCACGCGGCACCTCCGTGCGCGCTGCGGTCCTGGCCGACGGCCTGGTGGTGCGCCTTGTCGTGGGTGTGGTCGTGGGTGTGGCCGACGCCGGCGATCGGCAGGCTCGTGCCCGCACCCTGGGCCAGCAGGCCGGTCATCTGGTGGGTCGGGGTGGCCGAGAGCGCAGCGGCCTCGGCGGCACGGGCCGCGGCCACGCGGTTGACTCCGAGCTTGCTGCCCTGGATCTGCTCGTGCAGCGTGAGGATCGCGTTGAGCAGCATCTCCGGGCGCGGCGGGCAGCCGGGCAGGTAGACGTCGACCGGGATGATGTGGTCGACGCCCTGCACGATGGCGTAGTTGTTGAACATGCCGCCGGAGCTGGCGCAGACACCCATCGAGATGACCCACTTGGGCTCGGGCATCTGGTCGTAGACCTGGCGCACGACCGGGGCCATCTTCTGGCTCACGCGGCCGGCGACGATCATGAGGTCGGCCTGGCGCGGCGTGGCGGAGAACCGCTCCATGCCGAAGCGCGCGATGTCGTAGTCAGGCGTGCCGACGGCCATCATCTCGATGGCGCAGCAGGCGAGGCCGAACGTGGCGGGCCACACCGAGCTCTTGCGCATGTAGCCGGCGACCTGCTCGACCGTGGTCAGCAGGAAGCCCGCGGGCAGCTTCTCTTCGATTCCCATGGGTATGTCCTAGATCCTCGTCAGTCCCACTCGAGGCCGCCGCGGCGCCACACGTATGCGTAGGCCACGAAGACGGTCAGGATGAACAGCACCATCTCCACGAGCGCGAAGAGGCCGAGCTGGTTGAACGCCACCGCGAACGGATAGAGGAACACCGACTCGATGTCGAAGACGATGAACAGCATCGCGGTCAGGTAGTACTTGATCGGCACGCGGCCGCCCCCGGCAGCCTGGGGCGTGGGCTCGATACCGCACTCGTAGGCGTCGAGCTTGGCGCGGTTGTAGCGCTTGGGTCCGGCGATCGACGCGGCGAACACCGAGAACACGGCGAAGCCACCACCGATGGCCAGCAGGAAAAGCAGGGGGACGTAGGGGTTGCTCATCGCCGTGCCACTCCCCTTCCGAAGTCGTCGTCGAGGTGATCTGTGAAGCCAGGGCCGGCGCCGGTCCCGATGCGCCGAACGGCCTCCGCGTGGCGGACGGGCCGAGACGTGCGCGCCCCAATCCTAGGGGTGGCCTCGGGGATTGCACGACGGGTCATGCGTCGGGCGCCATCTTGGACAGGGCGGTGATGATGCGGTCGCTCGCGTCGCCCCCACGGGGCTCGGCGAGGTTGGCCATGACCTTCAGCAGGAACCTCATCAGGGTCGTCCGCGGAAGGCCGTACTTGGTCGCGAGGCGCATCACCTCGGGGTTGCCGATCATCTTGGCGAAGTAGCGACCCAGCGTGTAGTAGCCACCGAGCGCGTCGGCCATGACGCCGGGGTAGGACTGCAGCACGCGCTCGCGCTGGGCGGAGTCACCCCGGGCGAACGCCTGCGCGATGACCTCGGCAGCGAGGCGGCCGGACTCCATGGCGTAGGCGATGCCCTCGCCGTTGAACGGGTTGACCATGCCGCCGGCGTCACCGACGAGGAGCAGGCCCTTGTCGTAGTGCGGCTGGCGGTTGAAGCCCATGGGGAGCGCGGCGCCGCGGATCGGGCCGACCATGGTCTCGTCGTTGTAGGTCCAGTCCTCGGGCATGGTCGCGACCCAGCGACGCATGACGTCCTTGTAGTCGGTCTTCCCGAAGGCGCTGGAGGTGTTGAGGATGCCGAGCCCGACGTTGGAGGTGCCGTCGCCGACGCCGAAGATCCAGCCGTAGCCGGGCAGCAGCACCTTCTTGCCCTGGTCGTCGGTGGACCACAGCTCGAGCCACGACTCGAGGTAGTCGTCGTCGTGACGGGGGCTGGTGTAGTAGGTGCGCACGGCCACGCCCATGGGGCGGTCCTCGCGCTTCTCGCGGCCCATCGACAGGCTCAGGCGCGAGGAGTTGCCGTCGGCGGCGACGACCAGCGGTGCGGTGTAGCGCAGCTCGGGCCCGGTCGCCCGGCCCTTCTCGTCGGTGGCCTTGGCGGTCACGCCGACGATGGAGCCGCGGGAGTCCAGGATCGGGCCGGTGACGTTGGTGCCCTCACGCAGGCGGGCGCCGTGCTTGACGGCGTGCTTGGCGAGGATGTCGTCGAAGTCCTGCCGCGTGCGGACCAGGCCGTAGGGCGGGAAGCTCGCGAGGTCGGGCCACGGGAGGGACAGGCGCATGCCGCCGCCGATGATCCGCAGGCCGTGGTTCTTGATCCAGCCGTCCTCCTCGGGCGTGGGGATGCCGAGGGTGATGAGCTCCTTGACCGCGCGCGGGGTCAGGCCGTCGCCGCAGACCTTCTCGCGGGGGAACGTGGTCTTCTCCAGGACGAGGACGTCGAGCCCCGCCATGGCCAGGTACGCGGCGGTCGCCGACCCTGCCGGACCCGCGCCGACGACGATGACGTCGGCGGTCTCGGTGGGTGTGCCTGACACAGGACTGCCAGCCGCAGCCTGCTTGATGGTGTCTGTCACGCCTGCCTCACCCGCTTGTGAACGACTTCACGAACTACAGCTGCGGAGTCTATTCCCGCCCTGCACGCCCCTCCTAGTTAGGCAGCCCTAACCCGCCTGTCCCTCGCCGTTCACCGCTCGCGCCCCGGTGCCGGGCTCGCCGTTCACCGCTCGGTGCAGCGCGACGATGCCGCCGGTCAGGTTGCGCCACGCGACCTCCGACCAGCCGGCCGCCTCGATGGTGATGGCGAGCTCGCGCTGCGCCGGCCACGCCTGGATCGACTCCGCGAGGTAGACGTAGGACTCGGGGTTGCTGCTCACGCGGCGCGCGATCGGCGGCAACGAGCGCATGAGGTACTCGGTGTAGACCTTGCGGAACGCGCCGTTGACCGGGTGGCTGAACTCGCAGACCACCAGGCGGCCTCCCGGGCGGGTGACCCGCCGGAACTCCGCGAGCGCCGTCTCCACGGAGGCGACGTTGCGCAGGCCGAACGACATGGTGACCGCGTCAAAGCTGGCGTCGGCGAAGGGCAGCCGCATCGCGTCGGCGGCGGTGAACCCGAGGTCGGGGCGACGCTGGTTGCCGACGCGCAGCATCCCGAGCGAGAAGTCGGCCGGCACGACCCGGACCCCGCCGTCGGCGAAGGGCTCGCTGCTCGTGCCGGTGCCGGCCGCGATGTCGAGGACCGTCTCGCCCGGCCGCGCGGCCACGGCCTTGAGCACGGCCCGCCGCCACAGCCGGTCCTGACCGAGGGAGAGGACGTCGTTGGTCAGGTCGTACTTGCCGGCGACGTCGTCGAACATCGCCGCGACGTCCCGGGGGTCCTTCTCGAGGCTGGCGCGCGTCATGGCGTCATCCTCCCATCCGGGGCAGGACCACGACCGGCCGCCCACCGGTCGTAGGCTGACCCCCGACATGAGCACCCTGCCCACGCCCACGGCCGCCTCCCGGCCGCACGGGACGCCCCTGGTCGCCCGCACCGTGGCACTCCCCGACCCGGGCCACCTCCTGCGCCTGCTGCCCGACGTCGCCGACCCGCGGGTGCTCGCGAGCTGGGTACGCCGTGGCGAGGGACTGGTCGGTTGGGGGCGCGCGCTGGAGTTCACCGCCCACGGCCCCGACCGGTTCGCCGAGGCCGAGGCGTGGTGGCGTGACGTCGTGGCGACCGCCGTCGTGCGCGACGAGGTGCGCAGCCCCGGCACCGGTCCCGTCACCTTCGGCTCGGTCGCGTACTCCGCCGGGTCACCCTCCGGCGCAACGCTCGTCGTACCGGAGGTCGTCGTCGGGCACCGCGACGGCCAGTGGTGGGTGACGACCACCGGCACCGGCGCCGAGCTCCCCTCCCCCGTCGTGCCCCGGCAGTCCGAGCCCGTCGAGCCGCAGGGCATCGCCTTCGCCGACGGCGCCCTGTCGCCGACGCAGTGGGCCGGCGCCGTGGAGCAGGCCGTCGCACGGATCACCGCCGGCGAGCTCGACAAGGTGGTGCTCGCCCGCGACCTGCGCGTCGAGGCGCAGGAGCCCATCGACCCGCGCTGGCTGCTGCAGCGGCTCGCCGAGCGCTACGACACGACCTGGGTCTTCGCCGTCGACGGCCTCGTCGGCGCCACCCCGGAGATGCTCGTGCGGCTCGAGAAGGGCCTGGTCACCTCACGCGTGCTCGCGGGCACCATCCGGCGCACCGGTGACGACGCCCACGACCTCGCCCTCGCGGGATCGCTGGCCCGGTCGAGCAAGGACCTCGAGGAGCACGAGTACGCCGTGCGCTCGGTCGCCGACGCCCTGCGCCCGCACTGCTCCTCGGTCAACGTGCCCGAGTCGCCGTTCGTGCTGCACCTGTCCAACGTCATGCACCTGGCCACCGACGTCGCCGGCGTCCTCGCCGACGGTGCCACGTCGCTGACCCTGGCCGCGTCGTTGCACCCGTCGGCCGCCGTGTGCGGCACGCCGGCCACTGCGGCCGACGCGCTCATCTCCGAGCTGGAGCACATGGACCGCGGCCGCTACGCAGGACCGGTCGGCTGGATGGACTCCTCGGGCGACGGCGAGTGGGGGATCGCGTTGCGTTGCGGCGCCTTCGAGCCCGACGACGCGGCGGCGATGCGGCTGTTCGCGGGCTGCGGCATCGTCGCCGGCTCCGACCCCGACTCCGAGGTGGCCGAGTCCGACGCCAAGCTCGTGCCCATGCGCGACGCCCTCACGGCAGGCTGACCGGTGCGGGACGACCTAGCCGCGTCTGCGGACGCCAGCGGTCCCGCTCGGGACGACGCCTGGGCTCCTCGACCCGCGGACGCCGTGGTCTTCGACCTCGGCAACGTCCTGATCCGCTGGGACCCCGTGCCCGCCATCGCCGCCGCGGTGGGCCCGGAACGGGCCGCGGCGTTCCTCGCCGACGCGGCCTTCGACTTCGCCGCGTGGAACCGCGCCAACGACGCCGGACGCAGCCTCGACGAGGCGGAACGGGTCGCCCTCGCCTCGCACCCCCACTACGAGCAGGAAGTCCTGGGCTACCGCCAGAACTTCGACGCCTCGATGGTCGAGGAGATCGCGGGCACCGTGGCCATCCTGCGCGAGCTGCACGCGGCGCAGGTGCCGCTGTTCGCCCTCACCAACTGGTCGGCCGACCTGTTCCCCTTCGCCGTCGAACGGTTCGAGTGGCTCGACCTGTTCGAGGACATCGTCGTCTCGGGTGAAGAGGGCGTCGCCAAGCCCGACCCGGAGATCTTCGAGGTGCTCGAGGAGCGCGTGCGCCACCTCGCGGGGCTCGACGACTGCATCTTCGTCGACGACAGCCCGGCCAACGTCCTGGCCGCCGAGGCGACCGGCCTCGACGCGATCCTGTTCACGGGGCCCGAGCACCTGCGCGAGGACCTCATCGCGCGGGGTATGCCGCTGCGCCACCTTCCCTGAGGGCGTCGGCCGCCGCCTGGCGCAGTAGGGCGTGCTGGTCGCGGTGCAGGGACCGGTCCAACGGCACCTCCAGCACGCCCAGGCCGTCGGGGCGCGCGGCCAGTGCGTCTGCGAGCCGGGCCTGCGACGTGACCAGCTCGTGCCGCACGTGGTGCGCCGCGCAGAGGGCAGCGAGGTCGACGCCGGTGGGGGTGCCGAAGACGCGCTCGAAGTCGGCTGCCCGCGTGGGCTCGCCCGGTTCGAGCAGGGTGAAGATGCCACCACCGTCGTCGTTGACGACGACCAGGGTGAGGTCCGGGCGGGTCTCCATCGGGCCGATGAGCAGCCCGTTGGCGTCGTGCAGGAAGGTCAGGTCGCCCATCAGCGCGTAGGTCGGGTCGCTTCCCGCGAGGGCGACGCCCACGGCGGTCGACACGCAGCCGTCGATGCCTGCGAGCCCCCGGCTCGCCACGACCCTGAGGCTGCAGTCGCGAGGGGCCGAGAGGTCGAGGTCGCGCACCGAGCTGGACGACCCCACGAACACCGTCGACCCCTCGGGGAGGCTGTCGAGCACGGTCTGCGCCACGGCCAGCCCGCTGGGCCAGGGCGCTCGCTGGTCCGCCGCGGCGGCCGCCACCCGGGCGCCCGCCGCCTGCCACGACTGCAACCAGGCGGCATCCGGCTGAGCGCCGGTAGCGGTGTCGGTCTCGGTCGGTGCGTCGAGGACGGTGACCGGGTGGACCGTGTGGATGTCGGGTCGCGACTCGATCCACCCGTGGGCGCCCACGGCCTCGACGCGCACACCCTGACGACGCAGCAACCCGGCGACGGGACGGGAGAGGGTCAGCCGCCCCACCGCGATGACACGGTCGGGGGCATGGGCGTCGAGCCAGCCGGGGTCGCTGAGGACGAGTGGGCCGTGGGGCAGGACGTCGGGTCGGGGATGGGTGCCGAACGGCTCGGCGAGCACCGGCCAGCCCCGGTCGGTGGCCCAGCGGACGGCGCGCTCGAGCTGGTCTGGCTCGGGCAGGTCGCCCACGACCACCACCGTCCTGGCGACGTGGTCCACGCCGGCCACGGGTGACGTCTCGACCGAGGGCTCGACGACCGCGGGGGTGGCGACCGGGGTCGCCTCGAGCGGCTCGGGCCAGGCCTCGTCGTCGGTGGGCACCAGGGGCTCGCGCAGCTGCACGTTGAGGTGAACCGGACCCGGCTCGGTACGGGCGCCGGCGCGGGCGTCGCTGCGGGAGCCCGTGCCGGTGGCGTGGCGGACCGCTTCGGCAGCGAGCTCGCGCCACCTCGCCACCTCGCCGAGCGCGCGACGTGGGGCCGGAGCGTCGGCCGACCAGCGCACTGCCTCCGCGAACATCCCCGGTTGCACGGTGGTCTGGTTGGCCCCGGTCCCCCGCAGCTCCACGGGCCGGTCGGCCGACAGCACGATCAGCGGAACCACGCCGTGGTGGGCCTCGAGGACCGCCGGGTGCAGGTTGGCGACGGCGGTGCCGGAGGTCGTCACCACGACGGCCGGCACGCGGGTGAGCTTGGCCAGGCCGAGGGCGAGGAAGCCGGCCGAACGCTCGTCCACACGCACGTGCAGGGTGAGGCGCCCCGCGCGCTCGGCCTCCTGCACGGCATACGCGATCGGCGCCGAACGCGAGCCCGGGCAGAGGACCACGTGCCGCACGCCACGCCGGACCAGCTCGTCGACGAGCACGGTGGCCAGGGCGGTCGACGGGTTCACGGTCCGGATTGTGCCACCCGTGGTCAGGGCGCCCCGCGGGCGATCCGGTAGTCCCGCACCACCACCTGCGCGCCCTCTGCGGGGTGGAAGAACGCCTCACTGCCGTCGCGCCAGGCGACCAGTGACGGGTCGGTGGAACGGTCGACGGCTGCCGCTGTCGCTGCGTACTCCCCCACCCCGTGGGCCTCGCTCCCGGTGCCGTCGCGGCCGTCGTCGAGGTCCCGGGTCGCGGTGACCCAGCCCGAGCGGTCGGGGTTGGGGGCGCCCTCGAGCCGTGGCACCGGGTCCTGGTGGTGCTCGAGCGAGAGCACCTGGACCCCGGCCGGCACCGGCATCCGCGCCACCGGCGACCCCGCCGTCACGACGTGCGTCACCCGGTGGCGCGCGGTGAACGCCGGTGACGAGGCGAGCCCGGCCGCCACGATGCCGCCGAGGCTGTGGCCGACGAGCATGACGGGTTCGGTCGAGGCGTCCCGCCCCGGACCACCCGCGGACGCCGGCCCTGCGGCGCCCGACCCTGTGCCGCCCGACCCTGCGCCGTCCGACCCCGCCCGCGACTCCGCCTGCGCCTGGTCGAGGGCCTCCTGCACACCCCGGGCGAGCGCGGTGGACTCCTGCGCCATGGCCCGCACGTCGGTGGTGACGTCGCAGGGGTTCGCACCGGTCCGCGGGTCCCACACCTGCGTGCCGCTCACCTCCACCAACCAGACCGGTCCGGTCCCGGTGGGCACCTCCACGACACGGATGCGGCCCGGGTGGTCGGCCGGGTCACTCAGCGGACCCTGACCCCGCACCAGCTCCTCGAGCGACCTGGGCGCCGAGGCCCCCGACGGGCCCGCCGGTTCGCGCTGCATGTGCACCGGGCCGCTGTCGTCCAGCAGGCCCCACACGGCCGCCGAGTCGGCGAGCACCGCGAGGGCGTCCTCGTAGGTGCGGGGGCCGCCCGGCCCCTCGGCGTCGGCTGCCGCCCCGGGCGTCAGCAGCGGTGCCGTCAGCGGGTCGGACCGCAGGCCCGCGACCAGGCCCTCCGCGCCGCCCGCCAGGTCGGCCACGGCCGGCACCTCCCAGACCGCCCGGTCCAGCGCCCCACCGACGTCCACCCCCAGCGCCTCGAGCGCCAGGACCCCGACGGCCAGCTCGGGCGCCTGCGACCCCACCACGAACATCACGGCGTCCTGCGTCAGGGCCACCGTCCGGGCCACCTCGGCGTCGACGGCCCGGTAGGCGCTCACGGTCGCGGCAGTTGCGGTCACCAGTCCGACCAGGCGCGCGGCGTCCCCGGCCAGGCCTGCGGGACCCACCGCCAGCGCCAGGGCCCCCTCTGCCGCGGCGGCCGTGACGACGGCCGGCGCCACCCCGGCCAGCCCGGGGTCGGCGGCGACGAGCAGGGTGCGGGCGAGGGAGGCGGCGATGTCCTGCGCGCTGCCGGCCAACCGGCCCGACGCCTCCTCGAGCGCGGCGAGGCCGACCGTGGTCCCGCCGACTCCGCCGCGGACGCGCAGCCCGCCGTCGCTCACCGGTCACCACCACGGCGCCGACCATGGTGCACGGCGCCCCCGACCAGCGGCAGGGCGTCCACGACGGACTGGACCGCGGACGCGTGGGCGAGCAGGAACCGCGCAGCGGTGTCGAGCAGCTCGGCGGTGTGGTGCAGCGACAGCACGCACAGGGTGACGGAGTCACGAAAGGCGCTCGCGGTGGCTGACTGCCACGACACGGAGCGGGTGGCGGAGACCTGCGCGGCCACCTCCCTGACCTGCTCGGCCTCGAGCGCGACGCGGCGCGCCAGCCGTCTGATGTCCTCCGGTCCACCCACCATGCTGCGACCGTTCCGCAGGACGGACGGCGCCGACAGGAGCCGCCCGCCCGGCTGTGGACGTCAGTCGCGCAGGACGCCACCTGTGCACGAACAGGCCAGGGGGTCAGGTGGGGCCCGATGACCGCTCGATGAGGAAGTAGCGCTGCGGCCCAGTGGATCCCGTCATCACGCCCCAGCCGGCGCACGTGCGTCCGGGTCGAGGCCGGCGAGCTCGACGAGGAACAAGGCAAGAGCCACCGCCGTGCGCCGCAGCTCGTCAGGGTGGACCGACTCGTCGGGACCGTGGATGCGCGACGCCGGCTCCTCCACGCCGAGCAGCAGCACCTCGGCCTCGGGCACGACCTCCGCCAGCGTCGTCGCCAGCGGGATCGAGCCGCCCTGGCCAGCCGTCGCCACCTCGTGGCCGAACGCCCGCTCCATCGACCGCGTCATGGCGGCGTACGCGGGGCCGTCGGTGCGCGCGCGGAAACCGTGGCCGAGCGACACCGGGCGCACCTCCACCACGCCGTACGGCGTGTGCCTGCGCAGGTGGGCCATGAGCAGGTCCTGGGCGGCGCGGGGGTCGGTGGCGGCCGGGACCCGCAGGTTGACGACGGCGCGGGCCTCGCCCTGCACGGCGGCGGTCACCTGGGAGACGGGCGGGCAGTCGACGGCGAGGACCGTCGCTGCGGGCCGTGCCCACAGGCGGTCGGCGATGCCGGCGGCGCCCCTGCCGCCACTGAGCGGTGCGACCCCGGGCACGACCGCCGTGTCGTCGGCGAAGCGCTGCTCGTCGAAACCGGCGCCCTCCCAGGTGCCCTCGCGCTCGAGCCCATCGATGGTCGTCTCCCCCTCGGCGTCCCGGAGCGAGGCCAGCGCCGTCAGGAGGGCCTGCAACGCGTCGGGAGCCGCGCCGCCGTACATGCCCGAGTGGGCGGGGTGCGCCATCGTCCGCACCGTCATGAGCACGCTGCCGGTGCCGCGCAGCGAGGTCGTCAGCGTCGGCGCGCCGAGCGCGACGTTGCCCGTGTCGGCGAGGACGAAGGCGTCGCACCGCACCAGCTCCGGGCGGGCGCGCGCCAGCGCCTCCATGCCCCCGCTCGACTGCTCCTCCGACCCCTCGCAGACGACGGCGACCTCGACCGGCCACGACCCGAGCACCTGACGGACCGCCCGCAGGGCGAGCAGGGTGGCGACGAGGTTGCCCTTGCAGTCCGCGGAACCCCTGGCGTACCAACGGCCGTCGCGTTCGGTCAGCTCCCACGGAGGGACGGACCAGGCGGCGAGGTCGCCGGCAGGCACGACGTCGTGGTGGGAGTAGAGCAGGGCCGCCGGCGCACCAGCCGGTCCCGCCGAGCGACCGACGACGGCGATCGACCCGTCGGGCGCCTCCACCTGCTCGACCCCGTCGACCCCGGCCTCGGCGAACAGCTCGGCCACCAGCGCCGCCGACGCGGCGCACTCCGACGCCGGCTCGATGACCGGGTTGGCGACCGAGCGGAACGCCACCAGGCGTGCGAGGTCGTCGCGGCCGCGCGCCATACCAGCATCGACCGCGGCAGCCAGGCGGCCGGCGACGGACCCGGGCGCGTCGCGCGGGTCGGGCACCCGGGTCATGGGACGAGGTCGTCGAGGTAGAGCGGGAGCATCTCCCACCAGGTCGGCCAGTCGTGCATGTAGCCGGGGCCCCAGTCGTCGACGCGGTTGGGGATCCCCTTGTCGCCCAGCACCTTGGCCACGGTCCAGGACTCACCGACGTCCTCGTAGTCACCGCTGCCCGAGGCCAGCAGCACGAACCGGTGGCGCAGCGTCTCCAGCGCCTCGCCCTCGAGACCGGCCACGAACTGCAGGGGCGAGGAGAAGTAGAGGTCGTCGGTGTGCGGGCCGCCGATGAACTGCTCGATGGCGTAGGTGCCGCTCATGCCTATGGCGGCGCTGAACAGGTGCGGGTAGCGGCACAGCATCGAGACCGCGTTGAACGCCCCGATCGACGCACCGGCCGTGACGATCGGCTGTGGCCCGTTGCTGTCGGCGTGGATCGCCGGGACGACCTCGTGCGCGACGGCCTGGTGGTAGGCGTTGAAGAGCCACATCCGGTACTCGGTCGAGCCGACCCGGGTGGCCATCGCCCGGCCCGCGGCGCTGTCGCACGAGTAGACCTTGATGCGCCCGGCCTCCAGGAGCGGGCCGAGCCGGGCGACCAGCTGGTTGCGCTCGACCTCCTCGGCGTCGCCGCCCGCCGTGGGGAAGAGCAGGACGGGCACGCCGTAGTGCCCCCACCGCACCAGGGACAGCTCCTGCTCCATGCGGTCGGACCACCAGTGCTCGCTGACCTTCACGTGCGCCTCCTCCAGGTCGGGCGGGTATGCCGCGCAACGGGTCTCACTCGTACACGAACTTCTGCGGGCCGGGGAAGATCCAGGACAGGCCGTCGCGCAGCCGGTCGCGCCAGTCCTCCCAGTTGTGCCCGTCGCGGGCCTCGACGTAGCGCACCGTCATCCCGGCCTGACGGAACACCGGCACCATCGAGCGGTTGGGCGTGATGAGCGGCTCGTAGGTCCCGCAGGACATGAAGATCCGGTCGACCGGGCGGCTGGGCCTGGCGCGGTAGCGGTTGACGAACTTCACCACCGGGTCGAAGTAGGGGCCGCCGCCGTGGTCGCTGCCGATGTCGGTGAAGACCATCGACGCGGACTGAAGCAGCAGCGAGCCGAACTCGCCCGGGTAGCGGACCGCCGTCGACAGGGATGCGATCCCGCCGAAGCTCGAGCCCATGAGGCAGCGGCCCTGCGGGTCGTCGACCAGGGAGAAGCGCTCGGCGAGCCTGGGCACGAGCTCGCGGGCGATGAAGCGGGCATGCGGCGCGTGGTTGGGGTACTCCTTGAGCCGGTCTCGCGGCGGCACGAACGCCACGACGACCGGTGCGACGTCGAGGCGGTGGATCAGGTTGTCCAGAACCGTCTTCATCGCCGCGTAGTCGAGGTAGTCCGTGCCGTCGTGCACGACGAGCAGCGGGTAGCGCTGGGCGGCGGTGTAGCGCGCCGGCAGGTAGAGCCTGACGGGTTGCTCGCGACGAAGTGCTTTGGAGCGCAGCACGTCCTCGACCATCTCACCCTGCCGCGCCTCGGGGTCGTGGTGCACCCAGTCGGGCACCTCATACCCGGTGGCGGCGCAGACCGAGCTCGACCCCATCGGCGAGTGCGCCACCTTGGGGTTGAGCGGGTCGTTGAACGTCTCGTAGTGCTCGCCGCGCCGGGTCTCGAGCTGGTACTCCACCCGCGAGCCGCTGGGCAGCGTCGTCGTCACGGCCCAGAGGTCGGTGTCGGGCAGTCGCTTCATCGGCAGCGGGTCGGCCAGGCCCACGACCCGGTGGCGGACGCGGACCTCGTCGGCGTCGCCCCGGAACAGGAAGGTCGCCCGCTCCCCCTCGACCACGGGTGACGGGTGGCGGGCCAGGAAACGGTCGATCGCGGCCCCGTCGACGGGCAGACGCTCCCGCAGCCGGTTGACGGCCAGCCTGCGCTCGTTCACGCCGTGGCCCCCTGCCCGGTGGGCGTGGACGCCGACGAGGCCGACGGTGCGCCGGGCGAACCGCCGCCCAGCTCGTGGATGGCTCCGTCGATGCCGAGGATGCGGGCGCCCCTGGGCAGCCCGCCCTCGGGGGTGAGTTCGAGCGCGGTGCCGTCGTCGAGGAGCACACAGTGCTGGTCGGTGAACCGGCGCGCCATCACCGCGCACCGGTCGCGGTCGTCGAGGCGCAGCCGGCGCCGGGCGTGCGGCAGCGCCACGACGCCCCTCACCCGGCCGAGGCCCCTGTCGTAGACCTCCGCCTCGGCGGCACCTTCGGGACCGAAGTCGTGGAACAGCACGACGCGCTCGGTCAGGGCCATCGCGCCGGCCGACCAGGCGATCACGGGCAGCTCGTCAGGGATGCGGATCGCGAACAGCCGCAACGCCCGCAGCAGCGTGCCGACGTGCCCGCCGGTGAGCACCAGGGCGGCGCAGTCGGCAAGCGCCGCGCTGATCTCGCCACGGTGCCAGGCGATGACACCGCTGGAGTCCAGCGGTGCCGCAGCGTCGAGCTCGGCATAGAGGCTCTTGAGCTGCGCCGCATACCAGGCGTCGACGTGCCGCACCCCCTCGACGGCGTCGTCGACGGCGCCGAAGGCGGACCCCTCACCGGAGCCGGCGCCCTCGCCCCGCACCCGCCCCTCCCCCGAGCTGTCCCGGGTGCGGCGCACCACGTCGTACACGCCCTCCATGGAGTGGTTCAGTCGCAGCCGATAGAGCGACAGGAGCGCGTCGTGGCGGTCGCGGAACGCGAGCGCCGCGGCGGCGAAGACGTCGTCCTTCGCGAGGACGTCGAACGTGCGGTGGTAGAGCCGCAGGTGGTTGGCCCGACCCTCGAGCACGGTGTCGAGCTCGTCGACGACGTCCTCGCGCTCCTCCCAGCCGGCGTTGATCGTGGCGACGGGGCCGTCGACGCCGAGCGAGCGCAGGGCGGTGCCGGCGGTGGTCATGAAGCGCTGAGGCCCCAGGAGGATGGTGCGCATGGAGTGGTTTCGCGCCTACCCGGCGTGGACGTGGATGGTGGCGCCGACGTCGTCGAGCATGCTGCGCAGGGTGTCGTAGTCGGGGTGGCGCATCCGCACGTAGGCGTTGGCCATGTAGCCCGCCTCGACCGGCTGGGTGTGGTGGCCGACATGGGGGAAGTGCGCGTCGATGACCCACTGCCCGTGCCGCGACTGCATCTCGTCGATGCCGCTGTAGCCGGTGATCTGGCCGTCCGCCTCGGGGCGCAGGGCGACGATGCCGGCCGAGTAGGGGCGGAGCATCTGCCGCTCGGGGACGCCGTGGACGATGACGTGCGCCCACTCGCGGTAGACGTCGACGTCGTTGCTCGCGGAGTAGAGGTCCCAGCAGCCGACTCCCGGTGGGCGGCAGCCGATCTCGGAGAAGCGCAGCCCCTTCGGCCCGTGGAACCACTCCATGTGCGTCGCCGACGTCTCGATGCCGAGGGCGGTGATGACGCGCTGTCCCATCTCGGCGACCTCGCGGTAGAAGTCGGAGTCGGCGATGCGGTTGGTGGTGATGAACTGGGGCGAGATCCAGCGGGTGCGCATCGCCTCCAGGACGTTGGGGTAGTAGTGCGTGGTCCAGTCGTGCACGACGTGCCCGTCGTGGGTGATGGTGTCGTAGAAGCCCTCGTGGCCCTCGACGAACTCCTCCACCGCGATCGAGGCCGCGCCGTGGCTGCCGAAGTCGACCAGCGCCCGGCCCAGCTGCTCGTCGTCGTCGACGCGCACGGTGTCCTTGGCGCCGGCGCCGTCGCGGGGCTTGAGGATCAGCGGGTAGCCGTGCTCCTCGGCGAAGGCCCACACCTCGTGGGCGTGGTCGACGGCACGGGAGGCCGCGGTGGGCACCCCCGCCTCGCGCAACGCCTGCTTCATCGACGGCTTGTCCCGGCAGAGCCACGTGGTGCGCACCGACGTGCCGGGGATGCCGGTGGCCTCGCGGACGTGGGCTGCGGTCATCGTGTGGGCCTCGACGGTCGCCTCCAGCCGGTCGACCCAGACCTTGGACTGGATGTAGCGCACGGCCTCGGTCATGTCGTGCAGGCTGGTGACCGAGCCGACCTTGTAGTAGCCGGCCATGGCGCCGCGCAGCTCGTCGTCCAGGGCCCACTCGTCGGACTCGCCGACGCCGATCACGTTCGCCCCCACCGAGGCGAGCGCCAGGGCGAACCTGCGCTGGTTGGCGGGGAACCCGGGCTCCACGAAGATGACGTTCACGGGTCGACCGTAGCGCCGCGCAGGTGGGGGTGGCATGCCGTGACGCGCTCCCGCCACCAGAGCTCGCGCTCCGGCGGGGCGGCCCAGCGGTCGAGCAGCGCCTCCCGGGCGTCCGCGCGCCCGACGGGCAGGTGACCGGCGGAGGGCACGAGCGAGGGGTCCGTGACGTCGCCGGCGAGCAGGGCGACGGTGCCGAGCCCGCAGGCGTGGTCGAGGTCGGGCAGGGCGGCTGCCAGCGCGACGCCGGCGGCCATGCCGACGGAGGTGTCGAGCGCCGAGCTGACCACGGCGCGGAGGCCACAGGCCTGCACCACCTCGAGCGCGCGCCGCACCCCGCCGAGGGGTGCCACCTTGACCACCACGAGGTCGGCGGCCTCCTCGCGCGCCACGCGCAGCGGGTCCTCGGCCTTGCGGATCGACTCGTCGGCGGCGACGAGCACGTCGACCCCGGCGCGGGCGAGGGCCCGCCGCAGCTCGGCGAGCTCCTCGACGCTCGCACAGGGCTGCTCGGCGTACTCGAGCCCGTAGCGGGAGAGGCGCCGCAACGCCGCGACCGCCTCGTCCACCGTCCACCCGCCGTTGGCGTCGACGCGGATCCTGCCCTCGGGCCCCATCGCGTCGCGCACGGCAGCGACCCGGTCGACGTCGTCCTGCACCGACTGCCCGCGCTCGGCGACCTTGACCTTGGCCGTCGTCGCCCCGTCGAACCGGGCGAGCACCTCCGGCACCCGCTCCGGCCCGACCGCGGGGACGGTGGCGTTGACGGGGACGGTGGTACGGCGCGGGGCCGGCCACGCGCCGTACGCCGCCTCGACGGCCGCACCGAGCCAGCGCGAGGCCTCGGCGGGTTCGTACTCCAGGAACGGCGAGAACTCGCCCCAGCCCGACGGTCCGCGCAGCAGCGCCGCCTCACGGACCTCGACGCCCCGGAAGCGGACCCGCATGGGGATGGCCACGACCCGCAGGCCCGCGAGCAGGTCGTCGAGCTCGGGCACCTCGTGGCTGGGGTGGTCGCTCACCCGCCCATCCAACCGTGCCGACCCGGGCGCTGCCGCGTCAGGCACCGAGGGCCCGCCTGCCACCCGTGCGTCAGGCGCCGCCGACCGCCTTGCGCAGCTCGTTGGCCGCGAGCGCGATGAAGGCCGCCGCGCACAGGACCATCGCGATGTTGGAGGGCAGCTTGTTGCGCCACTCGCGCGGCACCCGGTCGGTGTTGAGGATCCACAGCAGGGTCACCGACAGGAACGGCATGAAGAACGCCCCGAGCACGCCGTACGCCAGGATCAGGTAGACCGGCTTGCCGAGGAACATCATCACCATCGGCGGGAACGTCAGCCAGAGGATGTAGGCGCGGTACCACTTGCCGCCCAGCCGGCTGTCGGGGTGGTCCTGGCCGTGGCCGCGGACGTGGCCCACGAAGTCGGCGAACATCATCGAGACGCCGTTCCACACGCCGACCAGCGAGGACATCGCCGCGGCCCAGAAGCCGACGAGGAACACGCTCCCGGCCCACGCGCCGTACCGGCTCGCGAGGACGTCGGAGAGGTTGAGCAGGCCCTCGTCGCCGGTCTTGATCGCGATCTTGGCGGAGTAGAGCAGCTCGGCGCCGACGATGAGGGTCGAGACGACGAAGATGCCTGTGACGAGGTAGGCGACCCCGTTGTCGAGGCGCATGACCCGCATGTGGCCGGGCGTGGTCCAGCCCTTCTCACGCAGCCAGTAGCCGTAGGCCGCCAGCGTGATCGTGCCACCGACACCGCCCGCGACCGACAGCACGTTGACCAGGGCACCGTCGGGGATGAGCGGCACGAGGCCCTTGGCCAGCTCGGGCAGGTTGGGCACGGTCAGGACCGCGGCACCGACCATGGTCACGAACATGGTTCCGACGAGTGCGGCGCAGACCTTCTCGAAGAGCGCGTAGTGGCCCCACCAGACGAGCACCAGCCCGATGAGGCCGGAGAGGATGCCCCACGCCGGCACGGACATGAACGGCATCAGGGAGTGCAGCGGCAGCCCGGTGCCGGCCATCGCGGCGGCGCCGTAGACGAAGCCCCAGACGACGATGTACGGCCCGAAGTACCAGTGCGTCCAGCGGCCCAGGCTCGACCACCCCTGGTAGATCGTGCGGCCGGTGGCGAGGGAGTATCGACCGGCACCCTCCACCAGGACGATCTTCATGACGCAGCCGACGACGACGGTCCAGAGCAGGGCGTAGCCGTACTTGCTCCCCGCGATGAGGGTGGCGACGAGGTCGGCGGCCCCGACGCCGGTGGCCGCCACCACCAGCCCCGGCCCGATGAGCGACCACCCCGGTCTGCGTCCGTCGACGGTCGTGGTGGTGGTCGTGTCGGTGGCGCTGGCCATGAGGGGGCTCCGATGTCGGCGTTGACAGGAGTGCCCACGCTACCCAGAAACGGACAAATCGGTCCATGACGACCGGCGCACGGGGCCGGTCACGTGCCTGTAGCAGCGCCCGTACCCTGTCTGCATGCCCACGTTGTCCGACTTCTCCGCCACCACCCTCGAGGGCGCCGAGCAGGACCTGTCCGCCTACGCGGGCAAGGTCGTCCTCGTCGTCAACACCGCCAGCCAGTGCGGGCTCACGCCGCAGCTCGCCGGGCTCGAGGAGCTGCAGCGCACCTACGGTGAGCAGGGGCTGGTCGTCCTCGGGTTCCCCTGCAACCAGTTCGGCGGCCAGGAGCCCGGTGACGCCGAGGAGATCGGCGCGTTCTGCCAGCGCAACTACGGCGTGAGCTTCCCGATGTTCGCCAAGGTCGAGGTCAACGGCGACGGGGCCCACCCGCTGTTCCAGTGGCTGAAGTCGGAGAAGGGCGGCCTGCTCGGCAGCGCCATCAAGTGGAACTTCGCCAAGTTCCTGGTCGGCCGCGACGGCGAGGTGCTCAAGCGGTTCGCGCCGACGACCGACCCGGGCGGCCTCACCGACGACATCGAGAAGGCGCTCGCGGCGTGACCGCGCAGCCGACCGTCAGCGAGACGTTCGACCCCTCGGCGTGGGACGTCGTCGAGGGCTTCGACTTCACCGACATCACCTACCACCGGGCCAAGGGTGTCGGCGCCGTCCGCATCGCGTTCGACCGGCCCGAGGTGCTCAACGCGTTCCGTCCGCACACCGTGGACGAGCTGTACCGCGCGCTCGACCACGCCCGACGGACCTCCGACGTCGGCGTCGTCCTCCTCACCGGCAACGGCCCGGGCCCCGACGGCTCCGGCAGCGAGGGCAAGTGGGCATTCTGCTCCGGCGGCGACCAACGCATCCGCGGCCGCTCCGGCTACCAGTACGCCGCTGACGACGGTGACGACACCGCCGCCGGCGTCGACCACCGCCGGGTCAAGGCCGAGGGCGGCCGGCTGCACATCCTCGAGGTGCAGCGCCTCATCCGCACCATGCCGAAGGTCGTCATCGCACTGGTCAACGGGTGGGCGGCCGGCGGCGGCCACTCCCTGCACGTGGTCTGCGACCTCACCATGGCCAGCCGCGAGCACGCCCGGTTCAAGCAGACCGACGCCGACGTGGGCTCCTTCGACGGCGGCTACGGCTCGGCCTACCTCGCCAAGATGGTCGGGCAGAAGTTCGCCCGCGAGATCTTCTTCCTCGGTCGCACCTACACGGCCGAGGACATGCACCGCATGGGCGCGGTCAACCTCGTCAGCGACCACGCGACGCTCGAGTCCGACGCCCTCGACGTGGCCCGCGAGATCATGGGCAAGAGCCCGCAGGCGCAGCGCATGCTGAAGTTCGCGTTCAACCTGCTCGACGACGGGCTCATGGGCCAGCAGGTCTTCGCCGGCGAGGCGACGCGGCTCGCCTACATGACCGACGAGGCCGTGGAGGGTCGCGACCAGTTCCTCGAGAAGCGCGACCCCGACTGGTCGCCCTTCCCCTGGTACTTCTAGAGATGGACCCGGCCAGGTCGTCCGACCTGGCCGGGTCCACCTCTAGCCGGAGCCGCCGAGGTCGACGTCGTACGCCTCGTAGACCAGGTCGGCGCCCTTCTGCCGGTGCCGTCCCAGCTGGCCCAGGAGGGTCGTGACCTCCTCGCGGAAGACCGGCAGGTCGGCCATGGTGCCGCCGTGCTCCAGCACCGCGAGGTAGGCGTCGATGTCCTCGCGGAAGCGTTCGTGCTCACGGCGCAGCCGCTTGACCTGCCCGCCGAGACGAGGGCTGTCGCGCCCCAACGAGTCGTAGAGGCCACCGGGCGCCTCGGTGAGCTCGACGTGGTCGCGGAAGTCGTGCGCCAGCTCGGCGAGCGCCGCACGCACCCGTTCCCGCCAGGACCCGCCCCGGGCCAGCGGCGAGGCGAGCGCCTCGTCGACGGCCGCGACGGAGTCACGCAGCTCGGCGCGGTGGGTCCGCACCCGGTCGAGGTATGCCGCGAAGTCGGCGTCCATGGGGCCTCCCGCACCCATGGTCCCGCCGCCCGGGGCGGGCGTCCACCGGGCGCCCACCGGGTCTCCACCGGGCGTCCTTGGTGCCGGCAACGGGCGGCTAGCCTGAGCCGGTGACCTCGCTGCGCCCCCTCGCCATCGGCTCCGGGGACGCGGCCCGGGAGGCGTTGCCCGCCCTCCGCCAGGCCCTCGACGGCGGACGCGCCGTGATCCCGTACGGCGTGGGCGGCGTCCCCACGGCGGTCCCCGAGGGCGCGACGCCCGATACCGGCACCGCGCTCGTGGTCGGCACCTCCGGCTCGACGGGCACGCCCAAGCTGGCCATGCTCCCCGGCAGCTCGCTGGTCGCCAGCGCCACCGCCACCCACGAGCGGCTCGGTGGCCCCGGGACGTGGCTGCTGTCGATGCCGCCGCACCACATCGCAGGGGTCCAGGTGCTGGTGCGCTCGGTCGTGGCCGGCACGACGCCGGGGTTCGTCGAGCTCGACGGCGGCTTCACCGGCCGGGCGTTCGTCCGGGCGTCCGAGGCCCTGGTCGGGGAACGGCGCTACACCGCGCTGGTGCCCACTCAGCTGGTCCGGCTCCTGGACGACGCCGAGGCGACGGCGGCGCTCGCGTCCTTCGACGCGGTCCTCGTCGGCGGTGCGGCCAGCGCCCCGAGCCTGCTGGCCCGGGCGGCAGACCTCGGTGTCCGCGTCGTCACGACCTACGGCATGAGCGAGACGTCGGGCGGCTGCGTCTACGACGGGGTGCCGCTGTCGGTGAGCCGGGTGCGGGTCGACGACCTCGGACGGCTCGTGCTCGGTGGCGCGACCCTGGCCACCGGCTACCTCGGCCGACCGGACCTGACGGCCGAGGCGTTCGGCACCGACGAGGAGGGCGGGCGCTGGTTCACGACCAACGATGCCGGCCACCTCGACGCCACGACCGGGCGCTGGCACGTCGACGGGCGGCTCGACGACGTCATCACCACCGGCGGCCTCAAGGTGGCGCCGCGGCTCGTCGAGGACGCGCTGACCGCTCTGTCGGGCGTGGCCGAGGCCGTCGTGGTGGGGGTGCCGGACGAGGAGTGGGGGCAGGTCGTCGCTGCGGCCGTCGTCGCCCGGGCCGGGACGCCTGCACCGACGCTGGAGGCGGTCCGCAGCTCGCTGCGGGGACGCCTCCCCGACCACGCGCTCCCCCGCCGGCTCGTCGTCGTCGACGAGCTGCCACAGCGCGGACCGGGCAAACCGGACCGCGCCGGGATCGCCGGTCTGTTCCCCAGCCGGCCATGACACGATGGGAGCATGATCCGCCTGGTCCCGTGGCTCCTGGTGATCGCGCTGACGATCTACGCCCTGGTGGACTGCCTGCAGAGCGATGAGCGTTCCGTGCGCGGCGTGCCCAAGCTGATGTGGGCGCTGGTCATCGTCGTCCTGCCGCTCATGGGGCCGATCGCCTGGTTCGTCGCCGGCCGCCCCGAGCAGCCCCGGCCCGGCGCCGGTCCACGCCAGCAGCCGCAGCGCCCGCGTGGCCCCGACGACGACCCGGACTTCCTCCGTAGGCTCTGACCCGGCCCGCACAGCGCTGCTGCACCGGCGCCGACCCGCACGCCCCGTACCCGCCCGTACCCCGCCCCGAACCCCGAGCAAGCGAGACCACCACCCCATGGCCACCCTGTCCCAGTGGATCGCCGGCGCGCGCCCACGCACCCTGCCCGCTGCCATCGCCCCCGTCGTCGTCGGCACCGCCGCGGCCGCCCCCCTCGACCGGGTCGACCTCGGCCTCGCGCTCCTGGCCGTGCTCGTGTCGCTGGGGCTGCAGGTGGGCGTCAACTACGCCAACGACTACTCCGACGGCATCCGGGGCACCGACAGCGACCGCGTGGGTCCGATCCGCCTGGTGGGCCAGCACAAGGCGGCCCCGGAGAACGTAAAGCTCATGGCGTTCGCGTTCTTCGGCGCCGCCGCGCTGGTCGGACTGGCGCTCGTGGCCATCAGCGAGGCGTGGGTCATGATCCCGCTCGGCGCCCTGGCCATCCTCGCTGCCTGGCGCTACACCGGCGGCAACAACCCCTACGGCTACCGCGGGCTCGGTGAGCTCTACGTCTTCGTGTTCTTCGGGCTGATGGCGACCCTCGGCACGCTCTACACGCAGGCGAAGGAGCTGACCTGGGTCGGGCTCGCCGGTGCCGTGGGTGTCGGGGCCATCGCCTCGGCCATCCTCGTCGCCAACAACCTGCGCGACATCCCCACCGACGAGGTCAGCGGCAAGCGCACGCTCGCGGTCCGGCTCGGCGACCGCGGCACCCGCCTGCTGTACGCCGCGCTCGTGGCGGTGTCGCTGCTCATGGTGGTGCTGGTCGCGACCGGCCAGCCGTTCGTGCTGCTGGCCGTCCTCGCGCTTGCCGTGCTCTGGAAGCCGCTGCAGGCGCTGCGCGCCGGGGCCACCGGACGCGACCTCGTGCCGGTGCTCGCCGCGACCGGGCTCTTCGAGATCGCCTACGCCGCACTCTTCGCCGTCGGTATGGCGCTCAGCCAGTAGCCCGCGCCGGCCGCCGACCACGGCCCAGCTCTCAGGGAACCGGCACGACGGTCGTTACGGGAGGGGCGGTCACCGCGAAGCCTGGCGCCGTACTCGTGGCGTAGATCCGCAGGCTCAGGCCTCCCTCGGGCGTTCGGCAGGAGGGACGTCCTCACTGCAGCGACACGTCACGCTCGGGCCTGGTGCCCTTGGCGACAACCTGCACATGGACTGGGGAACCGGGCACCGGTCTCGTCCCTCGCGGAGGTGTGGTCGCTCAGGGTCGGGTGGGTCCCGTACGTCGGCAGGGTTACGTCGATCGCTCGATGACTCGGCGACAGCCCGGACCTACCGTGCTGGCATGGCCGGAAACCACGCAGAGCTCCCGCTCGACGAGTACCAGGACCTGAGCCACACGGTCGCCGTGGTCACCGAGCTGGTGGTCCTCGACGACGCCTGGACGCGGGAGGCGACGGCTTCGTCCGACCCGGCCACGAGAGACGACAGCCGGGTCGAGCAGCTCGGTGGCGTCGTCGACCGGCTCGACCAGCTGTACGGCGAGATCGGCGGGTTGGGGTCGCGCCTGGGCGACATCTTCCGCGCCCGGGAGGACCTGCTGCGCGAGCGCTACGAGGCGCTGGTCTCCGACGAGGCCGCTGACCGACCGCGAGCCCCGCGCACCAGGTCGCTGACCCCGGACGAGCGCAGCCGGGTCCGCGCCTTCGTCGACGACCGCGGCCAGGGGGACGTCGTCGCGCTTGCCGTGGATGCCGCCTACCAGCTCGAGCAGCAGGCCGGGACCCAGCGGCAGACCGTCCGTACGGAGTACGACCGCATCCGCGGCGGCGCATCCTCGGAAGGCGACATCGACCCGGACTTCGAGTTCTGGGTGCAGGCGGTGTCCCTCGCAGCCACCCTGGCCCTGGGCCCGGAGGCGGGCGGGGTCGTCGAGCTCATCGGCGGTCTCATCGCCTGGCTCGTCGGGTGAGAGCCGGCTGCGCCGCATGACCGAGGCTCGTCCGCCGTTCCCGCCGTTCGACGAGGTCAGCGCCCGCCAGAAGGTCCAGGCCGCGGAGGACGCCTGGAACACCTGTGACCCGCACCGGGTGAGCCTCGCGTACACGCCCGACTCCGTCTGGCGCAACCGCGACACCTTCGTGCGCGGGCGCGAGCAGATCGTCGAGTTCCTCACGGCCAAGTGGGAGCGGGAGCTCGACTACGCGCTGCGCAAGAGCCTGTGGAGCTTCACCGAGCACCGCATCGCCGTGCGCTTCCAGTACGAGTGCCACGACACCACCGGGCAGTGGTGGCGCAGCTACGGCAACGAGCTGTGGGAGTTCGACGACAACGGGCTCATGCGCCGGCGGGAGGCGTCGATCAACGACCTGGCCATCAGCGCGGGTGCTCGCCGCATCTTCGGCCCCCGCGCCGAGCTCGAGCGGTCGGCAGACTTCGAGATCCCCCTCGAGTGATGACGGAGGGACGGGGGCCACGGGCCCGTCCCTGTGTCGACGGACCCGTGGCCGGGGCGTGCCGGTCAGGAACCCGCGTGCAGCAGGCCGAGGAGGCCGTGCGACTCGTCCTGCGGGCCTGCGGTGAACAGCACGTCGTGGGTCGAGCCCTCGGTGCCGTTGCCGGGCAGCAGCGCCCACAGCCCGTCGATGGTGACCGCCTTGCCACCAGGACCCCGGAGCGTGCCGACGAGGTCGAGGGTCCCCGGGTCGTAGGCGTGGATCCGGCCGTCGCCGAAGTTGCCCACCAGCAGGTCACCCGAGAACCTGCCGAAGCCGGACGGCGCGATGGTCAGGCCCCAGGGCGCGTTCAGCACCGTGTGGTCCGAGGCGCGCCGGACGAGCTTGCCGCCAAGGGTGAACACGTCGACCCGGCCCAGCCCTGCACCGGCCACCTCGTCGACATGGGCACTGTCCCGCTTGGCGAACGCGACGTACACCCTGTCGCCGGACACCATCACGTTGAACGGCGCATAGCCGTGCGGCAGCCGCGCGTCGGTGAAGCTGCCCTTGGTGGCGACCCGCTTGAAGTCGCCGTTGTAGACGTCGACGACGCCGGCGGAGAAGTTGGCGGCGTACAGCCTCGGGCCGCTGGGCGTCTGCCCCATGGCCAGGCCCTTGTCGACCGCGCCGGGGGTGACGACGGCGTCGACGGCGTGGGTCGACGGCGATGCCCCGGTGGCAGCGACGGCCGGGTTCCAGCCACTGAGGTGGCCGGTCTCCCCGACGAAGAGGAACCGGGCGGGGGCGGCGTGACCGGCCGCGTCACGGACCACGAAGGACGTCGTGGGGTTCGAGACCTGGCCCGTGGGCGCGCCTCCCGGGATGCTGACGACGAGCGGCACGGTGGTCTGGGCGCTGCCGTCCACCCCGCCGGAGTACAGCGTGGTCACGCCGGTGCCGTTGTCGGAGACCCACAGGGGGCTGGTGCCGAGGTAGGAAGCACCCCAGGCGTTCACGAGGTGCGGATCGGTGACCTTGGCCATCCCCGGCACGTCGGAGACGAGGTTGACCTGGTGGTAGGCGGAGGGCGCGGAGGCGCCGGCTGGGGCGCTGACGGCGAGCAGCCCGATGGCTGCGCCGAGGCCGGCGCCGAGCGCCAGCAGCGGTGAGGGACGACGGATGTGATGCGTCATGGACAACCTCCTGGACAGAGGCGGACAGCCCGGGATGGACCGGCGCCATGAGGTAGACGAGGGCCGGCCGTGCAGAGTTCAGAGAGCGCCGCCCCGGGCGGGTGACGTTGGCCCCTGACCCCCTCATGAGGCCACGGCGACGATGACGGTATGGGTGGTGGGACCCGAGGTGCCTCGGTCGACCTGTTCTGGCTCCCCCTCGGCGCCGGCGGGCACTTCGTCCGTTGGAACGGCCGGCTCTACGAGCGGTGGAGCGCGCGGCGAGAGGGCCGGCTCCCGTCCGACCTGTACCACTGCGGGTTGATGGTCCACCTCCGCGGCACCGCCTACGCCGTCGAGATGGGCCCGGTGTGGAACGTCACCGACCCCGACCGCGGTGTCGTCGTCGAGGGGCCGGTGGGGGCGAGGTGGCTGGGCCGGTTCCGCGCCTTCCGCTACGAGATGCGCTGCTGGCCGGGAGGCCACCTCCCGGACGTGGCGGCGGCGGTGGACAGCCCGGTGCGGCTGACGGAGGACCTGCACCGCGCCGCAGCGGTGGTCCGGACGCTCCCCGACCTCCCAGTCCTGACGTGGGGACGGGACGAGCTGGGCACGGGCGAGATGTGGAACTCCAACTCGGCCGTGGCCTGGGTGCTGGCGCGCACGAGCCATGACGTGACCGCGATCCGGCCTCCTCGAGGGGGTCGAGCACCCGGGTGGGATGCAGGGCTGGCGCTGGCCGACCGGCAGTCGCGCGCCACGTCAGGCGAACCGACGGTGCGCGACGAGGCGCGCGGCGGCCAGCGTGACGAGCGCGGCGAGGAGGATCGCGACGGCCTCGGCCGGTAGGGGGCCGTAGGTCCCCGGTGAGGCGACCAGCAGGAGGACAGCGACGCCGATGGCCGTGCCGAGCTGCGCCCCCGTGTTGAGCACTCCCGTGGCCGTGGCGACCTCGTGCTCGGGCAGGTCGGTGCCGATGTCGTTGAACGCCACCGACGACGCCCCGAGCCCTGCCCCGAGGAACGCCAGGCCCACGACGGTCCCGGCCACGGTCCACCCGGTGCCCGCCCCGCCGCCGGCGACCATCGTGCCGGAGACGACCACATTGCCCACGCCCATGCTGTCCAGCCCGGCGACAGCCGGCCGACGGGGCCCTCGCGCCCGCGCCAGCCGGGCCGCCGCCGCGGACCCGACCACCACCGCGAGGCTGAGGGCCAGCAACGTCAGCCCGGCGCCGAAGGCGCTGAACCCGTGCCGGCGCTGAAGGTGGAGGGTGAGCAGGACCGCCGTCGAGCTGGTGGCTGCCGTGTTGACGAACGAGCCCAGCGTGCCGGCGAGGAGCTGTGGGGTGCGCAGCGTCGACACCGAGACCAGCGGTCGCCGAGCACGCCGCAGCCACACCGCCAGGAGCACCCCGAGGGCCGCGCCGGCAAGCACGACCAGCAGGCCTGGGACGCGCGAACCGTCCTCCTGCACCAGCGCCGCCCCCAGCACCAGGCCCATCACGGAGGTCACGAGCAGCAGCGCGCCCACCGCGTCGAGGGAGGCGGCGCGGTCCCGCGCGGGCGGCACCCGCACCCAGTACCGGACTCCCCCTGCGAGCCCGACGGCGAGCGGGACGTTGACCCAGAAGATCGCGCGCCAGCCCAGGAGCTCGGTCAGGAGGCCGCCCACGAACAGGCCGCTCGCCCCAGCCGCGGCTCCCGCTGCGCTCCACAGACCGAGCGCCCTGGCGCGCTGACCAGTGGCGGTCGCGGCGGCCAGCAGCAGGCTCAGCGCTGCCGGCACCGTCAGGGCCGACGCGGCTCCCTGGACCGCGCGGGCGAGCACGAGCTGCCACGCGTGCCCTGCCAGCGCGCCGACACCGCCCGCGACGGCGAAGACCAGCAGGCCGACCAACAGCATCCTGACGTGGCCGTACCGGTGGCCGAGCCGCGCCCCGACCACGAGCAGGCCCCCGAAGAGCATCGCGTAGGCCGTGGCGATCGGCCCCGCCGCAGCGTCCCCTGCGCCGACTCCGTCGAGCATCGAGGGGATCGCGACGATGGCGGCGGTGACGCCCAGCACGTCGACGAACTGCACCAGGCACAGGACGACGACCGTGGCGCTGGAGCCAGGGCTACGACGAACCATGTCGACGACGCTACCCACGACGTCGGACATCTCGGGCGCGACCGCTGTGCCCGCGTCAGGTCCCCGGGCCGGTGGCCGTTGACGGCGCGCCGGCGGGCGCGGAACCACCCTCGGCGCCACGCAGCCTCCGTGGCCAGGCGCTGAGGCCACCGAGGACGCTGAGGAGGGCGGGCACCAGGACCGAACGCACGACCAGCGCGTCGATGAGCACCCCCAGCGCCATGACGAACGCCAGCTCCCGGAACTGGCGAAGCGGCACCAGGGCGAGCATCCCGAAGCTGGCCGCCAGGGTGATGCCGGCCGCCGTGATGGCGCCTGATGTCTCGGGCACCCGTTCGGCGATCGCCTTGCGCAGGGTCGTGTGCCTGGCGCGGGTCCAGACGTGACCGACCCCGTAGATGTTGTAGTCGGAGCCCAGGGACAGGAGCAGCACCGAGGCGGCGAACGGCACGTAGAAGGCCACCCCTTCGTGGCCGAGCCGGTCCTGGAAGAGCAGCGTCAGGCACCCCAGGGATGCGGCGAGGGCGAGCAGGCTGCAACCGAGCAGCAGCACGGGCGCGACGACGGCGCGCAGGAAGACCATGAGCAGGAGCAGGTTGACCGCCAGGACGGCGATCGCGATGCGGCGCAGGTCGGCGTTGGTGGCTGCCACGAGCTCGCCCGCGACGGCGGTGTCGCCGGCCACGCCGTGCTGCGCACCGCCCAGCCCCGCGCGCTGGAGCAGGCTCGGCATGGTGGCCGACAGGCGCTCCAGGTCACTGATCGCCCTGGGGCCCAGCGGGTCGTGGTCCAGGATGACGAGGAAGCGCGCGGCGTCCCCCGTACGGCTCACCAACGCACCGCGCACCACCTCGTCGGGGAGCGCGCTCGGGCTCACAACACCGGCCACACCGGGCTGTCCCTGCAGCTCGCGCGCCAACCGGGTGAGCTTCACCGGGTCGTTGCCGACGGCTGGGCCCTGCAGCAGCACCTCGGTCGGGGCCACGATGCCGGGGGCAAAGCCGGCGGCCGCCGCCGTCGCGGCCTCGTGGGCCGGGTTGTCGGATGGCAGGGCAGCCACGAACGACACCCCCAGCCGCAGCCGCCCCGCGTCGGCACCCAGCACGGCCAGCCCGACGACGCACGTGGCCCCCAGGACGAACGCCACCACCCGGACCGTCAGGACTCTGGCGGCCCCGCGGGCCACGCTGATCCGTCGTGCCTTCCTCGGTCGTGAGGGCCAGAACAGCGCGCGGCCGAAGATGGCCAGGAGGGCCGGCAGCAGCGTCACCGAGACGACCACGGACACCAGCACCGACAGGGACAGCACCGGGCCGAAGGCACGGAAGAAGCCGGAGTGGGCGACGAGCATCGCCGCGCTGCCCGCGGCCACGGCGAGACCGGCCACGAGGACGATCCGGCCCGTCTGCGCGGCTGAGTTCTTCGCGGCGGTCAACCGGTCTGCCCCGTCGTCGAGCCCCGTGCGCATGCTGGAGAGGAAGAAGATCGCGTAGTCCGTGACGATGCCGAGCACCAGTGCCAGCACGAGCGGCTTGAGCTCGTCAGGCACCCCGCCGCGCACGAACCCGCCGACGTAGTTGGTCACCCGGACCGCCAGGAAGTAGGAGACCGCGGCGGTCAGCAGGGCCACGAACGGTGCGATGAGCGACCGGAACTTCAGGGCGACGATGCCGATGACGACTGCGAGCGTGGCGCACTCGAGCAGCAGGAGCCGGCCGTAGAGGATCTTGGACTGAGCGACCTGCGCCGGCACCGTCCCGGTCACCCCGACGAGGTGGTCGTCCGCCTGGTTGACGTGCACGCGCCCGAACCGCTGCGCCGCGGCGACCTCGTCGCCGAAGGTGGTGTGGGGCTTGGTGAACACGAAGCTCAGCGCCGTCGTGCCCACCTCGGACGACGACGGGAAGACACCCACCGTGTTGACGACCGGGATCACGGCGGCGATGTCGCCGACGTCGCGCTCCTCGCCCTTGGTCACCGCCACGGCCCGTTCCACCACCCGTCGCTGGGCAGCCTCCGAGAGGCCATGAGGGTCGCGTTGCACCAGGAGCGTGCGTGACAGGACCGGGAACCCGAAGGCCTTGGCCGATGCGGTCTCCGTCGCGATCGCGCGGCTGTTGGGCGGCGCGAACCCGCCGAGGTCGGCGTTCGGGATCGTGGCGGGGAGCCATACGGCGGCCGCGACCGCGCCCACCGCCCACCCCAGCACGACGAACCACCGGAAGGTGACCACCAGCCAGGCGTACGCCCGCGCCAGGAAACCGGCCTCGGACCTGCGCCACGACCTCATCGACCAGCCCCTTTCCTCGGCGAGGTACTTCTACCCCGAAGTGGGTCGCGCACACCACCGACGCGCGGCGGGACGCGTGGTGGCGGCGGAGGGCGGCAGCGCCAGCCGCCGTTTCTTGCGAGGCTGGACCCGTGACAGGACGAGACCGCGACCGGGACACCCAGGGCAGGGCCCGCCAGGCGAGGCCCCGCGACGCGCTCGGGCGCCCCTTGCCGTACGGAGCCGAAGGGGTCGAGCCCGTACCAGAGGACCCGCTGCCACCGGCCGAGACGCTGACCGTGGCGAGAGGGCTGGTCGAGGCCGGGCGCCCGTTCGCAGCCCACGAGGTGCTGGAGGCGCGGTGGAAGGCCGGCCCCGACACTGAACGCGACCTGTGGCAGGGGCTCGCGCAGCTCTGCGTCGCCATCACCCACGCGGCGCGGGGCAACCAGGTGGGCGCGGACCGGTTGTTCGACCGGGCGGCCCAGAGGCTGGAGGCGTTCGCTGCGACCGGGCACGATGCCTACGGTCTCGACGTCGGCTCCGTCGCCGAGCGCGCACGCAGACACGAGGGATGCTTCTGACCGTGCACCGTCAGGTGCGCGGTGCCTGAGGGTGCACCTCGTGACTCGAGCGCTCCATACCCGGCTGTGGCAACCTTGCGGAGGTGAACCTTCCTCGCCACGACGTCGACCCTGATGGACTGCTCGAGTACTCGGTGGTCTTCACCGACCGGTCCCTCAACCACATGTCCCAACGCTTCGTGGGCGTCATGCAGGACATCATCGACGTCCTGCGCACGACCTACAGCGCCCACACGGTCGCGCTCGTGCCCGGCGGCGGCACGTTCGGTATGGAGGCAGTGGCGCGCCAGCTCGCGACCGGCCAACGCTGCCTCGTCGTGCGCAACGGCCTGTTCTCCTACCGCTGGTCGCAGATCCTCGACGCCGGCTCGGTGGCGAGCGGGACGACCGTGTGCCGTGCGCGCCCGGCCTCCGACCAGCCCCAGGCCGCATGGGCCCCGGCTCCCGTCGCCGAGGTCGTCGAGGCGATCGAGCGAGACCGCCCCGGGGTCGTCTTCGCCCCCCACGTCGAGACGGCAGCCGGGATCCTGCTGCCCGACGACTACGTCCGCGCCGTCGCCGACGCGACTCACGCGGTCGGTGGGCTGTTCGTCCTCGACTGCATCGCGTCAGGGGCGATGTGGGTCGACATGGAGGCGCTCGGTGTCGACGTGCTGCTGAGCGCCCCGCAGAAGGGGTGGAGCGGCTCGCCGTGCGCCGGGTTCGTGATGCTGGGCGAGACCGCTCGGGAGCGGGTCATGGCGACCACCTCCTCCAGCTTCGCGATCGACCTGCAGAAGTGGCTGACGATCACCGAGGCCTACACCGAGGGCCACACGCCGTACCACGCGACGATGCCCACGGACGCCCTTGCGCGCGATGCCGCCATCATGCTCGAGACCCGTTCGCTGGGCCTCGACGTACTGCGCGACGCCCAGGTCTCGCTCGGCACCCAGGTGCGGGCGATGCTGGGAGAGCACGGCTTTCCTTCGGTCGCCGCCGAGGGTTTCGCGGCCCCCAGCGTGGTGGTGTCCTTCACCGACGACCCGGATGTCCGCAGCGGCGCGAAGTTCAAGAAGCGCGGCCTCCAGGTGGCGGCCGGTGTGCCGCTGATGTGTGGCGAGCGGGACGACTTCTCCACGTTCAGGATCGGGCTGTTCGGACTCGACAAGCTCACCGACGTCGACGGCACCGTCGAGCGGCTCCGGGCCCAGCTCGACGGCTGACCGAGGGACAGGGCCGCCGACTGCAACGGACCCGAGCCGAGCAGCGAACCTCTGGCCGCGGCATACCTCACGGAGGCATCCTTGGCTCAGGAGGTCGGCCATGGGCAAGAAGGGCAAGGGCAAGGGCGGCAAGGGGACCAAGGGCGGCGGGCACTACCTGTCGCCGGGGGTCTACATCGAGGAGGGCCCCTCCGGCAGCAGACCGATCGAGGCCGTCGGGACGTCCATCGCCGCGTTCGTGGGGTTGTCGCCCTTCAGCCCCCTGCGGCTGGTCCGGACCGTCGCCCTGGCCACGGCCCTGGCGGTGGTGGTGCGACGGGTCCGCTGAGGGGCCAGTGCGAGAAGTGCCTCCGCGAGCCGGGGTTGGGCGGGGCGCCGTCCGGGTAGCAAGGAGCCGGACCCTCAAGGAAGGAGGCCGACATGTCGAAGGACCTCAGTGACAGCGAGAACCGCAAGAAGCTGAAGAAGTCTTCGTTCGCGCTGCCGGACCAGGAGAAGTACCCGATCCCTGACATCGAGCACGCCCGCAACGCCTTGGCCCGGGTGGCCCAGCACGGGTCGGAGGCCGAGAAGAAGAAGGTCCGTGCAGCGGTCGAGAAGAAGTACCCGAGCCTGAAGAAGGACGACTGATCAGCGACGAGGACCATCGACGAGGACCATCGCCCCTAGGCCGGGGTCCGACCGGCGGACGACCCTGAGGTGCCGAACCCGGGAGGACCGGATACCGGGCAGGAGCGACATCTGGGAGCCGCATGGCCAGCAGCACGCGCAGGCGGACGGAGCCGGTGGACGCGATCTGGCTCAGCATGGACCGTCCCAGCAACCGCATGGTCATCGTCACGCTGATGTTCCTGGCGTCCGCGCCCGACTGGGACGAGGTCGTCCACCTGCTCCGGACCCGGGTGCTGGACTGCTACCCCGTGTTCAGGCAGCGACCTGTCGCCGCCCCGCTGGGGTTCGGCCTCCCGCAGTGGGAGGACGACCCCACGTTCGATGTCGACCACCACGTCAAGAGGCTGACGCTCGCCGCACCGGGTGACGACCACGCGCTGCAGTCGCACGTGGAGGAGCACCTCCACCTGCCGATCGACCCCCACCATCCGCTGTGGGAGGTGCAGCTCATCGACGGTCACGGGGACGGCGCGGTGGTGTTCAGCCGCGTCCACCACGCGATGGCGGACGGCATCTCGCTGGCTCGCGTGCTCCTGTCCCTGACCGACGGGGACGAGGACGTGGGGGCAGCGGACGTGGGGGCGGCAGACGAAGGACCCGCGCGAGGCCGGCGCAGCCCCGTCGGGGCATCGGCAGCCCTGGCCCGTGACGGCCTCGGTCAGCTCATGAGGTTGGGCACCCCGTCGGGAGGAGCAGCCCTCCTGCGAGGCGGGATCCGCACGACCGAGGTCGTGGCCCAGCTGTTGTCGACGCACAGCTCGCCGAGCGTGCTGGATGGCGCCCCGTCCACGTACAAGCGGGTGGTGTGGACCGGCCCGCTGCCCCTGGACGAGCTCAAGGAGGTTGCGCAGCTCCAAGGGGGCACGCTCAACGACGTGCTGATGAGCGCGATGGCGGGGGCATTGTGCCGCTACCAGCAGGAGCACGGTGCGGGCCCGGTCGACCTCGTGACGATGGTGCCTGTCAACCTCCGCCCGCTGGACCGGCCGCTCCCGCCGACGCTCGGAAACCGTTTCGCCCTGGTGTTCTTCACCTATCCCAGCGGCACCACCCAGCTGCTGGCCCGGCTCGCCGAGACCAAACGCCGGATGGACTGGCTCAAGCGCTCACCCGAGGCGCCGCTGACCTTCGCGCTCATGGGCGTCATCGCGCGGACGGTTCCCGCCGTGGAACGAGTCCTGGTGGACTTCTTCGCGAACAAGGCGATCGGCGTGACGACCAATGTCGCCGGCCCCACGTCGCAACGCCTGCTCGCAGGGGTGCCGGTGACCGGGGTGCTCGGCTGGGTCCCGGGATCGGGTCGCCAGACCCTCGGGACCTGCATCTTCACGTATGCCGGCAACGTCCAGGTCGGCATCATGGCCGACGCTGCGGTGGTGCACGATCCGGAGGCCCTGCTGGCGGCCTTCGAGGACGAAGCGGCGGCGCTGGTCCGTCTGGCCAAGTGGCATTGAGCTTCATTGATCTCTACCTAGGGCCTAGGTAGACTACGCGTGTGGGCCGCCAACCGCGCATGACCATCCCGACCCAGCTGGTGCTGCAGGCCTTCCTCGGGGAGGCCACGCGCGAGCGGTACGGCAGCGACATCGGCGCGGAGGCCGGCCTCCCGAGCGGCACCGTCCACCCGATCCTCGCCAGGCTCGAGGGCATCGGCTGGCTGGAGTCGCGGTGGGAGGACATCGACCCCCGGGCCGCAGGTCGCCCCGCCCGCCGGTACTACCGCCTCACCGAGTCGGGCGCCGTGTCGGCGCCGACCGCACTGGCCAGGGCACACCGGCCGCGTCGCCCCTTCGCGGTGCCGCTACCCGCGAGCGGGGAGGCGTGACGTGCGCACCCTGCCGCCGTCACTGGCAGGTCAGGTCGGCCACGGCCACCCGTGGGCCAGGCGTGCCGTGCGGCTCGCCACGTCCACCCTTCCTCGCGGCCCGGTACGGGACCGCTACCGCGCAGAGCTCCTCGCCGAGCTCGACCCGCTGACCGTGAGCGCCCAGGCGAAGTTCGCCACGGGCGTCCTCGCCAGCTCTCTCGCACTGCGCAGGGCGGTGTCGTCACACCCGAGCCCGACACCCGTGGAGGTCGCCATGACCACTCCCCGAAAGCCTCTCCTCTGCCGCACCAACCTCCACCACGACTGGGAGTCGGCGCACACCCCGGACGGCCAGCGCTTCGTCCGCTGCGCCAACTGCCACAAGGAACGCGGCGACGGCCGGACCGGCATGTCCGGAGCCGGGATCAGCATCGGTGGCATGGGCTGAGCGGTGCTGTTCGTCAGGGGTACCGCGCAGGTCGACGTCTTCGACGAGATGGTGCCCAAGTACGCCGCCGCGGCGACCCGGTACCTCGGCCCCGACGCGGCAGCGGCCTGGCTGGAGCCGCTGCGCTCCCAGCCCATGGCGCGCATACGGGTCACGCCCATGGCGGCGCGCATCCTCGACTTCGAGACCCGCTTCCCCAGCGCCATGTCGGCCTGAGGTCCGGTTCAGGGCGAGAAGAGCGGCGGAGCGGCGGCTGCGACCAGGGGGTCAGCGGTACTCGGCGGGCCCGCGCTCGTCCTCGGCGTCCTCTGCGGCCTCGTCGTCGCCGTGCACCGTGCCGTGGCCGGCCGCAGCAGCCGCCTGCTTGGCCTCGGTGCGCCGCTGCACGCGTTCAGCCAGCTGGCGGGTGCTCTCCTCGCGGAACCGGGCGAGCACGAAGTACGACAGGACCATCGACACCAGCGCGGAGAGGACGAGCAGCATCCACTGCTGGTCGCGGTCGCGCAGGCCGAGCAGCCAGAAGAGCGACAGCACCCCGAAGAAGATGAGCAGGCGCAGGACGGTGTAGCGGAGCATGGTGGTGCGCGTTCCTCACAAGCCGGAGTAGGAGTGCTGGCCCACGAAGAACACGTTGACCACGGCGAAGTTGACGATGATGCAGGCGTAGCCGGCCAGGGCGATGTAGCTGGCGGTCTGGCGGCTGATGCCGCTGGTCGCCCGCGAGTGCAGGAAGGCCGCGTAGACCACCCAGATCACGAACGTCCAGACCTCCTTGGGGTCCCAGTTCCAGTAGGACGCCCACGCCTGGCGCGCCCAGATGGCGCCGGCGATCAGGGTGAAGGTCCACAGCGGGAACGCCACGATGTACAGGCCGTAGGCCGTGCGCTCCAGCGACGCGGCGTCAGGGAACCTGTCGAGCACGCTGGAGCGGCCGGAGCGGGCGAAGGCGTCCTTGACCAGGTACACCGCGGTCGCCGCCGCACCGATGGTGAACACGGCGGTGGCGAGGACGGCGACGGTGACGTGGATGACGAGCCAGTAGCTCTGGAGAGACGGCAGGAGCTCGGCGGCCTCGGTGTACCAGACGCGGACGGCCATGCCGAGCACGAGCAGGATCGGGCCGGTGATGAACAGGCCCAGCCAGCGCAGGTCGCGCCTCGTCGACCAGATCGAGTAGGCCAACGAGGTGAACATCGAGCCCATCACCGCGAACTCGAACATGTTGCCCAGCGGCCACCGGTCGACCGACAGGCCGCGCAGGACCACCGACAGGAGCAGCAGCATCCCTCCGAGCCACGTCGTGGTGGAGCCGATCCCGGCCGCGGCGCGGGCCCGGGACGGCACCTCGGCGGCACTACCGGCGACCGGTGCGGCGCCAGTCGGTTCCGCGTCGGCCGGTGCGACGTCGGCCGACGCGGCGTCGACCGATGCGCTCGTGGCCCCTGCTCCGACGAGCTCACGCTCCGCGGAGCGGTCGCCAGCACGCTCGGCGGCACGGTCGGTGGCGCGGTCGCGCGCCGGCAGCAGCCCGGCGAGGTAGACGGCGTGGCACAGCATGGCGATCGTGAAGACCGCCATCGCGGAGTACAGGCTCACGTTGGCGTATCCGGCGAGCGTCTCGTTCGTCATGTGCTGCTGCCCAATCGTCGTTCCACGGCGGCGAGGACGTCCTCGACCACCTCTTGAAGCCCGTCGTCGTCGCCCTTGGCGAGACCGCCGACCGTCACCACGGTACGTCTGCCGTCCTGCGCAGGCGAAACGCGCACGAACACCCGTCGGCGCCGGATGACGAGTGAGGCGATGAGACCGCCCAGTGCCAGCAGCGCCGCCACGAGCGTGACGTACTTGCCGGGGTCGTGCCGGATCGACAGCCCCGCGAACCGGTCGACGCCGTCGAAGGTGATGGTGCCGCGGTCGCCGGGAAGGGTGAAGGTCTTGCCCGGCTCGAGCCAGATCCGCAGCGGCTGGTCCTTGGCGGTCTTGACCTGCGCCATCTCGGCGGTGTCGAGCACGTAGACCGACTGCGGCCGCCCACCCGGGAAGAGGGTGCCCTCGAAGAGCGTCAGGGCCAGGGCCGGCTTCTTCGCGTCCGGGAAGATCGACGTGGGGCCCTTCTCCTTGTCGATCACCGCGGTCGGCAGGAAGAGCCCCGAGAACCCGAGCTGCTTCGGCTGCGCACCGGGGATCTTCACGGCGCCGACCGAGGTGTAGTTGTTGTCCTGGGCGAGGAAGGGCACCGGCCCGCTGAAGGTCGGGTTGCCGTCCTTGTCACGGACGGTGATGACGGGCGCGTAGCCGTTGCCCAGCAGGAAGACGCCCGCGCCCTTCATCTCCAGCGGGTGGTTGACCTTGATCGTCGCCTGCTTCGGCGTCACGCCCGGCTCGGCGACCGTCGTCACGTGGGCGGTGAAGTCACGCGGCTGGCCGAACTGGCCACGTCCGGTGACGTTCTCCTCGAAGGTCGCGTCGAGCTTGTCGACCTTGATCCGGAACGGCGACAGGCTGGAGGGGTCGACCCAGGGGCCGGGGCTGAACGTGTCGTACTGGATCAGCGAGTTCGCGAACGTCTTGCCGACCGGCACGATGACGTCGCCCTTCCACCCGAACAGGTGGCCCACCGCGACACCGACGATGACGAAGATCAGGGCCAGGTGGAAGACGAGGTTGCCGGTCTCCTTGAGGTAGCCCTTCTCCGCGCTGACGGAGGTCGAGTCGTGCGCGTGCGTGCGGAACCGCTTGCCCTGGAACACCTCCCGCGCGGCGGCCAGGACGGCCTCGGCGTCGGCCCCGGTCTCGGCGGTGGCCGACGAGGGCAGCCGATCCGGTCGGGCGGGAGCGCGCGGCGGCGTCGAGCGCATCGCCTTCCAGTGCACCTTGCTGCGCGGCAGGACACAGCCGACGAGGGAGATGAAGAGCAGCAGGTAGATCGCCGCGAACCACGGCGACGCGTAGACCTCGAAGAACCCCAGCCGGTCCAGCCACGGGCCGGACCTGGGGTGGTTGGCGATCCAGTCGGCGGTGCGCGCGGAGTCGATGCTGCGCTGCGGCCAGATGGAGCCGGGCAGGGCGCCGATCGCGAGGAGGAGCAACAGGAACAGCGCGGTGCGCATGCTCGTCAGCTGCCGCCACATCCAGCGCAGCCAGCCGACCGCGCCGAGGCTCGGCTGGGTGATGCCCTCGGTGACGTCCCTGGTCTGCTGTGCCATGGTCAGATCACCGTCTGGAAGCCGTTGACGAGGGAGGTCTGCACGTACCGCGTCCACGACTCCCAGAGGCCGGTCACGAGGAGCAGGCCGATGACGAGCAGCAGCCCGCCGCCGAAGAGCTGGATGCCGCGCTGGTGCCGCCGCAGGAACGCCGAGACCCCGCCGAACCGCTCGAAGCCGGCGGCGATCAGGACGAACGGCAGCCCCAAGCCGAGCGAGTAGGCCAGCGCCAGCACGATGCCGCGCACCACGGCGGGCTGGTCGCCCGTGGTGGTCGCGAGGAGCACGACGGCGCCGAGGGTCGGGCCGGTGCAGGGCGCCCACCCGAGCCCGAACACAGCCCCCAGGAACGGCGCCCCGGCCAGGCCCGATGCCGGGCGGCGGTGGAGCTTGACCTCGCGCTGGGAGCCGATCCGACTCCCTACCCCGATGAACACCAGGGCCATGAGGATGACGAGCACGCCGCCGAGTCGCATGAGGCCCTGACGGTGCTCGACCAGGGTTGCCCCGACGCCGGCGAGGAAGGCGGTCGTGGCCATGAAGACCACGGTGAACCCCAGCACGAACAGCAGGGCGCCGGCCACCATGCGGTGACGCGAGCGCTGGGCCAGCGACTCGTCGGACAGGCCGGTGACGTAGCCGAGGAAGCCGGGCACGAGGGGCAGCACGCACGGCGACGCGAACGACACCGCGCCGGCGAGGAGCGCGACGACGAGGGCGACCGGGAGGGCACCCGTGGTGACCGTGTCCGTGACGTCTGCGATCAAGGCGCCGGCCTACTTCTCGGCCAGGACGTCGTCGACCAGCCCGTCGAGCGTGGACGACGTCACCTCACCCAGGACGCGGGCGGCGATGCGCCCCTTCGGGTCGAGCACCAGCGTCACGGGAGGCGTGGGCGCCTTGCCCTGCAGCGCCAGGATCAGCTGCCCGTCCTGGTCGTCGAGCGAGGGGTACGGGATGCCCTGGCGCTTGGCGGTCGCCTTGCCCGAGGACGGGTTGTCGCGGGTGTTGATGCCCATGAAGACGACCGGCTTGGCGGCTGCGGCGACGGCCTCGGCCGACTTCTTCAGCTCGGGCGCCTCCTTCTCGCACGGAGGGCACCACGAGGCCCAGACGTTGAGCACCACGACCTTGCCGGCCTGCCCCGCGACCGACCAGGACGCGCCGTCGAGGGTGGTCCCGGAGAGTGCGACCGGCTTGTTGCGCTTGGCGGCGGGGATCTGCTCGACGGTGCCGTCACCGGAGACGTAGCCCTGCCGGTTGCCCGACTTCGCCTGGGCCGCGATGGAGTTGGGGTCCTGCGAGCACGCGGCGAGGGACAGCGCGAGGACGGGAGCCGCGAGCAGCGCGGCCGTCCGCACCGTACGGCGTGGGGCGTGCGACCTCATCCGGTGCCACCCCGCGACTCCGAGACCAGGGCCGCAGCGGGCTCGCTGTAGGTGATGGACTCCAGCTCGTCGCCGACGTAGGTGAACGTGGTCAGCGACGCGAGGCGGCACTCGCGGCGGCGCGGGTCGTGCCACAGGCGCTTGCCGGCGAGCTGGTTGCGCAGGGTCCAGATGGGCAGCTGGTGGGAGACGATGACGGCTTCGTGGCCGCGGGCGTGCTCGCGGGCGTCGGCGACCGCCTCGACCATCCGGGTCGCGATCTCGCTGTAGGGCTCGCCCCACGAGGGGCGCAACGGGTTGACGATCCGGCCCCAGTAGCGCGGGTGCACGAAGGCCAGCGGGCTCATCGACCCCACCTGCTCGCCCTCGAAGGAGTTGCCTGCCTCGATGACCCGGTCGTCCACGGTGATGTCGACGCCGTGCGACGCCGCGACGGGTGCGGCCGTCTCATGCGCCCGGGTCAGCGACGAGGCGACGACGTGCGTGACGTCGTGGTCCTCGAGGTGCCGGGCCGCGGCCTGCGCCATGCGCGTGCCCAGCTCGGAGAGGTGGTAGCCGTCGAGGCGTCCGTAGAGCACGCCGTCGGGGTTGTGGACCTCCCCGTGGCGCAGCAGGTGCACCACGGTGCGGGGGGCGGAGGTCATGAGTCGATTGTCGCAAACGCCTCGGCAGCCGCTGCCGCCGCGGCGGGCACCGCCGAGACGACCCGGTCGACCGCGGCGTCGTCGTGCGCCCCGCTGACGAACCACGACTCGAACGCGCTCGGCGGCAGGTAGACGCCCTGGCTGAGCATCGAGTGGAAGAACGCGCCGAACGCCGGCACGTGCTGGGCACGGGCCTCGTCGTAGTCGGTGACGGCGCCGTCGCGGAAGAACACGCTGAACATGCTCCCCGCGCGCTGGATGGTGTGCGGCACGCCGGCCCGCCCGAGCTCGGTGTCGAGGGCGGCGGTGATGGCGTCGGCCACGTCGTCCAGGCGCTCGTACAGCGCGGGCGTGCACTGCTCGAGGGTCGCCCGGCCCGCCGCGGTCGCCACCGGGTTACCCGACAGGGTGCCCGCCTGGTAGACCGGGCCGACGGGCGCGAGCAGTGCCATGACGTCCGCGCGGCCGCCGAACGCCGCCGCCGGGAAGCCACCACCCATGACCTTGCCGAAGGTGAACAGGTCAGGCGCCCCAGCGTCGTACGGGCCCTCGAGGCCGTACCAGCCGGCGGCCGAGCAGCGGAACCCCGTCATGACCTCGTCGGAGATGAGCAGCGCACCGTGGGCGGCCGTGGTGCGGCGCAGCCCCTCGGTGAAGCCGGGTGCCGGCGGGACGACGCCCATGTTGCCGGGCGAGGCCTCGGTGATGACGGCCGCGATCTCGGCGCCCTGGGCGGCGAACGCCTGCTCCACCGCGGCGAGGTCGTTGTAGGGCAGCACGATCGTCTCGGCAGCCATCTCCTTGGGCACGCCCGCAGAGTCCGGCAGCGCGAACGTCGCGACGCCCGAGCCCGCCTGCGCGAGCAGGGAGTCGACGTGGCCGTGGTAGCAGCCGGCGAACTTCACGATGAGCGAGCGCCCCGTGTAGCCGCGCGCCAGGCGGATGGCGCTCATGGTGGCCTCGGTGCCGCTGGACACCAGGCGCACCTGCTCCACCGGCTCGACCCGGGCGACGATCTCCTCGCAGAGCCGCACCTCGTTCTCGCTCGGGGTGCCGAACGAGAAGCCGTCGGCGGCGGCAGCCTGCACCGCCTCGACCACGGCCGGGTGGCGGTGTCCCAGGATCATCGGGCCCCACGAGCCGACCAGGTCGACGTACTCGCGGCCGTCGACGTCGGTCAGGTAGGGGCCGTTGCCGGAGGCCATGAACCGCGGCGTGCCCCCGACGGCGCGGAACGCACGGACCGGCGAGTTGACGCCTCCCGGGGTGACGGCGAGGGCGCGCTCGAGCAGGGCCTGCGAAGCCGGGGCGTCGAAGGGGTATGGCGTCATGCCCCCCATTGTCACAGCCCTACCTGAGCGCCCGAGCCCGGGTGCTGCGGCCGGCGTGCGCAGGCTCACAGGCACGGCCGTGTGTGGGATCAGACCTCGCTGCACGAGGGCAGGCCCCCGGCCAGGATGGCGTCCCGGACGGCGGCCATGGCGAGGCCGAGGCCGGCGAACTGCTCGGGCGTCATGGTGTCGACGATGTTGCGCCGGACGCTCTCGATGTGGACCTGGGCCATCTCGCGGACGGCCTCCAGCCCGCGCTCGGTGAGCACCAGCTCGACGCCGCGGCGGTCCTCCAGGCAGGACTCGCGCCGGACCCAGCCGCGCTTCTCGAGCCGCGCGGCGGTGTGGGTGAGGCGGCTGCGCGACTGCACGACGAGGTCGGCCAGCCCGGACATGCGCAGGCGGCGGCCCGGCGCCTCGGAGAGCATCGAGATGATCTCGTACTCGCTCAGCTGGACGCCGTGGGACTGCAGGTCGCGGTCGAGGGCGGCCTCCAGCAGGCGGCTCCCGCGCAGGTAGGCACGCCAGGCCTCCTGCTGCTCGGTGGTCAGCCAGCGCGGTGGCGCGGTCACGGTGGTGCTCATGGTGGTCAGTATCCCATCTCGACTAGTTGGTTGAAATATAAATCAACTCTGCTATGTTCAACCCAGTGACGCCGCGGGAAAGTCCCGCGGACCACCCCTCGATCCAAGGAGAACCCCCATGGCCAGCATCAACGACCTCCCCGCCGGCACCTGGAACATCGACGCCTCGCACAGCGAGCTCGGCTTCACCGCGCGTCACCTCATGGTGACCAAGGTCCGCGGCAAGTTCAACGAGTTCGAGGGCGCGGCCAAGGTCGCCGACGACGTCACCGCCTCGCAGGTCACCGCCGTCGTCCAGCTCGGCTCGGTCGACACCGGCTCCGCCGACCGCGACGCCCACCTGAAGTCCGGCGACTTCTTCGACGTGGAGAACAACCCCACGATGAGCTTCACCTCCACCGAGGTCAGCGAGGACACCCTCAAGGGCGACCTCACCATCAAGGGCGTCACCAAGCCGGTCGCGTTCGACCTCGAGTTCAACGGCCTGGCCACCGACCCGTGGGGCAACCAGAAGGCCGGCTTCGAGGCCACCACCGAGATCAACCGCAAGGACTTCGGCCTGGAGTGGAACGTCGCCCTCGAGGGTGGCGGCGTGCTCGTCTCCGAGAAGATCAAGATCAACCTCGACGTCCAGCTCGTCAAGGCCGCCTGAGCACCAGCCGACAGGCACCACCAGGGCGCGCAGCACAGCGACGCCGTACGCAGAGGGGCCGGTTCCGTGGGGAACCGGCCCCTCTGGCATGCCCGCGCTGGTGGCCTACGGGTACCCCTCGACGTCCACGTGGCGGGCGATGGTGGCCGTGGCACGGCGGCCGGCCCCGAGCGGGATCGTGGGGACGAGGTCGTCGAGGAAGCCGTAACGGCGCAGCAGCGACTGGTGGTACGAGGTGCGGTCGCCCGACGCGCGTTGGTGGGTCCACCAGTCGGCGATGTCGCCCCAGCCCGGTGCCGCGAGGCTCCCGCCGAACTGCTGCACCGACAGCGACGAGCACAGGGCCGCGAACGCCAGCCGTTGCTGCAGCGGCCACCCCGCCAGCGTCCCGAGCACCATCGAGGCGCCGAACACGTCGCCCGCGCCCGTCGGGTCCATGGCCGGCACGCGCAGCGCCGGCACGACCGCCTCCTCCCCCGTCGCCGAGTCGATCGCGAGGGCACCGGACTCACCGTTGGTGACCACGGCGAGCGGCACCCGGTCGGCGAGGGCGTAGAGCGCCTCGTGCGGAGTGCTGGTGCGGGTGTAGGCCATCGCCTCGCCCGCGTTGGGCAGGAAGCCGTGCACCACCGAGAGCTGGTCGAGGACCTCGGGGGACCAACGACCACTCGGGTCCCAGCCGACGTCGGCGAAGACCAGGGCGCCACCGGCCTGCGCCTGCTGGACCCAGGTCGCCTCGGCCCCGTCGACCAGCGGCCGCTCCTCCGACAGCTCGACCATGACAGCCCTCGAGCGGGGCGGGGTGCCGATGAGCTCCGACGGCCCCAGCGGCGGGGCGTGGCCGTGGCTGACCATGCCGCGGTCCCGGTTGACCGCCATCGACACCGTGACGGGCGAGTGCCATCCCTCGAACCGGCGCGAGCGGCTGAGGTCCACGTGCTCGAAGTCGGCCAGGGTCTCCCAGCAGAAGTCGCCGTAGGCGTCGTCCCCGAACGCTGCGGCCAGCGAGGTCCGCAGACCCAGCCGACGGGCCGCGACAGCGAGGTTGGCGATGCCGCCGGGGCACGACCCCATACCGTCTGCCCACACCTCCTGGCCGTCCTCGGGGAGCGCGGCCAGGCCGGTGAAGATGATGTCGAGGAACACCGTGCCCCAGATGAGCACGTCGAGCTCGGGGGCGTCCGGGGTCCGCAGCGCGGCCAAGGGGTCGTAGGCCTGCTCCTCGGCCTGCTCGGGCACGGCGCGGCTCCTGTCGTCGGTGTGCGGCCAGAATGCCGTGCGGCCACGGCAGTGACAAGCAGCCGGTGGGCACGCGGGGCTAGGTTGCCTGCATGAGGCTGACGATCCTGGGCGGCGGCGGCTTCCGCACGCCGCTGGTCTACGGCGCGCTGCTCACCGACCACCACGAGCGGCGCGTCGACGAGGTGCGGCTGCACGACGTCGACGGGTCACGGCTGGAGGCGATCGGCCGGGTGCTCGCACAGATGGGCGCCGGCCAGGACGACGCCCCGACGGTCCTCACGACGACCGACCTCGACGAGGCGCTGGAGGGCGCCGACTTCGTGTTCTCCGCCATCCGCGTCGGAGGGCTCGAGGGGCGGACCGCCGACGAGCGGGTCGCCCTCGACCTCGGGGTCCTGGGGCAGGAGACGACCGGACCGGGTGGGCTGTCGTTCGGGCTGCGCACCCTGCCCGTCGCCCGCCACGTCGCCGAACGCGTCCGGGCTGTCGCCCCCGGTGCGTGGGTCATCAACTTCACCAACCCAGCCGGCATGGTGACCGAGGCGATGCAGCAGGTCCTCGGCGACCGCGTCGTCGGGATCTGCGACTCCCCCATCGCGCTCGCCCGCCGCGCCGCCGTCACCCTCGGGCTCGACCCCGCCGGCACGAGGGTCGACTACGTCGGCCTCAACCACCTCGGCTGGCTGCGTGGTCTGCACTCCGGCGGCCGCGACGTGCTGCCCGACCTGCTCGCCGACGACCGGATGCTCGGCTCCATGGAGGAGGCACACCTCTTCGGGCCGGAGTGGCTGCGGACGCTCGGCGCGATCCCCAACGAGTACCTCTACTACTACTACTTCACCCGTGACGCGGTCGCCTCGATCCGCAGCGCCGACCAGACCCGCGGCGAGTACCTCCTGGCCCAGCAGCGCGGCTTCTACGAGGCGCTGGCACGGGCGGGCGACGACCCGTACGGCGAGTGGGACCGGGTCCGCCGGGAACGCAACGCGACCTACATGCAGGAGGCGCGTGACGAGGGCCAGGAGCGCGGTGAGGACGACGTCCAGGGCGGTGGGTACGAGGGGGTGGCGCTGGCCATCATGGCCGCCATCGCCAGGGGCGAGGCCACCTCACTGATCCTCAACGTACGCAGCGCCGGCGCCGTCCCGGGCGTGCCCGAGGACGCCGTGGTCGAGGTCCCCTGCACCGTCGACGGCGACGGGCCGCGGCCCCTGGCCGTCAGCCCGCTCACGACCCACCAGCTGGGACTCGTGCTGCAGGTCAAGGCCGTGGAGCGCCTCACGATCTCCGCGTCGGCCACCGGTGACGAGCGCGAGGCCGTGGAGGCATTCGCGCTCCACCCGCTCGTCGACTCCGTGACCGTGGCGCGCGACCTGCTGCGCGGCTACCGCGCCCGGATCCCCGCGGTCGACGCGGTCTTCACGCGCCGGGACTGAGGGTCAGAGAAGCGCGGCGGCGTCGAACGCGAAGTAGGTCAGGATGATCTGCGCACCGGCCCGACGGATGCCGATGAGCGACTCCATCATGACCCGCTCGCGGTCGATCCAGCCGTTGTCGGCGGCAGCGACGATCTGGGCGTACTCGCCCGAGATCTGGTACGCAGCAACGGGAATCGGCGACATGGCCGCGGCTGCCGCGACGATGTCGAGGTGTGGGCCGGCCGGCTTCACCATGACGATGTCGGCGCCCTCGGCGATGTCGAGCTCGAGCTCGCGCAGCGACTCCGTCGCGTTGGCCGGGTCCTGCTGGTAGGTCGCGCGGTCACCCTGGAGGGACGACTGCACCGCCTCGCGGAACGGGCCGTAGAGCCCCGAGGTGTACTTCGCGGAGTAGGCGAGGATGACGGTGTCGGTGAAGCCCTCGGCGTCGAGCGCGTCGCGGACGTAGGCCACCTGGCCGTCCATCATCCCGGACAGGCCGAGCACCTCGGCGCCGGCGCGGGCCTGCGCGAGCCCCATCGCGGCATACCGCTCGAGGGTGGCGTCGTTGTCCACGCGGCCGTCAGCGGTGAGGACCCCGCAGTGGCCGTGGTCGGTGAACTCGTCGAGGCACAGGTCGGCCATGACGACGAGCCGGTCGCCGACGGCGTCAGCCACCGCTCGCAGGCCGACGTTGAGGATCCCCTGCGGGTCGTCGGCGCCGCTGCCGGTGGCGTCCTTCTGCTCGGGGACGCCGAACAGCATGATCCCGCCGAGCCCGGCTTCGGCTGCGCGCTGCGCCTCGGCGACGAGCGACTCGACGGTGTGCTGGACGACACCCGGCATGGCCGAGATCGCGACCGGCTCGGTGATGCCCTCACGGACGAACACCGGCAGGACGAGCTCGGCCGGGTGCAGGCGCGTCTCGGCGACGAGCCGGCGGATGGCCGGCGACTGGCGCAGCCGTCGGGGCCGGAGGACCGGACCCGACGGCTGGGCTGCTGGGGTGCTCACGACCGGCTCAGCGCGCGCGGCGGCGCGACGAGGACTTCTTGGCGCTCGGCCGCACGACCGTCTCGCCGGCCTCGGCGGCCGCGACGGCGAGCCCGAGGCCGTAGTCGGCGAGGGCGTCGACGAGCGCGTCCGAGGAGGCCTCGGGGGCAAGGACGTCGACCCTCAGGCCGTGCTCCTCGGCCGCCTTGGCCGTCGCCGGCCCGATGCACGCGATCACCGTCGACGGGTGCGGCTTGCCGGCGATGCCGACGAGGTTGCGCACCGTCGAGGACGAGGTGAAGACCGCGGCGTCGAACTGCCCGCCCTTGATGGCCTCACGGATCGGCGCCGCCGGCGGGGCGGCCCGCACCGTGCGGTAGGCCGTCACGTCGTCGACCTCCCAGCCGGAGGCCTGCAGGCCGGCGACCAGGGTGTCCGTGGCGATGTCGGCGCGCGGGAGGAAGACCCGGTTGATGGGGTCGAGCACCTCGTCGAACGGCGGCCAGTCGGCGAGCAGCCCGTTGGCCGACTTCTCACCCGACGGCACGAGGTCGGGGACGATGCCCCACTCGTGCAGCGCCTCGGCGGTGACCCCGCCGACGGCGGCGACCTTGAGCCCGGCGAAGGCGCGGGCATCGAGCCCGAACTCCTCGAACTTCTCACGGACCGCCTTGACGGCGTTGACGGAGGTGAAGCCGATCCACTCGTAGCGACCGGTCACCAGGCCCTTGACTGCACGCTCCATCTGCTGGGGCGTGCGCGGCGGCTCGACGCTGATCGTCGGCACGACCTCGGCGGTGGCGCCGTAGGACTCCAGGCGCGAGATCGTCGAGCCCGACTGCTCCTTGGTGCGCGGGACCAGGACGTTCCACCCGAACAGCGGCTTGGTCTCGAACCACGACAGCTGCTCTCGCAGGGCCACGGTGGAGCCGACGACGGCCAGGGCCGGGAACTCCACGGTCTTCATGACCTTGGCGACCTCGCCGAGCGTGGTGACCCGGGTCGACTGGCGGATCGTGGTGCCCCGCTCGGTCAGCGCGACCGGGGCGGACTCGGCGCGGCCGGCGGCCAGCAGCTTGGCGAGCGCCCCGCTGAGGTCCTCGGGCGCCCCGAGGAGCACCACGGTCACCGACTCGGCGACCGAGGCCGTCCAGTCGACGGACCGGTCGTTGGCCGAGATCACGTGGACGGCGGGCGAGCTGCTCGAGGTGAGCGGGATGCCTGCGTAGGCGGGCACCGCGGACACGGCGCTGACGCCGGGGACGATGTCGAAGCCGACACCGGCCTTGCGGCAGGCGAGGGCTTCCTCGGCGAGGCCGTTGAAGGTCGCGGGGTCGCCATCCATGAGCCGCACGACGAGGCCGCCGTGGGCTCCCTTCGCGGCCTTGACGACGAGCTTGGCCCGCATGGCGTGGGTCAGCGGCTGGCCGTGGTCGCCGTGGCCGGCGTCGACGACCTCGACATCGGCGCGGCAGTAGCGCTCGACGACGGACTCGCGGGCGACCTGGTCGATGACGACGACGTCGGCCCTGGCGAGCAGCTCGAGCGAGCGCACGGTCATGAGGCCGGCGTCGCCGGGGCCGGCGCCGACGAAGGCGACGCGGCCGGGCTGGCGGGTGGTGGGCTTGGTGGGCTGGGTCGAGCGCGTGGGGCTCACGTGGCACGCTCCGTGCTGTCGTGTTCTGGGCGGCGGTCGGGGGCGGCGAGCGGATGAGTTCCGTTCGCCCCGGCTGGGTCGGGGGGCCAGCTGTCGGCGGTGTGCTCGCGTATGGCGTCCACGGCCGACGGCCCGTCAGCGGCGGGCGGCCGCTCCTCGGGCCCGCGCAACAGGTCGGCGCCGTCCTCGAGCAGCACGGCGGCCAGCCGGTGGCCGAGGAACTCGGCGTCCGTGACGGGGCCGACGAGCGAGCGACGCAGGTCGACGGCTCCGTCCACGCTGCCGACGAACGCGCGCAGCGACAGCTCGAGGCCGTCCTCGCCGTCGACGACCTCGGCGAGGGCGCCGACGGGTGCGGAGCAGCCGGCCTCGAGGGCGGCGAGCACCGCGCGCTCGGCGGTGACGCAGGCCCGGGTGTCGGCGTCGTCGAGGACGGCGAGCGCCTCCCGGGTCACGGTGTCGTCGGTGCGGCACTCGACGGCGAGGGCGCCCTGACCGGGCGCCGGGAGCACCTGCAGCGGGTCGAGCGCCTCGGTGACCTCGTCGAGCCGGCCGAGCCGGGCCAGGCCGGCCCTGGCGAGGACGACGGCGTCGAGGGCGCCGTCGCGCACCATCGAGATGCGGGTGTCGACGTTGCCGCGGATGTCCTTGAAGCCCAGGCCCATCCCGAGGGCCGCGAGCTGGGCGACGCGTCGCGGGGACCCGGTGCCGACGACGGCGCCCTCCCCCAGCTCGCCGAGCGTGCGGCCACCGGAGGCGACGAGCACGTCGCGCGGGTCCTCACGCCCCGGCACCGCGACCACGGTGAGGCCGGGCTCGGGCGAGGTGGGCAGGTCCTTGAGGGAGTGCACGGCGAAGTCGACCTCGCCGTCGAGCAGGGCCCGGCGCAGCGCTGCCGCGAAGACACCGGTGCCGCCGAGGCTGGCGAGCGACTCGGTGGACGTGTCGCCCTCGGTGACGATGGTGACCAGGTCGACGGTGTGGCCGAGGGCGCGCAGGCGGTCGGCCACCCAGGTGGACTGGGTGGTGGCCAGCGCACTGCGGCGGGTGCCGAGGCGCAGGGCGAGGGGCGCGGTCGCGGTGCTCACGGCATACCCCCCGTCCTGGGCGGCGGGACGGAGGCGGTGGCCGCCTCGCCCGGACCGAGGTCGAACAGCTCGCGCAGCGCCTGGGCGTAGCCGTCGCCCTGGCCGCCGACGGCGAGCTCCTTCACGCGCACGGTCGGGGTGTGCAGGAGCTTCTCGACGATGCGGTGCACCGCGAGCTGCACCTCGGCCCGCGAGGTGTCGTCGAGGTCGGGCAGGCGCTGGTCGAGCCGGCTGAGCTCGCCGGCGACCACGTCGGCGGCGTGCGAGCGCAGCGCGGCGACGGTCGGCGCGACTGTCTCGGCGGCACGGGAGGTGAGGTAGGCGGCCACCTCGCCGATGACGAGGTCGGCCACCTGCTGCACCTCGCTGGAGGTCTTCCCGCCGGACAGGTCCTCCCCGAGCGAGGCGAGGCCGGCGAGGCTGACACCGTTGAGCGAGTCGACCTCGGGGGCCACGTCGTGGGGCAGGGCAAGGTCGACATAGGCCTGCGGGCGGCCGCCACGGGCGACCTGGGCGTCGGCGGCACAGGCGAGGCTGACCACGACGCCGGTGGACCCGGTGCAGGAGATGACGACGTCGGCGGCCGCGAGGGCGGGGCCCAGCTCGTCGAGCGGCCTGGCCGTGCCGCCGGTGCGCTCGGCGAGGCGGGTCGCCTTGGACAGGGTGCGGTTGACGATGGCCAGCGAGCGGACGCCGCGGCGGGCCACCGTGGTGGCGGCCAGCGAGCTCATGCCCCCGGCGCCGACGACGAGCACGTCGAGCCCGTCCAGCGGCCCGAGGTCGCGCTCGGCCCGGGCGAGGCCCGCCTCGACCAGCGAGACGCTCACGGCGTCGATCCCGGTCTCGGTGTGGGCGCGCTTGCCGACGCGGAGCGCCTGCTGGAACAGGGTGTTGAGCGAGGACCCGGCGTGGCCGGCGCGCTGGGCCTCCCGCAGCGAGGTGCGCATCTGGCCGAGGATCTGCGCCTCGCCCACGGCCATGGAGTCGAGCCCGCAGGCGACCGTGAACGCGTGCGCGATCGCGCGGTCCTCGTAGTGCACGTAGAGGTGCTCGCGCAGCTCCTCGCGGCCCACGCCCGTGACCTCGGTGAGCGCGTCGGTGATGTCGGTGACCGCACCGTGGAAGGTGAGGGACTCGGCGTACACCTCCGTGCGGTTGCACGTGGACACCACGGTGACCTCGGAGAGGTTGTCGCGCGCGAAGAGGCCCGCGGCGAGGCGGTGGCGGCCGGCCGGGTCGAGGGACATCGACTCGAGCAGGGACAGCGGCGCCGTGTGGTGTGAGAGGCCGAGGACGACGAGGCTCACCCGGACACCACCGCCGCGACGTCGAGCGCGCCCTGGGCCGCGAGCGCCTTGCGCTGCTCGTGGAAGGCGAGGATCTGCAGCTCGGTGGACAGGTCGACCTTGCGGACGTCGACGCCCTCCGGCACGACCAGCACGCACGGCGCGAAGTTGAGGATCGAGCGGACGCCGGCGGCGACGAGCTGGTCGCAGACGCCCTGCGCCGAGGCCGCGGGGGTGGCGATGACGCCGATCGCGAGGCCCTCGTCGCTGACCAGGGAGCCGAGGGTGTCCATCGGCTGCACCGCGATGCCGGCGATCTCCTGGCCGTGCAGGCTGGCGTCCTGGTCGAGCAGGGCGACGACGCGGAAGCCGCGCGTGGCGAAGCCGCTGTACGCCGCGAGCGCGTGGCCGAGGTTGCCCATCCCGATGATGGCCACAGGCCAGTCCTGGGTGAGGCCGAGCTCGCGCGAGATCTGGTAGGCGAGGTGGTCCACCTCGTAGCCGACGCCACGGACGCCGTACGAGCCGAGGTGGGAGAGGTCCTTGCGGAGCTTGGCGCTGCGTACCCCGGCGGCGGTGGCGAGCTCCTCGGAGGAGACGGAGGTGATCCCCCGCTCGGCGAGCCCGGTGAGGGCTCGCAGGTACTCCGGCAGCCGGGCCACCGTGGCGTCGGGGATACCCCGACGAGCGCTCGGTTCGGCGGACAACGTCTTCTCCGGCTCCTTCTCGACCCACAGGGTCCGCACCTGGCTGATGCGGGCTGCCCACGGCAGATTACGCTTTTGTGAACGGATGCACAAAGTCACAAGCGGCCGTCCCGAAGGGTGGTGGTGGCGCCTGTGACCCAGGTCACCGAAGGGGTCGAGCGACGCCGGCCGTGGACGCGAACGGCGTCCCCCGCTGCGGCGGTTCAGGCCTGCAGCGCCGCCCGGAGCCGGGCCTCGTCGACGCGCCAGTAGTCGTGCTGCCGGCCGTCCACGAAGGTCACCGGGATCTGCTCGCCGTACTGCTCCAGGAGGGCCCGGTCACCCACGACCGACTGCTCTTCCCACGCGACACCCAGCTCGTCCGCGACCCTCGCGATCACGGCCCGCGCCTCGTCGCACAGGTGGCACCCGGGGCGCCCCAGCATGCGGATGCGGGGCGCCGCGTCCGCGGTGCGGGGGTCGGGTAGGTGCTCGGGCACCCCACCAGCGTAGGCGGACGTGTCCGGGGTGTGACGCGGGTCTCCTGACAAACGGCGCGAGATCGGCGAAACTGTCCCGCCAGGAGGTCCCCCATCAGGATGCGCCCACGTCGTCGTGCCGCGAAGCCGTTCGCGGGGCTCAGTGACGCCCTGATCCGGCTGTCGCAGCCGGTGACCGTCACGGCAGGCCACGGCATGGGCGCCGCGACAGCGCAGTTCCTCGACTCGCTGCGCCTCGTCCTCAGCATCGCCGGCGACGCCGGGACCCTCGACGGCTCCGGCCGGGGCTCGAGCGGCGGCTCGGGGCCGGGTGACGCCGACGGTGGCCGTGCCGCGCGTGCCGGGTTCGCCCCCGGCGAGGCCCCGCAGGACTTCGTCCGCATCTCCGCCCTCGTCGACCTCGCCCAGCGCGGTGACTCCGAGGCGTTCGGGATGCTCTACGAGCGCTACGTCGACGTGGTCTACCGCTACGTCTACGTGCGCGTCGGCAGCCAGCAGCTCGCGGAGGACCTCACCTCCGAGACGTTCCTGCGCGCCCTGCGACGCATGGACTCCTTCTCGTGGCAGGGCCGGGACATCGCCGCCTGGTTCATCACCATCGCGCGCAACCTGATCACCGACAACGCCAAGTCGGCGCGTTTCCGCATGGAGGTCACGACGGCCGACATGCTCGACGCCGACACCCGGGTGGAGGCAGCCCCCGACCACGAGGTGCTCGAGCGGCTGCGCGACGAGCGGTTGCTGACGGCGGTGAAGAACCTCAAGCCCGAGCAGGCCGAGTGCGTCGTCCTGCGGTTCCTGCAGGGGCTGACCCTGGCCGAGACCGCCAAGGTCCTCGGCAAGTCCGAGGGTGCCGTCAAGCAGCTCCAGCTGCGCGCCGTCCGCGCCCTGCACCGGGAGCTGGCCGATGCCGACCTCTAGGCGTCACCCGTCCCGGGAATTTCGCTACGGCGCGGCGCGTAACTTCTGCGCACCCGGGTCGTTCTCAGCGCGACAGACCGCGACCGAGCTGGGGAGGGAGGTGTCGGCATGCCACTGATCAACCGCTCCGCCGATCGGTTCCAGCGCGCCCTGGAGGGAGAACGCTTCACCGACGACGAGCTCCAGCGCCTGCTCGAGACCAGTCGCCGGCTCGCCTCCGTGGCGTCGCTGGGTCCCGGCCCCGACGCGGTGTTCGTCGCCACCCTGCGCGAGCGCCTGGCCACCGAGGCCGCCAGCCTGCCCACCCCGTCACCCTCGGCCCGCGGCGCCGCGGCGGCCCGGTCCGCCACACGCCCGGCCCCCGCCGTGCTGGTCGTCGGCCGCGGCCTGCCGCGCATGGTCGCCGGCGCGACCGCCTCGGCCCTCCTCGTCGGCGGGGTGGTGGGGCTCGTGTCCCGCGGCACCGTCCCCGGGGACACCCTGTACCCGGTCAAGGGCTGGCTCGACGGGGTCGCCGTCCGCCTGGCCGACAGCGACCTCGACCGCGGCCGCACCCAGCTCGACCAGGCGCAGGAGCACATCTCCGACGCCCGCGCCCTCGCCGACCGCCCCACACCCGACTCCGGCGACATCGACACCGCGCTCGAGGCGGCCATCACCTCCGTCACCGGCGGGCAGCGCTCCCTCGACCGGGCCTGGTCCGAGACCCGCAACCCGCAGGCGCTGCTGGCCATGCGCGACTTCACCGCCCGCGCCCTGCCCCAGGTCGACGCCCTGCGCACCGAGGTACCCGCGGCCTCCCTGCCCGAGGTGGGCCGGCTCGAGGCGCTGCTGCGCCAGACCCAGGTCGCGACCGCTCGGCGCATCGCGGCCTGCAACAGCTGCGGCGAGGCGCTGACCTCCGGGCTCGGGCCGTCGTCGCTGCCGAGCTCGCTCGCCACGTCCAGCACCGCGTCCGCGGCGGCGTCAACCACCGCCCCCACACGCAGCGGCGTGACGGTCACCGTGCCGGGCGCCCCGGTCACCAGCGGTGCCGGCGGGGTGCCTTCCCCCAGCGTCTCGGGCGGGACCGGTGGAGTCGTCGTCGGCGGTGGGGGCAGCGGCGCGACCCTGTCGACCGGCGGCGCCACGGTCAACCTGCCGACCCTCAGCGCCACCCTGCCCCTCCCCTCGGCCACCGTCACGGTGCCGCTGCCGTCGGCGACGGTCGGCACCGGCGGCGTCACGGCGACCGTGCCGGGTACGACGCTGGGCCCGGTGACGCTGCCCGGCGTGACCCTCTCCATCCCCTGACCCGCGGGTCGGTCAGGAGAGGCCGGTCAGAAGAAGACCGAGCGCCGCTGCATGAGCAGCGAGTAGAGCGTCTGCTGGATGGTCTCGCGGACCTGGTCGGTCAGGTCGAAGACCAACATCGGGTCGTCCGCGGCGGCCGGTCCGAGGTCGGCGGTCTCCACCGGTGACCCGAACTCGATGATCCACTTGCTCGGCAGCGGCACCAGCCCCAGCGGCCCGAGCAGCGGCCAGGTGGGGGTGATGGGGGCGTACGGCGCCCCGAGCAGCCGGGCGACCGCCTTCATGTTGCCGATGATCGGGTAGATCTCCTCGGCTCCCACGATCGAGCAGGGGATGATCGGCGCCCCGGTCCGCAGCGCCGCCGAGACGAACCCTCCACGGCCGAAGCGCTGCAGCTTGTAGCGCTCGCTGAACGGCTTGCCGACGCCCTTGAAGCCCTCCGGCCACACGCCGCACAGCTCGCCGTTGGACAGCAGCCGCTCGGCGTCGGGGTTCGCCGCCAGGGTCGACCCGGACTTGCGGGCGATCTGGCCGACGACCGGGGTCTGGAACACCAGGTCGGCCCCCAGCATGCGCAGGTGCCGGTGCGCGGGGTGCTCGTCGTGGACGGCGACCTGGGTCATCAGCGAGTCCATCGCGATGGTGCCTGAGTGGTTGGCGACGACCAGGCCACCACCGGTCGCGGGGATGTTCTCGATGCCGCGCACCTCGACCCGGAACCACGAGCGGTAGAGCGGTCGCAGCACCGGCAGGTAGAAGTGCCGGGTGAAGTCCTCGTCGAAGCCGAACTCGTCGACCGAGTAGTCGCCGGTCAGCCGGCGCCGCACGTAGGACAGCATCGAGGCGAGGTGGCGCTCGACGTCCTCGGCGGAGATGCCGGCCGCCTGGGCGGCTGCGCGGACGGCCGCGATGCCTGCCGACAGGAGCTCCTCGACGCCGGGCGCGACGGTGCGGGTCGTGGCCTCGGGCGTGGGTACGGCGGCCAGCACCGGCGCGTCGTCGGGCACCGCCTTGAGGGCGCGGGCCGGCCTGGTCGCCGCCGCACCGCTGGTGCGCGTCGAGGCCGGGCGGGCGGTGCGGGCGCCGGACCGCGCGACCGCCTTGCGGCTGGGAACGGCCTTGGCGGCCGGACGGGGGCGCGGACGGTGCTTGCTGCTCCCGGTGGTCACCGCTGCAGCCTCCGGCGGGACGACGGGGATCGTCTCCCGCGGACCGGCCGGGGCGGAGCTGTCCGTCATCGTGGGCGCGGTCGTTGCCGCGGTCGTCGCCGCGAGCAGCGGGGTGCTGCGCCGCTTGGCGCGCTCGCCGGACGCGCGGGCGGCACCGGCGGCGAGGGCGCCCCGACGCGGCGCCCTCGCCTTGGTGGTGGGTGTCGTGGTGGCGCCAGTGGGGGCAGCCTTCTTCGCCGTGGTCTTCTTGGCTGCGGCCTTCGTGGTCGCCGCCTTCTTCGCGGTGGCGCCCGGCCCGGCGGCCTTGGTCGCGGCAGTGGCCGTCGTCGCGGACTTCTTCGCCGTCGCAGCCTTGGTGGTGCCAGCCTTCGTGGTCGCGGCCTTTGTGGTGGTCGCCATCAGTCGTTCCTCCCTGCGGGCCAGACGTGGCTGAGCGCTTGGGCCGCGGACCCGGCCACCCCGGCCACGCCGGACACCGCTGACCCGATGGCTGCCCCGCCGGGCACGGCGGCGCCGATGCCACGGGCGTAGTCCTGGAACGCGGCTCGCGTCGTGTAGACCGGCTCGAAGCCGAGCACCTCGCGCATCCGGCGGGTGTCGAGGCCGCGGCCGTAGGCGAGGAACTGGATCTGGTCGCTGCTGAAGTCGGCGAGGCCGGAGCGCTTGACGACGAGCCCGAAGAGCCCGGCTGCCGGCATCGGGACCGGCAGCACCGGCCGCCCGGCCATGCCGGCGGCCTGGGTGACCGTGATGACGCCGTCGCCCGCGATGTTGGTGATCCCGCTGGACGGCCCGGTCGTCGCGAGGAGCAGGGCCCCGACGGCGTCGGACTCGTGGACGAACTGCAGGCGGGCGTCATAGCCGAGCGGTACCGGCACGACGGGCAGCGCGAAGTAGTCGGTCAGGGAGGTCCGGATGCCCGGGCCGATGATGTTGGCGAAGCGGAGCATCGAGATCTCGACGTCGGGGCGGCGCCGGGAGAACCCGCGGACGTAGCCCTCGACCTCCACCGAGTCCTTGCCGAAACCGGCGCGGGGCAACGCTTTCGGGCCCATGTCCTCGGTGAACATCGCGGGGTCGCGCGGGCTCGAGCCGTAGACGGCGGCGGAGGACTTCACCACGAGGCGGCGGATGCTCGGCGCCTTCTGGCACGCAGCGAGGAGCTGCATCGTGCCGATGACGTTGATCTCCTTCTGGGAGGTCCGTCCGCCGGCATGGGTCGGCGTCGCGATGACGTTCATGTGAACGACGGTGTCGACCTCGGCCTGCGCGATGATCTTGCCGATCATGGGGTTGCGGATGTCGGCCCGGACGAACTCGGCCCGGCCGATGTCGTGCGGCGGCGGGATGACGTCGACGCCGATGACGCGCTCGACGGACGGGTCCGCGGTGAGCTGGCGGGCGAACTTCCCGCCGAGGTAGCGGGAGACGCCGGTCACGAGGACGACCTCTGCCACAGCACCTCCCCTGGTCCGTCGGTCACGGACATCGCGACCGCTGCCACCCTACCCAGCGACGCCGGGTCCCCGAAGGCCCAGTCCCCGTCGTGGACGAGGTCGCGGACGTGGGCTTGCCCACGTCCGCGCGGGCGGGTCGGGCCATCCGCCCGGACAGATGAAAGGCCCCCGCGAGGCGGGGGCCTTTCATCACTTCTTGTTGCGACGCTGGTGGCGCGTCTTGCGCAGAAGCTTGCGGTGCTTCTTCTTCGCCATCCGCTTGCGGCGCTTCTTGATGACAGAGCCCATGAGTGTCCTTGAGGTCGTGGTCGTGTTGCCGGACGGGGCAACGAACCAACGCACCACGCCGAACAGTGCTGGTCACTCTAGCGGCCCGGCGCGCTGCACCCCAAACCCGGTCCACGCCTGCGTGGTGGCGGCAACCCGACGCGGCGGCGTCGGCACTCCGCCACGGTCGCCGTGTAACCCGCGCTCAGGAGGTCTCGTTGACACGGCGACCGGGTCAACGAGGACCCGCCAGTCAGCAGGAGATCTCGTGAAGTCGTCTCGCAAGCACTCGATCGCCGTGGGGGTGTGCCTGCTGACCGCGGCCGCCACCGCGCTCCCCCTGTCCTCAGCGGCCGGCGCCACGGCCGGGCTCCCCGCGGCCGACACCGGCTCGACGGTCCTCCCCGGCCTCGGTGACACCGTCGACGCCCTGACCAGGACCCTCGACACGCGCGCGGTGGACCGGCCCGTCGTCCCCACCGCCGCGGCGAAGGACGCGCTCTCGGCGCTGCTGCGGCGCAGCGGCCAGCGCGCCCGCGCCACGTGGGACGAGCGCTTCGGGACGCTGCGCTCCCTGCGCGGCCCCCAGGCGCTGACCGGTCCGACGAGCGGCGCGGCCGTCACCGTCGCCCGCAGTTGGCTGCGGGCGAACGCCGCCGCGCTCGGCCTCTCCACCAGCCAGGTCGACGGGCTCGCCCTCGTGCGCGACCACACCCTGCCGGGGACGGGCACGCACGTCGTCGACCTGGTCCAGACCGTCGCGGGCGTGCCGGCGGCGCGCGGCGGCCGGCTCAACGTCGCCGTCACCCAGGACGGCCGCGTCCTGTCCTACGCGGGCGACCCCACGCCGGGCGCGGGGCTCACGGGCGGCTGGGTGCTCGGCGAGACCGGCGCCGTCCTCGCGGTCGCCGGCGCGCTGGCCCCCGGCACCGCGTTCACCCCGCAGGCGGACGGCACCCAGGCCGGCTACACGACCTTCGCGCGCGGCCCCTTCGGCGGTCCGTCGTACGCGAAGAAGGTCACCTTCGGCACGAGGACCGGCAGCGTCGCCGCCTACAAGGTCTACTTCATCAAGAGCCCCACCGAGGCGTGGGAGGCGATCGTCGACGGCACCACCGGCCGGGTCCTCTACCGCGCCAGCGTGGTCCAGCACGCCGAGGACCCGCAGGGCACCGTCTACGACAACCACCCCGGGGCCGCGAAGGGCGGCACGCCGCGCCAGCAGTCGTTCGGGCCGACCGCGCAGTCGCCGAAGGGCTGGGTCGACCCGACCGGCCTGGCCGGCACGGGCGTGACCACTTACGGCAACAACGCCGACACCTACGCCAACTGGTCCAACTACATCGGCCCGGTGGACAACGCACCCCGGCCCGTCACCCCGACCGGGAGCTTCAGCTACACCTACACGAACCAGTGGGCGGCCACGAAGGGCCAGACGGTGCCACCGTCCTACGCCCAGGACCTCAACTCCGCCGCGACCAACCTGTTCTTCCAGCACAACCGGATCCACGACGAGTACTACGCGCTCGGGTTCACCGAGACCGCCGGGAACTTCCAGCTCGACAACGACTCCAACGGCGGCATGGGCGGCGACGCGATCCGCGGCCTCGTCCAGGCCGGCGCCGCCTCGGGCGGCAACCCGACCTACACCGGACGCGACAACGCCTACATGCTCACCCTGGACGACGGCATCCCGCCGTGGAGCGGCATGTTCCTGTGGGAGCCGATCGACGACGCGTTCGAGGGCCCGTACCGCGACGGCTCGTTCGACATGAGCGTCATCCAGCACGAGTACACCCACGGCCTGTCGACGCGTTACGTCGCCGGCGGCAGCGCCCTCGGCTCGCAGCAGGCGGGCTCCATGGGTGAGGGCTGGTCCGACTGGTACGCCCTCAACCACGGCTTCAACGCCGGGCTGCTGTCGAAGCCGATCGTGGGCGACTACGTCACCGGCAACGCCACCCGCGGCATCCGCAACTGGGACTACGACCAGAACCCGACGACGTTCGGCGACATCGGCTACGACCTCACCGGCCCCGAGGTCCACGCCGACGGCGAGATCTGGACGGCCACGCTGTGGGACCTGCGCAAGGCCCTGGTGGCCCGGTACGGCGCTGCGAAGGGCGCGGACGTCGCGGCCCGCCTCGTCACCGACGGCATGCCGCTGACCGCCCCGGACCCGTCGTTCCTCGACGCCCGTGACGGGATCCTGTCGGCCGACCTCGACCGTTTCCACGGAGACGACACCGACCTCATCTGGTCGGTCTTCGCCAAGCGTGGTGCGGGCGCGTCGGCGAAGTCCGTCACCGGTGAGGACACCGACCCGACGCCGGGCTTCGACCACCCCGTGGCGGCCCGCAACGGCACCGCGGCCGTCACCGTCCTCAACGCCACCACCGGCAAGCCGGTCCCGGGCGCCAGGATCATCCTCGGCCGCTTCGAGGCCCGGGTCACCCCGCTCGGCCGCACCGGCGCCACCGGTGGCTTCACGGTCACGGCCGTGGCCGGCACCTACCCGCTGACCATCCAGGCCCCCGGCTTCGGCGTGCAGACGATCGACGGCTTCGCCGTCACCGCCGGGAAGAACACGGCCCGCACGGTCAAGCTGGCCCCCAACCTGGCGTCGACGTCGGCCGGCGCCACCATCGTGAGCGCCTCCAGCCAGGACGACGGCGCCCCGGCGAAGTTCGCCTTCGACGACACGGCCGCCTCCGTCTGGGCGACCAGGGCGGGCACGACGCCGTACAACGACGGCCCGGACGAGCGGGTGACGGTGAAGCTGGCCGCCCCCGCGACGGTGAGCAGCGTGCGGGTGAGCGCGTTCAAGGCCACGAACGCCTCACGGTTCACGGCGCTCAAGGACTTCACCGTGCAGACCTCGACCGACGGCGTCACCTGGACGACGGCCCGCACCGGTGGATTCGCGTACGCCGCGCCGCGGCCCACCGCGCCGGACCTCAACTTCACGACCTTCAACCTCACGACGCCGGTCAAGGCCGCCTACGTCCGGTTCTTCGTCGACTCGGTCCAGGGCAACACCGCCACCCAGGCCCAGGTGGCCGACATCGAGGTCTTCGGCTCCGGGGCGGTGGTGCAGAACGGCACGGTCACCCCGGACCCGGCCTACACCGACTCCGGCACGATCACGGCGCCGAACCCGGCGGCCGGTGATGCCACCGGACTGCAGAACGTCTTCGGCGTCACGGGCACGGAGATGAACACGCTGTGCACGATGCCGCCGGCCAGCCAGGGGGTGGACGGCTGGGTGACGAAGTTCCCCGCCGGGTTCTCCGACGGCCTGCACTCGGTCTCGGTCAAGGGCACGAGCGACGCCGACGCGTCGGTCGGGCACGACCTCGACCTGTACTTCCTCGACAGCTCGTGCCAGCTCACGGGATCGGTCGCCACGGCGGCCGCTGACGAGTCGGCGGTCATCCCGCCCGGCTCGGTCTACCTCGTGACGCAGCTCTACATGGGCGCGGACGTCGCGGTGGCGGNGGGCCGGGACACCAGTCCCGGCCCGCCCCTTCGTCGTCGTGCTCAGCAGATCATGCAGTGTCGACGTACGACGTGCGCAGGTACTTGTGCACGGCGTCCTCCGGGACCCGGAAGGACCGGCCGACGCGGATGGCGGGAAGCTCTCCTGCGTGCACCATGCGGTACACCGTCATCTTCGACACGCGCATGATCGAGGCCACCTCGGCAACGGTCAGGAACCGCACCTCGGCGAGCTGTCGCTCGTTGGACATGTCCACCTCGATCTTCTGCACGCGCGCATCGCCGGCTTCCCCTCCGGCGGACTCCTACGCTCGTGCATGAGGAACTGTAGGGGCAGATGTGACTCATGGGGAAGTCAATGGGAAAACTTCCTCGGCCATGTCCAGTCGACACGCCGCAACGGGTCGGATTTGTCAGTCGAACCAGGGGTCGAGGCCGTGCAGCGGGAACACCGCCTGGCGGGTCGCCATGATGGCGCGGTCGACCTCGCTGTGCGGGTTGTAGCCCATGTCCCAGGGCTGGTGCCAGATCGGTCCCTCGGCGGGGTCACGGTCCCCCATGCGGCGCGGGCCGACCCGGCCGAGCAGCGTCTCGACGTGGTCGAGCCACTCCTCCGGCACCGGCTCGGTGAGCGCGACCGGCTGGTGAGCAGCGATGGCGGTGAGGTGCGTCCAGGTGCGGGGCACGACGTCGACGACCTCGTAGCCGCCGCCGCCCAGGGCGACCCAGCGGCCCTCGCAGACCTCGTGGGAGAGCCGGTGCAGCGCCTCGGCTGCAGCCCGCTGCGCGTCGACCGACAGGGCGAGGTGGGCCAACGGGTCCTGCGCGTGGGTGTCACAGCCGTGCTGGGTCACCAGCACGTCGGGCTTGAACGAGCGCACCAGCGGCAGCGCGGTGGCGTGGAGCGCGCGCAGCCAGGCGGAGTCGCCCGTACCCGGTGGCAGGGCGACGTTGACGGCCTCGCCCTCCGCAGACGGGCCGCCGATCTCCCCGGCGAAACCGGTGCCGGGGAAGAGCGCTCGCCCCGACTCGTGCAACGAGATGGTCAGGACCCGCGGGTCGTCCCAGAAGACCCGCTCCACCCCGTCGCCGTGGTGGACGTCGACGTCGACGTAGGCCACCCGCTTGGCGCCGTGGTCGAGCAGCCACTGGATGCCGACGGCGATGTCGTTGTAGATGCAGAAGCCGGAGGCGTTGCCGGGCATCGCGTGGTGCAGCCCGCCGCAGAAGTTGACGCCGTGCGCGGCCCGCCCCTCCCACACGTCGGCGCACACCGTGCGCGTGCCCTCGACGACCCGGGCGCTCGACTCGTGCATGCCCGCGAACGCCGGGTCGTCCTCGGTCCCGATCCCGCGGGAGCCGTCGGCAGAGCCCGGGTCCTCGGAGGCCGCGCGCACCGCAGCCACGTAGGCCGGCTCGTGCACGGTCTCGAGCACCGCGTCGTCGGGCACCTCGGGCGAGAAGACCTCGACCCCGTCCGCGTCGAACACCCCCAGCGCCTCGCACAGCCGCGCGGTCAGGTCCAGCCGGACCGGGCTCATCGGGTGGCCCGGCCCGAAGTCGTAGGCGGTGAAGCCTGGGTCCCAGACCACCCGCACCTGTGAGGGCATGGCGGGAACGCTACCGGGGCCGGCGCCCCAGCGGACAGGACGGTCCCACCAGCAGGGACGCGGTAGCGTGGCGCCCTCACGTCGACGACGCCGCGGAGGGCTGCTCAGGTGGGTAAGAAGCTGTACGACGACGACGTGCTCGTCATCGGGTTGGGCCGGTTCGGCGGGGCCGTCGCCATCGAGCTCCAGCGCCTCGGCCACCACGTCGTCGCCGTCGAGCGCGACCACGAGCTGGCCGAGACCTTCCTCGGCAAGGTCGCCAAGATCGTCCAGGCCGACGCCAGCCAGCCCGCGGCGTTCGGCAACCTCAAGGCCCGCAGCTTCAAGCTGGCGGTCGTCGGCATCGGGTCCTCGGTCGAGGCGTCGGTGCTCTGCGCGATGAACCTCGTCGACGCCGGCATACCGACCATCTGGGCCAAGGCACTGACTCCCGAGCACGCGCGCATCCTCGAGCGGATCGGGGTCCACCACGTCATCTCGCCCGAGGCGGACAGCGGCCGGCGGGTGGCTCACCTGCTCAACGGCAAGCTCATGGACTACATCGAGTTCGACGACGGCTTCGCCATCGTCAAGATGAAGCCGCCGCAGGAGGCGATCGGGTTCACGTTGGCGCAGAGCCAGATCCGCAGCAAGTACGGCGTCACGGTGGTCGGCGTGAAGTCCCCCGGCGACGACTTCACCTACGCCCTCCCGGAGACCAAGGTGACCGCGCACGACACCCTCATCGTCAGCGGCCCCACCGACCTGCTCGACCGCCTCGCCTCACGTCCGTAGCCGCGGGGCTCAGAGGGCAGGGGTCCCGCGGTCCTCCCCGAGCGGCAGGACCATGGCGATCTCGTCCTCGGGCTCGTCGCCGTTCCGCACGCGCATCGGGCGCCGGCTGTCGGTGGGCCGGAACCCGAACCCGCTCGCGAAGGCCACGGCCCGCCCGTTGTCGGAACCCACCCAGTACGCGAGGTGGCTGCGTCCCTGCGCCCGGGCGACGTCCGCACCGGCCTGCACCAGCTGGGTGGCGACGCCGGTGCCACGCGCGGTCGGGGCGACCCAGAGGCCGAAGAGCTCGGCGACCTTGTCGTTGCCCTCCTGGGCCTGGCCGACGCTGGCCACGCCCACGGACTCACCCTCGACCTCGGCGAGCAGCCGCTGCGAGCGGCGCATGCGGGCACGCCAGAAGTCCTCGTCGTAGGCCCGTTCCTCGTCCGCGGTCGCGACGAAGGCCTCGGGTGACTCCTCCAGGGCGCTCAGGCGAGCCGTCCGGTACTGCTCCCACTCGTCCTCGTCCAGCCGACGCACGGTGATGTCGCTCATGCGGAACACTCTCGCACGCGCAGGGGCACCGGGGTCAGATGGGTTTTCCCAGAGTTCACCAAGAGCCCGCTGGGAGCTCGCTGACAGCCAGGGCCATCTCGAGCTCGGTGATGGAGGGGTCGTGGGGCATCACGCCGGTGCGCCCGGTGGGCCGGAAACCCATGCGCTCGTAGAGAGCCAGTGCCGCCGTGTTCTCGTGCGCCACCTCCAGGACCACGCGCTCGAGCCGGTCGGCCGCTGCAGCCTCGACCACCGTGCGCACCAGCCGCTCGCCGACGCCCTGCCCGCGGGCGGAGGGGTCGACCCACATGCCGACGAGCACGCACTCGTCCTCGGGCTGGTCGGGCACCCGGAAGGAGCCGACCGAGCCGACGGCCCGACCGTCCAGCAGGGCCAGCCAGGTGCGTGACCGGCCGACCAGCTGCTGCCACTCCTCGTCGGGACGGGCGGACGCCTCGGCGTGGGTGGTCCAGAACGCCCGGGGCGCGGCCTCCAGCATCGCCAGCCGCACGTCGCGGTAGGTGCGCCAGTTCGAGCCGTCGACGCGGACGACCTCCAGCCCGGTGCCGGACCCGCGCGCGCCGGGCGACACGTCACTCATGGCCGGAGGCCAGCTCGTGCGAGCGGTTGGCGGCCGCCTCCATGGCGGTGATGAACGCAGCCCGCACCTTGTGGTCGTCGAGCTGGCGCAGCGCGGCTGCCGTCGTCCCGCCCGGGGAGGTGACCTGCTCACGCAGCACCGTCGGGTGCTGCCCCGTCTCGCGCATCATCGTGGCGGCCCCGAACAGCGTCTGCACCACGAGCTCGGTGGCGGTGGGCCGGGGCAGGCCGAGCACGACGCCGGCCTCGATCATGGCCTCCACGACGTAGAAGATGTAGGCGGGGCCGGAGCCGCTGATCGCGGTGACCGCGTCCTGGTGCTTCTCGGCGACCTGCACGACGCGGCCGCACGAGCGCAGCAGCTCGGACGCCTCCTCGGTGTGGGCGGCGTCGGCGCTGCGGCCGGGGCTGACCGCCGCCATGCCCTGGTCGACCAGGGCCGGGGTGTTGGGCATGACCCGCACGACGGCGACGCCCTGCGGCAGCCGCGCCTCGAGCCACGCGGTCGGGATGCCGGCGGCGAGGCTGACCACGAGGTTGCCCGGCGAGAGGTGGTCGCTGATCTCCTCGACGAGCAGGGCCATGTCCTGCGGCTTCACCACGAGGACGACGGTGTCGGCCACCTGCGCAGCCTCGACGTTGGACAGGGCGCGCACGCCGTACCGCTGGACGAGGTCGGCGGCGCGATCGGGGCGCCGGGCCGTGACGACGAGGTCGTCGACGCTGCGGCCGGAGCGAACCAGCCCCGACAGCAACGTCTCGCCCATGACACCGGCACCGAGGATCGCGACAGTTCCCATGGGAGGAGTCTGTCAGCCGGTGGCGCCGGCGTGCCGCTCAGTTCTTGGAGGCGAGACCGCGCAGGAAGAACATCGTGTTGGCGGGACGCTCGGCCATGCGGCGCATGAGGTAGCCGTACCACTCCTCGCCGTAGGGGATGTAGACGCGCATCTGGTTGCCGCGGTCGGCGATGCGCTTCTGCTCCTCGGGCCGGATGCCGTAGAGCATCTGGTACTCGTAGCTGCCTGCGTCTCGGCCGTGGTGGTCGGCGAGCGCCCCGGCGATCTCGAGCAGCCGGGGGTCGTGGCTGGCGACCATGGGGTAGCCGTCGCCGGCCATCAGGGTCTTCAGGCAGCGCACGTAGCTCTGGTCGACCTCGCCGGAGGACTGGTAGGCGACGGACTCCGGCTCCTTGTAGGCGCCCTTGCACAGGCGGACCCGGCTGCCCTCGTGGGCGAGGTCGCGGCAGTCGGCCTCGCTGCGGCGCAGGTAGGACTGGATGACCGCGCCGACCCACGGGAAGTCCTGGCGCAGCTCGCGCAGCGACTCCAGCGTGGCGTCGGTCGTCGTGTGGTCCTCCATGTCGAGGGTCACCGTCGTGCCGGCGTTGGCCGCGGCCTGGCAGATCTCGCGGGCGTGCTCGAGGGCGATCTTGTGGCCGTCGCCGGGGAGGTACTGGCCGAGCGCCGAGAGCTTGAGGCTCACCTCACCCATGCCGTGCTGCGACAGGTCGGCGTCGGCGAGGGCCGCCAGCAGCTCGAGGTAGTGGTCGCGGGTGCGGATCGCCTGGGTGAGGTCGGTGGTGTCCTCGCCGAGGTAGTCGATCGTCGCGAGCCGGTTGGTGGCACGCAGCTCGGCCGTCGCGGCGACGGCGTCCGCCGTGCGGTCCCCGGGCACGAAGCGCCGGACGACGCCGCGGCTCACCGGCGCCTTCTCGACCGCCTGCCGGACCGTCCCGCTCTTGGAGAGCTGGAGCAGGGAGTTGCGCAGCAGGTCACTGGCGTCCACAGGGGTCCTTCCGACGTCGAGGGGTGGCCATCCGAGGCCGCCCCCAAGGCTAACGTCAGCGCGCAGGTGTCCCGCACCAGCGCCGTCAGGGGGTGCGGCGCCGCAGGGTCAGGCTCCCGAGCACCAGGGAGGCGACCACCCAGACGAGGATGACGACGGCGTCCCCGAGCACGTCGCTGCCCGGTGCGGTGCTGGTGGTCACCGCCTTCATGGCGTCGACGGCATACGACAGCGGCAGCACGTCCGAGACCGGGTGCAGGACGTCGGGGAGCCGGTCACGGGCCACGAGCAGCCCGCAGAGGAGGAACTGCGGCAGCACGAAGGCCGGCATGAACTGCACCGCCTGGAACTCGGTCCGGGCGAAGCCGCTCGCGAGCAGGCCCAGCGCCGAGCCGAGGAGGGCGTCGAGGACGGCGACGGCGACCAGCTGCCAGAGCGGCCCGGCGACGTCGAGGCCGCAGACCCAGACGGCGAACGCGGTGGCCACCAGCGCCTGCAGCACGGCCATGACCCCGAACGCGATCGCGTAGCCGAGCATGAAGTCGCCCTTGCCCATCGGGGTGGTGAGCAGCCGCTCGAGCGTCCCCGAGGTGCGTTCGCGCAGCGTCGCCACGCTGGTGACGATGAACATGACGACGAACGGGAAGACGCCGAGCAGGGGCGCGCCCAGGGCGTCGAACACCGGGGTGTCCTGGAAGATCCAGGCCAGCAGGCCGATGAGCACGCAGGGCACCACGAGCATCAGCCCGATGGTGCGGTGGTCGGCGCGCAGCTGGGCCAGCACCCGGCCGGCCGTGACGAGGGTGCGGTGGACGTTCATCGGGCTGCCTCCTCGGCACGGTCGATGAGGGCGAGGAAGGCGCCTTCGGCGTCGGTGGTCCCGGTGCGCTCGAGGAGGTCCGGCAGCGTCGCATCAGCCAGGACCCGCCCCTCCCTCAGCAGCAGCAGCCGGTCGCAGCGGGCGGCCTCGTCCATCACGTGGCTCGATACGAGCAACGAACGACCCTGCGCCGCAAGGCGGTTGAAGAGCCCCCACAGGTCGCGGCGGAGGACGGGGTCGAGCCCGACGGTGGGCTCGTCGAGGACGAGGAGCTCGGGGTCGCCGACGAGCGCGGCGGCGAGCGAGACCCTCGACCGCTGGCCGCCCGAGAGCCGGCCGACCAGGGCGTCCGCGTGGTCGGTGAGGTCGACGGCGGCGATGGCGTCGTCGGCCGAGGACCGCGGCGCGTCGAGCATCGCGGCGAAGTAGCGCACGTTGGCGCGCACGGACAGGTCGTCGTACACGCTCGGGTCCTGCGTGACGTAGCCGACCCGGTGCCGCAGGTCGGGTGAGCCGGCCGGCTCCCCCAGGACCCGGACGGTGCCTCCGGCCACGACCTGCACCCCGACGACGGCGCGGATCAGCGTCGACTTGCCGCTGCCGCTGGGCCCGAGCAGCCCCACGACCTGGCCGGCGGGCACGACCACGGAGAGGTCTGGCAGGACGGTGCGCCCGCCGCGCTCGACCGTGAGCCCCTCGACCTCGATGACGTTATTCATCATGCGATGAATAGTAGACCCGGGCGAGGGTCCGGACAAGGGTCGGTGGTCAGTCGTCCGGCGCCAGGTAGCCCTGCAGCGTGGGCCCCAGCATCGCCGCGAGCTCGTCGTGGCTGGCCCCGACCACGGCGGGCAGCTCGACGATGTAGCGCATCACGGCCAGCCCGATCATCTGCGAGGCCGCCAACCCCGCCCTCAGCTCGAGCTCGCGGGCGCCGGCGACCTTGCTGCGTCCCGCGGCCTCGCTGCGCCCGGCGGCCGGCGCCAGCTCCCGCATCACCCGGCCGAAGACCTCGCGGGTGAGGAACTCCCGCAGCATCAGGGTGGCCTCGTCGTGGGTCACCGCCGACCGCAGCAGCGCCTGGAACCGCTGCCGGTCCTCCTCGGAGTCCCAGACCGACAGGAACGTGCGCACCAGGGCCTCCCCGACCCGCTCGCGCGGCCCGTGCACGATGGCGCCGATCAGCACGGCCGGGTCGGCAGGGATGTCGAGCACCGCCGCGAAGAGCTTGGCCTTGCCGCCGAAGTAGTGGTGCACGAGGGCGGGGTCCACCTCGGCACGGCGCGCGATGCCCCGCACGGACGTCGCGTCGTAACCCTGCTCGGCGAAGTCGGCGCGCGCTGCGGTGAGGATGGCGGCACGGGTGTCGACGCCCCCGGGCCGCCGCCCGCGCGGGCTCACTGGACCCCGCCGACGACGGGGGCCGCCGCCGTCGCCAGGTGGAGGCGGGCGAACGCGAGTGCCTCCGCGAGGTCGAGCTCCCGCTCCTCCGCACCCAGCTTGCGGGTGCCCACCTCGACGACGACCGGCCCGGCATACCCCTGCGTCGCCAGCATCTCGAGGAACTCCGCGCACGGCTGGAGCCCACGACCGGGTACGAGGTGCTCGTCCTTGACCGAGCCGAGGCCGTCGGCGAGGTGCACGTGCGCCAGCCGCCCGCCCAGCACGCGCGCCATCTCCATCGCGTCCGAGCCGGCGGTGGCGGTGTGGGACAGGTCGAGGGTGACGTTGTCGTAGGCCTGCGGCACGGGGTCCCAGTGGGGCAGGTAGGCCTCGAAGTCACGCTGCCGGGCCCGCCACGGGAACATGTTCTCCACGGCGAGGGCGATGCCGGTCTCGTGCTCGCGCAGCGCCACACCCTCGACGAAGTCCCGGGCGTACTCCTTCTGCCACCGGAACGGCGGGTGCAGGACGACCGTGGACGCGCCGACCTCCTGGGCGAGCTCGATCGACTTGTCCACCTTGGTCCACGGGTCGGGCCCCCACACCCGCTGGGTCAGCAGCAGCGTCGGCGCGTGGATCGACACGATCGGCAGCCCGTGCAGGCCGCTCAGGGCAGAGAGCGCGCCGGCCTCCTGCGTCACCGGGTCGGTCCAGACCATGACCTCGACGCCGTCGTAGCCGAGCCGGGCCGCAGTCGCGAACGCAGCCGCGCAGTTCTCGGGGTAGACCGAGGCGGTCGACAGTGCCACCGAGGCACCGGGAACCGAGACCGCCGAGGGCATGCGACGAGCCTACCCACGGCCGCTGGGAGCGCCCCCGGGACGGTGCGCCGGGGTCAGCGCAGGGTGTCTGGCCCCCGCGCCGAAGTCCCAGACCTCGGGCCGGGGGGCGTGGCCCTCAGCCGAAGTCTGGGACTTCGGGCCAAGGGGGTGGTTTTGGCCCGAAGTCTGGGACTTCGGGCGGCGGTCTGGGGCGGAGTTGAGCGAGCGATGGCGGTAGGGGGCCGCCGGCGCGGGGCGCCGGGGTCAGCGCAGGGTGTCGAGCCGGTCGAGGATGACGCCCTCGCGCAGCGCCCAAGGGCAGATGTCGAGGCGTTCGAGGTCGAGCAGGTCCATGGCCGCCTCGGCGACCATGGCGCCGGCCAGCAGCTGGCGCGACCGGCCCACGGACACCCCCGGGAGTTCCGCGCGGCGGGCGGCCGACAGCGTCGCGAGCCGGCCCACCAGGTCGGCGAGGGCCGCGCGCTCGAGGTGGCGCGCCGCGTACGGGCCCTCGCTGCTCGGGGCGGCGCCGGTGAGGCGCGCGAGGGAGCGCATCGTCTTGGACGTGCCCACCGCCCGGTCGGGGGGTCCGGCCTTGGCCAGGGGACGCAGCTCGCTGGCGAGCCGCACGCGGATGGCGCGACGAGCCTCCCGGACCACCTCGGCGGACGGCGGGTCCCCGGGCAGCAGGTCGCGGGTGAGGCGGCCGGCACCCAGCGGGAGGCTCACCGCGGCGTCCGGCTCCTCGTCCATGCCCGCCGCGAGCTCGAGCGAACCGCCCCCGATGTCGACGACGAGCAAGGTCCCGCTCGACCAGCCGAACCACCGCCGGGCCGCCAGGAAGGTCAGCCGCGCCTCGTCCTCGCCGGTGAGCACCTGCAGCGCCAGCCCGGTCCCCTCGTGCACCCGCTCCAGCACCTCGTCGCCGTTCGGCGCCTCGCGCACCGCGCTGGTCACGAACGCCATGACCTCCTCGACGCCCTGGTCCTCGGCCACGGTCAGGCACTCGGCGATGAAACCCGCGAGCGCCCTCTCGCCGGAGGAGGAGATGAGGCCCTCGTCGGTCACGTGCTCGGAGAGGCGCAGCTCGATCTTGTGCGAGGTCGCCGGCAGCGGCTGGGCGCCGCGGTGGGCGTCGACGACGAGCAGGTGGACGGTGTTGCTACCGACGTCGACCACCCCGAGGCGCATGCGCCCACGCTAGTGGTCGCTGCCCCGCACACCGGGTCTCGTCGCGCAGGACGGTGCAGACCGGGACAGACTGGGGTGCATGCCGACTGCTCCGACCCAGCCCCGGCTCGCCGAACGACCGCCTCCGCGGCCGTCCCGGCCCAGGTGGCCGCTGACCGCTGGCGTCGTCCTGCTCGGGTGGTGCCTGCTGGCGTGGACGGTCTTCGGTGCAGGCATCAACACCGCCCCGTTCTTCGGTGACATCCCGTCCCGCAGCCAGTACGTCGAGTCGGGGATGGCCTGCCTGACCGCCCTGCTGCCGGTGGCCCTGCTCCTGCTGATCGGGCGGCTGGCCGGCTCCCGCTGGGGGCTGCTGCTCCTGGCCGTGCCAGCGGTGCTGCTCGTGCCGCTGGGCCTCGAGATGCTGTCGAAGCCGGGCGACCCGACCGACCCCTCGGCCGGGCGGGCGGTGGGCGCCTCGGACGTGTTCGCCGACCTCACCCGGCCCAGCTGGGCGTCCGCCGTGGTGCTGTTCGTCGTCCTCGGGGCGGTGCTCGTCGCCCGGCGCCGCCGCGCGCGGGCCCTGCCCTCCGGTGGCGCGCGGGCCCTCCCCTCCGGTGGGGGCACCACGCCGTAGGGTTGCGGCGTGCCAGAAACCCCGCTCGACACCCCCCGCCTCTGGGTGGAGTTCACCGACCCGGCCGACACCGGCCAGCGGTTCCGGGTGGACCTCACCTGGCTGACGTCGAGCTGGACGTGCATCTTCGGCAACGGCTGCCAGGGCATCTACGCCGACCGGCCCGACGACGGCTGCTGCACCCTCGGCGCGCACTTCACCGATGACGACGACGTCAAGCGGGTCAAGAAGGTCGTCAAGGAGCTCGGCGAGGACGAGTGGCAGCTCCACCCCGGGTCGACCAAGCTCTCGGCCTGGACCGAGCCCGAGGACGACGCCATCAAGACCAAGGTCGTCGACGGCGCGTGCATCTTCCTCAACCGCCCCGGCTTCCCGGCCGGCGCCGGCTGCGCGTTGCACCAGCACGCCGTGCTGCACGGCAAGGAGCCCCACACGGTGAAGCCCGACGTGTGCTGGCAGCTGCCCATCCGGCGCACCTACCGCACGGTCGAGCTGCCCGACGGCTCGTCCTGGCAGGAGGTGACCATCACGGAGTACGACCGGCGCGGCTGGGGCCCCGGCGGTCACGACCTCGACTGGTACTGCTCGGGCAACCCTGAGGCACACGTCGGCCGTGAGCCCGTCTTCCGCAGCAACCGCGGTGAGCTCGTCGAGCTCATGGGCGAGGACGCGTACGCCGAGCTCGCCGTGCGCTGCGAGGCCCACCTGGCGAGCGTGAAGGCTGCGCGGAACGCCTACTCCCGCAAGATGCTTCCCCTCATGGTGCACCCGGCGACGCTGGCCGCGCAGGAGGGTCGCCGGCGCCAGTGAGCGAGCCGACAGGCCCCCAGCACCCGCCGACGCGGAGCCCGAACATCTGGGACTCCCCCGACGTCTACGAGGTCGAGAACCTCGGCGCCGACCCCGACGGCGTCATCGAGGCGGCCATGGCACGGCTGCACCCCTTCGAGGGAGCTGACCTGCTCGACGTGGGGTGCGGCACCGGGTTCCACCTGCCGCGCTTCGTCGAGCTGGGCTGCACCGGCGTGGTCGGCGTCGAGCCCCACCCGCCGCTGCTCGCCGTGGCCCGCGAGCGCACCGCCGGTATGCAGCGGGTGCGCGTCGAGGAGGGGGTCGCCCAGTCGCTGCCCCTCGGGGACCACTCCGTCGACGTCGCCCATGCGCGCTGGGCCTACTTCTTCGGGGCCGGGAGCGAGCCGGGGCTGCGTGAGCTCGAGCGGGTGGTGCGGCCGGGCGGGACGGCGTTCGTGATCGACAACGACGCCACGCGCTCGACCTTCGGGCGCTGGTTCGCCCGGGCCAACCCGTCCTACGACCCGCTGGCGGTCGAGCGGTTCTGGGCACGGCAGGGCTGGTCCCGCGAGGCGCTGGCCATCCGCTGGGACTTCGCCCGGCGCGAGGACCTCGAGGCGGTCGTGCGCATCGAGTTCCCCGACACGGCGGCCGAGGGCATCCTCGCCGAGCACGAGGGCACCGGCGTCGACTACGCCGTCAACCTGTGGTGGCGCCGCTTCTGACTCCGGCGCAGGATGTGGGGCACCGCAACCAACGGAGGTTCGCATGACTGGACAGATCGCCAGGGCGCAGGTCGAGGTCGACGCCGACCGGCCGCGCGTGTGGGAGGCGCTCACCGACCCCGACCAGGTGGCCCGATACATGATGGGCAGCCGCGTGGAGACCGACTGGGCCGTCGGCAGCCCGATCACCTGGTCCGGTGAGATGGACGGCAAGCCCTACCAGGACAAGGGCGAGGTGCTTCGGGCCGACCCGGGCTGGGTGCTCGAGGTGACCCACTACAGCCCGCTGATGGGCCAGGAGGACCGGCCCGAGAACTACCACACGGTCCGCTACGAGCTGGCCTCGTCCGACGGGGGTGGCACGGTCGTCACCCTCTCCCAGGACGGGTGCGCCGACGAGCAGCAGGCGCAGCAGTTCTCGCAGAGCTGGCAGGGGATGCTCGACGGGATGAAGCAGGTCGTCGAGTCGTCCTGACCGGGTCCGTCCGGGCAGGAGTGCGAGCCCGGCCCCCGCGGGACCTGCCTGTCGGAGCCGCCACGTAGGTTGTCGCCCATGGCAACCAAGACGTCGACCCGGGCGAGCGGCTACCGCTGCAGCGAGTGCGGCTGGACCACCGCCAAGTGGGTCGGGCGCTGCGGCGAGTGCCAGTCGTGGGGCAGCGTGGCCGAGGTCGGCGCGGTCACCGTCCGCACCACCGCGGCCGCCCGGGTCGAGCGCCCCGCGCTGCCCATCGGCGACGTCGACGTCCGCCGGGCCGAGGCGAGGTCCACAGGCGTCGACGAGTTCGACCGGGTCCTGGGCGGCGGCCTCGTGCCGGGCGCCGTGGTCCTCGTGGCCGGCGAGCCCGGCATCGGCAAGTCGACCCTGCTGCTCGACGTGGCCGCGCGCGCGGCCCGTTCCGGCGGCGGCCGCACGGTCCTCTACGTCAGCGGCGAGGAGTCCGCAGCCCAGGTCCGCATGCGCGCCGAGCGCATCGAGGCCATGGCCACGACCCTGTTCCTCGCCTCCGAGACCGACCTGGCGACCGTGCTGGGGCAGATCGCGACGATCGAGCCCGACCTCGTGGTCGTCGACTCGGTCCAGACCATCTCCAGCGGCGACATCGAGGGCTCCGCCGGCAACGTCAGCCAGGTGCGCGAGGTCGCCGCCTCGGTGATCCAGGTCGCCAAGTCGCGAGGCATCGCCACCCTGCTGGTCGGGCACGTCACCAAGGACGGCTCGATCGCCGGACCGCGGGTGCTCGAGCACCTCGTCGACGTCGTCGTGCAGTTCGAGGGCGACCGGCACTCCCAGCTGCGGCTCGTGCGCGCGGTGAAGAACCGCTACGGCCCCACCGACGAGGTGGGCTGCTTCGAGCTGTCGGACGCCGGCATCACGGGGCTCGCGGACCCCAGCGGCTTGTTCCTGTCCCGCAGCACCCTGACCGTCCCCGGCACCTGCGTGACCGTCACGCTGGAGGGGCGCCGCCCCCTCATGACCGAGGTGCAGGCCCTGGTCGCCAAGAGCGAGATCCCGACGCCACGGCGCGCCACCAGCGGGCTCGACTCCGCCCGCGCCGCCATGATCATCGCGGTCCTCGCCAAGCGGGCCGGGGCGCCGATCGGCAGCTCCGACGTCTACCTGTCGACCGTCGGCGGGGTGCGGCTCACCGAGCCGGCCTCCGACCTCGCCATCGCGCTGGCCGTCGCGAGCTCGGTGATGGACCGCCCCCTGGTCGAGCGCTCCATCGCCTTCGGCGAGCTCGGGCTCGCGGGCGAGCTGCGGCCCGTCGGCGGCATACCCCGTCGTCTGGCCGAGGCCGCGAGGCTCGGGTTCCGCACCGCCTACGTGCCCGCCGGGGTCCTCACCAAGGGCCAGGCGCCCACTGGAATGCGGGTCGTGGAGTGTGCCGACATCCGCAGCGCGGTGCACTCCGCGCTGCAGCCCGCGCACGGTTAGACTCGCGCCAGACCGGACCGGCGGCACACCAAGGGGACTGACACGTGGATCTTCGCGAGGACGATGCGCTTCGCGCCACCCTCGCCGCAGTGGCGCCGGGCACCGAGCTGAGAGACGGCCTCGAGCGCATCCTGCGCGGCCGCACCGGCGCCCTGATCGTGCTCGGCCACGACCGCACCGTCGAGCAGATCTCGACCGGCGGCTTCCCGCTCGACGTCGAGTTCTCCGCCACCCGGCTGCGCGAGCTCGCCAAGATGGACGGCGCGATCGTGGTCGACCGCGAGGTCACCCGCATCCTGCGCGCCGCGACCCAGCTGCTGCCCGACTCCTCCATCGAGACCAGTGAGTCCGGCACCCGGCACCGCACGGCGGAACGTGTCGCCAAGCAGACCGGGTACCCCGTCGTCTCGGTGAGCCAGTCCATGCGGATCGTCGCGCTCTACGTCGCCGGGCGCCGCCACGTGCTCGAGGACTCCAGCGCCATCCTGTCGCGCGCCAACCAGGCCCTGCAGACGCTCGAGCGCTACAAGTCCAGGCTCGACGAGGTCACCGGCACCCTGTCCGCCCTGGAGATCGAGGACCTCGTCACGGTCCGCGACGTCGCGAGCGTCCTGCAGCGCCTCGAGATGGTCCGGCGGATCCGCGACGAGATCTCCGGCTACGTCGTCGAGCTCGGCGTCGACGGGCGCCTGCTGACCCTGCAGCTCGAGGAGCTCACCGGCGGCCTCGGCAACGACCGCGAGCTCGTCATCCGCGACTACCTGCCGGTCACCCGCGCAGGCCTGCAGCTCCACGAGGCGATGGCCGCCCTGGAGGAGCTGACGTCCACCGAGCTGCTCGACCTCTCGGCCGGCGCCAAGGCAGTCGGCTTCGCCATCGGCGGCGACGCCCTCGACTCGGCCGTCAGCCCCTGCGGTTACCGCCTGCTGAGCAAGGTGCCGCGCCTGCCCGGCGCCATCGTCGACCGGCTCGTCGACCACTTCGGGAGCCTGCAGAAGCTGCTCGCCGCCAACCTCGAGGAGCTCATGGACGTCGAGGGGGTCGGCGAGGGCCGCGCCCGTGCCGTCCGCGAGGGCCTGTCGCGCCTCGCCGAGTCGAGCATCCTCGAACGCTACGTGTGACCAGCCTGGCCGCCCCCGAGCGGCTGCACGAACGGGTGCTGGAGTGGTACTCCACCGCCGCGCGTGACCTGCCGTGGCGCACCGACGAGGCGACGCCCTGGGGCATCTTCGTCTCCGAGGTCATGCTGCAGCAGACGCCGGTTGCCCGTGTCCTGCCCGTCTGGCTGGAGTGGCTGGCGCGCTGGCCCGAGCCGGCCGACCTGGCGGCGCAGCCACCCGGCGACGCCGTCCGTGCCTGGGGCAGGCTCGGCTACCCGCGGCGCGCGCTGCGGCTGCACGCCGCGGCCGTCGCCATCACCGAGCGGTTCGGGGGGATGGTCCCGGGCACCGAGGCCGAGCTCGCGACGCTGCCCGGCGTCGGCACCTACACCGCTGCAGCCGTGTCGACCTTCGCCTTCGGGCAGCGCACGACCGTGGTCGACACCAACGTCCGCCGGGTGCTCGCGAGGGCCGTGGGCGGCGATGCGTATGCCGCGCCGTCGCCCACGCGTGCGGAGCTCGTGACCGCCGCCGAGCTGGTGCCCCCGGAGCCACCTCGGGCGCGCACCTGGAGCGTCGCCGTGATGGAGCTCGGCGCCCTCGTCTGCACCTCCCGGAGCCCGCGTTGCGGAGCCTGCCCGATCCGGGACCTGTGCGCGTGGCGGCTCGCGGGCAGTCCCGCGCACGAGGGCCCGCCACGGCGCGGGCAGGCGTGGGAGGGCACCGACCGCCAGATGCGCGGGGCCCTGCTACGGCTGCTGCGCGAGAGCGACGGGCCCGTGTCCCGCGAACAGATCGAGGCGGTGTCCCCGCTCGCCCTGCAACGCGAGCGATGCCTGGACTCCCTCGTGGCCGACGGCCTCGTCGAGCCCCTGGCCCGCGACTTCTTCCAGCTGCCCGGGGCACGGGAGGCGAGCTGAGATGAGCGCGGGCCCGGGTGTCGGCGGTGGGGAGCACGACGGCACGCACGGCACGGCCCGGCGCGCGGGCACGGTACTGCGCCGTGGCGCCTCGGCCACCGGCCGGGCGATCGGCCACGGCACCGTCGCCGGCGCACGGCTCGCGGGGCGGGGCGGACGCGCCGGAGCCCGCCGAGCCCGTGCCTACACACACTCCGCCGGAGCCGGAGAGAGCGGCCTCGCGCGCATCATCGAGCTCCACTTCGTCAACCTCGCGGGCGACGCGGCCCTCACCGTCAGCCTCGCCGGCACCATCTTCGCCATCCCCACCGACGAGGCCCGCGGACAGGTGGCGCAGTTCCTCGCCCTGACGATGGCGCCGTTCGCGCTGCTCGCCCCGTTCATCGGTCCGCTGCTCGACCGGTTCCGCCACGGCCGGCGCTGGGCCATCGGCACGACGCTCGCCCTGCGCGCGTTCCTGTGCTGGGTGCTCGCCGGGGCCGTGACCGACGGGTCGGCGTGGCTGTTCCCCGCCGCGCTGGGGTGCCTGGTCGCGTCCAAGGCGTACGGCGTCACCCGCGCCTCCGCGGTGCCGCGCCTCCTGCCGCCGGGGTTCAGCCTGGTCAACGCCAACTCGCGCAACGCCCTTGCCGGGGTCGCCGGCATGGCGGTGGGCGGCGGCCTGGCCGGGGCTGCGGCCAGGGTGGGGCCGGAGTGGTCGCTGCGCCTGGCCTTCCTCATCTACGTCGTGGGCACGGTCCTGGCGATCCGGCTGCCGTCGCGGGTGGACTCCAGCAGCGGCGAGCTCGACATCGAGGACACCGGCCCCGTGCCCGTGCCACCTCGCGGCAGCGGCGAGCGCACGAGCCTCGGCCGCCGGCTGCGCTCACGGGTGGCGGCCCTGCCGACCACCGTGCTCGTGGCGCTGTGGAGCGCCGTCGGGGCCAGGCTGCTCACCGGGTTCCTCACGCTGTTCATGGCGTTCCTCATGCGCGAGCACCCGATCCCGGGCCACAGCGGAACGCTCGTGCTGGGGCTCGTCGTCGGCGCAGCCGGTGCAGGCAATGCGCTGGGCACCGTGGTCGGCAACGCCCTGCGCCGGCTGCGCCCGGACGTCATCATCGCCGTCGCCCTCATCGCCGACGTCCTCGCCGCCCTGGCCGCGGCCTTCTTCTACTCGCTGGTGACCCTGCTCGTCCTCGGCCTCGTCGCCGGGCTCGCCGCCCAGCTCATCAAGCTCAGCAGCGACGCGGTCGTGCAGCGCGACATCGAGGAGTCGGTGCGGACGCGGGTGTTCGCGTGGTCCGAGACGGTGCTGCAGATCGCCTGGGTGGTGGGCGGCGGCATCGGCATCGGCCTGCCCCTGGTCCCACAGCTGGGGTTCGGGGTCATCTCGGCCCTGCTGGTGGTCGTGCTGGGCGTCTCGGTCCGCATCCGGATGGTCCGGCCCGGAGCCGCCGCGCCCCACCACCGGTGACGACCGACCTGCGGAGCCGGCTTCGATGAGCGGCGCCGACGCCCTCGAGGCGGTCGCGCGGGCGCACCGTGCCGAGTGGGCGCGGGTCGTCGCCACGCCGGCCGGGCGCTTCAGCGACGTCGACGTCGCGAGGGCCGCCGCCACGGCAAGGAGAAGACCTCAGAGAGTGCGGAGCATCCGGGTGTTGCCGAGGGTGTTGGGCTTGACCCGTTCGAGGTCGAGGAACTCCGCCACGCCCTCGTCGTACGACCGCACCAGCTCGGCGTAGACCTCGGGGTCGACGGCCTGGCCCTCGATCACCTCGAACCCGTGGCGGCCGAAGAAGTCGACCTCGAAGGTGAGGCAGAAGAGCCGCTCGACCCCCAGCTCGCGGGCGTCCTCCACGAGGGCCTCGAGGAGCCTGGAGCCAACGCCCAGGCCCTTGGCCTCCGGGCTCACCGCGAGGGTGCGGATCTCGGCGAGGTCCTCCCACATCACGTGCAGCGCACCGAAACCCACGACGCGGCCGCCCACCTCGCCGACGCGGAACTGCTGCACCGCTTCGTAGTAGGTGACTGCGTCCTTGGACACCAGGACCCGCGACTCGGCGTGCGGACGGACGATCTCGCGGATGGTGCGGATGTCGCTGGTCCTGGCACGCCGTACGACCACGTCTCCCGGGGCCTCAGGCACCGAGGCGCCCGTCCTTCATGTCGCTGAAGGTGCTCTGCGCCTGGCTGCCCAGGAGCACCACGGACTGCCCCTCCCGGGTGCCGATCGCGCCGGGCACGACCCTGTTGGGGACCTTGGCGGTGTCGCTGAGGTAGAGGCTGGCGCAGAGGTTCAGCACCTGCGTCGGCGTCAGGCTGGTCGCCAGGTGGGAACCCATGAGGCCGAGCAGGCGCGCCAGCTGGGCGGGGCCGAGCTTCTGTGCCATGACCATGCCGGCCTTGATGAGCTCGCCCTGGTTGGCCGAGCGCCCGAAGTCGCCGTTGGGCAGGTGCTTGCGCTCCCGCGCCAGGGCCAGGGCGGTCTTGGACGTGAGCTTGTTGGTGCCGGCCTTGACGATCTGGAAGTTGTCGACACTGCGCAGCGACTGCTTGGCCACGAAGATGATGCCGCCGAGGCTGTCGACCATCCCGCGGAAGCCGTAGAAGCCGGTGATGACGTAGCCGTCGATCTGCACCCCCGACGCCTTCTCGATGGTGCGCACCTGGCCCTTGGCGCCACCGAACACCAGGGCGGCGTTGACCTTGGCGTTGCCGCCCGACGACAGCGGCACCCACGAGTCGCGCGGGATGCCGACGATGCCGCCGACGCCCTTGTGGTCGACGCCGATGATGTGCAGCGCGTCGCCACGGCACTTCTCGACCGGCTGGCCGGGGCGGGCGTCGGAGCCGATGGCCAGCACCCGCATCGTCGGGAAGTCCGGGCGGTAGACGGCCATCGAGGGCCACCAGCCGCCCACGACCGACCACGAGGAGGTGCCCTTGACCAGGAGGGTGACGTCCTTGCCGTGCACGATGCTGGCCACCGTCGACCCCATCCAGCGCCCCGTGGTGCCGGACACGGCGACCGAGCTCTTGAGGACCTTGCGCCTGGCCAGCGCCGACGCCACGTCGCCGCTCGCCGGCACCTTGCCGCCGAGGTAGAGGGTGCCAAGCACGGCGAGCAGGTCCTTGGGCAGGCCCTTGCCCGTCACCGCGGGCTTGGCGGGGGCCGGCGCAGCCGTGGTCGTGGTGGTCGAGGACGTGGTCGACGGCGGGGTCGCCTTCTTCTTGTCCTTCGAGCAGGCGGCCAGGGTCAGCGGTGCCGCGACCAGCCCGAGGAGCACGGAGCGGCGGGGCAGCGAGGAGGGCAGCGCGAAGCGCTTCGAGGGGGAAGCCACGCCACCAATCTACGACGGAGCGTTCGGTGCGCCGTACACCGTCGCCTCCTCCGGGCGCGTCCCGGGGCCCCGGGTCGGCGATGGGCAGGGGGTCGAGTAGCCGACTCGCGCAGGTTGTCGCTGTGCTCGACTGCCCCGCGTGGGGTTTCGCGTCGACCCGCGCGGGGACGCGCAGAGGGCGGCACCCGTGGGGTGCCGCCCTCTGGCGGTGGGTACGGCGCGCGGTGACCGCGCGCCGTACCGGTGGTCACTCCGAGGAGTCGCCCACCGTCTCGACGACGGGGAGCTCAATCCCGCTCGGGTGCGGCGTGCCGACGAAGGTGAACGTCGCCGACTTGCCCTCGCCGTCGGCGTTGACGAGCACCAGCTCGCCCGCCTTCAGCTCGCCGTACAGGATCTTCTCGGACAGGACGTCCTCGATCTCGCGCTGGATGGTGCGGCGCAGCGGGCGCGCACCGAGCACGGGGTCGTAGCCCTTCTTGGCCAGCGCGTTCTTGGCCTCGGTCGTGAGCTCGATGCCCATGTCCTTGTCCTTGAGGCGCTTGTCCAACTTGGCGATCTCGAGGTCGACGATGGCGACGATCTCCTCCTGCGTGAGCTGGGGGAAGACGATCGTGTCATCGACACGGTTGAGGAACTCGGGGCGGAAGTGCTGCTTGAGCTCGTCCGTGACCTTGTTCTTCATCCGCTCGTAGTCGCTGCGGGTGTCCGCGCCGGCCGAGAAGCCGAGCGAACCCTTGGAGATGTCCCGCGTGCCGAGGTTGGTCGTCATGATGATGACGGTGTTCTTGAAGTCGACCATCCGACCCTGGGAGTCGGTGAGGCGGCCGTCCTCGAGCACCTGCAGCAGCGAGTTGAAGATGTCCGGGTGGGCCTTCTCGACCTCGTCGAACAGCACCACCGAGAACGGCTTGCGGCGCACCTTCTCCGTGAGCTGGCCACCCTCTTCGTAGCCGACGTAGCCGGGGGGCGAGCCGAACAGGCGCGACACCGTGTGCTTCTCGGAGAACTCGCTCATGTCGAGCTGGATGAGGCTGTCCTCGTCGCCGAAGAGGAACTCGGCCAGCGTCTTGGCGAGCTCGGTCTTACCGACACCGGTGGGGCCGGCGAAGATGAACGAGCCGCCGGGGCGACGCGGGTCCTTGAGGCCTGCCCGGGTGCGGCGGATCGCCTGGGACAGAGCCTTGATGGCGTCGTCCATGCCGACGATGCGCTTGTGCAGCTCGTCCTCCATGTGGAGCAGCCGCGAGGACTCCTCCTCGGTGAGCTTGAAGACCGGGATGCCGGTGCTGGCAGCCAGGACCTCGGCGATGAGCTCCTCGTCGACCTCGGCCACGACGTCCATGTCGCCGGACTTCCACTGCGACTCGCGCTCGGCCTTCTGGGCGAGCAGCTTCTTCTCGTCGTCGCGCAGGCTGGCGGCCTTCTCGAAGTCCTGGCCGTCGATGGCCGACTCCTTCTCCAGGCGCACGGCGGCGATCTTCTCGTCGAACTCCCGCAGGTCCGGCGGTGCGGTCATCCGGCGGATGCGCAACCGCGCGCCCGCCTCGTCGATGAGGTCGATCGCCTTGTCCGGGAGGAACCGGTCGTTGATGTAGCGGTCGGCGAGGTTGGCCGCAGAGACCAGCGCGCCGTCGGTGATGGACACCCGGTGGTGCGCCTCGTAGCGGTCTCGCAGGCCCTTGAGGATCTCGATCGCGTGGCTGAGCGTGGGCTCGGCGACCTGGATCGGCTGGAAGCGGCGCTCGAGCGCCGAGTCCTTCTCGATGTGCTTGCGGTACTCGTCGAGCGTGGTCGCACCGATGGTCTGGAGCTCACCACGGGCCAGCATCGGCTTGAGGATGCTGGCGGCGTCGATCGCGCCCTCGGCGGCACCCGCACCCACGAGGGTGTGGATCTCGTCGATGAACAGGATGATGTCGCCGCGGGTGCGGATCTCCTTGAGGACCTTCTTCAGCCGCTCCTCGAAGTCACCGCGGTAGCGGCTGCCGGCGACGAGCGCGCCGAGGTCGAGGGTGTAGAGCTGCTTGTCCTTGAGGGTCTCGGGCACCTCGCCCTTGACGATGTCCTGGGCCAGGCCCTCGACGACGGCGGTCTTGCCGACGCCGGGCTCACCGATCAGCACCGGGTTGTTCTTGGTGCGGCGGGACAGCACCTGCATGACCCGCTCGATCTCCTTCTCGCGCCCGATGACCGGGTCGAGCTTGCCCTCGCGGGCGGCCATGGTGAGGTTGCGGCCGAACTGGTCGAGCACGAGCGACCCCGCGGGGGTGCCCTCCTGCTGGACCCCGCCGCCGACACCGGCGGCCTGGCCCTCCTTGCCCTGGTAACCCGAGATCAGCTGGATGACCTGCTGGCGCACCCGGTTGAGGTCGGCCCCGAGCTTGACGAGGACCTGCGCGGCCACGCCCTCACCCTCGCGGATGAGACCGAGCAGGATGTGCTCGGTGCCGATGTAGTTGTGGCCGAGCTGCAGCGCCTCGCGGAGGCTGAGCTCGAGGACCTTCTTCGCCCTGGGCGTGAAGGGAATGTGGCCGCTCGGGGCCTGCTGCCCCTGGCCGATGATCTCCTGCACCTGCTCGCGGACGGACTCCAGCGAGATACCGAGGCTCTCCAGAGCCTTGGAGGCGACGCCTTCACCCTCGTGGATGAGGCCGAGCAGGATGTGCTCCGTGCCGATGTAGTTGTGGTTGAGCATGCGCGCCTCTTCCTGCGCAAGCACCACCACCCGACGGGCCCGGTCGGTGAACCGTTCAAACATCTTTCTGCTCCTGCCTATCGAGATCACCTCGATGCTATCCGTGCGGCACGCACCCCGCTCACGCCTTCCGGCGACCGATACCTGATCGGGACGCTCCGAGGCGCGCGCTTGATGCTTGTCGCGACGCTTGTCCGGTGGAACGCGGGGCCTCCCACCCCTGTTCCCGGCCCTGAGCCGGGTCGGCTCATGTTCGCCGTGAGCGGACGGACCTGGGTCACGCGCTCGGCTGGGGCGAGGCCCGGGTCGGCCCGGGTGGGGCCGGGTGGGGCCGGGTACTGGCGGTGGGAAGTGCGCTTGGTCACGCCGCCGGGCCCTTGCGACGCACCTCGTCGACGTGCTCCATCGCCTGCCTCAGCTCGGCGAGCCAGCTGTCGGACTTCTCGCCGACGAGCCGCACGCACCAGGCGAGGGCCTCGGAGCGCGACCGGGCGACACCGGCCTCGACGAGGGTGTCGAGCACCTTGCGCTCGGGCTGGCGCAACCGGGTCATGACCGGCGCGGCGAGGTGGGTGAAGAGGACCTCGGTGTCGCCGATGCGCACACCCCAGGAGACCTTGCGGCCCGAGAGGTGCTCGAGCTCGCGGGCGATCTCGATGCGGCGTTCGCGGGTGTCCTCACGGAAGGAGGCGATGCGGCCGCGCGCGGCGATCTCGCGCTCGGTCTGGTCGTCGGAGTCGAGCTCGGGCGCCGCGAGGGTGCCGACCACGAGCAGCTCGTCGCGGTCGCGGGTGACCTCGACGGGGCCGGTGAACCAGTCAGTCGGGAGTCGGCCGGCCAGCCAGGCTTCCGCTGTTGTCTTCGTTGTCATGTAACGATGATTACAAGATTACGAACGGTGCGCCAGAGGCGTCCGCTGAGGGCGAAACNCGTGGCGCGTACGGGCGCCGGGCGGCGACTTT
>NZ_LMSC01000002.1:0-9278 GCF_001428025.1 Phycicoccus sp. Soil748 | reverse complement strand
CGTGGCGCGTACGGGCGCCGGGCGGCGACTTTCGGGCGAGTGGCCGAAAGTTCGTGGCGCGTAGGGCGTGCGACGGGACGCGACGGGGTGCCCCGCCTCAGCGGAGGTGGCGCTGGTCGCTGATGCGCTTGGCCTTGCCGAGCGAGCGCTCGAGGGCGTGCGGCGCGAGCACGTCGACGGCCACCGTCACGCCGACGCGGTCCTTGACGCGGTTGGCGAGGGCACGCGCCATACCCGTCCGCTCGGTCTCGGTCGACGACGCCGACGCCGCCTCGACCTGGACGGTGAGCTCGTCCATCCGTCCCGGCCGGGTGAGCACGCACAGGTAGTGCGGGGTCAGGCCCTCCACCGCGAGCAGCTGCTCCTCGATCTGGGACGGGAACACGTTCACGCCGCGCACGATCATCATGTCGTCGGTGCGGCCGGTGACCTTCGCCATCCGGCGGAACTGCGGGTGGGCGGTGCCGGGCATGAGGGTCGTGAGGTCGCGGGTCCGGTAGCGCACCACCGGCATGGCCTGCTTGGTCAGCGAGGTGAAGACCAGCTCACCCTCCTCGCCGTCGGGCAGCACCTCGCCGGTGACGGGGTCGACGACCTCGGGGTAGAAGTGGTCCTCCCAGATGTGGAGCCCGTCCTGGGTCTCCCCCGACTCCTGCGAGACCCCCGGGCCCATCACCTCGGACAGTCCGTAGATGTCGACGGCCCGCAGGTTGCTGCGCCGCTCGACCTCCTCACGCATCTGCTGCGTCCAGGGCTCGGCGCCGAAGATGCCGATCTCCAGCGAGGTGTCCTTGGGGTCGATCCCCTGGGCCTCCATCTCGTCGAGGATCGCCAGGAAGTAGGACGGCGTCACCATGATCACGCGGGGCCCGAAGTCGCGGATCAGCTGCACCTGGCGTTCGGTCATGCCGCCGCTCACCGGGACCACGGTGCAGCCCAGTCGCTCGGCGCCGTAGTGCGCGCCGATGCCGCCGGTGAACAACCCGTAGCCGTAGGCGATGTGCACGATGTCGCCGGGGCGGCCGCCGGCCGACTCGATGGACCTCGCCATCACCTCGGCCCAGGTGTCTATGTCCTGGCGCGTGTAGCCGACCACGGTCGGGCGCCCGGTCGTGCCGCTGGACGCGTGGATGCGGGACACCTGCTCGCGGGGCACCGCGAACATGCCGAAGGGGTAGTTGTCGCGCAGGTCCGCCTTGGCCGTGAACGGGAACCGCGCGAGGTCGGCCAGCTCGCGCAGGTCGTCGGGGTGCACGCCCGCGGCGTCGAACGCGGCGCGGTAGTGGGGCACGTTGGCGTATGCGTGCCCCAGGCTCCAGCGCATCCGGTCCAGCTGCAGGGCGCGCAGCTCCTCCACCGACGAGACGACGTTGTCCATGGCGGTCAATCTACGACCTGACGATCCTGAGAGTTCCCCGTGAAAGCCCGCTCTCGTGTCCCAAGCGGTGTTCGCTGGGCCGGATCGGACGTACGCTCGCGAAGGTGGACCGGGTGCCTGCACCGTCGGCCGTCGGCACCCCTGCGGGGCAGGAGGACGACGCGACCCCGCACGCCGGGGGGCGCCGCATCGCGAGGCGGCCACTCGTGGTCGCCGTCGCGCTCCTCCTCGTCGGGTTGGCCCTCGTCGCCACGGCCCTGCTCCGCGGTCCCGACACCCCGGCGCTGACCCAGGCGGACGTCGACCGCAGCGTGCAGAAGGGGATCGCCGCCGCGCAGGAGCAGGCGCGCAAGGCCCTGACCGACGCCACCACCGCGTACCGTGCCGCGCTCCCCTCCCTCGTGACCATCCGGACGACGGGCGTGGGAGCCGCCCACGACGAGAACGGCACCGGTGCGGGGGTGGTGGTCAGCGCCGATGGCGCCGTCCTCACCGCCCTGCACGTCGTCGACGGCGCCGCCACCATCCGGGTGGTCTTCGCCGACGGCACCGAGGCGAGCGCCCGGGTGGCGAAGCAGGAGGCCTCCAGCGACACCGCCGTCCTCACCGCGTCGTCCCTGCCCCGGGTCGTCGTGCCTGCGGTGCTCGGGGGCGCGCCGCAGGTCGGCGACGAGGTGTTCCCACTGGGCCACCCCCTCGGGCTGACCCAGTCACTCAGCGGCGGCGTCGTCTCGGCCGTCGATCGCAGCATCCGGGTCGGGAGCGGACGGACGCTCGAGGGGCTCATCCAGTTCGACGCCGCCGTCAACCCGGGCAACTCAGGTGGGCCGCTGCTCAACCGCGACGGCCAGGTCGTCGGCATCGTCACCGGCCTCGCCAACCCCTCGGAGCAGAGCTTCTTCGTCGGCATCGGCTTCGCCGTCCCCATCGCCACCGCCGGCGGCGTCGCCGGAAGCCCGCCCCAGTGACCACCCCACCAGGAGAGCCCATGGACCCGCACCGTCCCCAGCCCGGCCGCCAGCAGCACCCGCTCGAGCTGGCGCTCTACGAGGTGAAGAAGACGATCGTCGGCCAGGACCTGCTCATCGAGCGGATGCTGGTGGCGCTGCTGGCCCGCGGCCACCTGCTCGTCGAAGGCGTGCCCGGCCTGGCGAAGACGATGGCGGTCCGGACCCTCGCCCAGGCGATCGGCGGGGAGTTCCAGCGGATCCAGTTCACCCCGGACCTCGTGCCGGCCGACGTCATCGGCACGCGCATCTACAACCAGAAGGAGGGCGAGTTCCAGGTCTCCCTCGGGCCGGTCTTCGCCAACCTGGTCCTCGCCGACGAGATCAACCGCGCCCCGGCCAAGGTGCAGAGCGCGCTGCTCGAGGTGATGCAGGAGCGCCAGGTGACCATCGGCCGCGAGACCTACCCTGCGCCGAACCCGTTCCTGGTCATGGCGACCCAGAACCCCATCGAGTCGGAGGGCACCTACGCGCTGCCCGAGGCGCAGGTCGACCGCTTCATGCTCAAGACCGTCATCGGCTACCCGACCCCGTCGGAGGAGTTCGTCGTCGTCGAACGCATGACCTCGGCCATGGACGCGACCCAGCGGGTGCTCGAGCCGGGGCAGCTGGTGGAGTACCAGCGCCGGGCCGACGCGGTCTACGTCGACCCCGCCGTCATCGAGTACGCGGTGCGGCTGGTGGGGGCGACCCGCGCGCCGGCCTCCGTCGGGCTGCCCGACCTCGCGCGGTACCTCACGTTCGGGGCGAGCCCGCGGGCCTCCATCAACCTCGTCCTCGCCGCCAAGGCGCTGGCGTTCCTGCGCGGCCGCGACTTCGCCCGACCGCAGGACGTGCGCGACCTCGCCCATGACGTCATGCGGCACCGTCTCGTCCTGTCCTACGAGGCGCTGGCCGAGGGCATCGGCGCCGACGACGTGCTCGAACCGGTGGTGGCAGCGGTCTCGATGCCCGACGTGCCGCTGCGCGAGCGGCGCCCGCAAGCGAGCGAGGCCACGTGGACCGCCGGCCCGCGCTGACCGCCACCCCCAGCCCTACGGGTACGGGTGCCCTCACCGCCGAGGCGCTGCTGCGGCGGCTGGAGTGGCGCGTCGTGCGACGGCTCGACGGGCGGCTCCAGGGCGACTACCGGACGCTGTTCCGCGGCACGGGCGTCGACTTCACCGACCTGCGCGAGTACACACCGGGCGACGACCTGCGCCACCTCGACTGGAACGTCACGGCACGGATGGACACCCCCTACGTGCGCGAGTACGTCGAGGACCGCGAGGTCACCTGCTGGCTGCTGCTGGACCGGTCGGCGTCGATGGGCTTCGGCCCGGTCGACCGGCAGAAGTCCCTCGTCGTGGCCGAGGTTGCCACCACACTCGCCCACGTGCTCTCGCGAGGCGGAAACCGCACTGGCGCAGTGCTTTTCGACGACGGGGTGGATGTCGTCCCGCCGGGACAGGGTCGCAACCACGTGCTCCGCATCGCCGAGTCCCTCCTGCGCCCACCGTCGACCGGCTCGGCCAGGACGACCACCGACCTGTCCGTCCTGCTCAAGGCCGGGCTGGGGCTGGCACGGCGCCGTTCGCTCGTCGTCGTCGTCTCCGACTTCATCTCCCAGCCCGGGTGGGAACGCCACCTCTCGCTGCTCGCGCGGCGCCACGACGTCGTCGCCATCCAGGTGGTCGACCCGCGGGAGTCCGAGCTCCCGGCTGTCGGGATGGTCTACGTCGAGGACGCCGAGACCGGCGAGCAGATCTTCGTCGACACCGACGACCCGGTGTTCCGCGAGCGGCTGCGCGAGGCCGCCGCCGAGCGCCAGCAGGCGCTGCTCGCCGCTGCCCAGCGGGCCGGTACGCAGGTCCACACCGTCGCCACGGACGAGGACCTCGTGCGCGCCCTGGCCCGGATCTCCCACCTGCGAAGGCAGCAGCGGCGATGAGCTTCGCGTGGCCGTGGATGCTCCTGGGCCTGCTGGCGGTGCCCGCGCTCGTGGCGGCATACCGCAGGCAGCAACGGATGCGGCAGCGCAGGCGGGTCGAGCTCGAGGCCCTCGGGCTGGTCCCCCTCGCCGGCCACGGGTCGGCGCCCGGCGGTCCGGGCCGTTCGCGCCTGCAGCACCTCGCGCCGGCGCTGGTCCTCGCCGCCCTCACGGTCCTGATCGTCTCCCTGGCCAGGCCGACCGCGACGGTCGCCGAACCCCGCCGCGAGGGCACGGTGATGCTCGCGTTCGACGTCTCGACCAGCATGGCGGCCACCGACATGGCGCCCACGAGGCTCGACGCGGCCAAGGCGGCCGCGCGGACGTTCGTCGCCAGGCAGCCGTCGTCGATCCGCATCGGCGTCGTGGCGTTCGGCGACAGCGCGGTGGTCTCCCAGCAGCCGACCGACGACCGCCTCCAGGTGCGTGCTGCCATCGACCGGCTCACACCCCAGGGGGGCACGGCGGTGGGCCGGGGCATCGTGTCCTCGCTCAGCGCCATCGCCGGCAAGCCCGTCGAGATCGGCGCCGAGCCGGGGGCCGGTGACGACGCAGACATCGGCTACTACTCCTCGGCCGCCATCGTCCTGCTCTCCGACGGTGAGAACACGACCGACCCGGACCCGCAGGAGGTCGCCGACCTCGCGTCCGCCGCCGGGGTGAAGGTCTACGCCATCGGCGTCGGCAGCACCCGGGGGACGGTCCTGGAGGTCGACGGGTTCCAGGTGTCGACGGCGCTCGACGAGGCGTCGCTGAAGCGGATCGCCGCGACCACCGGCGGCGCCTACTACGCGGCCGCCGACGCAGCGTCGCTCGCCAAGGTCTACGGCTCGATCGACCTCGCGTGGACGGCCCGGACCCGCGAGCGCGAGGTGACGTCGTGGTTCGCCGCGGCCGCTGCGGTGCTGCTCCTGCTCGGCGCAGCGGTCTCGGTGCTCCGCTCGGGGCGGGTGGTCTGAGTGTCCTTCGGCCTGCCCTACGTCCTTATGGCGCTCCTCGCGGTCCCGCTGCTCGTCGGCGTCTACTGGTGGCAGCTGCGGCGTCGTCGCCGGCAGGCCGTGGCGTTCTCCAGCATCGCCCTCATCCGCTCGGCCCTGCCCCGGCAGCGCACGTGGCGACGTCACGTGCCGATCGGGCTGGTGCTCGCGAGCCTGGCCCTGCTCGCGGTCGCCGGTTCCCGCCCGCAGGTCCGCGCCGAGGTGCCGGTGTCCAGCTCCGCCGTGATCCTCGCGGTCGACGTGTCGGGCTCGATGTGCGCCACCGACGTCACCCCCAACCGGCTCGCCGCCGCGCAGGACGCCGTGCGCACCTTCATCGACAAGCAGGACGACCGGACCCGTATCGGGCTCGTGGTCTTCTCGGGGTTCGCCCAGGTCGCGGTGGCGCCGACCACCGACCACACCGAGCTGCGCAAGGCCGTCGACGGCCTCACCACGGGGCGCGGCACGACCATCGGCGCGGCCATCCTGAAGTCCATCGACGCCATCGCCGAGATCAACCCCGACGTCGCCCCGGCCGACACCAGCGGCACCACGGGCACGGTCCCAGGCGCTCCAGGCGCTCCCGGCGACCCGTCGGGCCCCGCTCCGGGGAACCCGTCGCCGGGCACGCCGGCACCCAGGTCGGCACGCACCGCCCCCGAGATCGTGGTGCTGCTCACCGACGGCGCCAACACCCGCGGCGTGACGCCCCAGGAAGCCGCCGAGCAGGCCGCCGCGCGCGGGGTCCGCGTCTACCCCATCGGGTTCGGCACCACCGAGCCCACCCAGATGGTCTGCACCCGCGACCAGCTGGGCGGCGGCCTCTACGACGGGCCAGGGCAGGGGTTCAGCGGCATCGGCCCCGGCGGTCGCAACTTCCTCGTGGTCGACGAGGCGGCCCTGCGCGAGGTGGCGACGACGACCGGTGGCGAGTACTTCGCGGCGAGCGACGCGGGACAGCTCCAGGGCGTCCTGGCCGACCTGCCCAAGCACGTCGACACAGAGCTGCAGCAGGTCGACCTCAGTGTCGGGTTCGCGGCGGTGGCGGCACTGGTCCTGCTCGCCGGCCTCGCGCTCGGGGTGCGCTGGGCGCCGTACCCGAGCTGACCGGGTCAGCGGTGGTCGTCGTCGGCGGCGGCGCGGCCTTCGGCTGGGCGGCGCCTGCGTCAGCGGCGGCGCTGGCAGCGGCCGCACCAGTACAGGTTGCGACCGGCGACCTCGCGCGTGCGGATCCGGGAACCGCAGACGCGACACGGCTCGCCCTGCCGCTTGTAGACGTAGGACGTCCGCGCCTCCAGCGGGTCGACACGGCCCGCGGCGAGGTCGGCCCTGACCTGCTCCACCTGCTCGGCGACGGTGACGATCTTCCCAGTGGCGACTCCCAGGGGCAGCAGGTCGACGAGGTCGAGCCAGATGGCGTCCCAGCTGCTGCGGCGAAGCTCCTTCCCGGGGCGGAACGGGTCGATGCGCTGCCGGAACAGCACCTCGCAGCGGTAGACGTTGCCGACACCGGCGAGCACGGCCTGGTCCATGAGCAGCTCGGCCACCGACCGCCCGGACCTCGAGAGCTTGCGCCAGGCGAGGTCCGGGTCGGGTTCGGGCCGCAGGGGGTCGGGGCCCAGTCGTGCGGTGACCGACTCGACCTGCTCGGGGGTGATGACGGCGCACAGGTTGGGGCCGCGCAGGTCGGCGACGTGGGCGTCGTTGGCCAAGCGCAGCCGCACCTGGCCCACGACCGGCACCTCACCGGTGTAGGCGACCTGGTCGATGGTGAAGGTGCCGATCAGGCCGAGGTGCACGTGCAGCCACGTGTCGCCCTCGAACTCCGCGAACAGGTGCTTCCCCCACGAGGTCGCGTGCAGGAACGTGTGACCCGTCAGCAGGGCCGCTCCGGCCGCGAACCTGCCCTGGGGACTGCTGGCCTCGGGGCGGGTCCCGCGGAAGGCCGCGTCGAGGTCGCGGGCGAGGCGGTAGAGCGTGTGGCCTTCGGGCATGGGCCCCATCATGCGGCAGGCCGATGAGTTCTGCCGGGCGCACCGGTCTACCGGTGCGAGGTGCAAAACCCCGTCGCCACTGTCGGTGCCGTGGTGGACACTGTGCCGCACCAGAGCAGAGGGAGTGACCGATGATCCGTGCACGGGGGCTCGTGCAGACCTTCCAGGCGCGCGAGGGCAGGAAGAAGACCGAGGTCCGGGCCGTGGACGGCGTCGACCTCGACGTGGCCGAGGGCGAGGTGGTCGGGTTCCTCGGGCCCAACGGCGCAGGCAAGACGACCACGCTGCGCATGCTCACCACCCTGCTGCGGCCCACCGCGGGCGAGGCGACGGTGGCGGGGTACGACGTGGTGCGCGAGCCGGAGCAGGTGCGCCGCAGCATCGGCTACGTCTCGCAGGCGGGCGGCGCGTTCAGCAGCGCCAGGGCCGGGGACGAGGTCGTCGACCACGGCATGCTCTACGGCATGAAGGGCGCCGAGGCGACGGCTCGCGGGAAGGAGCTGTTCTCCCAGCTCGACCTCGAGGGCCTGTGGACCCGGATGCCCAAGAACATGTCCGGTGGCCAGCGCCGTCGCCTCGACATCGTGATGGGCCTGATCCACGAGCCGTCGCTGGTCTTCCTCGACGAGCCGACCACGGGACTCGACCCCCAGGCCAGGGCCAACCTGTGGGAGCACATCGCCGACCTGCGCCGTCGCCGCGGCGCCACGGTGTTCCTCACGACCCACTACCTCGACGAGGCCGACGCGCTCAGCGACCGGATCCTCATCATCGACCACGGCAGGATCGTCGCGGCCGACACCTCGGACAACCTCAAGGCCCAGGTGGCCGGAGACCTCGTCGACCTCGAGGTCTCCGACGCCGAGCTCGTCTCGGCGGCCGCCCAGCGCCTCGACGCCATCGCCGAGTCGCCGCGGCACGGGCTCCAGGGGGTGGAGATCGACGGCAACCACGTCCGTGGCCGGGTCCAGCGAGCAGGCAAGGCGGTGCCCGGGCTGCTGCGCGACCTGCACGACGCCGACATCTCGCTCGAGTCGATCGAGGTCCACCGCCCGACCCTCGACGACGTGTTCCTCACGCTCACCGGCCGCTCGCTGCGCGACGCCGCCGAGACCGACCCTGCCGGTGCGACCGGCTCGACCTCCGAGAAGAGGAGCTGACCGATGCGTTTCCTGCGCGAGTGCTTCATCGTCTTCCGCCGCCAGCTGCGGATGAACCTGCGCAACCCTGCCTGGGTCATCATCGGCATGCTGCAGCCGGTCCTCTACCTGCTGCTGTTCGGCCCGCTGCTCAAGCCGCTCATCACCCAGTTCGGCGCGACGAACGCCTACACGTTCTTCGTGCCGGGCATGCTCGTCCAGCTCGGCATGTTCGGCGCCTTCTTCGCCGGGTTCAGCCTCATCGGGGAGTGGCGCGAGGGGGTCATCGAGGCCGAGCGGGTCACCCCTGCCAGCCGCACGGCGCTGCTCGTCGGCCGCCTCGTGCGTGACGTCCTGCAGCTGTTCGTGCAGGCGCTCATCCTCGTCGGGCTCGGCTACCTCATGGGGATGCGCGGCTCGGCTGCCGGCATCGTCTTCGGCGTCCTGCTCACGCTGCTCGTCGGCGGGGCCTGCGCGGCTGCCTCCAACGCCCTCGCGCTCACGACCAAGTCCGAGGACGTCATGGCCCCGGTCATCAACATGGTGATGATGCCCGTGCTGCTGCTCTCCGGGATCCTGCTGCCCATGACCATCGGCCCCAAGTGGCTGCTCAACGTCTCGGACTGGATGCCGTTCCGGTGGGTCGTGGACGCGGTGCGTACGGCGTTCTCCGGCGACTTCGCCACCTCGCCCATGGTGTGGGGCTCGGTGTGGGCCGGCGTGCTGTTCGTCCTCGCCGTGGCCTGGGGCACGGCGACGTTCCGCAAGGAGAACGCCTAGCTGTACTGACCTGACAGGTTGGTCAAGCGGG
>NZ_LMSC01000001.1:177431-285852 GCF_001428025.1 Phycicoccus sp. Soil748 | reverse complement strand
CAGCGCCTAACCAGACAACGACGAATCACGAGACTCGTACACCACGCCCGGGGACTTGACCCCCGGGCAGACAAACAGGGGGTTAGGGGTTCAAGTCCCCTCGTCGGCTCTCTGACCTGTATGACTTCGCCTGATGCTTGACAGTCGCTTCGGCTGATCCTTGACACTCCCTCATGAGGGAGACGAGCGTGGCGGAGCAGCGGTACAAGGCGGTGTTGGCGGTCATTGCTGATGGTCGCACGGTGGTGGAGGTCGCGGTCCTGGAGCTGAGGCGGATGCAAGCGAGGGGCGCCGGATGTGTAGCCACCCTGCACGGCCGCCCGCCGGCGCCTCTCGCGCAACCCTTCGAACCGGAGGCCTCAACCATCGTGCGTATGGCGCTCGGTGACGATCACGTGCCTTCGAGAAGAAGCCGATGGGGACGGCTGTCGGACGCACCTGTAGTGGGCTCATGACGGCTCTGGGGCGTAGTCCTCGTCGGGGTCGCTGACCACCTCTTGGCTCTGCTCGAGCATGTCCCCGTCGTCGGCGGCCCGCGCGGGTGAGCTGGGCGGCCATTCCCGGTCGGTGGCTACTGTGGAGCTGGCGGGCTGTTCCTGCTCGAGCCAGTCGGCTTCCGGGATCGGTTGATCGTGGTCGTAGGGGGCCATGGCGGAACCTCCTTTTCCTCGCGCAGGCTCGCGTTTTCTCCCTCGAGGTCGAGGACCATGCTGATCCCGGCCAAGTTCAGACCAGCCTCGAGCAGGTCGCCGATCCGCCGTAGGCGGTCGAGGTCGTTGGCGCTGTAGCGGCGTGTCCCCCCGTTCGTGCGCTCGGGCTCGAGCAGGCCCCGGGCCTCGTACAGGCGCAGGTTCTGTACGCCCATACCGACCAGGTCGGCAGCCACCGAGATGCCGTACACGCCCTGATCGTCAGGTGGTAGTCCTGCCATGGAGTTGCCCTTCGTCAAAGATCCTCATTCGAGCCCTTGCGCCAGTATGCCTGTGGTGATAAAAGAAATCTATAGCGGCTACCACAGAAACCAAGTGGGTTCGGTGCTGCTGACGCCACCGGGAGAACACGACGGAGGTGACGACGATGCTGGTGCGCATCGACCCTTTCCGTGAGTTGGACCGTATGACCCACCAGGCATTCGGTCCCGTCGGCACCTGGGCCCGACCTTCGGTGATGCCCATGCACGCGTGGCTCGAGGGCGGCACGTTCCACGTAGAGCTCGACCTACCCGGTGTCAGTCAGAAGGAAATCGACCTGGACGTGGAGCACAGGATCGACATCAGCAGCAGGCACGAGGGCCAGCAGGCCACCAACGCCTGACTCCGGCGGTGAGGGTGATGCACGCGATTTCCAACGAGCCGAATGGCGCCTTGAGCGGCGTCGACCAGGAGTTCTTCGACCTGGTCTACGCCGACGAGGCGCTGCTGCGAAGCGAGTTCGACGCGATCGTGGCCGAGGCGTGGACCACCTGTCCTCCGCCAGTGGGGCGCAGGGCGACCCTCGGGGCGGTGCGAAGGTATCCCCGCCGGCCACCAGTCCTACCCGTCGGTGCGGCCGTCCGATACCGCCCGGCACGCCCCGGTGTCGGTGCTCGGCACCGGCAACGCTCACCGCCCGACCGTGACCGCCAGGCCCGCGGAGCGCCTCGCAAGACCTAGCACCTGCACCGTTCGACCATTGGCTCGATCAACTGGCAAATCCCCAGGCAGCCCGGACGGCCCTGACCTCCATAGCCCCTCGCCTGGGCCGCGTTCCTACCCCTTGCGCCCGACGCACCTCGCGTGGACGCCCGCGCCTCACGGCGTCTTGGTCGCGACCCGGGCGAGGCCGCGCGCCGCTCAGGACCCGCGAGCTGGTCTCACACCCAGTCCGTCAGGAGACGGCGAGGGGCTGCTGCGGCATCCTCGGCGATGCGACAGCACCGCCGGGCCGCGCTGCTGGACCCAGACGGTGTGCCGTCAAGGTCCTACCCGTTGCGAGAGCAGGCAACCCCACGATGAGACTTCGGCTCAACGCCCTATCGCCGGGGACGAAATGGTGGGACCCTCGGCGTGGGGCGTCGCCCGCGTGCAGAGACGTATGCGACGTGACCGCCGCTCCCTTCTCTTCCAGGGGTATGCCTGAGGAGGGTGTGGCGGTCAGCGTAGGCGTGCTGGGCCGAGGGGTGGATGGCATCCGCGGCGTCCTGGCTTCGAAAGTAGACGGCGGGACAGCGGATCAGGCAGCGTGCGGGTTCTCCGGCTCGAGTACGAACCACACGGTCATCCCCCCTGCGTCCAGCTCGGAGCCCCATCGGGTCGACGACGCGTCCACGACCTGCAGTCCGCGACCATGCACGGCGAGCGGGTCGCCCGCGACGCTGCCGGGGTCGACGACGACAGTCGAGCCACCGTCGCGGACAGACGTGGTGAGCACGCCCTGGTCAAGGACCAGGCGGAGGTCGCACCCTGCCTCCGTGTGGAGCAGCGCATTGGTGACCAGCTCGCTCAAGCACAAGATCGCGTCACCAGCCATGACGTCGTCGACACCCCATGCTGCGAGGGTGATGAGCGCGAAGTGCCGGGCAATGCCGACCTCTCGGAGGTCTGCAGCAACCGCCAGGTCGGCTGCCCTGGCGCCGGCTGGCACGGGCTCCGCCGCCAGGGACCTGCTGACGTGCATGGTGGCACGCTGGATGTGGCGAAGTTGTAGTCCCAGTCGTGCCCCTAGGGCCGCCAGCTCGGTCACCTGCGGCTGGTCGAAGCGCTGCGGAGTCTCGAAGAACAGTACGTACGCGCCCAGGACGTGACCGGCCGCGACAACTGGCACAAAGGCGAGAGCCTTGGTCCTAGGGAGCTGGCGGTTGATAAACGCCTCATAACGGGCGGCGAGGTTCTCCAACGAGCCCAGGACCGCCTCGCCAGTGCGAACGGCGTGTACCAGGGGCACGTCCTCGTTCGCGTCGATCTCACACCACTGCGCGTCCCGCTCGAGATCGCGATCGCTGGCGGTGAACAGAAGCCGCCGTCCACCACCTTCGGCCAGTGCGAGCCCAGCGCGATGAACGGCTGGCACGTCAGCAAGCTCCGTGAGCGCGGCCTGCGTCCACGTCTCCCCTTCGGGGACGGGTCTGCTTGCGACGGTGTACGTCACCCATGAAGGCTAGTCGCCCCGGGCACGGATAGGTGGTTTCCGAGTGCGCCGTCAGGGCCATTCCCGCGCCGAGTAGGTTTCGCAGATGAACCGCCGGCCGGCTCGGTGAGCGCCAACAGCATCGCGACGAGCCCTTCCGCACGGCGCGGTCGTTCCTCAAACCGGTTTGACGGATGCGTCACGCGGCACGGCGACCCGGCGTAGTGTCGATGCCACAGCGTCGTCCAGCGGCGCGGCCCGGGAACAGACTCGAGGTACCGCGATGGAGATCGACCCAGCCGTTCCCGCGTCCCGGCCACCACGGTCTCTGACCGAGCTCGCTCACGACGTCCGAGCGGCGGCTACAGAGGTCCGAACCAAGCGCGCCCCACCGGTGAGCGAACGGGACCTCCTTTCCGCTCGAAGAGCGCTTCTGAGAGCGATGGAAGTGTACGCCGATGAGCTCACAGCGCGACGACTACCGATCCCTCGCGTGCTGCACGACGACTTGCGCCTGCAGCAGGAAATCCAACGACACCCCAACGCCTGGGACTGGACCCGTTGAAGGAACGGGCCTCTGGCGGAGAAGGCGGCGACCACGACGGCCGGCAGGGAGGTCCTTAGCGTGCAAGCCTGTGGCTGCACACCACGTCCCGCGTTTGGCAGGACGACAGGGAGGGCCCAACTGGACGCGAGCCCAGCACGGCGCCCCTCTGGTAACGAGCGAGAACGCGCACTGGTGATCGCACGACCCCGTAGGCGGGAAGAGCCACCTCTCGGCAACGCCCTGAGTCGCCGAGACAGAGACCCACGACCTCCTTCGGACGTAGCGGCCAGGTTCCGCTCACCTGCATGAGAGGAACTTTCGAAGGGACGACCTCCGGAGTGAGCTGTGCCAGGTGACTCGGCATCTTCGACCGGTCCCGGCCTGAGGTGACCGTGTGTCGCCTGCACCTCCCTCAGGCTCGCCGGCTCGAGAGCTCCCGTGCACATCCGCATTCCTTCGCGGGACCTTCGGCTCTGACCGAGTCCTCCGGGAGCAAGCGACCGTGACGAGAGGTCATAGGCCGCTTTCGCTACCTGGGAGGACGACATGACACGTATCGCGCGTGCGGGGGTCCGGTGGCCCTGACCGCCATCTGCGCCTTGGCCGCGGCAGGACCGTCTGCCACCCTCCCCTCCGCCGCCGGCCACGAGAGTGCGCCATGGCACGGCGCCACCCTGGCGCAGTTCGGCCCGCCGACCACGCACCCACCGGGCCCCGACGGTCCCGGCTCCTTCAACGCCACCCTGCCCAACGGACGGCGTGTGACGCCGGCGGGCACGAGCGTGCAGGTCGGGCAGAACCCGCTCAACTCCGCCCTGACGGAGGACGGCCGCTTCCTGCTCACCCGCAACGACATGGAACGCAACGGGCCGCCGAAGACCGGTTCAGCGGTCGACCCCCTGGACACCAAGAGCGGCGCGGACGCGGCCCTGAGCCAGTACACCGTCTCCGTCACGGACACGAGCACCACCTACGACACGCAGACCGAGGGGATCGGGACCCTGACCACCCTGTTCTTCCGGTCGCTCGACCTGGCGAAGCACCGGGCCGGCATGGGCGGCGCTGCGGACTACCAGGCACAGCAGAACCGGCTGTTCGCCCAGGCCCGGGAGGCCGTCGAGGAGGGCTGACGGGCTGGTCAGCCGTGCAGGGCTTCCGGCCTGATCACCAGCTCACCGAAGTCGCGTCGAGCCTGCTCGACCAGGCCAGGGTCGGGGAAGCGCCCCTGCCCCCAGGCGCTCTCGTCCGGAGGCTGGTACCAGGCCTCCAGGTCGTGCGCCTGCACCAGCCACCGGTCCGGGGCCACCTCCTGCACCGTCCAGGCGCCGAGGTCAGCAGCCCGATCGAGCTGGCCGGAGCCGAGGACCTGGATCCCTGCGACGTCCAGCACGTGGGTGGACCAGAGGTCACGGCGCAGGATCCACTGCGGGCCGTGCGGCAGGCTGCTCCACGATGGGAAGAGCGGGTTGGCGAGCCAGACCGCAGCGCTGTCGAGGAAGGCGCTGAGTGCCGTGACCATGGCTGCCAACGACTCCGCGGTCCGGGCCCCTGCCTCGTCCGGGGTCACGCTGGTGAACGTCGCCTGTCCCCAGTGCCCGATGTTGGCGGCCCGGTAGAGATCCGGCGGCTGCGAGAGGGCGTGGGCGACCAGCCACTGGTCGGCGTGGCGCAGGTTGGCGTGCAGCACGGCCATGCCGCCGGCGGCGTCGAGGGGGATCGTGGGGCCGGCGCCCCGCACCTCCATGTCCCCACCCACCTGGTCCAACCACCGCAACGTACTCGTGAGCACCTCAGCCGTCGCTGCGGGTGCGACTCCCCACCGGAACTCTGGGACGCCGGACGGGTTCACCGGCAGGTCCGCCAATGGGGTCGCCATGGTGAGTCCTGCGAAAACCGTTGGGGCGACTGGCCTCCCGGGCAGGAAGGAGTCGACGTCGAGCAACGGTGGAGCGCACAGGGTCGCGGTGACGCCGGCGGTGTCCAGCGTGGCTCTGATGGTTTCGACGACGTCCTTCCACCTCGACTCGCCCGGCACGATGACCCACAGGCCGCCCGTCGCCGGGTGGACAGCGGGCTCGCCACCCCAGCGAGCGTCCACGGCTGTGGCCAGCGCGGCGGTGACCGACTGGACGTCGGTCACGTTGGGGTCCTTGAGCGCCACGCGGACCTGGACGGAGGCCGGACCCGTCCGCCGCAGCGCCGTCGTCCGAGCCCTGATCTGCGCAGCCTCCACCGTTACCCCCACGGGACCATGGTGGTGTCGGGGACCAGCGCCGGCAACCAGCTCGGAACAGGGAGTCATCCGACGAGGTGCGCGAAGGCCACGATGTCGTCGACGTAGTGCCCGGTCGTCCGTTGTGGTGCTGGCCGGCAACGCACGGACGGTCTGGGGCGTCGACGTCCTGCGGGCGGATCGCGGCTCGAGCAGGCAGCGGCCGCGTGCGCCGGTGAGCAGATGCTGAGCTCGGCGTGCGACCGGGGCTCTGGTTGAGGGCGTCATGGAGCCGCACCAAGGTCAGGGCGGAAGAGGCCGGACGGCTCCCGGGGCCGCAGCTGCTGGACACCTCGACTCACCCATTGGGCGGAAGTGAACGGCGACGGCTGGGTGCACTCTGTAAGGACGCTGTGGGCGCAGCCCATGGGCCTGGTCTCGCGAGGACGCCGCGCGCACCGGACCTGGAGTCGGCAGGTCACAACGTGCAGTGAGGACAAAGGGAAGGTCGTCTCGATGAGGACGTATCGAGGACTGAGGCGCAACAAGGTCGGCATGACGGGGCGGGGCGTCGCTGTGGTGGTGGCCGCCATCGCGACCATCGCGGGCACCGGAGCAGCCGCGGCATCGGCCGCGACGACCTACGTCTGCCCCCTGACCATCGGTGCCATCTGTGACGGGCCCCTGTCGGGCAGCGTGCACGGGGACGTGGTGACCGGCGACGGGTATGGCTTCAACCTCAGTGGCAACGGCGCTGCAGGCTACGTCCAGGTCGACAACTCGGGAACCATCCCGATGGGGAAGTTCCCCATCAGCTTCTCTGTCGAGGTCAAGGGAGTTGGCGTCCCGTCCTCGTCGGTCGGTGACTACGACGTGGTCCGTGGGACGCCAGCGGGCAACTGGAAGATCGAGGTCGTTGCCAAGAACAACCGCACGACGGCACGGGCCGCCTGCTTCTTCAAAGGGGTCAGCGGCAAAGCGACCGCGGCCGGCGGCCCTGACCTCAACACCCGGCAAGGCCAGTGGACCACCATCACCTGCACCAACACCGGGTCGGCGGTCGAACTCCGCGTGGACGGGGTTCTCGTCAAACGAGTCGCCGTGACGACGGGGACCATCCCGAATCCGGGGCCGATGCTTCTCGGCGCCAAGAACACAGTTGGCGGCGACCAGTTCAGCGGCTACGCAAGGAACATACGGATCGATATCCCCTAGTCCTGGAGCCAGCCACGCTGGTCGACTCGGAGTGGCGACACGGTGTGACCAACGTGGACCTGGACGAGTTGCGATCGGCTGGCGGATCGAGTCCGATGACCGAGCTCGCGTCGGTCGTACTCCCCCTCGCAGAACTGGGTTCGCTCGGACTGCCAGCTGGGGGACTTGGTCCTGNTTCGGGCGCGGACCAGCATTCCATCAGTAGACGCGGCACGCCACGCTCTGCTCTCCATGCCGGGAATGAGCCGGGACGAAGAGCCCGAGGACCTTGCCTCCTGGTTCGTCGATCGGCTTCACCGATCCCGCCTGCGGCCACTTGACGCACACGGGCACGAGCGCGCGGATCGCGTTCGGGACGATCGCCCGTCGCAGCCGCTCCGACGGACCGGGGCCTCGATGCGCGACCCCGGGACTTCCACCAAAGGGATGAGCCGTGGTTCAGCCGGCGTCTACGACGGGCTACGACGCTGGGACGGCCCGGGTGCGGCACCCGCCGGGTTCAATCCAAGGAGCACTCCGAATGCCCTAGGGGGAACCCATGCCCGCCTCCGATCTGGCGCACGTCCTGGTCGCGCTGCTCGTCATCCTCGTGACGGCGCACGGCATCGGTGGCCTGTTCGCGCGGTTCCGGCAGCCGCGAGTGATCGGTGAGATCTGCGGCGGCCTGCTGCTCGGCCCGACGGTGCTCGGCGCGCTCGCACCCTCCGCGGAGAAGTGGCTGTTCCCGTCCGGCACGACCACGTCGACCGTGCTGGGCTGGAGCTACCAGCTCGGCCTGCTGCTGCTCATGTACTGCAGCGGCATCGAGGTGCGTTCGGTGATCAGCCGCCGGGAGGCACGGACCGTCTCGATGGTGCTCGCCTTCGGGACCGTGCTGCCCTTCCTGGCCGGTATGGCGGTGCTGCCCCTCATCGCCGAGCGCGACCTCTACGGCCCGGCCGGCAACCACACCTCGTTCCTGCTCGTGTTCGCCGTGGCCATGGCGGTGACCAGCATCCCGGTCATCTCCCGCATCATGTTCGACCTGGGCATCCTCGGCACCCCGTTCTCCCGCATCGTCATCGGCACCGCGGTGATCGAGGACGTGCTCCTCTACGTCGTCCTCGCCGTCGCCCTCGGCGCGGCCGCCCAGAGCTCCACCTCGGTGTTCGGGCTGCCGACGCTGTTGGGGTTCGAGCCGGGGTCGGCGGCCGACTTCGGCTACCACGCCGGGGCCACCGTTCTCGTGCTCGGACTCGGGCTGCTGCTGGGCCGGCCGCTCTACCAGAGGGCGGCGAACACCCCGGTCAACGTGATCCACCGCCACAGCCCCGCCGCGTTCCAGCTGATGTTCGTGCTCGCCTCGTGCCTGGCCTGCGTCTACCTGGGTATCCAGCCGTTCTTCGGTGCCTTCGTCGCCGGGATCGTCGTCGGGTCTGCGACCGCCGAGCCCAACCCGATCCACGAGGGCGCCACCGTGGCCATCAAGGACTTCGCCTTCGCTTTCTTCGTCCCCATCTACTTCGCGATCGTGGGTCTGCAGCTCGACCTCCTGCACGGCTTCAACCCGTTGTTCTTCGTCGGCTACCTGGTGCTGGCCTGCCTGGTGAAGGCCGTCAGCGTCTATGCCGGGGCGCGCGTCGGCGGGCAGCCGCACTTCGCCTCGGTCAACCTCGCCGTGGCGATGAACGCCCGCGGTGGCCCCGGCATCGTGCTGGCCTCGGTGGCGTTCGGCGCGGGCATCATCAACCAGTCCTTCTACTCCGTGCTGGTCCTGCTGGCCATCGTGACCTCGCTGCTCGCCGGGACCTGGCTCGAACGTGTTCCGCGGGACCGGCTGCTCGGCGCGCCTGCCGCACAGCCGAGCGACGTGCTCCCCGCTCGTTAGCGGTGGCGATCCGCGCGAAGATGGACCATGGGCACGCAGGCCACTCGTCAGGACGAGGTCGAGCGCAAGTACGACGTCGGCCCGGACCTGGCGCTCCCAGTCCTGACGGTCGTCGACGAGGTCGCGTCGATGGGCCAGCAGGAGGTGCTCGACCTCCAGGCGGTCTACTACGACACGGCCGGACTCGACCTCCACCGGCACGGGATCAGCCTGCGCAGGCGCACGGGCGGCGTGGATGACGGCTGGCACCTCAAGCTGCCCCGCGAGGGGGATCGGCGGACCGAGGTCCACCTCCCGTTGGGCCGGGCCGTGCGTACGGTGCCGGCGAAGCTGCTCGAGCCGGTGCGGGCGATCGTGCGTGACCGTCCGCTGCTAGCGGTCGCGACGCTGACGACGCACCGCCTGCAGCAGACCGCCCTGGACGACGAGGGCCACGTGCTCGCGACGGTGTGCGACGACCGGGTCGAGGGGCAGAGCACCCTCGACCCCGACCGACGGTTGTACTGGCGCGAGGTGGAGCTCGAGCTCGGCGACGGGCAACCCGACGGGCTGCTGGCGCGCCTGGAGGCCCCGCTGCTCGAGGGCGGCGCGTCGCGCTCGCAGTCCACGAGCAAGGTGCGCCGGGTGCTCGGGGAGCCCGGCGACCTCGACGGCGACAAGGACTGCGACGGCGACGGCGTACGGGGTCGGCGCCAGGCCCGCCGCCCGCGTCGTGGGCGCAAGGCCAAGGCTGCAACCGTGTTCCTGACACAGGCCGAGCACCACGTCAGAGACCTCTACCGCCACGACCGTGGCGTCCGCGAAGGAGAGCGCGGCTCGGTCCACCAGCTGCGGATCGCTGCCCGCCGCCTCAGGTCGACGTTGGACACCTTCGGGCCCTTGATGGTGCCCGGCTCGACCGACCTGCTGCGCGCGGAGCTCCGGTGGGTGGGTCAGGCGCTGGCGGCCGCCCGGGACGCCGAGGTCCTGCGGCAGGGGATGGACCGCCTCGTCGCCGACCAGCCTGCCGAGCTGGTCCTCGGCCCCGTCTCCTCGCGCATCGACCGGGACCTGGCGAAGGCGCGCGCCGCGGGTGTCGAGGCTGCCGGCGAGGCGATGTCCAGCGAGCGCTACTACCGACTGCTCGACCTGCTCGACGACGCGGTGCGTTCGCCCCGGTGGTCGGGTTCGGCCGGGCGACGCGCTGGTGAGGTGCTGCCCCGCCTGCTGGCCAAGGACGCGCGCGCCGTGCGCAGGGCCGCGCGCCGTGCCCGCGAGGTGCACGGACCCGACCGTGACCTGGCCCTGCACACGGTGCGCAAGAAGGCCAAACGCCTGCGGTATGCAGCCGAGAGTGCTCAGGTGGTGCTCGGCCCCGGGACCGCGAAGCTGGCAAAGCACGCGAAGCAGGTGCAGTCAGCCCTGGGCGACCACCACGACTCGGTGGTCGCGCGAGCAGCATTGCGGCAGTGGGGGATCGAGGCGCACCTCGATGGTGAAAACGCGTTCACGTTCGGGCTCCTGCACGGGCTCGAGCAGGCGCGCGGCCAGGCCGCGGAGGAGTCCTTCGACGTGGCCTTGTCACGCCTGGGGAAGAAACCCGTGCGCCGAGAGCTCCGCCAGTAGACCGTCGCCAGGCTGCCGCCGTGTCCATGCACCCGTCACGGGCCGAGGTCGTCGCCTTCCGGATGGCGGCCCACCGCCTCACCGAGCGCCGTCCCGTGGAGGCCCTGCTCGAGGTGGCGGGCGCGTGCGGGGTCCAGGACAGCCCGCCGGGTTCGGCGCTGACCGCCCTGGGCGCAAGGGTGCGTGACCTCACGCCTGCAACGCTCGACGACGCGCTCACCCGCGACAAGACGCTGCTGCGGACGTGGTCCCTGCGCGGTGCCCCCTACGTCGTGCCGACCGAGCTGGCGTCGGTGTTCACGACCGGCGTCCTGCCGCCGGACGAACAGGCCTTGCGCCACTTCCTTCCGGGAGCGGCGCCCTCGGTGGACCGTCTCGGCATGGGTCTCACCGAGGCGGCGCACCTCACGAGCGTCGAAGTGAGTGTGGTCCTGTCCGGGCGCCGGCTCGCCGTCGACGAGCTCGGAGTGGAGGTCGCGACGCGGGTGGCCCGCAGCCTGGCGCCGCGGCAGCGGGGGGTGTGGGAGTCGGAGGGACCGTATGCCGCGGGCCAGCCGCTCGGTGAGGGAATCGTCCACTTCTGCCTCCGTGTCCTCGCGCTGCGGCAGGTCGTGTGCTTCGGCCCGCGGGACGGCGCCAAGGCGCCGTTCGTGCTCCTCGACGAGTGGCTCGGTCACCCCGTCCCGCCGTTGGACCCGGTGGCGGCACGGGCGGAGCTGCTGCGCCACTACCTGCACTGCCACGGGCCCTCGACCCCCGCGCACTTCGCAGCGTGGCTGGGGTTGCGTGTCGGGGACGTCGGCCCGTGGTGGGCACCGGTGCAGGACGAGCTGACGCACACCCGGTACGGGGGTGGCTCGTGGATGCTCACGCGCGACGTCGAGGCGATGCGGTCGGCGGCGCCGCCGCGAGGGGTCCGGCTCCTGCCGCCGTCCGACCCGTACACGCAGACGCGCGACCGGGACGTGCTTGCGGACCCACGGCACCACCGAGAGGTCTGGAAGGCCGTCGGCTCGCCCGGCGTCGTCCTCGTGGACGGTGCCGTCGCGGGCACGTGGCGTTCGCGCCGGACCGGTCGGACCGTGACCTTCACGGTCGACCTGTTCGAGTCGCTGTCGCCCGCGCTCCTCGGTGAGCTGAACGCGAGACCAACCGGCTCGCGCTGCTGCGCGGCACCTCTGCCGCGGTGGTCCAGCTGCGCTGACGCGGTGCCCGGCCCCTGGCCCGGGCGGCCGCTCGGAGTGGCTAGTCCTCTGGTCACATCTCGTCAGGGCGGCTCATGGCCCGTGGCGCCGTGGGCCGCCCGTGACGGCTCGGGACGTGCCGTCGACGGCGGTGGTTACCCACAAGCTGCGACCGCGGAGGTCGTTGTGCACAGGCCCACCTGTGGACGACACGGTGACTAGTCACCCCGGGGGCGCCGCGGTCGCCGCGCGACGCCGGACGCCGTCGGACCACCCGGACGGGCCAGGCGAGGTGTCAGTGGCAGGCCGTGGAGCCGGTGTCGGTGAAGACCGGGGAGGCGGGGTAGGCCTGCAGGTACTCCCAGTCGTAGCTCGCAGGGTGCAGGGTCAGCTGCAGCACCCCGAACGTCCGGTCGCTGCCGGCCTCGAAGTTGGGCAGTCGGGGTGACTTGAAGGTCGAGTGGCTCTTGCCGCCCATGCCGACGATGAACGCGCGGAGCCCTCGAGCGGTGTCGAGCTGGCTGCTCGGGTTCTGCTGGGCGTAGCGCGCGTACAGGTGGGAGTTGCCCGTCAGGACGACGTCGGCCCCGCCCGCGTACAGGGCGTCGATGAACGGCTTGAACTTGGCAACGGTGTTCCCGTTGGACCAGTAGGGACGGTGCATGACGGCCAGGATGCACGGCTTGCTGGTGGCGGCCAGGTCCTGCCTGAGCCACTGCAGCTGCGGGCTCGTGGACTTGCAGCCACCGATGCTCGCCTCGGTGCACGCGGTGTTGAGGGCCACGACGTGCCAGCTGGTCCCGATGTCGTAGCTGTACCAGCCAGGGCACGCCTTGGTGCACGAACCCTGCTGGGCGCGGCTGGAGAAGTAGGTGAAGTAGCCCTCGGCGCCGGGGGTGGAGCACCCGGAGCCGGAGTACTCGTCCTCGCCCACGATGGGGTAGGTCTTGTCCAGGTACTGGCCCCACGTCTTGTCGTAGCCACCCTGGTAGGAGGCGAGCCGCCCGCAGTTGTACTGGTTGTCACCCGCGGTGAGCACGTAGTCCGCCGGTCCGAGCAGCCCGGCAGTCAGGTCGTCACGGCACTTGGTCGTGCGCTTGCTCCCCGGCTCGCAGGCGATGTCGCCGGCCGCCATGACGACGGGGTCCCCCGTCGCGGCGGCCGCGGCGGTCTGCGTCACCGACGTCGAGGTCGTGGCCGCGTCCGCTGTCGCAGGCAAACCGGCGCCCACGCCGACGGCGGTGCTCGTCGCGAAGCTCAGCGCCACTGCCACCACTACCCTGATCCGCGCCATCGCCCACACCTTTCAGCCGCTTTGTGAGCACTGTGCCAATGCGCGGGCGTCTGCGCCTCGGCCGCGACGACGACCGGCGCTACGGCATCGGTAGGGCACGTGGTGGAGTCCTGCAGACGTGCTCGCCCGGGGTTACGGTGGCGGATGCGTGTTCGCCCCGGACGTCCTCGACCTACCCTTCCCGCCGCCGCCGCCGCGGTCGCCATCGCCGGGCGAGGCCTCGGGCTCCTGTCCTGGGCGGCGGCACTCCTTCGGCGCAGCAAGCCGCTGCACCCCGTCGGCGTGGTGGCCGGCGCGGTCCTCACGGTCGACCCCGCACCCGTCGCCAGCGGCTCCCCGCTGCTCGACCGGCCAGGCGGGCGACGCTGCCTGGTGCGGGCCTCCTACGCCGTCGGCACCGGCCCCGAGCACACCGACATCGAGGGGTTCGCCCTCCGCGTGCTGCCCGTCGACGCCGACGACGCCCGCAGTGACCTGCTCTTCGCCAGCACCGGCGTCGGTCGGTGGACCCGCCACCTGCTCGTCCCGCGGCGACCGGGCCGCCACGGTGCGCAGACGACCCTGCTCCCCGTTCGTGCGGCAGGGCGCCCCTTGGTCGTGCGCCTCGACCCCGTCGACCGCCTCACCCAGCCGTGGCCGGCGCGGTACGTGCTGTCGTGGTCGCACGGTCAGGGCACCTGGCACCGGTTCGCCACGCTGGCCGTGGCATGGGACGGCGTCGATGACGCCCCCAACCGCTTCGACCCCGTCGCGAACCCGCTGCCAGGCACGACGCAGTACGCAGCCGTGGCCAGGCTGCGCGAGCCGGCCTACCGGTCCGCGCGCCTCGCGCGACCGTCGGCGGGCCGGCTCCCCAGGGCGTAGCCGAGGCACCCGGCCAGCAGCACCAGCCCGAGCACCGCGCCGGCCCACGCGACGAGCTCACGGTCGCTGACCACGCGTGGGAGCCGTGACTGCTCCGACAGCGGGGCGTACGCGAACCAGCCGAAGGCCGTGGTGTGCGCGTGCACGGCCAGCACCGTGCACGTCACGAGGACGACGAGCCCCACCGCGGCCACGGCCGCCAGGCGGCTTCGACGTCTCCCCATACGAGGACCGTAGTGGCAGGCGCGGTCGCGGGTCAGCGCCTCTGGGCGGGTCGCCGACGCCGGCTCCCGGAGTAGCATCGCCAACGTCCGCGAAGCACTGGCCGGGCAGCGCGGGAACGCACCAGAGGGGGACGAGCGATGGCGACGCAGCAGTCTGAGAACCGCCGGGCGAACAGGGTCTTCGCCATGAGCCTCGCCTCGGTCTACCCCCTCTACCTGGCCAAGGTGGAGAAGAAGGGCCGCACGCAGTCGGAGCTCGACGAGGTCATCGCCTGGCTCACCGGGCTCGACGAGCCGGCGCTGCACCGCCACCTCGAGTCGGGCACGACGTTCGAGGCGTTCTTCGACCAGGTCGAGCTCAACCCGCGCGCCTCGGCGATCACCGGCACGGTCTGCGGGGTGCGGGTGGAGGAGGTCGACGACCCGCTCATGCAGAAGATCCGCTACCTGGACAAGCTGGTCGACGAGCTGGCCAAGGGCCGACCGCTCGAGAAGGTCCTGCGCGCCTAGAGCGGACGCCCGGGGTGTCGGCGCAGGGCCACCGCGGCCACGTCGTCCTCGTGCGCGTCAGCGCCCATGGTGGCCACGGCCAGTCGCAAGCCGCTCCCCAGGTCGTCGCCCGTCAGCGAGGCCAGGGCCGCCGTGAGCCTCTCCCTGCCCTCGTCGATGTCCTCGGTACGCCGCTCGATGAGCCCGTCCGTGAACAGCACGACGGTGTCGCCGGAGCAGAACCTCACGACGTGCCGACGCCGCCCGCCCTCGAGGACCGCGAGCGGCGGACCGTCGGCGCTGGGCAGCTGCTCGACCGAGGAGTCGGCCCGCAGCAGGATCGGCGCCGGGTGGCCCGCGTTGGCGATGAGTAGCTCGTCGCGCGCCGGGTCGACCAGGACGTAGGCGAGCGTGACCAGCTGCTCGTTGCCGTACTCCGCCAGCATGTGGTCGAGCTTGGCCAGCACCACGTCGGGCAGCGGGTCGTTGGCGATGTAGGCCCGCACGGACGCCCGCATCTGCGCCATCGACGCTGCGGCTTGGACACCCCGGCCCATGACGTCCCCGACGAAGAGGGCGACGCGGCCACCGCTGAGCGCGATCACGTCGTAGAAGTCACCGCCGACCTCCGTGCGTCCCGACGCGGTGTAGCACGCGGCGACGTCGCACCCGGCGACGGCGGGCAGTCCGGCCGGCAGCACGGCGTGCTGCAGGCGGACGGCCACGGCCAGGGTCTCGCTGTGCAGCTCGGAGTTGTCGATGGACACCGCGGCACGACGGGCGAGCTCCTCGGCGAACTCGAGGTCGTCCTGCACGTAGGCCTGCTTCGACTCCGCCCGCACCCAGGTGATGACGCCCAGGGTGCGGCTGCGCGCGACGAGCGGCACGGTGATCGCGCTGTACAGCCCGAGCTCGCGGGCGATGCGCAGGTGCTCCTCGTCACGGGCGGCGGCGACCAGCAGCTCGTCGGTGATCTCGGGGATGAGCTCGCTGGCGCCGGTGCGCATGACCTGCCAGGGACCGTTGGTGGCGGCGGGGTCGGTGGGGTAGCGCTCCGCGAGCTCGTGGGCGTACTCGACCTTCGCCGGGTCGACGTGGGCCACTGCCAGGCGCCTCAGCCGGTCGTCCTTGACCAGGTCGATCGCGCACCAGTCCGCGAAGGTGGGCACCGCGAGCTCCGCCACCCGCGTCAGGGTCGCCTCGTAGTCGAGGCTGCTGGCGAGCTCGGCCGACGCCTCGGCCAGGAACGACAGCTGGGCCTGCCGGGCGGCGGCGTCCGCCTCGGCCCGGATCCGCAGCAGCGCCTGGGCGCAGCTGTCGGCCAGGATGTCGAGGAAGTCCAGCTCTGCCGGCTGGAAGTCGCGGCGCCCGGGAAAGGACAGGCTGACGGCCCCGATGGTGCCCGTCGCGGTGCCGAGCGGCAGGACGAGCAACGACCGGTCGCCCCGGTCGATGCGCGGGGTGTCCGGGAAGGCATCCACGATGGCGTCGCGACCGACGAGCATCAGGCGCCTCCCCGACCGGATGACCTGCGTGGCCGGGTTGGCCATGGACATGGGGTAGGTGGCGTAGGCCTCTGCGTCGCCCTCGTCACCCCCGCGCAGCCCCAGGAGGCGCACGACGTCGGGGCCGACCAGGAGGTTGAGCGAGGCGATGGTGGCACCGACCGCCTCGGCGATGTGCTCGACGACGATCCGGGTGACAGCTTCGGCGGTCGAGGCACGGATCAGCTCGGCGGTCACCCGCGCGAGCCCGGTCAGGCGGCCGTCGAGGGACGCGTCCGCGCGGTCGTCGGCGGTCGGCTCCTCGCGCGACCCGACTGCCATGTCGCCATGATGGCAGGCCCGGGCCGACCGGAGCAGGGGTTCGCCCCGAACCCGACCCGAACCCGACCCGGCTCCGAGCCGGCTCCGAGCCGGCTCAGAACCGGGTACGGCTCAGCGCTCCCAGCCCCGCGCGGGCGCCCGGGTGCCGCGGGAGGCCTCGTCACGGCTGCGGTAGACGATGTAGGGCCTGGTGAGGTAGCCGACCGGGGCGCTGAACACGTGCACGAGGCGGGTGAACGGCCAGAGGGCGAAGAGGCTGAACGCGACCAGCGCGTGAAGCTGGAACCCGAACGGTGCCGAGGAGATCAGCTCCGAGCGCGGCTGGAAGGTGAAGATGCTGCGGAACCACAGGGACACGCCGTCGCGGTAGTCGTAGTCGCCGAAGATGCTGCTGGCCACGGTGTTCCACATGCCGAGGAGGATCACCGCGGCGAGGAAGACGTACATCAGCTTGTCCATGCGGGTCGTCGCCATGAACACCGGCCCGACCGTGCGGCGCCGGTACACCAGGATCGCGAGCCCGGCGATGGTCGCGACGCCGGCGATGCCGCCCAGGCTCACGGCCAGGAAGTGGTAGACGCCCTCGCTGACGCCGACCGCCTCGGTCCAGCTCTTCGGCACGATGAGCCCTACGACGTGGCCGCCGACGACACCGAGCAGCCCGAAGTGGAACAAGGGACTGCCCCAGCGCAGCAGGCGGTTCTCGTAGAGCTGGCTCGACCGGGTGGTCCAGCCGAACTTGTCGTAGGTCCAGCGCCAGTAGTGGCCGACGACGAAGACGGCCAGGCAGATGTAGGGGAAGATCACCCAGGCCAACGTGTCCATCAGGGTGCTCCCACGGGGATGGTCGGGCCGAGCTCGACGGACTCGCTCGGTCGGGGGTTGAGGCGGGGGTCCAGCGCGTACGGCGCGAGGTCGAGCCCGACCTCCTCGGCCGGCGGCCCCTGCGCGACGAGGGCGGCGAGCTTGTCCGCGTCCTCGCCGCGTAGCTCGGGCAGGGTGGCCACCAGGGCCGTGACGACGTCGTGCCAGGGGGAGTCCTTGTCCGCCAACGCCATCCGCAGCACCTCGATGCCCGCGCGGTGGTCGTTGAGCAGCTGCCAGGCGACGTCCTTGTCGTACGACGCCCCGAACTCCAGCACCACGGCCAGGTGGTCGGGCAGCTCGTCGGCCTCGAGCTCGACGCCCGCGCGGTGGTAGGCCTGCTTGAACTGGACCAGGGCCAGGCCGCGCTTGCGGGTGTCGCCGTGCGCGAAGTACGTCAGGTAGAGGCAGCCGCGGCGGGTGACGTCGAAGGTCTCGACGTAGTCGCGCTGCAGCTCACCCACGGGCGTGGCCGAGGCGGTGCGCAGGAACGCCCGGATCGGGTCGCGCACCGGCGCCGGCAGCGAGGCGACGGCCTCGCCCAGCACCGGCAGTCGCTCGTGCCACTGCTCGGTGGGGTAGTCGAGCAGGACCGAGACGACCTGCCACGTGGCTGCGAGGTCGCGGTCGCGCAGGCGCGGGCCCGGGTGGCGGTTGCGGCGCGGGCTCACTGCTGGTCCTCCGGCGGCTTCTTGGGGAACAGGCCCCGCGGGGAGCCCTTGCCGTCCCAGTTGAGGAGGTTGACCCGGCCCCGCGTCCGATCCCGCCCCGGGGCGTCGTCGCCGCTGAGGTCGTCGGCGGTCTGGCGCTGCTTGAGCATCTGGAAGTTCTCGACGGCCACGGGTGTCAGCTCGCCCGACCCCTCACCGAACGGGCCGGACTCGCCCATCATCCCGGGCCCGCCCTCGTAGTCGAGGGAGCACTCGGTGGCGAGCTCCTCGAGCGCGTGGGCCTGCTCCGCGTGGGCGGTGGGGATGACGTAGCGCTCGTCGTACTTGGCCAGCGCCAGCAACCGGAACATGTCGTACATCGACTCCCCGTCCATGCCGACCGCCTCGGGGATCGAGTCGTCGGGGTCGCGGCCGAGGTTGATGTCGCGCATGTAGGAGCGCATGGCGGCGAGCTTGCGCAGGACCGCCTCGACCGGGGCCGGGTCGCCTGCGGTGAACAGGTTTGCGAGGTACTCCACCGGGATCCGCAGCGTCTCGATGGCGGCGAAGAGGTTGCCACGGTCCTCTGCGTCGTGGCCGGTGTCCCGGACCACGTCGACCACCGGCGACAGCGGCGGGATGTACCAGACCATCGGCATGGTGCGGTACTCCGGGTGCAGGGGCAGGGCGACCTTGAACCGGTTGATGAGCGCGTGCACCGGTGACCGTTGGGCGGCCCTCACCCAGTCCTCGGGTATGCCGGCGCGAGTCGCCTCCCGCTGCACCTCCGGGTCGTCGGGGTCGAGCAGCACGGAGCGCTGCGCCTCGTACAGGGCGTGCTCGTCCTCGACGGACGCTGCCTCGAGGACACGGTCGGCGTCGTACAGCACCAGGCCGAGGTAGCGCAGCCGGCCGACGCACGTCTCCGAGCAGACGGTCGGGATCCCGACCTCGACGCGGGGGTAGCAGAACGTGCACTTCTCGGCCTTGCCGGTGCGGTGGTTGAAGTAGACCTTCTTGTAGGGGCAGCCGGACACGCACATCCGCCAGCCGCGGCACTTGTCCTGGTCGACGAGGACGATGCCGTCCTCGGAGCGCTTGTAGATCGCGCCGCTCGGGCACGAGGCGGCGCACGACGGGTTGAGGCAGTGCTCGCAGATTCGCGGCAGGTAGAACATGAAGGTCTTCTCGAACTCCATGACGACCTTGTCGGTGATGCCCTTGAGCATCACGTCGCGCTGGGCGTTGTCGTGGCTACCGCCGAGGTTGTCGTCCCAGTTGGCCGACCAGCTGACGTTCATCGGCTTGCCTGTGATGAGCGAGATTGGGCGCGCGACCGGGAAGTGTTGCTGCGCAGGGGCGTTCAGCAGCGTCTCGTAGTCGTAGGTCCAGGGCTCGTAGTAGTCCTCGATCGACGGGAGCTTGGGGTTGGAGAAGATGTTGGCGAGCTTCTTCCACCGCCCGCCGGCCCGCAGCGCGAGCCGGCCGTTGCGGCCCAGCACCCAGCCTCCCTGCCAGGTCTCCTGGTCCTCGTAGGTGCGCGGGTAGCCCAGGCCGGGGCGGGTCTCCACGTTGTTGAACCAGACGTACTCCACGCCCGAGCGGTTGGTCCACGCCTGCTTGCACGTCACCGAGCAGGTGTGGCACCCGATGCACTTGTCGAGGTTCATGACCATGGCCATCTGCGCCATCACCCTCATCAGTACTGCACCTCCTGGCTGCGGCGGCGGATCATGGTGACCTCGTCACGCTGGTTGCCCGTGGGCCCGAGGTAGTTGAAGGCGAACGACAGCTGGGCGTAGCCGCCGATGAGGTGGCTGGGTTTCATGAGGATCCGGGTGAGCGAGTTGTGGATGCCGCCGCGGCGCCCCGTCTTCTCGGTGAGCGGCACGTCGATGAGCCGGTCCTGCGCGTGGTGCATGTAGACGGTCCCCTCGGGCATGCGGTGGCTGACGATGGCCCGGGCGTTGACGACGCCGTTGCGGTTGACCGCCTCGACCCAGTCGTTGTCCCTGATGCCGACCTTGGCCGCGTCCTTGTCGGAGATCCAGATCGCCTGTCCGCCGCGTGACAGCGAGAGCATGAACAGGTTGTCCTGGTACTCGCTGTGGATGGACCACTTGTTGTGCGGGGTGAGGTAGCGCACCGACACCCCGAGCTCGTTCTGGGTGCCGATCTCGGCCTCTCCGAAGATCTGCGTCATGTCGAGCGGTGGCTTGTAGACGGGCAGCCCCTCGCCGAGCTCCTGCATCCAGTCGTGGTCGAGGTAGAAGTGCTGGCGGCCCGTGAGGGTGTGCCAGGGCTTGAGGCGTTCGACGTTGATCGTGAAGGGGGAGTAGCGGCGCCCGCCCGACTCCGAGCCCGACCACTCCGGGCTCGTGATGACGGGTACGGGTGCCGCCTGGGTGTCGGCGAAGCTGATCATCTTGCCCTCGTGCTCGGCAGCGAGGTCGTGCATCAGCTGCCCGGTGCGCCGCTCGAGGGTCTTGAAGCCCTGGGTGGCGAGGTGCCCGTTCGTGGTGCCGGACAGCGCCATGATCGTCTCGGCGACGTGGCGGGCGTCCTTGAGGGACGGGCGTCCTGCGGCCGTGCCGCCGCGGACGGGACCGTTCTTGTGGAGCAGGTGCTCCACCTCGCGCCGTACGTCGTAGGTCACGCCCTTCTGCGTCGTGCCCAGCTTCTCCATGAGCGGGCCCAAGGCCCCCATCTGGTCGAAGACCGCGCCATAGTCGCGCTCGACCACGACGAGCTTGGGCATGGTCCGCCCCGGGATCGGCTCGCACTCGCCCTTGGCCCAGTCGAGCACCCGCCCGTGGGGGGTGGCCATGGCATCGGCGGTGTCGTGCAACAGGGGCACGGACACGACGTCCTTGCGCACGCCGAGGTGCTTGGCCCCGAGCGGTGCGAACGCCTCCGCGATGCTCTGGAAGGCGTCCCAGTCCGTGCGGGTCTGCCACGGCGGGCTGATGGCCGGGTTGAACGAGTGGATGAACGGGTGCATGTCGGTGGTGTTGATGTCGTGCTTCTCGTACCAGGTGGCGGCCGGCAGGACGACGTCGCTGAAGATCGTCGAGCTGGTCATCCGGAAGTCGACGGTGCACAGCAGGTCGAGCTTGCCCTTGGGCAGGCCGTCCTCGTCGGGCACCGCCGAGACCGAGCTGTCGGTGCCCAGCAGGTGCTTCAGGAAGTACTCGTTGCCCTTGGCCGAGGAGCCGAACAGGTTGGCACGCCACATCATCAGCACCCGCGGCCAGTTCTCCGGGGCGTCCGGGTCCTCGCAGGCGAAGCGGAGCGCGCCCGACCTCAGCTGCTCGACGACGTGGTCACCGACGGGCTTCCCCGCGGCCTCCGCCTCGTCGGCGAGGTCGAGGGGGTTGCGGTCGAACGTGGGGTAGGACGGCATCCACCCGAGACGAGCCGACAGCGCCAGCTGGTCGTGGGTGCTCATCCCCTCGAAGATCCCCGTACCCGTGGCACCCGCCAGCGAGTCGGCCGTGTAGTGGTCGTAGTGGAACTGGTCGGTGTGCAGGTACCAGTACGCCGTCTGGATCATCTGCCGCGGCGGGCGCACCCAGTCCAGGCCGAACGCCATCTGCGCCCACCCGGTGATCGGCCGCGCCTTCTCCTGCCCCACGTAGTGCGCCCAGCCACCGCCGTTGCGCCCCTGGCACCCGGTGATCGTGGTCAGCAGCAGCATGCACCGGTAGGTCTCGTCGGAGTGGAACCAGTGGTTGGTCCCGGCGCCCACGATGATCATCGACCGGCCGCCGGTGTCGGCGGCGTTCTGCGCGAACTCGCGGGCGATCCTCGCCACGGCAGCGCCGGGCACGCCCGTGACCGGTTCCTGCCAGGCCGGCGTGTAGAGCCCGTCGGCGTCGTCGTACCCCGAGGGCCAGGTGCCCGGAAGTCCTTCTCTCGCAACGCCGTACTGCGCGAGCAGCAGGTCGAAGACGGTGGTGACCAGCTGGCCGCCGACCCGGCGCACCGGTACGCCGCGTCGGACCACCTCCGAGGCTCCCCGCGGCAGGTCGAAGCGTGGGAGGTCGACCACTGCGGTGTCGTCCCGGCTCTGCAGCAGGCTCAGGGCCGGCACCACGTCGCCGAGGTCGAGGTTCCAGAGGCCCTCGCCCTCGTCGCCGAAGCGGTCGCCGAGGGTGCCGTTCGGCACGACCGGCTCGCCGGTGACAGAGTCGACGAGGACGGTGCGGAAGGCCGCGTTCTCCGTGCGTGCCCGCTCGCCGCCGAGGTCCGCGGCAGTGAGGAACTTGCCCGGCCGCAGCGGCCGCGCGCCGTCGGTGGCGCGCCCGTCGTCGGCCGCAGGCGCGCCGTACTCCTCCAGGCAGACGAGGAAGGGCAGGTCGGTGAAGCGGCGGGTGTAGTCCTCGAAGTAGTCGACCTGCCGGTCGACGAAGAACTCCTTGAGCACCACGTGGCCCATGGCCATGGCGAGGGCCCCGTCGGTGCCGGGGGCGGCGGGCAGCCACTCGTCGGCGAACTTGACGTTGTCGGCATAGTCCGGCGCGACGACGACGACCTTCTGGCCGCGGTACCGCGCCTCGGCCATCCAGTGGGCGTCGGGCGTGCGGGTCACCGGGACGTTCGAGCCCCACATCACGAGGTAGCCGGCGTCCCACCAGTCACCGGACTCCGGGACGTCGGTCTGGTCTCCCCAGATCTGCGGCGAGGCCACCGGCAGGTCGGCGTACCAGTCGTAGAAGGACAGCATCGAGCCGCCGATGAGGGAGGTGAAGCGGGCGCCGGAGGCGTGGCTGACCATGGACATCGCCGGGATCGGCGAGAAGCCGGCGATCCGGTCAGGCCCCCAGGCCTTGATGGTGTGGACGTTGGCGGCGGCGACCATCTCGGCCGCCTCGGTCCAGGTGGCACGGACGAGGCCGCCCTTGCCACGGGCGGCCTTGTAGCGACTGGCCTTCTCGGGGTCGCCGACGACGTCGGCCCACGCCAGCACCGGGTCGCCCAGCCGGGCCTTCGCCTCCCGGTACATCTCCAGGAGCACCCCGCGCACATAGGGGTAGCGGATCCTGGTGGGGGAGTAGGTGTACCAGGAGAAGGCAGCGCCGCGCGGACAGCCGCGCGGCTCGTACTCCGGTCGATCGGGACCGGTGGTGGGGTAGTCGGTCTGCTGGGACTCCCAGGTGATGATCCCGTCCTTGACGTAGACCTTCCACGAGCAGGAGCCGGTGCAGTTGACGCCGTGGGTGGAGCGCACGACCTTGTCGTGGCTCCAGCGGTCGCGGTAGAAGGCGTCGCCGGCGCGGCCACCCTTGGCCGTCATCGTGCGCCCGTCGGCGGACACCTCCGCCCGGGTGAAGAAGCGGCGCGTGCCCACGAGGGCCTCGGTGAGGGGCCCGTCGATCCCGGGCCCGCTGGACGTCGACCTGCTCGTGGTGGTCAAAGGACGGCGCCTCCTGCTCGGCGGGTCAGGACAGGGTCGTGCGGGTGGTCGTGCGGGTGGTCGTGCGGCTGGTCGTGCGGCCGGTCGTGCGCGTGGCCGTGGCGGTCGGACGCCTCGGTCCGGGCAGCGGAGAGGCCTGAGCCGGCCAGCGCGCGGGCGGCCTCCACCGAGGCCCACCCCGACTCGTCGAGGACCGACAGTGAGGCGGGGAAGAGCCCGTCCTGCTCCTTGAGGATGTGGTCGCGCAGGCGCTCCATGGCCTCCAGCAACCGGGGAAGCCAGCCAGGGCCGGGGGAGGTCGGGGACGCGGCTTCGGCCAGGACCGTCTCGATCTCACTGTGCTCTCGCTGGAGGACAGCGATGTGGCCGGGGAAGTCGTGGGCCAGGTGGGGGAACAGGCCGTGCTCCTCGACCGCGGTGTGGGGTCGCAGGATGGCGCTGATCCGCCGCGCCACCACCGCTGCCCCGTCGACGTCACCCTCACGGACGGCCACCCGGACGTGGGCGATCTCGGCGACGACGGCGTCGTGCTCGCGGGTGAGCTCGGCGATGGCAGCGATGTCCTGGCAGCCGCAGTACTCACACACGGGCGACACCGACCTCGCGGGCCCTGGCTGTCGAGCGGACGATCGTCAGCGACAGGGCCAGGCACCCGAGGGCCACCAGCGCGAGCAGGACCAGCCCGAGGCCGTAGGAGCCGCGGCTGGCGTAGACGCTGCTCATGATCAGCGGAGGCACGAAGCCGCCGAGGCCACCGGCCGCCCCGACGAGCCCGGTGACGGATCCGACCTGTGCGGGCGGCGCGCTCCTCGCCACGAGCGCGAACGTCGCACCGCTGCCGGCTCCGAGGGCGGCGGCCATCGCGAGGAACGCGATGGTGCCGACCGGCATGAGGTCGGGGGTCGTGGCCTGCAGCGCCGCACCGGCGGCGACAACCGCGAACACCCAGGCCAGCACGGTGACCGCGCCGACCCGGTCGGCGAGCCAGCCGCCCACCGGGCGCATCACCACGGCCAGGACCACGAAGCCCGCCATCCGGTTGGCGGCGTCGGCCTGCTCGAGGCCGTAGGCGGTCTTGAGGTAGGCCGGCAGGTAGACGGAGAAGGCGACGTAGCCGCCGAAAGCGATGGCGTAGAGGACGCACGCCTGCCACGCGATGGGCAGCCGCGCGGCAGCCCCGAGGCGGCTCAGCACCGAGGTGGTCGGGACCACGCGCCCCGGTGCGTCGCGAAGGAAGAGCCAGGCCAGCGCTGCATACGCCACGAGCGCGAGCGCGGTGATGAGGAAGGGTGCCTTGTCGCCCACCCCGGTGACCAGGCGCACGGTGGTCAGGGCGCTGACCGCGGTGCCGCCCATGCCGGCGCCGAAGACGCCGATCGCGAACCCGCGCCGCTCGGGCGGGAACCACGCGTTGACGAGCGGCACCCCGATGGCGAACGCGGTGCCGCCGATGCCGAGGAAGAAGCCGCCGACGAGCAGCCCCGCGAGAGAGTCCTGGCCCAGCAGGCCGATGAAGAGCACCGGCACGACGGTCGCCAGAGACACGATGGGGAACATCACCCGGCCGCCGAACCGGTCGGTCAGGGCGCCGACGGGGATGCGACCGACCGAGCCGACGATGACCGGGACGGCCACCACGAGGGCCTGCTGCCCCGAGGACAGCGCGAGCAGGTCCTTGAACCGCGGCCCGAGCGGGCTGAGGAGGGCCCACGCCCAGAAGTTGATGGCGAAGCCGGTCGTGGCGAGGACCAGCGCACGCGTGGGCGTGCCCGCCGAAGTGGCGGCGGCGTGCTCCCTCATCGCTCGTCCTCCCTGCCGGAGTGCCGCGCTGCTCTCACCTTCGGCCCCTTTCTAGCCCAAAATCGCTCGAATAGGGAGGCCTTCCACGACCTCCGCCCAGAGCCTCGCGGCAGCGCGGGGCCGGTACGCGGGACCAAGGGCCCGACTTCGTTGCGCCCCGGGACGGCCCGTTCGGCCGGCTGGTCAGCGCACCCGTGGGCGGCGGGCCCTCTGTGCCGCACGCAGCTCCCGGTTCTGGGCCCCGAGGTCCCGAACCATGCCGATGCCGGCAAGGTTCAGCCCGGCCTGGAGCAGGTCACGGATGCGCCGCATGCGATCGAGCTCGTCGGCTGGTACTTGCGTCCAGCTCTGCCAAGTGCTAGAAGAAATCTATACCAGATGCCACAGATCGCGGCCCGATCCGTGGCAGTGGAAAGCATCAGGACCAGAAATGACGGAGGTGGAGACGATGCTGATGCAGACCGACCCGTTCCGAGAGCTGGACCGGCTCACCCAGCAGGTGTTCGGCACCCAGGGGACGATGGCCCGCCCTTCGGTGATGCCGATGGATGCGTGGCGCGACGGCGACGTGTTCCACGTCGAGTTCGACCTGCCGGGCGTCGACCCGGACTCGATCGACCTGGACGTCGAGCGCAACGTCGTCACGGTGAGGGCGGAGCGTCCCTCGCGTGCCAGCGACGCGGAGGCCATCGCAGCGGAGCGGCCCCGGGGGGTCTTCAGCCGGCAGCTGGTGCTGGGGGACAACCTCGACACCGAGCACATCTCGGCGCAGTACGAGGGCGGGGTGCTGAGCCTGCAGGTCCCGGTGGCGGAGAAGGCGAAGCCGCGCAAGATCGCGATCACCGGCACCGCCCAGGGGCGTCGGGAGATCCACGCCTGAGGTGAACAGGGAGGTGCCGGGAAGGGCGCCCGCCGGCTGCCGGTGGGCGCCCTTCGCGTGGCGGTCTGCACGGGGCCGCTGCGGGGCGCAGGGCGAGAGGCGTTTCTCCACCGGAGGGCGGGGTAAGAGCCGCGGGAAGGGGTCGTCAACCAGGGTGGCCCTGCGACGGAGGTGCCCTCGATGACCCGCAGACGACTCGCCGTCCTCAGCCTGGTGCCGATCCTGCTCGCCACCGGCTGTGCCGGCGTGGGGAGCAAGAGCTCCGGCGGGGGCGACAGCTCGGGGAAGTCCGGCAGCACGTGGTCCGGGACCCCGTCCGGCAAGCTCAACATCATGGGCTTCGGGGGCGAGGACGAGGTGGCCCAAGCCCGCATCAGCGCCTTCCAGAAGGCCTACCCGGACGTCAGCGTCACCCACAACAAGGGTGACTTCGACGCCCAGCAGTTCCTCACCGCGCTCGCCAGCGGCAACCCGCCGGACCTCGTCTACATCGACCGCAACCTCATCGGCACCTACGCCGCGAAGGGCGCCCTCCAGCCGTTGTCCGACTGCGTCTCGGGCCAGCAGGTCGACACCGGGCAGTACCGGCCGGCGGCCATGCGGTCGGTCACCTACAAGGACAAGCCGTATGGCATCCCGGAGTTCTACATCGTGTCCGTCGACCTCGTCGACGCCAAGACGGTCAAGGCGGCCGGCCTCACCGTCGACGACATCCAGACCAAGGACTGGGCCGCGCTGAAGGCGACCTCCGCCAAGCTCTACGAGGGCTCGGGCAGCAAGATCAAGCGGATCGGCTACGACCCCAAGCTGCCCGACTCCTTCCCGCTGTGGGCTGCCATCAACGGCGCCGAGATCGTCAAGGCCGACGGGTCTCCGAACCTCAACGACCCCAAGGCCGTCGAGGCCCTCGACTTCGCCCTCGGTCTCGTGAAGGACCAGGGCGGCTGGGGCAACTTCAAGGCGTTCCGCGACTCCTACGACATCTTCGGCGAGAAGAACCCGCTCACGGTTGGCTCGATCGCGGCCTTCCCCATGGAGAACTGGTACGTCAACGTCCTGCGCGACTCGCGCAAGGCCGGCCTGCAGCTCGGCGCCGCCCCCATCCTGGGTCGCGACGGCAAGCCGGTGAGCACCCTCGGCGGCCAGGCCTGGGCGATCCCGAAGGGCGCCAAGAACCCCAAGGCCGCGTGCGCCTGGGCCAAGACGATGACCACGACGGACACCTGGATGAAGGCCGCCGAGGCGCGGATGGCGACGGTGAAGAAGGACGGCAGCTTCTTCACCGGTCTGTTCACCGCCAACAAGCAGGCCGACGACCAGATCCGCGAGAAGTACCTCACCAAGGCCCCCGACGCCGGCTTCGAGCAGGCCATCCAGGCGTTCTACGCCACCCTCGACTCGGCCAAGGCGCTCAACCCCTCCCCGGCGGGCGCGGAGATCGACGCGGCGTGGAAGAGCGGCGTGGCCCGGGCCCTCGGTGGCCAGTCCGCGAAGGCAGCACTGGACCAGGCGCAGAAGGAGGCCCAGGCGGCGTACTCGAAGGTCTCCGGTGGGTAGAAGAGCCTCCCGCAGCGCGGTGAGCCGGCACGAGAGCCGGGGAGGCTGGTGGTTCATCGCGCCGTGGATCGTCGGGTTCCTCGTGTTCACGGCGGGGCCGATGGTCGTGAGCCTGGTGCTGTCGTTCACGGACTACTCGCTCGTCGGGCAGTCGCACGCTGTCGGGCTCGAGAACTACCGCGACCTCTGGTCCGACCCCCGGGTCAGGACGTCCCTGGCCAACACCTTCACGTATGCCGCGATGTTCGTGCCGCTCGGCACGGCCGTGGCCCTCGGGCTGGCCATGCTGCTGCAGCGGGTCGGGCGGATGGCGGGCTTCTTCCGCACGGCCTTCTACCTGCCGGTGATGACTCCGGCCGTGGCGGCGGGCGCGATGTTCCTGCTGCTGCTCAACGGACAGCGTGGCCTGGTCAACGAGGTGCTCGGGTGGGTCGGCATCGACGGGCCCAACTGGACCACCGACCCGGCGTGGCTGAAGCCGTCGCTGGCCGTGGTGAGCCTGTGGACCGTCGGCGGCAGCATCGTCATCTACCTCGCGGCGTTGCACAACGTGCCGCGGCAGCTGCACGAGGCGGCCATGCTCGACGGCGCCGGACCCGTGCGCCGCTTCTGGCACATCACGCTCCCGATGATCTCCGGCGCCCTGTTCTTCACCGTCATCACGCACACCATCGCGGCGATGCAGATGTTCGACCAGGCCTACACGATGTTCTACGGGCCACAGCAGAAGGCGACCGCCTCCGACGAGTCGCTCGTCTACATGGTCTACCTGTTCCAGAACGCGTTCCAGTTCTTCAAGATGGGCTTCGCGTCGTCCATGGCCTGGCTGCTGTTCGTCATCATCCTGCTCATCACCGCCCTGCAGTTCCGGATCGGCAACCGGTTCGTCTACTACGAGGGGGAGAGCCGATGAGCGCCCTGGACGAGTCCACCCCACCTGCAGCCGCGGCGGCCTCTGCCGGCAAGGACGTGGGACCGGGCACCGGGTGGGGTGAGGGTGCTCCGTCGGCCCCCTCGCGCCCGGGTCCCCGTTCGTGGTCGTGGTGGTCGCCGCTGCGGCTGGCCCTGCTGTGGCTGGCCACGGCCGCCTTCGTCTACCCGCTGGTCTGGCTGGTCAGTGCGGCGCTGAAGCCCAAGTCCCAGGTGTTCGACAACAGGCTCATCCCGTCCGACGTGCAGTGGCACAACTTCGTCGAGGTGTGGCGGGCCGGCCCGGTCCTGCAGTGGCTCGTCAACTCGGTGGTCGTCGGCCTCATGGCCGCGACGACGGTGACGCTCTCGAGCGCGCTCGTGGCGTTCGGGTTCGCCTACTTCCGCTTCCGCGGCCGCGGGCTGGTCTTCGGCCTCGTGCTGTCGACGATGATGCTGCCCGGGGCGGTCACGATGATCCCGGTCTACCTGATCTGGAACCACCTGGGCATGGTCGACACCCAGGTCCCGCTGTGGGCCCAGAACCTGTTCGGCTCGGCCTTCTACATCTTCCTGCTGCGCCAGTTCTTCCTCGGCATACCGCGTGAGCTCTTCGAGGCAGCCCGCGTCGACGGCTGCAGCTACTTCGGCATGTTCCGACGGATCGCGCTGCCCCTGGCCCGGCCTGCGCTCATCATCGTGTTCGTCTTCGAGCTGCAGGCGAGCTGGTCGGACCTGATGAAGCCGCTCATCTACCTGCAGACCGAGAGCTACTTCACGATGCCGCGTGGCCTGAAGCTCATCGTCGACAGCTTCGCCCTCTCGGGCGAGTACCACTGGGAGATCGCGATGGCGGCCACCCTGCTGGCGACGCTGCCGATGATCATGATGTTCGCGTTCGCCCAGCGGCACATCCTTGACGGCATCGCCACCAGCGCCAAGCAGGGCTGAGCGCCGCAGCGCCATACCGAGCGCAGCCTCACCGAGCGCCGCCCCACCGAGCGGCGCCGGACACGAGGAAGGGCGGGAGCACCAGCTCCCGCCCTTCCCCTTCGTGAGCGGCGTACCGCTCCATCCACCTACTGCGTGGAGCGCACCGTCTCGGCGGAGGACTGCGCCTGCGACTTCACGTCGTCGGCGGTCGACCTGCCCTCCTCGGTGACGTTCTCCTTGGCCTCCATGGCCGTCTCCTTGACGCTCTGGGCCGCGTCCATGGCCGGCTCCTTGAGCTGCTGCGCCGTGTCCTGGGCGACGCTCTTGGCCTCCTCCACGAGCGGCTGAGCCTTCTCCTTGACGGCGCTGGCCGCCTGCTTCTCCTTCTCGGAGGCAGGCAGCATCGAACCGATGAGCCAACCGGCGCCGAGGGCGATCAGGCCAGCGGCGAGGGGGTTGCCCTCGGTGCGGCGCTTCGCACCGCTGGCCGCGGCCATGGGTGCGTGACCCACGGTGGAGGCGGCGCCCGAGACGCTGGAGGCGGCGCCGGAGCCGGTGCTGCCCACGTCGCCGGCAACGCCCATCACGCGCTCCTTGACCGATGTCGCCGCTCCGGCGACCTTGTCGGCCTGGCGACGGGCGACGTTGGACGGGCTCACGGTCTCGGTGAGCGCGTTGACGTCGCTGCTCAGCCGGCCGCGGGTGTCCTCGATCTCACGACGGATCTCATCAGGGTTGTTGGTCATCGCTTGTCCTCGTTCCCTTTCAGCGCGTCGGGGATCTCGCGCGCGGTGGCTTGCGTCTGTGGAATTCCCTTGACCTGCTTGAGCTTGCTGCGTCCCATGGCGGCCAGGACCGCGGCGATGACGGCCCAGATGACCGCGACCACGACGGCGGACCAGCCGCGCCCGATGGCGCTGCCGAGGCTCCACCAGAGGGCGATCGACAGGAAGAGCAGCACGAAGTGTCCGGCGACGCCGGCACCTCCGAGCATCCCTGCGCCCGTGCCGGCCCGGGTGGCCGACTCACGCAGCTCGGCCTTGGCCAGCTCCGTCTCCTGCCGGATCAAGGTGGAGAGGTCTCGGCTGATGTCGGCGAAGATGTCGCCGACGTTGCTCAACGACCGGTTGGACGGGTCGTCCAGCCGGGGGTCCTGGTGGCTCATCGGGGGAGCTCGCCCGCCTCGGGAGCGGTCCCGCCGACGGGACCGTCGACCCCCGTGATGCCACCCGCCTCGACCACCGGGTCGGTGACGGGGTGCGGCGCGGCCGGGGTGACCGTGCCGGTGGGGGAGCCGTAGGCGGAGTACCCGGCGGTGCTGTGGTCGACCGGGACCGGGGCGGTGGCGGTGTAGCCCTCACCGGCCGGGCCGCCGGTGGACGAGCTGCCGCCCTGCTGGTCCTGGTGCTCGGCCACGAGGCCCCGGCTCAGCCGGCCGCCGACAAGGCCGACCACCGCAGCGGCGGCGAGGAAGGTGCCGGGCCGCTGTCGAGCGAACTGCTTGACCTCCGACACCAGGGAGCCGGGGTCGCGCTGGTCGAGCCAGCTCGCGACGTCGCCCATGCGCTGCGACGCCTGGTGCGCCAGGTCGCTGGCGACGCCCTGCTGCTCGGAGCCGCGGGCCATGCCCGACAGCTCCTCGCTGAGGGAGCGGAGGCCGTCGGCCACCCGGGTCTGCTGCTGGGCGCTCTGCTCCATCAGCTGGCTGCGGGTCTGCTGCCACAGCTCCTTCGCCTGCTGACCCGTCTCCTGGGCGACGTTCTTCGCCTCGTCCTTGCCCACCTCGGCGACGTGCCGTGCGCCCTCCTTGGCCTGCTGGCCGGTGGCGCGTGCCTCGTCCTTGGCGACGTCGGTGGATGTGGTGGTGCCGGTGGTTCCGTATGTCTCGCTCATGTCCATCCTGTTCTTTCAACGAGTGCTGGACGCGCGGTCTCCTCGACCGCGGCTGTCACGGACCTACCCGCCGACGACGCGCCGAAACCTGACGGAGGGGAGGCAGGTCCACCGGCTCCGGTGCCAGGCCGAGCGCCTCGAGCAGGGCCCGTGCGTCGTGCGGGGCATGGCCCCGCGCGTCGTTGTCGAAGTAGACGTGGACCTCGAGGCCCTCGTCGGCCCAGCCGCTTACCCGGTCCGCCCACGTCGCCAGGGCCGCGGGCGAGTACCCGCTCGTGTACAGCTCGGTGTCTCCGTGCAGCCGCACGTAGACGACGTCCGAGGTGACCGCGTCGAACATCGGCCAGGTGCCCGCACTGTCGGACACCACGGTCCCGATCCCGTGCGCGCGCAGCAGGTCCACTGCCTGGGACGACCGGAAGCTCTCGTGGCGTGGCTCGAGCACGTGGTGGATCGGCGTGCTCACCGGGGCGGTCGTCAGGACACGGTCACCGGTGAGGTTGGGGCCGTGGCGGGCGGCGAGCGACGCCGCGGCGTCCGTGGTGCGCGGCAGCAGCTCGAAGAACGCGGCGAGCCGTTCCTCGTCGAACGCCGTGCGCGCCGGCAGCTGCCACAGGACCGGGCCCAGCCGGTCGCCGAGCGCCAGGACGCCGGAGGCGAAGAAGTTGGCCAGGGGCGTCTCCACCTCCATCAGCTGGCGCAGGTGCGTGATGAACCGGCCGCCCTTCACGGCGAAGGGAAAGCCCTCGGGCGCCTGGGCAGCCCACGCGGCGTAGCTGCTGGGGCGCTGCAGGGAGTAGAAGGAGCCGTTCACCTCCACCGCGGTGAGCAGGCGGCTGAGGTAGGCGAGCTCGTCACGCTGGCGCAGCCCCGTCGGGTAGAAGTCGCCACGCCACGAGGGGTAGCGCCATCCGGAAGTGCCGATGCGGATCATCCCTGCCTCCTCTCGCCTCCAGCTGTCGTGCCGCTCCTGTGGTGCCCCACCGCCCCGGTGCCAAACCGGCGCACCGCCGCACGGGCGTTTGTCGGCACGGGGACCGGGTAGCGACAGGGAAGAGCTTGACATCCCGCTGCCGCCTGACGAGAGGAGACCCGTGACCACCGCCGAAGCGCACATCGACGTCGCGAGCGACATCACCACCGTCTACAACCAGTGGACGCAGTTCGAGGACTTCCCCCTGTTCATGGAGGGGGTGGACGAGGTCACCCAGCTCGACGACCGCCACCTGCACTGGAGGGTCAGCATCGCGGGGGTGCACCGCGAGTTCGACGCCACGATCACCGAGCAGATCCCCGAGGTCCGGGTCGCGTGGAAGGCCGACGGCGAGGTGCAGCACGCGGGAGTCGTCGACTTCCACCGCGTGGAGGACCGCAGGACCAACGTGTCGCTCCAGCTCGACCTGGACCCGCACGGCCTCGTGGAGCACGTGGGCGACGCCCTGGGCGTCATCGAGCGACGCGCCAAGGGCGACCTCAAGAGGTTCCGCCTCCTCGTGGAGAGCAACCAGGAGGCCACCGGCAGCTGGCGCGGCGAGGTGCCGCGGGAGGGCTGATCACGATGCTCGACATGCAACGACTGGGGCCTGCACGACTCGTCCTCGTGCGCCACGGAGAGAGCATCGGCAACCTCGCCGACCGCGCGGCTCGCGGCGCCGGCGCCGCCCGCCTCGAGCTCGACGCGAGGGACGCGGACGTCCCGCTGTCGGACACCGGTGTGAACCAGGCCCGGGCGCTCGGCCGGCACCTCGCCGACCTCCCCGAGACGGCGGTCCCGACCGCGGTGGCGAGCTCGCCGTACCGCCGCAGCGCCGACACGGCGCGGACGGCGATGGAGACGGCGGGCCTGCGGCTGCCCGTCCACCACGACGAGCGCCTGCGCGAGCGCGAGCTCGGGGTCTTCGACGGGCTCACCGGCACCGGTATCCGGGCCGAGTACCCCGCCGAGGCGGCCCGCCGCGAGCACGTGGGGAAGTTCTACTACCGGCCCCCGGGAGGGGAGAGCTGGTGTGATGTCGCCCTGCGCGTGCGGTCCTTCCTGCGCGACGTCGGCGCCCGGCCGGCGACGGACCGGTTGTGGATCTTCACCCACCAGGCGGTCATCACGTGCTTCCGCTACGTCCTCGACGGGATGGACGAGGAGGCAGTCCTGGCGCTCGATGCGAGGGTGCCGATGCCGAACGGGTCGACCACCACCTACCACCGCGGACCCGGCGGTGTGCCCGCGCTCGTGGACTACGCCTCGGCTGCCGCGGTGCGGGCCGAGGGCGAGGAGCCCACGCAGGAGCGCGAGCACGCGGGCAGGGGACCGGTCCCGTGAGCCGCGACGTCCGGGACCTCGACCCCGCCGCGCTGGCGCGGTGGCCGTTGCCCGACGCCTCCGGGGGCAAGGAGCAGCGGGGCCGGGTCGTCGTCGTGGGCGGGAGCCGGCACACGCCCGGTGCGGTCCTGCTCGCGGCCGAGGCGGCGGTCCGCGCAGGCGCCGGCAAGCCGCAGGTCGCCACGGTCGGCAGCGTGGCGGTGGCGGCCAGCGTCGCCCTGCCGGAGGCCTTCGTGACGGCCCTGCCGGAGACCGATGAGGGCGAGATCGCCCCCGAGGCGGCGGAGCACGTCCTCGAGCTGGCGGCGGACTGCGACGCGGTGCTGCTCGGGCCGGGGCTCCTGTCGCCGGAGCGCGCGTGCGCCTTCCTTGAGCAGGTCGTGCCCCACCTGCGCTGCCCCGTCGTGGTGGACGCCCTGGGCATGGCCTATGTGACCGCGCACCCCGACGGCCTGGCGCACCTCGAAGGACGAGCCGTCCTCACCCCCAACGAGTCGGAGCTCGCCGAGACGCTGGGGCGCGATGCCGACGAGGTGCACCATCGCCTGGTCGAGTCGTGCGTCGAGCTCGTCGAACGCACCGGGGCGACCGTCGTCACCGGTGGCGAGCAGACCGTCGTCGCGGCGCCGGACTCGCGGACCGCCTGGAGCCTGGCCGGTGGTGTCCCGGGCCTCGGCGTGGCCGGGTCGGGCGACGTGAAGGCCGGAGTGCTGGTGGGGCTGCTCGGTCGCGGCCTGCCGCCCGAGGGCGCGGCGGCCTGGGCGGTCGCCCTGCACCAGGCTGCCGGCCGAGCCGTCTCCGACGAGGTCGCCCCACTGGGGTTCCTCGCTCGGGAGGTCCTGGCGGCGGTGCCCCGGGAGATGGCGCGCCTCGCGGCGGCCACAGGGTCGTGAAGGGAGCCGGGTGATGAGCGCGACAACCCCATGAGCGACGGGTTCGCCCTCGGGCTCGCCTGGCTGGTCTTCCTGGCGATGCTGGTCGCGCTGGCCACCGTCCTGTTGAGGCGGCGGCCGTGATGCGCAGACGAGCGACGTACGTTGTGGGCTGCGCCGTGGTCCTGCTGAGCGGGTGCATCGCCCCCGCCCTGGACTCGGGCGCCTTCGAGCAGAACGCCAAGAGCGCCCTCGAGTCCGCATCCAGCGAGACCTCGACGGCCCGGCTGGCCGTCGACGGCCTGCTCGCGGGGAAGTCGACCAGCGCCTACGCCGACACGGTGGTGACGGACAGCGAGAACGCCATGGGAGGCGTGGAGACCAGCTTCGGCGTGGTCGACCCGCCGAGTCGCCGCCAGGACCAGCTGCGCGACCAGGTGCTGACCCTCCTCGGCAACGCCGACGACGCACTGGCGCACACGCGTATCGCGTTGCGGCGCAACGACCGGAGCGGGCTCAAGGCCGCGCTCGGCGAGCTGGACGCGAGCACCTCAGAGCTCGCGCGGGCCCGGAAGGCGCTGGGATGACTGCGGTGCACCCACCGCTGCCTGCGGACGAGGGAGGTGAGGACCGGTGAAGCGGGTCTTCGCCATCGCGCTCGGCATCCTCACGGCGATCGGCGGGTTCGTCGACATCGGTGACCTCATCACCAACGCCCTGGTGGGCTCACGGTTCGGCATGTCGCTCGCCTGGGTCGTCGTGGTGGGGGTGCTCGGCATCTGCGTCTTCGCGGAGATGTGCGGACGGGTCGCCGCTGTCAGCGGCAGGGCGACGTTCGACCTCATCCGCGAGCGGCTGGGGCCCCGGGTCGGCCTCACCAACCTCGTGGCCTCGATGCTCGTGACGTTCCTGACCCTGGCCGCGGAGATCGGCGGGGTCGCGCTCGCCCTGGAGCTGGCCACCAGCGTCAACCGGTTCCTATGGATGCCGGTGGCCGGGGCCGCGGTGTGGGTGGTGCTGTGGCGCGTGAAGTTCGCGGTGCTGGAGAACGCGTTCGGGCTCGCCGGACTGTCCCTCGTGGCCTTCGCCGTCGCCGTGTGGGCGCTCGGCCCCGACTGGGGAAGCCTGGCACAGGGTGCGCTCGATCCGACGGTGCCGGCGAACGAGTCGCACCCCGTCTACCTCTACTACGCCATCGCGCTCTTCGGGGCGGCCATGACGCCGTACGAGGTGTTCTTCTTCAGCTCCGGCGGTGTCGAGGAGAAGTGGTCACCGAAGGACCTGGGCACCATGCGGGCCAACGTCTTCATCGGCTTCCCCCTCGGCGGCCTGCTGTCCCTCGCGATCGCCGCGTGCACGACACTCGTCTTCCTGCCACGAGGCATCACGGTCGACACCCTCGGGCAGACGGGCCTGCCGGTGGTGCTGGCCCTGGGGAAGATCGGGCTCGCCTTCCTGCTCCTGGGCTTCTTCGCGGCCACCTTCGGCGCTGCCTGCGAGACAGGGCTCTCCGTCGGCTACAGCATCGCCCAGTACCTCGGCTGGCAGTGGGGCAAGTACGTCGAGCCGTTGCGCGCTTCCCGCTTCCACACCGTCCTGCTCATGTCATGCATCGGTGGCGTGGCCCTGCTCCTGACCACCGTCGACCCCGTCATGCTCACCGAGTACTCCGTGGTGTTCAGTGCCGTCGCGCTTCCCCTGACGTACTTCCCGATCCTCGTGGTCGCCAACGACCGGACCTACATGGGTGAGCACGCGAACGGGCGGCTGGCCAACGGCCTGGGCGTGGTCTATCTCGTGCTGGTGGTGCTCGCGTCGGTGGCGGCGATCCCCTTGATGCTCGTGACGAAGGCGGGGCAGTGACTCCGGGCCGGGGCCGCGCCGTCGACCTGGTGCTGCGGCTGATGGACCACCAGCTCGTCGGCCCCAGCGGAGCCCTGCTCGGCAACGTCGACGATGTGGTCCTGCGCGAGGACCGCAGCGGGCTGCTGGTCGTCGGGCTGGTGACGGGGCCTGGTGCGCTCGGCCCTCGACAGCCGGGCCTGCTCGGGCGCTCGATCGTGGCCGCGTGGCGGCGGCTCGACCCTCGCGAGCGGCCTCGACCGCTCATGGTCCCGATGTCCCACGTCCGGGACATCGGATCGGCCGTGACGGTCAGCGACCATGCCGAACGCGTCCTGCACGAGGCGGCCGGGCTGGAGCAGTGGCTGCGGCAGCACGTCATCGGCAGGATCCCCGGCGCCAAGGCCGGTGACGACCGGCTGGCGGGCACCGCGACCTACGCCCCGGACGCGCACGAGGAGCTCGACCGGCCCGAGGGGACGCGGCTGCTGAGCACGCTGGTGGGCGCCGGCGTCGTCGACCCGGGTCGCACCTCGATGGGCACCGTCTGCGAGGTGCGGGCCGAGGCGTTCGAGCAGAGCGGCCCGGAGGTGGGGCGCCTGCGGGTGACCGGGGTCGTGTTCGGTCCGCGCACCCTCGGGGGCGAGCTCGGCTACCGCACCCTCACCGACCAGGGTTCTTGGCCCCTTGCCCGGGGATTCAGGTGGTGGCACCGTGACGACCACGAGGTGCCCTGGGGCCAGGTCGACGCGGTCGACTGGGAGGGACGCCGCCTCGTCCTCCGGGGCCACGGGGGGTGGCGGCACCCCCTCGGTGTCAGCGGTGCCGGCGGGTGACCCCACCTGCGTGCACGTTTGAGCGCGGCACGCGTGGGGCAGAGTGCCCGCGACGATACCGCTGCGGCGAAGGCCGCTGGACCCGAAGGTGCCTGATGATCCACTCCCCGCCCCTCGTGCGTGACCGCCGGTGAGCCAGATGCCGGGACAGCCAGCCTTGCGGGTGCCCCTCGGCATCGTCTTCGACCTCGACGGCACCCTGGTGGACACGACCTACATCCACACGCTCGCGTGGTGGCAGGCCTTCCAGCTCGCCGGCCACGTCGTCCCGATGGCCAGCCTCCACCGGTCCGTCGGGATGGGCCCCGACCAGCTGATGCCGCACGTCTTGGGGGACGGGCGTGACGAACGGCGCGACGAGGACCTCGTCAAGGCGCACGACGTCCTCTTCGCGACGTGGCACGAGCGGGTCGAGGAGCTGCCGGGCGCCTGCCACCTGCTGTCGTGGTGCCACCACCAGGGCGTGACCCTCGCGCTCGCCTCGTCCACGGGCGGGCGCGACCTGGAGGCCATGCTCGGCGTGCTTGAGCACCCCGACCTGGACGTGGTGGTGACGTCCGAGGACGTCGAGCAGTCCAGGCCGAGCCCGGACCTCGTCCAGCTGGCGATCGAGCGGATGGGCCTGCGGCCCAAGGAGGTGCTCGTGGTCGGCGACACCGTCTGGGACGTCGAGGCCGCCAGGGCGGTCGGCGCGCGGTCGGTAGGCCTCGAGTGCGGCGGCACCAGCGAGGCGGAGCTCCGGGCAGCGGGGGCGACCTGGGTCTTCAGGGACCCCGAGAGCCTTTGCCAGGAGCTGGTGGAGGTGGCCGGACCGGGCCGGGAGGCTTGGCCCGCCTGAGGCGAAGGAGGCGCGTCCGTCGGGACTGGCGAGGCTGGCGGACAGGGCCCAGTCACAGCACTCGGCTCTTGACCAGGATCCTGGCGAGTTCGGCGTCGTGGATGCCGGCACGCTCGGCACCCTCGTGCAGCCGTCGAGCGGCCACTTCGGCGCTGATGCGGTGAGCCGCCATGAGCATGCCGATCGCTTGCTCTGTCACGTACTGGTCCATGAGCCGCTGCGGCGCTTGCTTCGCCCGACGCACGGCGGACAGCGACAGCTCGGCGTTGGTCACCGCGCCATCGGCCCAGCCGCCGCACTGCGCGGCAAGCTGGTCGTGCAGGCCCTCGAAGGCGGTGGGCGTGCTGCCGTAGAAGTTGACGCCGCCCACGACGGTGCCTTCCCCCATCAGGGGGATCGACAGGCTGCTCTCGACGCCGACGGTGTTCTCCGCCCTCGCGAACAGGAGCCAGCTGTCCTCGTCCAGGGGGTCGGAGACGCCTGCGGCTATGGTGCTTGCCTGCTCCATGGCGCGGACGCACGGTCCGTCGTCGACGTACTGCACTGCGTCGAGCGCTGCCACGTCGAGGCTGCTTGCGGCCCAGGTGAAGGACAGTCCCTCCCGGAGGTAGGACAACGTCAGGCCCATGCAGTCCGGGGCGATCGTGGCCACCCGTGAGGCCATGGCGTTGAACTGGGCAGTCATGTCCTCGTCCTGGAAACGGGACATCTCGGTCAGGGCGAAGCGGGTCTCCCGGATCGGTTCCATCGTCGTCGGAGTCCTTCGTGCGAGTGTCTGTCGATGCCCCTGTACCCGCGACTGCCGTCCGGTATGCACCACCTCTGAGACGGCCGCGTGACCCTCGGTCTGAACCCTTGTCGGGTCCCGTCAGCCCGTCGTATCGTGGGCCCCGGTCAAGAAGTGGCCTTCTCGCTTGAGACATCCCCGGGGCAGGGTCGTCCATGTAGGAGGAAGCCGTGGCACGCCTGGAAGCTGCGCACAGTGACGGTCAGACCATGTACTTCGAGTACGAGGCCGAGAGCGCTCGCTGGACCTGGTCGGCCGGGCTGCGAGCCCTCCACGCCCTGTCCGCTGGTGAGGAGCCGACCACCGAGCTGATGCTCGAGAGGATGGCCGAGGAGGACCGGGCAGTCATGCTGTCGCGGTTCAAGAGCCATCTCGAGCAGCCCGGACCGTACTCCTGTGCCTACCACATGACCGATGCCGGCAACCGGCAGTGCAGGCTCCTGTTCGTGGGGCAGAGCGAGGCGGTCGACGGGAAGGTGAAGCGGCTCAGCGGCTTCGTCGTCGACCTCACCGAACCGATGCGCGAGACGGCACGGGCGGCGGTCGCGGCCTCGGTTGAGCACCGGGCCGCGATCGAACAGGCCAAGGGTGCCCTGATGCTGAGCTTCGGTGTCGAGGAGGACATCGCGTTCGACCTGCTGAGGGCCTACTCGAGCCGGCACAACATCAAGCTGGCGGTGGTGGCCGAACGCATCGTCGCCGGGCTCTCGGACCCCGCCTTCAGCAGGGACGAACCCGTGCGGAGCCTGCTCGACATCGTGATCAGCCTCTCCGGCGGCGCACCAAGCGGCGCCGGCCACGGTGCCCGGCAGGTCGTGGAGCCAGCTGGCGGCTCGGCGGGCTAGGCGGTGGGCGCCTGGGCGATGCGGACCGTGTTGCCCGAGGGGTCGCGGAACGCGCAGTCGCGTGGGCCCCACGGCTGGTCGATCGGCTCCTGGAGGACCTCGGCGCCCGACGCGCGGACCGTCTCGAACGTCGCATCGACGTCGTCGGAGCGGAAGACGTAGTTGGGCAGGACGCCCTTGGTCAGCAGCTCCTGGAGCGCGTCGCCGTCGGACTGCGAGCGTCCGGCATGGGGCTCGGACAGGACGATCTCCAGACCGGGCTGGGCGTCGCTGCCGAGGGTGACCCAGCGGTACCCGCCCGAGGCCACGTCGTTGCGGACCGCCAGTCCCAGGGCTCCGCCGTAGAAGGCGATCGACTCGTCGACGTCGTTGACGGTGATGTGGCAGTACTGCAGCGCGATGCTCATGGCAGCGACCCTAGGCAGCGGGGTGGCGCTGCGCTTCTCCGATCCTGCTCGATCCGCGACGGACCGGTCGGGTGTGCGCCTTCGCGACGCAGGAGGGCATGGCGTTGACCGCGTGGTGCTCTCGCCGCCGGTAGGCCGTGGGGCTCTCGCCGACGATCTCCGAGAACCGTGAGCTGAACGAGCCGAGCGAGGTGCACCCGACCTGCATGCACGCGTCGGTGACGCTGACGCCCTCGCGCAGCAGGGCCATGGCCCGCTCGATGCGGCGCATCATCAGGTAGCTGTAGGGGGTCTCGCCGTACGCGGCGCGGAAGCGGCGCGAGAAGTGCGCCGGGGACATGAGTGCCCGCTGCGCCATGGTCGGGACGTCCAGCGGCTTGGCGTAGTCGCGGTCGATCAGGTCGCGCGCACGGCGCAGGTGAGCCAGGTTCTCCAGCTCCTGCGGGGTCATGTCCGCACGGTAGCACCGGGTGTGGGGGCTGCCAGGAGCGTTTCGGTGGCTCCTTCGAGGGTGTGCACCCGGGTCACCGTGACCGTGCGCGCGGGGGCAGGGAGGTCGACCGGCCAGCCCGGCCCGCCGAGCACCACGTCGAGGGGCCAGCCGACGGCCGCCAGGACCTGCCAGAGCCGCTCGTCGACCTGGCGCGCGATCGACGCCCAGAGGAAGATCCTCGAGGGGCGGCGCGCCATGAGCAGGTGCTCCAGCGCCTCGGTAGGCACCCGGGCGCCGAGCCCGAGGGCGGCGACCCCGTGGCGGGCGAGCTCGGCCTCGACGGCCAGGAGTGGCAGGTGGTGCTGCTCCTCGTCGGCGCAGGCCAGCACCACGAAGGTGTCGGTCGTGCGGGGCCGGTTGAGGCGGATGACGGTGCGCAGCTCGGTCGCCAGGACCTCGCTGGCGAGGTGCTCGCACTCCACCCCGAGCGAGCCCCCGCCCCACTGGTCGCCCATCGACCGCAGGGCCGGCGCGAAGACCTCGGTCCAGGCCGTCACCAGGTCGTGCTCGCGCAGGCACCGCTGGTAGATCCGCGACAGGCTCTCGGCGTCGAGCGACAGGGCCGCCGAGCAGATGGCCTCCACCGTGCCGTGCCTGACGGGAGATCCCGCCTGTGGCCGGTCGCTGTCGGTCTCGATCGTGAGGCGCTCGCTGTCCATCGAGAGGGCGACCCGGGCCGCGCTCTGGGCCGGGACCCCCCGGGCGGTGAAGCGGGCCATCACCCGGACCCGGTGGATGTCCTCCTCGCCGTAGCGCCGGTGGCCACCCTCGGTGCGCTGCGACGGGCCGACGCCGTAGCGCCGGTCCCACGTGCGCAGCGTGGCCGCGGAGATACCGAGCCGATCCGCGACGGTGCCCACCGACCACTCGACGGCGCCCACGAGGTCATCCGGCATGCGGATGCCCCCATCGGGCGAGCCCCGTGGGCACGGTCGACAGTGGGCCCGGCCTGAACTCGGTGACCACGACATCCGATCTGACGTTTGGTGCCCGGTGACCCGTCGGCGGGTGGTGCACCACCGACGACCCCTGCTCGGGCACTCCGAACCCTATAACTTCTTCAAGGGTGTTGCACTGCGAACAAGTTCTGCATAGGTTGTGAATCACTTCGGTTCGCGCCTCGAGGAGAGAGACCCCCACATGAGCAGCATCAAGAGACTTCCCAAGCCGCTGTTGAGCTCCTACGAGTGGCAGACCGACGGCGCGTGCCGCACGACGGATCCCGACGAGTTCTTCCCCCACGAGGCCGAGCGCGGCAACCGCCGGCTGAGCCGGGAGCAGCGCGCCNGCGTGAGCCGTATGGCGTGTGGGGCGGCACCACGCCCGAGGAGCGCCTGGCCATGCAGCGCGGCGTCGCCGTCTGACCGCACCCTCCTTCCGTCGCGGAGCAGGTCCTGCGCGCGAAGCCGGGCCTCGCAGACGACCGGACCCCGTCCTTCCCGGACGGGGTCCTGCCATGTCCGGTGGCGGCGGGCCCCGGGTGAGTCATGGCGCGGACGCCGGGTCACGCGTGCACACAGCCCCGTCTCAGGAGCGCCGACCTAGCCTCGCAGGCAGCACCACCCCCAAGACCGACGGGACACCGATGAGCTCGCTGGACGGCCGGCCGCCCCTGATGGCGGCCACCAGTACGTGGGACGACTGGCTGGCCCTGCGCTCCTTCCCCTCCGGTGACCCGCGCGACGCCACCGCCAAGGAGCGGCTGGCCGTGGAGCTGACCGCAGGCCTGTGGCCGCTCGTGGACTTCTCCGACCCGGCGACGCGCAGTGCGCTGCGGGAGCTGTTCGCGGAGTACGAGGACGACACCGCAGGAGCCCCCACCACCCGGCGTGACCCGGTCACCGCCCTGCGCCGCGTGGTGCCCCTGGAGGGAGTCGAAGTCGGTCGGCACACCGGCCAGGCGAACCCCCAGGTCGTCCTCACCGTGACGTCGACCGGTGGCCTGCAGCAGGAGTTCCGTCTCGACGTGGAGCGGGCCCGGGTGCTGGCCGAGCTGCTCTACGAGCGGGCGCTCGACACCGACACGGACGCCGAGGCGTGACCTTCTGGCCTGACCTGCGGGGCCTGGCCTGGGGAGCTGACCTGCGAGGCTGGACCGGCCTCCAGGTCCGCCGCTAGGCGACCGGGACGCAGAGACAGGCGTGCTCGACCGCCCCGGCGGCGGCATACGCGTGCTCGTTGCGGTGCAGGACGTTCTCCCAGTCCAGGGCGGGCACGGTCGCCCGGTTGTGGGCCGCCATCCGCCCGCGGGTGACGGGGTCGGCGCACAGGTCGGCCAGCTGCTCGGCCATCTGGGCGTCGCTGCCGGACAACAGGCCGTCGACACCGTGGTCGACGAACGCGCCGACACCCGTGTGCTCCCGGGCGAGGACGACGAGCCCGGCCGTGCGGGCCTCCAGGGCGGCGATGCCGAATGACTCGAGGGTCGCCGGCGCGACGAAGACGTCGGCGTCGGCGTACAGCGCCCGGATCTGCTCGTGGGAGAGGTTGCCCGGCGCGTGCACCCAGGACTGCATCCCCCGCGCGGCCACCTCGCGGCGGAAGGCCCGGTGCTGGGGGCCGTCACCCACCACCACGGCGCGGATGGCTGTCGCAGCGGGCACGTTCGCCCGGGCCTGCTCGAGCACCGACACCAGCCGCAGGGGCCGCTTGCGCCGGTGCATGCGGCCCACCGCCACGACGGTCACCTCCGGCCGAGGCCGAGGGTCGGTGTGAGGTGCCCAGAACGCCGTGTCCACGGCGTTGGGGATGACCAGGACCTCGCGCTCGCGCAGGGCTCGGCGCACCGGTCGGGCGGCGGCATCGCTCACGGCCGCCCACTGCACGGGGCGCCCGGTCCACCCGCCGAGCACCGCGGCGGCCCGGAAGGCCGGCCACGCCGCGCCCCACATCGAGTGCACGGTGGCGACGGCCGGCACATCGGCGCGCGCTCCGTCGCCCACCGCGCGCATGGCCAGCGGTGACCAGGCCGAGACGTGACCGTGCACGACGTCGGCCTCGCGCAGCAGGGCCGTCAGCCGCCCGGGCCGGCGGCAGACGCCGGGTGTGCCGGGAGCCGGCGGCGTGTCGGGCCCCGGCGTCCTGGTGAGCACGGTGACGTCGTGACCGGCGCGCGCCTGGGCGCTGGCCAGCTGGTCCACCATGACCTCGATGCCACCGAGGGTCGGGCCGAACGTGTCGGTGGCGTGCAGGATCCTCACGCGGGGAGCCGGAGCGCGGACCGAGGCGGGGTGCCCGTGGTGCCAGCCGCACGGGCCCGGACCAGCAGCCAGAGGCCGAGCCAGAGCCCACCGATCGGGATCTCCAGGACGAAGGTGAACGCGCGGTAGAGCAGCACGCCGGCCACCACCGGGAGCGGGCTGGCGCCCAGGGCCACCAGGGTCCCGGCGGTCCCCGCCTCCGCCAGCCCTGTCCCACCGGGCGTCACGGGGGTGAGGCTGAGGAGGCGTTCGACGGCGAGGCCGGCCAGGACGGCATACACGGGGACCGGTGCCCCCGCCGCGTGCAGGCAGGACCACAGCAGGGCGGCGAGCAGGGTGAGGTAACCCGCCATCCCGAGCGTGAGCTGGGGCCACGTCCGGCTCACGACGCCCCGGATGCGCAGGCGGGTCTGCAGCAGGGCGGCGGCGAGGCGGTCTCCCCGTTCGGCTCCCGACCGCGGCATCGCGCGTCGGACCGCGGCGGTGACGAAGCGGGCCACCGCGGTCGCCACCCGGTCGCTGCGCAGCGCAGTGACACCGGCGGCGACCAGGACCAGGAGCAGCAGCGACGCCCCGAGCGCGCCCGCGCGCAGCCCGCGCGTGGGCAGGCCCCCGGCCGCCAGCAGGCCGACGAGGGCGACGAGCGGGAGGGCGAGCTTGGCGAGCACGTCCCAGGCGTTGGTCACGACGAGGTACGCCGCGAACGACCGGTCCCGGAACCGCCAGGCGCGCGCCATGCTGCAGTTGAGGGCGACGCCGAGCGCTCCGCCCATCGGCGCGACGTTGGACACGGCGCTGCCGGTGAGGCTGAGGGTCAGGGCGCGGCGGCGGCTGAGGCCGGGCAGTGCGCCGGTGAGCACGAACGAGTGGACGAGCAGCCCGCACGCCCACAGGCCCGTGAGCCCGGCGAGGCGGTGGGGGGCGATGCCGCCGATGAGGTGGGCGGCCGCAGACCACGACACCCCCGACGTGCGCGGCAGCAGCCACCACAGCACCCCGGCGCCGAGCGCCAGCGCGACCAGCGCCTTGCCCGCCGTCCGGAGGCGGGTGCCTCGTCGTGCCACCTGCGCCTCCATGGTCAATGCCGGTCAGTCCCGCCCCTGGGGGCCCGCCCCTCAGGGCACGTGGTGCCCCACGATGACCGCCACCCGCTGAGCAGTTGCTGAGGACGGACGTGTCTGAGCTCGCACGGGCGGGGTGGCTCTGCGCTGACGCCTGCCGCCGGCTCCCCGTCCTCAGGAAGCGCTCAGGGGCGGCCGCGACTCTGGAGGTCAGCAACCTCGACAGGAGTGCCCATGAGCACCGTCCCCACCNCCCTCGCTGCAGCCGGCGTCGCGGCCCTCGCGGCTGCTGCCGTCGCGGGGCTGGTGGACGGTGTGGGGGAGCACGGCGACCTGAGCGCCTACGACCCCACGGTGACCGCCGACGCGGTCCACCTGCGCACGCCCGTCCTGACGATCCTCGCCGAGGTCGTGACCATGGTGGGCAGCGAGGTCGCGGTGGGACTTCTCACCGCGGGTGTCGTGGTGTGGCTGGCCGTGCGGCGCCGGGACCGCCTGCGGGCGCTGCACTTCGGGGCGACCATGGCCGTGTCGGCGGCGGTGACCCTCGGCGTCAAGCACCTCGTCGGCCGTGGTCGGCCGCCGGCCTCCGTCGTCCTCGGCCCGGTCGACACCGGCTACTCGTTCCCCTCGGGACACACCTTGTTCTCGACCGTGTTCTTCGGCCTGGTGGCGCTCCTGGTCGCCGACCGGCTCGCGGAGCACCGTGGTGGGCGTGCCCTCGCCCTGGCGGGCTGGCTCGTCGCGTCGGTGACGGTGGGCGCGAGCCGCATCTACCTCGGCTACCACTGGTTCACCGACGTGGCCGCCGGCTGGGTGCTCGGCGTGCTCGTCCTGGCGCTCGCGGTCGCGGCGCTCGGCCTGCTGCACCACCGCGGCGCAGCCGGGCGGTCCGCTGCGCCCCACGCGGAGGCCGACGTGCCTAGTCTGGGACGCGACCGTGGAGCAGGCCTGGAGCCGGTGGCCGGCGCAGTGGAGGGGGTCGACGATGCGCGTCCTGCTCGTTGAGGACGAGAAGGCCCTGGCGGAGACCATCCGCCGAGGCCTCACCAACGAGGGCTTCGTCGTCGACGTCGCCCACGACGGGGTGACCGGCCAGTGGCTCGCCACCGAGAACCCGTACGACGTCATCGTCCTGGACATCATGCTTCCCCGCCGCCACGGCTACGACGTCCTGAAGAACCTGCGCGAGCTGCAGATCTGGACCCCCGCGATGATGCTGACGGCCAAGGACGGGGAGTACGACCAGACCGACGCGTTCGACCTCGGGGCCGACGACTACCTCACCAAGCCGTTCAGCTTCCCGGTCCTCGTCGCCCGCCTGCGCGCCCTCGTACGGCGCGGTGCCCCGGTCCGTCCGGTGGTGCTCGCGGTGGGTGGTCTCGACCTCGACCCGAACAAGCGCATCGTCCGGCGCAACGGTCACCGGATCTCCTTGACCGCCAAGGAGTTCTCGGTGCTGCAGTTCATGATGCGACACCCCGAGGTCGTGCTGTCCAAGGCGGAGATCCTCGACAACGTCTGGGACCAGGCGTTCGAGGGCAGCGACAACATCGTCGAGGTCTACATCGGGTACCTGCGCCGCAAGATCGACGTGGCGTTCGGCGTCACGTCGCTGGAGACGGTGCGGGGCATGGGCTACCGGTTGATGCCGGTCGAGGGTGGCGCACCGGTCGCGGAGCGCGCCGCGACCGCAGGCGAGGGCGCGCGCTCCTGACGCGCCGTCACTGGCTGCCAGCCGTCCTGGCCGGGGCCCTCAGGCGTCCACCGGTGGTCCGGCCGCCGGCAGGCTGATCTCGAACCGGCACTGCCCGCCCGGCGTCTGCGTGGCCCGCACGGTGCCACCGTGGGCGGTGACGATGGTGCGCACGATCGCCAGGCCCAGCCCGCTGCCGCCGCTGTCGCGCTCGCGGGACTCCTCCAGGCGCGCGAACCGGTCGAACACCTGCTCGCGCCGGTCGGCCGGGATGGGCGGTCCGTCGTTGTCCACCGTCACCACGACGTCGTCCGCCGTGGACGACACGGTGAGCTGCACGCCGCCCTCGGTGTGGCGGGCGGCGTTGTCGACCAGGTTGCGCAGCGCCTGTGAGAGCTGGACCCGGTCGCCCTGCACGCGGGCCGCCGCGATCGTCGCCACGACGGGGACGTCGCCGGTGGCGCGCAGGCGGCGTACCTCGGCCTCGACCAGGTCGTCGACGTCGACCTCCTCCAGCGAGAGGGGGAGGCCGTCGTCGGCCTTCGCCAGCGTGAGCAGGTCGTCGACGAGACGCTGCATGCGCAGGGCCTCACCGTGGATCACCTCGTCACGCGTCGGGTCGGGGTGTGACGTCCCGGCGGGCGACACCTCGATAGCCGCGCGGATGGTGGCGAGGGGGCTGCGCAGCTCGTGGGAGGCGTCGGAGATGAAGCGTCGCGTGGTGGCGTCGGACTGCTCGAGCCGCGCCAGCATGAGGTTCATCGTCTCGGCGAGCCGGGCGATCTCGTCGCCGGTCGGCGGCACCGTGATGTGCCCACGCCCGCGGACCCGGGTGATGCGCGCGACCTCGCTGCGGATCCGCTCGACCGGCTGCAGCGCCTGCTGCACCGCGCGGCTGATGAGGAACAGCAGCAGGGCGAGCAGGGCGGAGGCGCCCAGCGCCAGCAGGATCGTCGCGGTCCGCACCGTCTTCGCCTCGACGTCGAGGGGCGTGCCGACGACCACGACGTATGCCGCACCGCTGGGGTCGCGCGCCCCCTCCACGACGATGGCGTACGGCTCACCCAGCTCGCCGGGGATGCCGGCCACCTGGTCCACGTCGATGGCGCCCGGGGCGGGCCTCAGCGACGTGATGGCCGACAGGCTCAGGGCCTGCTCGGAGGAGGTGACGACCCGGCCGTCCGCGTCGAGGACCTGGAGCAGCGAGCCCTGGCTGGGGATGTCGCGCAGCGCCGTGGCCGCCGGCTGCTCGCCGTCGTGGATGACGGAGGCCACCTCGGCGGCCTGCACCCGGGCTGCGTCCTGGGCCGCGCTGAAGAGGACCCGGTCGAGCGCGGTCGCGTAGGCAGCCACCCCGAGGACGATCACGAAGGTCACCGCGGCGGCCGACGCCACCAGGACGCGACGGTGCAGCGTCCAGGCCTGCCACCGTCGCACCAGCTCGTCCGCCCTTTCCCGGGGTGTGCAAGGAGGCTAGCAACGGCAGGACGCTGCCCGGCGCCGGTGCTGTGGTCCGCGAAGGTCCGGCGCTCAGCCTGCCCTCAGGACGTGACCGTCACCGCGGGCCGGGACGGTGTCGTGAGGGAGGGGGTCGGGGCGCTCGTCCGCGGCCTGGCCGTAGGCCGGGCGGAGGGGCTGGCGCTGTGGCTGGAGCTGTGCGGCTTGGTCGGCTTGGTCGGCTTGGCGGGCTTGGGCGCCTTGGTGGACTTGCCCTTGCCCCCCGAACCGGGCGTGGAACCGTGGCTGCCCCGGGCCTTGGCGGCAGCGTTCCCGGGGTGGGGCACGTTCGCGCAGTAGCCGGCGATCTTGCCCTCGCCACCAGCGGCCTCGGCGAGGTTGCGGAAGGCGACGGACGTGTCCGCGGTCGCGGTCGTGCCGGCCTCGGCCTGGTGGTGCGCCCAGGCGTTGCACAGGCCGAAGGCGGCCGGCCCCTTGGCGTCCGGTCCCACCGCTGCGGTGGCGGACCCGGATCCAGTGCCGTCCTTCTCGCTCTCGTCGGCGTCGTCCGACTGGTCCGCGTCGTCCGGGGCGTGCGTCGACGCGGCGGTCGTGGTCGTCGAACCCGTGGCCAGCGGCAGCGCCTCGGGGGCGTGGGAGGGACCGAGTGCGGAGGTGGTGAGCACCACCGCGCCCACGGCTCCGAGTGCGAGGGCGGAGCCGGCCACTCCCGCCAGGGTCCTGGCGCCGAGGAGTGAGGACAACAGCAGCAGGCGGCGCGGGCGGCTGCTGGTGCGCATCGAGAAGGCGTCGGTGTAGGTGGTCATGGCCGCCCGGTAACCGGTGAGCTCCGACGCAACGGCAGGACCGGTCAACGCGTGCACCAGGTCGGCGGCACGGTCCGTCCCGGGGGCGGTGTCGGCCGGCCGGTGTCCACGCAGCAGCGCCTCCACCTGCCCGTCGGACAGGTGGGGCAGGTCGGCGTCGTCCGCCACGGGGGGCTCGAAGTCGTTGCTCGTCACGGGGAGTGAAGCGCCGCCCCGGCTCAGTGCGTTACACCCTCGCGGCTGAGCCTGGCGGCCAGCGTCCGCAGCCCCCGATGAGCGGCGACGCGGACCGCGCCCGGGCTGCGCCCCAACATCGCCGCGACGGTGTCGACCGGCAGCTCGGCCAGCACCCGCAGGGCCAGCACCTCCGCCTGCAGCGGCGGCAGTGTGGAGAGCAGCCGCAGTGCCTCGGCGGCACCATCCGTCCCGTCGGACGGTCTGGGGTCCGGTCGCGCCGCGAGGTGGTCGAGAGCGTCCGGACCCGAGGTCTGCGGTCGGCGCGCTCGGCGGCGCGCGTCGTCCAGTGCTCGCCGTCGGGCGGTGGTGAACACCCAGGCGTGCCAAGCGGTCTCGTCGCCGCGAAAGCGCTTGAGTCCCTTGACCACGCTGACCCACGTCTCGGCCGCGAGGTCCTCGGCCTGCCGTCCCGGCTCCATGCGCAGGTAGCGCACCAGCCGCGGGTTGAGGTCGATCCAGAGGCGTGAGAAGGCCGCCTCGTCACCGGCCTGAGCGCGGGCGAGGACCTCCGCGAAGTCCTCGCGAGCCACGGGCCGAGTATGCGGCGACGCCGGCAGTGTGGGTCGGGTCTTCGCCCGCGGCTCGGCCGTTCGGGGGAACTCGGGCAGGGCGCTGAGCGAGACGTTGCGATTGACGCCCCGGACAAATCGGACGATGATCACAAGGCTTCAAGCAGTCGGAGCCCCCATATCGCCGTGCGAGCAAGGAGGCCTGCCGATGACCGATTTCCTGGAGTCGGTTCGTCCGATGGAGCCCGCCCCGCCTGCGGAGCCCACCACCCTCGTGGAGCCGTCCTCCCTCGTCGAGGCCGCAGCCCTGGCGGAGTCCCTCCCGGTGGCCGACGAGGCGCCGGCCGAGCCGTCGGTCCGTCAGCTGCTCACCGAGCTGGCCCACCTCGAGGACGTCGTGCGCACCGGCGGCCACCTCGACGGCGAGGTCGACGACGCCGCGGCCGAGGCCGAGGTGATGGCGGCGATGGCCCGCGAACAGGCCATCATCGACGAGCTGCACCGCCGTACCACCACCTAGGCGGGGTAGACCGCCACCTCGCTGGCCTTCACGGTCAGCACGGCCTCGTCGCCGACAGAGAGGCCGAGCTCGGCGAGGGCCGCGGGCGTGACGTCCGCGGACAGGTACGGGGTGTGCACCCGTACCTGGTGCCCGTGCGGCTCCAGGTCGGTCACCCGCGCGCGGACGGTGGTGCGGGGGCTGCCGTGCGGGGCGTCGCGGTAGACACCCACAGCGCTGGGGCTGAAGACCGCGACCGCGGCCTCCCCGTCGGGTACGGAGTCGTCCGTGAGGCCCTCGACCCTCAGTCCTTGCGGGGTGGTGACCGCGGTGCTCGCGCCGGACGTGGAGGCGGTGCCGCGGACCAGGTTGAGCCCTGCGATCCGGGCGGCGAAGGCGCTCCTCGGGCGCGACAGGACCCGGGTGGTCGGACCCTGCTCGACGACGCGCCCCGACTCGAGGACCGCGACGTCGTCGGCGAGCAGCACGGCGTCGAGGACGTCGTGGGTGACCACCACCGTGGTGCGGTCCCGAAGCACCCGGCGCAGGAGCTGCCTGATGGCGGGGGCGGCCTCGACGTCGAGGGCCGACAGCGGCTCGTCGAGCAGCAGCACCTGCGGCTCGGTCGCCAGCGCCCTGGCGATGGCGACCCGTTGGGCCTGTCCGCCCGAGAGGGCCGTCGGTCGGCGCGGCCCGAGGTCGGACGCGTCGACCTCGGCCAGCCAGTGGGCGGCCCGCTCGCGCGCCTCGCGCCGCGAGGCGCCCGCGCTGCGGGGGCCGAACGCGACGTTGTCCGCCACCGACAGGTGCGGGAAGAGCCGCGCCTCCTGGGCGAGCAGGGCCACTCCGCGCGCGTGGGGCGGGACCCAGGTGCCGGAGCCGCGGGAGGAGGAGAGCACCCGATCACCGAGGCGGACCTCACCGCCGTCGGGACGCAGGAGCCCGGCCATGCAGGCGAGGGCCGTGGACTTTCCGGCACCGTTGGCGCCGAGGAGGGCGAGCGTCCGCCCCCGCGGCACCTGCAGCCGGAGGTCGAGGTCACGTCCGGTGACGCGCAGGGTGGCGTCGAGGCCCGCCCCGAGGGTCGGGCCCTCAGCCGGGTCGACGGCTGGGTCGACGGACCGGTCGGACGGCGGGTCGACGGTCACAGGGCGCTCCGCGAACGACGGGTGACGGTGATGACGACCGTGGCGACGACCACGAGGACGAGCGAGAGGGCGACCGCCGCCTGCGGGTCGGTCTCGCGCTGCAGGTAGATCTCCAGCGGCAGGGTCCGGGTCACGCCCTGCAGGCTGCCGGCGAACGTGATCGTCGCACCGAACTCGCCCAGGGCCCGGGCGAAGGCGAGCACCGCGCCCGAGGCCAGCCCGGGCAGGACCAGCGGCAGGGTGACGCGCAGGAACACCGTGGTCGGGCGGGCGCCGAGCGTCGCCGCGACCTCCTCGTAGCGCTGCCCTCCCGTGCGCAGGGCCCCCTCCAGGCTCACGACGAGGAAGGGCAGCGCCACGAACGTCTGGGCCAGGACGACGGCAGCGGTCGAGAAGGCGACCTGCAGTCCGAGCACCTCGAGGGTGTGGCCGAGCAGCCCACGGCGGCCGAACGTGTAGAGCAGCGCGATGCCCCCGACCACCGGGGGCAGCACCAGCGGCAGCAGGACCAGCGACCGCAGCACCGACTGCCCCCGGAACTGCGTACGGGCCAGCACCACGGCCATCGGCACGCCGAAGGCCACGCACAGCACGGTGCTGGCCGCCGAGGTCCGCAGGCTGAGCAGCAGGGCGGCCCGCGAGGAGTCCGAGGTCACGAGCTGGGGGAACTGGGTCCAGTCCACCCGGGTGAGCATCGCGAGCAGCGGCAGCACGACGAATGCCGCACCGAGGACCGCAGGGACGAACACCCAACCGGGCACCCCCAGCCGGGGACGGTGGGTGCGGCTCACGGCGCCTCGGCGAACCCGGCAGCAGCCAGGACCTGCTGACCCGCCGAGCTGGTGACGGCGGCCACGAACGCGTCGGCGACGGCCTTGTTCCTCGACGACTTGAGGGAGGCGACCGGGTAGGAGTTCACCACGGCCGAGGACTGGGGAAAGGTGATGCCCTGGACGGAGTCGCCTGCGCCCTTCACGTCGGTGACGTAGACCAGCCCGGCGTCCGCCTCCCCGGCGCTGACCTTGCCGAGCACGTCGGTCACCGACTGCTCCTCGCTGACCGGCTTGATGTCGACGCCTGCCGCCTGCTCGACCTTGGCGGCAGCTGCTCCGCAGGGGACGGCCGGGGCGCACAGGACGACCTTGACCCCGGGCCTGCCGAGGTCGGCGAGGGAGGCGACCTTCGCAGGGTTGCCCGGCGGGACCGCGATCTCGAGGGTGTTGGAGGCGAAGACGACCGGGGTGGCCGCGGTGAGCGACTCTGCGGTGGCCTTGTCCATGTTCTCGGTGTCGGCCGAGGCGAACACGTCGGCCGGCGCCCCCTGCTGGATCTGGGCGACGAGGTCGGAGGACCCCGCGAAGCTGAACGTCACCGTCGTGCCCGGGTGCGCCTTCTCGAAGTCGGCGCCGATCCGGGTGAACGTCCTCTTCAGCGACGCCGCCGCGAAGACGGTGATGCTGCCGGACAGCCCCAAGGACGAGCTCGACGAGCGGCTGGACGTCGTACCGCCCGCGGAGCCCGTGGAGCCGCCGCAGGCCGCGGTGCCCAGGGCGACCGTCGAGGCGGCCGCGACCAGGGCGAGGACAGCTGGGCGGCCGCAGCGGGAGCGGCTGGTCATGATGCTCCCAAGGGGGTCTCGACGATGACGGTGGTGGACTTGACCACGGCGATGGCCACCGAGCCGAGCTCGAGACCGAGGTCGCGGACGGCCTCGCTGCTCATGAGGGAGACGACCCGGAACGGTCCGCACTGCAGCTCGACCTGGGCCATGACGGTGTCGACCTTGAGGTCGGTCACGAGGCCGACGAACCGGTTGCGGGCCGACCGCCCGACGTTCGAGGGGTCGGTCGCGGTGTGCGCCTGGTCCCTCGCGAGCTGGGCGACCTGGTAGCCGTCGACGACCTTGCGGCCCGCGTCGTCGGTCTCCGCCGCGAGGGCCCCGCTGTCGACCCACCGCCGCACGGTGTCGTCGCTCACCCCGAGGAAGGTGGCGGCGTCACGGATCCGTAGCTGCGGCATACCCAGCAGCATAGATCCGCAGGTACGGTCCTGACGAGGGGTTCAGCCCGCTTCTGCGGGCTCCGGCGGCTCCTCGACGCCGTCCCGCTCGTCGCGTTCGGCCCACTCCACGAGCTGGTCGATCTCGAAGACGGCGTCGTCGATGCCGGCGTGCAGGTCGCCGAGCTCCGCGTAGCGCGCCGGGACCGTGGCGATGGTGAAGTCGCCGGGGCTGACGGCGTCGACCTCGTCCCAGCGGATCGGCGTCGAGACGGTGCCCTCGGGGTTGCCGCGCACCGAGTAGGCGCTCGCGATCGTGTGGTCGCGCGCGTTCTGGTTGTAGTCGACGAACAGTGCTGCAGGGTCGCGGTCCTTGCGCCACCAGGTCGTCGTCACGTCCTCGGGCGCGCGGCGCTCCACCTCGCGGGCGAAGGCGAGGGCGGCGCGCCGTACGTCCTTGAAACCCCACTCGGGCTTGATCCGGACGTAGACGTGCAGGCCAGAGCCGCCGCTGGTCTTGGGCCACCCGACGGCACCCAGGTCGTCGAGCACCTCGTGGGCGACGTGGGCCACCCGCTGCACGCGTTCCCACGGGCACTCCGGGCCCGGGTCGAGGTCGATCCGCCACTCGTCGGGCCTCTCGACGTCGGCCCGCCGGCTGTTCCACGGGTGGAACTCGACCGTCGACATCTGCACCGCCCAGATGACGTGGGCGAGCTCGGTGACGCACAGCTCGTCGGCGGTCCGGTTGTAGCGCGGGAACTTCACGCGCACCGTCTCCAGCCACGGCGGAGCGCCGTGGGGCACGCGCTTCTGGTGCACCTTCTCGCCGGCCACGCCCTCGGGGAAGCGGTGCAGCATGCAGGGGCGCTCGCGCAGCGCGTTGACGATGCCGTCACCGACCGACAGGTAGTAGTTGACGAGGTCGAGCTTGGTCTCGCCGCGCGCGGGGAAGTAGACACGGTCCGGGTTGGAGATGCGCACGTCGCGCTCGCCGACCTCCACCTCGACGGCGGGCGACGAAGCCTTGGCTGCCATGCAGCCAACCTAGGGCCGGTACGCCGCGGCGTCACCCGCGTGCCCTGTCGGCGCCCTCGGGGCCGGTCGTATGCTCGCCCCATGCTCGAGCAGAAGCGCGTCCTCGCCACCAGCATCCCCGGCCCGAAGTCCCAGGCCCTGCAGCAGCGCAAGAACGCTGCGGTCTCCGCCGGCGTCGGCACCGGCCTCCCGATCTACGTCGAGCAGGCGTCCGGCGGCATCCTGCGCGACGTCGACGGCAACCAGCTCATCGACTTCGGCTCGGGCATCGCCGTGACCACCGTCGGCAACGGCAACCAGCGGGTCATCGACGCCGTCACCGCGCAGGTCAACGACTTCACCCACACGTGCTTCATGGTCACGCCGTACGAGGAGTACATCCAGGTCGCGGAGGCGCTCGCCGAGCTCACGCCGGGCACCCACGAGAAGCGCTCGGCGCTGTTCAACTCCGGGTCCGAGGCCGTCGAGAACGCCGTCAAGGTGGCCCGCCACCACACCGGCCGTCAGGCGGTCGTCGCGTTCGACCACGCCTACCACGGCCGCACCAACCTGACGATGGCGCTGACCGCCAAGAACATGCCGTACAAGCACCGGTTCGGGCCGTTCGCCAACGAGATCTACCGCGTGCAGATGGCCTACCCCTACCGCTGGCCCACCGGCCCGGAGCGCTGCGCCGACGAGGCCTTCGAGACCTTCGTCGCCGACGTCCACGCCCAGGTTGGCGAGGACAACACCGCCGCCGTCATCCTCGAGCCGATCCAGGGCGAGGGCGGGTTCATCGTGCCCGCACCGGGATTCGTCAAGAAGGTCGCCGACTGGTGCACCGAGCACGGCATCCTCTTCATCGCCGACGAGGTGCAGACCGGCTTCTGCCGCACCGGTGACTGGTTCGCCTCCGAGCACGAGGGCGTCGTCCCCGACCTCGTCACCACCGCCAAGGGCATCGCGGGAGGTATGCCGCTCGCGGCGCTCACCGGGCGCGCGGACGTCATGGACTCGATCCACACCGGCGGCCTGGGTGGCACCTACGGCGGCAACCCCGTCGCGTGTGCTGCAGCCCTCGCCTCCATCGAGACGATGAAGGCCGAGGACCTGCGCGGCCGGGCGAAGCAGGTCGAGGCGATGTTCCGCCCGCGCCTGGAGGCCCTGGCCGACAAGTACGGCGTCATCGGCGACATCCGCGGTCGCGGCGCCATGCTGGCGGTCGAGCTCGTGAGCGACCTGGCGAAGAAGACGCCCGACGCCGACCTCACCGGCCGGATCAACAAGGCCTGCCACGCCGCCGGCCTGGTGACGCTGACCTGCGGCACGTTCGGCAACGTCTTCCGGTTCCTGCCGCCGCTGTCGGCCGGCGACGAGCTGCTGTCCGAGGGCCTGGACATCCTCGAGGACGCCTTCGCCGCCTCCGTCTGACCTCCCGGGCCACCACTGCTGACGTCGTGTCAGTAGTGGTGGCGCCACCGCCGCCTGTCCTGCCACCACTACTGGCGCAGGGGCGGCACCGGTGCCGTCGGCCACTGTTCATCCGGCCGTCGCGTGTCGGTGCCTGCACCCTGCCGTCGCCCCTGTTAGACAGGTGGTGACCCGGCCAAGTATGAGTTGGCCGGGTCCATTCATGCCCGCGGGACGGGGCGGTCGGGGGAGACTGCGGGGATGTCGCTGCCGTCCTTCCTCGACCTGTCCGGCCGCACCGCCCTGGTGACCGGGGCCGGCAGCCCGACCGGGATCGGCTTCGCCACCGCGCGCCACCTGGGCGCGCTCGGCGCCGGGGTCGTGCTTGCCGCCACCACGCACCGCGCCCTGGAGCGGGCGCGCGAGCTCGAGGATCTCGGTGTCGACGCCCTGGGCCTCGTGGGCGACCTCACCGACGCTGGCGTGGCCGCCGACCTCGTCGACGCCGCTGCCGAGTGGGGCGGCCGCCTCGACGTCCTGGTCAACAACGCCGGGATGGTCTCCACGAGCTGGCCGGACTACCTCGAGGGCGACCTGGCCGCCACCACCCCACGGCGCTGGTCGGAGTCGATGCAGCGCAACCTCGACACCGCGTTCCACGTCACCCGGGCGGCGCTCCCGCACCTGCGCACGAGCGGGTCGGGACGGGTGGTCATGGTCACGAGCGTGACCGGCGCCGTGATGGGGATGCGGGGTGAGGTGGCGTATGCGGCCGCCAAGGCAGGGCTCGTCGGGCTCACCCGTGCGCTCGCGGTCGACGAGGCGGCCCACGGCATCACCGTCAACGCGGTCGCACCCGGCTGGGTGGCCACCGGCTCGCAGACGGCGGCCGAGGCGGCCGAGGGCCTGGCCACGCCGGTCGGGCGCTCGGGGACGGCCGAGGAGGTCGCTGCGGCGATCGCCTTTCTCGCCAGCCCGGGCGCGAGCTACACGACGGGGCAGGTCCTGGTCGTCGACGGCGGCAACAGCGTCGCCGAGGAACGCGCGATGCCCCGCTGAGTGCAGGCACTCGAACGGGGCAGCGGCGGCCGGACGGTGTCCGGGCAGGGGCGTGGGTGCGTCAGCGGGGCGGCATCCGCAGCGCGCCGTCGAGGCGGATCACCTCACCGTTGAGCATCGCGTTGTCGACGATGTGGGCCACGAGGTTGGCGTACTCCTCCGGCCGACCGAGGCGAGAGGGGTGCGGGACCTGCTTCTCCAGGACCGCCTTCACGTCGCCGGGCAGCCCCGACAGCATGGGCGTCTCGAAGGTGCCGGGAGCCACGGTCATGACCCGGATGCCCTTGTCCGCCAGGTCGCGGGCGGCGCTGAGGGTGAGGCCGACGACGCCGCCCTTGCTCGCGGCGTACGCAGCCTGGCCGATCTGGCCGTCGTAGGCGGCGATGGAGGCGGTCATGACCACGACGCCGCGGTCGCCGTCGACCGGCTCGTTGTCGAGCATCGCGGCGGCCGCGAGACGCAGGACGTTGAAGGTGCCGACGAGGTTGATGCTGACGACGTTCGCGAAGTCGTCGAGCGGCAGGGGGCCGCGCTTGCCGACGACGCGGCCAGGGGTGCCCACACCGGCGCAGTTGACGACGACGCGCAGGGTGCCGAGCTGGCGCGCGGCGTCGATGGCCGCCTGCACCTGCGCCTCGTCACGCACGTCGGCCGGCGAGAACGTGACCATGTCGCCGAGCTCGTCGGCCAGCGCCTGGCCGGGGGAGCCAGGGAGGTCGACGATGACGACGGCAGCGCCCTCGGCGTGCAGCCGGCGGACGGTCGCGCCGCCGAGGCCGGAGGCGCCGCCGGTGACGAGGGCAACGGTGGAGTCGTTGATCTGCAAGGGTTTTCGACCTCTCGGTGGGCGCCGCGGACAGCGACGGGTGGCTCTGCTGGTGGGGGAGCTCTGCTGGGGAGTCGGGTCAGCCGCGGAGCAGCTGGCGGCTGATGACGAGACGCTGGATCTGGTTGGTGCCCTCGAAGATCTGGGTCACCTTCGCCTCGCGCATGTAGCGCTCGAGCGGGAAGTCCTGGGTGTAGCCGGCGCCGCCGAGGACCTGGACCGCGTCGGTGGTGACGCGCATGGCGTTGTCGGTGGCCACGAGCTTCGCGACCGCAGCCTCCTTGCCGAACGGCCGTCCGGCGTCGCGCAGCCGGGCCGCGTGGAGGTACGCGGCGCGCGCGGAGGTGACCGCGGCCTCCATGTCGGCGAGCAGGAAGGCCAGGCCCTGGTTGTCGCCGATGGGGCGGCCGAACTGCTGGCGGTCCTTGGCGTAGTCGACCGCGCGGTCCAAGGCGGCCTGCGCGAGACCCGTTGCGGCTGCGGCGATCCCGAGTCGTCCGGAGTCGAGCGCGGCGAGGGCGATCGACATGCCCTGCCCCGGCTTCCCGACGAGGCGGTCGGCGGAGACCTCGACGCCGTCGAGGTGCACCTCGCCGACCGTGTCGCAGTGCAGGCCCATCTTGCGCTCGGGGGTGCCGAACGACAGCCCCGACGCGTCGCCCGGGACCACGAAGCAGGACAGGCCGCGGGCGCCGTCGTCGCTCGTGCGGGCAAACGTCGTGTAGAAGTCGGCGTGACCGGCGTGGGAGATCCACGCCTTGGTGCCCTTGAGCCGGTACGCCGTGGGGTCGGCTGCGTCGTCGGCCGTCGCCTTCGTCGTCATGGCGGCGACGTCGGAGCCGGCGCTGCGCTCGGAGAGGCAGTAGGCGCCGAGCTGGTCGCCGGAGAGCATGTCCGGCAGCAGGGCCGCCTTCTGCGCCTCGGTGCCGAAGGTCGCCACGGGGTAGCAGGTGAGCCCGTGCACGGAGACGCCCACCGCGACGCTCATCCACACCGACGCGATCTCCTCCACGACCTGCAGGTAGACCTCGTACGGCTGGTCGGCGCCGCCGTGCTCCTCGGGGTAGGGGAGCGAGAGCAGCCCTGCACGGCCGAGGACGCGGAAGGCCTCGAGGGGCGGGGCCGGGGTCGTCGCCGCGGCGCGCTCCGCCTCGTCGACCAGCGGCGCGAGCTCCTTGGCGCAGATCTCGCGGGTGAGGTCGATGAGGTCCTGGCCCTCCTCGGTGGGCATCAGACGGGTGGCAGGCATGGCGTCGATGGTAGTAGTAGGACGTCCTACTACCTGAATCGCCGAGGTCAGGGCCGTGCGCCCCGGGGGTCGGCCCGAGTCCGGCCCGAGTCCGGCCCGCACACCAGGGTGCAGGGATCAGGGACGGCGCGCGGCCGGCTCCACCGGGATGAGCTCCGGGCGCTTGGCGGTGACCGTGTCGCCGGAGGACTCCCCGCGCAGGCGCCGCTGCACCCACGGGGCGAGGTGGGTCCGCGCCCAGGCGGCGTTGGCCGCGGTCGCCTCCCGGCGGCCCACCGGTGGCAGCGGCGGCAGCGGGGTGCTCCAGTCGGCGCGGTCGGTGGGGTGTCCGAGCGCGGACAGGGCGTTGAGCGCGACGCGACGGTGTCCCTCGCTCGTCATGTGGATGCGGTCCTCGGACCACAGCCGGAAGTCCTTGAGGGCGTCCATGCCCCACTGGTTGATGACGTAGCAGCCGTGCTGCTGGGCGATGCTGAAGATGTTGGCGGAGTGGATCGCGTGCCGACCGCGCAGGTGGCGCAGCAGGGGGGCGCCCTCGGGGTCGGTCGGGGTCGCCACCAGGACGTCGGCGCCTGCCGCGCGCAGGCGCACGACCGCGGCCTCCAGGCGCGCGGCGATGGCGTCGAGGTCGGCCTTCGGCCGCAGGATGTCGTTGCCCCCGCCGACCATGGAGACGAGGTCCGGCCCCAGGGCGAGCGCGGCGTCGAGCTGCGGGCCGATGACGTCGGCGAGCAGACGGCCCCGTACGGCGAGGTTGGCGTAGGAGAGGTCGCCACCGGCCTCGTGGGCGACGGTGGCGAGGTGGCCCGCCAGGCGGTCGGCCCAGCCGATGTAGCCGTTCGCACGCGTCGGGTCGGCGTCCGACATCCCCTCGGTGAAGGAGTCGCCGATCGCGACGTAGCGGTGCCACACCTTGCCGCCGCTCTCGGGCAGGTGGGTCTCGTTCTCCGGCAGGTCGTTCTCGGGCAGCTCGGTCACGGCAGGCTCCAGTCGACGGGGTCGGCCCCCTGCTGGGCGAGCAGCTCGTTCGCCCGGCTGAACGGGCGGGAGCCGAAGAACCCCGAGTGGGCGGACAGGGGTGAGGGGTGGGCGCTCTCGACGCGAGGGACGTCGCCGAGGTGGGGTGCGAGGTTGCGGGCGTCCCGGCCCCAGAGGATCGCGACCAGGGGGCCGCCGCGGGCCACGAGCGCCGAGATGGCCTGGGCGGTCACGGTCTCCCAGCCCTTGCCCCGGTGGCTGGCGGGGGCGCCGGGGCGGACGGTGAGCACGCGGTTGAGCAGCAGGACGCCACGGTCCGCCCAGGGGGAGAGGTCGCCGGTGGTGGGCCGCTCGACGCCGAGGTCGGCCTGCAGCTCGGTGTAGATGTTGGCCAGGCTCCGCGGGACCGGCTGCACGTCGGGCGCCACCGAGAACGACAGGCCGACCGCGTGGCCCGGGGTCGGGTAGGGGTCCTGGCCGACGATGAGGACGCGCACGGCGTCCAGTGGCTGCTCGAACGCCCTCAGCACGTGGCCGCCTGCCGGGAGGTAGCCGCGGCCGGCCGCGGTCTCGGCGCGCAGGAACTCGCCCATCGCCGCGACCGTCCCCGACACGGGCTCGAGCGCGCTCGCCCACGACGGGTGCACGAGCTCGGCGAGGGCGGCGGGCGGCATACCCAGAAACGTATCCCCGAGCGCACGAGCGAGCGCGGAGGGGGCCGGTCACCCGCGCTGCGGGCGGGCGTCGCGGCTGCCTACGCTGGCCCGGTGACCTCCCTGCGCTGGCCCGTGGTGCTCTTCGACTTCGACGGCACCCTGGCCGACACCATCCCCCTCATCGTCGCCTCCTACCGCCACACGCTCACCGCGGTGCTGGGTGAGGAGGCGCCGGAGCACGAGGTGCGGTCGTGGATCGGCCGACCGCTGCAGCCGGTGCTGGAGGAGCGGTACCCGGGGCGCGGGCAGGAGCTCACCGACGTCTACCGCAGCTGGAACCTCGCCAACCACGACGCCCTCATCCGCACCGTCGACGGTGTGCCGGCCCTCCTCCACGAGCTGCACGCCGCCGGCGCGCGGACAGGGGTCGTGTCGTCGAAGAAGGCGGAGACCGTGGAGCTGGGGCTGCGGGCCGTCGGCCTCGCCGAGCGCATCGACGTGCTGGCAGGGCAGGAGGCCACGCCGCACCACAAGCCGCACCCGGCCCCGCTCCTGCACGCCGCGGCGCGGCTCGGCGCCGCCCCGCAGGACTGCGTCTACGTGGGCGACGCGACGGTGGACGTCCAGGCCGCACTGGCGGCGGGTATGGGCGCGCTGGCCGTGACGTGGGGAGCCGGCCTGCGTGCCGCGCTGGAGGCCGCGGGACCGGTGGCCACGGTGGACGACGTGGCGGCCCTGAGGGCGGAGCTGTTCGCGGTGGCGCGGGCCTAGACTTCGCCGCGTGCACGGCTACAGCGACCAGCAGCTCGAGACCCTCGGCGACGCGATCCTCGCCTACTCCGCCGACCGGCTGAAGCTCGACCCGGTCCCCCTCGACGGCCCCCGGACGCTCGCCGAGCTCGACGTCTCGGCGGGCCTGACGATCACCCCCGAGGGCATCGGCGGCCTCGCGGCGCTCAAGCTGTTCGAGGAGGACCTCGCCCCGGCCTGCATCTCGACCGACCACCCGCGCTACCTGTCCTTCATCCCGTGCGCCCCGACCGAGGCGTCCGCGATGTTCGACCTCGTCGTGGGGGCGTCGTCGATCTACGGCGGCTCGTGGCTCGAGGGTGCCGGGGCCGTCTTCGCCGAGAACCAGGCGCTGCGCTGGATCGCCGACCTCGTGGGCATGCCGCCGGAGGCCGGAGGCGTCTTCGTCCCGGGCGGCACCATCGGCAACCTCTCGGCGCTCGTCGCTGCGCGCCACACCGCCCGCATGGAGGCGACCCAGGCGGGCCGACGGGGGGAGGGGGCTCGGCCCTGGCGGGTCGCTGCCACGCACGGCGCGCACTCCTCGATCCAGTCGGCCTGCGACGTCATGGACGCCGAGTTCGTCGGCGTGCAGGTCGACGACAGCGGTCGACTGACCGGCCCCGAGCTGCGGGAGGTGCTGCTCGAGCACGGACCGGAGACGTTCTTCGCCGTCGTCGCGACCTCGGGCACCACCAACTTCGGCATCGTCGACGACCTCGAGTCCGTCGCTGCGGTGTGTCGCGAGTTCGGCATCTGGTTCCACGTCGACGGCGCGTACGGCGGTGCGGGTCTCGCCGCGCCCTCGGTGCGCCACCTCTACGAGGGCATCGAGCACGCCGACTCCTTCATCGTCGACCCGCACAAGTGGCTGTTCGCGCCGTTCGACTGCTGCGCCCTGCTCTACCGCGAGCCCGCGCTGGCCCGCGCCGCGCACACCCAGCACGCGTCGTACCTCGACGTCCTCACCGCGGCCCCCGACTGGAACCCCACCGACTACTCCGTCGGGCTGACCCGGCGGGCCCGCGGGCTGCCGTTCTGGTTCAGCCTCGCCACCCACGGGACCGATGCCTACACCGAGGCGGTCGAGCGCACGCTGGAGGTCACGCGGTTCGCCGCCGCCGAGATCGCCCGGCGCGACCACCTCGAGGTCGTCCGCGAGCCGGACCTGTCGGTCGTGGTGTTCCGGCGGATCGGGTGGACCGCCGCTGACTACCAGGAGTGGTCGGACCGGCTGCTGGCCGAGGAGTTCGCGTTCGTGGTGCCCACCTCGCACGAGGGGGAGACGCTGACGCGGTTCGCCATCGTCAACCCGCGCACCTCCGAGGACGACATCGTCGCCATCCTCGACACCATGGCCTGAACGGCCTGCCGAGGGTGACGTAGGGCCCTGCCGCGAGACCCCCGTGCGCAGCAGGGTGGGCGTGACGGAGGTGTCCCATGGCGACCACGACGCCCACGAAGCAGTCCCGGCCGTTCTCGGTGCGGCTGACGATCAGCCTGCTGGTGTTCCTGGGCGTGACCGCGGCCGCCGGCGGCTTCGTCATGGCGACCGCGTGGGGCGGCGAGCAGGTGCGGCCGCCCCGCGAGTGGCTCGACGGCATACCCCTCGTCTCGAGCTGGGTGGTGCCCGGTCTGGTCCTCGGCCTGGGCTTCGGGCTGGGCTCGCTCGTGGTCGCCTGGGGGATGGCGCGGCGCCCGCGCTGGCCGTGGCTCGGCTGGGTGGAGCGCCGGACCGGTGAGCACTGGTCGTGGCTGGCCGCCGTGGTGGTGGGTGCGGGGCAGGTCGTGTGGATCGCCCTCGAGCTCGTCTACCTGCCCGCCCTGTCGTGGTTCCACCCGCTGTACGGCGCGGTCGGGCTGGCCCTGGTGGCGGCGCCCCTGAGCCGTTCCGGGCGAGCAGCCCTGCGGGTGCGCGGTGCCGGCCACCAGCGGGCCGAGACTGGGGCGCTGCGCACGTCCTGAGGCTGCTGTGACCGGTGGGACCAAGGGGTCACGAACCGTTCTGCGAAACCTCCGGAGTGGAATGACAAGCGTGTGATTCGGTCCGTATAGTTGGCCTCGCACGCACCACCACGAAGGGTCGAGAGTGAACGCCGCACACGAGCAGGATCACGTCAGCGCCTCAGCCTCGCTGAGCGAGCGCGACCGCGAGATCATCGCCTTCGAGCGGCAGTGGTGGAAGTACGCCGGGGCCAAGGAACAGGCCATCCGCGAGCTCTTCGACATGAGCGCCACCCGTTACTACCAGGTGCTCAACGCCCTCATCGACTCCCCGGCCGCTCTCGAGGCCGACCCCATGCTCATCAAGCGGCTCCGCCGGCTGCGCGCCTCGCGCCAGCGCGCCCGCAGCGCACGCCGGCTCGGCATCCAGCTGTAGCCCCCCAAGCACAGGAGCGCCCGTCCAGAATCGACTGGACGGGCGTTGCTGTGTCCGCGGGCGGGGCGCCGGAGGCTCCTCGAGTCCTGCGGGGCCACAGACCGGCCCGGTGCACGAGCGCGTCACGCCCTCAGCGTGCTTGACTGCCGCCGTGACCGACGTGCGCACCCGTCCCGCAGGTCCTGACGACGCCCTCGTCGTCGCCGGCCTGACCCTGCAGTGCGCCCTGCACCGCGGCGGCGCCACCGAACCCGGCTTCCTCGACCGCTACGCGCGGTCGTGGTCCGCCCAGCTGCGCACCCGCCCGACGTGGATCGCCGAGGTCGGCGACCAGCACGCCGGCTACCTCCAGGCCACCCTGCTGCCCGACCTCCCGTGGCCCGGTCGCCGCGACGGCGGCGGGGTGCTGGCGGTCGACACCTTCTTCGTGCGGCCCACCCACCGCGGCATCGGCGTGGGGGAGCACCTGCTGCGCGCCGCCGTCGGGTGGGCCCGGGTCGAGGGCCTCGGCGAGGTCCGGATGGCGGCGGGGACCCACACGCGGCCGATGGTCGAGCGCGTGGGGCTCCGGCCGCACGAGGCTGCCTACCACCTGGAGCTCCGGTGAGCGTCGGGCTGCGGATCGGCTCCATCGTCCTCAACGTTGCCGACGTGCCCCGGGCCACGGCGTTCTGGGCGGCGGCCCTCGGCTACGAGCCCCGCTACGAGCCCGAGCCCGACTGGGTCATCCTCCAGCCCCGCGACGGCAGTGGCCCCAACCTCTCCCTCAACCTCGGTGACACCCGGCCCGACCCGGTCCCGCACGTCCACCTCGACCTCTACGCCGCGGACCAGGCGGCTGAGGTCGAGCGCCTGGCCGGGCTCGGCGCCGACCGGGTCGAGGACTGGCCCTACCCCGACGAGCCGATCGACTACGTCGTCCTGCAGGACCCCGACGGCAACCGGTTCTGCGTCGTCGACGCCTCGCAGGACTGACTCCGTGCGCCCGGGCCCGACCAACACCCTGACCGACGTGCCCGGGCTGCGGGTGGGGCACGCGACGCGTACCGAGCCGGGCTGGCTCACCGGGACCACCGTCGTCCTGGCACCCGACGGGGGCGCGGTCGCCGGTGTGGACGTGCGGGGCGGCGCACCCGGCACCCGGGAGACCGACCTGCTCGACCCCCGCAACCTCGTCGACCGGGTGGACGCGGTCGTGCTGACCGGCGGAAGCGCGTTGGGCCTCGCGGCGGCCGACGGCGTCCTGCGGCGGCTGTTTGTCGCCGGACGTGGCTGGCCGATGGGCGAGCCGGGTGAGGTGGTGCCGATCGTCCCGGCCGCCGTCCTGTTCGACCTCGGGCGCGGCGGGGTGTTCGACCACGCCCCCACAGCCGAGGACGGCGCCGCGGCCGTCGACGCCGCCCACGCCGGGGCGGTGGAGCAGGGCTGTGTCGGTGCCGGGACGGGCGCCGAGGCGGGTGGTCTCAAGGGCGGCGTGGGGTCGGCCAGCGCCGTCCTCGACGACGGCACGACCGTGGCGGCGCTCGTCGTGGTCAACGCGATCGGCGACGCCGTGGACCCGCGGTCGGGCGAGCTCCTCGCCGCCCGCCACGGCCTGGGCGACGAGTTCGCCCGGCTCCGGGCGCCCGACCGCGCCGAGCTGGACGCCGCCCGGGACCGGGCCGCGGCGGCGCACGCGGAGCGCTCCATCCGGCCCGGGACGGCCACCACCATCGGCGTCGTCGCCACTGATGCCACCCTGACCAAGGCGCAGTGCCAGAAGGTGGCCGGGCTGGGCCACGACGGGCTCGCCCGGGCGCTGCACCCGGTCCACACGCTGCTCGACGGCGACACCCTCTTCACCCTCGCGACCGGGGAGCGACCCCCACCCGACCTGCCGGGGCTGCACGCCCTGATGGTGGCCGCCGGTGACTGCGTCACCCGGGCTGTCGGGCACGCCGTGCTCGCGGCCACGTCGGTGTCCAACGGTGCGGTGGACCTGCGCTCGTACCGCGACGCGTTCCCCTCGGCTGTCAGGATGGGGCGATGACGGCTGACTGGAGCACCCCCGAGGGACTCGCCGCGATCAAGGCCGCGCTCGCCGCGACGATCGACGGCTGGCGCAGCCCCGTCGCGTACGCCGTGGGCATCAGCCCTGCGTCGAGCTCACCGGAGTTCGAGTTCCCGCACGTGAACCCGCCCGGCGGGACGCACGGACTTCCGTGCGTCATCCTGGCCGCCGTCGTGGGACATGCCCACGGCAGCGAGACCTACCAGATGTCGGCACAGCAGCTCTCCCAAGCGGTGCACACGCTGGAGCCCGCCGAGGCGTGCACCTCGCTGTCCCACCCCAACCTCGACGCCTGGCGCGAGGTGCTCGCCGAGCTCGAGTCCAACCCCGCGCGCACCGCGTACGCCGTGTTCGTCGGCGACCTCGACGACCCCGTCACCTCCGAGGCGGACGCCACCCTGCGCACCCTGGTGCAGCCGTCGTCCTGACCGCCCGCTGCCGGGTTCGGCGGGCGCTGCCCTGACAAAGGGCGAGATTGTCACCGTGGACCCTTTTGCCCCGGTGTGGAAGGGTGCTGGTGCAGGTCAACGCGGACCTGCCGTCGGTGGAGGTCACCCCCAGGGCCATGGGGTGGGCGACACCGGCACCATCCCCCCGGAGGTCCATCGATGCGTCTCTCCCGCCGGGCGGTGCTGCTCACCAGCGGCACCGCCGTCTCCCTCGTCCTGACCGGCTGCGTCGGTGCCAAGGACTCGGGCGCCAAAGCCAACCCGAGCGCCAACGCGAGTGCCAAGGACGTCACCCTCGTGATCAGCGCCAACGACGTGGCGGGCGGCAAGAACGCCGCCGAGGCAGCCTGGATCACCGACTCGGTCATCCCCGGCTTCGTCGCCGCCCAGAAGGCGAAGGGCGTCACCGCCAAGGTCACCTTCAACGGGTCCGGCGTGGAGGACGAGCAGTACAAGACCAAGCTCGAGCTCAACCTCAAGACCGGCAGCGGCGCCGACGTCTTCGCCGCCGACGGCATCTGGCTGGGTGAGCTGGCCAGCGCCGGCTACGTCAAGCCGCTCGACGACGTCGTCGGTGCCCCGGCGAAGAGCTGGGACGGGTGGCAGCAGATCTCCAAGGCGGTGCAGCAGAACCTCGCCTTCAAGGACCAGCTGTACGGCATCCCCAACGGCACCGACGGACGTGTCCTGTACTTCAACAAGTCGCTGTTCTCGAAGGCCGGGCTGCCGGCCGACTGGCAGCCGAAGTCGTGGGCCGACATCATCTCGGCGGGCCAGGCACTCAAGAAGCTCCCCGGGGTCAACCCGATCCAGATCAACGCGGGCGTCCCCATGGGCGAGGCGACCAGCGCGCAGGGCTTCCTGCCGCTGCTCGCCGGCACCGGCCAGCCGCTCTACAACGACTCCGAAGCCAAGTGGCAGGGCGCGACCGAGGGCGTCAAGGACGTGCTGAAGTTCTACCAGCAGGTCTACGGCAGCGGCCTCGGCGACAAGCGCGTCCAGCAGGACAAGGCCGGGCGCGACCAGTCGTTCGCCGACTTCAGCAAGGGCAAGATCGGCATCCTCGCCGAGGGCGACTACTTCTGGCGTTCGGTGATCTGCCCGTCCAAGAAGGACTGCGGGACGACCTCGATGGCCAACCGCAACGACGTCGTCGGCTGGGCCAAGATCCCGGCCATGACCCCGGGCAAGGGCGTCAACGGTCAGGACTTCGTCAGCGTCTCCGGAGGTTCGGGCTGGCTTCTCAGCCCGAAGACGAAGTACCCGCAGCAGGCGTGGGAGCTCATGGCGTTCATGGCCTCCAAGGACATGCAGACCGCACTGTCGAAGGCGCAGATCCGCATCTCCGCCCGTGCCGACGTCAACGACGCGACCCTGACGAACGACCCGCTGCTGAGCTTCATCTCCAAGGAGGTGCTGCCGATCACGACCTACCGGCCCTCGGACGAGAAGTACAACGAGGTGTCGCTGGCGATCCAGGAGGCGACGGGCAAGGTCGTCACCGGCACCAGCCCGGACGAGGCCGCCAAGGCGTACCAGGCATCCCTGCAGAAGGCCGTCGGTGCCGAGCACGTCTCCGGAGGCTGAGGTCGCGCCGGTCGCGGCTGCGCCGGTCCCGGCCCGGCCGGGACCGGCGGCGCCCGACGGTGACGTCGTCGGGCTCGGCCGCGGTCGGGCGATGGTGTTCGTCGCGCCCGCCCTCGTCCTCGTCGGGGTGTTCCTCGTCTTCCCCGCGGTGTGGACGATCTACCTCGGCCTGCTCGACTACAGCCTCACCGGGTCCGCGGCGAAGGCACCCACCTTCGTCGGCCTCGGCAACTACGTCACGGCGCTCGGCGACCCGGCCTTCACCCGCTCGCTCTACCTCACGCTGCTCTACGTCGGGTTCTCGGCGGTGGTCGGCCAGAACGTGCTGGGCTTCCTGCTGGCGTGGTTCTTCCGCACCACGCACGCGGTCGTCCGCAACGTCCTCAACGTGCTGGTGCTGCTCGCGTGGATCCTTCCCGGATCGGTCGTGGCGTTCCTGTGGCAGGCGCTGCTCGACCGCCGCGACGGCACGCTCAACGCCATCCTCGGGACGACCGACTACGCCTGGGCCATCGACCACCCCATGGCCGTCATCATCGTGTTCAACATCTGGCGCGGCACGGCCTTCTCGATGCTGCTCTACGCCGCAGCCATCAACACCGTTCCGCGTTCCCACCTCGAGGTGGCGCGGATGGCGGGCGCGCGGCCGTGGCAGCAGCTGCGCGACGTCGTCCTGCCCACGGTGAAGCGCCACGTCCTGACCAACACGCTGCTCATCACGCTGTGGACGTTCAACGACTTCTCGCCCTACCTGCTGACCGGTGGCGGCCCGGACAACCAGTCCGAGATCCTGCCCGTCTACATCTACAAGGAGGCCATCATCGGCGGCCACCTCGGCTACGGGTCGGCGATCTCGCTGCTGCTGCTCGTGGCCAACCTCGTCATCGCGGTGGCCTACATCCGGCTGCTGCGCACCCGCAGCCACGACGAGGCCACGGCATGAGCGCCGCCGCCTCCGCCGCGCCGGTCCGGTCCTCAGCGCGGACGCTGGCCCCTGCCAGGACGGTCGCCACGCGCTCGCTCGTGTATGCCGGGGTGTGCGTCCTCGTCGTGTTCTTCGCGCTGCCGCTGCTGTGGCTCGTGCTCACGCCCTTCTCCCCGGCGCCGTCGTACCGGGCCACGCTGTCAGGCTTCACGCTCGACAACATGGCCAAGCTGTTCGACAACCCCCAGACCTGGCCCTCGATCCGCAACTCGCTCGTGCTGGCGATCGGCTCGTCGGTCCTGGTGATCGCGTTGGCGGCGCTGGCGGCCTACGCCCTGAGCCGGGTCCGCATCCCCGGCCGCGACCAGCTGCTCTACGCGCTGCTGCTGCTCAGCTCCATCGTCACCGGGACGGCGGCGATGGTGCCGATCTTCCTGATGCTGTTCCAGATCGGGCTCATCGACCGTCAGGTGGGAGTCGTCCTGGTCCTGTCCGGCGGTCTGCTGCCGGCAGCGGTGTTCATGCTCAAGGACTTCGTCGACTCGATCCCGCGGTCGTACGAGGAGTCCGCCCGCGTGTTCGGTGCGAGCCCGAGCCAGATCCTGCGCCACATCGTGCTCCCGGTCATCCGGCCCGGCATGGCCACGGTCGGCGTCTGGGCCCTGGTGCAGGTCTGGGGCAACTTCCTCGTCCCCTACGTCCTGCTGTCCGACCCGGCGAAACAGCCTGCGGCAGTAGTGATGTACACGTTCTACGACGCCGGCGGCCAGCCGAACTTCGCACTCATCTCGACGTTCGCGCTCGTCTACTCCGTGCCGGTCGTCGTGCTCTACCTCGTCGTGAACCGCCGCTACGGGTTCGCCTTCCAAGGAGGAATCAAGGGCTGATGGCATCTGTGACCCTGGCCGGGCTGGTCAAGGAGTACCCCGGCGGCGTGCGTGGCGTCGACGGCGTCGACGTCGAGATCGGCGACGGCGAGTTCTTCGCGCTGCTCGGCCCGTCCGGCTGCGGCAAGACCACCCTGCTGCGCACCCTCGCCGGGCTCGAGGCGGCGACCGAGGGGACGGTGGCGATCGGCGACCGCGACGTGACCCGGCTCGAGCCCGGTGACCGGGACGTGGCGATGGTCTTCCAGGACTACGCCCTCTTCCCGCACATGACGGTGACGGACAACGTCGCCTACCCGCTGCGCATCCAGAAGGTCGGCAAGGACGAGCGCGCCGCGCGGGCCCTCGAGACCGCGCAAGGTCTAAGCCTCGGCGCGCTGATGGAGCGGCGCCCGGCCCAGCTCTCCGGTGGCCAGCAGCAGCGGGTCGCCCTGGCCCGCGCGATCGCCTGCCACCCCCAGGTCTTCCTCTTCGACGAGCCCCTGTCCAACCTCGACGCGCGACTGCGGCTGGAGGCCCGCACCTTCCTCAAGCAGCTGCAGAAGTCGCTCGGCGTCACCACGGTGTTCGTCACCCACGACCAGGCCGAGGCGCTCGCCATGGCCGACCGGATGGCGGTGATGGAGTCCGGTCGCATCCGCCAGGTGGGGACACCCCGGGAGGTCTTCCAGCGGCCGGCCAACACCTTCGTCGCCAACTTCATCGGCGCGACCCCCATGAACCTGCTCGACGCGCAGGTCGTCGACGGGCGGCTCGACCTCGGCGGCTTCACGCTGCCCGTCCCCGACGGGTTCGCCGTCGCCGAGGGCGACAAGGTCGTGTACGGCGTGCGCCCCGAGTACGTGACGGCGGAGGGCGCGACCGCGGACGGCGGCGTGCCCGAGGGCTCGGTCGTCGGCACCGTGAGTGCCGTCGAGAACCTCGGCGTGCACGTGCTCGTGACGCTCGACGCCGGGGAGCAGTCGCTGCGGGCGGTCATCCCCGAGGCTGACGAGCCCGACCTCGGCGATGCCCTGACGGTCACCCCGGCGCCCGGACGGGCCCTGCTCTACCGCGCAGACGGGGACGGCGAGCTGGTCGGGTCGTGAGGGTCTTCGCCGGGACCTGGACGCCGGCCCACCGGGCCGAGTCCGTCTGGCACCAGCTGCCGTTCGACGTGCCCTCGTCGTGCGCGGGGCTGCGCGTGACCCTCGACTTCGACCGGTCGCACGGCTCGGCCGGCGTCCTCGACCTCGGCCTCGTCGACCCGCTGGGCTGGCGCGGGTGGTCCGGTGGGGCGCGCAGCGTCATCGCCCTCGGACGGGAGGGCGCGACCCCTGGCTACCTCGACCGGGGTCTCCCGCCGGGGCGGTGGGAGGTCGTCCTGGGGCTGCACCGCATACCCGAGGGCGGGCTGGCCTACGAGGTCACGGTCGACACCACCGCCACGGTCGCCCGAGAGGCCCTGGACGTGCCTCGGCCACCGGTGCCCGAGCGCCGGCCGCGTCGCGACCTGCCTGCTGTGGAGGGGCTGCGCTGGCTTGCTGGTGACTGCCACGCGCACACCGTCCACTCCGACGGCTTCCTCAGCATCGACGAGCTGGCGGCCCTGGCCGCCGGACGCGGGCTCGACTTCCTCTGGGTCACCGACCACAACACCACCAGCCACCACCCATGCCTCGCGGAGGCGGGCGCCCACTACGGCATCGACCTGCTGCCCGGTCAGGAGGTGACGACGGCCGACGGGCACGCCAACGCGTTCGGCGACATCGGCTGGGTCGACTTCCGCCAACCAGGGGGGACCTGGGCCGCCGACGTGCAGGCACGGGGTGGGCTGCTCTCGGTGAACCACCCCGTGTCGGGCGACTGCGCCTGGCGCCACCCGAGCGTTCCCGGCTCGCAGCCCACCCCGGCGTCAGAGGTCTGGCACTCCTCGTGGACCGACCTCGCCGACGGTGGGCCGCTCGCGTGGTGGGTTGCGGCCGGGTGTCCGATCCCATTGGGCGGCAGCGACTTCCATCGACCCGAGCCGTGGGTCGAGCTCGGCCGCCCGACGACCTGGGTGGCCTGCGCCGACGGTGACGTGCTCGGCGGCATGCTCGCCGGGCGCACTGCGGTCTCCGCCGGCCCGGACGCCCCGGTGCTGCTGCGCGTGGGCGACGAGCTGGTCGCCCTCGAGGCCGACGGCGCGATGCTCGTCTGCCCCGGCGGACGCCGGTCGCCGGTGCACGGCGACCGTGCCACCTTTGGGGGGCACGACGGGGCCCACCTCCTCGAACGCACCGACCGGACCGTCGTGGCCATCGCGGCCTGACCCACCTGCCCCACGCCATACCTGCCGCAACCACTCGCCCCCACGAGAAGGAGCCCCCCATGCACGACGACCGCCGCCTCATCGAAGGCCGGCTGCGCCGCACCCTCCAGCGGATCGAGGACGCCGTCTGGTCCCACCCCGTACCGGTGGACCTCGGGCGGTGGGACGCCCCGGGCGAGCCGGTGCCGGTCGCGGAGGGGCTGGCCGCGCCGTACGCGTCCGCGCGGGTGGGGGAGCCGTGGGGGCCGCCGTGGGGCACCACGTGGTGGCGCGTGCGTGGGGAGGTGCCCGTCGAGCACGCGGGCCGGCCCGTGGACCTGCGGCTGGACCTCGGGTTCGACCCGCTGCGCACCGGTTTCCACGTGGAGGGCCTCGTCTACCGCGCCGACGGCACACCGATGAAGGGGCTCAACCCGCGCAACCAGTGGGTGCGCGTCAGCGACGCCGGGGCGGGTGAGGCCGTCGACCTGTTCGTGGAGTCGGCGTCCAACCCGCTGCTGCTCGGAGGTGGCGGGTTCGACTTCCGCCCGTCGCCGCTGGGCGACCCCGAGACGGCAGGGCGCGAGCCGATGTACCGCGTGGTGCGGGCCGAGCTCGCCGTCTTCGAGCAGGAGGTGTGGGAGCTGCAGCAGGACCTCGAGGTCCTCGGCCAGCTGGCGTTCGAGCTCGACGCGCACGACCCCCGTCAGTGGCAGTTGCTCCGGGCCGTCGACCGGGCGCTCGACCGGCTCGACACGGCCGACATCGCGGGCACCGCGTCGGCCGCGCGAGGCGAGCTCGAAGGAGTGCTGTCCGACCCGGCCCGGGCGAGCGCCCACCGGATCTCCGCCGTCGGCCACGCCCACATCGACTCGGCGTGGCTGTGGCCGGTGCGGGAGACCGTGCGCAAGGTGGCCCGCACCTGTTCCAACGTCCTCGCGCTGATGGAGGACGACCCGGACCTCGTCTACGCGATGTCCTCGGCCCAGCAGTTCGCCTGGCTGCGCGACCACCGCCCGGAGGTCTGGACCGGCGTCGTCGAACGCGTGCGCGAGGGGCGTTTCGTGCCGGTCGGCGGAATGTGGGTCGAGTCCGACACCAACATGCCCGGCGGTGAGGCGCTGGCCCGCCAGCTCAACCACGGCAAGCGCTTCTTCCTCGACGAGCTCGGCATCGAGACCCGCGAGGTGTGGCTGCCGGACTCGTTCGGCTACACCGCCGCCCTGCCGCAGCTCATCGCGCTCTCGGGGTCTCAGTGGTTCCTCACCCAGAAGATCTCGTGGAACACCACCAACCGCTTCCCGCACCACTCGTTCCGCTGGGAGGGCCTGGACGGAACGCGCGTCTTCACCCACTTCCCGCCGGCGGACACCTACGGCTCCGAGGTCTCCGGGGCCGAGGTCGCCCACGCCTCCCGCAACTTCTCCGACAAGGGCGACGCGACGCGCTCGCTGCTGCCGTTCGGCTGGGGTGATGGCGGGGGCGGCCCCACCCGCGAGATGCTCGCGCGGGCCAAGCGGCTGCGCGACCTCGACGGCTCGGCGCGCATCGAGGTGGAGCGCCCCGACGCGTTCTTCCAGAAGGCGGAGGCGGAGTACCCCGGTGCCCCTGTCTGGGTCGGTGAGCTCTACCTCGAGATGCACCGCGGCACCTACACCTCGCAGGCGAAGACCAAGCAGGGCAACCGCCGGAGCGAGCACCTGCTTCGCGAGGCCGAGCTCTGGGCGAGCACCGCCACGGTCCGCACGGGGGCGCCGTACCCCGTCGAGGAGCTGGACCGGATCTGGAAGGTGGTGCTGCTGCAGCAGTTCCACGACATCCTGCCGGGCTCCTCGATCGGCTGGGTGCACCGTGAGGCGGTCGCCGCCTACGAGGCCGTCGCGCAGGAGCTCACGGCGATCATCGACGCCGCCCAGGCCGCCCTCGCCGGCGATGGTGAGGCCGAGGTCGTGTTCAACGCGAGCCCCGACCCGCGCGCCGGGGTGCCCGCGCTCGGCGCCGGGCCGCGGTCGTCCTCCGGTGACGCCACCGATCCCGTGACGGTCGAGGCCGACGGCCACGGGTGGGTGCTGTCCAACGGGCTGGTCACCGCCCGGGTCGACGACCACGGCCTGCTCACCTCCGTCGTCGACATGGCGTCCGGGCGCGAGGCGCTCGCCCCCGGGTCGGCGGGCAACCTCCTCCAGCTGCACCCCGACACCCCCGTCGACTTCGACGCCTGGGACGTCGACGCCTACTACCGCCGCACCTGGACCGACCTCACCGACGCCGAGTCGGTCGAGCCGGTCGAGGACGGGGTACGGGTGGTGCGCCGGTTCGGGGACTCAACGGTGACCCAGCTGCTCACCCTCACCTCCGGCGAGGCCAGGGTCGACGTCGGCACCGAGGTCGACTGGCGCGAGCGGGAGAAGATCCTCAAGGCCGGGTTCGACCTCGACGTCACCACCGAGCGCTCGACCTCGGAGGTGCAGTTCGGGCACGTCCACCGGCCGACTCACACCAACACCTCCTGGGACGCAGCGAAGTTCGAGATCTGCGCCCACCGCTGGGTCCACGTCGGCGAGCCCGGGTACGGCGCCGCCGTGGTCAACGACTCGACCTACGGCCACGACGTCAGCCGTCGCGACCGGGAGGGCGGCGGCACCACGACGCAGGTGCGTTTGTCGCTGCTGCGCGCGCCCCAGAGCCCCGATCCCGTCGCCGACCTCGGCGTGCACCGGCTGCGGTACGCCGTCGTGCCCGGCGCCGGGATCGCCGACGCCATCCGTGAGGGGTACCGCGTCAACCTGCCGCTGCGGGTCGTCCGTGGTTCCGGGGAAGTCGTCGAGCCGCTGGTGTCCGTGGACGGCGGCGGGGTGGTCGTGGAGGCCGTCAAGCTGGCTGACGACGGCTCGGGTGACGTCGTGGTCCGGCTCTATGAGTCGCTGGGGGCCCGGTCCTCGGCGATCGTGAGCGCCGGGTTCGAGTTCGACGGCGTCGAGGCGGTCGACCTGCTGGAGCGCCCGCTCGAGACCGCCGGGGTCGAGCGCGTCGAGGGCGGGGTGCGCCTGGCGCTGCGCCCTTTCCAGGTGGTGACCCTGCGCTTCGCCCGCGGCTGAGCCTGCCCGCCGCACCGTCCTGCCCTCTCCTCGTCGTCGGCAGCAACCTCTGCTAGCAGGGGTTGCTGCCGACGAGGTAGGCAGCACCGTGTGTCCTGGGCAGCACCCTGTGCTGAGCCGCGCTGGCGGTGAGGTTGGGGGTGGCAGGTCCGGTTCGGGTATGGCGGCTCGGGCCGCGTGCGGTCAGCTCTCTGCGTCCATCGTGTCGAACGCCAGCTCCACGGTCTCCATGACCGGCGCGCGGGTCGTGGTGTCGAGCGGGCTCAGGCGGTGGACGGCCGGGAACGCACCCCGGAACCGCCATGCCATGACCGGTTCGCCGGCACCGTCGAGCAGCCGCACGACGACCTCGCGGTGCATGCCGACGTCGCCGTCGCGGGCCTGCTTCCACCAGTTCCACAGCTCGAGGTCGGCCGTGAGGCTGCGGCTGAGCACGAGGTGGGAGTAGTGCGAGGTGCCCGGCTCCAGGTGTGACGCGGGGGTGAGGCCCGCACCCGAACGGTGGGTCACCTCGGTCACCGCCGCCTCCGGCAGCTCGACCCGGGAGAAGAAGGCGCTGGCGAGTCCGCCGACCTCCACCAGGAAGCTGGAGGCCGCGACCGGACCGTGCGCCGTACCGGGCATGGCTCAGGCTCCCACCCGGTCGCGTGGCCGCGCCATACCCCGAAGTCTGGGACTTCGGGCCTAGGCGGCCCCCTTTGCGCCGAAGTCTGGGACTTCGATCAGGCGACCAGGGCCGCGAGCTCGGCGACGAACCGGGCCAACCCGGCGCCGTACAGGTCCGCGGCAGTCATCCTCACGACCCGCCAGCCGAGTGACTCGAGCAACCGGGTGCGCTGTATGTCGCTCTGCCACTGGCGGCGGTCGGTCCGGTGCTGGTCGCCCTCGTACTCGACGATGACCCGCGTCTCCCGCCACAGGAAGTCGACCCTGGCCAAGAAGTGACCGTCCTCGGCGAACACGTCGGCGTTGAGCTCCGGCTCCGGGAGGCCGGCCCGACCGAACGCCAGCCGGGCCCGGGTCTCCATGGGCGAGCCACTCCCGCGACGCAGCAGTGGCCCGGCCTCCCTGAGCAGACGCCGCCCACGACCGGCTGCCTCGGCCGCCGCGTGCACCAGGGGTTCCAGGAGGTCCGGTGTGCGGGTGGCGAAGGCATCGCCGGCGATGACCAGGTCCTCGGCGGTGAGGCCCCGCACCCTCGCGAGGTCGACCCAGGTGTCGACGGGTGAGGTCACCGGCAGGCCGCGGAGGGTCTCGTGACGGCGCCCGGCGAGGCCGCGGTGCCCGACGACGCCAGCACGGCGCAGCGGCGTGGCGCCGCGCATGACGTGGAGTGGTTCCTCGCGGCTCCACGCGGTGGACAGTGGCAGCCGCCAGAGCCGGGCAGCCGTCAGGTGCGAGAACGCGTAGGTGCCCTCGAGGGCGAGGCCGACGGTGTGGGCGAGCTCGTCGACGGTGCGGGCGTGGTCGTGGGCGCGGACGCCCCAGGTGGGCCGCACCAGGTCCGCCGCCTCGAGCCGCGCCTGGCTGACCATCGCCGCCCGGGCCTCCACCAGCGTGAACGCGCGTCCCTGCAGGGAGGCGGGCAGCGATGGGAGCGGGAGAGGCACGGTACTCAGGCTGCCGTGCTCCGTACCCACGGCCCTCGAGTTGTCCACAGGTCCGGCCGCGTACCGGGCCCGGTAGCCGCCCACGCGGTGGTGCGCCGTGCCCCGAGGTCTGGGACTTGGGGTCAACGCAGGCTCGTATGGCCCGAAGTCCCAGACTTCGGCGCAGGTCCGGCTCGTATGACCCGAAGTCCCAGACTTCGGCGCAAGGGGGAGGGGTGAAGGGCGAGGCGCAAGGGGGAGGGGCAGGGGGACGCGCACCACGATCGCGGGCCGGGAGGCGTTTGCACTCTCCCCGGGGGAGTGCCAATAATGGCGTTAGCACTCTCGCCATGAGAGTGACAATCATGGCCTCAAAGTGAGGTCCGGGGAACGTGCGCGACGTGAGCCGCGGGAACCGGGCCGTCCGTCGCGGGCGCGGCGAGGCCGCCACACACGATTCGCGTGGGAGGAACCACCCGAATGGCCAAGATCATCGCATTCGATGAAGAGGCTCGCCGCGGTCTCGAGCGGGGCATGAACATCCTCGCCGACGCCGTCCGCGTCACCCTCGGCCCGAAGGGCCGCAACGTCGTCCTCGAGAAGAAGTGGGGCGCCCCCACGATCACCAACGATGGCGTGTCCATCGCCAAGGAGATCGAGCTCGACGACCCGTACGAGAAGATCGGCGCCGAGCTCGTCAAGGAGGTCGCCAAGAAGACCGACGACGTCGCGGGCGACGGCACCACCACCGCCACCGTGCTGGCCCAGGCCCTCGTCAAGGAGGGCCTGCGCAACGTCGCGGCCGGCGCCAACCCGATGGCCCTCAAGCGCGGCATCGAGAAGGCCACCGAGGCCGTCTCCGCCCAGCTGCTCGAGATGGCCAAGGACGTCGAGACCAAGGAGCAGATCGCCTCCACCGCCTCGATCTCTGCCGCTGACCCCCAGATCGGCGAGATGATCGCCGAGGCCATGGACAAGGTCGGCAAGGAAGGCGTCATCACCGTCGAGGAGAGCAACACCTTCGGGCTCGAGCTCGAGCTCACCGAGGGCATGCGCTTCGACAAGGGCTACATCAGCCACTACTTCGTCACCGACACCGAGCGCATGGAGGCCGTGCTCGAGGACCCCTACGTCCTCGTCGTGAACTCCAAGATCTCCGGCATCAAGGACCTGCTGCCCCTCCTCGAGAAGGTCATGCAGTCCGGCAAGCCGCTGCTCATCATCGCCGAGGACGTCGAGGGCGAGGCCTTGTCGACCCTGGTGGTCAACAAGATCCGCGGCACCTTCAAGTCCGTCGCCGTCAAGGCCCCGGGCTTCGGTGACCGTCGCAAGGCCATGCTCGCCGACATCGCCATCCTCACCGGTGGCCAGGTCATCTCCGAGGAGGTCGGCCTCAAGCTCGACACCGCAGAGCTCGACCTGCTCGGCCGTGCGCGCAAGGTCGTCGTGACCAAGGACGAGACCACGATCGTCGAGGGTGCTGGCGACAACGACCAGATCCAGGGTCGCGTCAACCAGATCCGCGCCGAGATCGACAAGTCGGACAGCGACTACGACCGCGAGAAGCTGCAGGAGCGCCTGGCCAAGCTGGCCGGCGGTGTCGCAGTCATCAAGGCCGGTGCCGCGACCGAGGTCGAGCTCAAGGAGCGCAAGCACCGCATCGAGGACGCCGTGCGCAACGCCAAGGCTGCCGTCGAGGAGGGGATCGTCGCCGGTGGTGGCGTGGCCCTGCTCCAGGCGACCAAGGCCGCGTTCGAGAAGCTCGAGCTCGAGGGTGACGAGGCCACCGGCGCGAACATCGTCCGCGTCGCCGCCTCTGCCCCGCTCAAGCAGATCGCGATCAACGCCGGCCTCGAGGGCGGCGTCGTCTCGGAGAAGGTCTCCAACCTTCCCTCCGGCCACGGCCTCAACGCCGCGACCGGCGAGTACGTCGACCTCATCGCCGCGGGCATCATCGACCCGGCGAAGGTCACGCGCTCCGCGCTGCAGAACGCCGCGTCGATCGCCGCGCTGTTCCTCACCACCGAGGCCGTCATCGCGGACAAGCCCGAGAAGGCTGCCCCCGCTGCGCCCGGTGGCGACGAGATGGGCGGCATGGGCTTCTGAGCCCAGCTGCACCACGCGTCACCAGCACGAACGTCGGAGGGCGGTTCCCCAGCAGGGGAGCCGCCCTTCGGCGTACCCGGCGCCATACCGCACGCCGGACGGGTGCCCCGGGGAGGGGGTTTGGCACCCACCGCACGGGTGCGACGTGTAGAAACAGTGCCGTGCCTCCACTCGAAGACAGCCCGCTCACGCTCGGTCCGCTCCTGCGCTACGTGGGTGAGACCAGCGCCACGGTGTGGGTGCAGACCCGGCAGCACGCCACGGTCACGGTGCGGGCCTTCGGCCGGTCGTGGGAGGCGTCCACCTTCAGCGCGCACGGCCACCACTACGCGCTCGTGGTCCTCGACGGGCTCGAGCCGGGAGCCACGAGCGAGTACGAGGTCGACGTCGACGGGGACACCGCATGGCCGCCGAAGGGCCCGGGGGTCGACGCGCTGACCGCCTCGCTGCCGCCGAGCCGCGTCACGACGCACCGGCACAGCGAGCCCACCCGTATGGCGTTCGGCTCGTGCCGCACCTCGGTCCCGCACGACGCCGAGGGCAACAAGAGCAACGGCGTCGACGCGCTGCGTGCCTACGCGTTCCACCTCACCCGCACCGACCCCGCCGAGTGGCCGCACCTCGTGGTCTTCCTCGGTGACCAGGTCTACGCCGACGAGACCTCGGAGGAGATGCGCGAGTTCATCGCCTCCCGGCGCAGCCTCGACGAGCCGCCGGGCGAGGAGCTGAAGGACTACGAGGAGTACGCCCACCTCTACCGGCTCGCGTGGACCGACCCGCTCAACCGCTGGCTGCTGTCGACGCTGCCGAGCGCCATGATCTTCGACGACCACGACATCCGAGACGACTGGAACACCTCGCAGGACTGGCACCGCGAGATGAACGCCAAGCCGTGGTGGCACGAGCGCATCGTCGGCGGCCTGGCGTCCTACTGGGTCTACCAGCACGCGGGAAACCTCAGCCCCGAGGACCTGGCGCAGGACGAGGTGTGGCAGCTCATCGCCGAGCACGCGGGCTCCGGTGCCGCCGGCGAGCTCGACCTCACCGAGGTCCTGGACGCCCTCGCCGCGCGGGTCGACGCCCAGCCCGAGACGTACCGCTGGAGCTACGCCCGCGACCTGGGCGAGTCCAAGCTCGTCGTCGTCGACTCCCGGGCCGCGCGGCTCCTCACGCCCGACCGTCGATCGATCCTCGACGACGACGAGATGGCGTGGGTCGACGGCCAGCTGCGCGGCGACGTCGACCACCTGTTCATCGCCACGTCCCTGCCGTTCCTCATGGCTCAGGGCATCCACGACCTCGAGGCCATCAACGAGGCCATGTCCAACGGTGCCTGGGGCCCCCGGGTCGCCAGGTGGGGCGAGAAGATGCGCCGAGCCCTGGACCTCGAGCACTGGGCTGCGTTCCAGGAGGGATTCAAACAGGTGCTCGACATGGTCGTCGAGGTCGCGCACGGCGAGCGGGGTACGGCGCCGGGCACCATCACGTTCCTCTCCGGTGACGTCCACAACTCCTACGTCACCGAGATCGACCCCAAGGAGCTGGGACCGGGCTCGAGCCGGATCATCCAGGCTGTGTGCTCACCCATCCGCAACCCGCTGCCACGGCAGGCGCGCATCGCGCAGGCGATGCTCGGCAAGGGCCTGGCCAGGCCCTTGCAGCTCCTGGTGGCGCGCACCTCCAAGGTGCCCAACGCGCCGTACCAGTGGCCGATGACCGAGGGCCCGTGGTTCGACAACAACCTCGCGACCCTGCAGGTCCGCGGACGCGGCCTGGTCATGCGCTGGGACCTCGGCGAGGTCAAGGGCGACAAGTACGACGAACCGGACCTGCGAGAGGTGGCTCGCGTCGTCATCTCCTGACGGGGGGCCATCCCTGCAACCTCAGGGTCGACTCAGGGGCCGGTGGGGGTCTCACCTGAGGGTGGAGCAATCGGGGCCGCCCTAGCGTTGTCCTCCGTGACGACCGACGCCCTGTCCCCGGGAGGACCCATGACCGCCAGCACCCCCGTATCCACCACGGAGCCCACCCGCAAGGCCGCCCCGGCGGCGCGGGTGCGCGACCTCACCAAGGTCTACGGGAAGGGCGAGGCGCAGGTCCGTGCCCTCGACGGGGTCAGCGTCGACCTCGCGGCCGGTGAGTTCACCGCGATCATGGGGCCGTCCGGCTCGGGCAAGTCCACGCTCATGCACTGCGCCGCCGGCCTCGACGCCGCGACGTCGGGTGAGGTGTTCGTCGGCGACGTCGACATCACCGGCCTCAAGGACAAGGACCTGACGACGCTGCGGCGTGACCGGATCGGCTTCGTCTTCCAGTCGTTCAACCTCATCCCGACGCTCGACGCGCAGGAGAACATCCTGCTGCCCCTGGCCATCGCGGGTCGCAAGCCGGACCAGGCGTGGTTCGACACCGTCATCGACACCGTCGGCCTGCGCGACCGCCTCGACCACCGGCCCAGCGAGCTCTCCGGCGGCCAGCAGCAGCGCGTCGCCTGCGCCCGCGCCCTGGTGAGCAAGCCCGAGATCGTGTTCGCCGACGAGCCCACCGGCAACCTCGACTCGACCTCCGGCACGGAGGTGCTCAACTTCCTGCGACACAGCGTCGACGAGTTCGGGCAGACCATCGTCATGGTCACCCACGACCCGGTCGCGGCCGCCCACACCGACCGCGTGGTGTTCCTGGCCGACGGCAAGGTCGTCGACGAGATGCGCGAGCCCACGGCCGAGAAGATCCTCGAGCGCATGAAGCGGCTGGACACCCGGCTTTCGGGCCAGCCCGCCCAGGACCACCCCGCCGCAGGGGCCTGACCGTGCTCAAGGCCAGCTGGAAGAGTCTTCTCGGCCGCAAGCTGCGGCTGTTCATGAGCGCGTTCGCGATCATCCTCGGCGTCTCGTTCGTCTCCGGGTCCTTCATCTTCACCGACACCCTCGGGCGCGCCTTCGACGGCATCGTCAACACCGTCGGTGACGTCGTGGTCCGCCCGGAGTCGGCGAGCTCGGACTTCGACTCCGGCCCGACCTCCAAGACGGTGCCCGGCTCCCTGGTCCGCAGCCTGGCCGCGCTGCCCGGTGTGGCGCGTGCNCCTCGGCCGGCGAGCCGCCCGCCTCCCTGTCCAGGGGGCGCTGGCCCACCACCAGCGGCGAGGTGGTGCTCGACTCCAGCACCGCCAAGCGGGCCGGGTACGCCGTCGGCGACACGGTCAAGCTCGTGACCAGCGGCGCCCAGCCGGTCGTCACGGCACGGCTCGTCGGTATCGCCGAGTTCAAGGGCGGCACCGTCGGGGCGACCCTGTCCTTCTTCGACACCAGGACGGCCCAGCAGCTCTTCCTCGGCGGCAAGGACGAGTACAGCGACGCCTGGGTGACCGCCGCCGACGGGACCAGCGCGGAGGACCTCGCCAAGGCGGTGCAGGCCAAGCTCCCCAGCGGCTACGAGGCCGTGACCGGCGCGTCCGTCGCCAAGGAGTCGGCCACCGGCATCAACAAGGCGCTCAACTTCATCAACGTCTTCCTTCTCGTCTTCGCCGGCATCGCCCTGTTCGTCGGCTCGTTCCTCATCATCAACACGTTCTCGATCCTCGTCGCCCAGCGCAGCCGCGAGCTCGCCATGCTGCGTGCCCTCGGCGCCGGCCGGCACCAGGTGACGCGGTCGGTGCTGTTCGAGGCGTTCGTCGTCGGGCTCGTCGGGTCGACGGTGGGCCTCGGCCTCGGGTTCGCCCTCGCCATCGGCATCCAGAAGCTGTTCGCCCAGTTCGGGCTCGACCTCAGCGGCTCGCCGCTCGTCTTCCGCCCGAGCACCGCGGTGATCGCGTATGCCGTGGGCCTGGTCGTGACGATGGTCGCCGCCTACCTGCCCGCGCGCCGGGCAGGCAAGATGCCGCCGGTCGCCGCGATGCGCGACGACGTGGCGCTGCCCGAGTCGGCCCTGCACCGCCGGGTGTGGGTGGGGGCCGTGCTCTTCATGGGAGGGCTCGTCGCCGGCTACCTCGGTGCGTTCACGTCGATCTCCAACTCGGCCTACTGGGTCGGCGGTGGTGTCCTTGGCGTCGTCCTGGCCGCCATCCTCACCAGCCCCGTGGTCGGTCGCCCCGTCATCGCCCTCCTCGGGTGGGGCTACCGCCGCAGCTTCGGCGCAGTCGGGGTCATGGCCGAGCAGAACGCCACCCGCAACCCCCGGCGCACCGCAGCAACCGCCTCGGCGCTGATGATCGGCCTCACGCTGGTGTCGATGATGTCGGTCTTCGGCGCCTCGGCGAAGGCCAGCGTCGACAAGTCGATCAACGCCAACTTCGCCGCGGACTACGTGCTGTCCAACGCGGTCGGGTTGCCGTTCTCGACCGCCGTGACCGCCGACGTGGCCAAGGTGCCCGGCGTCGCGACCGTGGCCGCCGTCCGCTATCTGCCGGTGTCGGTCAACCAGGACCGCGGTTTCGCGGCGGCGGTCGACCCGGCGACGTTCGGGAAGGCCGTCCCGGTCGAGTTCCGCAGCGGGTCCCTCGCCGGGCTGAAGGACGGCACCGTCCTGGTGTCGGAGGACCGGGCGAAGAAGCAGCACCTGGCGGTGGGCTCGACGGTGCGCACCGACGTGTCGGGCACTCAGGGCTCGGCGAAGGTGGCCGGGGTCTTCGTCAGCTCGGCAGCGCTGCCCAACTCGATCCTCGTGTCGCTGGCGACCGCGGAGAAGGCCGGGGTGCCGGTGCAGGACAGCGCCGTGTTCGTCGTGCGCGACCGCGGGGCCAAGGCGGCCGCCGTGGAGGCCGGCATCGACAAGGTCATCGCCGACGTGCCGACGGTGACGCTCAAGAACCAGGACGAGTTCGCGGCCGAGCAGCGCAAGCCGATCGACCAGCTGCTCTACATCATCTACGCGCTGCTCGGCCTCGCCGTCATCATCGCGGTGCTCGGCATCGTCAACACCCTCGCCCTGTCGGTGATCGAGCGCACCCGCGAGATCGGGCTGCTGCGGGCGGTCGGCCTGAGCCGACGCCAGCTGCGCACCATGCTGCGGCTCGAGTCCGTCGCCATCGCGCTGCTGGGGGCGGTCCTGGGTGTCGTGCTCGGCCTGGCTGCCGGGTGGGCCCTGCAGCGCAGTCTCGCGGACGACGGCATCGACGTGCTCTCCATCCCCGGGGTCCAGCTCGCGGTGTTCGTCGTGCTGGCCGGGCTGGTCGGGGTGCTGGCCGCGTTGTGGCCGGGGCGCCGGGCCGCTCGTCTCGACGTGCTGCGAGCCATCACCACCGAGTAGCGGACACCGGGCGGGGCGGTCGTCTCTCCGCCCCGGCCCGGTGTCAGCTGAACATCCGCAGGGTCTGCGCCTCGGTCTCGGCGTACTGCGCCCCCGCCGCGGCGAGGACGCCGCCGATGGAGTCGAGCGAGGCGCGGACCTGGCGCTGCGTGCCTTGCCACTCGGCGACCAGCGCCTGGAACCGGGACGACGCGGTGCCGGTCCACGCACCCTGGAGCCCGTTGAGCCGGCCCATCATCGCCGTCACCTGCGCGTCGATCTCGCCCGAGATGCGGGCGATGTCACCGGACGCCGCCTGGATCTGCTCGGTGTCCACCTGGAACTGTGCCGCCATGGCTCCTCCTGAAAAGGGTCTCGGTGCCGGTGCGACACCTCCTGCCGGGAGGCTAGGCCGGACCGACCGACAGGCCGCCGGGTTTTCCACAGGGCCGCCCGGCTCGGGGTAGCGTCGGTCCGTGACCATCTGGATCGACCCGCCCGCGTGGCCCGCCCACGGGCGGCTCTGGTCCCACCTGGTCAGCGACACCTCGTACGCCGAGCTGCACGACTTCGCTGCGGCGCAAGGCATCCCACATCGCGGGTTCGAGGGCGACCACTACGACGTGCCCCAGGAACGCTACGACGCACTCGTCGCCGCGGGGGCGGTCGAGGTCGGCGGCAAGGAGATCGTCCGGATCCTGCAGCGCAGCGGCCTGCGGGTGCAGAAGCGCAAGCACGAGCGAGTCGTCCGCGCGGTCCCCAGTGCGGCCTGGCTGCCCCCGGGGTCACGGGCCGACGTCATCGCCTCCCGACAGCCCGAGCCCCCGGCGAGCACCGTGGTCGTGCGGCTGGCCCTGCTGCGCGGCCCTGACCTGCTCGTCCTGGAACGCCTCACGGGCGGCCTCGACCTCCCGTCGGCGCCGGTCGGCCGGCTCGCGCCCGCGGACGCGCTCGCACGGCTCCTCGAGGTGGTGGCGGGGCCCGGCCACAGGCTGGCGCCGGAGCTGCTCGGCTACGTCCGCAACACCGTGCCGGAGCCGGACGCCGACTACCCGTGGCCGGTGCCGAAGGCCTGCTTCGCCGTCTGGCACGACGCGCTCGGGGTGACGGAGGAGCTGCGCACCGGGGTCGGTCTGTGGGTCCGTCGCGACGAGGCGGCGGCAGAGCTCGGCGAACGCCACTGGTGGCCGCTGGTCACGCACCTCGACGAGTCGCCGCGGTGACCGCTCTCCCCCTGCGGCTGGAGGCGGTCGAGTTCGCCGACGGCTCCGTCGCCCACGTGGTGCTGACGCCGACAGCCGAGCTCGCGCCCCCGGCGGACGTCTTCGCGGCGATGGTCGTGCTGCGCGACGCCCGCGGCTGGTGCGCCGTCACCTGGAGCCCCCGTCGCGGCGAGTGGGGACCGCCAGGCGGCTGGCGCGAGCCCGGTGAGTCGGTCGTCGAGTGCGTGGTCCGCGAGGTCGCGGAGGAGGTCGGGCTCGACCTCGACCCCGAGATGCTGGTGCCCATCGGCCACGAGCAGTTCGAGCCGGTCACCAGCACGGGGCGGTGGCCGAGGCAGGGCGGCTTCATGCAGCTGTATGCCGCCGCGTGGCCGGCGGTGGGGGAGGCGCTCGTCGCACGGGAGGACGACGCCGTCGACCCCCAGTGGGTTGATCCGGGCGAGTTCCTGGCCCGGTCGGGGCGGCAGTTCTGGTGGCCCCTGGTCGAGGTGGGCCTGGCGGACTGACCCCTGGCAGGTCCTGGTCAGATCCGGGTCCGAGCCCGGTCAGCGCCCGGTCAGGGCGTCGAGCTCGTGGGCGAGGTTGGCACGTGCCGCGTCCTCCCAGCGGTCGCGACCCGTCGCCGTCGCGTAGACCGCCTCACGGTCGAGGAACGGCCGCAGGACCGCCGCCCGGCCCGAGCGGAACGCGGCATCGGGTACGGCGGCATACTCCTCGCGCACCTGGGCGGTGTAGTCGGCGTAGCGAGCGGCGTCGGCGGACAGGATCCACAGGTCGGCGTCGTGGAAGGCCGCGGCCAGGCCCTTCGTCGGCAGGGCGTGGGTGGTGCTGGCAAGGACGAGGTCGCGCACCGTGGCCACGTCGTGGGTGCCGAGCCCCAGCGCCCTCAGGTCACGGACGGCGAGGTCGGCGCTCTCCTGCTCGTTGCTCCCGGCTGCGGCGGACGGGTCGTAGACGGCGTCGTGGAACCACCCGGCCAACCGTCCCAGCGCGCCCTCTCGGGCCGTCACCTCGCCACCCTCCTCGAGGTCCTCGAGTGCCCAGAAGACCTCCACGAGGTGGCGGGTGGAGTGGTAGCGGCGGTGCGGCTCGGTCCACCGCTGCAGCAGGTCGGAGCCGATGGCGAGCACGGCGTCGTGGTGGGCGTCGGGCGCGAGCTCGGCGAGGTCGAGCTTCCACCAGGTGATGAGCGCGGGCACGGGGACGAGTGTGTCAGGCCTCGGTGGCGAGAGCCGGGGGAAGCGGCTGGGCGTGGACGACGGTCAGCGCCGACACCGCTCGGGTGAGGACGACGTAGAGGCGTCGCAGACCGGTGCGCTCGTCGGGCTCCGCCGCGGCGATGGCGGTCGGCTCCACGACCACGACCCTGTCGAACTCCAGGCCCTTGGCGACGGTGGCGGGCACGACGTCGACCTGGTGGTCGATGTCGCCATGGTCCTGGCCGAGCACGCCGTGGTCGATCCCCTTGTCCTGCAGCGCCTTCGACACCTTCGAGACCCACTCGTCGGGCACGATGACGCCGATCGACCCGGGCTCGGTGGACTCGGTCGCCACCACCGACGCCGTCTGCGCCAACGCCTTCCCTTCGGCCACCGGGACGATGTCGAGCCGGCCGGGGTTGTCACGGACGGAGACCGGTGCGCCGAGCCCTGCAGCCATGTGCGGGAGCAGCTGCGCGGCGTACTCGATCACGCTGGCAGGCACGCGGAAGCCACGGTCGAGCACCTCGACGTGACTTCCCGGCTTGCCGAGGTGGACCAGCGAAGACTCCCAGGAGTCCGTCGCCCACGGGGTGGTGCCCTGGGCGATGTCGCCGAGCACGGTCGCTGCGCCGGTGGAGCAGCGGCGGCCGACGGCACGCAGCTGCATGGGCGAGAGGTCCTGCGCCTCGTCGAGGACGACGTGGCCGAGCGACGGGGTGCGGGCGATGTGGTCGGCCAGCTCGTCGAGCAGCACCGCGTCGGCGCGCGACCAGCGCGCGGCTCCCTTGCTGCGCGGTGGCTTCTCCCACACGAGGAGCGCCTGCTCGTCGGCGTCCAGGTGGTCCTGCGCATGGCGTGCCAGCTCCTCGCCGTCGGAGAGCAGGGAGAAGAGCACCGCCTTGGCGTCGAGCGCGGGCCACAGCGACGCGGCGTACTTCTTGACGACGGCGCTGCGCGCGACGGTGTCCTGCACCCGGTCGTCGGGGGAGTCGCCCGCGCGCTCCATCTGCAGCAGCACCGCGTGGGCGAGCCTCTGGGGCAGCATCTGCCGGGCTGCGTCGTAGCGCACCCCACGCGTGCGCAGCTCGTCGAGGATCTCGTTGACCTCGTAGGCGGGGACGCGCCACTTGCGCACGCCGCGCGGTACGACGAGCGCCTCGGTCGCGGTCCCCACCTGGGACCACACGGCCGTCCGCAGCACCTCGGCGAGGCGGGCGTCGCCCTTGAGCACCGCCGTCGCCGTGGCGTCGGTGCCACGGACGGGGACGGAGGCGACGAGCTCCTCGATGGTCGTGTGCCCCACGGCCACCTCGCCGAGCGCAGGGAGCACGGCCCCGATGTGCTCGAGGAAGGCGCGGTTGGGACCGATGACCAGGACGCCCGAGCGGGCGAGCTTGTCGCGGAACGCGTAGAGCAGCCATGCGGCACGGTGCAGGCCGACCGCGGTCTTGCCCGTGCCCGGGGCGCCCTGGACGCAGATCGTCTGCTCGGCACCGGCGCGCACGATCTCGTCCTGCTCCGGCTGGATGGTGGCGACGATGTCGCGCATCGGCCCGACTCGCGGCCGCTCGATCTCCTCGGCGAGGATCTGGCTGCGCACGTCGTGCTCGGCGCGGTCCTGGAGGTGCTCGTCCTCGTACGCCGTGATGGCGCCGCGGTCGAGCCCGAACCGGCGGCGCAGCACGATGCCCATCGGCTGGGTCCGGGAGGCGCGGTAGAACGCGGTCGACATCCCGGCGCGCCAGTCGATGACGAGTGGGTCGCCACGGTCGTCGGCGACGTGCCGCCGTCCCACGTACCAGCGTTCGTCGCTGTCGGTGTCGATCCGGCCGAAGAACAGCGTCGTCGAGGGGTCGTCCTCCAGGGACGCCGCCCGCAGGTGGAGGGTACGGGCCAGGTGTTCCGCCGAGATCGGGTCGTGCGCCTGCACCTTGAGCGCCAGGGTCTGCTCACGCATGCGGGCCAGGGCGGCCCGCGCGGTGGTGAGGTAGTCCTGCTCTCGCTTCAGCTCCGGGGCGGGTGTGGAGGCGGCAGACACAAGGACCTACCTTGCCACCGGACGGCCGTCAGGTCGAACGGGTTTCGCCCCACCCCTGGCCCGCACCCACGCACTTGGGGGCAGGAAGGTGAGCGCTGGCTCACCCGCCTGCCCCCAATCGCGGGACCGTCCGGCCAGTCCCTCTACTGGGTGCTGCCGGACTTGGCCACCAAGGTCGCCGTCAGGTCGAGCTGCTTGCCGTCGCGCAGCACCGTCAGAGAGACCTTGTCGCCGACTCCGCGCTCACGGATGTTCGCCACCAGGGCCAGGGCCGAGTCGACGCGCTCGCCGTCGACCGCCACGACCACGTCGCCCTTCCGCAGGCCGGCCTGGGCGGCAGGCGTGCCCTGGGAGATCTGCGAGATCTGGGCGCCGGCCCGCTGGCTGGTGCCGTCGGACGCGGTCCCGTCGGCGAGGCTGACCCCGAGGAACGCGTGCTCCGCCGTGCCCTTGTCGATCAGCTGGCTCGCGATCGACTTGGCCTCGTTGGCCGGGATGGCGAAGCCGATGCCGATGCTGCCGCTCTGGCTGCTGCCACTGGACTGGCCGAGGCTGGCGATGGCCGAGTTGATGCCGATGAGCTGGCCCGAGGCGTTGACGAGCGCGCCACCCGAGTTGCCGGGGTTGATCGCCGCCGACGTCTGGATGGCGTTGGTCACGACGTCACCGGTGCCCCCGGTCTGCGTCTGCGGCTGGCCCTGCCCGAACGGGTTCTGCTGCTGGCTGTTGTCGTCCTCGGCCGCCGTGGTCACGGGCCGGTTGAGGGCGCTGACGATGCCCGTGGTCACCGTGCCCGCAAGCCCGAGCGGGTTGCCGATCGCCATGACCGGGTCGCCGACCTTGATGTCGTCGGAGTTGCCGATGGCGATGGGGGTTAGGTTGCTCGGCGGGTTGTTGAGGGTGATGACGGCGAGGTCGGTGCTCGGGTCGGTGCCCGCGACGGTGGCCGAGTAGGTGCGGCCGTCGTTGAGCGAGACGGTGAGCTTGGCGCCCTGGCCGGCACCGCTGACGACGTGGTTGTTGGTGAGGATGTGGCCCTTGCCGTCGATGATGACGCCGGAGCCCTGGCCCTCGGCGGAGCTCGACGCGACGGTGATGGACACGACGCTCGGGGCGACCGCGGCGGCGGTGGCCGTCCAGTTGGGGTTGGTGGCGTCGGCCTGCACGACCGGCGCGCTGTTCGTGCCGCGGCCCAGCGCCGTCGAGGACGCAGCGGAGGAGGACTGCGCGTCGTCGGTGAGCTGGGCCGCGGCATAGGTGCCGCCGCTCGCGAGGAGGGCGGCGAGCGCCGCGACGGTGGTGAGCTCCGTCCAGCGGCGCCGCTTGCCCGGCTGGGCAGGCTCTGCACCATCCCGTGTGAACGCGGAAGGGGGCGGCCCAGCCGGTGGCTGTGCGGTCGGGGGGTAGGTGGTGCCGGCGCCCGACGCGCCGTGGTGCGGGTCGGCGACGACGGCGCCCTCGCGGGGGAAGGCCTGCGTCTGGCCGTACCAGACCGGCGCCGTGTCGTCGCCGCGGCCGGTGTGCTCCTGCGCGCCGGGGAAGCCGCCGGGAGAGGTCGCGGGGTACGCGCCCTGGTCCGGCGCGGGCTGCTGTGGTGGCTTGCCGCCCTCGCCGGTCGCGCCCGTGTGGGTGTCGTGGTGGGTCTGGGTCATGGCTGTCGCACTCCTCGGTCTGGCTTGGTGACGTCAGTCAACCCTGCCGACGTCAAGGGGTGCTGGGCGCCGGCTGGGAGTTTGCTGTGGGCAGCTCCACGACGAACGTGGCGCCGCCACCAGGGGTCTGCGCGACCCCGATACGCCCCCGGTGACCTGCGACGATGGCAGCGGCGATGGCGAGGCCGAGGCCGTTGCCGCCACCCGATCCGCGCACTCGGGAGGGGTCGGCGCGGAAGAACCGCTCGAAGACCTTCTTGGCCTTGTCCGGCTCCACCCCCGGCCCGTGGTCGCGCACCTCGAGGACCGCCATCCCGTCCGTACGGCGCGAGCCCACCGCGACCTCGAGGGGGGTGCCGGTGGGCGTGTGGTTGAGCGCGTTGGACATGAGGTTGGCGAGCAGCTGGCGCAGCTTCGCCTCGTCGCCCGGCACGGTGGTGGGAGCAAGTGGGCCCTCGAGCCCGCTGACGGTGATGGTGCGGTCGGGCGCGATGGCGCGGGCGTCCTGGGTCGCGTCGGCCGCCAGCACCGTGAGGTCGACGTCGGTGAACCGCAGGGGCCGCTGGTCGTCGAGCCGGGCCAGCATGAGCAGGTCCTCGACGAGCCCACCCATCCGACCGGCCTCGCCCTCGATGCGGGCCATTGCGCTCGCCACGTCGGCCGGCTCGCGGACGGCGCCCTGGCGGTAGAGCTCGGCGTAGCCGCGCACGGCCGCGAGCGGGGTGCGCAGCTCGTGGGAGGCGTCGGCCACGAACTGCCGCATGCGCTCCTCGGAGGCTTCCCGCTGGCTGAACGACTGCTCGATCTGCGCCAGCATCACGTTGAGCGAGCGCGACAGTGAGGTGACCTCGTCCTTGGCGGTGCGGGTGGGTATGCGTCGGGTGAGGTCCCCGTCGGCGATGGCGGCGGCGGTGTCCTCGATCTGGCGCAGGGGCCGAAAGGCGCGTTGCACGGCGTACCAGCCGCCCACGGCGCACGCGACGAGGACGGCGAGGCCGATGAGCAGCTCGACGAGGACGAGCTTGCGCACGGTGCGGTCGACGCTGCCGAGGGGCACCGCGACCACGACCACCGCCTGGCTGCGCCGGATCTGGCCCGCCACGGCCCGCCACTGCATCGGTCCGTCCGCGGAGCCGATCGTGAAGGGTCGACCCGAGCGCACCTGGGGGCTCGACGCGGTCAGTGCGGGGACCTGGGGGTGCAGGGACTCGCCCACCGGGTTGGCGGTGATGGGGGCGCGGCCGTCGTTGGGCAGCACGATGAAGGCGTAGCCGTTGGGGATGCCCTCGCTGATCGCCGAGCCCAGGTCGTTGAAGGCCTGCTCGGCCACGGGGTCGGCAGCCAGGCGGAGCTGCTGGTCGACCCGGCCGAGCAGGTCACGGCGCATGAGGACGGCCGTCGCCGAGGCCGTCAGGGTGAGCGCGAGGAGCAGCAGGACCAGCATGATCGCGATGAGCCGCAGGCGCAGGGGGAGTGCCTCGAGGTGCCGGGCGAACCGCTCGGGCACGACCGGTCGGGCCGCATCGGGACGCCCGGTGGGAGCGACCGGTGACGCAGTCGGCGTGGCCTGCGAAGTGGTCGGCGCGGCCGGCGCGGTGGGCTGGGTCATGGCTCAGGCCTCCGGCGGGCGGCGCAGGACGTAGCCGACACCGCGCTTGGTGTGGATCAGTGCCGGGACGCCGTCGACGTCGATCTTGCGGCGCAGGTAGGAGATGTAGGACTCCACGATGCCGCTCTCGCCACGGAAGTCGTAGTCCCACACGTGGTCGAGGATCTGCGCCTTCGAGAGCACCCGGTTGGGGTTGAGCATGAGGTAGCGCAGCAGCTTGAACTCCGTCGGCGACACGTCGATCGACCGGCCGCCGCGGCGCACCTCGTGGGAGTCCTCGTCGAGCTCGAGGTCCTCGAAGCGCAGGGCCGCGCTCTCGTCGAGCTCGCCGCGGGTACGCCGCAGCACGGCCCGGATGCGCGCGACGACCTCCTCGAGGCTGAACGGCTTGGTGACGTAGTCGTCGCCGCCGACGGTCAGGCCCTTGATCTTGTCGTCGAGGGAGTCGCGGGCGGTGACGAAGACGATCGGCACCTGGCGTCCGCTGTCGCGCAGCTTGCGGGTGACGGTGAACCCGTCCATGTCCGGCAGCATGACGTCGAGCACGACGAGGTCGGGCTGGTGGGCGGCCGCCACGTTCAGGGCGGTCGCGCCGTCGCCGGCGACGTGGACCTCGAACCCTGCGAAGCGCAGCGAGGTCGCGAGCAGCTCACGGATGTTGGGCTCGTCCTCGACGACGAGCAGGCGTGCTTCAGGTGGTGCGGTGGTCACGACCACCAGTGTCCGGGCAGAGTCTGGGAGTTGCCTGTATGGCGTCTGGGCGCGTCGAGCGGCTCGGCGCTGGTCGTCAGGTGGAGCGGGCCACGGCCTTGCGCAGCCCGGCCTGCATCGACTCGAGGGTGAGCGAGAAGTGGGCCTGGGCGCAGCGCCCGGCGCCGTCGGCGTCGCCGAGGACGACGTGGCGGACGAGCTCGGCGTGCTCGGCGCGGGCCTGGGCGAGGAACTCCGGGGCGTAGGGCTCGGCGCCGAACCCCAGGGTCGCCGCGGCGGTGAGGCGGGCGCTGAGCAGGCTGAGGTGGGGGTTGCGGGCGGCGGCCGTGATGAGGCCGTGGATGCGGTGGTCGAGCGCGCGCGCCTCGATCATCCCCTCGACCCGGTCGAAGTCCGCGAGCGCGGCGTGCAGCTCGGCGACGTCGTCGGCCGTGCGTCGCTCGGCGGCCGTGCGCGCGATCATCCCCTCCACGAGGCAGCGGAAGTCGAAGAGCTCGCGCAGCCGCGGCAGCTCGACCTCGAGGGTGCGCCGGGCGACCTGCGGCGCCACCTCCCCCCAGTCCACGGTGGAGACGAAGGTGCCCCCGCCGCGACCGCGACGGGCCTCGACGAGACCCAGCTCGGAGACCTGGCGCAGCGCCTCGCGCAACGTCACGCGCGAGACCCCGAGCGAGGCGGCGAGCTCGCGCTCCGGGGGCAGCCGCTCGCCGGGGGAGTAGGCGCCGACCGCGATCGCCGTGACGAGCCGGTCGGTCAGGGAGGCGGTCATGCTCACGCGCAACGGGTCGAGCCCGATGCCGTGGCCGCTCCCCAGCTGCTCGCCCTCGCTCACGGCCGGAGTCTACGGGTCGCGCGTCTCACGACGGCGTCAAAGGTATTGTCACCAGACCATTTGTGCGGTTGAGTGGCGCGGTCGTCCACCAGGAGATCGTCGTGACAGAAGACAAGGCACCGACAGCAGGCCGCGCCATACCGGCACCGAGCCGGACGGGCACCGTCCCGTTCCGCGGCCACCAGACGTGGTTCCGCGTCACCGGCGACCCCGAGGCGCTGCGACCGGACGCTTCCCAGGCGCCGCTCGTAGTGCTCCACGGCGGCCCGGGCGTCGCCCACGACTACACCCTGGCGATGACGTCACTCGCCGGGGACGGGCGCGCGGTCGTCCACTACGACCAGCTCGGCTGCGGCCTGAGCGCCCACCTGCCCGACGCGGACCCGGCGTCCTGGACGGTGGAGCTGTTCGTCGAGGAGCTGCGCGCGGTCGTGGACCACCTCGGGATCGCCGACCGGTTCCACCTGCTCGGCCAGTCGTGGGGCGGGATGCTCGCCAGCGAGGTCCTGCTCGCCGCGCCCGGTGGCGTTGCCAGCCTGACCATCGCCGACAGCCCCGCCTCGATGACGTTGTGGCTGGAGGCCGCTGCCACCCTCCGGACCCGGCTCCCGGAGGAGGTGCAGGCCACGCTCCTGCACCACGAGGAGCAGGGCACCACCGACAACGCCGAGTACGCCGCGGCCATGCAGGTCTTCTACGACCGGCACGTCTGCCGGGTGGTGCCCAACCCGCCGGAGGTGCTGGCGTCCTTCGCCCAGCTGGAGGCCGACCCGACCGTCTACCACACGATGAACGGCCCGTCGGAGTTCCACGTCGTCGGCACCCTCAAGGACTGGAGCGTCGTCGACCGGCTGCCCGGCATCGCCGTGCCGACGCTGGTCGTCAGCGGCGCGCACGACGAGGCGATGCCGCTGGTGTGGGAGCCGTTCGTCGAGCGCATCCCCGGCGCGCGGTCCCACGTCTTCGCCGACTCCAGCCACATGCCCCACGTCGAGGAGCCCGAGGCCTTCACCCAGGTCGTCGGTGGCTTCCTGCGCGAGCACGACTGAGGCCCGCCCCATACCCCCACCACCCCTCCCACGCTAGGAGCGCCGTGAGCAGCAGCACGCACGACACCGAGCTCGCCGAGTTCGGCTACAAGCAGGAGCTCAACCGCACCCTGTCCACCACCGACCTGATCATCTACGGGCTCGTCTTCATGGTGCCGATCGCGCCGTGGGCCATCTTCGGCGTCGTCTACAACGAGTCCAAGGGCATGGTGCCGCTCGTCTACCTCATCGGCCTGGTCGCGATGATCTTCACGGCGATGTCCTACGCGCAGATGTCGCGCGCCTTCCCGATCGCGGGGTCCGTCTACTCCTACGTAGGCCGCGGGCTCAACCCCAAGCTCGGCTTCCTGGCGGGGTGGACCATCCTGCTCGACTACCTGCTGGTGCCGACGCTGCTCTACGTGTTCGCCGCGGAGTCGATGGCCGGCATCTTCCCGAACATCCCCAAGGCGCTGTGGATCGTCGTCTTCCTCGTCGTCAACACGGGGGTCAACTACATCGGCATCTCGTTCACGGCGATCGTCAACCGGCTCTTCCTCGCGGCGGAGCTGCTGTTCATCGTCGTCTTCATCGTCATGGCCGTCGTCGCGATCTCGCGGGGCACGGGTGGGGCGCACTTCACGACCACGCCCCTGTTCGACTCCGGCGAGTTCACCCCGGGACTCGTCGCGACGGCCCTGTCGATCGCGGTGCTGAGCTTCCTCGGGTTCGACGGCATCGCCACCCTCAGCGAGGAGGCCAAGGGTGGCCGCAAGGCTGCCGGCCTGGCCATGGTCGTCGGCCTCGTGCTCGTCGCGACCTTCTTCGTCTCCCAGACCTGGCTGGCCGCGATGCTCGTCCCCGACACCAAGGAGTTCGCCGCGGCCGACGTCAACAACGCCTTCTTCGGCATCGTCGAGAGCGTGAGCAGCCATGGCTGGCAGGTGGCGTTCCTCGCGATGAACGCGCTCGCGGTCGGCATCGCCAACGCGGTGGCCGCCCAGAGCGCCACCTCGCGGCTGCTCTTCTCGATGAGCCGCGACGGCCGGCTCCCCGGCTTCCTGGCGCACGTCAACACCCGGACCAAGGTGCCCGAGCGCGCCATCCTGCTCGTCGGCGCGCTGACGCTGGTGACCGGCCTCTTCTTCGTCGGCCAGGTCGGGCTCATCTCGTCGCTGGTGAACTTCGGTGCGCTGACCAGCTTCCTGCTGCTGCACGTGTCCGTCTTGAGCTGGTATGCCGTTCGCAACCGGTCGCGCAACGTGTTCCTGCACTGGGTGTCGCCCATCCTGGGCTTCGCCGTGATCGCCTACGTCCTGTGGAACGCCGAGCCGGCCGCGAAGATCGGTGGGCTCGTCTGGCTGGCCATCGGCGTCCTCGTGCTGGCCTGGTACACGACGCACGACCGCGGCATCCTGCCCGAGCACGCCGCGGGCCACTCCGCCGGCATCGGCGCCGTGGACGAGGACCCAGGAGAAGACCCGGAAGAGGGCGCGGGCGAGCGGGCGGAGATCGCGACGGGGGAGCGCGCATGAGCACGCACCTGCTGACCAGGGACCAGGGACGCCCGGGGCTCTCGGCGGCCGACGAACCCGTGCTGCGGGTCGCTGCCGGGGCCGGCGACCGGATCTCCTTCGAGACCGACGACGCCGCCTACGCCCAGATGGAGGAGCTGCGCGACCTCTCGAAGATCACCGCGCCGCTCAACCCGGTCACCGGACCGGTGTTCGTCGAGGGTGCCGAGCCGGGGGATGCCCTCGCCGTCACCATCCACGACATCACCTTCGGCGACGTCGGCTGGTCGGTCTACATCCCGGGCGCCGGCGCGCTCGCCGGCCCGATGGGCGAGGAGTGGTTCGTCCGGCGGATCCCGTTGCGGGACGGGCGAGCCCAGCTCACCGAGCGGCTCGACTGCGCAGTCGCACCGATGGCCGGGTGCGTCATGGTGGCACCGGCCGACGGTGAGCTGTCGACCGTGATGCCCAGCTACCCCACCGGCGGCAACATGGACCTCACGGATGCCGCTCCCGGCTCGACGGTCTACCTGCCGGTGCAGGTGCCCGGTGCGCTGCTCTCCCTCGGCGACCTGCACGCCGTGATGAGCCGTGGCGAGTCGTCGTTCGTCGCGATCGAGGCGGCCGGCCGGGTCACCGTCAGCGTCGACGTGGTCAAGGGACTCGGCTCACGGATGCGGGCCCCGCGGGTCGACACCGGCCGCGAGCTGGTCTGCGTGGGGCTCGGCGACCCGGTCCAGGACTCGATCGACATGGCCTACGAGTCGCTGTTCTCGGTCCTGGTCGACGAGCGCGGCGTGAGTCGTGAGGACGCGTACGTCGTGATGAGCGCCCTCGCGCACACCGAGCTGGGCGGTCCCACCGGCTCCGTCGCGCCCGACCCGCTGCACCCGTTCCGCCCTGTCGGTGCCGTCACGCTCGCCCGCATCGCCCGCGAGGTGCTCGACACCCTCTGACGGCCACGAACTTTCGGCCCATGGCCCGGTATCGGGGCGCGTGAGTGTGGGCGCGCCACGAACTTTCGGCCCATGGCCCGGTATCGGGGCGCGTGAGTGTGGGCGCGCCGTGAACTTTCGGCCCATGGCCCGGTATCGGGGCGCGCGAGGACGACGACGGCGCCCTCCCGTTGCAGGGAGGGCGCCGTCGCCGTGGCGCTGGGGTGCGGCCGCTCCGCTCAGAAGCGGATGAAGGTGTCGAACTGGCCGTGCGCCGAGCCGCGGCTGACGGTGCGCGTGCCGTAGTGCTCCGGGTGGGTCCAGTTGTACTCCTCGACCACGAAGGTGCCGTTGGAGTTCACCTTCGCGACGTAGGCGACGTGGCCGAAGCTGCCTGCGTCGCTCTGGGCGATGTCACCGACGTGCGGGACGCTGCTCGTGGTGACGCCGGCCGCGCGCGCCGCGTCGTCCCAGTGGTTGGCGTTGCCCCAGTGCTGGCCCTTGTAGGAGTTGGTGAAGCCGACGTGCTTGACCGAACGGGCGCGCCAGGCGGCGAAGGACGTGCACTGGCCCTTGTAGAAGTTCCACGGGTCGACGCCGGAGGTCTGGCCGCTGTAGGGGTAGTTGTTGCCGATCACGCCGCTCGGGGTGCTCGGGGCGGGGGTGGAGCCGCCGCAGCTGGGGGCCACGCGACCGTCGGAGCCGGTGTAGACGTAGGCGTCGGAGACGAAGCGGCCGGTGCCGATCTTGTCCCAGGTGTTGGAGGTGCCGTAGGTGCCCTTGACGCTGCTGCCGGTGGTCTGGCAGATGATGTTGACCTTCGTGCCCTTGGCGACGGTGCCCACCTTGGCGTAGCTCGTGCCCGGGCCCTTGCGGACCGACAAGCTCGCGCCGGAGGTCTTGATGGTGCCCGTGGCGGCGTCCGCGGCGACGGCGATCCCGGCGACGGTGCCGAGGCCGACGACGGACGCCACGGCGAGGCGGACCGGCTTGGACGCGATGGTGTTGATGCCCATTCTCTTCAGCTCCTGTGGTGTGGCCCGGCCCCCTCGGCCCGGCTGCTGACCTGAAGGTAGGAGCGCCGGCGCACCGGTGGCGATGGGGAGAGCTCCCCGCCGGGTCGCCATTTCAGCTGGACCGCGTTGGCTGGATTCGTTGCAGCGCAACGTGTCTCGCGCCATGCGGGTGAGGTGGGCGGCGGGGGGAGGGGAGCGCTCCCCCATCGTCACTCCGGGGTCAGGCGGTCGCGGTCGGGAGGTCGTCCGCGTCGACGATGCGGTAGGCGTAGCCCTGCTCGGCGAGGAACCGCTGGCGGTGCGCGGCGAACTCGGCGTCGACGGTGTCGCGGGAGACCACGGTGTAGAAGTGCGCGGTCCGGCCGTCGCCCTTGGGGCGCAGGACCCGACCGAGCCGCTGGGCCTCCTCCTGCCGCGAGCCGAACGTGCCGGACACCTGGATGGCGACGCTCGCCTCGGGCAGGTCGATGGAGAAGTTGGCGACCTTGGACACCACCAGCAGGTCGATCTCCCCGACGCGGAACGCCTGGAAGAGCTTCTGCCGCTGCGCGACCGGCGTCTCACCGGTGATGACGTCGGCACCGAGGCGCTGGGCCAGCTCATCGAGCTGGTCGAGGTACTGCCCGATGACCAGGGTCGGCTCGCCGCGGTGCCGGGCCACGATCTTCTCGACCACCGGGATCTTGACCGGGCTGCACGACGCCAGCCGGTAGCGGTCCTCGGGTTCGGCGGTGGCGTAGGCGAGTCGCTCGGTGTCCGGGAGCGTCACCCGCACCTCGACGCAGTCCGCCGGAGCGATGTAGCCCTGGGCCTCGATGTCCTTCCACGGGGCGTCGTAGCGCTTGGGCCCTATGAGGGAGAAGACGTCGGCCTCGCGGCCGTCCTCACGCACGAGGGTCGCGGTCAGCCCGAGGCGACGCCTGGCCTGCAGGTCGGCCGTCATGCGGAAGATGGGCGCGGGCAGCAGGTGCACCTCGTCGTAGACCACGAGGCCCCAGTCGCGGGCGTCGAGGAGGTCGAGGTGGGTGTAGACGCCCTTCCGGCGGGTCGTCAGCACCTGGTAGGTCGCGATGGTGACGGGCCGGATCTCCTTGCGGGCACCGGAGTACTCGCCGATCTCGTCCTCGGTCAGGCTGGTGCGCTTGAGCAGCTCGTCGCGCCACTGCCGGGCCGAGACGGTGTTGGTGACGAGGATCAGGGTGGTCGCCTTGGCCTGCGCCATCGCACCGGCACCAACGAGGGTCTTGCCGGCGCCGCAGGGGAGGACGACGACGCCCGAGCCGCCGTGCCAGAACCCGTCGACCGCCTGCTGCTGGTAGGGCCGCAGCGACCAGTCCGCGTTGTCGAGGTCGATGCGGTGGGCCTCGCCGTCGACGTATCCGGCCTCGTCCTCAGCCGGCCAGCCGATCTTGAGGAGCTCCTGCTTGAGGTGTCCGCGCTCGGAGGGGTGCACCAGGACGCGGTCCTGGTCGAGGCGGTCTCCGACGAGGGGCTTGATCTTCTTGTGCCGCAACACCTCCTCGAGGACCGGGCGGTCGGTCGTGCGCAGCAGGAGGCCGTGCTCCGGGTCCTTCTCGAGGGTGAGCCTGCCGTAGCGGTCCATCGTGTCGGCGACGTCCACGAGCAGCGCGTGCGGCACGGCGTACCGGCTGTGCGTGATGAGCGCGTTGACGACCTGCTCCGCGTCGTGGCCGGCGGCACGGGCGTTCCACAAGCCCAACGGGGTGACCCGGTAGGTGTGGATGTGCTCCGGTGCGCGCTCGAGCTCGGCGAACGGCGCGATGGCGCGGCGCGCCTCCTCGGCGCTGGGGTGGTCGACCTCCAGCAGCAGGGTCTTGTCGCTCTGGACGATCAGGGGGCCGTCAGGCACGCGTCAGTACCCCGAGCTCGTACCGGTGGAGACGGCCAGCGCGACGAACCCCACGATGGCAATGACCACGACCACGACGGTGATGCCGAGGGCGATCCAGCCCCAGCGGGTCCACTTGGCGGCCTCGGCCGGCTCGTCCTTCTTCGTGGCGGCGAGGATGGCGAAGACCAGCGCCGGGATGCCCGTGCCGCAGGCGCCGATGGTCAGCAGGCCTGAGACGACCAGCAGCGCGATGGTGCTGCCGCTCATGGCCGCCGGGCTCCCCTGGGCGGGGGTCCCGTAGCCGGGGGCGGAGCCGTAGGGCGCGTTGCCGTAGCCGGGAGCCGAACCGTACGGCGCAGAGCCGTACCCGGGCTGCGGCGACGCGGCGCCGTACCCGGGCGGGGAGGGTGGTGTGCCGTACCCGGGCTGGGCGCTGGGAGCGCTGCCGTACCCCGGCTCTGCACCCGGGGCGTTGCCGTAGCCGGGCGGCGGTGGGGGCGGCGGGTAGCTCTGCCCGTAGGGGTTGGGCGGGGGCGCATCGGGGCTCGACGCCGCCGGGACCTGCTGGGTGTCGCCACTGGTGGGCAGCTGCTCGGTGTGCTCGGTGGCGCCGGCGTCGCGGGCCTGGTCCGCCTCACCGCTCTGCCCGAAGGAGGGGCCGCTCGTGGAGAACGACTCGTCACCAGGCGCGGTGGGGTCGCGGTAGGGCTGGCCCTCCGGGTCGTCGTGCCTGGGGGTGTCGCTCATGGGCCGTCCTTCGCTCGTCCGGTACTGCGCCAAATCTAACCCGCGCCCCGCCTGCCGGGGACCAGCCGTACGGATCGGGCTCCGGCCGGCGTGCGGACCCGGGCTGCGGCTGGCCGCGCGGATCAGCCCGTGCGGGTCCGGCCGTGCCCACCCGGAGTGGCAGGATCGGCGTGTGAGCACCGGACTGCCCCAGCGCGAGCCTGCGACCGACCTGCCCGCCGCCGTGACCATCTACGAGGTGGGTCCCCGTGATGGGCTGCAGAACGAGAAGGCCGTCGTGCCTGCGACGGTGAAGGCCGAGTTCGTGCGACGGCTCGCGGGCGCCGGACTCGGCACCATCGAGACCACGGCCTTCGTGCCCCCGAGCTGGGTGCCGCAGCTGGCCGATGCGACCGAGCTGCTCGAGCTGCTCGGCGACGAGGGGCTCGGCCCGCGACGGCCCGTCCTGGTGCCCAACGAACGCGGCCTCGACCGTGCGCTCGAGGCGGGGGTCGGCGCCGTGGCGGTGTTCGGCAGTGCGACCGAGACGTTCGCGCGCAAGAACCTCAACCGCACGGTGGCGGAGTCGGTCGACATGTTCGCGCCGGTGGTCGCCCGGGCCCGCGACGCGGGGCTGTGGGTGCGGGCCTACCTCTCGATGTGCTTCGGCGACCCGTGGGAGGGCCCGGTCCCGGTGGACCAGGTCGTCGACGTCGCCGCCCGGCTCATGGACCTGGGCGCCGACCAGCTCTCCCTCGGCGACACCATCGGGGTCGGCACGACCGGCCACGTGAGCCGGCTCCTGGAGGCGCTGGTGTCCCGCGGCATAGCCGTCGAACGCATCGGTGTGCACTTCCACGACACCTACGGGCAGGCGCTCGCCAACACCATGACCGCCCTGCGCCACGGCGTGACCGTCGTCGACGCCTCGACCGGCGGCCTGGGCGGCTGCCCCTACGCCAAGAGCGCCACCGGCAACCTCGCCACCGAGGACCTCGTCTGGGCCCTCGACGGCGCCGGCGTGAAGACCGGCGTCGACCTCGACGCGCTGGTGCAGACCAGCGTGTGGATGGCCGGCCAGCTCGGGCGCCCGTCGCCCTCGCGGGTCGTGAAGGCCCTCGCCGGCAGCGACGACTGACCCACCGCTGCCCGGTCGGGCGACGACGACCTAGCCGGCTGCTGCCCCGGTGACGCGGTGGATCGACAGCGTGCGGGCGGTGCCGTCGACGGTCCCGTGGACCCGCCCGCCCTCGACGCGTTCGGGCTGGAACAGCAGGCGCTGGACGTGGCCGTCCGCGTCGGAGTAGCCGATCCACACCGGCTGGCGGTCCGCCGCCGCGTCGCGCAGGACGGCGAGCGTGGTGGTCGGGTCGGTGCTCGGCAGGCTGGGTCCGGGACGGCTCGCCAGCTGGTCGCGGTGGTACTGCGCGGCCTCCTCACCGGCGCGCAGCGCACCGACGAGGGTGGTGACCAGCTCGTCGTCCACCCCCGTGGCGGTGACGGGGGCGGAGCGGCGCTGCAGCGGCGTACGGTGCCGCCCGGCCTGGGGGACGACGATGCCGCCGTCCGGGGTCTCGGCCGCCGGGGCGAAGCCGTTCTCGCGCAGGAAGTCGAGCACCGTCTCGGCGGCGACGGGGGAGACCAGCACGGTGGGCGCCACGCTCCTCAGCTGCAGCGGTGACAGCTCGCGCTCGGCGAGCATCGCGCCGAGGGTCGTCTCGTCGTCACAGCGGATGTAGGCCCTCATGGCGCCGACGCGAGCCTGCCCGTGGCGCCGGGCGACGTCGCGGACCAGGTAGTCCAGTGGCTGGGGGATCGGGGTGTGGCTGGCGTCGCCGAGGGCTCCGAGGACCTGGTCGACCGACCAGCCGGCGTCCAGGCACCGTCGCACGGAGTCGGGGGTGAAGCGGTAGACCGTCGCCCCGCCCCGTGACTCGACGTCGGCAACGAGGCGCATGAACGTCGCCAGCCCCCCGGCCAGCGGCCCCGGTGCGATCGCAGTGAGGTCGGCCTGGAGCAGGACGTGCTCGACCGGCGTGGGCAGGTGCGGGTGCATGGCCGCCGCGAGGGACGACTCGTCGCGACCCTCCAAGAGCGCGCGACCCGCGCTGGAGAGAGCTCCACGACCGGTGACCCCGAGCCACTCGGCCTCGCGCAGCACCGCGGCCACGACTGCGTCGACGCTGCCGGGCACCCGTCGGGGGCGGTGCCAGCGGAGGCTGGCCACGACCTCGTCGGCCCGGGGGGCCAGCCCGGTGGGGACTGACGCCAGCAGGTCCAGCACGTCGCGGCGAAGCCCCCGCGCCGGCGGCCAGTGCGCGTCCGGCCCGAGGGCGTTGACCGTCCCGGTCGCGCCGGGAGGTGTCGTGCCCACCACGTGCGGAGCCCGGGTCGTCAGCAGCCAGGCCCGGGCAAGGGCCGCCCAGCGCTGGTCGCCCGGCTGCTGCTGCCACTCGTCGTACGCCGGGGTCGGGGCCCAGGACGGCTCCAGGGAGCCGTCGTCCGCCACGAGACCGGCCGTGTAGGTGAGCTCCGCGACGAAGGCTGCGCGCACCTGGTCGACGTCGAGGACCGAGCCGAGGCGCTTGAGGTCGCGCACGGCCAAGCCGCCCGAGCGCAGTACGCGCGGGGGTCGAAGGCCCCACTCCGCGGCCAGCTCGTCGACGAGCGAGAGCAGGTCGGTGACCTGCTGGCCGGCCGCGGCGTCGACCGCGCCCGGCTCGCGGGTGTCGCCGGTCGGGGCGGGCGCCGACAGGGCGGGCTCGGCGTGGCTGCGGCCGCCGCGCAGCGCCAGGGCGACCTCACGCGGCAGGACGAGCTGCTCCGTACCCACCGACGCGACCAGGTGGTGCTCCAGCAGCCAGCGGGCGCCGGTGGCCACCCGCTCCGGGGTGCCGGCGGGCAGGACCGCCACCGGCGGGCCCCAGGTGAGGCGGTCGAGGATGGCGCGGGCTGCCGCCGGTGCCTGGTCGACCAGCGTCGCCACGTCGTCCGGCGCTGTCGGCCTGCCTGCGAGGTCGCTCGCACTCGGACCGAGCCCCGCCGGGTGCACGAGCACCTCGCCGACGGTCCGCACCACCCGCAGCCCCTCGGGGCTGCGCCAGAGCAGGGCCAGTGCCCAGAGGTCGTCCACGGTGGGGGCCACCTGCTCCGTCGTCGCACCGAGGAGGGCGGCGAGGGCCTCCGCCGTCACGGGTTGGGGAGCTGCGCTCGCCGCCTCGAGGACCTGGAGGTGGGCCAGGTCGAGGGAGTCGACCGCACGCTGCACGCTCGCGCGGGTGCTGGCCCGGGCTGCCAGGGCGGAGAGGTCGGCGGGAGCCGGGCGGGCCAGGTCCTGACGCCGGTGGAGCAGGTCGTGCAGCTCGGCGTCGGTGCGTGCCCGCACGTCGTCGGCCATCGACCGCGCTGCGACCGGCGCGGGTCGGGTCGGAGTGGGCACCGGACCACGGTAGTCCGCGGGGCCGACGCCGCGTCGACCGCGCCACCGCTCGGCCGGGCGGTCGACGACCGTCCACGGCCTCCTGCTCGTGGTGCCGAGCTCGCCTGGAGGTCCCAGCCCGTTCCCAGCACGGTCACAGGTTTCCCATCCAGACTCGTGCTCGCGAGAGGAGCCGTGATGTCGGAACCGACAGGACCCACCAACCCGCCCCAGGGGCAGCCGCTCGGCGGCACGCCCCAGGGAGGGCAGCCCACGCAGCCGCTGCAGGCCGGCGCCGTGCCGCCCACGGGTCGACCCGGCCCGCAGCCCCAGGGTGCGCCACAGCCCCAGGGCGCCCCACAGCCCCAGGGCACGTCGTACGGCGCCCCTGCACCGGGTCCCCACCACCCCGCACCCGGCCCCGGGCCCGGCGGTCCCTCACCCGCTGTGCCCGAGCCGGGTGCGGCACGACCGGGCCTGTGGCGCCAGGCCACCTCGACCACCGGCGGCGTCATCGCTGTCGTCGTGGCCGCGGGGCTGTGCCTGCTGCTCGTCCTCGGGTTGGTCGGCGTCGGTGCCGTCGCCGCGGTCCGCGCCTGGTCGGGACACGACCGGGGCGCCCGGGTCGAGCAGGTCGGACCAGCCCAGCGCGAGCTCGGCCGCCAGGGGCCGGGTCGCATGCCCATGGGTGGAGGCGCTCGCGGCATGGGGGGAGGGGCGCGCGGCATGGGCGGTGCGGGCGCCGACCCCCTCGCCGGAGGTCGGCTGGGTGGCCCGCTGGGTACGGTGCAGCACGGCGAGGTGACGGTGCGCGACAGCTCCGGCACCACGGTCGTGATGACGGTCCAGCGCGGGACGGTCACGGCCTCGAGTGCCTCGTCGCTGTCGGTCAAGAGCGCCGACGGCTTCGTGGGCACGTACACCGTCGACTCGACCACGCGTGGCGCCGGCTCGGCTCCGGCCAAGGGTGACGTGGTCCTCGTCGTGGCGAAGAAGTCCGGCGGCCCGGCGGTCGTCGTCCGGGTGCTGCGCAAGGCCTGACAGCCGGTTCGGCGGCGCACTGCTGTTGCTGGGGAGGGTGGTCGAGGCGGCGAGGCCAGCTGCCCGGCGGCCGCGACCGGTGGCCGCTAGCGTGGGCCGGGTGAGCACCTTTCCCAGTGGTGAGCAGTGGGTCCTGCGTCACGGTCGCCAGGAAGCCACCGTCGTCGAGGTCGGCGGCGGCCTGCGCACCTACACGGTCGGCGGCGTCGACGTCGTGGCCGGCTACGCCGCCGACGAGGTCTGCCGCTCCGGCCGCGGCCAGGTGCTGATGCCGTGGCCGAACCGGGTCCGCGGCGGTCGCTACACCTTCGCCGGTGCCGACCACCAGGTGGCCATCACCGAGATCCCCCTGTCCAACGCCAACCACGGCCTCGTCCGATGGTTGCCCTGGCAGCTGCACTGGCACGCCGACGACTGGTCGGCGCTCACCGTCCGCGCGCGTCTGCACCCGCAGCCCGGCTGGGACGGCATCCTCGACGTCAGCGTCAACTACGTCCTGGACTCCGGCGGCCTCACGGTGAGCGCCCACGCCGTCAACGTCGGGGGCAGCCCCGTGCCGTTCGGGTACGGCGCGCACCCCTACGTCGCGCTCGGGGAGACGTCCCTCGCCGAGGTCGAGCTGACCGTCCCGGCGGCGCAGGAGGTGCTGGTCGACGACACGATGATCCCGACCGGCACCGCGACCGTCCGCCCGGAGATGGACTTCCGGCACCCCCGGGCGCTGGGGAGCACCAGCCTCGACACCGCGTACACCGGCCTCGAGCGCACCCGGGACGGCGGCGCCTGGGGTGTGGTCGTCGGCGGTCTCTCGACCGGTGACGTCACGGTCTGGGGCGGTCCGGGCCTCGACTGGGCCCAGGTCTTCACCGCCAAGGGCGCCGACTCCGGGGTCGACGGGGTCCGTGGCATCGCCGTCGAGCCGATGTCGTGCCCGAGCAACGCGTTCAACTCCGGCGACGGCCTGGTCGTGCTCGACCCCGGTCAGTCGTGGTCGGGCACCTGGGGCATCGCGCCCGCGCTGCTGGGCTGAGCCACGCTGCTGGGAGTCGCCGCGAGGCCCGGTGCCGGAGCGGGGGCAGCCTCGGCCGCATCGGTTGCCGTGAGGGGTGGCTGCACGCCGTTGACGAAGGGCGTGATGCGACGCTCGACGGCCCGGGCGAGCAGCACCATCAGCCCACAGCTGACGACGAGCATGACCACGAACTCGGTGGACCACCCGTGGTTGAGCATGAAGCCGGCCACCACTGGTCCGAGGATCGTGCCGCCCTGGAAGGCGCCGGCGCTCACCGCGTTGTAGCGGCCACGCAGGTGGTCCGGTGCCAGGTCGTTGGTGATCGCCGGGATGGTGGGCTGCAGGAGCGTCTCCCCGAGGGCGAAGAACGCGTGGAACGCCAGCACCCCGGCCGCCGCCAGGGCTGTCCCCGGCGCGAACCCGGTCGAGCCGAGCACCACCCACGCCAGGGCCCAGAGCCCGGCCATGACCGTGAGGACCCGGGTGCGGCGCCGGCCGCTGATCCGGTGGAGCACGGCGAACTGCAGCCCGACGATAACCGCGGTGTTGAGGGCGAACGCGAACCCGATGACCTCCGTCGGCACCTCGCTGACCTTGCGCGCGAAGGCGGGGAACCCGGCCTCCATCTGGCCGTAGCCGACGAACGTGCCGAGGAAGGTCAGCACCGTGATCCACACGACCACCGGGTTGCGGACGATCTCGAGGTAGGACCCACCCGAGCCCTGGGTGCCCTCAGGCTTCTCGGCACGGCCGTGGACGTGGCGCAGCGGCCCGAGGAGCAGGGCGATCGGCACCAGCATGCTGGCGGCGTCGGCGAGGAAGATCACCGTGAACGTCGAGGGGTGGTGCACGTCGGCGTAGAGGCCGCCGATGATGCCGCCGAGGCCGATGCCGAGGTTGACCAGGGCGAAGTTGATGCCGAAGTACTGCTGGCGCGCAGGCCCCGTGGTGATGGCGGCGACGAGGGCGTTGAACGCCGGCCACGAGACGCCGAAGTTGAAGCCCAGGAACGTGAACGCCAGGGCCACACCCAGCGGTGTCGTCGCGAAGGCCAGCACCACGCACCCGACGAGCTGGGCGGCCGTGGCCAGCAGCAGCATCCGCCGCGCCCCGACCCGGTCGGTCAGGGCGCCGCCGGGGCCGGTCACGACCAGCGCGACCACGGCGATGAACGCCATGAGCGCCCCGGCGAGGTCGAGGGAGATGCCGCGGACCTCGTTGAGGTAGATGACGGTGAACGGCAGGGTGAGCCCACGGCCCAAGGTCTGGATGGCCACGGTCGACAGGAGCCAGCGACCCGGGACGGGCAGGTCGGCCCAGAACTGGCGCACGCCAGGTTTGGGGGTCGAGGACTCACTCACCCGCACATCCTCCCGCACCCCACCGACAGCCCGACACCGGTTATCCCGCACGGGGGAGCCGTGCGCAGCGGCCGCCCCGGCGGCATACGCAGGACGAACGCGGTCGCGCACGGGAAAGGATTTGGCACCCTCAGATAGCCTTGCGATGCGCACCGAGCGCACCCAGACTTTTTCGATGTAGAGGTGGACAGTGCCCACTGGCAAGGTCAAGTGGTACGACGCGGAGAAGGGCTTCGGCTTCATCTCCGGCGACGACGGCAGCGACGTGTTCCTGCACGCCAACGCGCTCCCTGAGGGCGTGAGCACGCTCAAGGGCGGCACGCGCGTCGACTTCAGCGTGGCCGAGGGGCGCCGCGGCACCCAGGCGCTCGCGGTGACGCTGCTCGAGCCGGCCCCCAGCGTGGCCGCGGGCAAGCGCGAGCAGGGCCGCAAGTCGCCCGAGGACCTCGCGCCGCTCGTCGAGGACGCCATCAAGCTGCTCGACAGCGCGTCCAACTCCCTTCGTCGCGGCCGTCGCCTCGACAAGGAGCACGGCACCAAGGTCGCCCAGGTGCTCCGGTTCCTCGCCGACCAGCTGGAGCCGTGAGGATGGCCGCCCTCAAGCGGGACCTGGTTTTGCACGCCGCCGTCGACCTGGCCCGCGAGGCCGCCGAGTCCATCGCCGAGTCGGGCACGGTCGGCGACCACCTCGGGATGGAGATGGACGACGAGCGCCTCGCCACCCACTACTTCGCCTGCACCGCGCGGTCCTACCCCGGCTGGCGCTGGGCCATCACCGTGGCCCGGGTACCGCGCGGCAAGGTCGCCACGGTGTGCGAGACCAACCTCGTCCCCGGTGACGGCGCGCTGCTCTCTCCGGAGTGGCTCCCGTACGCCGACCGCATCGCCCCCGGCGACCTCGGTGCCGGCGACGTGCTCCCCTACAAGGAGGACGACCCGCTGCTCGAGCCCGGGTTCGAGGCCACGGGCGACGAGGAGGTCGACGAGCTCGCGACGTTCGAGCTCGGCCTCGGCCGCAAGCGCGTGCTGTCGGCCGAGGGTCGCGAAGCCGCGGCGCAGCGCTGGTACGAGGGTGAGAACGGCCCGCACGCCGACGTCGCCGAGAAGGCCTCCGCACCCTGCTCCTCCTGCGGCTACTTCCTGCCGATGGCAGGTGCCCTCCGCTCTTTTTTCGGCGTGTGCGCCAACGCCTGGTCGCCTTCCGACGGTCGCGTCGTGAGTCTTGACCACGGCTGCGGCGCCCACTCCGAGGTCGACGCCGAGCCCGCCGAGCACGTCCACACCGGCGAACCCATCGTCGACGAGCTGAGCTACGACCTCGTCTGACCCGGGTNTGGGCGCCCTCGGGTCGACCCGGCCCCGCGCGCCTCGACCCCTTCTGCGCAAAGCGGGTGTCGTTCGGCAACACGGGACTTATATGCCCGGTGTTTGCCGAACGACACCCGCTTTGTCGCGTCGGCGGCGTCCACAGGACGACTCGCTGTCCAGCGTTGTCCACAGCCGACGCCCTGCGGA
>NZ_LMSC01000001.1:76636-177423 GCF_001428025.1 Phycicoccus sp. Soil748 | reverse complement strand
TGTCGATGCCGCGGGACCTGCCGGGCACTGTCGACGGATGGACTCGCAGGCAGCCGCCCTCATGACGGCCCAGGGTGGGGTTGTCGGTGCCGCCCAGCTCGCCCGACTGGGCGTCTCCGCGTATGACGTGCAGGTGGCGGTCGCCCGCGGACGCCTGCGCCGGCTGCGGCGCGGGGCGTTCGTCGACGGCCGACGCTGGGTCGAGGCCGACAGCGACGAGCAGTACCGCTTGACCGTGATGGCGGTGATGCGGTCGCGGCCGGAGCCCGTGGCGGGTGCCGTCGAGCTGGCCAGCCACCACTCAGCGCTGGCTCTCCACCGGCTGCCCCTGTGGCATGTCGACCGCCGACTGGTGGTGCTCAGCAGTGACGTCCAGCAGTCCACGACGGTGGCGGGCGTCCGGGTCATGCCTCTCCGGTCGATGGTTGCCGGGGTCGAGGTCGACGGGCTGCCCACCCTGGCGGTCCCGGATGCCGTCGTCCTGACCGGTTCGACGTCGGTCGAGGCCGGGGTGGTCGCTGCCGACGCAGCCCTGCATGGACGATCGACCACGACCAGCGACCTGCATGCCGCGGCCGACCGGCTCCTTGGCGGCCTGCGGGGGCGGGCGAGGGTCCGACGGGTGCTGGCCGCGATGGACCCGCGTGCAGAGTCGCCGGGTGAGAGCAGGACCCGCTTGGTCATCTCGGCGCTCGGTCTGCCCGTGGCCTCGCAGGTGACTGTCCGCGACGAGCTCGGCGGATTCGTCGGCCGGGTGGACTTCCTCGTGGCCGGACGGGTTGTCGTCGAGTTCGACGGGGCGGTGAAGTACGCCGGCGCAGAGGGCCGGGGCGAGCTCGTCGCAGAGAAGAGACGTGAGGACCGGCTGCGATCGCTGGGCTACGAGGTGGTCCGGCTGACCTGGGACGACCTGGCCCACCCCGAAAGGGTGCTCGCCCGCATCAGGACAGCCCTGCTGCGCCGAGCCGCCTGACGCCCCCACTCCGCAGTCGAGGAGGGCGGGGAGGGGGCCATACGGTCGTGCCTCGCGAGCCCCGCGAGCCCCGCGAGCCCCGCGAGCCCGCGAAGCCCGCGAAGCCCGCGAAGCCCGCGAAGCGGGTGTCGTTCGGCGAAACCGTGACAAATAAGTCCCGTGTTGCACAAGGACACCCGCTTTGCGCGAGCGTCAGGGCGCGCGGGCGCGGGCGGGCGGGTAGGGCGCGCGGACGGCGGCGGGCGTGCGGACGGCGGCCGCCGGCGCGGGGTACGGGGTGTGGTCAGGTGGCGCTGGCGGCGTTGCCGCGGCCGCGGCGTACGTAGGTGTAGCCCAGCGAGCCGATGACGATGGCGGCCACGCAGGTCCAGGGCCACCAGTGCCGCTCGCCCTCGTGCAGCGACGGCACGACCAGGGTCGCGACGAGGGCGACCACCCAGCAGGCGAGACCCCAGAGGGTCACCGTCGCGCTGCTCACGGCCAGCGGCTGCAGCTCGCCCGAAGACTCGGCCGAAGACTCGGCCGACGACTCGGCCGACGGCTCGCCCGACGACCGGCCGGCCAGCTCGCTCGACGACCCGCCCGACAGCTCGCTCGACGACTCGATCACCGGGGCAGCCTATCTTTCACACCCGGGCAACACGCAGGCCCTACTCTGCTGCCCATGGCGAAGCCCTCACCCACGTCCCCCCGGCCATCACCCAAGGCTCACACCCCGGCACCGGCACCTCGAGCCGGCGGTCTCGACGGGTTCTTCCGCATCAGCGAACGCGGTTCGACGACGGGGCGGGAGATCCGCGGTGGCCTCGTCACGTTCTTCACGATGGCCTACATCGTCGTCCTCAACCCGTTGATCATCGGCACGCAGCAGGACGGCTCGGGCCACTTCCTCGGCGGCGGCGACATCGTCAAGGCGCAGACCCTCGTGGCTGCGGGCACGGCGCTCGTCGCCGGTGTGATGACGATCCTCATGGGCGTCGTCGCCAACTACCCGCTGGCGCTCGCGACAGGACTGGGGCTCAACGCGTTCGTCACGTTCGGCATCGCCAAGCTGCCCGACATGACGTGGGCGGACGCCATGGGCCTCATCGTCATCGAGGGCGTGATCATCCTCGTGCTGGTGCTCACCGGGTTCAGGCAGGCGGTGTTCCGCGCCATCCCGGCCGAGCTCAAGACCGCGATCTCGGTCGGCATCGGCCTGTTCATCACCATCATCGGCCTGGTCGACGCCGGCTTCGTCCGCCGCACCGGCACCGGTCCCGTCCCGGTCGAGCTCGGCATCGGCGGCGCCCTCAACGGCTGGCCCACCTTCGTCTTCGTCGTCGGTGTCCTCGCCATCATCATCATGCTGGTGCTGCACGTGAAGGGCGCGATCCTCTACGGCATCCTCGGCGGCACGGTCCTCGCGATCATCGTCGAGGCGATCGCCGACGTCGGCCCGCAGGTCGACGCCACCGGCAAGTTCGTCAACGCCGCGGGCTGGGGACTCAACGTCCCGACGCTGCCCAAGCAGATCGTCGACGTCCCCGACTTCTCCCTCCTCGGTCACTTCAACCTGCTGGGCTCGTTCACCAAGATCGGCGTCGTCTCCGCGGTGCTGCTCGTCTTCACCCTGCTGCTGGCCGACTTCTTCGACACCATGGGCACGATGGTCGCCGTCGGCGCCGAGGGCGGGCTGCTCGACAAGAACGGCAACCCCCCGAACTCCGACAAGATCCTGCTCGTCGACTCGGTCGCGGCCATCGCCGGTGGCGCCGGGTCGGTGTCGTCCAACACCTCCTACATCGAGTCCGCGGCCGGTGTCGGCGAGGGCGCGCGCACGGGTCTGGCCTCCGTCGTCACGGGCGTGATGTTCCTCTTCGCGACGTTCCTGGCCCCGCTGGTCAAGGTGGTGCCCTACGAGGCAGCCACCCCGGCGCTGGTCGTCGTGGGCTTCCTGATGATGCAGCAGGTGCGCGGCATCGACTGGGAGGACCTGGAGATCGCGATCCCGGCGTTCCTCACCATCGTGCTCATGCCGTTCACCTACTCGATCACGGCCGGCATCGGTGCGGGCTTCGTCGTCTACACCGTCATCAAGGCGGTCCGTGGCAAGAGCAGCCAGATCCACCCGCTGCTGTGGACCGTGTCCGCGCTGTTCGTCCTGTACTTCGCCATCACTCCCATCAAGGAGCTCTTCGGCGCCTGATCCCGCAGCACCACCAGCGCGTCCGTATGCCGCGTGGCCCCGTCCGGGGGCCACGCGGCATACGTCGTCCGAGGGGCCTGTGACCCGCGGGGAAATACTTAGCACAGGTAATGAGTTATGCTAAGTACCTGACCTAGGAGACGCCATGACCCCACCGCCTGCGCGCGCCCCGCGCCGCACCGCTGAGGCCGGTCTCACCCCCGCGGCCGTGTCGCGTCTCGCCGGCGAGCTCCGCCTGGCGTGCATGCGCATCTCCCGGCGGGTTCGGTTCGAGAGCACGGACGCGGTTGCGCCGCACCAGTTCTCGGTCCTGAACCGTCTCGAGCACACGCCCTGCACGCCCGGTGAGCTGGCCGAGATCGAGCGGGTGAGCGCCCCGAGCATGACCCGTACCGTCGCCCGCCTCGTCGAGCTCGGACTCGTCGAGCGCACCGACGACCCCTCCGACCGGCGACAGGTGATCCTGTCGCTCACGCCGGCGGCGACCACGCTGCTCAAGGACATCCGCCGCAAGCGCGACGCCTGGATGTCCGTCCGCGTCGGTCACCTGACGCCCGCCGAGCAGGACATCCTGCAGCAGGCCGCCGTCATCCTGACCAGGGTGGCGAACGAGTGAGCCCCACCTTCTCCTCCCTCAGCGTCCGCAACTACCGGATCTACGCCACCGGCGCGTTCATCTCCAACGTCGGCACCTGGATGGGCCGCGTCGCCCAGGACTGGCTGGTGCTCACCGAGCTGACCAACCACTCCTCGACCGCCCTCGGCATCGTGACGGGACTGCAGTTCCTGCCGTTCCTCCTCCTGGCCCCGTGGGCCGGGATGATCGCCGACCGCTACCCCAAGCGGGTCATCCTCGCGATCACCCAGTCGGCGCTGGCGATGTCGGCCCTCGTGCTCGGCGTGCTCGTCCTCACCGGCACCGCCCAGCTGTGGATGGTCTACGCCATCGCCCTGTTCACGGGTGTCGCGACCGCGGTCGACAACCCGGCGCGCCAGACGTTCGTCTCCGAGATGGTCCCGCGCGACCGGCTCGCCAACGCCGTCTCGCTCAACAGCGCCTCGTTCAACGCCGGCCGTCTCATCGGCCCTGGCGCCGCCGGCCTCACCATCGCAGCCTTCGGCACGGGCTGGACCCTCATGCTCAACACCCTGACCTTCGTGGCGGTGCTCATCGCCCTCGCGTCGATGGTGCGTACAGAGCTGCGGCCCGCCCCGATGCTCAACCGCCGCAAGGGGGCCATCCGGGAGGGCGTCACCTACGTCCGCAGCCGCCCCGACATCATGCTGGTGATGGCCTTGGTGTTCGTGCTCGGCACCTTCGGGATGAACTTCCAGATCACCACGGCCCTGATGGCCACGCGCGAGTTCGGCAAGGGGCCCGAGGAGTACGGCCTGCTGGGGTCGATCATGGCCATCGGCTCGCTCACGGCGGCCCTGTTGTCGGCCCGCCGTGCCCGTCCGCGCCTGCGCATCCTGCTCGTGGCGTTCGCCGGGTTCACCATCTCCAGCGGCCTCGCCGCACTCGCACCGACCTACGCCCTGTTCGCCCTGGCGCTCGTGCCGGTCGGGCTGTCGGCCCTGACCGCGTTGACCACCGCCAACGCCATGGTCCAGCTCAGCGTCGACTCGGCCATGCGCGGCCGGGTGATGGCCCTCTACATGGCGATCTTCATGGGCGGCACGCCGCTCGGTGCCCCGGTCATCGGCTGGATCGGCGACGTCTGGGGACCCCGCTGGACGATCGGCATCGGCACCATCGCCGTCGGGCTGGTCACCGTGGCGGTGTCGGGGTGGCTCGTGAGGCACGAGAATGTGCAGGTGACGTACGAGTCCCAGCGCCGCCCGCGCCTGCGCATCCGCACCGTGCCCGCTCCCGTGTCCGAGCCGATGCCCGAGGCCGTACGGTGACGCCGGTCTTCCGCCGCCGGGTCACCATCGCGGTCCTCGTGATCGTCGTGGCGGTTGCGGTGGTCGCCAGCCTCGTGCGCTGACGGGCGCTCGCAGCCGGGCCGCATCCGCCATCTGGTTGAGGCGGCTGGCCCGGCACCGCGGGATCCTGTGCGGGTGGGAGGCGAACCGTCGTCGGCCTGCATGAGGATCCGGCCGCTCGGACCCGGGGCCTGGCAGGTCTCGGGACCCGGCGTCGTGCGCCGGTTCGCCACGTTGGAGGGTGCCCGTCGCTGGGCGAGCCTGCACCTGTCCGACTGCGGGGGTGGCCATGTCGCCGTGCTCGACGACTCGGGCGCGGAGCTCGAGGACTCCGAGGTGGGCCCGGGCAGCCTGGCCGCTGCCGACCGCCGGGGTGTGGGCAGACCCGTGCCCCGGCCGCCGACCTGAGCCGTCAGCCGGTCAATGGCGAAGGGTTCAACGGCGACACGTCAACGTCGGCCGGTCAGGAGCGGGTGCAGAGGACCGGGATGCCGAGCTGGAGCACGACCTCGTAACCGTCCGGGCACGTCCCGTTGCCCAGGAGCGGCACCGTGAGCGGCAGTGCGGGCGTGGTCGTCGTGGTGGGCGTAGGAGTCGTGGTGGAGGGCTTCGGCGTGGGCGTCTGCCCGGTCAGCCCACCGACGACGCCACCCACGACACCGGTGACGGTGCCGACGACCCCGCCGCTCGCGGTGGTGGACGGTGCCGGCGTCGAGCCCCCGCCCGACGTGCCACCCGCGCCACCCACCGCACTGCCACCGGGACCACCCTTCCCGCCGCTGGCGGAGGGCTTGGCGGACGGCTTGGCCGCTGCGGGCTTGCTGGACGGCTTGCTCGAGGCAGCCGCCTGGGCGCCGGCCGGCCGGGCCACGTTCGAGGGGAGGAAGGGCGCGCCGGTGCGCTGGCCGTCGGTGAGCGCGAAGTCCGGGACGACCGTGAACCCGCCGCGGTAGGCGCGCGCGATCGCGAGGACCTGGTCGGCATACGCGTCGCTCTGGTTGTAGCGCAGGACGGCCGACCGGGCGCCCGTCTCGGTGCCGAGGTCACCGGGGCCGGAGCAGAGGTACACGGCGGTCGCGGTCGCGGCGTCGGTGATGTTCTGGGGGTCCTTCTGGCCGTCACCGTTGGCATCGACCCCGACCGAGCGCCAGGTCCCGGGAATGAACTGCATCGGGCCGACCGCACGGTCCCACGTGGTGTCGCGGTCGAAGACGCCCCGGTCGGTGTCGCGGATCGCCGCGGTGTCGTTGGTGCCGTTGAGCGGGATGCCGAAGATGCCGGGGCGCACCGCGCCGGTGCTGGCGTCGATGCCGTTGCCGCCGTAGCGGCCGTGGTCGGACTCCACCTTGCCGATGGCTGCGACGAGGGCCCAGTCGATGTTGCACTCGGCGTCGGCCGTGTCGACCAGCTGGGCTCCCCGCCGGTAGGCAGCGAGCGCCGCTGCCGGGATGCCGTTGGGGCTGCCGGCGGAGGAGGCAGCGGGCAACCCGGCCGCTTCGAGCGCCGGGGTGGGCGACGCTTCAGCCGGGGCCGGAAGCTCCGGGAGGGACGGCAGCGAAGGGGCCTCCGGCTGCGTGACCGGGAGCTTGGGCACGGTGATGAGCGGGCTGGAGTCGGCGACCACGTCGGTGCTGGGCGTGCCCCCGGTGGACGCGAGCGCGATACCGGAGCCGATGAGGGCCACGGCAGGCAGGGCGGCGGCGGCTCTGCGCCAGTGCAGTCGCGTCACGCGGGTCATGTCTTCGGCTCCTCGGCTTCGTCGCCCCACCGCAGGGTGGTCACCCGGGACAACGAGTGGTGGAGGCCGAGGTTACGCGGGGTGAGAGATCACCGCGCGCGAACTACCCCACGACGTGCTCAATGCACGCAATCAGGGCAGAGACGTCGTCCGGCTCGGTCGCCGGGAACGTCGCGACGCGCAGCTGGTTGCGGCCCAGCTTGCGGTAGGGCTCGACGTCGACGACGCCGTGCGCGCGCAGCGTCTTGGCGATGGCAGAGGCGTCGACTGCGTCGTCGAAGTCGATGGTCGCCACCACCTGCGAGCGTGCGGCCGGGTCGGCGACGTACGGCGTGGTGTAGCTCGTGCGCTCGGCCCAGTCGTAGAGGCGGCCGCTGGAGTCGGCGGTGCGGGCGACGGCCCAGTCGAGGCCGCCGTTGCCGTTGATCCAGTCGATCTGCGAGTGCAGCAGCGCGAGGGTCGCCAGGGCCGGGGTGTTGTAGGTCTGGTTCTTGCGCGAGTTGTCGATCGCGGTCGGCAGGCTGAAGAAGTCGGGGACCCAGCGGCCGGTCGCGGCGATCTCCTCGACGCGGGCCAGGGCGGCCGGCGAGAACGCAGCCAGCCACAGGCCGCCGTCGGAGGCGAAGCACTTCTGCGGGCCGAAGTAGTAGACGTCGGTCTCGGCGACGTCGACCGGCAGGCCGCCCGCGCCCGAGGTGGCGTCGATGAGCACCAAGGCGTCCTCGTCGGCGCCCTCGACCCGTTTGACCGGAGCCATCACGCCGGTGGAGGTCTCGTTGTGCGGCCACGCGTAGACGTCGACGCCCGGCTCGGCGACGGGGCTGGCGAGGGTGCCGGGCCCGGCCTTGATGACGGTCGACTCGCCGAGGAAGGGTGCGTTGTTGGTGACGCTGGCGAACTTGGACGAGAACTCGCCGAACGCGAGGTGCTGCGCCCGCTCACGGACCAGGCCGAAGGCGGCGATGTCCCAGAACGCGGTCGACCCGCCGTTGCCGAGGATGACCTCGTAGCCCTCGGGGAGGCTGAACAGCTCCGACAGGCCCTCACGGACCGCGCCGACCAGGTTCTTCACCGGGGCCTGGCGGTGGGAGGTGCCGAGCAGGGTGGTGCCGAGGCTCGCGAGGTACTCCACCTGCTCGGGGCGCACCTTCGAGGGACCGGAGCCGAAGCGCCCGTCCTTGGGGAGCAGGTCGGCGGGAATCGTCTGGGCGGCAGTCTGGGTCACGCCGACAGTCTGACACCACGTCCCGAGGCGTGGGACGTCAGGTCCACCACCCGGACCGTCCGGCCCGGCCCCGGCTCCCCCGTGTCGCCGGCCGAACCCGCGCCCTTCCCACGAACCGCGTCCCGCCCCCAACCGCGCCCCGCGATGAGCAGCAACCTCTGCTAGCAGAGGTTGCTGCCACCCGGGCAGCCAGGAACCTGGGTCCCGGGCAGGAGGCTCTGCTGGGTGGCACCAAGGCCGGGTCTACGCCCGAACGCGCCTTCGCGACCGCTGAACCGCGGCGTCGACCCGAGATCGGATGAGCCGGAGGTCATCCAGCTCCCCCCAGCCGAACCGGACGACCTCGCGACCGGTGTCCCTCAGCCGGTCCTCGCGCCACTTCTCGACCGCGAGCGCCCTGCGCAGCTGCTCTGCGGTCGGGTGGACGACGTCGCCGGAGTACTTCGCCAGCCCGTCGAACTCGATCACCACCGGTTCGTCGTCGAGCTCGAAGTCGGTACGCCACCGCCTTCCTTCTGCTTCAACCTCCACCTGCGGCGTGAACCGGTAGCCCAGCAGCCGCAGCGCATGAGCCAACCGGGTCTCACCCACGGACTCGTGCCGTCCGTCCGCATGCTGGAGGAGTGCGCGCACTCCGGTGATCCCTGGATGGCCGGCATAGGACCCGAGCGTCTCGTCCAGCTCGGCCGTGGAGATGAGCCGCTGATGGAGGGCAGCGTCCGCGGCGACGAGGCTCTCCAGCGGGAAGGGCCGCCGTCCCGGCCCCGTCGGCACCATCCCCACCTGGAGGACTGCGTGCGCCACCGGGACGGTGGGGTGGCCGCCAGACGCGTGAACTGGTGCTGCACCGCAGGCAGGGTGGAGGACGGCCGAGGGCCGCTGTCGGGTGTGGTCATCTGCTGCCCGGGAGAGGTGGGCGGTGCGCAGGTCCGACTTCCAGACGGGTAGGTCGTGAAGCACCAAGGCCGATTGGTGACTGGCCACCACTCGCCCTTCGAAGGAGCGCAACAGGGCGATGGCCAGCAGGCGGTGCTGCCGCCGTTCGGTGTCGAACCGGTCCCTGCCCTCCCACGGAGGGTGGTCCGAGGTCGGTGAGCGCACGGCATACCAGCCCCGGATGAGGCGGCGGACCTGACCGGTCCTACGCAGGCGGCGCAGCTCGGACGGGCCGATCCCCACCAGGGCGGCATCCGACGCTGAGACGACGTCGTCGCGCGCCAGCTGGTACAGCTCCATCGCGGCAGCCTGCCGCAGTCAGCGGGTCCGGCGCTGGAGCCCTGTGGACAACTCGAGCTGCCTCGCGCCCTCGCCAGTGACTCAGGACAGGTTGCTGCCGCGCGGGTATGCAGCAACCTGAGCTCACGGCAGCAACCTCTGCTAGCAGAGGTTGCTGCCGTGAACGGGCGCCCAGTTGGTGCCGGGGCGTGGGTCAGTCGCGGTAGCCGGTGACTGCCTCGACGCCGCGGGGAGCCTCGCCGATGTAGCGGGAGCTGGGGCGGATGAGGCGGCCGGTGAGCTTCTGCTCGAGGATGTGGGCCGACCAGCCGGCTGAGCGGGCGCAGCTGAACATCGGCGTGAACATCGAGGCCGGGATCTGGGCGAAGTCGAGGACCACCGCGGCCCAGAACTCCACGTTGGTCTCGAGGACCCGGTCGGGTCGGCGTTCGCGCAGCTCGGTGAGGGCCGCCTGCTCGAGGGCCGCGGCGACCTCGTAGCGGGGGGCGTTGAGCCGCTGGCAGGTGGCGCGGAGCACGCGGGCGCGGGGGTCCTCGGCGCGGTACACGCGGTGGCCGAAGCCCATCAGGCGCTCGCCGCGGTCGAGGACTCCCTTGACGTAGGCGCGGGCGTCGTCGGACTCCTCGACGGCCTCGATCATGTGCAGCACCCGCGAGGGGGCGCCTCCGTGCAGCGGCCCGGACATGGCGCCGACCGCCCCGGACAGGCAGGCGGCGACGTCGGCGCCGGTGGAGGCGATGACGCGGGCGGTGAAGGTGGAGGCGTTCATGCCGTGCTCGGCTGCGGACACCCAGTAGGCGTCGACGGCCTCGACGTGGGCCGGGTCGGGCTCGCCGCGCCAGCGGATCATGAACCGCTCGGTGATGGTGTGGCCCTTGTCGACCTCACGCTGCGGGACCATCGGCCGGCCTTGGCCGCGGGCGGACTGCGCGACGAACGACAGCGCCATGACCGAGGCGCGGGCCAGGTTGTCGCGGGCCTCCTCGGGCTCGATGTCGAGCAGCGGCTTGAACCCCCAGAGCGGCGCGAGCTGGGCCAGGGCCGACTGCACGTCGACGCGCACGTCACCCGAGTGCACGGGAAGCGGGAACGGCTCGGCGGGCGGCAGACCGGGGTCGAACGCGTTGTCGACGAGCAGGCCCCAGACGCGGCCGAACGACATGCGCCCGACGAGGTCCTCGATGTCGACGCCGCGATAGCGCAGCGAGCCGCCCTCCTTGTCCGGTTCGGCGATCTGCGACTCGAAGGCGATGACGCCCTCGAGCCCGGGCTTGAAGTCACTGTCGGACACGGGGTCCCCTATCTGGTCGGCGTCGTCGGCGAGGGGTGCGGGCGGTGTGCCTGAGTGTCGCGCACCGGCCCGGTGCGGTCATTCTGCACCGTCGGCCCCATGGGCCACCATGTCGTCATGCTCACTCCGGACGGCGACTACGACGGCGACACCTTCGACGGCGACCTCTCCGAGGCCAGGGCGGCGAACGCGCGGTTCCTCGAGTGCACCTTCGAGGGCTGCGCGCTGACCGGCCTCACCGCGCCGCGGGCGCGGTGGAGCGACTGCGTCCTCGAGGGCGTGCACGGGGCAGGCGTCGACCTCGCCGAGACGGCCTGGCAGGACTGCACCGTCCGGGGGGCGCGGCTCGGCGCCGTCCAGCTGTACGGCGCGGAGCTGCGCCGGGTGCGCTTCGAGGGGTGCAAGGTCGAGTTCCTCAACGCGCGAGGTGCCAGGCTGACGGACGTCGAGTTCGTCGACTGCCAGCTCGTGGAGCCCGACTTCGCCGAGGCGACGCTGACGCGGGTCCGGTTCGACGGGGGCCGGCTGCTGACGGCCGACTTCGGGCGCGCCAAGCTCAAGGACGTCGACCTCAGCACGGCGGCGGTGACGGCTCCTCGCGGCGTCTCCGGGCTGGCCGGGGCGAAGATCTCGCGCCTGCAGCTCATCGACCTGGCCGAGGTGTTCGCCGCCGAGCTCGACCTCACCGTGGTCGACTGACACCGCCTACCCCTTGGCGCGCCGACGGTCGCGTACTGCGAAGTTGCTGGTGCCCTCTCCGCTGAACTCGAAGAGGTCGATGGCCTTGAGCAGCTTGGACAGCGAGGCGTAGCCCAGGTTGCGGGAGTCGAACGACGACTGGTTCGCGATGCGGTTGCCGACGGTGCTGACCGATGCCCAGCCCTCGTCGTCGGCCGCGGCCTCCACCGCGTTGCGCATCAGGCGCACGAGCTTCGCGTCTCCTTTCAGCTCGGCCATGGACTTGCGGGCCGGGACGGCGGCGGCCTTCTTCGTGGACGACTTGCTCGAGGCGGCGGTCGACCTGCCGGCCGCGGGAGCAGCGCCCTTCAACGGCGCCTCCACGGCGGCCTTGGCCTTCCCCTTGCCGGTCGTGGGGGACGGCTCGGTCGCGTCGCCGTTCGAGCCGTCCTCGTCCTGCTCGGTCATCTGGTCGAGCAGCAGGAACTTCGTGCAGGCCGACTGGAACGCCTCGGGCGTCTTGGTGTCGCCGAAGCCGTAGACCTGGGCGCCCTTGGCCCGCAGGTGCATCACGAGCGGCGTGAAGTCGGCGTCGGACGACACGATGCCGAACGCGTCGGGGTGATCGGTGTAGAGCAGGGCCATCGCGTCGACGACCATCGCCATGTCGCTGGCGTTCTTGCCGCGGCTGTAGTCGAACTGCAGCATCGGCAGGATCGCGTTGGGGTGCAGGACCTCGGTCCACGGCCGGAGGCTGGCCTTGGTCCAGTTGCCGTAGGCGCGGCGGATGCTGGTCTCGCCGTACTTGGACAGCTCGCTGAGGATGACGTCGAGCTTCTTGGCCGACGAGTTGTCCGCGTCGATGAGCAGCGCGATGCGCGCACGGGCTTCCATGGCGGCGACGCTACGGCACGGAGCGCGACGTAGGGTCCGTGTCGTGCCGCTTCTGCTCGACCTCGCCCCGCTGCGGGAGAACGCGCCGTACCGGCGTTTGTATGCAGGGTTCACGCTCTCCAACGTCGGTTCGCAGCTGGCGGTGGTCGCCATCGGCCTGCAGGTCTACGACCTGACCCGGTCGACCGCCGCGGTCGGCATCGTCGGGCTCTGCGCGCTCGTGCCGTTGGTCGTCATGGGCCTGTACGGCGGCACCCTCGTCGACCACTTCGACCGCAGGGTCGTCGGGATGGTGGCCCAGGGCGTCGCGTTCGCCACGAGCATCCTGTGCGCCCTGCAGGCGTGGCTCGGCAACACGCAGGTCTGGGTCCTCTACCTGCTGGTCGCCCTGTGGAACGGTGCGTTCGCCGTCGCGTCCCCGGCGCGCAGCTCGATCTACCCGCGCATCCTGCGTCGCGAGCAGCTGCCCGCGGCCAACGCCCTGTCGGTCTTCGCGATGAACGCATCGATGACGGTGGGCCCGCTGCTGGCCGGTGTCCTCGTCGACTGGGGAGGGTTCAAGGCGGCGTACACGACCGACGCGGTCATCACCACGGCTGCCCTCTGGGGCCTGGCCACCCTCCCGTCCCTGCCGCCCGAGCCGCCCGCCGACGGCGCCGCACCCACCCGGCCCGGGCTGCGGTCGGTGCTCGACGGGTTCGCGTTCCTCGGCACCCGGCCCAACGTGCGCATGACGTTCGTCGCCGACATCGCCGCCATGCTGCTGGCCCAGCCGCGGGTGCTGTTCCCGGCTGCCGGCGCGGTGATCTTCGGCGGTGGAGCCAAGACGGTCGGAGCGCTGTCGGCGGCGGCGGCGGTCGGTGGCATCGGGGCGATGTTCTTCTCGGGTCGGCTCGGCCACGTCCGCCGGCAGGGCCTGGCGATCCTCGTCGCCGTCGTCGGCTGGGGCTTCGCGATCGCCGGGTTCGGGGCCGCGATGCTCGCCGCCGGTGGGGTCGTGAGCCGGGGTACGGCGCTCTGGCTGGGCCTGGTCGCCATGGCCGTCGCCGGCGGCTCCGACTCCGTCAGTGCGGTGTTCCGGACGACGATCCTGCAGTCAGCCACGCCGGACCACCTGCGGGGCCGGTTGCAGGGCGTGTTCATCGTGGTGGTCGCCGGCGGCCCGCGGCTCGGGGAGCTCGCGGGCGGGTTCCTGTCGACCGGGGTGGGGGAGGCGTGGACCGCGGTGATCGGCGGGCTCGCCTGTGTCGTTGCGATCGGTGTCCTGGCGCGGGTGCAACCGGGCTTCCTGCGCTACGACGCCCGCCACCCCACGCCGTAACCGCGCTCAGCTCGCGGCGTCGCGCTGCTCCAGCGCTCGGCGGCGAACGTCGTCCGGGTCGTGCATGGCCCACCGGACCGTCGCCGTGGCGACCCCACCCAGGGGACGGCCGAGCACGCGTTCGGTGACGGGGAGATAGGGGAGCCGGAGCGGGCGGCGGGCCCACCACGGGAGCATCGACACCGCGCCCGCGGCCAGGGCCGAGTACCCCGCCCGCGCCGCGAGGGGCAGGGGCGGGTGCACGAGCAGGAAGCGCGCCGCCTCCCGTGCCGCGGGCGTGGACTCGAGCTCGGGGCGGTAGTCCTCGATGACCTGGCGCAGCGCCGCGACCGTCCTCGGCGGGTCGACCACACCGAGTGCCTGGGCGACGACGCAGCTCTGGTCGACGTACCGGTCGGCCTCGGCGTCGGTCAGCGGCTCGACGGCGTAGCGCTGGTAGGCGGTGAGGAAGCTGTCGGCCTCGGTGACGTGCACCCACTTGAGCAGGTGCGGGTCGCTCGCGGCGTAGGGGCGCCCGTCGGGAGCCTTGCCGCGCACGCGCTCGTGGATGCCGCGGATGCGTGCGATGAGGGCCTCGGCGTCCTCGATGGTGCCGAAGGTGGTCGTCGCGAGGAACTCGCTGGTGCGCTGGAGCCGTCCCCACGGGTCGCCCTTGTACCCGGAGTGGCCCGCGACCCCCGCCATCGCCAGCGGGTGCAGCGACTGCAGGAGCAGGGCCCTGATGCCGGCGGGGAACATCGAGGCGTCGGCGTGGACGCGCCAGATCGGGTCGGCGGGGGTGAACCAGCGCGGGCCCTCCGCGCCCCAGATGCGCTCGGCCTTGGTGCGGGCGTCGTCGCCGGCGACCTTGGAGCGCAGGGCATGGGCGAGCTGGCGGCGGGCGCCGTTGGTCACCGGGTCGAGGACGGACACCTCAGTGCGCGCCGCGTCGCCGCGGGATCTGCTTGAGGCGCTCGGCCGGGGAGGGCAGGTCGGCGGGACGCACGCGCGTCGACAGGTCGCTGTTGGCGATGAGCTCGGGGATGGGGGTGGCGGTGCTCGGGTGCGTCGCGATCGGGTCGTCGCCGGCGAACACCACCCAGACGGCCTCGCCGTGGTCGGCCCGCGGGTCGAACGTCTTCAGGACCGACCCCTCGCGCACCGTGCTGGCGTGCTCGATGGCCCGCCGCTTGGCCTTCTGCCGGTCGATCGCCTTCTGCGCCGCGGCCATGGCGGGCTCCCTGGCCTGCTGCGCGAGCACGATGGCGTGGGGGCCGTACTTCACGCCCCAGCGGACGACCTTGCCGACGGCCTTGCCGGTGCCTGGCATGGGTGACTCCTGTCGCTGCTGTCTTTCCCTCACCCTAATCTCGGGGCATGACAAGTGCGCGGCGCGTGGACTACACCGGCGAGGGTCTCTCCGAGGAGCAGGTGGCGCCGACCCCTTGGCAGCAGGCGCGGCTCTGGGTGGAGGAGGCCATCGCGCGCCAGGAGGCGCAGGGTGACGTCCCCGAGCCCACCGCCATCTCCGTGGCCACGGTCGACGCGGCCGGGATGCCCAACGTCCGCACCGTCCTCATGCGCTTCTTCGACGACCGCGGACCGGGGTTCGTCACCGCGACCACCTCCGCCAAGGGCCAGGAGATCGCGGCCACCGGTGGGATCGCCGCCGCCCTCACCTGGCCGTCGATGTTCCGGGCCATCCGCTTCCGCGGGCAGGCGCAGGCCCTGACCCGCGAGGAGGTGCAGGGCTACTTCTCCTCCCGCCCGTGGGCCTCGCGCATCTCGGCCTGGGCCTCTCAGCAGTCCCAGCCCGTCGAGGGACGGGCCGAGCTCGAGGCCGCCTACGACCGGTATGCCGCGCAGTACCCCGACCACGGGCACCCCGACGACGTGCCCGTCCCCGACTTCTGGGGCGGCTGGCGGGTGGCCTGCGACGAGGTCGAGTTCTGGGGCGGGCGCCGCAACCGCCTGCACGACCGGCTCGTGTTCACCCGGACCGGCAGGGGAACGCTGGACGACGCCGCGAGCTGGACCCTGTCGCGCCGCCAGCCCTGACGGGCACGAGCACGGCGAACCACGGGCTGAGACGACCCTGAGCCCCGCCGTCCGCATGGCGGAACGCCGTGGTGGAGGGCCGGCAGGCGCCTTCACACTTGTGAAGGAGATCACACGCGCACGCCAAGGACGTCGTTCGCGCGGTCCATCACCTGACCGCCGAACCCCAGGAGCCCCATGGCCCCCGCCCTGCACCCCGTCGTCGCTGAGGTCACCGCACGCCTGACCGAGCGCAGCCGAGCCAGCCGCACGGCATACCTCCAGCGCCTGTCGCGCGCCGCCTCGGAGCTCAGCCTGCGCCCGGCACGCACCGACCTCGGCTGCTCCAACCTCGCCCACGCCGTCGCGGCCTGCGGCGGCAGCGACCGCACCACGATGGCCGCCGACACGGGTGTCAGCCTCGGGATCGTCACGTCCTACAACGACATGCTGTCGGCGCACGCGCCGTTCGAGCACTACCCGCAGGCCATGAAGCAGACGGCTCGCGAGGTCGGCGCCGTGGCGCGCGTGGCCGGCGGTGTGCCAGCCATGTGCGACGGCATCACCCAGGGGCGAGCGGGTATGGAGCTCAGCCTGTTCAGCCGCGACGTCATCGCGATGTCGACGGCGATCGCCCTGTCGCACGACGTGTTCGACGGCGTCCTCATGCTCGGCGTCTGCGACAAGATCGTCCCCGGCCTCGTCGCGGGTGCGCTCTCGTTCGGGCACCTGCCGACGGCGCTCGTGCCGGCCGGCCCCATGGCCAGCGGTCGCTCCAACGCCGAGAAGGCCGAGACCCGCAAGGCGTTCGCCGCCGGTGAGGCCGGCCGCGACGAGCTGCTTGCGAGCGAGGTGGCGTCCTACCACTCGCCCGGCACGTGCACGTTCTACGGCACCGCCAACTCCAACCAGATGCTCATGGACGTCATGGGCCTGCACCTGCCCGGGGCCGCCTTCGTGCACCCCGACGACCCGGTGCGCGACGCCCTGACCGACGCGACCACCCGCCGTGTCGCCGAGATCGCCGCGTCGGAGCAGCCCTACGGCATCGGGCAGGTCGTCGACGAGAAGTGCGTCGTCAACGGCGTCGTCGCCCTCCTCGCGACCGGCGGCTCGACCAACCACACGATGCACCTGATCTCGATGGCGGCCGCCGCGGGCATCGACCTGACGTGGGAGGACTTCGACGACCTGTCGGCCGCCGTCCCGTCGGTCGCGCGGATCTACCCCAACGGCACCGCCGACGTGAACCACTTCCACCAGGCCGGTGGCACGCCGTTCCTCGTGCGCACCATGCTCGACGCGGGGCTGCTGCACGAGGACGTCCTCACGCTCGCCGGGCCCGGCCTGCGCCTCTACACGCGCAAGCCCGAGCTGGTCGACGGGGGGCTCGAGTTCGTCGAGGCCCCGGCCGAGTCGCTCGACCCGTCGGTCCTGCGTCCGGCGACCGACCCGTTCGCCGCCGACGGCGGCCTGCGTGTCCTGCGTGGCACCCTCGGCCACGCCGTCATCAAGGTCTCGGCCGTCGCCGACGAGCACAAGGTCGTCGAGGCGCCCGCGCGCGTCTTCACCGACCAGGTCGGGTTCCTCCAGGCCTTCTCCCGCCGCGAGCTCGACCGCGACGTGGTCGTCGTCATCCGCGAGCAGGGACCCAGCGCCAACGGGATGCCCGAGCTCCACGCGCTCACACCCTCCCTCGGCGTCCTGCAGAAGCGCGGCCACGCCGTCGCCCTGGTCACCGACGGCCGCATGAGCGGGGCGTCCGGGGCCATCCCGGCCGCGATCCACGTGACCCCCGAGTCGGTCCACGCCGGCCCGATCTCGAAGATCCACGACGGCGACGTCATCCGCGTCGACGCCCGCACCGGCCGACTCGACGTCCTCGTCGACGACGCCGAGTTCGCGGCACGCCTGCCCGCCCAGCGCGTGAGCGACGAGGGCGTGGGTACCGGGCGTGAGCTGTTCGCGCCGATGCGCGCCGCCGTGGGCCGCGCCGACGAGGGCGCCCACGTCTTCGCCGGCCTGGGGCGCCAGTACGACCGCACCACCGCCGCCGTCACCGCCGAGGAGACCCGATGACCCCCGCGACCGCCCCTGTCGCCAAGCCCGTGATCTCGAGCGAGGCCGACCTGCTCGACCTCGCCCCGGTCGTCCCCGTCGTGGTCGTCGACTCCGTCGAGCAGGCCGTGCCGCTGGCGCGGGCCCTGCTCGCCGGCGGCATACCCGTCATCGAGCTGACCCTGCGCAGCGCGGCAGGGCTCGGCGCCATCGAGGCCGTGGCCTCCGAGGTCGAGGGCATGGTCGTCGGCGCCGGCACCGTGGTCACGCCCGAGCAGGTGCGGCAGGTGCAGGACGCCGGCGCCCAGTTCATCGTCACGCCGGGGTCGCCGCCGCGGCTGCTCGAGGCGGCGCTCGCATCCGGGCTGCCGCTGCTCGCCGGCGCAGGCACGCTCACCGAGATGCTGACGCTGGCCGAGGCCGGGCTGGAGGCGATGAAGTTCTTCCCCGCCGAGGCCAGCGGCGGTCGGCCCTACCTGTCCGCGGTCGCTGGTCCGTGCCCCCAGCTGCGGTTCTGCCCCACCGGCGGCATCACGTCGCAGACGGCGGCCGACTGGCTGGCCCTGCCCAACGTCGGCTGCGTCGGCGGGTCCTGGCTGACCCCCAAGGACGCGGTGGCACAAGGGGACTGGGCACGCATCGAGGCGCTCGCGGCCGAGGCCGCCGCGCTACGGGTCTAGGGCGCCCGCGCCGCACCAGAGGAATTCCCGCAGCGGTCAGCGGTGGAAGGGGCGCACGGACAGCAGGGGTGTTGCCGTGTTGCTGCACGCGTCGACGGCGAATGGCGCGAACTGGGCGGCGGTCTCCCCGGGCAGGTAGACGCGGAAGCCCGCAGCCCTGGCCCCGTGGCAGCGAGGTCCGTAGTTGGCCGCCTGGGCGACCCGTACGAGCGCCATGGCGGAGGCGCCCGGCGCGAGCCGCACGCGGGACGGGGACTGGCCGAGGTCCCGGGTGGCCGCGGCACCGATCTGCGCCCCCGTGTCCGGTGCCGTGAGGGAGACTCCGGGGTACCCCTGCAGGTCGCAGGCGCTGCGCCCGGTGTTCCTCGTGACGAGCTCCACGACGAAGCTGCCCGCCGCGCCGCTGCCCGGCTGCGTGACGGCCCTGGTCGTGGTTGTGGAAGCGGTGCAGCGGTGCGCCGCCGTGGCTCCGCCGCTGGTCGAGCTGGACGTGCCGCCGGAACTGGTGCCCGACGATCTGCTGCTCGCGGAGGTGGACGACCCGGCGCTCGGTGAGGTCGACGACGAGGGCGAGGTCGTCGAGGTCGACGACGGTCCCGAGCTGCTGGTCGTCGTGCCGGGCGTGCCCGAGCCGCCGCTGCCGGCGCAGGCCGCCAGGGCCAGCCCCGTCGTCGCGACGAGGGCGAGCCCCGAGACCTGACGTCGTGCGGAGTGCCTCGTGGTTCCCATGACGTGCCTCCTGTCGATTGCCGTCACCCTTGGGACGACCGGGACGACCTCGGGGTTGGCCGGCCGGGGCATGGAACAGCCCGCGGGCCTCGCCTCGCCGAATCGAGCGGCTCAGCATGTGCAGGGGACGACCTGCACGGCCCGCGGGCTGCGGTGAACTGCTGGGATTGCGCGGGTCGCGCCGTCGAAGCAGTCGACGTTGCGCACCTAGCGCGCAGTCACCTCACGCGTCCAATATGAAATCAATTCCTGGACCACCTCCCTTCCGTGTACTCCGACGCTAAGTCGCGCGGGCGCCGTGCGCAACGGGATAACCGGACATGTCCGGATCGTGGCCCGGAGGGTGAGGACAGTCGTCAGACGGTGGTCACGACCTCGTCGTAGTCGAGTCGCGGCAGGCGGTCGAACCACGCGCCGTCGCCGGGGCGACCGATGTTGACCACGGCCAGGGCGCGGTGCTTGCCGTCGGGGAAGAACTCCTTGGTGACGGCGGCGGCGTCGAACCCGGTCATCGGGCCCGCGGCCAGGCCGGCAGCGCGCACGCCGAGGATGAAGTAAGCCATCTGCAGGGTGGCGTTCATGGTGGCCGAGGTGCGGCGCATCTCGTCGTCGGCGAACGCGTCACGGGCACCGGGGAAGATCGGGAAGACCTTGGGCAGCTCGTCGTGGAAGTCGTCGTCGGCGGCGAGGATCGCCACGAGGGGGGCCGTCGAGGTCTTGGGCTTGTTGTTGCCGCCCATGTGCTCGACGAGGCGGGCGCGGGCCTCGGGCGAGCGGACCAGGACGATGCGCAGCGGCTGGTTGTTCATGGAGGTGGGGGCCCACTTCACCAGCTCGTAGATCGCGCGCACCTGCTCGTCGGTGACAGGCTCGTCGCTGAAGGTGTTCGCGGTCCGGGCCTCGCGGAAGAGCAGGTCTGCAGCCTCGTGAGAGAGCTCGAGGTGGTCGGAGAACTGGGCCTCGAGCTCGGTCAGGTCGTCATGCGTCTGGGTCATGTGAAGTTGAACCGTCAACTTCATGGCTGCATTCCCCAACCACGTCACCGCAGGTCATGGCCATCATGGCCCGTCCCGGGAGGGTGCGGCGACGCTGCGCTCCGGTCGACCTCAGGACTCGCGGTGCACCTTGTGGGCAGCGGCCTGGGCGCGCGGCTTGATGACGAGCAGGTCGATGTTGACGTGGGCCGGGCGCTGCACCATCCACACGACCGCCTCGGCGACGTCCTCGGCCACCAGTGGCTCCTTGACGCCCTCGTAGACCTTGTCGGCCCGCTCCTGGTCGCCGCCGAACCGGGTCAGCGAGAACTCCTCGGTGCGCACCATCCCGGGCGCGACCTCCGTGACCCGCACGGGCTGGTCGACGAGCTCGAGCCGCAGGGTCTCGGTGAGCACGGCGACCGCGTGCTTGGCCGCGGTGTAGCCGGAGCCGCCCTCGTACACGGTGCGGCCGGCGATCGAGCCGACGTTGACGATGGTGCCGGCGCCGGAGGCCACGAGGGCGGGCAGCAGGGCCTGGGTCACCTGGAGCGTGCCGACGACGTTGGACTCGAACATGCCACGCCAGTCGGCGACGTCCGTCTGTGCGGCAGGCGCGAGGCCCAGCGCGCCGCCGGCGTTGTTGACCAGCACGTCGAGCCGGTCACCGACGACGTCGGCGAGGCGGGCGACGTCGGCGGCGTCGGAGACGTCGCAGGTGACCGCGCGTCCGCCGATCTCGGCGGCGAGCGCCTCGACCCGGTCGGAGCGGCGGGCGGCGCAGACCACCTCGTACCCCACGGCGGCGAGCTGGCGGGCCGTGGCCGCGCCGATGCCGCTGCTGGCGCCGGTGACGACGGCCAGGGGGCGGCCGGCTGCACCGGGGGAGGTGCGCGCGGTAGCGGAATCGGACCCCGGAAGGGCAGCGGACCCGGGAGTGGCGGGGGAGGTCGGGTTGGTCATCGGGTCGCTCCTGCGGGTCGGACGGTGGTGGGGTCGACGGCGATCCAGGTGGCCTCGGCCTGCGCGAGCAGGCGGCCGTCGGCGGCATACAGGGCCGTGCCGCTCAGGTGCTTGCGCCCCTCCGACCCGCGCTGCCACGCCATGACGACGTGGGGCGCTCCGGCGACGGGAAGGTCGTCGACCTGTGCGGTCATGGTGCCGAGGACCATCGCCCGGCCGGCGATCCCGGAGGCCCAGCCGCCGGGGCAGTCCAGGGCGGCCCAGACCGTCTCGACGTCCACACCGGTGTCAGGCACCCACGCGCACGCGTAAGCCTCGTCCTCCTCGAGCCGGCCGGGACGCAGCCGGAGGCCGTCGCCGGCTTCGCGGCCGGTGCCGCAGGAGAAGCAGGTGCGGAACGGGTGGTCGGCCAGCCCCTCGAAGCGCTCGCCGGCCGCGACCGCCACCTCGAAGGGGACAGGGCCGGGTACGGCCTCGCGACCCGGACCGCGGTCCGGCCACGCCTGCGCGACGACGTGGTCGCCGTCGACGAGCTCGACCGCGCCGTCGACCACCCCCTCGCCCGGCACCTCCCGCACGGTCATCGGCCGGTCGAGCGGTGGGGGCGTCCGCAGCCGCACGGTCACGGCCGGCAGCTCCGGGGTGGTGCGCACCTGGCGGGCGAGGTGGCCGCTGGTCCAGCCGCCGTTGCCGGACTCGGGCGGGCCGCAGAACCGGGCAGGGACGACGAGCTCCATGACGGGCAACGTACCCGTCCGCGCCGAGGTCCTCGCGGCGGAGGGGACAGAATGGACGACGATGCCTCAACCGACCGCCCCGACGTCCGGCCCGGACACCGACTTCCGCCTGCGCAGCATCGCGGTGTCGGCCTACGGACCGACCGTGGTCGCAGCGGTCGGCGCCGGCGCGATGCTTCCCGTGGTGGCGCTGAGCGCCCTCGCCCTCGGGGCGTCGCCGTCCGTGGCCGCGCTCACCGCGGGCCTGACCCTGGTGGCCGAGCTGTTCTTCGCCGTGCCGGCGGGGGCGATGGTCCACCGGATCGGCGAGCGCCGCGCGCTGCTCTGGGCGAGCGGGGTCGACGCCGTCGCGTCGCTGGCGGCGCTGCTCGCCCCCTCGGTCGTCGTGCTCATGGTCGCGGTGTTCGCGATGGGGTTCACCTCCTCGATGTTCCTCGTGGCGCGGCAGGCCTACCTCATCGACGCCGTGCCCTTCGCGCTCCGGGCCCGTGCCCTGTCGACGCTGGGCGGGGTCAACCGCATCGGCCTGTTCGTCGGGCCCTTCGTGGGGGCGCCGCTCATCCACGCGTTCGGGCCACAGGCCGGGTTCGGCGTCGCGGCGGCAGCCGGGATCTGCGCCGCGGTGCTCGTCTGGCGCGCTCCCGATCTCACCGCAGCCCACGAGGAGGTGCAGCGCGCGCAGGCCTCGTCGTCGACGGCGCGGGTGATCTGGGACCACCGGCGCACCTACCTCACCCTCGGCCTCGGGATCATGGTCATCGGCGCCGCACGCTCCTCCCGGCTGGTCCTCGTGCCGCTGTGGGCGGCCCACGTCGGCCTTTCGGCGAGCGCGACGGCGGTGATCTTCGGCGTCACCGGCGGGGTCGAGATGCTCCTGTTCTACCCGGCGGGGTCGGTCATGGACCGGTTCGGCCGGGTGTGGGTCGCCGTACCCTGCGTGGTCCTGCTCGGGGTCGGCCTCCTGCTCCTGCCGCTCACCACCACCGCGTGGGCGGTGCTTGCGGCCTCCTCGCTCGCCGCCGTCGGCAACGGCCTGGGCTCCGGCATCGTCATGACGCTGGGGGCCGACAACGCCCCGCCCGTCGGGCGCTCGCAGTTCCTCGGCGGCTGGCGGTTCGTCTCGGTGGTCGGCGGCAGCGGTGCGCCCCTGCTCATCAGCGCCGTGACCGCCTGGTCGAGCCTTGCGGTCGCCTGTGTGGGGCTCGGCGCCCTGGCGCTGGTCGGCACGGGCTGGCTCGGCTACTGGGTGCCGCGGTTCGACCCGCTGCGGCGTCGGGAGGTCACGGGGTGAGGTCCCGGATGAGAGGCTTGGCCCTGTGACGGACCTGATCGACACCACCGAGATGTACCTCAAGACGATCTTCGAGCTCGAGGAGGAGGGCATCGTCCCCCTCCGCGCCCGCATCGCCGAGCGTCTCGGGCACTCGGGCCCCACCGTGTCGCAGACCGTCGCCCGCATGGAGCGCGACGGCCTGCTCAGCCTCGGCGGCGACCGCCACCTCGAGCTCTCGGACGAGGGCCGGCTCCTCGCGACCCGTGTCATGCGCAAGCACCGGCTGGCCGAGCGGCTGCTCGTCGACGTCATCGGCCTGGAGTGGGAGTACGTCCACGACGAGGCCTGCCGCTGGGAGCACGTGATGTCCGAGCGGGTGGAGCGCAAGATCCTCGCCCTGCTGCGTGACCACCACGACTCGCCCTACGGCAACCCCATCCCCGGGCTCGACGAGCTGGGCGAGGAGGAGCCGAGCGAGGACTTCCGGTTCGGGCTCCACACCCTCACCGAGCTCGCGAAGGAGGCGCCCGAGACCGTCCTCGTGCGCCGCATCGGGGAGCCCGTCCAGGTCGACCACGAGGCGCTGAGCCTGCTCACCGTCGCGCGGCTCCTTCCGGGCGAGCGGGTGCGGGTGCACCGGGCCGACGGTCGCGTCGTGGCCCTGCGCGAGGGTGCGCCGGAGTCCACGGCGGTGTCGCTGCCGGACGACGTCGCGCAGCACGTCTTCGGCGCGCTGGTCTGACCGACCTGTGGTAGGCGGCGGCGGTCGCTGAGCACGAACCGCCGGTGCGAAGCGTGTCTTCGTTGCCATTTGTGGGCGCTTTCATGGACTTTTGTTGACCCGCCGTGACCCGAACGTGACATTGGGCGCCACGCTTGTGTACGGTGTCCCAGACCTCCTCACCCCCTAGAGGTGGTTGGCCCGATGTGGATCGCCTAGTCCTGTCACCACGCCCGGGTCACCAGCAAGACCGCTTGGCAGGAGCGGGGGACCCACTTTTGGTCCGTCTCCGGACGGTCCTCGGGGTGAAGTCCTCACCAGAGCGCCCGCAAGGTCGGGAGGCAACCGTGAGGGCCGGGTGACCTACCTCCACCCGAACCCGACAGCTCACCTCGTAGGCGTCGGAGGTTCTCTGACCGTGTCATCTCACGCTGCTGGTCGCCACCGCGCGCCAGGTCGTTTCAACCCCGTGTCCGAGCTGGCTGGCATCGCGGCGAAGTCCGCCCAGCCGGCCGTCAAGACGACCGCCGTCATCGCGGCGTCCGGTGGCCTCGTGGCCTCGTTCGCCCTCCCCGCCTCGGCGGCCCCGGCGAGTCACCCCTCGACCAAGGGTGCGCCGGCTGCGGTCGCCCCCGTGGCCGTGCAGGCCCCGAAGACCGCTGCCCCGCAGGCCGCCGACGCGTTCGGCGTCATCGGCTTCAAGGCGACGGCCAAGCCGAAGCCGAAGCCGAAGCCGAAGCCTGTCGTGGTGGCTGTGCCCCAGCGCACGGCCCCGGTCGCGAGCCGGTCGACCCAGCGCACCGCGCCGGTCGTCTCCAAGCCCGCTGTCGGCGGCATCCTGGGCATCGCGGCCCAGTACGCCGGCATCATGTACGTCTACGGCGGCACGACGCCGGCGGGCTTCGACTGCTCCGGCTACACGCAGTACGTCTTCCGCCAGGCCGGCATCAGCCTGCCGCGCACGGCCGAGGCGCAGCGCCAGGCGACCACCCCGGTCTCCAACCCGCAGCCCGGTGACCTCGTGTTCTTCGGCTCGCCCGCCTACCACGTGGGCATCTACGCCGGGAACGGCATGATGTGGGACAGCCCGCGCACCGGCAAGGCCGTGGCGCTGCGCTCCATCTGGTCCAGCGACGTGACCTACGGTCGCCCCTGACCAACCCGGCCCCACCTTCGGCGCCCCTGACGAGGCCCCCCACCGCACTGAGGTGGGGGGCCTCGTCCGTGTCCGCCGGCGTGCGGGGCCGTCGGAGGGGCACCCCGACCCGTACCGCGCTCGGTGGGGTCGTGTGAGTATGGGGGACATGAACGCTGTGGAGATCGACGTCTGGGCCGACGTGGTCTGCCCGTGGTGCTACCTGGGCAAGCGCCGGCTGGAGCTCGCGATCGCGGAGAGCGCACACCCGGCCGAGGTCGCCGTCACCTACCACGCCTTCGAGCTCGACCCCTCGGCCCCGCGGGGCAGCGGGGAGCGCGTCCTGCCGTGGCTCGCGCAGCGGTACGGCGTGGACCTCGAGGGCGCGCGTGAGATGGCCGAGCGCCCGGCGATCATGGGCAGGCCCGACGGCATCGAGATCGACGTCGACGCCCAGCTGCGGGCCAGCTCGTTCGACGCGCACCGCCTCGTGGCGCTCGGCCTCGCGCAGGGAGGCCACGCCCTGCAGGCCGCGGTGCTCGAGCGGATGTTCAGCGCCCACTTCAGCGAGGGCAGGGCCATCGACGACATCGAGACCCTGCAGCGCCTCGGCGCCGAGGCGGGGCTCGACGGCCGCCGGGTGTCCGCGGTGCTGGCCGGCGAGGAGTACTCCGCCGAGGTCCGCGCCGACGAGGAGGCCGCCCGCGACATCGGGATCACCGGGGTGCCCTTCTTCATCGGCAACCGCAAGGTGGGGCTGTCCGGCGTGCACACCGTCGAGGTGCTGGGCCGGCTCATCGAGAGCGCCGCCGCCGACCACCCGCTGCACGCCGAGGAAGCCCAGGCCGCTCCGCGCGCCTGAGCCGGCCACACGCCGTACGCCCTTGGGGTCGGAGCCGTACGCCTCAGGGGTTGACGGCGAGGAACACGAACGCCGCGAGCAGCACCAGGTGCACGCCGCCCTGCAGCCGGGTGGCGCGGCCGGGCACCACGGTCAGCACGCTGACGAGCACGGTGAGCCCGAGCAGGACCATCTGCGTGGAGCCGAGCCCGAGCAGCAGTGGCCCCTCGAGCCAGACCATCGCGATGGCGATGGCAGGGATGGTCAGGCCGATGCTGGCCATCGCCGAGCCGAGGGCGAGGTTGAGGCTGATCTGGATGCGGTTGCGCTGCGCAGCGCGCACCGCGGCAAGCGTCTCGGGGAGCAGCACGAGCAGGGCGATGACGACCCCGACGAACGACTGCGGGAACCCGGCCGCGGCGACGGCCGACTCGATCGCGGGTGACTCGACCTTGGCCAGGCCGACGACGGCCAGGAGCGAGACCAGCAGCAGGCCCAGGGAGGCCCAGGTCTCGCGGTCGCTCGGCGGGTTGGCGTGCTCGTCGGACAGGGGCTCGCCCTCCTTGCCGACGGGCAGGAAGAAGTCGCGGTGCCTGACGGTCTGCGTGGACACGAACATGCCGTAGAGGATCAGCGAGATCACCGCGGCGAACGCCAGCTGGCTCGGGGTGAACTCGGGCCCGACCTGCCCGGTGGTGAAGGTCGGGACGACGAGGGTCATCGCGGCGAGGGTGGTCACCGTCGCGAGCGCGGCACCGGTGCCCTCGGCGTTGAACGAGATGAGCTTGTAGCGGCGCGCCCCCACGAACAGCGACAGCCCGACGATGCCGTTGCAGGTGATCATCACGGCCGCGAAGACGGTGTCGCGCGCGAGGCTGGTCGAGTCCTTGCCGCCAGAGATCATGAGGGTGACGATGAGGGCCACCTCGATGATGGTGACCGCGACGGCCAGGACGAGGGAACCGAAGGGTTCGCCGACCCGGTGGGCGACGACCTCGGCGTGGTGCACCGCGGCCAGGACGGCGGCTGCGAGGGCAGCGGCCACGATGACCACCGGTACGGCGCCGAGGTCCCGGCCCCACGCCAGGACCAGGGCGACGAGTGCCAGTGGTGGGGCGAGGGTGGTCCAGGTGAGCAGGGGATTGGTCGTTCGCGCGGCCATGGGGAAGTCTCCCAGACCCGGGGCGAACCCACGCAATCGGTCCGGGCGGCGCCCGCCGGTGCGGGCGTCTAGGTTCGGGCCATGACGTTCTCCATCGTGGGCCAGGTCGGTGACGCGTTCGGCGTCGCCGTGGCGAGCAAGTTCCCCTTCGTCGGGGCCGTGGTGCCTGAGGTGCGGCTCGGCGTCGGTGCCGTCGCCACGCAGGCCATGGCCCGGGTGTCCTACCGCGGCACCGCACTCGCCGCCCTTTCCGACGGCCACGACGCGGCTGCTGCCGTCGAGGCCTGCACCACCCCGGACGACGCGCGTGAGCACCGGCAGCTCGGTGTCGTCGGGGTCGACTCGCAGGCGACGTACACCGGGGGCGAGTGCATGGACTGGGCCGGTGGCGCCTGTGGCCGCGAGGCCACCGGCGGCTACGCCATCCAGGGCAACATCCTCACCGGTCCCGAGGTCGTCGAGGCCATGGAGCGCGCGTGGCTGGGGTCCGCCGGCGGCTCGCTCACCGACCGCCTCATCGCCGCGCTGCTCGCGGGGGACGAGGCCGGCGGCGACTCCCGCGGGCGCCAGGGCGCGGCCCTGTACGCGGTCGCGCCGGGAGCGGGGTACGACGCGTGCGGGGTGCTCGCGGACGTGCGCGTCGACGACGACCCGGACGCACCGCGCGAGCTCGCCCGGCTGCTGCGCACCAACGACCTGCTCTTCGGTCGGCCCGAGGACGTGCAGCCGCTGACGGGCGACCTCGCCGACGAGGTGTCGGCTCGGCTGGCGCAGCTGGGCCATCGTGGTGACGACGTCACGGAGGCGCTGGAGCGGTGGGCGGGCGAGGCGAACTACGAGATGCGGATGAGCCCCGACGGCATCGACGCGAAGGTGCTGGCGGCGTTGCGCGAAGCCACCACCTGAGGTCCAGCCCGGCTGGGTATCAGCCCGGCTGGGGGTCGGTGGTCTCGTCGGGGCGCTCGTGCCCCAGCCGACGCTTGCGCTCCTGCTCGAGCGCGCGCTCCTCGGCGGCCTCGCGCTCGGCGCGCTGCCGCTTCGCCTCCTGGCGCTGGGCCTCGGCGCGCTCGCGCACCTTCCGCAGGAACTCGGCGTCGTCGTCGGGGTTGGTGGCGACGAACCTGCCGGGTCGGTCGTACTCGGGGTACCCGGCGTTGCCCTTGTAGGGGAGGCTGCGCGCCGGCCCCTGGGGTCGTCCCGCCACGAGCCACGCCACCGCGCCCACCTCGAAGGTGAACAGCACGATGACGACCCAGGTCGCCTTGGACAGGTTCCTGATGCGGTGCTCGTCGGCCATGATCACGTCCAGCAGGCAGTAGATCCACACCGCCGTCAGGATCACCCCGAGCCCCACGCCCCCACGAATCAGCACAGGCCGATGGTGGCAGGTGCCCGGCCCGGCTGTCCGGCGATTGCGCGGGACAGCCGGGCCGCGCGAGGTCAGCGGCGCAGTACGCGGGCCTCCCACGGGCGCAACGACGCGGTCGGCCCGGTGGGGTCGGTCGGGTCGCCCAGGTTGCCCAGCAACAGCGTCGCACCCGACCAGCCGTCGAGGTCGAGCCCGTCGACATCGTCGAGCGGCAGCTCGTCGCCGGAGAAGTTGGCGAGCACGAGGAGCTCGGTGCCCTCGTGGGCGCGGGTGAACGCGTAGAGCCTGGGGTGGTCGGCGGCGAGCATGTGGAAGTCGCCGTGCGCCACGGCCGGCTCGGTGTGGCGCAGCTCGATGACGCGGCGGTAGTGGTGGAACACCGAGTCCTCGTCGGCGAGGGCGGCCTCGGCGTTGATCTCCGTGTGGTTGGGGTTGACTCGCGACCACGGGCTGCCGGTGGTGAAGCCCGCGTTGTCGCTCGCGTCCCACTGCATGGGGGAGCGGGCGTTGTCGCGGCTGCCGAGGCGCAGGGCGCTCAGCACCTCCTCGGCGTCCGAGCCCGACGCGACGGCCATCCGGTAGTAGTTGACCGACTCGATGTCGAGGAAGTCGTCGTGGGCGGCGAACGGCACGTTGGTCATGCCGAGCTCCTCGCCCTGGTAGACGTACGGCGTGCCGCGGTGCAGGTGCAGGACGGTGCCGAGCAGCTTGGCGGAGGCGACCCGGTGCTCGGGCGCGTCGGACCCGAACCGGGAGACGGCGCGCGGCTGGTCGTGGTTGTTCCAGTAGAGCGAGTTCCACCCGACGTCGGCGAGGGCGTCCTGCCAGCGGCCGAGCGAGCGCTTGAGGTCGCGCAGGTCGAGGGTGCGGCGGTCCCACTTGTGGTCGCCGTGGTCGATGCCCACGTGCTCGAACTGGAACACCATGTCGACCTCACGGCGCTCGGGGTCGGTGTAGAGGACGGCGTCCTCGACGGTGACGCCGGGCATCTCGCCGACGGTGAGCAGCTTCTCGGCGCGGCCCTCGAAGACCGCGGCGTGCATCTCGTGGAGGTACTCGTGGATGCGCGGGCCGTTGAGGAAGTGGGGCGTGCCGTCACCGAGGTGGGGGTTGCCGGGGATCGGCTGGCCGTCGGGCAGCGCGGTGACCTTGGAGATCATGTTGATGACGTCCATGCGGAACCCGTCGATGCCGCGGTCGAGCCACCAGCGCATCATCGCGTAGACGGCCTCGCGGACCTCAGGGTTCTCCCAGTTGAGGTCGGGCTGCTTGCGGCTGAACAGGTGCAGGTAGTACTCGCCGGTGGCCTCGTCGAGCTCCCAGGCGGGTCCGCTGAAGAAGGACTCCCAGTTGGTCGGCTCGGCGCCGGGCGCGCCCGTCTCGTGGCCCTCGCGGGCGGGGCGCCACCAGTACCAGTCGCGCTTGGGGTTGTCCTTGCTGGAGCGGGACTCGACGAACCACGGGTGCTCGTCGGAGGTGTGGTTGACCACGAGGTCCATGACGATGCGGATGCCGCGCTCGTGCGCCTGGGCGATGAACTCGTCGACGTCGGCCAGGGTGCCGAACGTCGGGTCGATGTCCTCGTAGTCGGCGATGTCGTAGCCGTTGTCGTCCTGCGGGCTCGTGTAGATCGGGGAGAGCCACACCACGTCGACGCCGAGGGTCTTGAGGTAGTCGAGCCGGGCGATGATGCCGGGCACGTCGCCGATGCCGTCGCCGTTGCTGTCCTGGAAGCTGCGCGGGTAGATCTGGTAGACGACGGCTTCACGGAACCACTGGGCTTCGGTCATGCGCAGCAGTCTGGCCTACCTTCGAGCGGGGCCCCAGTCCGGCGCGCTGTCCCAGAGCGCCGTGTGCGTGACGTGCTGCTCGTGGCTGCCGTCCAGCCGCGCAGTGAAGAGGTCCGGCTGTCCGCCGTCACCGGAGCGTGCGTAGACGACCTTGGTGCCGGAGGGTGAGAACGAGGCCGACAGCAGCATCGTGTCCGCGCTCACGTGGGTCACCTGGCGACGTCCGGTGCCGTCAGGGTGCACGACGTAGAGCTGGGAGTCGAGGAAGCCGCCGTCCTCGTTGGAGCGGAACAGGATCCACCGTCCGTCGGGTGACCAGTCGGGGTGGTCGCCGGCGTGCAGCGACCACGGCGTGATGCGCCGCACGTGGCTGCCGTCGCTGCGCATCACGAACAGCGCGATCCCCCCGGCGGGTTCGGTCAGCGGGGAGTTCTCGCGCCGGAAGGCGACCTGCCGCCCGTCGGGGGAGACGACCATCTCGTTGTTGTCCCCGGCGAAGGGGCGGGAGCGCAGGATGACGCGGGAGTGCTCACCCGACAGGTCCCGGATGACGACGTCGGAGTGCTCGATGAAGCCTTCTCCATCGGGGAACTCGCGCACGAGTCCCGTGGAGCGGGTGTAGATGACGTGCCTGCCGTCCGGCATGAACGCCACCTCGGACTCGTCGGGGCACTTGGTCTCGATGTCGGGAGCCGTGGCGTTGCACTCCGGGCTGAGGCGTCGCAGGTGGCTGCCGTCGGGGTGCACGGTGTAGATGGCGCACACGGTGTCGGGGACGCAGCGCCGGAAGGCCACCAGCGACCCGTCGGGCGACCAGTCGGGCTGGTCGTCGACCACGCCTGCCGCGGGTCGGGTGAGCTGGCGGGTGCCCGTCCCGTCCGGCCGGATGGTGAAGATGGCTCCGGTCGTCCGGTCGGCGTCCAGGTACTGCTTGTAGGCGATGCGTCCGTTGGTGCCGGGGGTGGTGGCCGAGGCGGGTGCTGCCACGAGGGCGCCAAGCACCACGGCCATGACGGCCACGGCGGCTGCGGCTCTGCGGGGTCGGAGCGTGGGGAAAGTGGGGAACATCTGGCCCTCCTGGGGTGGCCGGTGGTTGCGCTGGACAGTGCGGGTCCCGCGGTCTTCCCCTGCACGCCGACGGCGTCCTCCGTCGAACGATGCTCCCGGTGCCACCGCCCGGCAATGACCCGGTCGGACCATGCGACACCGCATTTCGGCGGAGCCCTTTCGCCGTAGGTGGTCCCGTCTCAGCGCACCAGCGAGCAGTCGACGGGCACCGTGGCCTGCGCGTAGGCCACGATGACCGCCACCGTGACGACGAGGGCTGCGGCAGCCGCGGTCAGCGTCAGGACCTGGGCGCAGGCGACGACGACGTGCTGCCGGTAGGCGAGGGGCTCGCCGCGGCGCAGGGTCGCCGCGCGCCGGGTGGAGACGACGACCAGCGGCACCAGGGCGAGGACGAGGAGCAAGGACTGCACGGCGTACCCGGCACGGAGGCCGGGCGCCACGGTCCCCGCCCCGATCGCGATGAGCGCCACCACCAGCACCACCGCGAGCAGCTGCGGCAGGCGCGCCCACCACCGGCGGAAGGCCGTCGCGCGTCTGGTCGTCACCCGGCGGCCCGACGGCTGGACGAAGAGCGTCATCGCCAGCATCGCGGTGGCCACCGTGGTCGTGCCGGCGACGAGGCCCCAGTCGAGCCACTGCGCCGGTGCGCTCGACTCGTAGCACGTGCCGTCCGCCGGGGCTGCGGTCGCCACCGCGCCGAGCAGGGCGCCGAGCTGGGTCATGGGGGTCCTCGCAGGCTTCGCCGGGTCCGCGGCGGGTGGGGCCGGGACCTCGACGCTACTGCCGCGCGGCACACTGTCTCCATGCGGAGTGCGTGGCAGTTCAGTGCGATCTGCTACGGCATCGCGCTGGTGGTGTGGTTCGTCCAGCGCCTGCGCCGCTGGAAGCCCCGCGGGTATGCCGACGCGCCCCTGCGGTGGAAGCTCGCCAACTTCCACCTCATGTCCTACGGCGTGCTGGACGCGATCCTCGTCGTCGGGTTCCTCATCAGCCTCTTCAACGCCACCCTGCTGTCCAACGCCGAGGGCTGAGGCCGTCAGCAGCCGGCGTCGAGCACCTCGCGCAGCCTCGCGGCGAACGCCTCGGGCTGGCCGGCATACCCGCCCTCGCCACCGACGAACCCACCGTGGTGGCTGGGGAAGACCTCGACCCCGGTGCCGAGCAGCGCCGCGACGGCCTCGGTGGTCCGCCACGTGAGGGTGTCCTTGGACTCGATGCCGGCCGCGAGCACGATGCGGGTCGGGGCCGACTGCAGCGCCTCGACGTCGGGGCGGAAGGCGGTGATGGCGTCGGACATCCCGGACAGCAGCGGGTCGCTGCGGGTGCCGTCGTCCTGCATGGGCATGCCGAACATCGCCGGGTCAGGAGCAGGGGCTGTCGCGAACTCTTCGGTGAGCTCGCCCTGCACCGACGTCATGGCGATGAAGTGCGCCATACCCGCCGCCCACCCCCGTAAGGCGTAGGTGGCGTGCACGGCCCGCTCGGCGGCGAAGGCGGCCTCGGCGTCGGGCAGCACTGCGAGACAGGGCGGTTCGTGGGCCACGAGCACCGTCACGTCCTCGGAGTGGGCGGCGACGAGGGCCAGGGCGCTGACCGCGCCACCGCTGCTCGCGAACACCTCGACCGGGCCGGCGGCCAGGGCCTCGATGATGCGGTGCTGGTCGGCGGCGTTCTGCTCGGGCGTCTGCCGGTCGCTGCCGTCGGTGCGCACGCTGCGACCGAGGCCGCGGACGTCGTAGGTGACGACGGTGCGGTCCGGCACCAGGTCGACCAGGGCCGAGAAGCCGTCGGCACCCATCGGGGCGCCGACCATGAAGAGCGGCGGGCGGCCGTCCGCGGTCGGGAGCGGGCCGTGCACGTCGTAGGCCAGGGTGCCGTCGGGGGTCTGCAGGGAGTGCGTGGTGGTCATGCTCGTGAAGACCTCTCTCGCGGAGGGAAGTCATCGCGGGCGGCGTCGATGAGACGGGTGAGGCCGTCGCGCAGGCCCTCGAGCTCGGCAAGGTCCATGCCCAGGCGCGCCATGATCGCCGGTGGGATCTTCTCGGCACGCGACCTCGCGCGGCGGCCCTGCGTGGTCAGGGAGATGGCTAGGGCGCGGTCGTCGAGGGGGTCGCGGGTGCGGGTGACCATGCCGCTCGCCTCGAGACGCTTGAGCAGCGGCGACAGGGTGGCCGGCTCGAGGCTGATCCGGCGGGCGAGCTCGGAGACCCGCAGCGGCTCCTCCTCCCAGAGGGCGAGCATCACGAGGTACTGCGGGTGGGTCAGGCCCATGGGCTCGAGCAGGGGGCGGTAGAGCGCGATGACGTTGCGCGACGCCACGGCCAGGGCGAAGCAGACCTGGCGGTCGAGGGCGAGGAGGTCGACAGGCGCGTCCTGCGCGGCGGGGGTGGCGGGAGGCACGAGGTCATCCTAGGAGGCGTGGCGTATAGTTAGCGCACGAATCATACGTGTACTAACTATCGAGGCGGTAGGCATGGCCAAGGGCAGTAACGAGGGGCTCTCGCTGGGCTACCGGCTGCTGTACGGGATCCGGTACTTCGGCTGGCACCTCTTCGGGCCGGCCCAGCTGACGGCCGAGGACGACCCGCACATGAAGATGAAGCGCGAGCGTGCGGCGAAGGTCGAGGCTGCCCGCGCGGCCAGGCTCCGCCGCGAGCAGCAGGCGCACGGCTGAGTACGGGGACCGATGCCCTGACCGCCGCGCGGCGATGACAATCCGCCCATGGGTGAGCCGCTGCCGTTGACGAGGGGCGGGCGCGTGGCCCGGGTGGTGGGGCTGGTGGCGCTCTGGGCCGTGTGGGTCGTCGTCGCGACGGCCTGGCTCGTGTTGTCCGGCGTGGCCGGTGAGGCGGGGGCGTGGCGCTGGTCGGCGGTGGCCTACGTCCCCCTCGCGCTGCCGACTTGGGGACTGGTCCGGCGGCTGCGCCATCGCAGGCCGGTCGCGGTCGGGATGGCGCTGGTGATCTGGCTGCTGGTATGGGGCGTGCCGGCCCAGGCGACGCCGGGCTTCGGGCGCGTCGAGGCCTTCGCCGACGAGTGGGGCGCGCCACCGGGCGCGACGTTCCTCGGCCAGACGTCGGAGGGCAACGACTGGTGCTTCGGCGACGGCTGCCCGACCGTGGTGCGCTACTACGCCGTCGACGACGCGGCCGGCGCGGTGAGCGCCGTCGATGCGCGGCTCCGTACTGAGGGCTGGCAGCCGCGGGGTCTGGCGCACGGTCCGGCCTGGTGCAAGGGGGACTTCCACGTCTCGGCGTGGAAGCCGCCGGCCACATGGGGGCCGGTGGGCGCGCACGTCGCCCCGGTACCGCCGGGGGCGGAGGTCGTCGAGCTGCGCGTCGGGGCCAACTGCCTCTGAGGGGGCTCAACCGGTGACGCGGTACCTCGTCGTCATGCCGGCGGTGAGGTGGTCGTTCACGTGGCAGTGGAAGAGCCAGGTGCCCACGTCGTCCGGCACCATGTCGGCGACCACCATCGACGCCGGCAGCAGGCTGATGACGTCCATCCGCGTGCCCATGACGACGACGGTGTTGCCGTGCCAGTGGGGGGTGTGGAGGTCGACCTCGGTACCCATCGACATGACGTACCACCGGACGCGTTCACCCTTGCGCAGCGTGACCACCGGCTGGTTGCCGAAGAGGTAGCCGTTGATGGAGTGCTTGAGGTTGGCCTCCTCGAAACCCTCGTCGTCAGGAGCCGGCGGGACCTTGGTGAACTTGTCGACGTTCTCGCCCAGGTAGGGGCTGATGCCCTCGTTCATCACGGCGAAGAGCTCGAAGACCTCGCGGTCCACGTCGGCCGGGGTCCCGTCCGGGCGGGCCTTCCCGCGTGCGGTGACGACCATGAAGCCCTGCAGCCCGGCGTACGTGTCGCCGACCTCGTCGGTGTGCGAGTGGTACATCCACATCACCGAGGAGCCGTCGTGGGGCCCCGGACCTGCGCGGTCGGGCACGAGCCAGGTGTAGGTGTGGCGGCCGCCCTGGGGGACGGCGTCGTCGAGGGTGTCCTTGCCGGTCGTGTTGTCTGCGTAGGGCGCTCCCTCCGAGGCCTTTTGGTAGAAGACGCCGTGGGGGTGGACGCTGGCGCTGATGGAGCAGCGGTTGAGGAAGACCACCTTGATCGTGTCGCCGACCTCGGCGCGGATCACCGGGCCGGTGAAGCCGAGGTAGGCGTCGGCCGGGGGACGCGACTGCGCCGTCGAGAACGTCGAATCGGTGTAGCCGCGGTAGAGGCACTTCACGTAGGTGGAGCCGATGCGGGACTTGTCCTGCTTGGTCCAGGTGTCCGCGACGTCGTCGAAGCGCTTGCCGGTCACACCGTTGCGGCCGTTGGGGGCGTAGTTCCACTCCACCTGCTCGGCGGCGATGTAGTAGGTCCGCGTCGCGCCCGTCGGGTGGAACGCCTGCCCGGCGACCTGGCCCCAGTAGGCGTCGTCGCCGGCGGCGTCCGGGGCGGCGGCCTTGGCGCCTGCCGCTGCCCCCGCGGGTGCGGCGGATCCGCCGGCCGCGTGCAGGTGGGCCGATCCGTGCGGGTTTGCCACAACGTTGGCCGCCGCGCCGTCGGGCAACGGCGCCTGCGTCCAGGTCACCCCCAGCGCCAGCGCCAGGACGGGTGCGGCGACGGCGCCCGCCGTCAACAGGGCGCGGTGTCGTGCCCCTCCTGCGACCTCACTGCGCCGGTGGCGTCGGTGTCGCCGGGCGAGGGTCGCGATCCCCGGGATCGCGACGAGGATGACGGCGGCGGCGAAGACAAGTTCCATGAGCCCCTCCAGACGACGCCATGGCATGTGCTGCCCGGACCACGGTATTCAGCGAGCGCTCAGGAAGGATCCACCGCTCGCCGTATGCCTTGTCCCCCAACGGTTGTGCTTCGTCTGACGGGTGGCTGAGCTCAGCGGTCGCGCAGCTCCGGCCGGGCGGTGCTGCGCAGGCGGCGGTAGGCGGCCAGGACGTCGTCCGGGATGGTGACGTGCCCGATGAAGTTGGCGCCGCGCGGGCCGTACCCGCCCTCGTCGTCGTGCAGTCGGCGGACCTCGCCCAGGGCCAGTGAGGTGAAGCGGTCCAGCGTCCAGGCCGCGCCTGACTTGTCGGGTTCAGCGCCAAAAGCGCTGTCAGTCATGGCGTTCCCGCCTACGCCGGCGGTGGTCACGACCGGGATGAATGGTGCGTGGCTGACGATCTTGATGGGGTCCGCGGCCTCGCGCTGCTGGTGGTCGAAGGCCGCGTGGGTGCGGCGCTGCATCGTGGGGTCCTGGATCAGCAGGACGCTGGACACCGGTGGCGACCAGGGCCGCAGCTCCATCAGCGAGAGCTCGGCGTTCTCCCCGCAGTTCGTGGACTCCGTCTCGGTGACCACGGCGTCGGCTGGCACGTCGAGGTGGCGCTGCAAGAGGTCGGCGAAGACCGCTGCCTCGGGCCTTCCTGCCGTCCGGACATTCGAGTAGGCCGGGTGCTGACGTACCGCTGCCTCGAGGTAGCTGGTGGAGTGCCCGATCCCGCCGGTCACGAGGAGGCGGTCGACCAGGCCGTCGTGGAACGCTCTGGCAGCCACATCGAGGCAGGCGAGGACCGCGCTGCCGCAGAGGACCAGGACGTCGAACCTCCGGCCCACGCGGTCCGGGTCGAGTGACTCCACGTCACGGCGGGCCAGGAAGTGTCCGATGCACTCCAGGTCGTCGCCGAGGTGGGGTCCGTCGTTCTGCTTCTCCGGGCAGGCCGGGTCCATGGTGATGCCTGTCAGCTCTGGGGGTCGTGGCCCCAGTTCATCAACGAGTAGCGCCAAGGGGTCTCGCTGATGTCGCCGTCGGGACGCTGGGCGAGGTGACGCTTCACGTATCCGGCGACCTTCTCCATGTGGGCGTAGTCGGACTCGGTGAGATCGTCCTTGTTCTTGCGCTTGATCTCGATGATGCGCCGGCCCGAGGCGTGGCCGGTGCTCTCACCGCCTCCGTCCTTCTGCCCGACCGACCTGGACTCGTCCGTGCCCAGCCACTTCTCGAGGTCTGAAGGCGANGGGGTGGACGCCGAGTGAGGGCGGAGATGCGATGGTTGAGCATGCCCACCAGCCGGTCCCCGCAGGACCTGGTCGGGCTATCGGGCCCCTTCGAGGACGTGCCGCAGCGGGTCAAGGTCGTCGTCGTGACCGGATGGCTGGTTGTCGTGGGACTCACCTACCTGGCCGCGTGGCGGTGGGGCTGGAGCCTCAGGCCTCGTGGGGATGCCCGCTCACCGCTGTTCATGCTCATCCCGACGCTCGGCTACTGGTCCGTCGTGGCACTCGTGCTGTCTCGCCTTCACCTGCGTTCGCGCCGCTGACCCTCCGCTTGGACGGCCTGTCGCTGAGCGCCGTCCGGGTCGATCAGCTGGATGACGGTGGCGTTCAAGGCGTAGCTGATCCAGAGACCGACCACCAGGCTGGCAACACCCGTGAGCCAGCGGACGAAGTCGTTGTCGATCTCGCTCGCAAAGAGCGTGAACACCATGGAGCTGCCGACGAGCACGAAGAAGCCCACCAGCATCGACGCGAAGCGGGCCAGAAGGAATCGGCCGGTGACGGTGTGCACCCGGCGAGGATAGGTCCAGCAGGAGCGGCTATCGGCGGAATCGGTCGTGCCTCGGACAGGTTGGAACTGCCAGCTCCATGGGTGCTTATGGGAGTCAATGTCCGTGCGTGGGGCCGTCAGGGCAGGGCGGCCAGCAGAGCGTCGTCAGAAGGGGTCATGCTCAGCGACGTCGCAGGCGCGACCATCCGAGGCGCGTGAGGTCGAGCAGCAGCGCGAGACCCGCGAGGCTGGCAAGCACCGCCGGTACGGCATTGATGGGGTTGCCGCGGAGCAGGGGCCAGGTGAGTACGAGAATGACCCCGACGGCGAAGAGGATCGCTCGCCAGAGTGGGGGCTCGGGCGAGTTCCGCCATCCGTCTCGCCAAGTGTTGAACATCGATCCTCGTGGGTGTGTCGGCGGTGGCCGGGTCTGGTCTGCGGGAACGATATCGCCGGTCGTTCGCGCTCACCTGAGGTTGCCGTCCGCGCCCCTTGCAACCCGATCGCGAGTTGGGAGGAGGAGTTGAGCCTGCCGATCTGGACCGGATGACCCTCTGACCTGCGATTTCGTGGTGGTGCCCTCGGGCAGATTCGAACTGCCGACACCCGCTTTAGGAGAGCGGTGCTCTATCCCCTGAGCTACGAGGGCGGGGCCTGACCGGCGACCCCCGCGCAGAACGCAGAGAGCCGCTGGCCGTGCGCGAGAAGACTAACCGACGATCGGACGACCGAGGCGCAGCGCCCCGGGCCTTGGCAGCAGCATCCCGAGCGCCCAGGCGCGGGCAACGGCGGCGGGCGCGCCGACAACAGCGACACCGCCTAAAGCTGACCGACCCCTGCACGGATGGCGAGGCTCGCGGCGCCGCGGGTCCACAGGTCCTCCTGACCCGCGTCCACCTCGATGCGCACCTCCGCCGAGATGCCCGAGAACCCGTGCACCGCAAGCGACTCACGCACCGCGGGCTCCATGAGCCCGAAGGCGGCAGCGCTCTCCCCCGCGATGATGACCAGCTCCGGGTCGACGAGGTTGCACAGCCCAGCAAGACCCCGCCCCAGCGCGTCACCGGCTTGGCGGAACGCCTCCCGAGCGCGGGTCGACGATGCAGAAGCGCCACGCTCCGAGGCCGCGGACATCGCCTCCGCGACTGACACGCAGCCGCTGAGCTCGCAGATGGCCGTGTCACCGGCCAGCGCCTCGAGGCAGCCTCTGGCCCCACAGGTGCAGACCCTCCCCTGTGGGTCGAGCGGCAGGTGACCCAGCTCGCCGGCGATGCCACGCTCGCCCGTGTGGAGCCGGTCGCCGAGGACCAGGCCGCACCCGATACCGATCCCGAGGGTGACCACGGCCAGGGTGCTGGCGCCGCGCCCCCGACCGAACCAGTGCTCCGCCAGGGCCAGGGTGTTGGCGTCGTTCTGGACGACGACCGGCAGGTCGAGCAGGTCGGCCAAGGGCTCCCGGACGGGGACGTCGCGCCAGCCGAGGATCGCGGACAGCCGGCAGCTCCCCGACTCGGGGTCGACGTGCCCGCTCAGCCCGACGCCGACGCCGAGCACATCCTGACGGGCAGACCCGGACGTGGCCAGCAGCTCGTCGACCACCGCGCCGATGGTGGCCAGGGCCGTCGCCGGATCGGCCGACGCCAGCGATGCCGCATGACGGGCCAGCACGGTGCCGCTGAGGTCGGTGAGCACTGCGCTGACGGTCGAGGGCCCAAGCTTGACCCCGATCGCCACGTGCCGGCCAGGGTTCACCGAAAGCGCCTGCACCGGACGACCCCGGCCGGCCATGCTGCGGCCGGTCGGGGGAGGCCTGGACTCGCGAAGGTAGTCGTCGTCGATCAGCGGCCGCAGCGACCTGGTGACTGTGGACGCGTCCAGTCCGGTCCACTCCGCCAGCTGCCCTCTGGTCACCGGGCCGAACCTCAGGGCCAGCGAGAACAGCTCAGCCCGGCGGGGCTCGGCGAGCCCGGCCGCGCGCCCAGTCGCGCGGCCGGCCCCACGTCCACTCGCTGTCCTCATCCGAGCCGGAGCTCCATCCAGTTGAGGTTGATGGCGCCGACGTCGCTGGCGCCCCGCCCGATGGTCACCAGGTTGAGGCCCGCCTGCAGCCGCAGCTTGGTGCTCTGGTTGTCCCACTGGTCCCAGCTCGTCGTCGACGGGAAGGTCACCTTCTGCGGTCCGTCCACCACGGTGCGGTCGGCGCGCTCGCTCGAAACGGTCATGGTGCTCGAGGAGGCCAGGCCGTTCGCATAGCGCCAGCGCACGGAGTACGTGCCGGCGCGTGGCGCCTCGACGGCGAAGGTGACCAGGGCATCGCCCGGCTCTCCGCCGGCCTCGAGCTTGTCGGCGAAGCCGGACCCGTCGTACCCCGCGTGGTTGTTGTTGAAGTTCGCGCCGCCGCCCCAGGTGGCCCACGCGGCGTGGAAGCGCGTCACTCCGCGCTGCGGGGTGATGTGGAAGAGGGCGCTCGCGTGCGGTGCCAGGCTCGCCCGCGCCTCGGTGCGCAGGCCGAGGTCACGCCGGGCCCAGACGTCTCGGACCTTCGCCGAGCCGGCGATGCCGAGGTCGCGGCTGGAGTGCAGGGACTTCTCGACGGTGTCGGTGTCGCCCCGGTTGAAGAGGGCGACCACCCACGACCCGTCGGGCAGCTGGCCGGCCCACCGCTCGGTGTCGCGTGACGTCGGGTCCTGCGAGTAGGGCGTGCCGTTGTAGTAGTACGGCTTGCCCACCAGGCCCTGCTCGTGCAGGCGCAGCACCTCGGGCTGCGTGAAGACCCAGCCGCTGGAGCCGATGTCGGAGTAGAGGTCGGCGATCGCGATGGGCGACCCCGCGATCGTCATCAGGGTGACCGCGGTCTTGCGCTCCTCGTCCGAGGCGAAGGTGTGCGCCCGCAGGAAGTCGCCGTCCAGGATCAGCTGCCCGCGACCGTTGCGGTGCGACCAGCCGGTGAACCCGCAGAACGGGTTGAACCAGTTGGGCCAGGCGTTCTGCCAGTCCTGGCGTCCGCCGCTCAGCCGCTCCCAGCCGCCCTTGTCGGCGTCGGCGTTGATGCGCACCATGTCGCCGTTGGCGAGCTCCGCCACCGCGTTGTCGAACAGGTGCGGCATGACCAGCGACACCTCCATCGAGTCGCCCGCCGCCTCGTTGATCCAGTGCAGCGCCTTGACGTAGTTGTCGCGGCCGTGTGCCGCGTTGACCCGCCCGATGTTGGCGTCCATGCCGTCCTCGTACCAGGACAGGAAGTCGATGCGCAGAAACGGGACGCCGATCTTCTTGAAGTAGTCGACGTAGCCCTGGACGTACTCGCGCGCGCCCGGCTTGGTGACGTCCACCCAGTACAGGCTGTTGCCGCCGATGTCACGCGCGAAGAAGTCGTTCTCGGCGACGATGTCGGCGATCTTGACGTCGGGTCGACCGACGACGGTCTTGGTGGGGTCCTCGACGGCGGCCCGGTGCACCCAGAGCGGGTTGTAGTAGACGCCGAGCGTCATCTTGCGCTGGGCGAGGTAGGCGGCCCAGTAGGCCCAGTCGTGGGTCCACGCGTCGTTGTAGCTCCTGATGTAGCCGTGCTCCGTGGTGCGCGAGGAGCCCTCGATCCACCCGTCGGTGCAGGCCATGTCGTAGCCGCTGGGCGCGAAGTCGCTGGCCAGCCAGTCGATGTTGGCCTTCCACTCGTCCTCGGGGATGGGCGCGTTGTGGGGGAAGGACCAGCCGTAGATGTTCCAGTAGAGCGGGCCGGCGCCCTTGCGGGTCCACGGGCTGTTGCGGCTCGCCCGGGTCAGGGGAGCGGCCGGGAGCGACCCGCGGGCCGTCGTGGCGCCTGTGGTGGAGGGCGCGGTGGCGCGGGTTGCAGCGTAGGCCGGGTCGGCCAGCTCGAGGGCGGTGGCCAGGGAGATGAGTCCGCTGGAGGCCAGCAGGGCGCGTCGGGTGATCGCCATTGATCGTGCTCCTTGGGGTGCGAGGTCGGGGGACTGTCCGAAAGGGGCCGCGACGTCGCCGGGTTGGCGATATGCGGCTTTTGCGTCACCTCGACCATCCTCCTCTGAATTAGATGCGTCAAGCACTAAATTGCAGGTCGGGCGGGACCAACGGCCCTGACCTGCACCGTCCGGCAGCCACATCATGGAGTCGGGCCGGTGGGCGCGGCGCTCCCTGCGCGTCGTCGCTCACCGGCTCCTCTGACCCCGCTCCGCGCGTTGCGACCCCCGTTTCGATCGTCGGGTTGAGCACAAGGGCCCGGGGACGCGATGGACAGGAGGGCGTCATGGACGCAGGCAGTGGCACCACCGGTCGGGGCATCGTCGTGGCCTTCGACGGGTCACCCGGGTCCGAGGTCGCGCTCGACTGGGCGGCCGCCGCCGCACGGCGCCAGGCCAAGCCGCTGACCGTCGTCCTCTGCGTCGACATGGCGGCGGTGCCGCTCGACCCGGTCTACTCACCCGACGACCTGCCCCGCGAGATCCGTGAGGGCGCCCAGGCGACGCTCGACCGCGGCGTCGAGCGGGCCAAGAACTTCGCCAAGCCGCCGGACGTCGACGGCGTCATCGTCGTCGGCACGACCGCGGCCGAGGTGGTGCTCGCGTCCAAGGACGCCGAGCTCGTCGTCATCGGCTCCCGCGGTAGAGGTCGCCTGGCCGCCGGGCTGCTCGGCTCCGTGTCGTATGCCGTTGCGGCGCATGCCTTCAGCCCCGTCGTGGTCGTCCGCGGCGAGACCGTCGTCCACCCCGACACCGGCCACCCGGTGGTCGTCGGCGTCGACGACAGCGACGCCTCGCACCGGGCCGTGGCGCGCGCCGCCGAGATGGCCGCCGCCGCGGGCGCGCCGCTGCGCATCGTCCACGTCGGGCGGCTGCGCTCGCCGGAGGGGTGGGCCTACGTCGAGGACCACGCCGCCGGCACCGAGCACTCGCACGCCGTCCGCGAGCGGGCGCAGACCATCCTCACCCGGGCGCGCGACCGCGTCCTCGCCACGCACCCCGAGGTCGAGGTCGAGACCGAGGTCCTCTTCGGCGAACCGGGGCACGTGCTCGCGCCGTACGGTGCCCGCGCAGGGCTGCTCGTGGTGGGCAGCCGCGGCCGCGGCGGCTTCGCCGGCCTCATGCTGGGCTCGGTCAGCCACACCGTGATCCACGAAGCCGGCTGCCCCGTCATGGTCGTGCGCTGAGAAGGCGCCGGACCAGAGGCGCCGACCGCTCACCTCGGTGCCGACCACGTGCGTTCACACCGGTGCCGACCACCGACGATGACACCCGTGTAACTCATGCACTTGGCGGAGACGTGCTCATCCGAATGGGCTGAACCAGCCGTCTGAGGCGCGGAGCACCCGTTGGGCGGCCTTAGCGTGGTGAACGCAGGAGCAGTGACCCCCATATCTGCTCACTCCCGGAGGACGTCCCCCAATGCGAAAGTCTCTCGCGCTCATCACCGCTGCCCTGGCCCCGCTCGGCCTCGCTTCGGCGATCGCCACGGCGGTGCCGCAAGCCGCGTCCGGCGCCACCGCGACCTACAAGCTCACGACGATGAAGCTGCCCAACGGCACGTCGGTCCCGTTGCGCTGGAACGGTTGCCAGAAGGCCGTCACGTGGAAGGCGAACCTCGCCGCCGTGCCGCTGGCGCAGCGCACCGCGGTCCTCTCCGAGACCAAGACCGCCGTGGCCCGCATCGCCAGCTACACCGGGTTCACCTTCTCCTACAAGGGATACTCGACCGAGGTGCCGACGCCGGGCTCGATGGCCAAGCAGTCGGCCGAGCTGGTCGTGGCCTACACGAGCCCCACGAGGACGAGGTACGACCTCTCCGGCTCGATCCTCGGCCAGGGCGGCCTCTACGGCGCCTGGGTCTCCCGCACCTCGAGCGGGCGGACGACCTACACGACCGCGGCCCTGCGCGGGTTCGTCGTCATCGACACCCCGCAGATGCTGGCGCAGACCTCCGCCGGCTTCGGCGCGGGCGCCCGCCGCACCAACCTGCTGCTGCACGAGCTCGGCCACGCGTTCGGCCTGCAGCACGTCTCGACGACGACCCAGCAGATGTACCCCACGCTCACCAGCCGTTCGCCCAGCGGCCTCGCCTCCGGCGACCGCTACGGCCTCTACAAGTCGGGCCGGGCCGCGGGCTGCATCAACACCGCGTACATGCCGCTGGCGGACCTCAGCTGACGCACCGGGGCACCCCCTCCCGGGCGCGACCGGCTCACCCGGCGGGCTAACGTTCGCCGGGTGAGCCCAGCCCGCCACCACGCCGTGAACGACCCCGCCGTCCAGCGCCGCACCATCGCCACCCTCGTCGGGTCGCAGGTGCTCGGCGGCGTCGGCGTCGCCAGCGGCGTGGCCGTCGGGTCGCTGCTCGCCGAGGACGTCAGCGGCTCCGCCGACCTCGCGGGCCTCGGCGGCACGTTCCAGGTGCTCGGCGGCGCGCTCATCGCGGTGCCGATGGCCCGGCTCATGGCCCGTCGTGGCCGCCGCCCGGGGCTCGGGCTCGGCTACCTGCTCGGCATCGTCGGGGCCGTGGTGCTCATCACCGCGGGGGTCGTGCGCAGCTTCCCGCTCCTGCTGCTCGGCAGCGTGCTGTTCGGCGGCGCCACCACGTCCAACAGCCAGGCGCGGTACGCCGCGGCCGACCTCGCCGAGGACCGCCACCGCGGGCTCGACCTCAGCGTCGTGGTCTGGGCGACCACCATCGGCGCCGTCCTCGGGCCCAACCTCGTCGGGCTCGCCGGCACCGTCGCCGACGCCCTGCACCTGCCGGCGCTGACCGGGGCGTTCGTCTTCTCCCTCGCCGGGTTCGTGCTCGCGGCCGTGCTCATCACGCTGCGCCTGCGCCCCGACCCGCTCCTGCTCTCCCGCGAACGCGCCCGCGCCGCCGCGGCCGCCGCCGCGGCTGACGCCGGCTCGGACGACGAGGTCGAGGCGCCGCACGGCTCGGTGGTGCGCGGGTTCCGCGTCGTCCGCCAGCGCCCGGCTGCCCTGCTCGGGCTGGTCGCCGTCGCGCTCGGCCACATGACGATGGTCAGCGTCATGGTCATGACCCCGCTGCACATGCACCACGGTGGCTCGACCCTGCGCCTGATCGGCCTCGTCATCAGCATCCACATCCTCGGCATGTACGCCCTCTCCCCGCTCGTCGGGACCGCGGTCGACCGGTTCGGCGGCCGTCCCGTGGCGATGGTGGGCTCCGTCGTGCTCGTGGTGGCCACCCTGCTCGCGGCCCAGGCGCCGACCGGGTGGTCGCCCGGCCTCGCCATCGGGCTGTTCCTCCTCGGCGCCGGCTGGTCGTGCACCCTCGTCAGCGGCTCCACCCTCATCGCCGGCGCCGTGCCGGTCGCCGACCGCGCCGGCGCCCAGGGCGCGTCCGACCTGGTGATGGGGCTGGCCGCCGGCGGCGGAGGTGCCCTCGCGGGGCTGGTGGTGGGCACGGCTGGGTACTCCGTGCTGGGCCTCGGCGCAGCGGTGGTGGCGGCCACGATCGGGCTCACCGCGGCGTTCCTGCGGGATGCCGGTCCCGGCCCGCGAGACGGCGGTGCGCACGCCGGCCACACGCCGCCGACACTGGACCCGGTCGACAGCCACGTTCGTTAGCCTGCACAGGTGAACCAGCCGACCGACGAGACCCCCACCGCCCCGGCTGCCGACAGCGACCCCCGTGGTGAGCGCGTCGCCGCCGCGGTGAAGACCTGGCAGCGCCACCTGGTCGACCTCGGCGGTCGCAACACCCTGCTCTGGTACCGCGACCTGCCCAGCGGCACCCTCGACCTCACCACCGCACACCCCGGCGGCCTCGCCATGCTCCTCGCCGGCCGCCCGACCCGCCTCTCCGACCTGGTCCGCGAGCCCGCGGCCCTCGACGAGGCACGGCGCCGCGCCCGCACCATCCGCTCCAAGACCCTCGAGCTGTCCGAGGAGCGCGGCATCGCGGCCGGGTTCATCGCGATCGGTATGGCGACGTGGACCGTCCGCGGCGCCTCCCGGCCCCCGGCCGCCCCCGTCCTGCTGCGCTCCTGCGTGCTCAGGCCCACCGGTGCCGCCCGCGAGGACTTCGACCTCGACCTCGGCAACGACGTCGAGCTCAACCCCGTGCTCGAGCACTACCTGCGGTCCGAGCAGGGCCTCGAGCTCGACAGCGAGGCCCTCGAGGACCTGGCCACCACGGGCGCCAACTTCGACCCCTACCCGGTCTACGAGCAGCTGACCAAGCTGTGCTCCGCCGTCCCGGACTTCCACGTCACCCCGCGGCTGGTCGTGGGCACCTTCTCCTACGCCAAGCTGCCCATGGTCGCGGACCTCGCGGCGCAGGGCAGCGCGCTCGCCGACCACGACGTCGTCGCCGCGCTCGCCGGTGACCCGGGGGCCCTGCGCGCGGTGCGCACCCAGGTGCCCGAGTCGCCCGCGGACGCCGACCCGTCGCACGAGCTGCTCATCCTCGACGCCGACTCCACCCAGCAGGCCGCCATCGACGCCGTCCGCTCGGGCGCCCACCTCGTCATCAAGGGCCCGCCCGGCACCGGCAAGTCGCAGACCATCGCCAACCTCGTCGCCAGCCTCGCCGGTGAGGGCAAGCGGGTGCTCTTCGTCGCCGAGAAGCGCGCCGCCATCGACGCCGTGCTCAGCCGACTCGAGGGTGTCGGCCTGGGTGACCTGGTCCTCGACGCCTACGACGGAGCCAGCAACAAGCGACGCCTGGCCCAGCAGTTCGGCGCAGCGCTGGAGCGGGGCACCGCCACCCGGGAGCCCGACACCACCGAGATCGAGCGCACCCTCGTCGAGCGCCGTGCCACCCTCGTCGACCACGCCGCCGCGCTCCACGAGGTCCGCCAGCCGTGGGGCGTCTCCGCGCACCAGGCGCAGGAGGCCATCGCCACCCTCAGCGACACCGCGCACCCGCCCACGTCCCGGGTGCGGCTGCGTGGTGAGCAGCTCGCCGGGCTCGACCGGCGCCGGGTGCAGGAGCTGGGGCGCGAGCTCACCGAGGCCGCCTCGCTCGGCGCCTGGTCGACCGGCGCCGACACCGACCCGTGGTTCGGTGCACGCATCGCCACCTCCGAGGAGGCCCTCCGTGCCCGCGACATCACGAGCCGGCTCAGCCAGGGCGAGCTGCAGGACGTCGAGCAGACCATGGTCGAGGTCTTCTCCGAGGTGAGCCTCCCGCAGGCCGAGCGCGTCAGCGACTGGGGTGCGGTCCTGGAGTCGGTGGGCCGTGTCCGCGACACCCTCGAGGTGTTCCGCCCCGAGGTCTTCGACATCCCGCTGGGCGACCTCGTCGCCGCCACCGGGTCCAAGGCCTACCGCGAGGCCGACGGCGTCGCGCTCGGTGCCTACGCCCGTTGGCGCCTTCGCCGCCAGGCCCGTTCGCTGCTGCGCCCGGGCCCCCCGCCGGCCGACCTGCACGCAGCCCTGCTCGACGCCCAGCAGCAGCGCACCTCCTGGCAGGCGATGGCCGGCGCCGGTGGGCGCCCCGAGATCCCGGTGGACCTCGACCGTGCCCGCACGGCATACCGCGCTGTCGCCGACGACCTCACCTGGCTCGGTGAGCGGCTGGCCACCACGCCCGCCGGGGGCGACCTCATGGGAGCGCCGCTGCCCGAGCTCAGGATGCGCATGGCCGAGCTCGACGCCCGGCCCGACCGGCTCACCGTGGTGCCGCGGGTCCTCGGCGTCCTTGACGACCTTCGCGCCTCCGGGCTCGGTGCCCTCGTCGACGACCTGGCCCGCCGCGGCGTCGAGCCCGACGACGTCGCCGCCGAGATGGACTTCGTCTGGTGGACCTCGCTGTCCGAGGACCTCGTCGTGCGCGACCCCCGCTACGGCGCCCACGACGGTGCACAGCTGCAGCGGGTGGCCCGCGAGTACGTCGCCGCCGACCACGCCCACCTGCAGGCCAGCGCCGAGCGCGTCCGCGCCGGTGCCGGTCGACGGCTGCGCGAGGTGCTCGCCGACCACCCCGAGCAGGAGGCGCTCGTGCGCGCCGAGGCGGGCAAGTCCCGTCGGCACCGCCCGCTGCGCGACCTGCTGCCCCGGGCGGGGGAGACCCTCACGGCTGCCAAGCCGGCCTGGGCGATGTCGCCGCTGGTCGTGGCGTCGGTGCTGCCGCCGGGACGCTGGTTCGACGTCGTGATCTTCGACGAGGCGTCCCAGATCCCGCCTGCCCAGGCCGTGTCTGCCATCTCGCGCGCCCACCAGGTCGTGGTCGCCGGCGACGAGCGTCAGCTGCCGCCCACGAGCTTCTTCACCTCCGCGGTCGACGAGGAGCTCGCCACCGACAACGACACCCTCACCGAGGGGTTCGAGTCGGTCCTCGACGTGCTCACCGCCGCGCTGCCGACGCGCCGCCTGTCCTGGCACTACCGCTCGCTCGACGAGCGGCTCATCGCGTTCGCCAACCGGGAGATGTACGACGGCTCCCTGGTCACCTTCCCCGGCAGGGGCACCGACCCGGTCGTCCGGCTCGAGCCCGTCGACGGCTCCGGGGTCGTCCAGCCGGGCGAGGAGGCCATCGAGTCGACGGAGGCCGAGGTGAGCCGGGTCGTCGAGCTGGTGCTGGAGCACGCGCGCACCCGGCCGCAGGAGTCGCTCGGCGTCATCGCCCTCGGCATCAAGCACGCCACCCGCCTCGACGACGCACTCCGCCGGGCGCTGCTCGAGGCCGACGGCGTCGGCGACTTCTTCGACGAGGACCGCCCCGAGCGCTTCTTCGTCAAGAACCTCGAACGCGTGCAGGGCGACGAGCGCGACGCCATCATCCTGTCCGTCGGCTACGGCAAGACGCCGCACGGCCGGGTGCTGCACCGGTTCGGCCCGCTCAACCTCGAGGGCGGTGAGCGGCGGCTCAACGTCGCCATCACCCGCGCCCGTCGCCGGATGACGGTTGTCTCGTCGCTGCTCGCCTCCGACCTCGACCCGACCCGGCTCAAGGCCCGGGGAGCGGTCATGCTGCGGGACTACCTCGCGTACGCCGCTGACGGCTCGCTCCCCGGCGCCCACACCGACGCTGGGTCCGTCGCTGACCCGGCAGAGACGGGTGAGGCCATGGCGCCCGCGGAGGTCGCGGACGCCCCCGCGGAGCTCCTCGACGCGCCCGACGAGGACAGCACGGCACCGGTCCCCGAGGCCGTCGCAGCGGAGGCGCTGCCGGTGGTGACCGGGGGACCGGTCCGCGCCGAGTTCGCCCGGCGACTGCGCCAGTCCGGCCTCGTGGTGCACGAGGCGTTCGGCGGGGCGGGCCACCCCATCGACCTCGCGGTCGAGGACCCGGAGCGTCCCGGTCAGGTGCTGGTCGCCGTGGAGACCGACGGCCTGGAGTACGCAGCGATGCACAGCACCCGTGACCGTGACCGGCTGCGGGGTGAGCAGCTCGAGCGCCTCGGGTGGGAGCACCTGCGCGTCTGGACGACCGACCTGTTCCGCGACCCCGCGCGGGACGTGTCGCGGGTGCATGCCGCGGTGCAGCGGGCTGCGGCGCGCCGCGCCGTCGAGGAGGCCGCTCGACCCCGGCGAGCCACGGCTGCCGCGACCCGACTCGAGCCCCAGCCGCCGGTCGTGGTCGAGCAGCAGCCCGCTCCGCCAGAGGCGCCGGAGGAGGCCCAGCTCACCTTCGACGGCCTCGAGGCTGAACCCGACGAGTTCACCCCGGCACCCGACGTCGGCGCCCGCAAGCGCCGGGTCCGCGGACGCCGGGCGACCTCCAAGCCCGAGCAGACCAAGGACGACACCGACGCCGGCTGGGGCGAGCGCGAGGACCTCTCGGCCCACGACCGGTGGCTGTTCGAGCAGCGGCCCCCGCACTGGGGCAGGGACTGACGTCCTACGCAGGTGCCGCTGGACGCCGAAGGCGCCGAGACCCGTCGGGGTCCCGGCGCCTTCGGCTTTGCTGGGTGGCTCAGACCGGCCGGTTCAGGGCGTCGCGGATCTCGCGCAGCAGGACGACGCTCTCGTCCGGTGCCTCGTCGACCTCCGGCGCCCGGGTGAACCGTGCCTTGGCCGCCTCGTACGGCTTGACCACGAAGAAGTAGACGACGAAGGCCATGAGCAGGAACGCGAACAGCGCGGTGAGGAACGGGCCTACCGACAGGAGGCCGCCCGGCTTGAAGTCGTCGAAGTTCTTGGCACCCCCGGCCTTGCCCACCAGCTCGATGATGATCTTGGTGAACGTGGTGACCACTGCGGCGAACGCAGAGCCGATGATGAAGGCGACGGCAAGCTCGACGAGGTTGCCCCGCATGATGAAGTCCTTGAAACCCTTCATGGAAATCCCGGCCCTTTCCTGGAATGAGGTTGACCAGACTCACGGTAGCGGCGCAGGCCGCCGGCGCGAACGTCCCGAGCGCCGGGCCTTCTGGCGGGGGTGCGTCAGCGAGGGCGCAGGACGAGGGACAGCTGGGGCCGTCCGAGGGCGTCCTGCTGGGCGGCGGCGAGGCCGAGGATGGTGGGCTGGTCGACCGCCACGACGACGCCGGCGTCCTTGAGGTCGTAGCCGCTGGAGGAGCCCGGGCCCTGCAGCACCGAGCCGAAGTCGGTCGTCACCACTGGGTCGACGCTGAGGACGGGTGCGCTGTGGGCGACGATGCCGGTCGGCCCCACGAGGTCGACCCGGTCGCCGGGACGCACCATGGACACGGCCCGGACGTCGGGGATGGTCACGTGGAAGGCGACCAGGTCGATCGGCTGACCGGCGAGCACGCTCTCGGGCCGGACCCGGCGCGTGGTGACGGCCTCGCCGGCGCTGAGCGCTGCCGTGACCGGCTTGCCCACGACCTGGGCGAGCTGGTGAGCGGCGTCGTCGGGGACCAGGTCGGCAGGGAACAGCACGGTGCGGACCGCCTCGGGGGTGGCGACCTCGCCGACGGCCAGCGGGCGGGCCGCCACGACGACGGCCACCAGCCGGCTCCGCTCGGGGGAGCGAGCCACCGCGACCAGACCCAGCACCGCAGCGCCCGCGCACAGGGCGGCCAGACCGCGTCGCAGGACCCGTCGACGCCAGGCCCGGCGCCGACCCGGGCCCTGCAGCCACCGCCAGGCTGCTGACAGCTCCACCCCGCTGGCCGGCCTGGGGCTCACGGCCGCGGGCCGGGTGTCGGCGAGGAGCCCATGGCTCAGGCCGGCAGCTCAAAGGGAAGGGTGATGCCGTCGAGAGCCCGGCGACAGGCGCACGTCGCGCTGTCGTCGGCTTCCGCCTCCGGCATCGCGCCCAGAGCCGACCGGAGGACGGACTTCAGGGCGTCGACGTTGCGGGCGAAGACGGCCAGCACCTCCTCGTGGGTGACCGCCTCACCGCCGTGCACGCCGGCGTCGTGGTCGGTGACGAGGGCGACGGTGGTGAAGCACATCGCGAGCTCACGGGCGATGGCCGCTTCCGGCATGGCGGTCATCCCGACGATCGACCAGCCCGCCTGCTGGTGCCAGAGCGACTCGGCCGTCGAGGAGAAGCGGGGACCGTTGATGACCACGAGGGTGCCCGAGTCGGCGACCTCGAGCCCGGCGTCGTGGACCGCCTTGGTGGCCACCTCTCGACCGCGGGGGCAGTAGGGGTCGGCGAACCCGACGTGGACGACCGAGCCCTCCGCGTCGTACACGGTGTGCTCGCGGCCCCAGGTGCGGTCGACGACCTGGTCGGGCACGACCACGGAACCGGGGCCGAGCTCGGGCCGCAGCGAACCGACCGCGCAGGGGGCGAGGACCTGCCGGACTCCGACCGAGCGCAGCGCCCAGAGGTTGGCGCGGTAGTTGACCTTGTGCGGCGGGAAGCGGTGGCCCTGGCCGTGGCGGGCGATGAAGGCGACCCGGCGGCCGTCGACCTCACCGATGACGACGTCGTCGCTGGGGTCACCGAACGGGGTGGTCACCCGCACCCGCTCGGCGTGGTCGAAGAACTCGTAGAAGCCCGAGCCGCCGATGAGGCCGAGGTCTGCGCGCGGATGCCCTGAGGTCATGCGGCCAGCCTACGCAGCGAGCGCGCTGCGGGCCGGGCGGTGAGGGGCGCTGTGGACAACAGGTGGGAGCGACGTCCCCTGTGGACGAGCGGGGCCCGGCCGGGCAGGTGAGGTCAGGCGAGTGAGACCAGGTAGGCGCGGGGCCGGGCGCCTGCGGGGTCAGGCGGCCGAACCGGCCGAGGAGCTCGAGGAGGAGCCGGAGCCCGACGAGGAGGTGGACTTCGACGCCGTACCGGTCCCCGAGGTGGACCCGGAGGTCGAGCTGCTGTCGGACGAGGAGGAGGACGACGACGAACCGCCCTCGCTCTTGGCGGCGGAGACCGAGGCGGAGGAACCGTTGCGCGAGTCGGTGCGGTAGAAGCCGCCGCCCTTGAACACGACGCCGACCGCGCTGAACACCTTGCGCAGGCGTCCGTCGCACTCGGGGCAGACGGTGAGCGAGTCGTCGGTGAACGACTGGACCGCGTCAAAGCGGTGCTGGCACTCGGTGCAGGCGTAGGAGTACGTCGGCACGGTTCCTCCAAGGGTCTGGCGGCCGGGTCTGGCCGGGACGGACGGTGGGCGGTGGGGTGCGGTCACGACCACGGTCGAGGACTGGCACTCCCACCTCTCGACTGCCAACTATAAGGCCGGGAGCGCCCTACTTCTTCCCGTCGCCGGCCCGCCCGTGCCTGCGGCCGGCCACCGCAGCGAGCGCCCGCTCCACAGCGGTGCCCGAGATCCGCTCGACCCCGGCGGGGCCGCGGTCCGCCACAGCGGCGGGTCCGCGCACGGGTCCCCGGTCCGGCCTGGGCTCGCGGCTGCGTACCGGGGTGGCCCAGCCGGCGAGCCGGCCGGCCTGGCTCACCTCGCGCACCCGCTTCTCAGCCTTGGCCCGGACGCCGGCGGTCGCGACGATGAGCAGCTGGTCGCCGCGCCGGACCGCGGTGTTGACCTCGGGGACGAATCCGTGGCCGTCGCGGACCACGAGGGTGACGTTGGCTCCCTGCGGGAGGCGCAGCTCGAAGATCTCGACGCCGTGGAGCTTGGACGCCGGCCCGACGGTGACCTGCATGAGCTCGGCGTCGAGCTCCTCCAGCGGCGTGGCCTCCACGGCGAGGTCGAGCGTGCGGTAGTCCTCGACGATCCCCAGGCGCTGGGCCACCCACGGCAGGGTCGGCCCCTGCACGACGGTGAAGATGACGACGAGGACGAAGACCAGCTCGAAGATCCAGTCGACGTTGCGGGCCCCGACGGTGAGGGGCACGGTCGCGAGCACGACGGGTACGGCGCCGCGCAGCCCGGCCCACGACAGGAACACCTGGTCGCGCCAGCCGAGGCGGAAAGGGGCCACCGACGCCAGGACCGACAGGGGCCGTGCGATGAGCAGCAGCACCAGGCCGATCACGGTCGCGGGCAGCACCTGGTCGAGCATCTTGCTGGGCGAGGCGAGCAGGCCGAGCAGGACGAAGAGCCCGATCTGGGCCACCCAGCCCAGGGCCGTCGACAGCCCCTGCACGGCCGGGCGGTGGGGCAGGTGGAGGTTGCCCAGGACGAGGGCGGCGAGGTAGCAGGCGATGAAGCCGCTGGTGTGGACCGTGGCCGCCGCGGCGTAGGCGAGGACCGTGAGGGCGACGACCCCGATGCTGAAGAGGCCCGAGGAACCGGTGGCGGCCCTCCGCATGAAGTGCGCACCGAGCCAGCCGACGGCCAGCCCGATCGCGGCGCCGACACCGAGCTCGACGACCGCCTTGAGTGCCAGCGTGAGCCAGCCCTCGGCCTCTGCCGGGTCGGCGCTGCGTGCCGCGAGGGCGGTCACGAGGATGACGACGGGGGCGTCGTTGAACCCCGACTCCGCCTCGAGCATGCCGGTGATGCGCCGGGGCAGCGGCACGCGACGCAGCACCGAGAACACCGCCGCGGCGTCGGTGGAGGACAGGATGGCGCCCACGAGCAGCGCGGTGTTCCAGTCGAGGTGCAGCACGAACCGCGCCGACAGCGCCACGACCAGCACCGACACGATGACGCCGACCGTCGACAGCACCGCGGCCGGGGCGACCGAGCGCCGGATCCCCTCCCACTTCGTGCTCAGGCCGCCCTCGGCGAGGATGAGGATCAGCGCGGCGTACCCGAGCACCTGGGTGAGCTCGTTGGAGTCGAACTCGATCCCGAACGGACCGGACTCGCCGATGGCCAGCCCGATGCCGAGGTAGATGAGCAGCGAGGGGAGCCCCGACTTCACCGACAGCCGCACGGCCGCGACCGCGACGAGCAGGACGAGGGAGCCCACCAGCAGCGCCGGGGTGAGGTCGTGCAGCGTGAAGGACGCGGACGAGCCGGCGTCCGAGGTGAGGGCGGACGCGACCGTGACGGGCGGTTCGGTGAAGCCTGTGCCCACGGCCCGTCACGTCCTTTCCCCGTCAGTGGTGCGGATAGTCTCGCAGGGTGTCTCGCGTCATCCTTGCCCGCCGCATCGCCATCGCGGTGGCGGCCCTGCTCGTCGTCGTCCTCGGAATCGTCGCGGTCCTGGCGGTGACCTGGGTCCGGCGTCCGTTCCCCGTCACCGAGGGCGAGCTGACCGTGCCGGGTCTGCAGGGCAAGGTCCAGGTCATCCGCGGCGACCACGGGATCCCGCAGATCTACGCCGACACCGCCGACGACCTGTTCCGCGCCGAGGGTTTCGTCCACGCCCAGGACCGCTTCTTCGAGATGGACCTGCGCCGCCACATCACCTCCGGCCGGCTCTCCGAGCTCGTCGGCAAGGGCGGCCTGGAGACCGACCGGGTGATCCGCACCCTCGGCTGGCGGCGCGTGGCCGAGGCCGAGCTGCCGACGCTCAAGCCCGAGACGCGGCGCTACCTGCAGGCCTACGCCGACGGCGTCAATGCCTACATCCACCAGCAGGGCACGCCGTCGAAGATGTCGCTCGAGTACGTCGTGCTCGCCCAGAAGGTGCCCGACTACCGCGTCGAGGACTGGACGCCGGCCGACTCCCTCGCATGGCTCAAGGCCATGGCGTGGGACCTGCGCGGCGACTACTCCGCCGAGCTGATGCGCGCGCGCCTGGCCGGCTCGATGCCGCTCAGCCAGATCAACGAGCTGTTCCCCGCCTACCCGTACACGGCCAACAAGCCGATCCTCTCAGGCGACGAGTGGTCGCCCACCACGGGCGCGCCCACGACCGCCACCGGTACGACGCCCACTGACGCCGGCTCGGCGATCCCCTTCTCCTCGGCGCCGGCCAAGGCCGCTTCCACCAAGGCCTCCGGCACCGACCCCGCCGTCGCCGCCGAGACGGGACCGGGGGCGCAGCGCGCGTATGCCGCCGTGTCCAAGGCGCTCGCCAGCGTCCCGGTCACGATGGGGCGGGGCGACGGCATCGGCTCCAACTCGTGGGTGGTCTCCGGCTCGCGCACGAGCACCGGGAAGCCGTTGCTGGCCAACGACCCCCACCTCGGCGTGAGCATCCCCGGCATCTGGTACCAGGTGGGCCTGCACTGCCGCACCGTCGGCAGCAGCTGCCCCTTCGACACCGCGGGCTACTCCTTCGCCGGGCTGCCGGGCATCGTCATCGGGCACAACCAGTCGATCGCCTGGGGGTTCACCAACCTCGGCCCCGACGTGAGCGACTTCTTCCTAGAGCAGGTGCGGGGGAGCACCTACCTGCGCGACGGCAAGCAGGTGCCACTGACCATGCGCACCGAGACCATCAAGATCGGTGGCGGTGGGGAGGAGACCATCACGGTGCGGTCGACGGCCCACGGGCCGATCCTGTCCGACGCGATCGACGGCGTCGCGAAGGCGGGCGAGGGACCGCCCGTCAACGGCAAGACCAGCCCCGGCGACTACGAGGTCGCCCTGCAGTGGACCGGGATCCAGGTCGGGCAGACGGCCGACGCGATCTTCGGCCTCAACAAGGCCACCAACTTCGCCGAGTTCCGCGCCGCCGCCAAGGACTTCGCGGTCCCCGCGCAGAACCTGCTCTACGCCGACACGGCAGGCAACATCGGCTACCAGGCCCCCGGAGTCATCCCGGTCCGCAGCCGCTACATGCAGAACGCCCCCGGTTACTGGATCCGCCCCGGCTGGGTCTCCTCGTGGGACTGGAAGGGCTACGTGCCCTTCGCCCAGATGCCGTACGCGTACAACCCGCCGAAGGGCTTCATCGTCGCCGCCAACCAGGCGGTCACCGAGAGCAGCACGCCCTTCCTCACCACGGAGTGGGACTACGGCTTCCGCAGCCAGCGCATCCGCGACCTGCTGGAGAAGGACCCGAAGGTCACGCCCGCGGCCATGTCGCAGATCCAGGGCGACACCCGAAGCCAGTTCGCGCCCACCCTGGTCAAGGCCCTGCTCAAGGTCGACCTCGGCAACGACGACTTCACCGAGCAGGCGCAGGACCTGTTGCGGCACTGGGACTTCACCACCCCGGCGGGCAAGAGCCCCGCGGGTGCTGCCGCCGCCTACTACAACGCCGTGTGGTCGAGCCTGCTCGACCTGACGTTCGACGACGAGCTGCCCAAGGACCTGCGCGCCAACGGCGGCGACCAGTGGATGGAGGCGATGAGCCAGCTCCTGGCCAAGCCGCGCTCGGCATGGTGGGACGACAAGCGCACCGCCGGCGTCACCGAGGGGCAGTCCGAGATCCTGCGCAAGGCCCTCGTCGACGCCCGCCTCGACCTGACCCGCGAGCTCGGCAAGGACCCCTCGGACTGGGAGTGGGGCCAGCTGCACACCCTCACGCTGACCCACCAGGTGCTCGGTGGCGACGACGTCCCCGGCATCGTGCGCCAGCTGTTCAACCGCGGGCCCATCGAGATGCCAGGTGGCTCGGCCATCGTCGACGCCAACGGCTGGGACGCCAGCAAGGGTCTCGACGACGCGAGCCGGTCGCAGGCGTTCAAGGTGGACTGGGCGCCCTCGATGCGGATGGTCGTCGACCTCTCGAACTTCGACAGGTCGCGCTGGGTCAACCAGACCGGCAACAGCGGCCACGCGTTCGCCGACCACTACAACGACCAGTCCAAGGCATGGGCCAAGAACGAGCTGTTCGACTGGCCATACAGCGCGGGCGCCGTCAAGGACGCGGGCGGCGACGAGCTCACGCTCGTGCCGGGCGGGTCCTCCAGCTAGGAAGGCGCCGGAGCCCCGTGGCCGCGGTGATGACGGCGTCCACGGGGAGGTCGTGCTCCTCGTGGGGCAGGGCCTCGCGGGCGACCTCCCACGGGTGCACGACCGCCACACGCACGCCGTCGGTGCGGGCGAGCGCCCGGTCGTAGCAGCCCTTCCCCTGGCCGATGCGCGTCCCGGCCCCGTCGACGGCGTGCGCCGGGACGAAGACCACCGCAGCGCGCCCGACCGCGTCCCTGCCCAGCGGCACGTCGGAGCCGGCCTCGCGCCAGTCGAGGTCCCAGTCGGGGAGCGTCACCGGGAGCAGCACCCGTACGCCGCGTCCCTGCAGCGCCGCGACCAGCGCCTCCGTCGGGGGCTCGGTGGGTGTCGACTCGTACGCCGCCACCCAGCCGCCGCGTCCCACCCCCGCCTCGTGGGCCACCTCCAGGGCGAGCAGCGCGATGGACTCGGCGTCGGCGGCCCGGTCGCGGGCAGGCACCCGCTCGCGCCGCAGCACACGAAGCCGTCTACGCAGCTCCGCCTTGTCACCGGTGATGGGCGGGAACGGCTCCGGGGGCGGGGTCGGGACGGACACGGGTCCATGGTGCAGCGCAGCGAACCCGAGCCGCGAGCGGGGTGTCGCGAATAGGGTGGGTCCATGAGCAGCGAGAACGCCCGACCCGTCACCAAGGCCGTGATCCCCGCCGCCGGCCTCGGGACCCGCTTCCTGCCCGCCACCAAGGCCACTCCGAAGGAGATGCTGCCGGTGGTCGACAAGCCGGCGATCCAGTACGTCGTCGAGGAGGCCGTGCGCGCCGGGCTCGAGGACGTGCTCATCATCACCGGCCGCAACAAGGCGGCCCTGGAGGACCACTTCGACCACCAGTGGGAGCTCGAGCAGGCGCTGGAGGCCAAGGGCGACCAGTTCCGCCTCGAGCGGGTGCGCGAGTCCGCCGCGATGAAGGTGCACTTCGTGCGCCAGGGCCAGCCCAAGGGCCTCGGCCACGCCGTCCACGTCGCCAAGGAGCACGTCGGCGACAACCCGTTCGCCGTCCTGCTCGGCGACGACCTCATCGACGCCCGCGACCACCTCCTCGAGGAGATGCTCAAGGTGCGCGAGGAGAAGGGCGGCAGCGTCATCGCCCTGATGGAGGTGCCGCGCGAGTCGGCCCACCTCTACGGCTGCGCCGCCGTCGACCAGCGGGAGGGCGACGTCGTGCGCATCACCGGCCTCGTCGAGAAGCCCGACCCCGCCGACGCCCCCAGCAACCTCGCCGTCATCGGCCGCTACGTGCTCGACCCGTCGGTCTTCGGCGTGCTGGAGAACACCCCGCCCGGCCGCGGCGGCGAGATCCAGCTGACCGACGCCCTGCAGACCCTCGCCGCGTCCACCGAGCCGGGCGGGGGTGTCCACGGCGTCGTCTTCGGGGGCCGCCGCTACGACACAGGCGACCGCCTCGACTACCTGAAGGCCGTGGTCCGCCTCGGCCTCGACCATGCCGAGCTGGGCTCCGACTTCGGCGAGTGGCTGGACGAGTTCGCCGCCGACCGGGCGGGTGCCAACGGCAGCAACGGCGCCGGCGCCGCTGAAGGCGCCGACGCGGCGGAGGCCACGTCGAGGTGATCTCGGTCGAGCAGCACCTCGACCGGATCCTCGGCACCGTCAGGGTCATCCGGCCCTTCGAGCAGGGCGTCCTCGACGCCCAGGGCTGCGTCCTCGCCGAGGACGTCACGGCCCGCGGCTCCCTGCCCGGCTTCACCAACTCGGCGATGGACGGGTACGCCGTGCACGCCCAGGACGTCGTGGGCGCCACCGAGGACGACCCCGTCGTCCTGCCGGTGGTCAACGACATCGCCGCCGGCAACACCAACGCCCTGTCGCTGGCCCAGGGCCAGACGATGCGCATCATGACCGGAGCCCCGATGCCCCGGGGTGCCGACGCCGTCGTCCCGGTCGAGGTCACCGACGGCGGGGTGGTCCGGGTGCAGGTCCGGGTGCCCTCCGTGGTCGGCCAGCACGTCCGCGAGGTGGGGGAGGACGTCGAGCAGGGCGTCACCATCCTGCGTCGCGGCACGCTGCTCGGCCCCGGCCAGATCGCGCTGCTCGCCGCCGCGGGCGTCGCCCGGGTGAAGGTGGTCCCGCGTCCGCGCGTGGTCGTGCTCTCCACCGGCGACGAGCTCGTCGACGTGGGCACCACGCCGGGGTTCGGCCAGATCGTCGACTCCAACTCGCTCATGCTCACCGCAGCCGTCACCTCGGTGGGGGTCACGCCGTACCGCGTGGGCGGGGTGCCCGACGACGCCCGGGCGCTGCTGGACACCCTCGAGGGCCAGCTCGTGCGGGCCGACGCCATCATCACGACCGGCGGCGTCTCGATGGGCGCGTTCGACACGGTCAAGGAGGTGCTGTCGCGGGTCGGGACGGTGCAGTTCGACAAGGTGGCGATGCGCCCGGGGATGCCGCAGGGGTTCGGCGTGCTCGGTGACGACCAGGTCCCGGTCTTCACCCTGCCCGGCAACCCGGTGAGCGCGCTGGTGTCGTTCCACGTGTTCGTCGCACCGGCGCTGCGGGCCATGGCGGGGCGGCCGGAGCCCGCCTTCCCGCCCGGCTACGTGCCGGCCGTCGCGGGGGAGGCGTTCAGCTCGGTGCCCGGGAAGATGGAGTTCCTGCGGGTCGTCCTGGACGACGACCGCGCGCGCCTCGCCGGTGGGCAGGGCTCGCACATGCTCGGGGCCCTCGCGGCGGCCGACGCGCTCGCCGTCATCCCACCGGAGGTGACGCAGGTCGAGGTCGGTGACGCCCTCGAGTGCCTGCCGCTGCTCGGGAGGGAGGGCCAGTGAGCGACGAGACGACGCGGGCGACCCAGAGGTCCGGGCTGACCCACGTGCGGGCGGACGGCTCGGCCCACATGGTCGACGTCTCGGCCAAGGACGTCACGGCCCGCCAGGCCAGTGCCGCCGGTCGGGTCCTGTTGTCCTCCAACGCAGTTGCAGCCCTGCGCGACGGCAACGTCCCCAAGGGTGACGCCCTCGCGGTGGCCCGCATCGCCGGCATCCAGGCGGTCAAGCGCACCCCCGAGCTGATCCCGCTCGCCCACCCGATCGCCGTGCACGGCGTGGCCGTCGACCTCGAGGTGGTCGACGACGGCGTCGAGGTCGTGGCGACCGTCCGGACCGCCGACCGCACCGGGATCGAGATGGAGGCCCTCACTGCGGTCGCCGTGGCCGCCCTCGCGCTCATCGACATGGTCAAGGCCGTCGACAAGCACGCCCGCATCACCGACGTCCGGGTCACCGCGAAGTCCGGCGGCCGGTCCGGCGACTGGGCGGAGCAGCCGTGAGCCCCCGGGCGGTCGTCGTCACCTGCTCGACCCGGGCAGCCACCGGCGTGTACCCCGACCGCGGGGGTCCCCTGGTCGTGGAGGCACTGCGGGGGTGGGGGTTCGAGGTCGAGGACGCGACCGTGGTCCCCGACGGCCCGGCCGTCGCGGAGGCGCTGGAGGCAGCGCTCGCGTCGGAGCCCGACCTGCTCGTCACCACCGGCGGCACCGGCCTCTCGCCCACCGACGGCACGCCGGAGGCGACCCGGGCCGTGCTCGACCGTGAGGTCAGCGGCATCGCCGAGGCCATCCGGTCGGCCGGCGTCGCCGCCGGGGTGCCCACGGCGATGCTGTCCCGAGGGCTCGCGGGCACCGCGGGCCCGACCCTCGTCGTCAACCTCCCCGGCTCGACCGGGGGCGTGCGCGATGGCCTCGCGGTCCTCGAGCCCGTCGTGCAGCACGCGCTGTCGCAGATCAGGGGCGGCGACCACTGATGGTCGTGTGGCCGGTTGAGCTCCACGGCACGACCCCTCATGGGGACGAGGTGGTCCTCGACGCGCTGCGCCGCAGCGACCGGCACGAGTGGACCCGGGTGCGCTCGCTCAACCGCGACTGGCTGGGTCCGTGGGAGGCCACCGCCCCCGAGCAGGACCCCCGGCCGGTGTCGTTCGCCGGCCTCGTCCGGCACTACCGCAGCGAGGCCCGGGCCGGCCGGATGCTGCCCTTCACGATCCGCACCGACGGACGGCTGGTCGGGCAGGTCGTGCTCTTCGGCATCTCGTGGGGATCGCTGCTGTCCGCGGCCGCGGGCTACTGGGTCGACCAGAAGGTGGCAGGGCGAGGCGTCGTGCCCACGGCCCTGGCTCTGGCCGGTGACCACGCGTTCGGTGCGCTCGGGCTGCACCGCCTCGAGGTCAACATCCGCCCCGAGAACGCCAACAGCCTCGCCGTGGTGCGCAAGCTGGCCTTCCGCGACGAGGGCGTGCGGGCTGCATACCTGCACATCGACGGGCAGTGGCGCGACCACCGGACGTTCGCGCTGACCACCGAGGACCTCGGCGGGCACACCCTCGCTGAGCGTCTGCACAGCAACCACACCAGTCACATTGGCGACACACCGCCGCACGTCCCCGAGGGGCCGAGCCGGGCCACCTAACGTCGTGTCCGTGCAGCCCAGCAGTCTCGTCTTCCTCGTCATCATCGCCGTCTGGGCTGCCTATTTCGTGCAGTACTGGGTGCGTCGTCGCGAACACCTCGCCACCGCCCGGTCCGTCGACCAGTTCTCCGAGTCGATGCGCGTCCTCGAGCGTCGCACCGCCCTGCCCGTCGCCGACCTCTCGGTGCCCTCACCCCGCTCGTATGCCGTGAGCCCGGCCCGAGCCGTCCGCGCGCAGGTGCTCGTCAAGCGCGCCGAGACCACGACCTTCACGATGACCGCCACCCCCGGCGCGACCACCCGCCCGGCCCCCTCCGCTGACCTCGAGGCCGTCGAGGGGCTTCGCGACGGGGCCTGGGGCTGGGAGGAGCCGGCGCCCGCACCGGGCAAGGCCGGTCGCGACACCGGCCACGAGCTCGCCCCCGCCGCAGTCCGTCCAGCCCGCAAGGTCCGCGGCCTGACGCTGCTCGCCTCGCTCGCCGCGGTGCTGCTCGCCCTGCCGCTGGCGGCTTTCGGGGCGCTGCCCTGGGTCGCCGTCCTGGTGCCGGTCGCTGCCGTCGTCGGCTCCGTGGCCTGGGTTCGCCAGGCCGTGGCTGCCGAGCAGGCCGCGCGCCGCGCCAGCCGTCCCACCGCCGAGCGCCCGGGCGCGCAGCGTCCGGCGCCCCGTGCCGCGGCCGTGCCCACCGCGCCCCGTCGCCCGGTCGAGCGCGAGCAGGCGACCCGCCCCGCCGCGTCCTCCGGCGCCTCGACCCAGCTCGAGTCCCACACCGAGTCCCACACCGAGTCCGAGCCCGACGACACGGTGACGGAGGCCCCGGCCCAGCCGGCTGCCTCCGCGCTCTACGACTTCCAGGAGGTCGAGCGCGGACTGGCCGCCCCGGCCACTGCTGCCCCCGCTGCGCCGCAGCCGACGCCGGCTGCGGCCGTCGAGCCCGCTGCCGAGCTGGTCGTCCCCGCCCGGCCCCTGGTCGACGAGGACGACATCCCGCTCACCTGGGACCCGGTCCCCGTGCCCCGCCCGACCTACACGATGAAGTCGCGCGCCACCCGTCCCGCCCCGACCGCCGCCGACCTGGTGGGCGACGCGGACACCGAGTACGCAGCGTACGAGCAGGAGCCTGCCCGCCGCGTCGCCGGCGCCTGACGCCCGCACCGCCGCTCCGCGCGGACGACCCCGTCGCCGCGGTGACGGGCTAGCGCCCGCCCCACACAGCCCGGGCGCCCGCGTCGCCGGCCAGGGCGACGATGACGGCCGTGCCGACGGCGCTGCCCACGACCAGTACCGCCACCGTGGTCCGCACGGCCCGGCTGGTGCCACGCCGCAGCAGCAGCCACTGCGCGAGGGTGGTGACGGCGAGCGCCGCCGCCCAGGGCAGCACCATCGAGCCGAGCGACCGGTGGTGGTTGATGAACGCCGGGTTGCCCAGGTGGGCGGCGAGGTCGTTGCCTGCGCGCGTCGTCACGGGCACGGCCACCAGCCCCACCACAGCGCCGAGGGGCACCAGGAAGGTGAGCTTGCGCTGCGCCGCCGGCCACACGCTGACCGCCACGGCGCCGAGCGCGGTGAGGGGCAGCAGCACCACGACGAGGTGGACCAGCAGGGCGTGGGCGGGCAGGCCGTTGATCTGCACGAGACCTCCTCAGTACCCGCCGCGGGTGCCGCCGGTGAGCATCGAACCGTCTGGACCCACTGCATACCAGACCTTGCCCACGCCCTGCCCGGCCACGTCGCCGGGCTTGGTGTCCTTGGCGAAGAGGTAGAGCGGGCGGCCGTCGAGGGTGACCTGCTTGGTGCCGTCGGGGAGGGTGATGGTGCCGACGGTCCCCTTGACGCCGTCGACCTTCGGGGCGGCTGAGGTGGTCGTCACCGGTGGCCACAACGCGGCGCACTGGCCGGTGCAGCTGCTGGTGCCGGAGCCGGGCTTGTCCTTGGTGAAGACGTAGGTCGTCATCTTCGAGCCGTTGACGACGATCTCGCCCAGGCTGCTCTTCGCCACGCCGAGGTCGGCTGCTGAGGAGGACGAGCTGGAAGACGAGGACGAGCCGGGCGACGAGGACGAGGAGCCGGCGGATGACGAGCTCGAGCTGGCAGAGGCCGAACCACCCGACGAGCCACAGCCTGCCAGCGCCGCGACCGCGAGGAGGGCCGCCGCTGTCGTGGCGGCCCGGGGGAGGAAGGTGTCCATGGCGCTTGGACGAGATGGCCCCGCCCGGAGTTCACCGGGCTCTCGTTCGGCGGTCGAGGTCAGGGCGCCGGTGAACGTCTGGGCGGGCTGTGTCGTCCTTTACCCCGACGGCCCCGGGCGGGGAGGATCAGGAGTCGGCACCGGTCGGCGGAGGTGGCGAGGTGGAGGCAGCGCAGCGGCAGGCGGCCCTGCAGGGCCTGCACGACCGCCATGCCCCGGAGCTGTGGCGGTTCGCCGTGCGGCTGACCCGTGACCCGCAGGTGGCCGAGGACCTCGTGCAGGAGTCGCTGCTGCGCGCGTGGCGCGACCCCGAGCTCGGCGGCCGCAGCGACGCCCAGGCGAGGGCGTGGCTGTTCACGGTGGTGCGCAACCTGGTCGTCGACCGGTGGCGCAGCGCGGCCAGCCGCCACGAGGTGGCCGGCCTCGACTGGGTCGACCCGGTGACGGGCGACCGGACCGGTGAGGTGCTGGACCGCTGGCTCATCGCCGACGCCCTGGGCTCGCTGTCCGCGGACCACCGCCGCGTGGTGGCCGCCGCCTACTACGAGGGGAGGACCGTGGCGGAGATCGCGGCCGAGCTGAGGATCCCGGAGGGGACCGTGAAGTCCCGCCTCCACTACGGCCTGCGCAGCCTGCGGCTCGCCCTGCAGGAGAAGGGGGTGACGCGCGCATGAGCCACGCCGACGTGTACGCGGACTGGGACGCTGCCTACGTGCTGGGTGCCCTCACGGGTGCCGAGCGGGCGGAGTACGAGGACCACCTCGCGGGGTGCGGCCGGTGCCGCGACGCGGTGGCCGAGCTCGCCGGCATGCCCGGGCTGCTCGGTCAGCTCAGCCCGGCTGAGGCGATGGCGGTGGACTCCGGCTCCCGCGCGCCCCTGCCCGGTGAGGTCGACGACCTCGACGTGCCGCCGCCCTCCTCGCTGATGCCCGTGCTGCCGCTGCCGCTGACCCCCTCTCGCCCCCGCACCTGGCTGGCTCCCATGGCGGCCGCTGCGGCTGCGCTGCTCATCGGGGGCGCGGGCGGGTATGCCGTGTCGGAGGCGCGGGGCGGCTCACCGGCCGACCGTCCACAGGCCACGGCGGCCGCGGGCAGCAGGTTGGCGTTCGCGCCCGTGCAGGCCTCGCCGATGACGGCCGTCGTGGACGTCGTGCCGACTGCGCTGGGGACCGAGCTGCGGGTCGAGTGCCAGTACGCCCAGCTCGGGGCGGCCGCCGGTGCGGTTGCGTCCGGGAGCGTCACGGGTACGGGCTCGGCCACGGGTCCCGGGCAGGACTATGGCGACGACGCCGGGGTGCACTACGCGATCTGGGTCGTCGGGCGGGACGGCAGCAACGCGCAGGTGAAGGACTGGACCGCCCGCTCGGGCCGGGTCATGCACCCCTCCGGTGTCACGAAGCTGCCGGTCGACCGGATCGCTGCGGTCGAGATCCGCCAGGTCGACACCGGCGACACCGTGATGCGCGCCCTCCTCGGCTGACTGGCGACCACTGGAAGGCGCGCCGGGGACCGTTTTCCGTGGGGGGTGCTGCTGGTGTTATCGTTTCGTCCGCATCAAGGGGCTGTGGCGCAGTTGGTAGCGCGTCTCGTTCGCAATGAGAAGGTCAGGGGTTCGAATCCCCTCAGCTCCACCCCGAGAGAACCCCGTCTGACCAGCAGGAATGCTGATCATCAGGCGGGGTTCTTGCGTTGTCATTCCGCCACCCACTCGGTTCGTGTGCCCCCGGCGTGCCCCTAGTCGTTCAGGCGAGCCAGTCCGGCCCGGTCAGCGGGCGTTCCGAGGTGGTGCAGGTAGAGGTTGGTCGTGGCGATCGACTGGTGCCCCATCCACGCCTGGACGGTGCCCGGGTCGACGCCGCGGGCCAGCCACAAGCAGGCAGCGGTATGCCGCAGGTCGTGGATGCGGCGACCTTCAGCAAGCGTCGACCAACCGAGCGACCGTTTGAACGCGGAGGCGTGCAACCGGTGACCCGAGGACGTCACGAACAGTGGAGCGTCGGCCTCCCTGCCCGCCGCCATCGCGACCACGAGCGGGAGGACCCGATCCGCGACCGGCACCCGACGCGACCGACCGGACTTCGTGGTCTTGATGGCGACGCCCTCCGGCTCGGCCCGCTGGACCACCAACGTGGGCATCGGCACCTCGACGAAGTCCCGGACCCGAACGGCCCGCAGCTCCGACCACCGCAGCCCTGTCCACCCCGCGACGAGCAGGAGGTCACCGAGGCGTTGGTCGATCGCCGCTGCCTTGAGGTGGATGCGTTCGAGGTCCTCCTCGCCGAAGGGGAACATCTCTGTCCTGGGACCGCTGGCCTTCGGCACCCGAGTCCGAAGCACCGGGTTGAGCACGATCAGTCGCTCCCGCACGGCCCACGCGAAGAAGGACGACAACGATGCCCGGAAACGGCGCACCGATGACTCCGCCAGACCGTCGCTCGTGAGCGTGATGAGCGCTCGGGTGACCTCGCGATCGGTGACCGCGTTGATCGAAAGGGCGGCCAGCGATTGGGGCACAAGCCGCAGGAGCGCGGCGTCGGCCGTGTAGGTCTTGGCCGACACCGAGTGAGTGCGCTCCTCGAGCCAGACCCGGAGCAGGGATCTCACGGTGGCGCGTCCCGCGCGCGGGACGACGCCGCCAGCGAGGGCCGCCCGTTCGCGCATCAGCCACGCCTGGGCGTCCCGCTTGGTGTCGAAGGTCCGGCCCGCGACGTAATCACGACCCACCTTCAGCACTGCTCGGAACCTCCCCGATGGCTCCTTGCGGATCCTCACGACGCAGTCCGTTCGATCCACGCCGTGACGTCCGCCAGCTGGTAGCGAGGGATGGACGGTGAGAGCCACGCCACGCGTGGCCCCATCCCTTGCTGGCGCCACCGGCACAACGTCGAGGCGTTCACATGGAGCAGGTCTGCGACCTCGGCTGTGGTCAGCAGACGCGGAACGGGCGTGGAGTCACCAGCCAGGGCAATGACATTCGGCATTTCCACGCCTCCATTCCCGTCCCCATCTCGCCCTCGGGTCGAGGGCTTGTCGCTCGAGGTGCGACAGCATCAACGCTGCACGCCCGAATCGGCGCAGTCCACCGATTGCAAGGGGCGAAGGAGGGTTTTGACCAGACCTTTACGTTTCGGGCAGGTCTTTGGAGCTGCGAAACGGGTGGAAGGCGCACCAGGACAGCCGCGCGGCTCGCGGCAGATGAGGACGTTTGGGATCAGTCCGTGTTCATCGCGATGGGCGGGGAGTCCATAGCCAGCGGTGGGGTCGGTCGAAGGACCCGCACACAACCTCAGGGGCCCAGCCACGGGCAGTCGTCGATCGGGTTACGCGGTGCCGGGTAGTGGATCGGGAAACGGGGACGAGGTAGGCATCGTGCTCAGGGGTAACCGAGCCGGCTTGGCCAACTTCTACGCTGGGCCCTTCCGCTGGCCGACGCTCAGGAGGTCAGCGGCGGCGGGCGCCAGTCGGGTGCCGACCGGCCACACCGCTCGAAGCCGCCGTCGCAGGTCGACACCACGAACGGCCACCTGCACGAGCCGACCGGTCGAGACGTCGTCGCGGACGGCGAGGTCGCTCAGCACCGCTGGCCCGGCGCCAGCGGCGACGGCGGAGCGCACGGCTGTGCTGGTCGAGAACTCCAGGAGTGGGGTGGCTAGGGGTGCATGCCCGGCCAGCGCCCGCTCCAGGAAGGTCCTCGTGCCCGACGTCGGCTCCCGTTGCACCAGGCGCGTAGCCGCCAGGTCTGCCGCCTCGACCATCGAGCGACGTCGCGCCCACGGATGCCCCGGCGGCACGATCAGGACCAAACGGTCTCGCGCCACCACCTGCTCCTGGAGGCCCCTGGGCAGGTCAGGCCCCTCGATGAAACCGACATCGGCGGTCCCTGCAAGCACACTCGCCGCGACCTGCGCACTGTTCGTCGCGGTCAGGCTGACTGCCGTACCCGGGTGCGTGGCAGCCAGCTGGACCAACCATCCAGGCAGAAGGTGTTCGGCGACGGTAAGGCTGGCCGCGACCCGCATCCTCCGTGCCCCCTCCGACCGCAGCGAACCGATACCCGCCTCGAGGAACTCCGCTGCCGCCAGCACCCCCCGACCCCATTCGGCAAGGAGGGCACCCGCCGGGGTCAGCGTGGAGCCGCGCGTGCTGCGGCTGACCAGGGGGAACCCGACGAGGCGTTCCATCGTCTGCACCCGCGCGCTGACGGCCGGCTGGCTGAGCCCGTGCCTCTGCGCAGCTCGCCCGAGGCTGCCTGTCTCGGCAACGTTGAGCAGCAGTTGGAGCGAGTCGAGGTCAGGTACGCGGTTCAACACAATCACTGAGTCTATGGCCAGACATCAGCCCACCTGATGAGCCCATCGGAGCAAGACGCCTACCGGTGGACGGACGGAGCATCGACAGTGGCTGGTGACCCCAGGAGGTGTCCATGACCGCCATCCACGACCCGACCCACGAGCACGCCCACTCGCGCTGGCACCTGACACGCCGCAGCCGCTGCCGGCCCACCTGCCCGCCGACCCCACGACCTGGCAGCACCTCTCCGGTGCCCGGCCTGACGGTCGTCGCGGCCGCCACAGCCATCTCCTTCGGGATCGCGCACGTGCTTCCGGCCGTCAACCCCTCGACGGCCGCGGTCGTGCTCGGCACGCTGGTGGTGAACGCCGGTCTGCACCGACCCGCGTTGCACGTCGGCACGCACATCGCCTCCCACCGCCTGCTCCGCCTCGCCGTCGTCCTGCTCGGTCTGCAGCTCGGGGTGCAGCAGCTACTGCACCTCGGCGTCGAGGGCGCCGCAGTCGTGGCCGTGACGGTCGCCGTCACGTTCGGCGGGACCCAGCTGCTCGGTCGAATACTGGGCGTCCCGCCGGCGCGGGCCCTCCTCATCGCAACGGGCTTCTCCATCTGCGGCGCATCGGCCGTGGCCGCGATGGAGGAAGTCGCTGGCGGAGACGAGGACGACACCGGGGTCGCGGTTGCGCTCGTCACCTTGTGCGGGAGCCTGGCCATCCTGCTCCTGCCGGCCGTGCGAGTCCCCCTCGGCCTAGACCCCGTCGCGTTCGGCAGCTGGGTCGGCGCTAGCGTCCACGACGTTGGCCAGACTGTCGCCACCGCGAGCAGAGTCCCCGGCGCCCTGACGTCTGCGGTCGTCGTAAAGCTCAGTCGAGTGATCCTGCTCGCGCCCCTGGTCACCGGCGTCGCCTTGATGCAGCGACGACGCACTGCGAGCTCCACCGCGGAGGGCGGCCTGCGGGCACCCACCAAGCGACGCCCGCCGCTACTGCCGCTCTTCGTGCTGGGCTTCCTCGGCGCGATCGGGCTGGCCAGTACCGGAGCCGTACCGGCATCGGTCCTGGTTCTGGCCAAGCTCGTTCAGGAGATTCTGCTCGCGGCTGCCTTGTTCGGACTGGGCACCGGAATCCAGCTCACGATGCTGCGACGCACCGGGGGCCGAGCCCTGGTGCTCGGCATGCTCTCATGGCTATTGGTCGGCACCGTCGCATTCGCTGGCGTGAGGCTCCTCGGAGCGTGAGTAGCCAGCTGCAGGCACTTTTTGGCGGCTACCCTCATGTGGAACTACCCCTTGAGCAGATGGGTGGGATCCCGCATCCTGCAAGCCCCGTCCGGTGAAGATTCCTGCTGCGGCCCAGGTCCGAGAATCCAGAAGGGGCCCTTCGGCCAAGGCCGATTCACCACCGGGCATCGCCACACAGGCGCTGGAACGTCCTCAATTCGGCATGAGAGGACGTTGCAGACGGATCTCCGGGGCATCGGTGAGAACNGATGGGGCCCCGCGCTGCGGGCGGCGCTGGCGCGCCGTCCTCGCGCACCCCACCGCACCCCACGCCACACGCAGAAGAGCAGCGCCCCGGACCCGTACCAGGACGCTGCTCTCAGCTCAGGCGACCATCACCCTCTACTGCGCTGATGACGGCGGGGGCCGGCGCGTGCCTGGCTGCCGCAAGCCCCAGCCCTCACCACGACCACAAGTCCAGTCCTCAGACCCGTTCGGCCGGCTTCCGTGCCGGCATCGCAGCCGGACGCCTCCCAGCCAAACAGGCTTGAAGTCACTGCACAGACCCGCGCGGCCACCTCACGCTGTCGGCCGACAAGTCTCGCGAGGCGTGTGCCCCCCACGTGCCCCGGGCCTTGAAGAGGAGCCCGACCATGCAGTGATTCCGATGCCAGCCGGAGCACGCCCACAACAACCGCGAAGGCCAAGGATGCCTTCGCAATGAGAAGGTCAGGGGTTCGAATCCCCTCAGCTCCACCGCACGACGAAGGACCGGACGCGAGAGTGTGTCCGGTCCTTCTTCGTTTGGTGGACGTGTGCGGGTGGTTCAGGGGACGGCCACAGCGCAGCGGTAATGGCCTGCGTTCAGTCCAGGGACTTCCCGGAGACGTAGGTCACCGCCCGCTCGACGTCCTCGACCGTCCAGGTGGGTTCGGTCGGGGACGCGAGGTTGTGCCTGCCCTCGTCATTGAGGAACCGCAGCATCGGTCCCGACGGCTGCTCGCCCATCGTGTCGGGGGTGCCGTCGTCCACCCACCTCGCGTGACCCTCTGCGTCGATGACGTAGACGACGTCCTGGTGGTGCACGTCGTACGTCAGCGGGGCGCCGGTCCACCAGTCCGTCGGGGCAGGCGAGACGTCCTCTGCCGCCTTCTGCTGGTCGACGCCGAGGAACGCCCAGAGCCTGTCGAGCGCGCGGTGGTCGCCGGTGGCCAGGGTCCAGTCCTCCTCGGCGCCGAACAGCTTCTCGTACGCCGCCAGCCGAGGCACGGTGTCGCGCGCCGGGTCGACGGTCGCCTCGACGACCTCGACGTCACCGGACAGCCCGTGACGTCTGACGGCCCGTGCGACGTCACGGAGGTTGACGCTGGTCAGCGGGCAGACCTCCTGGCAGAGCGTGAGGAAGTCACCCAGCACCACGGTCTTGCCGCGCAGGGAGGCGAGGGTGAAGCGGTGGCCGTGCTGGTCGACCAGGGGCAGGTTCGCGATCGAGTCGGGCACCGGCTCGTCCACGACCGTGCCCGAGGGGGGAGCCGCGTCGGTGCTCGGCCGGGACGTGTCGGCGCTGGAGCAGCACGCGAGCAGCGGCACGGTGGCCGCCAGGGTCAATGCCGCTGCGAGCCGCCGGCTGCGCGCCACGCGGCGTGCCGCGGTGCGGGCGGTGCCTCGCACCGCGGTCGTGCTCGTCGTCATGGGCGTGTGCCCCCTCCCGGTGTACGAGCGGTGTGGTCGCGGGCCAGCTGCGCCAGCCAGGCGTTGTATGCGGTCAGGACCGCGTCGTCGCGGTCTGCGGCCCGGTCCGCGCGGCGCGCCTCCCGGTCGCTGGCGCGAGACCACTGCACGAACAGTGCCGCCACGACGAGCAGGGTGGGGATCTCGCTGAACGCCCACGCGATGCCGCCGCCGAGCTGCTGGTCGGTCACCGGGGCCGTGCCCCAACGTGCCGGGCTGGTCGCGAACGTCCGCACGAGGAGGGTCGTGCTCGTCATGACGATCACACCGAAGAACGCATGGAACGGCATGGCCACGAACAGCTCCAGCATCCGCAGCACCGGGGTCGTTGCCCGCGGGCTGGGGTCGATGGCCATGATCGGCCAGAACAGCAGGAGGCCGACGGCCAGGAAGTGCCCCAGCATCAGGTCGTGGCCCCACCACGTCCGCATGGCCGCGTCGAACACCGGCGTGAAGTAGAGCCCGTAGAGGCTGCCGATGAACAGGGGCAGCGTCACCACGGGCCTCGCCGCCACGGACAGGACCCGACTGTGCAGGCAACGGACGACGCCGCGCCGGACCTGCGCCCCGGCGCCCTGGGCGGGCAGGGCCCGCAGGCACAACGTGACGGGTGCTCCCATGAGCAGCAAGAGCGGTGACAGCATGCTGAGCACCATGTGCTGCACCATGTGCACGCTGAAGAGCCGCATGGCATAACCGTTGACGGCGGTGGCCGTGACGGCGACGACCGTCAGGAGCCCGACGGTGAAGCTGAGCCACCGTCCGACGGGCCACGCGTGCCCGAGTCGTCGCAGGCGCGCTGCTCCCACGGAGTAGAGGAGCCAGGCGAGCAGGCACAGCAGCGGTATGACGGGGAGTGGTTGCGGGTGCCAGGCCAGGAGGCGGCCGAGCTCCGGCGGATGCATCGGCATCCACATCAGGGAGCCGCCCTGTCCCGCGGTCACGGTCGCTGCACGGCACTCGACGGCTGTGCCCGGGAGCCATCCTGTGCCGCGACACGTCGCGCGTTGAACAGGGCACGGTAGTCGAGCCAGCCCACGACGGCCCCCTCGGCGGTGACCACCGGCAACGCGTTGGTGTCGTCGCGGGACAGTGCGTCCGCGGCGGCTGCCAAGGTGTCGCTGTCACGGATGACGGTGGGGACCTCGGTCGCCAGCGAGGCCGCCGCGGCGTCGTGTCGGCCGTCTGCCAGGGCGTCCGAGACGCCACGGGCCGTGACCACGCCCAGGTAGTCGCCGTTCTGGGCCAGGACGGGGAGGACGCCGAACCGGCTGGCGGCCAGCGCCGTGGTGACGTCGACCAGTGCTTCGTCCTCCGACACCGGCTGCGGTACCGGGTCCATCACGTCGCGCACCTGCAGGCTGGGCTGGCTCGGGGCGATGGCCTCGGGACGGCCGAGCGCCACCCCGCGGCGCCGCAGCTTGAGGGTGTAGATGGTGTCGGGGGAGATGAGGTGGCTGACGCCCGTGGCCAGCACGATGGCGGCCATGAGAGGCAGGATGATGGTGTACTCGCCGGTCAGCTCGAACATGATGATCACGGCCGTGATCGGCGCGCGTGCCGCGCCGGCGAAGACCGCTCCCATGCCGATGAGGCCGTAGGCGCCGACCGGTCCGGCGATGCCCGGGGCGAGCACGTGGGCAGCCTCGCCGAACCCGGCGCCGAGCATGGCCCCGATGAACAGGCTGGGCGCGAAGACCCCGCCGGAACCGCCGATCCCGATGGTCAGGCTGGTGGCGACCATCTTCCCCAGCAGGAGGAGGAGCAGGAAGGCGACCGTGTACCTGCCGCCGACCGCGGCGCCCAGGACTGGGTAGCCGACGCCGTACATCTGCGGCAGCACCAGCAGGAGCAGTCCGAGGACGATCCCGCCGACCGCCGGACGCAGCCACTCAGGGCCACGCCAGACCCTGTCGCACAGGTCCTCGATGGCGTAGAGCACCTTGGTGAAGAGGACCCCGGCGCCCCCGGCGACCAGGCCCAGCAGGGCGAAGAGGAGGTACTCCGTGGGGTGCTTTACGGTGAAGGCCGGGAGCTGCAGGAAGGGAGTGTCGCCGAGCACGGCCCGGCCGATGACGCTGGCGGCGACCGAGGAGAGGACGACCATGCCGAACGCCTGGGCGGTGAAGTCCGCGAGGATCAGCTCCATCGCGAAGAAGACCCCGGCCAGCGGAGCGTTGAACGTGGCGGCAATCCCGGCAGCTGCTCCGCACGCCACCAGGACCCGCAGCCGGACCTCGGGCACGCGCAGGACCCGCCCGACGGTCGAACCCAGTGCGGACCCGATCTGCACGATCGGACCCTCGCGTCCCACCGAGCCGCCACCACCGATGCACAGGGCCGACGCCAGCGCCTTGACCCCGGCCACCTGGGGGGCGATCCGACCGCCGCGGTGCGACACGGCGTACATCACCTCGGGCACGCCGTGGCCCCGTGCCTCGCGGGCGAAGAAGTGCACCAGGGGGCCGTACAGCAGGCCCGCGGCGACCGGCGCAGCGACCACGAACCACCGCCCCAGCCCGGGTAGCCCCGGGTGGGCGGCGCCAGCAGCGCCGGCGTAGTCCGCGTGCCCCGAGAACAGGAGCGTGAACGTGCGGATGAGCCACCGAAAGAGGACCGCGAAGCCTGCCGCCACGGCTCCGACGGCGAGTGACAGGGCGAGCAGGCCGGCACTGGACGTACGCAGCGCGGCACCGACGCGGCTCCCCGTCATCCCCGCGAGCCTGCGAGGAGCGCCGACCCTGGTCGCGGGCAGGGGCGAGGACGGGTCAGGACTCCAAGGCATGAATTGCATGATGCAATACTTGCCCGCTCCAACACAAACCGCGGCACCGTGGCCGCGGTCCCTGCGCGGGAGGGAGGTCGGCCTGCGTGCCCGACCCCGTCAGTCCGGCGCGGTGACCAGGGTGAGGCCGTCCCTGACCCGGGCGCTGATCTCGTCGAGGTCGTGGAGGCGCTCCACGGCGTCGGTCATGGCAGCTTCGTCGTGGCGCTCGCGTGCGCGGAGCAGGGATGCCCGCGCCTGCGAGACCTCGTTGGCCAAGGCGGACCTGAATGCGTTCATCGGGTGGGCTCCTCGAGTTCGGTTGGGGTGGGGGCGCAGCGGCGGAGCATGGCGCCCGCGCCGTACGGCACGTCAGTGAACAGCTCCGCCAGGAGTCGGGCAGGGTCCAGGTCGAGCAGGTGCGCGGGTGACTGAAGGTTCTGTGACAGCACGGCGGGTCGTGCTTCGAGCGCTGAGGCGGACAGCAGGAGCAGCAGCTCGTCCGGCCCCATCGCGACGAGCTCGCGACCCCCCGGGTCTGCTGGCGCAGTCCGGCAGCTCGAGGCGCCGACCAGGAGCGCAGGCGGTGCCGCCTGCCTGAGCACCATCGCTTCGCCCTCGGCGGTGCAGGCGACGGCGGTGAACCCGGCCTCACTGCCGTCGCCTGCCGGGGCGTCGGCCACGACGACCTCGATGAGGTCCGGTCGCCGTTCCACCCGGGCGACCCCAGCCCGCTGCTCGACGGCCCACACGGTCCAGTCGCCAGTGCCGGAGCTCGACCGCACGAGGGTCGGGCCGGCCACGTGGATCGTCATTGCCGCCCACCGTCGCCCAGTCGCAGGCCGCACCGGCGCAGCACATCTCGGTTGGAGGTCCGCGCTCCTCGCACCTCGAACTCCACCCCGGCGCGGGCACAGCTGCGCTTGGCCCACAGCAGGGCCGCAACAGCGCTCGAGGAAGGGCGGTCGAGGTCCGAGACGTCGACGACCACCCGGCCTGCGTGGGACAGCAGCACGTCGGCGACGGTCGAGCGCAGTCCCAGGAGGTCCTGGGTCAGTGAAGCCTCCCTCAGCGTGGTGGAGCGGGCGTACGTGGCGGACTCGTCGATCGCGGTCATGGCACCTCCTCGAGCATCACTCGAGAGTGGCCCAGCCATGTGACGGACGCCGGTGCCGCCACTTTGCGGTTGCATGACGAATGCCCTTCGCGCGCACGGGCACCCGACGTGCGGGAGGTCGCACTGGCAGAATGCGGGTGATGGCCACCACCCTGCTCGTGCTCGAGGACGACGAGGGGATTCGCAGCTCACTGTGCCTGGCCCTGGAGGCAGAGGGGTATCGGACGATCCCCTTCGGTCTGGCCGAGGACGCCCTGGCGGAGCTGCCGCGCTTGTCGGTGGACCTCATGCTCGTCGACCTCATGCTCGGCGAGATGGACGGGTTCAGCTTCGTGCGCGAGGTGCGGCAACGCAGCGACGTGCCCATCATCGTGGTCAGTGCCCGCGCCGACACCCACGACATCGTCGCCGCCCTGGAGTCGGGAGCCGACGACTACGTGACCAAGCCGTTCCAGGTCAAGGAGGTCTCCGCGCGGCTGCGTGCCCTCCGCCGGCGCCCGCCGGCCATGACGAGGTCGGCCGAGTCCGAGTCCGTCGTGCTCGACGGCACGGACGGACCACTGGTCCTGGAGTGGTCCGCCGGCATCGTGCGACGGGGGGAGGAGGAGATCCACCTGACCACCACCGAGTTCCGCCTGCTCTGCGAGCTGAACCAGCCCTCTGGGCGGGTGCTGAGCCGTCAGGTGCTGCTGGACCGGGTGTGGGAGCGCGACTACTTCGGCGACGAGCGGATCGTGGACGTCCACATCCGCAGGCTGCGGACCAAGATCGAACGTGAGCCCGGCAGTCCGCGGCTGCTGGTGACCGTCCGCGGCCTCGGGTACCGGTTCGACCGGCGTGCGTGATGGCGCGACAGCCCCTCGGACTGCGAACACGGATCACCCTCGTCTTCGCTGCCCTCGCCCTGGCGGTCTCCACCACCCTGGCGCTAGGCACCTACCTGACCGCACGCCACTACCTGCTGGTCCAGCGCGCGCACACCGCGGCACGACAGGCATTCGTCGACGCCTCCTTCGTCCGAGAAGGGCTGCTCACCTCGGGTGCCGAGGTCGACGACGTCCTCGCGTCGACCTCGCCACCCGCCGGAGCGGTGCTCGTGCTGCACCGTGGTGGACAGTGGTACTCCTCTTCCCTGGGCGTCGACCGAGACGTGGTCCCGGCGCAGCTGCGGGACGTAGTGGCGTCCGGGGCGGCCTCCAGCGCGTGGTCCCGCCTCGACGGCGAGCCCGTCATCGCGGTCGGGACACCGCTGACGGCCGTCGGGGCAGAGGTGTTCGAGGTGTCCACCGCCAGGGAGCTCTCGTCCACTCTGGACACCCTCCGACTGGCGCTGGTGGGCTTCGCGCTGCTCACCGCGGTCGGGGGCGCCGCGATCGGGCGTGAGGCGGCTCGCCGAGTCGTCGCCCCGCTCGACGGGATCGCCACCGCGTCGGCCCGGATCGCGGGTGGAGACACACGCGCCCGTCTCCAGCCCACCCGTGACCCAGACCTCAGCGTCATCGTGGGTTCGTTCAACGCGATGGTCGAGGCGCTGCAGGAACGGCTGGACCGTGACGCGAGGTTCGCGGCGGACGTGGCGCACGAGCTGCGGTCGCCGCTCACGGCGATGACGACGACGGTGGACGTGCTGGAGCGTGCCCCGGACGAGCAGCACCGGACGCAGTCGGTGCACCTGTTGCGTCGTGAGGTCGACCGCCTCGGCCGTGCACTGGAGCAGCTGCTCGCCCTGGGCCGCTTGGAGGCCGGGGTCGGCGAGGGGCAGCGAGGACGTGTCGACCTCGTCGAGCTGGTGCGCAACACCTTGGTCCACACCCACCGCCCGGTCGAGCTGCTGCGGGCACGGGCGGCGGTGCCCCCACGCGTGGATGTGGACAAGGCCGCGATGCTCCGGGCCGTGACCAACCTCTTGGACAACGCCGACCTCCATGGCGACGGGGTCGTGAACGTCGAGGTCGGTCGGCAGGACGCGTGGGCTGTCGTGGTGGTCGACGACGCCGGCCCTGGTGTCCACAAGGAGGACCGGCTGCGCATCTTCGAACGGTTCGCACGGACCGGCTCACGAGCCGCCAGGCCGGGCTCGGGCCTCGGGCTCAGCCTCGTGTCGGAGACGTTGCGCTCCCACGGGGGCGACGTCAGCTGTACCGAGTCGCCCCAGGGAGGGGCGCGCTTCGTGATGCGTCTGCCTCTCGCCGAGGAGGGCCCCCCGGGTGGGGTCGACGATCGTGAGGAGGAGGCGTCGTGAGCTCGAGGACCTCATGGCTGCGCCTGGGGGCCGTGTCGGCGGTCCTCCTGCTCACGGGATGCGGAGCGCCTGACCACACGGTGCCCGTCACGATCACGCAGGTGCCCTATGACCTGACGAGCCCGTCGGAGGAGGCGCCCGCCACTACGGATGCGCGCGTCACGTCCCGGCCCTACGTGTACCTCGTGCGGGAGCAGGTCCTCGTCCCGGTGAAGTCCCGTAACGACCGGACCACGGACCCCGCGGTCGCGGTGACCGACGTCCTTGCGCAGCTGGCCGATGGTCCCTCGGAAGGCGAACGTGCAGCCGGTCTGTCGACCGCCCTGGGGCCAGGGACGTCCATCCGGCTCAGCGGGATCGCCGCAGGAGTGGCCACCATCGACCTCGCCCCGGGCGACCAGGTCCCTTCCGCGTCCCGCGTCCCGCTGGCCGTGGCCCAGGTCGTCCTCACCGTCACGTCCGTGCCGGGTGTCGACCAGGTCCTGGTCACGCGGAACGGCGAACCCGTCGAGCTGCCGCTCCCGGGGGGCGCCCTCACCGGTGCGCCCGTGGGAGCCAGTGCGTACACGCCCCTGACGAGAGGCGGCGCCCCCACCGCGACGTCCGAGTCCGAGCCGCCGCCGAAGTGACGGTGGATTGCATCGTGCAAAGATTCGGGATGACCAGCTTGATGGCCGCCTGGGACCACGAGGTGCCGAACACATGGGGAGAATGTTGAGTGTTTGCCGACGAATCAGAGGTTGACGACCTCGTCACCGCGCTGCTCACCGCGTCCCGGGTGCTGGTGGGGGTCTCCGCGCGGTCCTTGGCCCACCTCGACGAGTCCGTGACGGTGACGCAGTTCCGGGTGCTCGTGGTGCTGCGTGGGCACGGTGAGACTCGCCTCAACCTCTTGGCGGAGCGGTTGGGGGTGAGCCCCTCCACCGCCTTGCGGACCGTCGATCGCCTCATCGCCGCTGACCTCGTGACCCGCCGCGAGAACGACCAGGACCGGCGGGAGGTGGTCATCGACCTGACCGCCCGCGGGGTCCAGGTCGTCGACGAGGTCACCGCGCAACGGCGCTCGGAGATCCGGGCGATCGCCGAGACGATGCCCCGCGCCGAGGCGCGGCAGCTCGTCAGGGCGCTGACGGCGTTCGCCGCCGCCGCGGACGAGCCCGCAGCCGCCCTCGACGCCGCAACCGTGTGGGGCTGGTGACCCACACCGGATGACCCGGCTCCGAGGACCCCCTGCGGTCCCCAGAGCCGGGTCGCTTGGTTCCCCGGGTTCAGTCGGTCCTCTGGGTCACTCGGTCAGCCGGGTGGCGAGTGCCTCCGGCAGCCCGGAAGGAGCGGCATACCGACGTCGCAGCTCGTCCTGGTCCGGGACCAGCCCGAGGCTCTCGATCTCACGGGCGATGGCCGCCACCACGACGTCCGGTCGGTCCTCCCGAGCCCTCGACTCGCCGCGGAGCTGTGCGGCGACAACCGCGCGCGCGGTGTCTGGTGCGAGGCGGTGGTTGGGCTTCAGCTGGACGATGTTTCCGTACGACATCCGATGAGCCTCCTGTCGTTTCCGACGAACAGTGGTGAGGGCGGACGCACGACTGTGGGCTCCGCCCTCGACTCCACCCTCGCCGCCCCTCATGAAGATCGGGCGGTCGGAGACTTTGCATTCATGTGTCATCTGGCTAGCTCTGGCTACTGGGAAAAACCGTTGCGTTGTGCAATGCTTGATTAAGGCAACGATATGGTTGGGGGCGTTTGGCTATGCGGGTACACCCCGGGTCGGACTCCGAGGCGGCCGTCGACCTGCACGGGCTGACCAAGCGGTACGGCAGGCGACGAGGCATCCGGGACGTGACGCTGCGGGTGCTGCCGGGGGAGGTGCTGGGATTCCTGGGTCCGAACGGGGCAGGTAAGTCCACGACGATCCGGCTGTTGATGGGACTGCTGCTGCCCACGGCGGGGGTGGTCGAGGTGTTCGGGTCTGACCCGCGTCTGGACGTGGTGGTGCGACGGCGTATCGGCTACCTGCCCGGTGAGCTCGCCTTGTTCCCCTCCCTCAGTGGCCGCGAGCTCATCGGGCGCGTGGCGCGCGTCCGAGGTGGTGTGGAACCACGGGAGATCGACCGGCTGGTGGGGCGGTTGAAGGTGGAGCTCGACGGTCCCATCCGTTCTCTCTCCAAGGGGAACCGGCAGAAGATCGGTCTCGTGCTGGCCTTCATGCACCGGCCGGACCTGCTGGTCCTGGACGAGCCCAGCTCCGGACTGGACCCGCTGCTCCAGGACGAGTTCGAGCAGCTGGTCCATGAACGGGTCTGCGAGGGCGCGACCGTGTTCCTCTCGTCGCACGACCTGGACGAGGTGGACCGTGTGGTGGACCGGGTCGCGATCATCCGCGCGGGCGAGCTGGTCGGCGTCGACACGGTGGACAGCCTGCGCACACGAGCACCACGCCTGGTCGAGCTGCACTTCGCGGGACCCACGGACCCCTCGTCCGTGCTGGCCGTGCCGGGTGTTCGCGCCCTCGACGTGACCGCCACGAGGGTGCGGCTCGAGGTCACCGGCCAGCTCGGCGCGCTCCTGCATGCAGCAGCGCCCCTCGGCGTGGTCGACCTGACCGCCCGACCGGTCTCACTGGATGCCATCTTCCGTTCGTTCTACGAGGACGGGCCGATGGGACGGATGACCCATGCGAACTGACCTGACCCGGTTGGACCTGCGGCTGCGAAGGCGCGGTCTGTGGGCGTACGCGCTCGGAACCGGTGCCTACGCCCTGCTGATCGTCGTGCTCTACCCGTCGTTCAGGCATGACACGTCACTTGACCAGCTGATGCGGGGCAACCCCACGGTTGCTGCCCTCTTCGGCGTCTCCGGGTCCTTGACCTCGCCCGCCGGGTGGTTGAACGCAAACCTCTACGCCAACATCGTCCCCCTGTCTGCACTGCTGCTCACGATCGGCTATGGAGCGGCAGCCGTGGCGGGGGAGAACGACGATGAACGCCTCGGCCTGCTGGCCGCCCTGCCATTGAGCCGACGCACGCTCTTGGGCCAGAAGCTGTTGGCCCTGGGCGTGCTGTCGACGCCAGTGGCCCTGACGACCCTTGCAGCCGACCTCGTCGGCCGCTTCTACCAGCTCCAGCCTCCGTGGCCGGGACTTGCCGGGGTCACGCTCGGCGTCGCACTGACCGCCTTTCTCTTCGGATGCCTGGCCCTTGCCATCGGGTGCCTCACCAACAACCGGGGGGCCGCCATCGGCGTCGCCTCAGCGGCCGCAGCTGCCTCGTATGTCGTCAGCTCCCTGGCCGGCACCGTCGCCTGGGTGGACCGCTTGCGCCTGTTCTCACCCCTGTACTGGTCGGTCGGCCAGAACCAGGTCGAGAACGGTCTGTCGCTGACGTCCCTCGCGGCACTCGCCCTCACCATCGCCGTCATCGCCGGAGTCGCTGTCTGGAGCTTCGACCGGCTCGACCTGCGCTAGACCCGGACGGGTCACATCGCGGCCGGTGGCCGCGGCCACCACGGGGCGTCCTGGTCCAAAGACAACCCCAAGGGGCACAGGATGTGGACGAGGCGTGAAACGGTCTTGTCACCGGAGCCCAACGCCCTACCCGTTCCCCGAGGGACCCCAGGCCGACGCGGTCCAAGGCCGCTAGGAACATCATTTCGACTCTACCCTCACGTGAGGGTAGAGTCTGGAGCGGCGCACGGCCTCGTCGCGCCGTACGCCAGTGAGTGGGTGACGGTCCCGCTCCCGCTTCCTGCAGTCCCTCGTCGAAAGAGCTTGATGACCCACGCACCCGCCGGGCACCGCCTGCAGATCGGCGACGTCGCAGCCCGGACCGGGCTCAGCCTGCGCACGATCCGCCACTACGAGGAGGTCGGCCTCCTGCCGGAGGCCGAGCGCAGCACTGGAGGCTTCCGCCTCTACTCCGAGGACGCCGTGGCGCGGCTGCTGCTCATCAAGCGGATGAAGCCGCTCGACTTCACCCTCGAGGAGATGCGCGACCTGATCGAGGTCAGGGAGCGCCTGGCCGGTCCGAGGCTGTCGGCCAGGACCCGCGCTTCCCTCGTGGAGCGTCTGGCCACCTACCAGTCGCTGGTCGAGCACAAGCTCGCTGACCTGCGCGAGAAGGTCGACAGCGCCCAGGCCTTCGCCGACCAGCTGCGCGACGAGACGCACTAGCCACCAAGACATTCCGCCTTCGCACAACGGTGTGCCAGGGCCGGCCCCCTACGGGCCCCTCCACCCCGTCCTTCCCCAGAGGAGCACCCCCTTGTCTGCTGTCCCACCCAGTCCTGCGCCGGTCCGTGCGACCGAGCGCGCCCGCGAACGCGACGTCACCTCCGTCCGGGCCGCCCTGCGCTCGCCCCAGCGGTTGCGCACCGAGGTGCTCGGCGGTCTCGTCGTCGCACTGGCGCTGATCCCGGAGGCGATCTCGTTCTCGATCATCGCCGGGGTCGACCCCCGCGTCGGCCTCTTCGCCTCGTTCACCATGGCGGTCTCCATCGCGTTCCTCGGAGGTCGGCCGGCGATGATCTCTGCCGCCACCGGGGCCGTGGCGCTGGTGATCGCGCCGCTGGTGCGCGAGCACGGGCTGGACTACCTCGTCGCGACGGTGATCCTGGCCGGAGCCATCCAGGTGGTCCTGGGCCTGCTCGGCGTCGCCAAGCTCATGCGTTTCATCCCCCGGTCGGTCATGGTCGGCTTCGTCAACGCACTGGCGATCCTCATCTTCCTGGCCCAGCTCCCGCACCTGATCGGGGTCCCGTGGGGCGTCTACCCGCTGGTGGCCGTCGGCGTCGCCGTCATCGTCCTGCTGCCGCGGGTCACGAGCGTCGTGCCCGCCCCCCTGGTCGCCATCCTGGGCCTGACGGTCTTCACCGTCGCCGCGGCCATCGCCGTGCCCACCGTGGGTGACGAGGGCAAGCTGCCCGACAGCCTGCCGACCCTCGGGCTTCCCCACGTGCCGCTGACGCTGGAGACCCTGTCGACCATCGGCCCGTTCGCGCTGGGCATGGCGCTCGTCGGCCTGATGGAGTCGCTCATGACCGCCAAGCTCGTCGACGACGTCACCGACACCCACTCGCCCAAGACTCGTGAGGCCTGGGGCCAGGGCGCCTCGAACATCATCACCGGGTTCTTCGGTGGGATGGGGGGCTGCGCCATGATCGGCCAGACGATGATCAACGTGAAGGGCTCCGGCGCCCGGACGCGCCTCTCCACGTTCCTCGCCGGCGTCTTCCTGCTCGTCCTCGTCGTGGGCCTGGGCGACGTCGTCGGCATGATCCCGATGGCTGCCCTCGTCGCGGTGATGGTGATGGTCGCGGTCGGCACCTTCGACTGGCACAGCATCCGGCCCGCGACCCTGCGCCGCATGCCCCGGAGCGAGACCCTGGTCATGGTCGTCACCGTCGCGGTCGTCGTGGCGACCCACAACCTGGCCATCGGTGTCGTCGTCGGCGTGCTCGTCGCGATGGTGCTGTTCGCGCGCCGCGTCGCCCACTTCACCGAGGTCGTCGACGTGGCGCACCCCGACGAGGACACCCGGGTGTACGCGGTGGTGGGTGAGCTGTTCTTCGCCTCCAGCAACGACCTGGTCACCCAGTTCGACTACGTCGGCGACCCCCGGAACGTCGTCATCGACCTGACGCAGTCACACATCTGGGACGCGTCGACGGTCGCCGCCCTCGACGCCATCCAGACGAGGTACGCGGCCAAGGGGAAGAACGTCAGCATCATCGGCCTCAACGACGCCAGCCACGAGCGTCGGGAACGTCTGGCCGGGCACCTCGTCGGCTCCCACTGACGACGGGCGGCCCCGGGTCCGGTGGCATGCTGGACCCGTCGACGTTGGGGGACAGCCATGGGAGACCTTTCGGGCCGGGTGGCCCTGGTGGCAGGGGCGACGCGGGGTGCTGGGCGCGCGGTGGCCGTCGAGCTGGCGCGCGCCGGCGCGTTCGTCTACGCCACGGGCCGCTCCAGTCGGGAGTCGGGTCCCTCCGACATGGAGCGGCCCGAGACGATCGAGGAGACGGGGGAGCTCATCTCGGCAGCCGGCGGTCGCGGCTCGGCGCTCCGGGTGGACCACGAGGACGTCGAGGCCGTGCGAGCGCTCGTCGACCGGATCCGGTCCGAGCAGGGCCGGCTCGACGTGCTCGTCAACGACATCTTCGGCGGGGACCGATATGCCGAGTGGCAGACACCCCTCTGGGAACACGACCTCGAGGGCGGCCTGAAGATGCTGCGGATGGGGGTCGAGACGCACGTCATCACCGCGGCGGTGGCGCTGCCCCTCGTGCTGGACTCCGGGGACGGCCTACTCGTGGAGATGACCGACGGCACCAGCGAGGCCAACGCCGGCGACCGTCCCGGAGTCGGCTTCTACTACGACTTCGTCAAGGCCGGCGTCGACCGGCTGGTGCGCAACTTCGCTCGCGACCTGCGTGACACCTCCGTCACTGCGGTCGGCGTGACCCCCGGCTGGATGCGGTCGGAGCGCATGCTGGAGGGCTTCGGTGTCACGGAGCAGACGTGGCGGGAGTTCTGTCGCAAGGAGCCGAGCTTCGCCATCTCCGAGTCACCCACCTACGTGGCCCGCGGCGTGGCTGCGCTGGCCGCCGACGAACACCGAGGGCGTTTCGTCGGTCAGGTGGTCACCGCCCGCCAGCTCGCGGACGCCTACGACGTCACCGATGTCGACGGCTCGAGACCGGACTGCTGGGGCCTCATCGCGGACCACGGCTGGACGGAAGAGGATCCGGACACCATCGAGAGGTACCGCTGACGCTCGGTACGCTGCGGCGGTGACGGCGACCGCGACGACCTCCCCGGCCGTGCTGGCCGTCGACCTGGGCGGCAGCGCCATGAAGGGGGCCGTCGTGGACGGCGCCGGTCGTGAGCTCGCCACCCGTACGGTGCCCACGCCCGACCAGGACGTGGTGGCCGGCCTGACTCGACTCCTGGGCGACCTGTCGGGCCTTGCGGCCGACGCGCGTGCCACGCCGGTCGGGGCGGGCGTGGTCACCCCCGGCTCGGTCGACGAGGAGCGCGGCGTGGTGCGCTACGCGTCCAACCTGCGCTGGCGGGACCTGCCGCTGCGCGACCTGCTGGGCGAGGCGACGGACCTGCCGGTCGCGGTCGGGCACGACGTACGCGCCGCCGGGGTGGCGGAGCAGCTGTTCGGCGCGGGGAGGGGTTCGGACAGCTTCGTGCTCGTGCCGCTCGGCACGGGGGTGGCAGCCGCGGTCGTGGTCGACGGTCGCGTGGTGACCGGGTTCACCGGTGCCGCAGGGGAGTTCGGCCACATCCCCCTGGTGCCGGACGGCGAGACCTGCCCCTGCGGGCAGCGCGGCTGCCTCGAGGCCTACGCCTCCGCAGGCGCCCTCACCCGACGGTATGCCGCGCGGGAAGGCCGCGTGCTGACCGCCGAGCAGGTGGTCGCTGCCCTGGGGTCCGACCCCACTGCGGACCGCCTCTGGGACGAGGCCGTGACGGTCCTCGCCCAGGGCCTCGACGTCCTGACGATCCTGCTCGACCCCCAGGTGATCGTGCTCGGGGGAGGGCTCTCGAGGGCGGGCGCCACGCTCCTCGAACCGCTCACCGCGAAGATGGATGACGGTCTCGCCTGGCGCGACCGGCCCCCGGTCGTGCTGACCGAGCTGGGCGACCGGGCCGGCCGCCTGGGGGCAGCGGTGCTCGCCTTCCGGGCCGCGGGTCGCAGCGACCTGGACCAGCCATGACGATGGTCGAGATCTGCGTCGACGACGTCGCCGGCGCCCGCACCGCTGAGGCCTACGGGGCCGACCGTGTCGAGCTGTGCGCCGACCTGCTCGAGGGTGGGACCACCCCGAGCATCGGGATGGTGGGGACGACGCTGGCGAGCGTCCGTCGGGTCGGCGTGCAGGTCCTCATCCGCCCGCGGGGTGGTTGCTTCAGCTACGACGCCGACGAGGTCGCCGCGATGCTCGCGGACATCGCGGCGGTCCGCCGGCTCCCGACCGCCGTACGGGTCGGGTTCGTGGTCAACGCCCTCACGCCGGACCGTCGGGTCGACGAGGATGCCACCCGCGAGCTCGTCACGGCCTGCGGTGGCTCGCCCGTCACCTTCAGCCGGGCCTTCGACGAGGTGCCCGACCAGTACGCCGCCCTCGACGTGCTCGCCCGGCTGGGAGTGCACCGGGTCCTCACGGCAGGCGGGCCGGGCCCGGCGGCGGACCACCACGACAGCCTCCGAGACCTCGTCCGTCACGCGCGGAACCGCCTGACCGTGCTCGCGGCCGGCGGTGTCCGGTCGGGGAACGTCGCCGCCCTGGTGGAGCGCACCGGGGTGTCCGAGGTGCACCTGCGCGCACCGGCGTCGTCGCCGACTCCCCACGGCACGCAGCCCTACGGCACGTCCGCCGACGAGGTCCGCGCGGTCCTCGCGGCCGTCGGCAGGATGGACCCATGACACCGAGGGTCGCCATCGCGGGCATGGCCATCGAGTCGAGCATCTATGCCGCCCACCGGGCCGGGTACCGCGACTTCGACGTCCGCGAGGGGCACGCCGTGGTCGAGCGCTACGACTTCCTCGCCCCCGGGACACCGCTCGGCGATGCGGCCGAGTGGGTCGGCGTGTTCTACGCGCGCTCGATCCCCGGGGGCCGGGTGCGCCGCGACGTCTACGACGACTTCCGCAGCCGCATCCTCACCGGCCTCGCCGAGGCGGGTCCGCTCGACGGCCTCTACCTCGACATCCACGGCGCCATGAGCGTGGAGGGGATGGACGACGCGGAGGGCGACCTGGTCGACGCGATCCGCGACGTCATCGGCACCACGCCGCTCATCTCGGCCCCGATGGACCTGCACGGCAACGTCTCCGAGCGCCTCGCCCTCGGCGTGGACCTGCCAACGGCATACCGGCTCGCACCGCACGAGGACGCGTGGGAGACGCGCGAACGGGCGGCCCGGAACCTCCTGCGCTGGCTGGACCGTGGCGGTCGCCCGCACCGCGCCTGGGTGCGCGTGCCGATCCTGCTGCCGGGGGAGAAGACGTCCACCCGCGTCGAGCCGGCCCGCAGCCTGTACGCCGGGCTCGCCGACGTCGAGCGCCAGCCGGGCGTCACGGATGCCTCCATCTGGATCGGGTACGCGTGGGCGGACGAACCTCGTTGCCACGCCTCGGTTCTGGTCAGTGGGGGGGACGCGCAGGTGGTCGCGGTTCACGCCGCCGCCCTGGCCCACCGGCTGTGGGACGCGCGGGACGAGTTCGCGTTCGTCGGCCCGACGGGCACGCTGGTGGAGGGGGTCCGGGCCGGGCTCGGGCACGTGGCCGGCGGCGGGGCGCGTCCCTACCTGGTCAGCGACAGCGGCGACAACCCCGGCGCCGGAGGCACGGGTGACGTGACCTGGGCGCTGACCGAGCTGCTGGCCATGCCCGAGCTGACCCGCGACGACTCGCCCGTCGTCCACGTGGCGTCGATCTTCGACGAGGTCGCCATCGAGGAGCTCTTCGCAGCCCGACCCGGCGACACGGTCGCAGTGACCGCGGGGGCGAGGGTCGACGACCGGGTCTGTGGTCCGGTCCGCATCGAGGGCGAGCTGGTCAGCCTGCACGAGGGCGACCCCGACGCCGGCCGCATCGCGGTGGTCCGCTGCGGCGGGATCCGCGCCGTGGTCACCGAGTTCCGCAAGGCCTTCCACGACACCGCGGACTTCCGGGCGATCGGCCTCGAGCCCACCGACGCCGGTGTCGTCGTGACCAAGATCGGCTACCTCGAGCCGACCCTGCACGACATCGCGCAGGGCTGGACGCTGGCGCTCACACCAGGCCCGGTGGACCAGGACCTCGAGCGTCTCGGGCACTCCCGGATCATGCGGCCGATGCACCCCTTCGACGCCTTCTCCGAACCGCCCGACCTCGCGGTCCGCGTCCTGCACGAACCCGACTGAGCCGTCCCGCGGCAGGGGACAAGGGCCCTAGCCGCGAAGTCGTGACGACGCCACAGTGGCGCCATGGGCGGGGAGGAGAGCAGGCAGGGTACGGCGCTCCCGACGAGCCTCGACATCGCGCGGGCGGCGCACCTCGACCCGATCACGGTGGTCGCCGAGAGGGCGGGCATCCCGGTCGAGCGGCTGGAGCCGTACGGGCGCCACGTCGCCAAGATCGACCTGCGAACCATGGCCGACCTCGCCGACCGGCCGCGGGCGCGCTACGTCGTCGTCACCGCGATCACGCCCACCCCGCTGGGTGAGGGCAAGACCACGACGGCAGTCGGGCTCGCGCAGGGGCTGGCGGTGCTCGGGCACCGCGCGACCCTCGCCCTGCGCCAGCCGTCGATGGGGCCGACCTTCGGCATCAAGGGCGGCGCCGCCGGGGCCGGGTACAGCCAGGTGCTGCCGATGGAGCAGCTGAACCTGCACCTCACCGGGGACTTCCACGCCGTGACGGCGGCGCACAACCTCCTCGCCGCCATGGTCGCCAACCACCTGCACCACGGCAACGAGCTCGGCCTCGACCCCGCCAGCATCTCCTGGCGACGGGTGCTCGACGTCGACGACCGGGCCCTGCGCAACATCGTCGAGGGGCTGGGCGCGCGAGTCGACGGGGTCACCAGGCAGTCGGGGTTCGACATCACGGCGGCCAGCGAGGTCATGGTCATCCTCGGCCTCGCGACCTCACTGCAGGACCTGCGGGCGCGGCTCGGTCGCATCGTCGTCGGGTTCACCCGTGACGGCCACCCGGTCACCGCCGAGGACCTGCAGGCCGCGGGAGCCATGGCGGTCATCCTCAAGGACGCGTTGCAGCCGAACCTGTTGCAGACCACCGAGAACACGCCGGTGCTCGTGCACACCGGGCCCTTCGGCAACATCGCGACCGGAAACTCCTCGGTCATCGCTGACCGGATCGGGATCCACACCGGCGACTACCTGCTCACCGAGGCGGGGTTCGGCTCCGACATGGGAGCCGAGCGATTCTTCAACCTCAAGTGCCGGGTGTCGGGGCTGCAGCCGGACGCCGCGGTGCTCGTCGCCACGGTGCGCTCGCTCAAGGCGCACTCGGGCCACTACGCCGTGGTCGCGGGCCGGCCCTTGCCGCCGGAGATGCTCGAGGAGCGACCGCGCGCGGTGCTGGCCGGCGCGGACAACCTGCGCCGCCACATCGAGATCGTCCGGTCGTTCGGGGTGTCCCCGGTGGTGGCCGTGAACTCGTTCCCCTCCGACGCGCCTTCCGAGGTCGACGTGATCCGCCGGGTGGCGGAGGAGGAGGGTGTGCGCGTCGCGGTCTCGACGCACGTCGCGGACGGCGGCAAGGGCGCACGCGACCTCGCCCGGGCAGTGGTGGAGGCCTGCGCCGACGAGCACGACTTCCGCCCGACCTACGAGCTGGACGCACCGCTGCGCGACAAGATCGAGGCCTTGGCGACCGGCGTCTACGGTGCCGACGGGGTCGACTTCGCGCCGGCGGCCGCGAAGGACCTCGACCGGTTCGAGCTGCTCGGGTACGGCGCCTTCCCCGTGGTGGTGGCCAAGACGCACCTGTCGCTGTCGTCCGACCCCAGCCTGCGCGGCGTCCCTCGTGGCTGGCGGATGCCGGTGCGGGAGGTGCGTGCCGCGGCCGGCGCGGGCTACGTCTACGCGATCAGTGGTGACATGCGGACGATGCCGGGACTGCCCAGGCACCCGGCAGCCACCCGCATCGACCTCGGCGAGACCGGTGAGGTCGTCGGGCTCTTCTGACCACGCACCGCGCTGACGGTCCGGTCGGGGCACAGCCTCCCTTCAGGATCGGCGGCACACAGTGCAGGTATGACGGAGCTCGGCCCGCAACCGCGGGCCAGGGCGCTCCGGGAGCCGGCCAGGTCGGCTGGCTCGACACGGGTGCACTGGCCGGCGATGGGGGCTGCCGCCGCCGCCCTCTGGTGCGCCGCCTGGTTCGCCGCCGACGTCCGCCGGGGCGGCGCGTCCTGGCACTTCTTCGTCCTCGGCGGGGGAGTGCTCGGCGACCTCGATGACGGCTCGCGGGCGGGGCTGCACGTGTATGCCGAGCACCCGCTCCTGCAGATCGGCCCCCTCGCCCTCGCCGCAGCCTGGGGCCTCGCGCGGGTCACCGACGGGCGGTCGCTGTTGGCCGCGCAGGTGGTGGGAGCGGGACTCGGCGCCGTCGTGCTCCTGCTCGTCCGCCGCGTCGCCCTGCGGGCGACGACCTCGGCGGGACGAATACCGGAAGCCGTTTCCAAGGAGAAGTTCCTCGTCGCCGCAGCGTGTTTCGCGCCGGTGTGGCTGTATGCCGCGGTCTCCTCGGTCCACCTCGACGACGTCCTCGCGCTGGCCTTCGGCCTGTCGGCACTCGCCCTGGTCCAGTCGGGTCGTCCCGTCTTGGCCGGCCTGGCGGTCGCCGCTGCGGTGGACTCCAAGCCCTGGGCACTGCCTCTGGCCGTGGTGCTCCTGGCCCTCGCCTCACAGCGTGCGCGCTTCGTCGGTGAGGGGGTCGCTGCCGTCGGGGTGCTCGCGGGGTGGCTGCCGTTCTTCCTCGCCGATCCCCGGACCGTCCGTGCTCTCCACTACACGATCGTCAACACCGCGATGTCCGGCCTGCGCGTCCTGCACGTGACGTCGGCGCGCACCCCGCCCTGGGACCGGCCACTGCAGGCCCTCGTGGGCGTGGCGCTCGGCCTGGCGGCCCTGCGCCGTGGACGGCTCACCGGCGTGCCCCTGCTGGTCATGGCCAGTCGGCTGGCGCTCGACCCCGGGACGAACCGCTACTACACGGCGGGGGTCGCCGCAGGGGCGCTGTTGTGGGACCTGACGGGCTCGCGCCGGCGCTGGCCGTGGTGGACGCTGTCGGTGCTGCTGGTGCTGCACCTCGCGCGCTGGGTGCCTGCACTCAACCCGGTGCACGGACCGGCCCTGGTCCTGTTCGCCGTCCTCGCCGCCGCATCGGTGCTGTGGGTTCCTAGGTCCCGGAGGGTGATTCGACCCGCCGGATCATGGTCCACCCGGTCCAGCCCCGCTCCTCGAGCAGCTCCAACAGCCGTGGCGCGCAGGGCACCAGCTCGAGGAAGGCCGCGTCGAGCAGCTCCACCAGGTCGTCGCTGATCGGGAAGGGGTCCTCCACGCCCTCGGACTCTGCGGCGGCCGCCTCGATGAACGCGACCGCGCGGTCGGCCAGCTCGGGCAGGCGCAGGTCATCGGGGCCGACGTCGACCATGTCCGCGAGGTCGCGGTAGAGCTCGCGGATCTCGGGCACCTCGACCTGCTGCCGCTTGATCGACATGAGCCCAGCGACCTGGTCGGGCATCTGTGCGGCGATGAGGATCCAGCTGTCGCGCTCGACCTCGATGAGCCGCTCGCGAAACCCCAGCTCCCGCAACCGGTCCAGGTAGGCGACGACCTCCCCAGGCAGGGCGAGGCTCTCACCGGCCACGAGCTGGGCGACGCGTTGCCGGTGGCGTTGGCGTTCGCGGATCTCCGCGCGCAGGCGGCGGTCGATGTCGTCGACCGCCGCCGCGAACTCGTCCTCTTCCGCCTCGAGCAACGCGCGGACCCGTGACAGGGGCACGCCGGCCTCGGCGAGCGTGCGGATCCGGATCAGCTCCACGACGGCCGCGGCGTCATACCGCCGGTAGCCCGAGTGGTCCCGCTCGGGCTCGGGCAGCAGGCCCTTGGCGTGGTAGTGCCGCACGGCACGCACGGTCACCCCCGCGTACGCGGCGAGCTGGCTGATCGTCAGCATGCCGCCATTCCACCACCGAGCCGGGACGGGTCCACGCACATCCGTCAGGCGGCCTTGCGGCGATAGGTCGCCATGGCGAGCAAGTAGGCCACGACGAGGGCCCCGACACACCAGGCGAGGGCCACCCAGATGTCGCCGCCGACCGGCTGCTCGGCGAACAGCCTCCGGATCGTGTCGACGATCGAGGTCACCGGCTGGTGCTCGGCGAAGGCACGCACCGGCCCGAGCATGCTCGCGGTAGGGACGAAGGCGGAGCTGACGAACGGCAGGAAGACCAGCGGGTAGGAGAAGGCACTGGCCCCGTCGACCGACTTCGCGGTCAGGCCGGGGACGACCGCCATCCAGGTCAGCGCCAGGGTGAACACGAGCAGGATGCCGCCGACGGCCAGCCACGCCAGCACTCCTGCACCGCTGCGGAACCCCATGAGCAGGGCGGCGAGCAGGACCAGCACCAGCGAGATGGCATTGGCCAGCACCGAGGTGAGGACGTGTGCCCACAGCACCGAGGACCGTGCGATCGGCATCGACTGGAAGCGTTCGAAGATGCCGCTCTGCAGGTCGAGGAAGAGGCGGAACGCGGTGTAGGAGACGCCCGTGGCGACGGTGATGAGCAGGATGCCGGGCAGCAGGTAGTCGACATAGCGGCCCGGCCCCGCCGAGATGGCGCCGCCGAAGACGTAGACGAACAGCAGCAGGAACGCGATCGGCATGACCGCCGTCGTGATGATCGTGTCGAGGCTGCGGGTGACGTGGCGCATCGACCGCCCGAGCAGGACGGTGGTATCGGCGGCGAAGTGAGTGCTCATGCGTGCTCCTGGGTGAGGGCGAGGAAGACGTCCTCGAGGGTGGGCTGTTTCTCGACGTACTCGACCTGTGCCGGGGGCAGCAGCGCCTTGAGCTCGGCGAGGGTGCCGTCCACGAGGATCCGACCTTCGTGCAGGATCGCGATGCGGTCGGCGAGGTGCTCGGCCTCCTCGAGGTGCTGGGTCGTCAGCAGGACCGTCGTCCCGGCCGAGGCGAGCTGCTGGACCGCGGCCCAGACCTCGACGCGGGCCTGCGGGTCCAGCCCTGTGGTGGGCTCGTCGAGGAACACGACCGGCGGGTCGCCGATGAGGCTCATCGCGAGGTCGAGGCGCCGTCGCATGCCGCCCGACCAGGTGGAGACCCTGCGACCACCCGCCTCCGTGAGCGAGAAGCGGCGGAGGAGGTCGTCGGCGACCGTCCCGGGTGAGCCGACGTGGCGCAGCCTCGCGACCAGGACGAGGTTCTCCCGTCCGGTGAGCACCTCGTCGACGGCGGCGAACTGACCCGTGAGGCTGATCGACCGGCGCACGTCGGCAGGTTGCGTGGCCACGTCGTACCCGGCGACGGTGGCGGTGCCGCCGTCGGCGGCGAGCAGGGTAGACAGGATCCTGATGACGGTGGTCTTTCCTGCCCCGTTGGACCCGAGCAGGGCGACGATGCTGCCCGGCGGGACGTCGAGGTCGACGCCACGCAGGACGTGCAGGGCCTGGAACGACTTCTGCAGGCCCTCGACGTGGATGGCGGCCGGTGGTGGTTTCGTGGTCATGCCACGAGCGTGCAACCTTGACCCTGCGTCAAGGTCAAGCACCAGTTCGACCGGGGTGCAGCCGCAAGCCGGGCTTGGGTGGGTGGTTGCGAAAAGCGCTGTCCTGCAAAGGTCCTGCGAGCGACCGCACCGTGTTCGACCAGTTCGCCGCTGGGGGCCGGAGGTCTAGCCGCAGGACCTTGAGCACTGGTCGCGGGTGGCCCGTTTCACCTACGGCCCCCACCGTGAGGGCCAGCAGGTCGGGAGGTTCGAGGTGCCCGCAGGCACAGGGCTGGACGAGCTGCGGGTCGTCGTCTCGCCGGCGCAGGGTCAGGCCGACGTGCCGGTCGCCGTGACCACCTTCGACGTCGCGGGCTTCGAGCCACTGGTCCTGTGGGGAGGCGTGGCCCTCCTGCTGGTCAACGTCCTCGGCGCCGTGGTCCTCGCGACGTCGCCGCGCAGTCGTGGGCGGGAGCCGATCGACACCCTGGCCGGACAGTCCGCCTCACTGACCGCGACCCGTCACTGACCTGGCGCGGTGTAGCTGACGTCCTGATGGCTGGCGGCGTCCACGTCCTCGGGGCTGAGCAGCACGACGGTCCGCACGTGCGTCAGCCCGCTGGCGTTGACCGCCATGGCGAGGGCGGCGGCCGCCCGGTTGTCCGGCAGCTCGCAGACCGTGAAGACGTCGTCGTCGCCGAACGCGAAGTCGAACGAAGCCATGCTCCCGCCTGCGGCCTGTGCCGCGTCGGAGATGACCTTGGCCCGGGCGCTGCCGCCCTTGGCCAGGACGCCCTGCATCCCGGAGCTCTCGTAGCGGGCGATGAACAGGTAGCGAGCCATGGCATACCTCCTGGGTGTCGACGAGGCCCGGCACCTCCAGCGTCGCCACCGCGAGGGTGTGCCGGATCCGCCATGCGGGTGAGATCCGGGGCGCTCGCCTCACCTCAGTGGATGGGCCTGCCCGCGCTCCAGCACCACCACGCGGTCACGGAGCCCCTCACGTTCGGCCGCCTGCGTGAAGTCGCTCAAGGGTGAGGTGAAGACGTCGTAGTCGTCGAAGTGGATGGGGATGGCCGTGCTCGGGTCGATGAGCCGCACGGCCTCCACCCCCTGCTCGGCGTCCATCGTCACCATGATCCCGAGCACCTTGGTGCCGCCGAGGTGGAAGAGCCCGAGGTCGACCTCGGGGTACCGCTTCGGGATCTGCTCCAGGTCGTCGTACATGAGCGTGTCGCCACTGACGTAGATCGTGGAGACCGCGGCGTCGTCGGCCTGCAGCACGCTGCCCATGACGTCGGGGAGCACCAGGTCGCTGATGCCGGGGCCGTGGCGGCCCGGGCAGGAGGTGATGCGCAGCCGGCGGTCGCCCTTGCGCACCGTCGCGGTGTCCCAGGTGTCGAGCCCGACGGCTTGGCTGAACCCGACCTCGTGCAGCTGGTCGCGGGCCTGGGGCGTCGTGACGACGGGCAGCGACCGGTCGAGCTTCGCCTGTGCGACCTGGTCGAAGTGGTCGCCGTGGTAGTGCGAGAGCAGCACGAGGTCGAGCGGTGGCAGCTCCTCGACCTCCATGGCGGGGTCGGTGAGGCGGGTGGCGTGGAGGCCGTGGCCGAGGTCGACCTTCTCGTGTCGGTGGACGAACGTCGGGTCGGTGAGGATCGTGAACCCGCCGTAGCGCAGCAGCACCGTCGCGTTGCCGATGAAGCGCACCGAGTCCTCCTCGCCGGTGTCGACCTGGTTCGGGGGCAGCTGCAGCTCGATGTCCATGGGCGCTCCCTACCCACCCCGCGCGAGGCCATACCCTGGCCGGGCGGGGACCTTGGCCCCTTGGCGTGGCCTGGTGGCGAGCGTGGACTGGTCCCGTGACCGGGCTCAGCAGACGTCGTCGGCTCGTTGCGGTCGCCGCGGTCGTGGCGGCCCTTCCCTTGGCTGCCTGCGGCGGCACCGACGGAACGGGCGGCGGCATGATGGGCGGAGGGTCGCGCGCCGGGACGGGGATGATGGGCGACAGCGGCATGGCCTACCGCCGGCTCACCTGCGCACCGCCCTCAGCCGTACCGGGCGAGGTGGTGCGGGTGCAGCTGTCCGACATGGGCATGAACGCGGTGGCCTCCGGCGACGCACCGAGGGGTGCGCGGATGGTGCTGCGCGCCACCCCGACGACGATCACCGCCGGCACGGTCTCCCTCCTGGTGGAGAACCTCGGCTGGCGCACCCACGAGCTGGTGGTCCTGCCCCTGGCGGCAGGTGCCGTCGAGGGCCGACGGGTGCCCGGTGCGGACGGCAAGGTGGACGAGGCGGGAAGCCTCGGCGAGGCCTCGCGCTCGTGCGCGGCCGGGGAGGGTGACGGTATCGAGTCGGGCGCCGTGGGCTGGGTGACCCTGGACCTCGCGCCGGGCCACTACGAGCTGGTGTGCAACCTCACGAACCACTACGCCGACGGCATGCACGCGGAGCTGGTCGTCCGCTGAGACCTCGCCCTGGCCCTCGCGCGAGACCGCGCCCGCGTCCTCACCAGGTGATCTCCTGGCACCCGGTGTGGGTGTCGGGCTCCACCTGCAGCGTCGCGTGCTCCACCCCGAACGACGCGCGCATCACGCGGCCGGCCTCGTCGAGGACCTCGTGGGCGTCGACCCCGGACGCGGTGACCAGGTGGGCGGTGGCGACGTTCATGCCGGACGTGAGCGTCCACAGGTGCAGGTCGTGGACGTCGGTCACGCCGGGCACCGCACCGAGTGCGCCGGCCACCTCGTCGGGGTCCATGCCGGCGGGCACGTGCTGGCCGAGGACGACGAGCACCTCGCGGCCCAGGGACACCGCCCGGACGGCGACGAACGCGGCGATCGCGAGCGCGATACCGGTGTCCCACCAGGCGCTGCCGGTCCAGGCGACGAGCGCGCCGGCGGCGACCACGCCCAGCGACCCGAGCGTGTCCGCCACGACCTCGAGGTAGGCGCCCTTGACGTTGAGTGACTCCGCGGCGCCGCCGCGCAGGAGCACGAGGGAGACCAGGTTGACCACGAGCCCCAGGGCGCCGACGACGAGCATGGGGCCGGAGGCGACGTCGGCACCTCGGCCGATCCGGCTCACCGCCTCGACCGCGATGTAGACCGAGACGGCGACCATGAGCAGCACCGCGAGGCCCGACGCGAAGACCTCGGCGCGGTAGGAGCCGAACGTCCGCCGGCCGGTGGTGTCGGCGCGGGTGGCGATCCGCGTGGCGAGCAGCGCAGCCCCGAGCGCGACCACGTCCGCGGCCATGTGGCCGGCGTCGCTGAGCAGGGCCAGCGAGCCGGAGGTGAGGGCGGTGACGAGCTCGACGACGAAGTAGGCGGCGACGAGGACGAAGGCCACCTGCAGCCGCCAGCGGTGGGCGGTCCCGGCGTGGCCGTGCGCGTGCGAGTGGCCGCCGCTCACGTGGCGGCCTGCTCGAGCGGGTGCATGGCTCGATCGTAGGCGTTCGGTCCGTGGCTCCGGCCGGGCCTGGCTCAGTCGAGCAGCGTGCCCACGTGGGCCAGGCGCTCCGGCACGAGGGTGTACCAGGCCCACGTGCCCCGGCGCTCGCGCGTGAGCAGGCCGGCTTCCACGAGGATGCGCAGGTGGTGGCTCATGGTCGGCTGGCTGAGGCCCACGGCCTCGGCGAGGTCCCGCACGCAGGCCTCACCGGCGGGTGAGCCCCTGACGATGCCCAGCACCTGGAGCCGGGCGGGGTCCGCCACCGCCTTGAGGAGGGCCGCCCTGCGCTCGGCCTCCTCCCGCGGCATGGTGGCACCGACGCGGACGGCGGGCAGCTCCTCTGCCCGGGAGCCACGGCGCGCGCCGGAGCCGGTCACGGCAGGACCCGCCGCCGAGTCAGCCATCGCACCTCACCCCTTCCCTCCATCGAGGATTGTCGATGGAGGGAAGGGGTGGCGCAAGCCGTGCACGCTGCCCGGTCCCTGTGCTGCAGTAGGGAGGTGGACGCAGCCGAGGTCGCCGACCGGTTCGGGCTGGGGCGCGCCCTGCGGCTCTCCGACGGGCCGGTGGCCCGCGGCCGGCAGGGCGAGGTGTGGCGCCTGGAGACCAGCGACGCCGTGTGGGCCGTCAAGGTGGGGCACGAGCGGCGTACCGAGCGGGATGTCGCGACCGCGACCGCCTTCCACGAGGCGGCGTACGCAGCCGGCGTGCCGACGCCGGTCGTGGTGCGCACCGTGGACGGCGCGGTGCTCGCGGACAGCGGGCCGCACCAGGTGAGGGTCCACGGCTGGGTGGACCTCGGCGCCCCCGACCCGCTGCTCGACCCCGCCGTGGTGGGGGCCGTGGTGGCAGCCGTGCACCGGGTCCCGTACGACGGCGGCGGCGAGCCGGACGCGTGGTCGCACACGCCGGTCGGCGCCGCGCGCTGGGACGAGCTGCTCGCCCGGCTGCGTGCGGCGCAGGCGCCTTTCGCCGAACCGCTCGCAGGCCTGCGCGACGAGCTGGTCGCACTGGAGGGGTGGATGGAGCCGCCGTCGCAGCTGCGCACCTGCCACCGCGACCTGTGGGCCGACAACGTGCTGCCCGCCGCGGACGGTGGGGTCTGCGTCGTCGACTGGGACCAGAGCGGCCCGGCCGATCCGAGCCACGAGCTCGCCTGCGTCCTCTTCGAGTTCGGGCGCACCGACCCCGGCCGGGCCAGGGCGCTCACGGGCGCCTACGCCGAGATCGGGGGACCCGGTGCGGTCACGCGCCGCGGGCACTTCTCCATGCTCATCGCCCAGCTCGGCCACATCACCGAGACGGCCGCGGGCGACTGGCTGGCGCCGAACCGGCGGTCGCCGACGAGGGACGACGCCGAGGCGTGGGTCGGCGAGGTCATCAGTGAGCCGCACACGAGGCGGGTGCTCGACGACCTCCTCGCCGCCGTGGCCTCCGGCAGCCAGGACACCGGCGGGAGCGTCGTGACCCCCGGCAGGCAGGACACCGGCGATGCGGCTCCGCCTGTGTGAGAATCCTGGCACGAGCCGAAATGCCGCGATCGAGGCAAAGGGGGGCCGGTGGTGCAGAGCCGGGGCGTGCGCATCCTCGTCGCCGAGGACGACGAGGACATCCGTGTCCTCGTCGAGCGCATCTTCGCCCACGTGGGGGTTGCCGTGAGCTCGGTCGCCGACGGCGCGGCGGCGCTGCGGGGGCTCGCCGACCAGCCGCCGGACTGCCTCGTCGTCGACCTGCGGATGCCCGACGTCGACGGCATGGACGTGCTGTCCGAGCTGGCGAGGTCGGGCTCCACGGTGCCGGTGGTCCTGCTGACCGCCTCGGTGGAGCCCGAGGTGGAGGTGCAGGCGTTGGCCGCCGGGGCCGTGGCAGTGGTGCGCAAGCCGTTCCAGACCAAGGTGCTGGTGTCGGTCGTCGCCCGGGCCATCCGTGGTGCCCAGCCGGATCGTGAGCTGCCCCCGCGGCTCGTCGAGCTGGCCGGGGCCTGAGCTCAGGGTCTGTCCGGCTGGTGGGTCCTCGAGCCGGCGGCCGGCGGGGGCGTCGCGCCGGAACCGGTGTCGACCTGGACTCCCAGCCGTGACTCGAGGCGGCCCAGGGTGTCGAGCGCGTTGGTGAGGTCCTCGAGGACGTCGCCGCCGGCCACCCCACTCGTGGCGGACTCGTGAGCCAGCTCGAGGTGCCCGCGCAGCGCCGCGAGGATGTTGCGCACCCGGTGGTCGACGTCGTCAGCCACCGGCCACCGTCCCACCAGCCTCCCGAGCGGCCGGGGCGACGGGCGCCACCCACCGGTAGCCGATCCGCGTCTCGGTGCGGATGAAGCGCGGCTCCTTGGAGTCGTCGCCGAGCTTGCGCCGCAACGAGCGCAGGTGCGCCCGGAGCGTCTGTAGCGTCTCCTCGCCGTGGCCGGCCCCCCAGACCTTGCCGATGAGGTACTGGTGGGTCAGCAGCTTGCCGGGCTGGGACACGAACAGCTGCAGCAACCGCCACTCCGTGGGGGTCAGCCGCACGGTCGCTCCCTCGAGCGACACCGACTTCAGGCCCAGGTCGACCACCAGGCCGTCCGAGGTCACCGTCGACGAGTCGGGGGTGGCGCCGGCGCGACGCAGCAGGGCCCGCACCCGGGCCCGGAGCTCGCCGAGCCCGAACGGCTTCTCCAGGTAGTCGTCGGCCCCCTCGTCGAGCGCCTCGATCTTGCGCTGCTCCTCGCCGTCGCCGGACAGCACCAGCACGGGCACGCTGCTCCAGGTGCGCACGCGCCGCAGGACCTCGGTGCCGTCGATGTCGGGCAGGTTGAGGTCGAGGACGATCAGGTCGGGGGAGCCGGCGGCGGTGAGCGCCACGGCGTCCAGGCCCGTGCGCGAGGACTCGACGTCGTACCCCTCCCGCTCCAGGGCGCGGGTCAGGGCCGTCACGATCTGTGCCTCGTCGTCGACCACCAGCAGCCGGGCCATGGGCCCGAGTCTAGGTCCACGTCTTCACGGCATCTTCACGCAGCGGCTGGGGCAGGGCGTCGCCTCCTTCATGCGCGGCGGGGCACGATGGGGCACGGCACCCCCCGGGTGTCGGTCACGGCCCTGGGTTTCCCCTCCACGGGGCCGCAGTGACCGGACGGGCTCGATGGGACCCCCTGCACCCTTCGAGCCCGTCCCCGCCCCGGATGAGGAATGCTGGTGTCATGCCCCTCGCGCTCATCGCCGACGACGACGCGGACATCCGCGAGCTGCTCTCCCTCGCGGTGGGTCGCACGGGTGCCCAGACGGTCGTGGCGGAGGACGGCCGCGAGGCCGTGCACATGCTGGAGACGTTGTCCCCCGACATCGTCCTGCTCGACGTCCAGATGCCCGGTCTGAGCGGCATCGAGGTGTGCTGGTGGATCCGGCGGCAGCGGCACCTGCTCGAGGTGCCCGTCATCCTCGTGAGCTCGCGCACCTCTCCCTTCGAGATCGACGCCGGGCTGCTCGCCGGGGCCAACAGCTACATCACCAAGCCGTTCAGCCCGGCCCACATCATGGCCGTGGTGACCCAGCTGCTCATGGAGCGCACCGAGCTGCACCCGCCGTCGGTCGTCGTCATCCCCTCGCTGCCGGGCATCCCGGGCGACTGACCGTGACCGCGAGCGCTGCCGCGCGACCCTGGGGAGCGTCGGTCCGCCGGTGGCGCCGGGGCGTCCTCGGTGCGGCGCTGCTGCTGCTCGTCTTCGTCCTCATGCTCGGGTCCGTGGCCCTGGCCCCGCGGGGCGGCACCGTGGCCGCATGGTGGCCCGCGGCCGGGGTGAGCGCCGGCGCGGTGCTGCTGGCCCGTGGCCCCCGGCGTCGCTGGGTCATGGTCGGCGGCGTCTGGGCCGTGTGCTTCCTGGCCAACCTCATCGGGGGTCGCGCCACGGGCGCCGCCCTGGGGTACTCCGTCGCGAACACGGCCGAGTGCGCGGTGGTGGTCGTGCTCATGACCGAGCTCGGCGGCCCCGGTCGCTCGCTGCGCACCATGGCCGACTTCTCCCGGCTGCTTCTCGCCTCGGTGGCCGGTGCCCTCGTCGCGGGCGGTGTCGGCGGCCTGACGGCGGCGACGCTCACCGGCGGCGACCTGCTGCTGGCCTGGCGGGCCATCGGTGCCGCCCACCTGGCCGCCCTGCTCGTGATCCTGCCGCTGTTCCTGGCGCGGGCGGGTGCCGTGGCACGACCGCTCTGGGAGCTGGTCGTCCAGTGGGCGGCGCTGCTGGCCGTCTCCTCCGTCGTCTTCGGCCTTGCCAGCGGGCTGCCGGTCGCCTTCGTCGCCATACCCGTCCTGGTCTGGGGCGCGCTGCGCAACTCGGTGCGCACGACCGCCATCCAGCTGTTGGTGCTCGGGGTGGTCGTCAGCCTCTTCACCGCGCACGGCACCGGTCCGTTCGCCCTCACCGCCACCGGCGGCCGCGTCGACCCCGACGAGGTCTCGGGGCTGGTGCAGGTGTTCCTCGCCGTGTGCGCGTTCACCGTGCTGCCCCTGGCGCTGACCGTGCAGCAGGGCCGTGACCTGCTGGCCCGGGTCACCGACAGCGAGGAGCTGTTCCGCCAGGGCTTCGCCGACGCGATGCTGGGGATGTTCATCCTGCGCTGCGAGGACGACCACCCCCGCGCGGTGGAGCTCAACGACGTCGCCGCCCGCCTGCTGGGACGACGGCGCGAGGAGCTCCTCGGCGGTGGTGACTGGCTCGGGCACTTCCTGCAGCCAGGCCGTGAGGAGGTCCGCGAGGGGCTGCTGGCGCTCATCGCCGGCGACCGTAGGGGCTGGCGCGGTGAGGTGCAGCTGGCCGGAGAGCCCTCCCGGTGGCTCGAGCTGGTGTTCTCGCCGCTGCGCCGTGACGCCCGTGACCACATGTTCACGGTGCAGCTCGTCGACACGACCGAGCAGCACGCAGCCCGCCAGGTGCTCGAGGCGGCCCTGGTCAAGGAACGTGAGCTCGTGCGCGACCTGCACCGGCTCAACGACTCCAAGTCCACCTTCGTGTCGTCGGTCAGCCACGAGCTGAGGACACCGGTGACCAGCGTGGTCGGCTACACCGAGATGCTCATGGACGGCATCGGTGGTGAGGTGAACGCCGACCAGCGCGACATGCTCACCCGCATACGCCGCAACGGCCAGCGCCTCATGGTGCTCATCGAGGACCTGCTCACCGCCTCCCGCCTCGAGTCGGGCACCTCCCGCCTCGAGCTGAGCGACCTCGACCTGCGCACCTGCGCACAGGAGGCGGTCGACGGCCTGCACCCCCTCCTGCGCGACCGCGACCTGTCGGTCGAGCTCGTGCTGGACGCCGAGCCGCTCATGGTGCTCGCCGACGCCGCGCAGGTGGAGCGGCTCCTGGCCAACCTGCTCAGCAACGCCGTGAAGTTCACGCCCGACGGTGGGTCGGTGACCGTGACGGCCGGGCGCGCGGGCCGGCTGGCGACCCTTGCCGTCGCCGACACCGGCATGGGGGTACCCGAGGACGAGCAGGACCAGCTCTTCAGCCGCTNTCTTCCGCTCCTCGACGGCCCAGCGCCGT
>NZ_LMSC01000001.1:0-76624 GCF_001428025.1 Phycicoccus sp. Soil748 | reverse complement strand
CCGTTTCAGCGGTGTCCAAGGAGGGCATCGGGTCCACGTTCACGCTGTCGATGCCGCTGCAGGGGCGCGGTGACCCCGATCCCGCCCGCCCTGCTGCCGTTGGCGGCGGACCTCGGCCACCGTCCCGAGTCGCCCGGCCGCGACGGACACCTCGATGAAGGAGAGCAGTGAAAGCACACTTCCGGCTCGACACACACCCGGTCGCGGATGCGGCGAACGTCGTCGAGGGCGACCACTACCGGATCACGGTCCTCGACCCCGGGCTGGTGCGGCTGGAGTACAGCCCCACGGGTGAGTTCGAGGACCGTGCCTCGCAGATGGCCCTCAACCGCGCCTTCCCACCGTGCGACTTCACGCTGACCCGCGGCGACGGTCCCGAGGGGCAGCTGGAGATCAGCACCGACCGGCTGCACCTGACGTACGACTGCGGCGAGTTCACCACCCACGGACTGTCGGTGCGCGCCAAGGGCGGCTTCCACTCCAACGACAGCGTCTGGCGCTACGGCGTCGACAGCCCCAACCTCGGGGGCACGGCCCGCACCCTCGACGACGTCGACGGCGCCATCGAGCTGGAGGGCGGCGTGCTCGCCTACGACGGCGTCGCCATGGTGGACGACTCCTCGACGGTCCTGCTCACCGACGAGGGCTGGATCGCCTCGCGCCGCAACGGAAACCTCGACCTGTACGTCTTCGCCTTCGGCCGTGACTTCACGCGCGCGCTCGAGGCGCTCTACACCCTCACGGGCCCGGCGCCGGTCCTGCCGCGCTACGCCCTGGGCAACTGGTGGAGCCGCTACCACCCGTACTCCGCCGACGAGTACCTCGCGCTGATGGACCGGTTCCGCGACGAGCACGTGCCCCTGTCCGTCGCCGTCATCGACATGGACTGGCACCTCGTCGACATCGACCCGCGGTACGGCAGCGGCTGGACGGGCTACACCTGGAACACCGACCTCTTCCCGGACCCGCAGGCGTTCCTCGACGGACTGCACGAGCGTGGCCTGGCGACGTCGCTCAACGTGCACCCGGCCGAGGGCGTCCACGCCCACGAGAAGGCCTACCGGGCCATGGCCGAGCGCGTCGGCGTCGACCCGGAGTCCGAGGTGGCGGTGGCATTCGACCCCACCGACCCCGACTTCCTCGAGGCCTACTTCGAGGAGCTGCACCACCCGCTGGAGCGCGAGGGCGTCGACTTCTGGTGGCTCGACTGGCAGCAGGGCGGCGTCACCCGGGTGCCGGGTCTGGACCCGCTGTGGCTGCTCAACCACTTCCACTACCTCGACTCCGGCCGCGACGGCCGGCGCCCGCTGACCTTCTCGCGCTACGCCGGCATCGGCAGCCACCGTTACCCGATCGGGTTCTCCGGCGACACCGTCATCTCGTGGGAGTCCCTCGACTTCCAACCCCGTTTCACCGCAACGGCCTCCAACGCCGGGTACGGCTGGTGGAGCCACGACATCGGCGGGCACTTCAAGGGCTACAAGGACGACGAGCTCGCGACCCGGTGGGTGCAGCTCGGCGTCTTCTCCCCGGTCAACCGCCTCCACTCGGGACTGAACCCGTTCAACACCAAGGAGCCCTGGCGCTTCGGGGCGCGGGCGCGCGAGGTGATGTCGGAGTTCCTGCGGCTGCGCCACCAGCTGCTGCCCTACCTCGCCACCATGAACGTCCGGGCGCACGAGGGCCGCCCGGTCGTCGAGCCCATGTACTACTCCCACCCCGACGAGCCGGCTGCCTACAGCGTGCCCAACCAGTTCATGTTCGGCACCGAGCTGCTCGTCGCCCCCATCACCACGCCCGCCGACCGGGAGACCGGGCTCGCCCGGGTCAAGGCCTGGCTGCCCGAGGGGGAGTGGGTCGACGTGTTCACCGGCACCACGTACCGCGGTGGTCGCTCACTGCACCTGTACCGCGACCTCGGCTCGATCCCGGTGCTCGCGCGGGCCGGTGCCGTGGTGCCGATGGTCTCGGCCGACGCCGTGACCTTCGGCACCGACCTGCCCTCGCGGGTCGAGGTCCGCGTGCACGCCGGTGCCGACGGCGCGTTCACCCTCGTCGAGGACCGCGACGACTCACGCTGGGCCCGCACCCACCTGTCATGGGACGACGCCGCGGGCAGCCTCACGGTGCACGACGTCGAGGGAGACGCCTCGACCCCGCCTGTCGACCGCAGCTACGAGACCGTCGTCGTGGGTGGCGGGCAGGACGTCGTGGCAAGGGTCTTCGACGTCCTGGACCGCGCCCAGACGGGGTTCGAGCTCAAGGCCGCGGCGTACGACGCGGTCCGCGCCAGCGCCACGCCCGCGGACGCCCTGGTCGCGCTGCAGGCGCTCGAGGTCTCACCGTTCCTGCTCGGCGCGGTGTCGGAGCTGCTGCTGGCCCGCTGAACGCGGCGCGAGGGCAGCCCCGGTCCGGGGTGAGGTGAGCGCGGCGTCAGCCGAACAGGGTCCCGTCGCTGATCGCCTCGGCGTCCGCGCGCAGGTCGGCGTCGCGGACGGTGAAGCCGTCGCCCACCCGGGCGCGCAGGCGGCGTACGAGCTCGTCATGGACCGCCCCGACAGGCTGGCCCGCGAGCTCGTCGCGGACCTCGCGCAACGTGGCCCGCAGCACTGCGTTGGCCGCGTCGAGCCGGGCGACGTCCTCGTCCTCGATCATCATGCCCACGGTCCCCGGGGCGAACTCGAACCGCGTCACGGGGCAAACCTGCCGTGTCAGACCCAGCTGGGGAACCACATCCGCAGCGACCACTGGTCCTGCGGGATGACCTGGGCGGTGTAGATCGGCCAGAAGAACGCGAAGATCGCCAGGGTGAGCAGGCAGTAGGCGCCCACGACGTAGAGGCCGACCTCGCGCCGGCGCCGCGACGCGGTGCGGGTGCCGAGCGCCAGGCCGAGCACGAACACCACGGCCAGCACGACCCACGGCTCGAACGCGACCGTGTAGAAGGAGTAGATGGTCCGCTCCTCGAGGTCGAACCAGGGCAGGTAGCCGCCGACCAGGCCCATGAGGACGGCCCCGGCGCGCCAGTCGCGGCGGAAGAGCAGGTAGTAGAGGAGCACGATGATCGCGGCTGCGCCCAGCCACCAGATGGAGACGGTGCCGATCGAGGTGATCGCCTTGGAGCACTGCGCGACGGTGCAGCCGTCCTCACCGCGCTTGGGCCCCTCGTAGAAGAACGACGTCGGCCGGCCCTGGACGACCCACGACCACGGGTTGGTGCGGTAGGGGTGGTCGTCGTTGAGCGTGATGTGGAACTTCAGGATCTCCTGGTGGTAGTGCCACAGCGAGCGCACCGCATCGGGGACCCAGGGCGCCTCCTTCGAGGGGTGGACCGCGCCCCACTGCCGGTCGTACCCGAGGGGGGAGCGGAACCACCCGACCCACGACACGAGGTAGGTGACGAGGGTGGCGCCGACCATGACGAGCGCGGCCCACAGGCCGTCGCGGACGACCATGCCGGAGAACCGCCGACCCACCCCGACGGCCCGACGGGCGCCGAGGTCCCACCAGACCGTCATGAGCCCGAACGCGACGAGGAAGAACAGCCCCGACCACTTGGTGCCGGTGGCGAGCCCGAGACAGATGCCTGCGACCCAGCGCCACGGTCGCCAGCCCAGCCAGGGCCCGAGCCCCGTCGCGAGCTGGCGCGGGGTCATGGCCGCGGCCTTCTCGGCGAGGATGGCGCGGGTGCGGTCGCGGTCGATGAGGAGCGCGCAGAAGGCCGCGAGCGCCCAGAACATGACGATGAGGTCGAGCAGCCCGGTGCGCGACTGGACGAAGTGGTGCCCCTCGAACGCGAGCAGGAACGCCGCCAGCGTGCCGAGCAGCGACGACCCGAAGAGGCGACGCGCGGCGCGCCCGATCATGAGGATCGACAAGGTGCCGAGGACGCAGACCGAGAAGCGCCAGCCCCACGACGAGGTCGTGCCGAAGAGGTGCTCCCCGACCGCGATGATCCACTTGCCGACGGGTGGGTGGACCACGAGGTCGCCCTCGGTGCCGAAGACGTCGGGCGTGCCACGGGTGAACAGCTCGTCCGGCTTCTTGAGCGAGTCGGGGACCCGCATCTCCACGCCGTACTCGAGCATCGAGACGCCCTGCTTGACGTAGTAGGTCTCGTCGAACACCAGCTGGTGTGGGCGGTCGAGCGACCAGAAGCGCATGAGGCCACCGACCACGGCGAAGAACAGGGGGCCGAGCCAGCCCCAGAGCGTGTCGGTGGGCCGGAACCCGAGCAGGCGTGATCGCAGCTCGTCCGTCCGGGTCATGCGCGACATCGTATGCACAGCAGGCCTGACAGGATGACCGACGTGACACCACAGCCAGAGGCAGGCGTCCTCGTCCTCGCGGCCACCCCCATCGGCGACCCGCGGGACGCCGCGCCCCGGCTGGCGGCCGAGCTCACGTCCGCCGACGTGGTGGCTGCGGAGGACACGCGGCGGCTGCGGCGGCTGTGCGCCGAGCTGGGTGTGACGCCCGGGGGCGCCGTCCTCAGCTACCACGAGCACAACGAGGCCTCCCGGACGCCGGAGCTCGTCGAGCGCCTGCGCGCCGGCGAGCGGGTGGTCGTCGTGACCGATGCCGGCATGCCGTCGGTGTCGGACCCCGGGTACCGCCTGGTCGACGCCGCGGTGGCCGCCGGCGTCCGGGTGACCTGCGTTCCCGGGCCCAGCGCGGTGCTGATGGCGCTCGCGGTGTCGGGGCTCCCCGTCGACCGCTTCTGCTTCGAGGGCTTCCTGCCGCGCAAGGCCGGTGAGCGCGGGCGCGTGCTGGCGGCCCTGGCCGACGAGCGTCGCACCATGGTGTTCTTCGAGGCGCCGCACCGCATCGAGGCGAGCCTGCAGGCGATGGCGGAGGCCTGGGGCGGCGACCGGCGCGCGGCCGTGTGCCGCGAGCTCACCAAGACCTACGAGGAGGTCCGCCGCGGCGGCCTCGCCGAGCTCGCTGCCTGGGCCGCCGACGGGGTGCGCGGTGAGATCACCGTCGTCGTGGCCGGCGCGACCCCGAGGGTGACCTCGGTGGACGAGGCGCTGCCCGCCATACGGGAGCGCGTCGAGGCGGGGGAGCGGCTCAAGGACGTGTGCGCCGACGTCGCCGCCGCGACGGGACTGTCCAAGAAGACCCTCTACGACGCCTACGTCCAACTGGGGTGATTCGGGCGTATCGTGCCCGGCACGGGGGCGCGGAAGGGGTGCCTCCCATCTCACGGAGGTCACCCATGTCCCGTCCGCCACGTCGCGCCCTCGCGGCCGTCGTCCCGCTCGCCGTCGCCCTCGGGCTCGCCGGCTGTGGTTCCGAGAAGGAGCCGGCCGCAGCGAGCGGTTCCTCGAAGTCGTCGTCGTCGAGCAGCACCACCACCGAGGCCAAGCCGCCCTCGGCCTCCGAGCTCTACGCGCAGGCCCGCAAGACCGCCCTCGCCTCCGAGAGCGGCCACATCTCGGGCGAGTTCACCGATGCCGGTGACACCCTGTCGATCGACCTCGCCGGCACCGTCGACGGCAGCAACCAGAGCCTCGAGCTGGGCCAGGGCGCCGACTCCAAGATCACGATCCTCACCGTCGGCGGCAAGAACTACCTGTCGGCCACCGAGGACTTCTGGGCCCAGCAGGTGGGTGCGACCCGGGCGAAGACCCTGCGGGACAAGTACGTGAACCTGCCTGCCGCGCAGGCGAAGGAGTTCGGCGACCTGACGATCAAGGGCATGCTCACGGACATGTTCGACGACAAGGAGCTGAGCGTCCTCGAGGGCGCCGACACCCGGGTCTCCAAGACCACCGTCGACGGCGCGGACGCCTGGAAGCTCACCGAGCGGTCCGGCGGCGACGGGGCGGCGCTGCTCGTCTCGGCCGACGGCAAGGCGACGCTGCTGCGCATCGAGGGCCCCAAGGACAGCCCGGGAAAGCTCGACTTCAGCGAGTGGGACAAGGTCCCGGCCGTCACGGCTCCGGCGCCCAGCAAGGTCATCGACCTGCCGAAGAAGTAGGCAGCCTCACTGCCGGGATCGCGCCGGCCCGGCCGCGGCGCGCCCTCCTCAGGACAGGAACGACAGGTGGTCCTTGAGGAGGGCGTAGCCGACGAACGCCACGACGTCGAGCACGGTGTGCGCGACCACGAGCGGTCCGACCCGCTTGGTCCGCGTGTAGACCCAGCCGAAGAACAGCCCCATGACGATGTTGCCGACGAAGCCGCCGAAGCCCTGGTAGAGGTGGTAGCTGCCGCGGATCAGGGCCGAGGTGACGACCACGGCCGGGAGGGACCAGCCGGCCTGCTGCCAGCGGGTGAAGAGGTAGCCGATCATGACCACCTCCTCGAGCGCCGCGTTCTGGACGGCCGCGAGGACGAGCACGGGCACCGTCCACCAGTGGTCGGTCAGGTTCGCCGCCGCGACGGTGGTGTTCGCGCCGAAGGCCTTGGCCGCGGCGTACAGCCCGAGCCCGGGCAGGCCCACGGCGGCGGCGAGGGCCAGGCCGCGGAGCAGGTCCTGACCGGGCCGGCGCAGGTCTGCCCCGATCGCGTGGTGTGCGTCGGGGCGCTCACGCCGCAGGAGGTGCAGGGCCAGGGCGACCGGCACGAGCGGCAGGACGATCCGCGCCAGCTGGTAGGCGAGGTCGAGCCAGGGCCGGTCGGGGGTGACCGACGAGTTCATCGTCGTCGTCTGCTGGTTGAGGGCCACCTGCTGGGTGAGCTTGTCGACGAGCTGGAGCACCGAGTAGATGGCGGAGGCGCCCAGGCTGACACCGAGGACCAGGACCGTCTCGGTGACCAGGCTGCGGCGTGACAGCGGGGTGGAGACGGTCATGGGGCCAGTCTCTCCGCTGACGCTGGATGGTTCATGCGAGGGCGGGCCTTCGGTCGCGGACGGGTCAGTCATGGGCGGCCCGTCGGTCGCGGACGGGTCAGGCAAGGGCGGCCCTTCGGTCGCGCCGCCGCCGCCAGCGGCGGACCTTCAGCCACAGCCAGATGAGCAGCCAGGCGAGGGCCACGAGCAGGAGCACCACGAGCACCGGGACGAACACGGCCACGAGGCTGAGCCCGACCGAAGCCCCGTCCTCGACTGTCGAGGCGACCGGCGCCCCGAACCCGAGCGTGCCGGCGTTGATCGCCGGCCGGGCGACGGTCTTGCCGGTGTGGACGAGGCCGGACACCAGGACGCCGAGGACGACGCCTACCCACGGGTGCGTGGTCATCCAGGTCGACCGGTCGAGGTCCTCAGCGGCCGACGTGGCGGCGAACACCAGTCCGCCCGACGTGGGCCGGATGAAGGTCTGCACAGCGTCGTTGACCGTGTCGACAGCGGGGATCTTGTCGAGGACCACCTCGGCGAGCAACAGGACCACGCCGATGCCGATGGCCCACCACGACTCGACCCAGGCGTAGGACTGCGGCAGCGTGATGACGTCGCTGAAGCGGGCGATGAGGGCGACGAGCAGGAAGGGGATGTAGGCGTTGAGCCCCGCGGCCGCGGACAGCCCCATGCCGGTCAGCGCGGCGATCATCGGCGACCTCCTGTGGACGGGCGGGTGCGCCCGTGGGGACATGTCTACTCGACCCGGCGTGGTGCCGCGCGCGAGGAGGCGCGCGGGTCGGCGGGCCCTGGATATNCCGAAAGTTGGGGGCGCTGGCGGAGGGGAGGGGCTGGATACCGGGCGAGTGGCCGAAAGTTGGCGGCGCTGGCGGAGGGGAGGGGCTGGATACCGGGCGAGTGGCCGAAAGTTGGGGGCGGGGGGCGGGGGGCGGAAGGGGGGTGGGCGCTCAGCGTTCGTCGCGACCGGGGAAGTGGCGCCGCCACTGCGGGTCCAGCCGGCGCGGCACCCGTATGCCGTGCGTGCGCATGGCCGCCGCCACGCGAGCCAGCACGCCGGCCGGATCGCCGTACACCTGCGAGGCCAACACCACGACGAAGCTCCAGCCCTCCGACTCCAGGTCCTCGCGACGCAGCAGGTCGCTCTCCCACTGCCCCTGCCGTTCGATGTGGTGGCGGCCGTCGAACTCGATGCCCAGCCGCTGGTCCGGGAACGACAGGTCGATGCGGTACCGCACGCGCCCGTCCTGGTCCGCGACGTCGATGTTGACGACCGGCTCGGGCAACCCCGCGAGCACCAGAAGCATGCGCAGCCGTGACTTTATCGGCGAGTCGACGCGGTCACGGACGAATGCCGCCGCCCGCCGCACCAGCGTCCGGTGCGTGCCGTCCCACGTCGCGGCGGCATCGACGAGCCGTTGGGGAGTGGTCGCGCCCGCACGGACGAGCGAGTCGCCGAGGACCACGAGGTCGACGAGGTCGCACCACCGGCCGAGGTCGAGGAACGTCCGTTCCGCAGACGTCATCGGCAGCCCCCGCCGGGTCACGGGCACCGGCATGCGCACGACTCGGTGCGGGCGTATGCCGGCCACCTTGGGGCGGTGGACCCTGGGCACCGTGAGGTGGACGTCGGAGGAGTCCGGCGGCACCCCGCCCCAGAGCCGAGCCGCCGTGTGGTGCGTGACGACGGCGGTCGGGGGCGAGATGGTCAGCGCTGCCAGCGCCCTCATCACCAGGGTCGGGGCGACATCGGCGGAGAGGTGGACGCCCCAGAAGACCTGGTGGTACGCGGAGCTGGCGAGCGCGGCGTCGTCGATGCCCGCCCGAAGCGCCTCGGCGCGGGTGAACGGGAGCCGCGGGTCGAGGGTGCGGAGGGGAAGCTTGCGACGAGGCACCGTCCCACGGTCCCCGATGACGGGGCGGCGCGGTTCGTGTTGTCCACAGGCTTCCGCGGCGTTGCCCCGCCCAGCTCTCGGGCGAGTGGTCGAAAGTTGGGGCGCACGGGTAGGGCAGGCGCTGGATACCGGGCGAGTGGCCGAAAGTCGGGGAGGCCACGTGGCGCAGGTGAGGGGGACGGTCGCGGGGAGGGGAGGGGAGAGGGGTGGTGGGTTGGTGCGGGCGGAAGTTCGGGGCGTGGGTGGTCCCCCTAGGATTCGGGGGTGAGCAAAGTCCTGTCTGCCGTCGCCTGGCCGTACGCCAACGGCCCCCGGCACCTCGGCCACGTGGCCGGGTTCGCCGTGCCCTCCGACGTGTTCAGCCGCTACATGCGGATGGCCGGCCACGACGTGCTCATGGTCAGCGGGTCCGACGAGCACGGCACACCGATCCTCGTCCTCGCCGACCAGCAGGGCGTGACCGCGCGCGAGCTCGTCGACAAGAACCACGCGATCATCGCCCACGAGCTCGCCGACCTCGGCTGCTCCTACGACCTCTACACCCGCACCACGACGGACAACCACTACTCGGTCGCGCAGGAGCTGTTCACCCAGGTCTGGAAGAACGGCTACATGGTCGAGCAGACCACCCGCGGCGCGATCTCGCCGTCGACCGGCCGCACGCTGCCCGACCGCTACATCGAGGGCACCTGCCCGATCTGCTCCTACCCCGAGGCCCGCGGCGACCAGTGCGACAACTGCGGCAACCAGCTCGACCCCACCGAGCTCATCAACCCGCGGTCGAAGGTCAACGGCGAGACGCCGGAGTTCATCGAGACGCAGCACTTCTTCCTCGACCTGCCCGCGCTCGCCGACGCCCTGCGCGAGTGGCTCGAGGACCGCGAGGCGAGCGGCACGTGGCGCCCCAACGTCATCAAGTTCAGCCTCAACATCCTCGACGACATCCGCCCGCGCGCCATGACCCGCGACATCGACTGGGGCATCCCGGTGCCGCTCGACGGCTGGCGCGACCAGCCCACCAAGCGGCTCTACGTCTGGTTCGACGCGGTCGTCGGTTACCTGTCGGCCTCGGTCGAGTGGGCTCGCCGCCTCGGGGAGCCGGAGCGCTGGCGCGAGTGGTGGAACGACCCCGAGGCCGTGTCCTACTACTTCATGGGCAAGGACAACATCACCTTCCACTCCCAGATCTGGCCGGCCGAGCTGCTCGGGTATGCCGGGCGCGGCGACAAGGGCGGTGAGCCCGGCACGTTCGGTGAGCTCAACCTGCCGACCGAGGTGGTGTCGAGCGAGTACCTCACCATGGAGGGCAAGCAGTTCTCGACCTCCCGGGGCTACGTCATCTACATCCGCGACGTGCTCGAGCGCTACGGCCCCGACGCCATCCGCTACTTCATCTGCGCGGCCGGCCCGGAGAACGCCGACGCCAACTTCACGTGGGCGGAGTTCGTGCAGCGCAACAACTCCGAGCTGGTCGCGGGCTGGGGCAACCTCGTCAACCGCACCGCAGCCATGGTGGCCAAGAACTTCGGGGAGGTCCCGGCGCCCGGGGACCTCGAGCCGGTGGACGAAGCCGTCCGCGCCAAGGTGCTGGCCGCGTTCGACACCGTGGGTGGGCTGCTGGCCCGGCAGAGGGTCAAGGCGGCGGTGGCCGAGGCCATGCGCACCGTCGGCGAGGTCAACAAGTACGTCACCGACACCGAGCCGTTCAAGCTCAAGGGCGACGAACAGCGCGAGCGCCTGGCCACGGTCCTGCACACGCTGGTGCAGTGCGTGAGCGACCTCAACACCATCCTCAGCCCGTTCCTGCCGCACTCGGCCAACGCCGTGCACGCGGCCCTCGGTGGCAGCGGCGAGTTCATGCCGATGCCCGTGGTGCAGCAGGTGTCCGGGCTCGACGACGACGCCGACCGCACCTACCCGGTGGTCACGGGGGAGTACACCGCGACACCGTCGTGGGCGTCTCGACCGGTGGACGTCGGCGCGACGGTGGTCAAGCCCACACCGATCTTCACCAAGCTGGACGAGTCGGTCGTCGAGGAAGAGCTCGCGCGGCTCGAGCAGAGCTGAGGCGCGGCCGCTGATGGCACCCCACGACAACCCCAGCCGATCCGGCCACGGGCGGGTGCCGACGGCCCCGGACCCGCTGCCGATCCCGGTCGTGGACAACCACACCCACCTCGACATCGCCCGCGACGGCGAACCGGCGCCGGACGTCGCGACGGCCGTCGCCCAGGCAGCGGCCGTGGGGGTCGACCGGATGGTGCAGATCGGGTGCGACCTGCCGGGCGCGAGGTTCACCGTCGAGGTCGTCGACCAGCACCCGGCGATGCTCGGAGGAGTGGCCCTGCACCCCAACGAGGCGCCACGGCTGGCGGCGACCGGCGGGCTCGCCGATGCCTACGCGGAGATCGAGTCGCTGGCGGCCCACCCGCGGGTGCGGGTCATCGGTGAGACGGGACTCGACTACTACCGGACGGGCCCCGATGGCGTTGCCGCACAACTGGACTCGTTCCGCTGGCACATCGATCTCGCCAAGCGCACCGGCAAGGCGCTGCAGATCCACGACCGCGACGCCCACGACGACGTGCTGCGGATCCTCGAGGAGGAGGGTGCGCCCGAGAAGACGGTGCTCCACTGCTTCTCCGGCGACATGGCGATGGCGCGGACGTGCGCCGAGCGGGGCTACTTCCTGTCCTTCGCCGGCACCGTGACCTTCAAGAACGCCAACGGCCTGCGCGACGCCCTGGCGGTCACGCCGCTCGACCGCCTCCTCGTCGAGACCGACGCGCCGTACCTCACCCCCGTCCCGTGGCGGGGCGCGACCAACGCGCCGTACCTCGTGCCCCTCACCGTGCGCGGGATGGCGGGTGTCCTGGGCGTGGCCGTGCCGACGCTCTGCCAGGCCCTCAGCGACAACTCCGAGAGCGTGTACGGCCCCTGGTGAGAGGCCCTCGGGGCTCAGCCTCGGTAATGGCCTCCGGGGTGGCGTCGGGAGTGGCGTCGGCACTGACGTGACGGCGCATTACTCCTGTGGCGGATGTGGCGCGGGCAGTTGGGCAAAGCCTGAAGGTTCCGTTATCGAAATTTGACCTTTCGGCGAACGGCGGTCATGGTGGATGACTGTTGGCCGGGGTCGGACCCTCCGGGCGACGCGAGCGGGGGTGCTCACACCGTCTGGAAATGGCGGGCCCGGGCACCCCTCTTCCTTTGCCGGGCGACCACCGGCGGCACGGGGACGCGGCGCCACCACCGATGCCCGGGGAGATCGAACTCTGGAGCATTGTGATCACCCGTCCCGTTCGGCGTATCGCCCAAGCAGCGGTGGTGACGACCCTCGTCGCCGGAGCCGTTGGCGTCTCTCACTTCGACAAGTCCGTCACCCTCTCGGTGGACGGCAAGGCCTCCACCGTGCACGCCTTCGGCAGCACGGTCGGCGACGTCCTCGCGAGGCAGGACATCAAGCTCACCTCGCACGACGTGGTCGTGCCCGCCCCCACCGCGAAGGTGTCCGACGGCCAGAAGATCGTCGTGCGCTACGGGCGCAAGCTGACCGTGACCGTCGACGGTGCGACCCGCGAGTACTGGACCACCGCCACCTCGGTCGAGGCGGCGCTGCAGGAGCTGGGCATCCGTGCCGACTCCGCCAAGCTCTCCACCTCGCGCTCCATGACGCTGGGTCGCAGCGGCCTGGCGCTCTCCGTGACCACGCCCAAGGACGTCGTCGTCCGCGTGGACGGCAAGAACCTCGCCGAGACCACGACCAGCACCACCGTCGGTGCGGCCCTCAAGGAGCTCGGCGTCACCTTCGACTCCAACGACCGGGTGTACCCCGCCCTGTCGCGTCCGGTGACCAAGGGTCTCAAGATCGCCGTCGCTCGCGTCTCCACCGCGACCGTCAAGACGACCGTGCCGATCGCCGCCCCGGTCTCCAGGAAGTCCGACTCCAGCCTCTTCAAGGGCCAGAGCAAGGTCGTCCAGAACGGCGCGGACGGCGCGAAGGTCGCCACCTGGCGCGTCACCAAGGTCGACGGCAAGGTCAAGAGCAGGAAGTGGCTCACCTCCGTCGTGACCCAACGTCCCGTCACCCGCGTCATCGCGGTGGGCACCAAGGCGCGTCCTGTCGCAACGCCTCCGCCACCGTCCGCGGGCAACACCTCCGGTGCCGGGATCAACCTCTCCAACGCCGCCATGTGGGACCGCATCGCCCAGTGCGAGTCGACCGGCAACTGGTCGATCAACACCGGCAACGGCTACTACGGCGGCCTGCAGTTCGACCTGCAGACCTGGCTCGGCGCCGGCGGCGGCGACTTCGCCTCCCGCCCCGACCTCGCCTCCCGCGAGGAGCAGATCACGGTGGCCAACCGCGTCTACGCCGACCGCGGCCTCTCCCCTTGGGGCTGCGCCCACGCGGCCTGAGTCCCTCGGCAACACCCAGCAGCACCACGGCGCCCCCGACCAGCCGGTCGGGGGCGCTGTCGCGTCCGGACCGCCTCCCTGCCTCCCCTAGAGTTCTCGCCATGGCGGAGCAGACCAGCGGCTACCTCGGGGCCGCGCAGATCCGCGAGATCGCTGCCGGGCTGGGGATGCGCCCGACCAAGCAGTGGGGCCAGAACTTCGTCGTCGACGCCAACACGGTCAAGCGCATCGTGCGGGTCGCCGGTGTCGGGCCGGACGACAGCGTCGTCGAGGTGGGTCCCGGCCTTGGCTCCCTGACGCTGGCGCTGCTGCCCGAGGTCGGCCACGTCACCGCCGTCGAGGTCGACCCGACGCTCGCCGAGGCCCTGCCCGGCACCGTGCAACGGCTGGCCCCCGCGTACGCCGACCGGCTGACCCTGGTGCACGCCGACGCCATGCAGGTGCGCGAGCTCCCCGACCCGCAGCCGACGGCGCTGGTCGCCAACCTGCCCTACAACGTCTCCGTGCCCGTGGTTCTCACCTTCCTGGAGTCCTTCCCGACCCTGGAGCGCGTCCTCGTGATGGTGCAGCTCGAGGTCGCCGAGCGGCTCGCCGCAGCCCCCGGCTCCAAGGCCTACGGCGTGCCGAGCGTCAAGGCCGCCTGGTATGCGGCGGTGCGGCTCGCGGGGACGGTGCCCCGCAGCGTGTTCTGGCCGGTACCGAACGTCGAGTCGGGCCTCGTGCTGCTCGAGCGACGCGACCCCCCGTCGACCGACGCCTCCCGTCGAGATGTCTTCACGTGCATCGACGCGGCCTTCGCCCAGCGCCGCAAGACGTTGCGCGCAGCCCTGGCCGGCTGGGCCGGCTCAGCCGTACGGGCCGAGGAGTGCCTGCGCGCCGCAGGGATCGACCCGCGCACCCGTGGCGAGCAGCTCGGCATAGAGGAGTTCGCCGCCGTCGCCTCCGCCCGTGCCGCCCTCGGCGACTGAGCCCGCCCGCGGACGCGATCCAGGCGCTCTGCCCGGCCGAGCCGACCCGGAGCGCGTCAGCGCAGGAGGCAGGTGACGATCCCGGGGCCAGCTTGGCTCCCGACCAGCGCCGTGGCCCGGGCCCGTCCCACGTTCCACTCCAGCCAGTCGGTGCCACCGCCCGCCCCGGCCGGGCAGGTGACGCCCGGCGCGGTCACGCCGACCAGCGCCGGCGCTGCGTCGGGGGAGAGGTCCGCGAGGTACTGGTAGTCGACGGGCGTGGTGGCCTCGGTGCGCGACAGGTTGTGCTCCGCGATCCAGAGGTCCGGGTTGAGGACGGCGAGCCCCAGGAGGCCGACTGCGCCGAGCCGTACCGCCGCCGGCACGAGCCAGTCGCGGGCCCGCGCCACGCGGGTGGCCAGCACCAGCAGCAGCACAACCCCGAGCCAGCCCTCGAAGACGGACACGAGCAGGCGCAGCCGGGTGAACCCGTACGCCTCCTCGTAAAGGCTCATCCGGTGCAGGGCGGAGGCGACGACGACGAGCGTCATCACGCACAGCGCTCCGAGGGCGACGTCACGCCGCCGGCCGGGCGCGGCCTTGCGGGCAGCCCAGGCGACCACGGTGAGGGTGAGGATCGTGGCCACCGTGAGCTGGCCGAAGCCTTGGTGCACGTAGTCGGCGTACGTGAGTCCCGTGGTCCGCTGGAGGTAGTCGTGGCCGCCGAACAGGGCCGTCGCCTGGGCGACGAGGAAGAGGGCGAAGACCGCGTTGACGACGCTCACGGGTGCCAGCCACTCGAAGTCGCGCCGGCTCTGCCGCAGTGGCAGCTGGAGGCGGTCGACCGCCGGCGGCGCCAGGCCGACGAAGGCGGCGGCCAGGGTGCCCGCTGCCACGAAGACGGCCAGGACGGTGCGGGCCGGCAGGTCGTTCCAGGTGATGTCAGGGGTCAGGGCGTCGACCCACGAGGCGAACAGCGCGTCGGCGGAGGCGAACAGCGCCCCGAACACGAGGAGCAGGACGACGGAGATGAGTACGGCGCGGACGGCGGGCACCCACGCCTGGATGCTGCTGCGGGGTCGTACGGTGCGCCCCAGCCAGGGCAGGCCGCGGACCGCGGCCAGGGGCACCGCGACGGCCGAGGCGAACAGGCCCACGACGGTGCGGGCGCGGGTCGACCCGACCGCCACGAGGGCGAGCGCCGCGAGCAGGCACAGCACCGTGATCCACTCCGCGCTGCGCACGAACAGCGTCGCGAGCAGCAGGCCGGCTACGACCGCGTCGGCGGTGTCGAGCCGGGTCCAGCGGGCGGTGCGGCGCAGTGCCCGAGCCACGAGAACCGTTGCGACGACAGCGGCGAAGACCAGCGTGGTGCCGATGCCTGCCGTCCGGTTGGGCAGGACGGCAGCAGCGAGGACCCCGGTGGCCGCAGCCGCTGCCACCAGGCCGGGACGGCCGTCGCCGGCGTCGGGCCACACGGTGGCGACGGCGTCGCGGGCCGGGGCAGCCGGGGGCGGCTGGGACGGGGCCGGCGGGGTGAGCGTGCTCATGACGGGCTCCTTCGTGGTGACGGGTCGGTCGGGGTCGGAGGGCAGTAGCACCTGGATCCGGCAGCCCTGCTCGCTGTCGCCGACGGCGATGGTGCCGCCGTGCAGCTGGACGACCCAGCGCGAGATGGCCAGCCCGAGGCCGGTGCCGCTGGCGTGGGCTGCGCTGGTGGTGAACCGCTCGAAGACCAGGCCTCGCTCGGCAGGGGCGATCCCGGGTCCCTCGTCGATGACGTCGAGGCTCACCCGGCCCTCGCGCGCAGCGGCCACCACATGCACCTCGCCGCCGGGCGGGCTGTGCCGAGCCGCGTTGTCGAGCAGGTTGGCGAGCAGCTGGTGGAGCCGGTCTGGGTCTGCCGGCACCCGCAGGCCCGGCGGCTCGACGACGACGGTGTAGCGCAGGGAGTCGACCCGCGCCTGGGCGACGGCGTCGTCGAGCAGGTCGGTGACGTCGATGTCGGCGAGGCGCAGCGGCACCACGCCCTCCTCCACGCGCGACAGGTCGAGCAGGTCGCCGATGAGCCGGCCGAGGCGCTCGGTCTGGGCCAGGGCCGAGCGCAGCTCCTCCGGCCCGGGCTGGCTGACACCGTCGGCGAGGTTCTCCAGGACGGCCTGCAGGGCGGAGATCGGTGTGCGCAGCTCGTGCGAGACGTTGGCGACCAGGTCGCGCCGGTGCCGGTCGACGAGCTCGAGGGTGGCCGACATCCGGTTGAACGCCCGCGCCAGCTCACCCACCTCGTCACCCGAGGTGGCCCGAACCCGTTGCGAGTAGTCACCCTGCGCCATCCGCTGCGCCGCCACGGTCATCTCCCGCAGCGGGGACGTCATGCCGCGCGCCAGCAGCTGGGTCAGCACCAGCGCCACGCCGACGGCGAGCGGGACGGTCGCCCACGGCGAGACGCCGAGCCGGGTGCCCACGACGGCCAGCACCGAGGCGACCGTGATCGTCGCCGCGACCAGGAGCCCGAGCTTGGTCTTGATGGAGCGGGCCGGGTCGAGCGGGCGCAGGTCGTACCTCATGTGCCTGGCTCCAGTGCGTAGCCGACACCGTGCACGGTGCGCAGCCGATCCGCACCGAGCTTGCGGCGCAACGACTTCACGTGGCTGTCGACCGTGCGCGTGCCCGACGCGTCGGCCCATCCCCACACCTCCGCGAGCAGCGCCTCGCGGCTGAGAACGGTGCCGGGCCGGGCCGCGAGGCAGGTGAGGAGGTCGAACTCGGTCGGGGTGAGGTGGACCTCCTCGTCGCTCGCCCAGACCCGGCGCTGCGCGCCGTCGATGCGCAGGCCGTTGACGGTCGTGGGTGCCTGGCCTGCGGTCGCGGCGGCAGCGCGCTCGACCCGTCGCAGCAGCACCCGCAGCCGCGCCACGAGCTCGCGCATGGAGAACGGCTTGGTCATGTAGTCGTCCGCGCCGATGCCGAGCCCGACGAGCAGGTCGGTCTCGTCGTCGCGGGCGGTGAGCATGAGGACGGGCACGGGGCGCTCGGCCTGCAGCCGGCGGCACACCTCGAGGCCGTCGAGGCCGGGCAGCATGATGTCGAGCACGACGACGTGCGGCTCCCAGGCCGCGGCGACCTCGAGGGCGCCCAGCCCGTCGTGGACCTTCCGCGGCTCGAAGCCCTCGGCGGCCAGGCGCGCGGTGACGGCGTCGGCGATGGTCGGCTCGTCCTCGACGACGAGGACGCGGGGTGGCTGGCTCACGTCGTCGAGACTAGAAGGGCCGTGCGCAGCCCCGGCGGAGAACGTGTGGAGGTTCTGTGCAGATCCGCGGATCCGCAGCCCCTGCCCGTCCCCGTTAGGGTTGCCGCCATGACGTATGCCGAGCTCGCGCCGCCCCAGGTGACGGTGCGCGTCCCCGGCAAGGTCAACCTCGAGCTCATGGTCGGGGCGCCCCGTGAGGACGGCTACCACCCGCTGTCCACGGTGTTCCACGCCGTGAGCCTGTTCGACGAGGTGACCGTGGTCACCGCCGAGGAGTGGGGCGTCGGGGTCACCGGCCCGCAGTCGCTCGGCGTGCCCGTCGACGAGAGCAACCTGGCGCTGCGCGCGGCGCGGCTGCTTGCCGAGGTGGGCAAGGTCGCCGAGCCCGTGCACGTGAGCATCCGCAAGGACATCCCCGTCGCCGGGGGCATGGCCGGGGGCTCGGCCGACGCCGCCGCGACCCTCGTCGCCTGTGACCGGCTCTGGAGCCTGGCCCTGCCGCGCACCGAGCTCGAGCACCTCGCCGCCGAGCTCGGCAGCGACGTCCCCTTCCTGCTGTCCGGCGGCACCGCGATGGGGTCCGGCCGCGGTGAGGTCCTCGCCCCGGTCCTCGGGCGCGGCAGCTACCACTGGGTGTTCGCGCTGAGCGAGGGCGGCCTGTCCACCCCCGCGGTGTATGCCGAGTGCGACCGGCTCCGTGGCGACCGGCCCGTGCCGGCCCCCTCACCGAGCCCGGAGATGATGACCGCCCTGCGCTCCGGCGACCCCCGCGCCCTTGGGGAGGCGCTGAGCAACGACCTGCAGGCGGCCGCGATCTCGCTCATGCCGGCGCTCGGTGACGTCCTCGACGCCGGGCTGGAGTTCGGTGCGCTCGGCGGGGTCGTGTCGGGGTCCGGGCCGACGGTCGCGTTCCTGGCCGAGGACAACGAGGCCGCCATCGACCTCGCCGTCTCGCTGACGGCCTCGGGCGCGGTCCAGGACGTGCGCCGGGCGACGGGCCCCGCCCACGGCGCCCACGAGATCAGCGCCCCCAGGCCCGGGTGACGGTGTCCTGATGGCCAACCTCATCAGCGTCGAGCGCGCCTCGCTCGCCCTCGGCACCGCCCAGGTCCTCGACGAGGTCTCCCTCGGTGTGCTCGGCGGCGACCGGATCGGCGTCGTGGGCCGCAACGGCGGCGGCAAGACCACGCTGCTGCGCGTCCTCGCCGGCCAGCGCGAGGTCGACTCCGGTCGGGTGACGCGCGCCGGCGTCTCCAGCGTCGGCGTCCTCGCCCAGGACGACGTCCTCGACCCCGGGCACACGGTTCGTGAAGCGGTCCTCGGCGACCTGCCGGAGCACGTCTGGGCGGGCGACCCGCGGGTCCGCGACGTCCTGACCGGGCTGCTCGGTGGCATCGAGGCGCAGGCCGTGGGCGGGCTGGAAGCCACCATCGGCCCGATGTCCGGTGGTGAGCGGCGCCGCCTCGCGCTGGCCCGGCTGCTCGTGCAGGACCCGACCGTGCTCTTCCTCGACGAGCCGACGAACCACCTCGACGTCGAGGGCGTGGCGTGGCTGGCCGAGCACCTCGTGCGCCACCGCGCCCGCCCCGACAACGCCGTGGTCGCGATCACCCACGACCGCTGGTTCCTCGACGCGATCGCCACGAACACGTGGGAGGTCGTCGACGGCAAGGTCAACGCGTTCGAGGGCGGCTACGCCGCATACGTCCTCGCGAAGGCCGAGCGCGAGCGGATGGCCCAGGTGACCGCCGAGCGGCGCGACAACCTGCTCCGCAAGGAGCTCGCCTGGCTTCGTCGCGGGGCGCCCGCCCGCACCTCAAAGCCCAAGTTCCGCATCGAGGCCGCCAACACCCTGATCGCCGACGAGCCGCCGCCCCGCGACGACGTGGAGCTCATGCGGTTCGCGACGACGCGCCTCGGCAAGGACGTCGTCGACCTCCTCGACGCCACCGTCGCGCTCGGCGACCGGGTGCTCCTCGACCGGATCACGTGGCACCTCGCGCCGGGTGAGCGGGTCGGCATCGTCGGCGTCAACGGCGCGGGCAAGTCGACGCTGCTGCGCGCGGTCGCCGGCCAGCTGCCGCTCGCCTCGGGCAAGCGCAAGCAGGGCGTCACCGTGCGCCTCGCCTACCTCACGCAGGAGGTGCGCGAGCTGGAGCGGTATGCCGACTGGCGCGTCATCGAGGCCATCGAGGACGTGCGCAAGTACGTCCGGCTCGGGGCCAAGGAGGTCTCCGCGTCACAGCTCGCCCAGCGGCTCGGCTTCACCGGCGGCCGCCAGCAGACGCGGGTGTCCTCCCTCTCGGGTGGCGAGCGGCGCCGGCTCCAGCTGACCCGGCTGCTCATGGACGAGCCCAACGTCCTGCTGCTCGACGAACCCACCAACGACCTCGACATCGAGACGCTGACCTCCCTCGAGGACGTCCTCGACGGCTGGGCCGGCACGCTGCTGGTCGTCTCCCACGACCGCTACCTGCTCGAGCGCGTCTGCGACCGGCAGGTCGCCCTCCTCGGTGACGGCAGGGTCCGCGAGCTGCCGGGCGGGGTCGAGCAGTACCTCGAGCTGAGGCAGGAGGCGCTCGAGGCGTCGGCGCGCGCCGCCGCTGCAGCCTCGGCGTCCGCCGACACGGCACGCCCCGCTGCGGCAGCGGGCGCCCCCGGCGCCAGCCCTGCGGAGCTGCGGGAGGCGCGCAAGGACATGGCCCGCATCGAGAAGCAGCTCACCCGGCTCGGCCAGCGCGAGGAGAAGATCCACGCGGCGATGGCCGAGGCCGCGACCGACCACGCCAAGGTGCTCGAGCTCAACGGCCAGCTGCGGGAGGTCGTCGACGAGCGCGAGACCCTCGAGCTGGAGTGGCTCGCGGCGGCCGAGGTCGTCGGCTAGGTCCTCCGCCTAGGCCTCGAAGGGCGACAGCAGGCGCCGCAGCATCGCGGCGAGCTGCTCGCGGTCGGCGCCGGACAGCTCGGCGAGCAGCGCGCGCTCGCGGTCGAGCAGGTCGGCCATCGCGGCGTCGACCGCCTCCTGACCCTCGGGGGTGAGGCGGACGATGACGCCGCGGCGGTCGTGCGGGTCGGGGCTGCGGCCCACGAGGCCGCGACGCTCGAGCCGGTCGACGCGGTTGGTCATGGTGCCGCTGGTGACGAGCGTCTGGCGGATGAGCTGGCCGGGGGAGAGCTCGTAGGGGTCGCCCGCGCGGCGCAGGGCCGACAGCACGTCGAACTCCCATCCCTCGAGGTGGTGCAGGGCGAACGCCTGCGCGCGGTCGAGGTCGAGCCGCCGCGCGAGGCGGGACACGCGGGAGAGCACCTGCAGCGGTGCGACGTCGAGGTCGGGGCGCTCGCGACGCCAGGCGTCGACGATGCGGTCGACGTCGTCCGGCGGGGGAGCGGCGCCGGCGCCTCGAGGGGTCATGGCCCAACTGTACCCATCATCAAGTATCTTGATATCAAGATAAATCGGTGGCAGCATGGCGGCATGAACACGACCTGGGACCCGACGCAGTACGCCAAGTTCGCCGACCACCGCGGCCGTCCGTTCGTCGACCTCCTGGCGCGGGTGGGGGCGAATGAGCCCGCCCTCGTCGTCGACCTCGGCTGCGGCAACGGTCCGCTGACCCTCGGGCTGGCGGACCGCTGGCCCGGTGCGCGGGTCGTCGGCGTCGACCACTCACCCCAGATGCTCGCCGCTGCAAGGTCGCTCGACACGGCCGGGCGGGTCGAGTGGGTGGAGGCCGACCTCGCCGACTGGGACCCGGCGAGCCTGGGGCAGGCCCCTGACGTCATCGTCACCAACGCCACCCTGCAGTGGGTGCCCGGCCACCTCGAGCTCGTGCGGCACTGGGTCGAGGGGCTGGCACCGAACGGATGGTTCGCCATGCAGGTCCCCGGCAACCACGACGCACCGTCGCACGCCCTCATGCGGGCGACTGCCGCGGACCACCCCGCCGCCGACCGACTCGCGCCGGCACTCCAGCGGCTCGCGGTCCTCGACCCCGCCGACTACGTCGAAGCGCTGGGAGCCCTCGGCCTGGAGGTCGACGGATGGGAGACCACCTACCTCCACGTGCTCGATCCCCTTGCGCAGCAGGACAACCCGGCTCTGGAGTGGGTCCGTGGCACCGGCCTGCGACCGGTCCTGGAAGTGCTCACCGACGACGCGGAACGCGCCGCCTTCCTCGCCGACTACGACGCCAGGCTGCGCGCCGCCTACCCGCGCACGGCCATCGGGGTCGTGTTCCCGTTCCGGCGCGTCTTCGCCGTGGCGCACCGCCCGTCGGCTCCGCGGGCCTGAGCCGGGCTGCTACCTGGAAGCGGTGAGGCGCGGCTTGTTCTCCAGGTTGGCCAGGCCGTTCCACGCCAGGTTGACCAGGTGCGCGGCGACGTCGGCCTTCTTCATCTTGGGGGAGTCCAGCCACCACTGACCCGTCAGCGCCACCATGCCGACGAGCATCTGGGCGTAGAGCGGGGCGGTCCTGGGGTCCAGCTTCCGGCGCTTGAACTCCGCCGCGAGGATGTGCTCGACCTGGCTCGCCACGTCGGAGATGAGGCTGGCGAACGACCCGGTCGACTGCCCGGCGGGGCTGTCGCGCACGAGGATGCGGAAGCCGTCGGTCGAGCTCTCGATGTAGTCGAGCAGGGCGCTGGCCGCGCGCTCCAGCGTCTCGCGGCTGCCGAGGTCGGCGCTCAGGGCGCCGGTGATGCCGTCGAGGAGGGCGGCGATCTCCCGGTCGACAACGACGGCGTACAGGCCCTCCTTGCCCCCGAAGTGCTCGTAGACGACGGGCTTGGAGACCCCCGCCTTCGAGGAGATCTCCTCGACGGTGGTTGCCTCGAAACCCTTGTCGGCAAACAGTTTCCGGCCGACGTCGATGAGCTGCTCACGGCGCTGCTTGCCCGTCATCCGGGATCGGGCGCTCGTGCTCTTCTGCTTCTCCGGGGCGTCGGTCACACGGCTCATCATGCCCGCTGCCCTCGGCGGCGGTTGACCGTCCGCACATTGGCTACCCTGTGCTGGTCCCCGTGGGGGCGTTCCCCGGTTGGTCTGCTGGCAGGGCCCGCCTGACTTTGAATCAGGACAAGCGACGTAGGTTCGATTCCTACCCGGGGAGCCGAGCGAGCTGGCGGACGCGGCTCCTACCCGGGGAGCCGAGCGAGCGCAGCGAGCCGGCGCCCGACACCATCACTTCGCCGAGACCCTTGACGGGGCGGCTGCGGCTTCTCAGGATGGGAAGTGCCGTCGAGCAGTGTGCGGCCAGCGCGACTGCTCTGGCCCGGGGGCAGTCGGCTGGGTAGCTACTCGGGTGACCGGGAGCAGCCATGAGCACGACCCACTCCACCCCGCGTGACACGCCCGCGCACCCCGCGCCCGAACGCGCCGCCGACGGGACGACACCGCACCAGCCCGTCGAGCGGGCGCCGCTGAAGAACCTCACCGTCCGCGAGCTCCTGGGGCAGCTGACGCTGGTCGAGGACGAGCTGCGGGCGACGCCGTTCTGGATCAGCCCCGAGGGGAACCGCAGGGTCAACCCCGAGGTCGCCCAGCTGCTCGCCCGTCAGCGCGCCGTCGCCGAGCAGCTGCGCGCCAGGCGGGTCTCGTGGGCGTCGGCGGAGGGCAGTCGCCACCAGTCGGCGGCCTGGCCGCGGCCGCCCTGGGTGTGAGCGGCTGGGTATGAGCCGCCCGGGTGTGAGCCGACCGGGTACGCGCCGCCACCTCCACCACCTGGTGTAGTCCGCGCTCCCACGGAGGTCTGGACCGGTGGCCCGGCTCCAGGAGTCGAATGGTGCCCACGCGCGGGTTCTCGAGAGGTGCCGGACATGAGGTCGACGACGTCGTCAAGGATGCGGCATCTGGCTGCCGGGGTGGTCATGGGCCTGCTCGTGGTCGCGCAGGGGCTGGTGGCGTCCACCAGTGCTGAGGCCGCCCTGCTGGACACCCCGGCGCGCACCTGGGGCGTGGGTCCGGCCGACCCGACCGCGGCCACGGACGGGAGCCCGCGGGTCCTCGCGATCCTGCCGGTGGGCGACCGGATCGTGGTGGCGGGCACGTTCGACAGCGTCATCGACCCGGCGGGCAAGCTCTACCCGGCCAAGAACATCGCCGTCTTCTCCGCCAGTACTGGTGCCGCCGACCTGACCTTCGCCGGGTCCGCCAACAACACGGTGACGAGCCTGGCCACCGACGGCACGAGCACCGTGTACCTCGGCGGCACCTTCGGCGCGGTCAACGGTGAGGTCCGCAAGGGGCTGGCCGCGCTCGACCTGAACGCCGGCGGTCAGGTCCTGGGGTGGGCGCCGACGATCGTGGCCCCCGGGCAGGTCGACTCGCTCACCTACGCCGGCGGTGCGGTGTTCGCAGGGGGCAACTTCGCGGGCATCACGAGCACGGTTGCGGGCACGTCGGCCACCTCGCGCCCCTACCTCGCCAAGGTCGACGGGGTGACCGGAGCGGTGGCCGGCAGCTGGGTCCCCACCCCCAACGACCGGGTACGCAGCGTCACGCCTGCCGTGGACGGCACCGGCCGCCTCTTCGTCGGCGGCGATTTCACGACGGTCTCGGGGCGCGCCTCGACCAACAAGATCGCGGCCGTGGCGCAGGCGGGGACCGGTGCGCTCGACCCGACCTTCAAGGCCGTGGCGAACAGCCAGAAGACCTACTCGCCGGTCTACGACCTCGTCTCCGACGGCACGCGCCTCTACTCGGCTGTCGGCGGCAGCGGCGGTGCCTGCACGGCCATGAGCGCCACCACGGGTGCCCTGGCGTGGAGCGACCGCAGCAACGGCAACCTGCAGTCGGTGCGCCTCTCCGGCGGCCTGCTGTACTGCGGCGGCCACTTCAGCGGCACCGGCTCCTTCGCGGGGCAGGCGCGCCAGAAGCTCGCAGCGGTGACCCCGGCGACGGGTGCCCTGACCGCCTTCGCCCCCAACATCAACAGCAGCCAGGGTGTCTGGGCCATGGCCTCGGACGCGACCCGCGTCTACATCGGCGGCGACTTCAGCTCGGTCTCGGGGACGCCCCAGCCGCACTTCGCCATGTTCATCGACTCCGCGGCCCAGACCGCGCCGCAGGCGCCGGCCGGGGTGGTCGCCGCCGGGGGTGACGCGGTGGTCCACCTGTCGTGGTCGCCGCCGTCGAGCGACGGAGGGTCGGCGCTGACGAAGTACCGCCTGTACCGGGCCACGACCCCCGGCGGGGAGAACCTCGCCAAGACACCTCTGGCCAGCCTGTCGAAGACGACGCTGGCCTACGACGACCTCGCCGTGACCAACGGGACCACCTACTACTACGTGCTCGTCGCGACCAACGCGCTGGGGACCAGTCCGACCTCACCAGAGGTCGTCGCCAACCCGCACCAGGCTGTGGTCCTCACCGCCCCCGGTGCGCCGACGGGAGTGACGGCAGCCGCGGCACCCGGGTCGGTCAACGTGAGCTGGTCGCCCCCGGCGAGCACCGGCGGCACCTCGATCACGCAGTACCGCGTCTACCGCGGCACGACCGCCGGTGGTGAGGACCTGACCACCCCCGTCGCGACGACGACGGGCACGACGGTCGACGTCCCGACCAGCACCGCGGGCCAGACGTACTGGTACGTCGTCACGGCGGTCAACGCGGTGGGCGAGGGGCCGGCCTCGGCCGAGGCGAGCGCGGTGTCCCAGGCCGGGGGGCCGGGGGAGTGCCAGCTGTCGGGCAGCATCGACCCGACGGGGGCGCCGGTGCTCACGTGGACGATCCCCGCGGACGGCGGCTCGCCCATCACCAAGTACGTCGTCCTGCGCGACTCCGTGCGACTCGTCACCCTCTCGGCGACGCCGACCGGGCCCACGACCTACACGGACACGACGCTCACGCCGGGGTCCACCGGCGTCTACCAGGTCAAGGCCGTCAACGCCGTCGGCAGCGGCCCGCTGTCCTCGAAGGTGACGCTGACGGCTCCCTGAACGGCTCGGGCGGCCCGCGACGGCGAGCGTCGGGGCACCCGCGACCGGCGGGTAGCATGAGCCGACCGCCGCACCCGACCAGATCTCTGGAGCCCTCGCGCGTGAACGCCCCCCACGGCACTCCCGGACTCGCCGCCGTCATCGTCCTCGCCGCTGGTGAGGGCACCCGGATGAAGTCCTCCACCCCCAAGGTCCTGCACCGGATCGGCGGACGGACCCTCGTCGGCCACGCCATCGCCGCTGCCCGGGCCGCCGGCCCCGAGCACCTCGCCGTCGTCGTGCGCCACGAGCGCGACCTCGTCGCCGCCCACGTGGCCGAGGTCGACTCCGGCGTCGTCATCGCCGACCAGGACGACGTCAAGGGCACCGGCCGCGCCACCGAGTGCGCGCTCGCGGTGCTCCCCGAGCTCGAGGGCACCGTGCTGGTGACGTACGGCGACGTGCCCCTGCTCGCCGGCGACACCCTGCTCGCCCTGCTCGACGAGCACGTGCGCAGCAGCAGCGCGGTCACCGTCATCACCGCCCACCTCGACGACCCGACCGGGTACGGCAGGATCCTGCGCGACGCCGACGGTGGTGTGGCGGGCATCGTGGAGCAGAAGGACGCCAGCGACGAGCAGCGCGCCATCACCGAGATCAACTCCGGCATCTACGCCTTCGACGCCTCGGTCCTGCGCACCGCGCTCGACGAGGTCGGCACCGACAACGCCCAGGGCGAGAAGTACCTCACCGACGTGCTGGCCATCGCCCGCGAGGCCGGCGGACACGTCAGCGCCCACGTCGTCGACGACCTCTGGCAGACCGAGGGCGTCAACGACCGCGTGCAGCTCGCCCGCCTCGGCAAGGAGCTCAACCGCCGCACCACCGAGCGCTGGATGCGCGAGGGCGTGACCATCGTCGACCCCGACACCACGTGGATCGACTCCGACGTCACCCTCGGCCGCGACACCACGATCCTGCCCGGCACCCAGCTCCTGGGCGCGACGACGGTGGGCGCCGAGGCCGTGATCGGCCCGGACACGACCCTCACCGACACCGAGGTGGGTGACGGGGCCGAGGTCAAGCGCACCGAGGCGCTGCTGGCCGTCATCGGCGCCGGTGCGACGGTCGGGCCGTTCAGCTACCTGCGACCCGGCACCGAGCTCGGTGCGAAGGGCAAGGTCGGCGGCTTCGTCGAGACCAAGAACGCCAAGATCGCCGACGGCGCGAAGGTCCCGCACCTCACGTACGCCGGCGACGTCACCATCGGCGAGGGCGCCAACATCGGCGCCGGCACGATCTTCGCCAACTACGACGGCGTCGCCAAGCACCACACCACCGTCGGCAAGCACAGCTTCGTCGGTTCCAACTCGGTGCTCGTCGCACCCGTCACCGTGGCCGACGGGGCCTACGTCGGCGCCGGCTCGGCGGTGACCGAGGACGTGGAGCCCGGCCAGATCGCGGTGGCCCGCGGCCGCCAGCGCAACATCGACGGCTGGGTCGCCCGGGCCCGCGCCGGCACGAAGACCGCCGAGGCCGCCGCCGCGGCCCCGCACCACACCGAAGACTCCACCGAAGGGCAGGGCCAGGCGTGACCGGCATCCTCAAGACCACCGAGAAGAACCTCATGGTCTTCTCGGGTCGCGCGCACCCGGAGCTCGCGCAGGAGGTCGCCGCGATGCTCAAGACCGAGCTCGTGCCGACCAGCGCCTATGACTTCGCCAACGGCGAGATCTACGTGCGCTACGAGGAGTCGGTGCGCGGGTCGGACGCCTTCGTCATCCAGAGCCACACCGCCCCGCTCAACGAGGCGATCATGGAGCAGCTCATCATGATCGACGCGCTCAAGCGCGCCTCGGCCAAGCGCATCACCGTGGTGCTGCCCTTCTACGGCTACGCCCGCCAGGACAAGAAGCACCGCGGTCGCGAGCCGATCTCGGCCCGCCTGATGGCCGACCTGTTCAAGACCGCCGGGGCCAACCGCCTCATGGCCGTCGACCTGCACACCGCGCAGATCCAGGGCTTCTTCGACGGCCCGGTCGACCACCTCATGGCGCTGCCCATCCTGTCGGAGTACGTGCGCGAGAAGTACGGCCACGAGCAGCTCGCGGTCGTCTCGCCGGACGCCGGCCGGATCAAGGTCGCCGAGCAGTGGTCCGAGCGGCTCGGCGGTGCGCCGCTGGCCTTCATCCACAAGACCCGCGACATCAACCGGCCCAACGAGACCGTCGCCAACCGCGTCGTCGGTGAGGTCGAGGGCCGCATCTGCGTGCTGGTCGACGACATGATCGACACGGCCGGCACCATCACCAAGGCCGCCGACGCGCTCATGGCCGACGGAGCCGCCGGGGTGGTCATCGCCGCGACCCACGCGATCCTCTCGGGCCCGGCGATCGACCGGCTCAAGGCGTGCACGGCCAGTGAGGTCATCGTCACCAACACGCTGCCGATCGACGAGGCGCACGACTTCGACAAGCTGACGACGCTGTCGATCGCGCCCCTCATCAGCCGGGCGATCCAGGAGGTCTTCGAGGACGGCTCGGTGACGAGCCTGTTCGACGGCCACGCCTGAGCACAGGGACGGCCACGCCTGAGGCGAGGACGCCTCAGGCCGTGGCGGCCTTGCGGGCGCGGTAGGCGGCCACGTTGGTGCGGTTGCCGCAGCCCCCGTCGCAGTAGCGCTTCGAGCGGTTCTTCGACAGGTCGACCACGACGTCCTCGCAGTCCTCGGCGGCGCAGACGCCGAGCCGTCCGAGCTCGTCGGCCCGGATGACGTCCACCATCGCCATCGCGGCCTCCACCGCCATCCGCGTCGCCAGGGGTGCCTCCGGCGGCGTGGCGTGCAGGTGCCAGGACCACTCGTCGTGCCGCACGAGCTGGGGGAGTGCGCGGGCCTCGGCCAGCAGGGTGTTGACCACTTCCACGGCGCGGTCGGTGTCGGCGGTCCAGAGCTCGCGCAGCCGGGGCCGCAGCGCCCGTACGGCGTCGAGCTCGGCCTCGTCGTGCGCCCGGGAGCCCGTCCACTGCCACTCCCGCGCGAACGTGTCGAGGTCGTCGGCGGTCGCCAGGTCGTCGGTGTCGGTGGGCAGGGAGGCGGCGGTGTTGACCAGTGCCGCCATGCCGCGCAACGCTGCCTCGGTGTCATGGGCGAACAGCATCTTGACTCCTGACGAGGTAGGTCGCTAGCGTCATGAGTATAAGACGTTTGACTCATGACGAGCGCTTGGGGCGCCAGCTGCGGCGACGGCCCCCGGAAGAAGGACGGAGGGCGGCCATGGTGACACGGTCCAAGGGGTTCGGCCTCTGGTTGGCGCTGGCCTCGGCGGCGACCTTCGGCAGCAGCGGCCCCTTCGCCAAGTCGCTGCTCGTCGAGGGCTGGAGCTCGGGCGCCATCGTCCTGCTGCGGGTCACCGGCGCCAGCCTCGTGCTCGCCGTGCCGACGGTGCTCGCCCTGCGGGGTCGCTGGTCCCTGGTCCGCGAGCACCTCACCACCGTCCTCGCGTACGGCGCCGTGGCCGTCGCCGGGTGCCAGGTCGCCTACTTCTACGCCGTGCAGCGGCTCGACGTCGGGGTCGCCCTGCTGCTCGAGTACCTCGGGGTGGTGCTCGTCGTGCTCGTCGTGTGGGTGCGCACCCGCCGCGCGCCGAGCGCGCTCACGGGGCTCGGCATCGTGCTCGCCCTCGTGGGGCTCGTGCTGGTGCTCGACCTCGGTGGTGCCGTCCGGCCGGACCTGGTCGGCGTCGCCTGGGGACTGGTCGCCGCCGCGGGCCTGGCCACCTTTTTCGTGCTCGCCGCCGAGGACAGCCACCTGCCGCCGGTCGCGCTGGCCGGGCTCGGCATGGGCGCCGGGGCCGTCGTGCTCGCCGTCCTCGGTCTGGTGCACGTGCTGCCCATGCGCTTCGTCGCCACCGACGTCACGCTGCTGGGTGGCCGGGCACCCTGGTGGGCCGCGGTCGGCGAGCTCGCGCTCGTGGCCGCCGCGGCGGCATACCTGCTGGGCGTGACCGCGGCGCGGGTCCTGGGCTCGACGGTCGCCTCGTTCGTGGGCCTCACCGAGGTCCTGTTCGCGGTGCTCTTCGCGTGGCTGCTGCTCGGGGAGCTGCCCGGCCTCGTGCAGCTGCTCGGAGGTGTCGGCATCGTGGCCGGCGTCGTCGCAGTACGGCTCGGGGAGCTCCGGCGCGAGCGCGCCGACAGGGCGACCGCCGCGGCGGACGAGGCGGATTTCCCTCTGCCCTCGGGCGTCGCCTAGACTCTCGGGGTTGCCTCGGCGAGGGACACCGTACGGCGCAGGCCGACGAGTCCGTGATTCGACGCGGTGTGGTCTCCGTGCTGCGCCCCGCGTCGAGGCCCACCGCATCCTCGAGTCCCCACAGGAGTCCCCCGTGTCTGACCACGACCTCAAGCTCGTCGCCGAGAAGCGCACCCAGTTCGGCAAGGGTGCCGCGCGCAAGATCCGCCGCGACCACAAGATCCCCGCCGTCATGTACGGCCACGGCGCCGAGCCCGTGCACATCACGCTGCCCGGCCACGACACCATGATGGCGCTCAAGACCGCCAACGCCCTGCTCACCATCGTCGTCGACGGTGACGAGCAGCTGGCCCTCGCGAAGGACGTCCAGCGCGACCCGATCAAGCCGGTCATCGAGCACGTCGACCTGGTCATCGTCCGCAAGGGCGAGAAGGTCACCGTCGACGTCCCCGTGCACCTCGAGGGCGAGGCCGCCCCCGAGACGGTCGTCACCCTGGACGCCCAGACCCTGCAGCTCGAGGTCGAGGCCACCCACATCCCCGAGAACCTCGTCGTCTCCGTCGAGGGCCTCGAGGCCGGCACCCAGATCAAGGCGTCCGACGTCGAGCTGCCCCGCGGCGCCGCGCTGGTCGTCGACGAGGAGACCCTCGTCGTCAACGTCACCCAGCAGATCTCGCAGGAGGAGCTGGAGTCCGAGCTCGCCGAGGCCGAGGAAGAGGCCGGTATCGAGCGTGAGGAGTCCGAGGAGGCTGCCGAGGGCGGCGAGTCCGCGGAGTCCGCCGAGGCTGCCGAGGGCGAGTCCGCGGAGGCCTGAGCCACCACGCACCACACCACTGCTCCACACCGGAAGGCCGGGTCTACGACGGACCCGGCCTTCCGGCATACTTGCCGCCCGTGAGTGCAGACGGAACCTGGCTGGTCGTCGGGCTGGGCAACCCCGGTCCCAAGTACGCCGGGAACCGCCACAACGTCGGCGCCATGGTCGTCGACGAGCTCGCCTCGCGCCGCTCGACGTCGCTGACCACCCACAAGGCGCGGGCGCTGGCCGCCACGATGCGGATCGGCACGCTGCCGGGCGGCGCACCCGGGCCCCGGGCCGTGCTCGGCGTGCCGCTCTCGTACATGAACGAGTCCGGCGGACCCGTCAAGGCGCTGATGTCGTTCTTCTCCGTCGAGCCCGACCACCTCGTCGTGGTCCACGACGAGCTCGACATCCCGGCCGGCGACGTCCGCCTCAAGCAGGGCGGCGGCGAAGGCGGCCACAACGGCCTGCGGTCGATCAGCTCCTCGCTCGGCACCAAGGACTACATCCGGGTGCGGGTCGGCATCGGCCGGCCCCCGGGCCGCATGGACGCAGCCGACTTCGTGCTGCGCGACTTCTCCGCGACCGAGCGCAAGGAGCTGCCGTTCCTGCTCGGTGACGCCGCCGACGCCGCCGAGATGGTCGTCACCCACGGGCTGCTCGCCGCGCAGCAGCGCTTCCACAGCCCCGTCTGAAGCGGCCGACAGCTCCCTCCGGCGCGGCCAGGAGCCCCGCTCGAGGCTCTCACCTGCAGCGCTGTGCTCTCCGCCGACCGTGTCTAGGCCGAAGACATGAGTGGTCTACGACGCAGGACGTAGTCCGCGTGTCCTGTCCTGACCTCCCTCTCCTCCTGTACCTGTCGCATGCGCTGCGCTGAAAGCATTTCGGTCAACCGGACGGTGAACGCAAGCCGAACCGTGGGGGACCAGCGCAGCACAGGGGAGCGACATGACGGATCTTGCAGGGTCGGACGGAGTTCCTTCGCCGCAGGCTGAGACCGCCCGCTCCGCACCGGAGCCGTCGGCGGTCGAGGCGCCGGCCGAAGGCGTGGCCAGTGGGTCGGAGCTCCAGTCGGGGCTCGAGCCAGGAATGGAGCCGGGGCCCGATGCGGGGCCCCATGCAGGGCCCCAGGCAGGGCTCGAGCCAGAGCTGGACTCGGGGCTCGACTCGGGGCTGGACTCGGGGCTCGAGTCAAGGGACGGGTCGACGCAGGACCCGGTGCCGGAGTCCGCCCTGGACTCGGTGGCCGGGATCGGCACCGAGGGTGCGCGGCGTCCGTGGCACGTGAGCTACACCCGCCACGCCATCGCCGTCGACGCCGTGGCTGCCCTGGTGGCCGGGGTGATCGGCTCCCTCGTGCCCGTGACCCGGTCCTCGGTCGAGACACGCGTGCTCGTCACCCTCGCCCTGCCCCTGCTCTACGTGCTGGCGGTGCTGCTGGCCCACGGCTACGAGCGGCGCTACCTCGGCACCACCGCCAACGAGTACCGCGCCGTGGTGCGGGCGGCACTGGGACTGGTCGGTACAGCCGCCGGGCTGTCGTGGATGTTGCAGGCCGAGTTCACCCGCGGTCTCGTGGTCACCGTAACGCCCGCCCTGCTCCTGCTCGGCCTCTCGGCGCGCCACCTCCTGCGGCGACGGCTCCTGGCACGGCGCATGGCCGGGCGGGACACGGCACGGACGCTGGTGATCGGTGACGTCCGCACCGTGGGCCCGATGATCCGCCAGCTGCGCCGCGCACAGGGCGCCGGGATGGAGGTCGTCGGGGCCTGCGTCTCCGGCATCGTCACCGGCACCGACCGCAGCAGCCTCGTCGAGGGTGTGCCGGTCTTCGGCTACCCCGAGGAGGCGATGGAGGCCATCTCGCTGCTGGAGGCGGAGGTCGTGGCGGTCTCCAGCGACCCGGAGCTGAGTGGCGCCGGCCTGCGCCGCCTCGCCTGGAGCCTCGAGGAGCGCAAGGTCGACCTCGTCATCGCCCCCGGCCTGTTCGAGGTGGCCGGTCCCCGCCTGAGCATCCGCCCGACAGCGGGTATGCCGCTGCTGCACGTCGAGCGGCCGGCGATGTCCGGGGCCCGCCGGGCGTGCAAGCGGGTGGTCGACGTCTGCGCGGCGAGCGCGTTCCTCCTGCTGACCTTCCCGCTGACCCTCGCCATCGCCCTCCTCATCCGGTGGGACTCCCCGGGGCCGGTGATCTTCCGCCAGACCCGGGTCGGGGCGAAGGGCAGGACGTTCAACATGCTCAAGTTCCGCACGATGTGCACCGACGCCGAGAAGAAGCGGGCCGAACTGCTCGCCTTCCAGGGCGCCGATGCGGGCAACGACATCCTCTTCAAGATGCGCCGCGACCCCAGGGTCACCCGCGTCGGTCGCGTCCTGCGGCGGTTCTCCGTCGACGAGGCGCCCCAGCTCGTCAACGTCCTGCGCGGCGAGATGTCGCTGGTGGGCCCGCGGCCACCGCTGCCGGAGGAGGCGGCCCGCTACGAGCCCGACGCGGCCCGCCGGCTCCACGTCCAGCCCGGGCTGACGGGGCTGTGGCAGGTCAGCGGCCGCAGCGACCTGCCGTGGGACGAGTCGCTGCGCCTGGACCTCTGGTACGTCGACAACTGGTCGCTCGTGCTCGACCTGCAGATCCTGACCCGCACCCTCCGAGCCGTCCTCAAGGGACAAGGGGCCTACTGATGACCGCACTGACCGACCACGGCGTGACCGCGCTGGCCGCGCTCGACGACCACCGGCTCGCGAGGGCCCTGGCCGACGCCGCCGGTGAGGTCCTGCTGGCCCTGCGCAGCCGCGCCGACGACGGGGTCGACCCCGCGCAGCTCAAGGCCGACGGTGACCGGCAGTCGCACCTGTTCCTCATGGACCAGCTGGCGGCCGCCCGGCCCGACGACGCGGTGCTCAGCGAGGAGGGCAAGGACGACCCGGTCCGCCTCCGCGCCGAGCGCGTCTGGATCATCGACCCGCTGGACGGCACCCGCGAGTTCGGCGAGGTGCCGCGCGACGACTGGGCCGTGCACGTCGCCCTCTGGGAGCGAGGCGACCTCGTCGCCGGTGCGGTCGCGCGTCCCGCTCGGGGAAGCACCCTGGCCACCGACGACCTGCCCGGGCCACCGGGCCCCGGCGTGCAGCCGTCCGGTCGGCTGCGCCTGGCTGTGAGCCGCAGCCGCCCGCCGGCCTTCGTGGCCCGGCTGGCCGAGCGCCTCGACGCCGAGCTGGTGCCCATGGGCTCGGCCGGCATCAAGGCCACCGCCGTCGTCGACGGCACCGTCGACGCGTACGTGCACGCAGGTGGCCAGTACGAGTGGGACTCCGCGGCCCCGGTGGCGGTGGCGCGGGCCGCGGGCCTGCACACGAGCCGGATCGACGGGTCGCCGCTCGAGTACAACCGCGAGGACCCGCTGCTGCCGGACCTCCTGATCTGCCGGCCCGAGGTGGCCGACCACCTGCTCACCGTCATCAGCGAGCTGAACAACGAGGGGAACTTGACGTGAACACCAGCACCGGCCCGGACTACCAGCTGAGCCAGCTCGACATCCTCGAGTCCGAGGCGATCCACATCATGCGTGAGGTCGTGTCGGAGTTCGAGCAGCCCGTCCTGCTGTTCTCGGGGGGCAAGGACTCGATCGTCATGCTGCGCCTGGCGCAGAAGGCCTTCTTCCCGGCGCGCATCCCGTTCCCGGTGCTGCACGTCGACACCGGCCACAACTTCGAGGAGGTGCTGGCCTTCCGCGACAAGCGCGTCAAGGAGCTCAGCCTGCAGCTCATCGTCGCCAGCGTGCAGGAGGCCGTCGACAACGGCCGGGTGTGCCTGCCCCCGGACGGCACCCGCAACCGGGTGCAGACGCCGGTCCTGCTCGAGGCGCTCGACAAGCACCAGTTCACCGCGATCTTCGGCGGCGCCCGGCGCGACGAGGACAAGGCCAGGGCCAAGGAGCGGATCTTCTCCTTCCGCGACGACTTCGGCCAGTGGGACCCCAAGAACCAGCGACCGGAGATCTGGAACCTCTACAACAGCCGGATTCACGCGGGGGAGAGCATCCGCGTCTTCCCGCTCTCCAACTGGACCGAGCTCGACATCTGGCACTACATCAAGCGCGAGCAGATCGAGCTGCCGTCCATCTACTACGCGCACGAGCGCGACGTGTTCGAGCGCCAGGGCATGCTCTACGCCGTCCACGAGCACAAGGCGCCCAAGCCCCACGAGCAGGTGTTCCGGGCCAAGGTGCGCTACCGCACCGTCGGCGACGCCAGCCTCACCGCTGCGGTCCTCTCGGACGCCGACACCATCGACAAGGTCATCGCCGACGTGGCGTCCACGCGGATCACCGAGCGCGGGGCCACCCGTGGCGACGACAAGTTCAGCGAAGCAGCCATGGAGGACCGCAAGCGTGAGGGGTATTTCTAAGATGGACATCCTGAGATTCGCCACTGCAGGGTCGGTGGACGACGGCAAGAGCACCCTCATCGGCAGGCTGCTGTACGACACCAAGACGGTGTTCAGCGACCAGATCGACGCCGTGGAGCGGGTGAGCCGCGAGCACGGGGACGAGCACGTCAACCTCGCGCTGCTCACCGACGGCCTGCGCGCAGAGCGCGAGCAGGGCATCACCATCGACGTCGCCTACCGCTACTTCGCCACGCCCAAGCGGAAGTTCATCATCGCCGACACCCCGGGCCACGTGCAGTACACGCGCAACATGGTGACCGGGGCCTCGACGGCCGACCTCGCCCTCGTCCTCGTCGACGCCCGCAAGGGCGTCCTGGAGCAGAGCCGGCGGCACGCGTTCCTCGCCACCCTGCTGCAGGTGCCGCACATCGTCCTGTGCGTCAACAAGATGGACCTCGTCGACTACTCGCAGGAGGTCTACGACGAGATCAACGCCGACTTCACCGCGTTCGCCGCCAAGCTGCGGGTGCCGGACCTGACGATCATCCCGATGTCCGCCCTCGCCGGCGACAACGTCGTGACGAGGTCGACGAACATGCCCTGGTACGAGGGTGGCAGCCTTCTGCACCACCTCGAGAGCGTGCACGTCGCCAGCGACCGCAACCTCATCGACGTGCGCTTCCCGGTGCAGTACGTCATCCGCCCGCAGTCCGACGACTGGCACGACTACCGCGGCTACGCGGGCCAGGTCGCCGGTGGGGTGCTGCGCAAGGGCGACGAGGTCATGGTGCTGCCCTCCGGATTCACCAGCCGGATCAAGTCGGTCGAGACGGCCGACGGCGAGGTGGACGAGGCGTTCCCGCCGATGTCCGTCACGGTCCGGCTCGAGGACGACATCGACGTCTCGCGCGGTGACATGATCTGCCGCCCGACCAACATGCCGACGGCCTCCCAGGACATCGACGCGATGGTCTGCTGGATGGACGAGACGGCGCCGCTGCGGGTCGGTGGGAAGTACCACATCAAGCACACGACCCGGACGGCACGCACCATCGTCAAGGGCCTGAGCTACCGGCTCGACGTCAACACCCTCCACCGTGACGAGGAGGCGCAGACGTTGGGGCTCAACGACATCGGCCGTATCCAGCTGCGCACCACCCAGCCACTCATGTGCGACGCGTACGGCCGCAACCGGACCACCGGCGGGTTCATCCTCGTCGACGAGGCCACCAACCGGACCGTCGCCGCCGGCATGATCTCCGAACCCGCGATGTAGGAGTGACATGAACAGCCAGGGCAACGAGGCCCCGGTGGACAGCGGGGACCACATCGCGTGGTCCCCGCTGCACATCGCGATGGTGGGCCAGAAGGGGCTCCCCGCCACGTTCGGGGGTATCGAGCACCACGTCGAGAACATCGGCGCCCGCCTCGTCGAGCGCGGGCACCGCGTGACCGTCTACTGCCGCAGCACCTACTCCGAGGTCGTCGTGGAGGAGCACCGCGGCATGAAGCTGGTCGCCGCACCGACGATCGGCACCAAGCACCTCGACGCGATCGTGCACAGCGCCACGTCGACGGGCAAGGCCCTGTCGGCGGGGGCGGACGTCGTGCACTACCACGGCATCGGCCCGGGCCTGCTCGCGCCGATCCCGCGGTTCCTGTCGCGGTCCTCGGTGGTGATGACCGTCCACGGGCTTGACCACCAGCGGGCCAAGTGGGGCACCGCCGCGCAGGCGGTCCTCGGTGCCGCGCACTGGATGAGCGGACGGGTGCCCGACGAGCTCGTCGTGGTCTCGCGCGACCTGGNCCCGCGGGTGGGCGCCGACCTCCTCGAGCCGTTCGGCCTGCAGCCGGGCCGGTACGCCGTCTGCGTGGGCCGGCTCGTGCCGGAGAAGCGGGCGGACCTGCTGATCAAGGCTTTTCGGCAGGTGGGGGGCGACCACCGGCTCGCGATCGTGGGCGACTCCTCGTTCTCCGACGACTACTCGCGGCACCTGCGCGACCTCGCAGCCGACGACCCGCGCGTGGTCTTCACCGGCTTCGCCTACGGCGCCACCCTGGCGGCGCTCTACCAGCATGCAGGCGTCTTCGTGCAGCCGTCGGCCCTCGAGGGCCTGCCGCTGACGCTGCTGGAGGCGGTCTCCTACGACAGCCCTGTCCTGGTCTCCGACATCCCCCCGCACCTCGAGGTCGTGGGGAAGGGGTCCTCACGGCACCGGACGGTGCCGGTGGACGACCTCGAGGCGCTGACCACGGCCCTGCGCCAGATGCTCCTGGCGGACCGAGCGCCCGACCCCGTGGCCGACGAGCTCCGGTCGGCGGTGGTGTCGCACTACTCGTGGGACACCGCCGTCATCGAGCTCGAGCAGATCTACCTCAGGTCACTCGCGAAGCGCCGGGGCTCGCCCGGGCGCCACCACGGCCCCCACCAGGGGACCAGCCGTGCCGATGACATCGTCCTCCAGAAGGGATCCCGATGAAGAAGCACCAGCTCGTGGTGGGCCTGGCGGTCTCCGCCCTCACCGTGGCCGGCGCCGTCGCGCCGGCCGCTGCGTCCAGCCCCGCCGCCGTGACGTCCCTGGGCGCCGCGGCCCCGCCGCCGTCACTGACCTACACGCCGGCACCCGGTTGGTGGTCCACCAACGGCCGGGTCAACGACATCAAGGTCGTCGGCGGCCGGGTCTACCTCGCCGGCGGTTTCGACTACACCGGCCCGACCACCGGTCACGGGGTCGCCGTCAACCGCACCGACGGCACCGTGCTCCCGGCGTTCCCGAAGATCGACGGCGTCGTGCGCGCGGCGGTGCAGGACGGCAAGGGAGGCTGGTACCTCGGCGGCGACTTCGCCAAGGTCGGCTTCCGCGTCAGGGGAAACGTCGCCCACGTGCTCGCCGACGGCACGGTCGACGCGACCTTCGGACCCAAGGTCCAGGGCGGCACCGTCAACGCGCTGGCGCTCACCCCGACCGGCCTGGTGCTGGGCGGCACGTTCACCGGGATCGACTCGATGGCGGCCACCCGGCTGGCCAAGGTCGACGCGGTCAGCGGTGCCCGGGTCACCTGGAACGCCTCTGCCAACAACACCGTCCGCGCCCTCGCCTCTGCAGACGGCAAGGTCTACGTCGGCGGCGACTTCACCACGCTGAGCGGCTCGACCCGGTCCCGGCTCGGCCGGGTCAGCGAGGCGACGGGTGCCATCGACACGACGTTCGCCGGCTCCGCCGGTGGCGTGGTCCGCGCCCTGGCCGTGGACACCACGAACGCACGGCTGGTCGCCGCCGGTGACTTCACGACCGCTGCTGGGGGAGGCTCCTCGACCACGCGCCAGCGCGTCGCCGCCTACGCCCTGTCCAACGGCGCCCTCAGCACCTTCACGGCCAACGCCAACGCCTCGGTGCAGGCGCTCGCGGTGGGACCGACCGGCCAGCTCTACCTCGGTGGTCTCTTCACCACCGTCGGCACGACCGCGCGCGGCTACCTCGCCGAGGTCTCGCCCACGGGTGTCGTCGGACCGCTGAACGGTGCCTTCACCGAGTGCAACGCCCCCCACTCCACCAAGTACGCGCACGGCATGGTGCCGTGCACGCCGGAGGTCTCGGCGCTGACGGTCGACGCCGGGGTGCTGTACGTGGGTGGCCGCTTCGGGAAGTCCGGCGGGCAGCCGCGCCACGACGCGGCCGCATACAGCCTCGACACCGGGGCGCTGAACGGCTGGAACCCCGTGGCCAGTGACCGCCCGCTCGCGATCTCCGCTGGTGCGGCTGGTGGCCCGGTCTTCGTCGGCGGTGAGCTGGTGAGCGTGAACGGCTTGGTGCGCAAGGGAATTGCTGCCCTCGACGCGCAGACGGGTGCTGGCATCAGCTCGTTCAACGCCGACACCGACGAGTTCGTGGAGGCCATGGTGCCGTCGACCGACGGCAGCCGGATCTACCTCGCCGGCCAGTTCACCACCGTCCAGGGACAGGCGCGGCCGAGCGTCGCCTCCATCATCACGGCGACCGGCCTGGTCGACCCCGCGTTCCACCCGGCGTTCAACAAGGGCGCGCTCACCCTCGCCTACGCCCAGGGCTCGCTCTGGGTGGGTGGCAAGTTCACCAAGGTGTCCAAGGTCGCCCGCGCCCGGGCGGTCAAGCTCGACGCGGCCACCGGTGCCGTCGACACCGCCTGGGTGGCCAACACCAGCGGCCCGTCGGGTGCGCTGCGGGCCAACGGGATGGTCCAGGGGATGGAGGTCTCGCTCGACGGGTCGACGGTCTTCATGGGTGGCCCGTTCACCACGGTCAACGGCACGACCGTCCCGGGTGGCCTCGCCGTCGTGAGCGGCACCACCGGCGCCCTCGGGCCCAAGCAGCTCGGCGGCGTCCAAGGGTGCGGCAGCGTCGGCCCGTGGATCAACCGGCTCTACCTCAGCGCGGACGGCCAGCGGCTGTACGGCGGGGACGTGTGCCCCGACTACATCTACCAGTGGGACGCGGTGAACCTGTCCAGTGCCACCAACCCCACCGGGCTGATCTGGCGCAACCTGTGCAACGGCGGCATGCAGGGCCGGTTCGAGGTCAACGGCCACTTCTACTACGGCACCCACGGCGGTGACCGCGGCAACGGCGGCCGCTGCCAGGCCTACCCGGGTGGCCCGAACGTGGCCCAGCAGCGCTACTTCGTCTTCGACTCCGCGACGGGCACGCTGCAGCCGGACGCCCCCGACTTCGACACCGCGATGGGCGTCTGGTCCTTCGCGGCCACCGACGCGGGGCTCCTGGTCGGCGGCGACTTCACCTTCGCCGGCAACCGCAACAACGTGCAGCAGGGCCTGGCGTTCTTCTCCGGGACCCCCTGAGGCGCCGGCCCCGCAGTCCACACCGAGGTGGTGGCAGACCGTCGACTTCCGCGAGGAAGAGGGCGATCTGCCACCACCTCGGTGACTGTGGAGGCATCACCCCGCTTCGTGCGAGAGTCGGCGAACCGGGGTTTACAGCGAGTAGCCCCAGCGGGCGAGGGGCTCGGCCAGGACGTCCTCGACGTCGGCGAGCTGCTTGGGAGTGAGCTCCTCCCGGTACGCCTGGCTGCGGCCGGAGGTGATCTGCTGGCGCTCGAACCCCGCCTGGAACTCGGGGCTCCAGTCCAGGCCGAGGAACTCGAGCATCTGCTTGCAGGTGGCCACAGGGTCGAGCAGGAAGTCCTCGTAGCGCACGTCGAGCCACTGGTCGGCAGGCGTGAGGGCGCGGGCGTCCTCGTAGGCCGCCATCAACATCTTCCACGCCAGCGCCGCGAGGACGGGGAAGGACCGTCGGTGGTCCACCCACTCCTGCTGCAGGTCAGCGGGCAGCGGGCCGTAGATCCACTTGTCGGGACCCTTCCAGCCGTCCCACCAGCCCATCTGGAGCCATGAGCTCGCGACGGCGCGTCCGTCCCTCACGACGTTGACGACCTTGAGGTCGGGCACGGCCTCCCGCAGGAAGCCGACGCGCGGCCAGCCGGTGAGGTGCTGCACCATCACGTCGCAGCCCTGCGCTCCCTTGCGGTGCTCGAAGAAGTCGACGACGCGCGGTCGCAGGTGGGGGGTCATGTCCTCGGCCAGCAGGTCACGGCAGGGGGTCGAGAAGCCCGACATCACGTGGCGGTCGAAGAGCTGGTAGCCCTCCGACGGCGCCACACGCATCCGGCCGCGCTGGAACAGCGCCCCCTCGGCGAGGGCCCGCATGCCCGCCGGGCGCTGGCCGCCGAGCCGGTAGAGGCGGCCGTTGTGGCGACCGCGGAGGTTGAGCCGGGGCAGCTTGTCGTCGATCCCGGAGATGAAGCCGGTCGCGGGATGGCGCGACAGCGTCTCCTGGACCAGTGTCGTGCCACTGCGGCCGGTACCGGTGACCAGAGCCAGCATGATGTCCTTTCTCAGCGCGCCCGGCCCGCCGAGGTGGCCGAGCGGCTCACCACACGACGGACCGTCCGCGGGCGCGGCGGGGTACGGGTGTCGAGCGGGTAGCGGAACCGGCGCAGGCCGGGAGCCGTGAGGAGGGTGACGACCGCACGGTCCCGCCGCGACATGGCCGTGCGCCACTGGTCGTCGGCCCGCAGCGTGATCTCGCCCGTGTCGTGGCGGTTGGGGTTGCCGGCGACCGAGTGGGTCGGCGCGAGCTGGACCCGGTCGGGCGCGAGGAACGGGAGGTCGGCCGGGTCGGCCCCGACCATCGCGGCGACCCGACCGAGCTGGCCGACGGGGTCGGCGATGAGGTCCTCGTAGCGCACGCGGCACACCCGCTGGTCGCCGTCCCTCCACAGACGCAGGGCCGTGAGGTTCCAGACGGTCCACAGCACCGAGCTCTTCCACGTCTCCTGCCGTTGCATCTGGGCACCTACGGCGGTGTCGCGCGTCGGCTTCGACCGCAGCCAGGAGAAGGCGGTGGCCCGGGGGTCCCGCACGAGGTGCAGGACGTAGAGGTCGATCCCGGGCTGCTGCCGCAGCAGCAGGCCGTAGGGGGGCAGCTTCGAGCCGTCGATGACGAGGTCGGCCCCGGTCTGGTCGGCGATCGCGCGGTAGAGGTCGGTGACCGCGATGTCGTCGGGGTGGGCAGGCAGGGCGCGCCGGCCGAGGGCGTCGCGCAGCAGGGCGCCGGGCAGCCGTGCCATGCGCAGCCGCCCGAGCAGCCGGCGCCCGATCGCGGGCTCGTCGCGCTCGCTCCCGGCGTCCGCCCGCAGCCGCGCCATCACCGCGGTCCACACGGGGCAGGCGCTGAACGGCTGACCGCAGCCGCACAGGTGGTCCTGCTCGACCCCGCGCTGCCACAGGTAGCGCAGCTCGCCCGCGGCGAAGGCGCCCGGCAGCTGCCCGAGGATGTTGCTGACGACGGTGGTGCCGCTGCGCCCGCTCCCGGCGAAGTACAGGACGCGGACGGGCGGGTGCTCCTGCGGCGTCACGAGGCTCCTTCGAGGGTCTGGGCGCCGGCCTGCCACGACGTCGCACCGGCCGCGACCGGTTCGCCGCGGTAGATGGCGTCCAGGCGGCGCAGGTGCAGCTGCGGGTCGAACTCCTCGGCCAGCCGCTGCCGTCCGGCCCGGCCCATCGCGGTCGCCGTGGTCGGGTCGGTGCGCAGCCGCAGCATGGCGTCGGCCAGGGCGTGCGGGTCGTCGTGGGCGACGACCAGGCCGTCGACGCCGTCGCGCACGAGCTCGGGCATCCCGCCGAGGTCGGTGACGACGGCCGGCACCTCCGCGGCGTAGGACTCCAGGATCGTCATGGGCTGGTTCTCGTGCCACCGCGACGGGACGACCGTGGCGATGGACCCGGCCACGACCTCCCGGAGCCGCTCCTTGTCCAGGCGCCCGTGGAAGGTCACCTGCGCCGGTGCGACCTGCCTGGCGAGGACCGTCAGGTCGTCGCGCGCCGGGCCGTCACCGGCGATGTGGAGGTGGACCGTCGGGGGAAGCAGGGCCATCGCGCGGATGAGCGTGTCCACACCCTTCTCGGGGGACAGGCGGCCGGCGAAGACGAACCCATCCCGGTGCGCCGCAGGCATGACTGGCGCCACCTCGACGAAGTGGTTGAGCACCGCCAGCCGCTCGGGCGCCAGGCCCGTGCGCGCCATCACCCCGGCGAGGAACCGGCTGGGGCTGATGAAGACGTCGACGGGGCCGTAGGCGCGCATGGCCCGGTGCACCGACGACTCGAGCGACAGCAGGGTGCTCGCGGCCAGGGAGTCGCCCTTGCACCGGCGCCGGGCGGCGTTGAGGGCGCTGCCCCCCACACACGCGTCGCAGAGGCTTCCGTGGTCGAGCATCTGGTAGCTGGGGCAGGCCAGCTTGTAGTCGTGCAGCGTCATGACGCTGCGGACCCCGGCGCGCCGCACCGCGGCCAGCACCGAGGGGGACAGCTGGTGGTAGATGTTGTGGAGGTGCACGACATCGGGCTGGAAGCGCTCGACTGCCCGCGCCATACCGCGTGAGCTCGACGGCGACCACACCATGCGGGCACCGGCGGCGAGGCCGGCGAGGCCTCCTGGTGCGGGCTCGAGCTCGACGTGCGGGGGGAAGGTGTCGGCCAGCGGCAGGTCCGGCAGGTTGTCCGGGTGCGCCATGCCGAACAGCTCGACCTCGTGGCCCGCGCGGCGCTGCAGCTCCACCACGTCGAGCATGTACCCCTCGGCCCCCCCGCGGCGGTACAGGAACTTGTTGACGTGCAGGATCCGCACCCTCGACTCCCTTCCCCTCGTACGGCTCGTCGACGCCGGACGCCTCTCGAGCACCACGCCGATTCTTGTCTCCCGCACGGGCGCCGGAGTACGTCGTTTGCACGGGTCCGTTGCACCCCACCTGCAGGTCCACCTCGTCTCCGGGCTGATGAATGGTGGAGGGGCGGTGTCGGGGATGGGCGGAGATCGGTGGAGTCGTGAAGCGGAGTGCAAGGGCCACGGCCACGAGGACGATCCGTCGCGCCCTGACGTGGCAGCCGAAGCGGCAGGGCGACGGCCCCCTCGAGGTGGCACAGCTGATCAGCCCCCTGCGCTACGACGTGCTCGTGCGCGCCCAGTTCTTCGAGTTCCTGACCCACCGCCCCGCCGGCGAGACCGCCGACCGGCTCGTCGCGGACGCCTGGGAGGAGCCGTACGCCGTGTGGTTCCGCGAGGTCGCGATGGCCCGGTTCCGGCCGTGGGTGCTCAAGGATCCCGTGGCCCTGCGGTCCAACTTCGCCGAGCGTGTGCTCGCGAGCCGCGACCTGCTGAAGTCGTTCGACACCAACGGTTTCGATGCGCGGACGCCGGTCACCCTGCGGATGACCACAGGCGTTCAGGCCACGGACACCGGCGCACGGATGAGCCGGACCGTCCACGTCGGGGACGGCGGCCACCGGCTCGCGCTGCTGCTGCAGAGCGGGTCGGCCCTGCAGCCGCACATGTACCGCCTGGACCCCCGTCCTGTGCCGCTCATCGACAACACCGCGGTCCTCCTCGGGCCGCTCGGCCTCAGCGACGCCCAGTACTGCGCCTTCGTCGAGGCGGGCTACGGCCGCCACGGCTTCCGGGACGTCCACACGCTGCTCGCCGCCGTCGCCGCGGAGGACGCCGTCGCGGGTTCCGAGCTGCGCAGCGTGCTCGAGGCCCACGCCCGCGCACCGCGGCCGGTGGTGTGACGTGACCGGCACCCCGACCCCGCACGCGGACCAGGCTTGGCTGCCCTACTACGTGGGCAAGGTCCGCCGACACCTGCACTGGGCCCGGACCGAGGGCATCGGCCGACTCGTCGAGGAGGACCGCCTCGACCCGAGGGAGCGCATCGGCACGGCCCTGCGCAAGGCGCGGTGGCGCCGCGCCCACGGCGTCCCGCCCGGTGCAGCGCGACCGGTCTACGTGGTCGGACTCCAGCGCTCGGGCACCAACATGATCATGCGCGGGGTCGACCAGGCCCCCGAGGTGGACGTCTGCAACGAGAACGACCGCCGGGCCTTCTCGCGGTTCAGGCTGCGCCCGGACGAGACCCTCGTGTCGGTCGTGCGGTCGAGCCGGCACCGCATCGTGCTCGTCAAGCCGCTGTGCGAGTCGCACCGCGTCGACCAGCTCCTCGCCCTCCCGGGTCTCCCGGCGGGCCGGGCCGTCTGGGTCGTCCGCGACCCCGAGGACCGGGCGCGCTCGGAGGTCTCCAAGTTCGGCGACTCCAACCTGCAGGCGCTCCGGCAGGTCGCGGCAGGACACGGCGACGACATCTGGCAGGGGCAGCGGCTGCCCCGCGCGTCCGTGGACCTGGTGCGGTCCTTCGACCTGGAGACGATGACCCGGGAGACGGCCGCGGTGCTCTTCTGGGTGGTGCGCAACCAGCTGTGGTTCGACCTGGGCCTGGACCGCCGGCCCGACGTCATGCTGGTGTCCTACGACCGGTTCGTGGCCGACCCGCACGGCCAGATGCGCCGGCTCTGCGCGTTCATCGACCTGCCCTACCGCCCGGTGCTGTGCTCCCACGTGACGCCACGCACGAGCCACGGTTCCGCAGCCCTGCCGATCGACCCCGACGTGCGCCGCCTCGCCCGCGGCCTGCTGGCCCGGCTCGACGAGGCAGCCGTCCGCGCCCCGGGCACCGCTGCGACGCAGGCCCCGGTGCCGGCCGGGGGCGAGGGATGAGCCGTCGCCTCCGCACGGTCCGGGCCAGGGCGGCAGCGGCCCTCGTCGCAGGTGTCGCCGTCGTCGGGCTCGTGGGGTGCACGGCGCCCACCAGCGGCGACCAGTCCGTGGACACGGGCACCGCCGCGACGTCGACCGGACCGGCCTGGGGGACGTCCGGACCTTCGGGGAGCACCACCGGAGCGACGGGTCAGGCGACGCCGATGGGTGCCAAGTGGGACTGGGGACGCTTCACCGAGTTCGGGCCCTTCCTCAAGTCGGTGTCGGGGGGCACCACCTACTACGAGGTCGTGTGGTGCGACGTCGAGAAGAAGCAGGGGAGCCCCGACTGGTCCTCGCTGGACCGGATCGCGACCCGGAGCCGGGAGATCGGCACCACCCTCATGCTCAAGCTGCGGGTGGGCCGGTGCTGGGCCACGTCCGGTGACGCCCAGTACCAGCGTGGCAGCAAGGCCAAGACCGAGTCGGCCATGCCCACGGACCTCGGCGCCTACAAGGCCTGGGTCCAGGCTGCCGTGACGCGCTACTCCAAGCTCGGCGTCCACGAGTACGCGATCGAGAACGAGATCAACTCGGCGAGCTTCTGGGCGGGCACGCCGCAACAGTTCGAGACCCTGGCCCGGGCGGCCTCGGGTGAGATCCGGGCCAGCGACCCCGAGGCCAAGGTGGTCGACGCGGGCCTGAGCAGCACCAGCTACGGCTACGGCATCGCCGACTGGCTCCTGAAGCAGGGCAGGGACGCAGACGCGCTCTCGGCCTGGAACGCCTACTTCGAGCGTCGCATCGGCACCCGTGGCAACCAGATCGTCGCGGTGCACACGCGGGCCGACCTCGAGACCGCGCTGAAGTCGGAGCAGGGGGTGCGCAACCTCGTCTACCTCGACCTGATGCGCCAGCTCGCGGCCAGCAAGGTGACCGACGTGCGCCAGATCCACTTCTACGAGAAGTACTCCGCGGTGCCGACGCTCTTCGCCTACCTGAAGTCGCACACGCCGTACGGCACGCCGATCCAGGCCTGGGAGGTCGGCAGCTTCGACAAGAGCGGCGCCACCACCGACGACGCGACCAAGAGCGAGGAGGTCCTCAAGACCATGAGCCTCGTCCTGGCCGAGGGCGCCACCGTCGCGGTCTGGCTGCCGCTCGCCTTCGACCCGGGCGGCCGCAACGGTGACGAGCCGCGCTACGGCCTGCTCGAGCCCGACGGCCAGGTGCGCCAGGCCGGGCGGATCTTCCAGGCCATGGTGGAGGCCTCCCGGGGGGCCAAGGTCGTCAAGATCTCGGTCGCAGGCATGACGGGGGTGGGGTTCGACCGTGGCGGCACGGCCACCGCCTTCGTCTGGTCGGACGGGCACGCCGTCGTGCAGCTGCCGGACGGCGGCAAGGCCGCCTCGGTCGAGTCGCTCGACAAGCCCACCGCCGGCGCCACGACCACCCTCGGCGCCACGCCGCAACGGCTGACCCTCCCCGTACCCACCGCGACCTTCCTCAAGGAACAACGATGAGCGACCAGAGGCAGAGCCTGCTGTTCGTCGGCGGCCTGCACCGCAGCGGGACCACACCGCTCGCCAGGGCCCTCGCCACCCACCCCGAGATCAGCGGGCTGTCGGGCACCGGGGTGCGCGAGGACGAGGGCCAGCACCTGCAGCGGGTCTACCCCAAGGCCAAGGTGTACGGCGGCTCCGGCCGGTTCGCGAACGACCCGCGGGCGCACCTCACCGAGGACAGCCCGCTGGTCAGTGCCGAGAGCGCAGCGGCCCTGCGCCGAACGTGGGACCCCTACTGGGACCTCGACCGGCGCTACCTGCTGGAGAAGTCGCCACCCAACCTCGTCATGGGGCGGTTCCTGCAGGCCCTCTTCCCAGGCGCCCCCGTCATCGTCGTCATCCGCCACCCCGTGGTCGTGGCGCTGTCCAACAAGAAGTGGCGCAAGGCCGTCTCGTCGGACCCGCGCAAGTTCGAGACCATCAGCGGCCTGGTCCAGCACTGGCTCACGGCCCACCGGACGTTCCTCGCCGACGCCCCGCACCTGGCGCCGCTGCACGTCCTGCACTACGAGGACCTCGTGGCCGACCCGGCCGGCGAGCTGGGTCGCGTCGAGGCCTTCCTGGGCCTGTCCTCGCCCATCGACGCGAACACCATCCGGGTCGGCGCCAGCCAGCCCTACGAGCGCACCTGGGACGACTGGAGGGCCTCCTGGTGGCGCCCCGGCCACTGGCAGCGCCGTCTCGTCGAGAGCCGGTTCGGCGACGACCTGGCGTCCTTCGGCTACGGGCTGGACGACCTGTCGAGGCACGACGTGGGCGTGGGGCCGGCGTCAGCCGTCCCCCACCCCCCGCGTCTCACCCAGGCCTGAAGAGAGGAACCGCCGTGCGCCACCGCCCACTGCTCACCGTCCTCGCGACCTGCGCCCTCGTGGCGGCAGGCGTCCTTCCGGCGCGGGCCAGCGTCGGCACCACCGTCGCCAGCCCCTGCGCACAGCCCAACGGCAGGGTCGCCGCCATGGCCGTCAGCGGGCGGACCCTCTACGTCGGCGGCAGCTTCACGAGCGTGCGCGACCGCGCCGGCGTCCTGCAGCCGCGGGCACACCTCGCCGCGGTCGACGCCAACACCTGCGACCTCCTCCCGTGGCGGGCGGACACCGATGCCGACGTCTACGCCCTCGAGGCGTCCGCGGGCGTCGTGTACGCCGGCGGCGCGTTCACCCACGTAGGCGGCGTCGCACGGGCCAGGCTCGCGGCCCTGGACGCGACCGCGAAGGTGCTCTCCTTCGACGGGGCGCTCGACAAGCCCGTCCGGGCCCTGGACGCGGTCGACGGCTCGCTCTACGCCGGCGGCGACTTCCTCAAGGCCCAGGGCGCCACGCGCACCCGTCTGGCTGCGTACGACCTCGCCACCGGCGCCGTCCGCGGCAGCTGGACCCCGGCAGCCAACGGGGCCGTGACGAGCGTCGAGGGCCGACCCGGGGCGGCGCAGGTCTACGTCGGCGGGAACTTCACCGCCGTCAGCGGCTCGTCCCAGCCATACCTCGCGCTCCTGGCCACCGCCGACGGTGCCGTGGACGAGGGGTTCAGCCCGTGGGCCGGCTACGACCAGGCCCCGTTCCCGCTGATCGACCTCGCCGCCGACGGCCGGGGGCTCTACGCCGGTGGTGGCGGCTCCGGCGGGCACCTCGTCATCTGGAACCTCGACGGCACGCTGCAGCGACCGGTCTACCAGACCGACGGCGGGGTGCAGACGGTCGCGGTCGACGGCGACTCCCTCTACGTCGGCGGGCACTTCACCAACTACTGCGTGGGCAACACCGGGGCCGGCCACCCGTACATCTGCACCACCCCGCTCTCGCGGCGCAAGGCCTTCGAGGTCCGGCTGTCGACGGGCGAGCTCACCAGCTGGGCGCCCAGGTTCAACAGCCCGCACGGCGTGCTGACGGAGGCCGTCGACCCGGTCACCCACGGTCTCTGGACCGGCGGTGACTTCACCAAGATCGGCACCAAGGCCGTCACCCACCTGGCCGACTTCAGGCCGTAGCGCCACTGGTCTTGCACCACCACATCACCAACCCAGGGGAGATCCAATGAAGGTCAAGTCACTCGCGCTCACGTCAGCCCTCGCGCTGGCGTCGTCGGCGCTCGCCGTCGCAGGCGGGGCCGGCACAGCGGCAGGGGCCAACCCGCCCAGAGCCGCCGCAGCCGTCGCCCCCACCGTGTCCGCACCGTGCGGCACGGGCGCGACGGCACCGACGACGTACACGCACGTCGCCCTGATCATGTTCGAGAACAAGCCGCTCAAGAAGATCGTCGGCAACACCACCGACGCGCCCTACCTCAACTCGCTCATCAAGGCCTGCAGCTACAGCAAGAACGACCTGTCGCTGTCGACCACGAGCCTGACGAACTACATCGCCCTGACGTCCGGCTACAAGGGCTGCAGGACGGCCGACAGCAACGGCGTCTGCACCAGCGAGCTGGAGATCACCTCCAACAAGGACACGACCGTCTGGCCCCAGGCCTCGAAGAGCATCTTCGAGCTCATGGGCAACGACGCCGTGGAGTGGGGCGAGTCGATGACGACGAACTGCCAGCTCAAGAGCAGCGGCGACTTCGTCATCAACCACACGCCGTTCCAGTACTACACGCGGACGCAGGCGACGCTGTGCAAGGCGAACGCCCGGCCGTTCCCGGCCAACGCCGCGGACACACTGTCGGCCAAGTTCAACCTGATCATCCCCAACAAGCCGCACATCATGCACCTGGTGCCCAACACCACGGTCAGCCAGCGCATCCAGAACGGCGACAACTGGGCGAAGACGTTCATCCCCCAGCTGCTGAGCTCGGCGGCGTACCAGTCCGGGAACACGGCGATCATCATCACGTGGGACGAGGGCAACGGCAGCAACTTCTACGTGCCGCTCATCGTCATCACGCCGTCCACCCAGGCCGGTGGCGTCTCGTCGGTCGCCTACAACCACTACTCGGTGCTCAAGGGTGTCCAGCAGATGGTCGGGTCGGCCTCGCCGCTGCTCGGCCACGCCGGCGACGCGGGGGTCGGTTCGATCCGGGACGACGCGGTCTTCAGGATCAAGCCCTGACGGACACCGCGCACGGATGAGGCCCCCTCCCTTCGGAGGGGGCCTCGCTCGTGTGGTGGACCGGCGGTGGGCGGCCGCCGCAGCCAGCGGCGCCGCAGCCGCGCGCCCGCCATCCGCGCCACCTCGCTACTGGTAGCCGAGCTCGCGCAGGGTACGTCGCGCCGTGAGCTGGAAGAGCAGGCGCATGAACGGGTCCAGCTCCTTGCGGTAGGTGCCGACGCGGGAGGAGTAGACCGCCGCGTCGGTGCCCTCGCCGGCCCGGCGCGACGTCGCCTGCGCGTGGTAGCGGGCGGGCACGTCGTGGGAGTGCGACTCGAAGTCGAGCATCCCCGGCTCCCACGGCTCGCCCAGGAAGTCCATGAGGGACCGCAGCGTCGCCTCCTGGTCGGTGACCAGGTCCTCGTACCGGAGCTCGTGGTACTGGTGCGCCGGGAGCGCCACGCCCCCCGCCCTGGCCTGGGCGATGTAGCGCGGCCACTTCACGGACGACTTGACGCACGACCAGTACCCGAAGCGCTTGCGGTGCGACACGGCGACGTCACGGCCGTCACGGATGACGTGGACGATCTGCGCGTCGGGGAAGAGTCGCAGGATGAAGTCGAGCTTCATGGCGTAGCGCGGGCTCTTGTCTGCCCAGCGCTCCTTGCCCCGACCTGCGGCGTAGTCGGACTGGATGCCGCCGAAGAAGCCCGCGATGCGGCTCAGCCACTCCTCCTGGCTGAAACCGTACTGCGACAAGCGTTTCCAGTCCGACCCGACGATGCGCTCCATGTCCTCGAGGAACCGCGTCTCGGGCCCACAGCTGATCCGTGAGTGCGAGTCGAGGATGAGGCGCAGCATCGTCGTGCCGGACCGCTGGCAGCCGACGACGAAGATCGGCGCGGTCGAGGTGCGGGGGAGCGACGACTCGGACTCGGACGTGCGGGTCTCGGGTTCGGAGATCGACATGGTGGTCGCCCGTCAGCTCCTGTTGGCCGGCCGCGGCACGGACGGCCCGGTGACGTTGTCCGCCCCGGTCTTCGCGCCGTTCGTGCTGCCGTTGGCGACCCCGTTCGTCGCAGCCGTGGCACCGTTGCTGGCGGCGCTCGTGCTGCCGTTGGTGGCGGCGCTTGCGGTCCCGTGGGGGGCCGGTGCGGCCGCCGTCCCGTGGGGTGCCGTGGCGGAGGGCGTGGACGCCTCGGTCGCCGCCGGCTGCACGGACACCTCGGAAGCGTCCTCGACCGTTGTCGCGGTCCCCGCCGCCTCTAACTCGCGGGCGCGACGGTTGCGGGCCAGCATCTCGAGGGCCAGGACCAGCACCAGGGCGAGGAAGAACGCTGCAGCGCCCACCGATGCCGTGGTGGTCAGGACCACCGGCACCCGGTCGACGGTGTGGGCCCCACCGATGAACACGATCTTGGTCGGGTCGGCGTTGGCGAGCTGGACGGTCGCGGTCGACAGCTTGGCGTTGGCCGCGTCGAGGCCGGCCACGGCGGTGTCGCGCGCCGTGGTGAGCGTCGTGAACTCGTTGAGGATGGGCCCGAACTTGGCCAGGTCGGCCCTCGCCGAGGCGATCGGGCTGCCCAGCGCCGCGGCGCCGACCGAGTTGCCGGCGGCCGTGAGCGACGCCTGCTGCTGCACGAGGCTGTTGACCCGGGCGAGCTGGGCCTCGTAGGCCTTCTGCGGGTCGGCCATCGAGTACTTGGCCGTGAAGGTGCCGATGGCCGTGCTGGCGTCGTCGACGGCCTTCTTGGCGGCCTCGACGCGGCCCTGCGCCGACTGCACCTGGCTCTCGAAGAGCGTGCGCAGCGTCGCGGTCGTCACGCCGTTGAGCACGGGCACGACGGTGTCCTTCTTGGTGGTCGTGTAGGTGACCGCCAGGCTCGCGCTGGTGAGGCGCTGGGTGACCACGAGCCCGTCGTTCAGGGTGGCGGTGCCGACCCCGGTGTCCAGGGACACGAGGCGTCGCACCACCGGTCCGGACGCCGTCGCCTCGAAGGCGGAGACGAACTGGTTCACGCCCTGGGCGCCCGTGTACTGCGAGTCCAGGCTCCCCACGAGGGCGGGCGGGTCCACCACCGCGGTCGCCGTGTAGGACGGCGGCTGGCTGAGCAGGAGTCCTGCCGTGGCCACCATGCTGATGAGCGGCAGCAGGATGACGAGCGCCAGCCGGCGCCGGGCTGCCTTGAGGAAGTCGATGATCTCCACGGTTATGAGTCCCCTCGGGTGGTGGTGTCGGACCACGTGAACCCCACGCCGGGCAGCTTCGCCAGGCGGTCGTTCCACGGCCGGTAGTGGTGGTCGAGCTCGCGCGCCAGGTCATCGCTGATGTCCAGCGGGCGGTGGGTGGGCTTGAGGCGGTCGAGGCCGTCCAAGGTCACCGGTGAGAGGCCCAGGTGGGCCCAGACACGGTCCAGCTCACCGTGGGGGTCGGTGAACATCGACTCGCTGCGCAGGACGAGCACCTGCGCCGGGTCGAACAGCGCGTAGAGGCGCTCGAGCTGTTCGGCGTAGTGCCCCCGTCGCAGGTAGGCGTGGTGGCGGTGCGAGAAGCTCTCGTACGAGGGGTCCCGGCGCAGCCGCTCCTCCTCGCCGGCGAGGCGCTCGTCCTCGAGGCGCAGCGCCTCCTCGAACGGCTGGTCCTCGTAGCCCTGCTGGGTCTCGTACTGGTGGTGCGACCAAGCGCGCGCGACGGGCTCGCGCAGGCTCACCACGAGGCGCACGTCGGGGAGCTCGCGCGCGATCCACTCCGGAGCAAGGGGGTGGAACATGTAGTAGGGGCTCGCCTCGCCGGTGAGCCGCTGCCCGCTCGTCGCAGGCGGGAAGCAGGAGAGGTACCAGGACCACCCCCGGCCGTGGTTCACGTCGAAGTAGTGCGTGCCCTTGCTGCTGCGGCAGGGCGCCACCTCGGGGTGCTGGTTGATGTAGTGCGCGATGGAGGTCGACCCACCCCGCTTGGTGCCCACCACGAGGTATCCCGGCACCATCCCCGTGCGCCGCGGCAGGGCCGCACGCAGCGGAGCGAGGACGCGGCCGGCGGCTCTGCGAGTGTTCATCCTGCCTCTTTCCCCGTGCTGCGGGGAGGGGGCGTCGACGACGCCTGGGCCCGCCGGGAAAACGATAGTTCCGCCGTCCTCCCGAGAAGCGGGATTGATTGGTTTCACAGGCGATTCCGATCTTTCGGATGATCCAGGGAGGGCGTTCGTGCAGTCCTGCGCGGTATCGCAGGATTCGCCCCCGGAGAGCGGTGCGGGGTGCGAGGATGTGGGCGGGGCACGACCGACGACGTGATGAGGGGTTCCTGCCATGCGACGCAACACACTGGTGACCACGGCACTGGCCGTCTGCCTCCTCGCGGGGTGCGCTTCGGGGGACGGGACGGCACCGCCGACCACGACCTCCTCGAGCTCCTCCACCTCGTCCACGACGACGTCCCCGAGCTCGACGACCTCGTCGTCCTCCTCTGCCGCGGTGCCGACCACGAACCCGGCCCTGGCTGCCGCGCTCAACACGCTGGCGGCACGGTCGCGGGTGCTGAAGTCCAACGCCACGCTGGACGCGCTCAGGACGTCGTCCACGGCGGGCACGGCGTCGGCACGCAACGGCCTCAAGGCAGTTCGCGCCGCGGCATACCCCATCGAGACCCGCAGCTGCTCGCGCATCGCGTCCGGGCTGAGCCTGACCCGCTGGGGCTCGGCCAAGGCCTCGGCCGCAGGCGCGAAGGTGCCGGCCGCAGCCGCCACCCGCAGGTCGCAGATCGCGGCGCTGCGGTCGGCCACTGCCGCCGTCGCCAAGCTCGCGTCCTCGCAGCCGGCGGGCGCCTCCCCGACCCCGGCCGAGATCGGCGCGGCGGTGAAGGCGGCCACCGCGCAGGCGTCGGCGGAGACGACGTCGCTCAACACGCTCGTGGCAGGGGTGTCGGACAACACCGCGAGATCACGCGACATGGCAGCCACGGCGGCGTCGATCTTCGCGAAGGTCTGCTGAGGAGCGCTGCCCTCGTCGCTGCCGAGGCGTTCGCGTGGTGCGGCGGTCATGCCCGTCCCTCCACGGCCCGGCGACGGAATGCCTTGCCCCGCAGCAGCGATCGCGTGAGCGCCTTGTCCTCGGCATCGAGTCCCAGCGCAACCAGGGCGCCGAAGAACACGACGACGACGGCTGGTGCCGCCACGAGCAGGACGTCGGTCCACGTGGCCACCCAGCGGCTCACCAGCCAGGCCGCCCCGACCGCCGGGACGGTCGCGGCGGCGACCTTGCCCAGCCCCGCGCCGGCGGCGTGGATGCCGACGACGAGCTGCGCCTGCAGCACCTTGACGACGTTGGCCGTGACGAGGCTGGCACTCCATGCGATGGCCGCCCCCACGACGCCGTAGCGGGGGATGAGCACGAGGTTGAGGACGATGTTGAGGACCAGGACGCCGACGTTGTCCAGCATGTTGAGCATCACGCGGCCGGACATGTTGAGCACCGTCCCGCACGGCCCGGCGGCAGCGCTGACGAGCTGTCCGAGCGCGAGGATCGCGGTAACGGCCGCGGCGCTGCGGTAGCCGCGCCCGAAGTAGCCGAGCAGCTGCTCGCTGAAGGCGACCAGGAGGATGAACGAGGGCATCGACAGCACGAGGATCCAGCGGGCCGCGCTGCCGTAGGCCCTGGCCGCCTCCTCGCGCTGGTCGGTGTGCACGAGGTGGGCGAGGTGCGGGGTGAACGACGCGTTGATGGGCGCCATCACGAACACCGCGAGCATCACCAGCCGCGTGGCCACGTTGTAGGCACCGACGTCGTGCTGTCCGCGCAGGGCGCCGAGCAGCAGGGTGTCGACCCAGATGAGCCCGGTGGCGGCCAGTGCCGAGACCCAGCTGACCATGGAGAACCCGAAGATCTCGCGCACCTCGTAGCGGGCCGGCACCCGCGGCACGGGGCGCAGGCGCTTGCGGAGGGACAGCAGCGCCAGGATCGCGCTGGCCCACGACGAGATCGCCAGCGCCCACAGCGCGCCATCGACCCCGAGGCCTGCGGCCAGCGCCAGCGCCGTCAGGACGAGTCGCGCCACGGGGTCGACGATGCGGCCGATGACGGTGAAGGGCACCTGGGTGCGCCACCCCTGTGTGGCCGCGAGCGCGGCGTCGGAGATGGTCGCGGCCGGCAGGGTCAGGCCCACCAGCCGGATACCGGTGGTGAGCCCTTCGTCGCCGAGGGCCGGTGCCAGCCAGGGGGCCGACAGGGCGAGGGCGGCGCCGATGACCACGGAGGCGGCGACGGTCAGGCCCAGGCCGAGGCGTACGGTGCCGCGCAGCCGCCGCGCGTCGTCGTCGGCGACGTGCATGGCGACGAAGCGCGTCATCGCCGAGCGGAAGCCGGCCAGCGACAGCAGGCCGAGGAGCGACAGCAGCGCGAAGCACGAGGCGTAGCGCCCGACCTCGCGCTCGCCGAACCCCGCGAGGACCGAGATGATCGCGAAGAGCGACAGCTGGTTGCACACGGCTCCGACGAGGTTGAGGCCCCCGCCGCGGCCCATGCGGTTGATGGTCGAGCGCGACGGCTGCGCGCGCTCGAGCCGGCCCCTCGCCTCGGTGGTCACGACGACGACGCCGCCTGGCTCGCGTGGGCGGATGCCGGCGCGCTGGTGCGGCCCGCCGGGTAGAGCCCGTCGACGCGCCCCGTCACGGGGTTGCGCCGGGCGATGTACGAACCCGCAGCCGAGAACGTCGCGAGGTACCACAGGCTCACGACGTTGGACATGACGTTGGCGCCCGCGCTGCCGAGCAGGAAGCAGACGGCGCACCCCAGTGCGCCGGTGGCCACCGCGTGCTCGAACGTGCCCCGGACCGAGTTGCGGATCGCGGCGATCCCGTTGCGCAGCAACAGTGCGTGCATCGCGAGGTAGGCGAGGAGGCCGGCGATGCCGGTCTCGACGTAGGCGCGGATGAAGTCGTTGTGCGGCTGCTTTGCGGCGTCGGTCTGGTACTGCGTCATGTTGAGCCCGATGCCGGTGACCGGGTTGCTGTTGGCCAGCGGCAGCACCTCGGTCCAGTACTTCAGGCGCCACTCCAGGCTGTTGCCGGTCTCTGGACCACCGGGCAGCTGCTGCTGGGTGTCGGTCACGGTGGCGAAGCGGGCGCCGAGCCCGGGCACCAGCGCGACGGCGAGCAGGGCGGAGGCGGCGAACCCGACGAGCACTCCCTTGCGCCGTTGCACCACGGCGACGAGGACCACGCCGACGACGGCGGCGAGGATGGCGCCCCGGGTCAGCGTCATGAGCAGGAACATCGACGACAAGCCGAGCAGCGGCACCATGGCATAGCGACTGCGGCGCGAGAGCGACGGGTAGATCGCCACCCCGAACACGACCATGAAGGCCAGGTAGCGGGCGAAGGTGTTGGACTGCAGGAACGGCCCGGTGATGCGCGTGAAGCTGCCCTTGACCTCCGAGGGAGGGCTCCCGAAGACCATGAGCGCCAGGGTGTAGCCGAGGGGGAAGAGCAGGCCGGCGTAGGCGGCGTACAGCACCTTCTCGAGCGTCCGTCGGTCGACGATGACCTGCTCGAGGACGATGAACATCATGACCCAGGAGAGGATGCGCATGGCCTCCATGGCCGACGCTCCCGGCACCTCCGAGGAGATGACGCTGACCGTGCCCGCGGCCACCAGGCTGAGCAGGGCGATGCGCAGCGGCGAGCCCTTGAGCCGGCGCCCGTCGGAGTACTGCGCGAGCAGCCACAGCATGGAGGCGACCAGGAACAGCAGGGCGACGATGCTCGACGGGTCGAGGCCGCGCGAGGCGTTGTTGGTGGCGGTGTTGCCGGCCGAGGCGCCGGAGAGCTTGATGACGTCGAGGCTGGACCGGACGCCGAGGAGGAGCAGGACGAAGGGCGCGAAGCGCGTGAGCGCGAGGACCGCGACGCCGATGCCGACGACACCGACGAGCGGCAGCACCACCAGGCTCTTGTTGTCGCCACCGGCGGACAGGCCGGAGACCATGGCTGCAGCGCAGATCAGGACCGCGGCCCCGACCGTCGCGACCCTCCCGCCGAGGGAGGTGGGCAGCGCGGACGACCGCGGCCGGCGGTGGCTGCCGGCGCCGGGGTGGGTGGCGGGTGAGGCGCTCATGACGGCTGCCGTTCCGGGACGGGGGTGCGGGCGAGGCGGTGCCGGCGACTCGCCAGCGCGGGGAAGCCGTGCCGGTGCCGGACGACCATCCAGGCCGCGGGGGCAGCGAGGGCGAGGGCGAGGAGCGCGAACGCCGTCGTGACGGTGGGGACGCCGAGGAGCTTGAGCGACGACGCGAGCAGGACGAAGGCGAGGACTCGGCGGACCAGGCCGCCGGGCGCACGGGAGGAGACCCGGGCCCCGATCCAGGCGCCGGGCACGCTGCCGAGGATGAGCGACGCCGTGAGCGCCAGCTGGAAGTCGCCGAAGAAGATGTGCCCCAGGGCCGCCGACATCACGAGCGGCACAGCCTGGACGAGGTCGGTGCCGACGAGGGAGTTGGCCTTGAGCGTCGGGTAGAGAGCCATGAGCGCGATGATGATGAGCGATCCCGAGCCCACCGACGTCATGCCGACCACGAGGCCGCCGACCACGCCGATGGCCACCGTCGGGAGGATGCGCGGCGTGACCCGCGGCGGGCCCACCGGTAGCGGGTCGGCGGTGCCGTCGCGTCGCGCGGCCCGCTCGAGCAGGCGCATGTAGGCACGGACCGCCAGTCCGGTGGCGGCGATGAGCAGGGCCACGCCGAGGGCCACCTGCACCACGTGCTGGAGCTGCTCGCCGTCACCCAGCATCCGCATGACCAGGACGCCGCCGAACGCTGCCGGCACGGAACCCACCACGAGCCACTTCACCAGGCCGAGGCTGACCGTCCCGCGGCGCAGGTGGACGACCGACCCGACGGGCTTCATCACCGCGGCGGCGACGAGGTCGCTCGACACGGCCGTCAGCGGTGGCACGTTGAAGAACAGGACGAGGACGGGCGTCATCAGGGCGCCGCCGCCCATGCCGGTGAGGCCGACGACGATGCCGATCCCGAAGGAGGCCGCCACCATCAGGGGGTCGATGTTCATTCGCGTTCCTCCGAGAGCCAGCCACCCTCGATGAGGGTGTCGAGGACCATGCGCGCGGCCTGCGGCCGCTCGGTCCGGGAGGTGTCCACCCGGAGGTCGGCATCCACCGGCACGTCGTACGGCGCCGAGATCCCGGTGAAGTGCGGGACGGTGCCCTGGCGCGCGGCGGCGTACAGGCCCTTGAGGTCGCGCCGTTCGCACTCCTCGAGGGGGGTGGAGACGTGGACGAGCAGGAAGTCGCCCACGCACTCGGCCATCGCGCGCACCTCGGCACGCACCGTGGCCGCCGGGGCGATGGGGGAGCAGATGGCGATGCCGCCGTGCCGCGCGACCTCGGCTGCCACGTAGCCGATCCGGCGGACGTTGAGCTCGCGCGAGGCCTCGTCGAACCCGAGACCGGACGACAGCAGCTGCCGCACGCGGTCGCCGTCGAGGAGGGTGACGGTGCGGCTCGAGTGGGTCGCCACCCAGTCCGCGACGTCGCGTGCCAGCGTCGACTTCCCCGAGCCGGAGAGGCCGGTGAACATCACGACGAGCCCGCGGCGCGACCGGGGCAGGCGCCACGCGTGGAGGAGCTCGTGGGTGGTCTCGGGAAAGCCCTCGAGCCCCGCCTCGTCGTGGCCGTCGAGCAGTGCCGCCCTGGCCTGTCGCCAGGCCTGCGCGCTCGGGGCCGGGGCGTCGTCGAGCAGGAGGCGGACGTCCACCGCACGCAGCCGGGCGGCGACCCGACGGGCGAGCCCGGTGTCGCTGCGGGCGTCGCGCCCCTCCAGGGGGACGGTGAGGATGTCGGCAGAGGTCCCCAGCTCGGCGACGAGCGCCTCCGCGAGCCGCAGCAGCGTGGCCGTGCCCACGCGGTCGTGCCGGTCGCTCTGCTCCATGACCAGGACCACCGGCCGGTCGACGCCGGCGGCCCAGGCGGACAGGGCGGCGACGTCGGCGGTCGTCGCGGGCCGGCCCATCACGAGGACGGGCCGGTGGTGCAGGCTTTCGAGGTCGAAGTCCACCTCGGGGTGCGACGCGGCCCGTGACTCGCGGGTCCGCAGCGGGCGGGGGAGCCCGGTGAGGGCTACGTCGCTGCCCTCGACCGTGGTGAGCGACTCCAGCAGGGCGAGCGGTGTGTGCTCCTCGTCGCGCAGCACCAGCCGGCCGCTCGCGAGGGCCCGCTGGGCGGCCTCCGCCGTGGGCAGGACCAGGGTGACCTCCCCGGCCCTGCCCCGCACGGGGTCCGCAGCGCGTTCGGCGAGCGGCCCGCCGAGCACCTGGCCGCGGGGCAGCACGCCGGCCAGCCCGAGCAGCAGGTCGTGCACCAGCGCCGGTGGCAGGGTGAGGTCGGGCAGGTCGCCCAGTGGTGGCGCGGGTGGTGGTGGCGTGGTCGCCTCGGGTGTGACGGCCCGGCCCGGCGGGGTCTGGCGGTCGGAGACGAGCGTCATGAGCCCGCTCCCGCAGGCCGGAGGGCGCCGGCAGCCGCGGCGCGGGGTGCGCCACTGCTCTGGTTCGGTCCCATGTCCACCACCCCTGCGGACGCCACTGCGTCCGAGCTCGATACCTCTGCTCCACCGGTCCTCGCGACGTCCCTCCCGCCGCCGCAGGAGCTGCTTCCTGCGTGTCCCGCTCGGTGGGCCGAGAGCGCTCGAACGAGGTGCGCGCCGGTCCACCACCTGCGCGTCAATCCTCTGAGGAGCGGTCCAGCGGTGGCTCATCCAAAGGGATGAGCGTGTGGCCCACCGGCCGCCCGAGGTCCTCCGCCGAGCACCCTGTCGGGCGCGGTGGTTAGGGTTGGAGACACCCCATCGGCAGCTGCCGTGGGGCGTTCGTGCTGTACCCAGCCGTGAGCAGGAGCCCTCCATGACCCTCGCCCCGCTGCTCGACGCGCTCACCGCCGACCCCGGCGTGGCCCGCGCCCTCGCCGCAGCCCGCGCCGGTGAGCCCACCGTCGACATCTCGGCGCCCACCGGTGCCCGGGCCGCCCTCGTGGCGGCGTTCGCCAAGGAGGCCGGGCGGCCGCTGCTCGCCGTCACCGCCACCACGCGGGAGGCCGAGGACCTCGTGTCGGCCCTGGGCTGCTTCCTCGACCACGAGCGGGTGGCCGACTTCCCCGCGTGGGAGACCCTGCCCCACGAGCGGCTGAGTCCCCGCAGCGACACCGTCGGCAAGCGCCTGGCCGTCCTGCGCCGGCTGCGCCACCCCGATCCCGACGACCCCACCTACGGCCCCCTCGACGTCGTCGTCGCCCCCGTCCGCGCGGTGCTCCAGCCCGTCGCCCGCGGGCTGGGCGACCTGCGACCGGTGGCCCTGCGCGCCGGCGACGAGGCACCCCTGGAGCAGGTCGTCGAGGACCTCGCGGCGGCTGCCTACTCCCGCACCGACCTGGTCGAGCGCCGTGGCGAGTTCGCCGTGCGCGGCGGCATCCTCGACGTCTTCCCGCCGACCGAGGACCACCCGGTCCGGGTCGAGTTCTGGGGCGACACGGTCGAGGAGATCCGCTGGTTCAAGGTCGCCGACCAGCGCAGCCTCGAGGTGGCCGAGCACGGCCTGTGGGCACCCCCGTGCCGCGAGGTGCTGCTCACCGAGTCGGTTCGCGCCCGCGCGGCAGCGCTCGTCGAGCAGCTGCCCGGCGCCGCCGACCTGCTGACCAAGCTGGCCGAGGGCATCGCGGTCGAGGGCATGGAGTCCCTCGCCCCGGCGCTGGTCGACGGCATGGAGAGCGTCCTGGACACCTTGCGCGAGGGCACGGCCGTGGTCGTCTGCGACCCCGAGCGCGTGCGCACCCGCGCCCACGACCTCGTCGCCACCAGCCAGGAGTTCCTCGACGCCGGCTGGGCCAACGCCGCTGCCGGCAACGCCGTGCCGATCGACCTGCAGGGCCTGCTCGGCACCGCCTCGTTCTGGAACCTGTCCGACCTTCGCGCGCACGCCCGCGAGTCGGGGATGCCGTGGTGGGACCTGGGCCCGTTCGTGGCCGACGAGGAACTCGCCGACGACGACGCCGTGGTCGTCAACACCGGTCTCGAGGAGGTGGCGCGCTATCGCGGGTCCACCCCCGAGGCGGTCGCCGACCTCCAGCGCTGGGTGGGTGACGGCTGGCGCGTCGTGGTGGTCACCGAGGGCCCCGGTATGGCGCGACGCGTCGCCGAGGTGCTCGCCGGCGAGTCGGTGCCCGCCCGCCTCGACGCCGACCTCGGCGACCTGACGGACGGCATGGTGCACCTGACCACCGGGTCCGTCGGCTCGGGGTTCCTCGCGCCCGGCAGCCGGTTCGCGCTGGTCACCGAGACCGACCTGACCGGCACCCCCGGCCAGGGCGGCTCGACCAAGGACATGCGCAAGATGCCCTCGCGGCGGCGCAACCAGGTCGACCCGCTGCAGCTGAAGCCCGGCGACCACGTCGTCCACGAGCAGCACGGCGTCGGCAAGTTCGTCGAGATGGTGCAGCGCAAGGTCGGTGACGCGACCCGCGAGTACCTCGTCATCGAGTACGCCCCGTCCAAGCGGGGACAGCCCGGTGACCGGCTCTTCGTGCCCACCGACCAGCTCGACCAGGTCACGCGCTACGTCGGGGGCGAGATGCCGGTCCTGAGCAAGATGGGCGGCTCCGACTGGAAGCAGACGAAGTCCAAGGCCCGCCGCTACGTCAAGCAGATCGCCGCCGAGCTCATCCAGCTCTACAGCGCGCGGATGGCGACCTCGGGCCACGCGTTCGCGCCCGACACCCCGTGGCAGCGCGAGCTCGAGGACGCCTTCGCCTACGTCGAGACGCCCGACCAGCTCAGCTCGATCGACGAGGTCAAGGCCGACATGGAGCGCACCGTGCCCATGGACCGCCTGATCTGTGGCGACGTCGGCTACGGCAAGACCGAGATCGCCGTGCGGGCCGCGTTCAAGGCGATCCAGGACGGCAAGCAGGTGGCAGTCCTCGTGCCGACCACCCTGCTGGTGCAACAGCACTTCCAGACGTTCTCCGAGCGCTACGCGCAGTTCCCCGTGACGGTCAAGGCGCTGTCGCGCTTCCAGTCCGACAAGGAGGCGAGGGAGACGATCGCGGGACTGGCCGACGGCTCGGTCGACCTCGTCATCGGCACCCACCGCCTGCTGTCCAAGGAGATCCGCTACAAGGACCTCGGCCTGGTCGTCATCGACGAGGAGCAGCGGTTCGGTGTCGAGCACAAGGAGCAGCTCAAGGCGCTGCGCACCGCCGTCGACATCCTCGCGATGTCGGCCACCCCGATCCCGCGCACGCTGGAGATGGCCGTCACCGGCATCCGCGAGATGTCGACCCTGGCCACGCCACCGGAGGAGCGCCACCCGGTGCTCACCTACGTCGGGGCCTACGAGGAGAAGCAGATCGTCGCCGCCATCAAGCGCGAGCTGCTCCGCGAGGGACAGGTGTTCCTCGTCCACAACAAGGTGTCGAGCATCGAGCGGGCCGCTGCCCGGATCCGCGAGCTCGTGCCCGAGGCCCGCGTCGCCACGGCCCACGGCAAGATGGGCGAGCACAAGCTCGAGCAGGTCGTGGTCGACTTCTGGGACAAGAAGTTCGACGTCCTCGTCTGCACGACGATCGTCGAGACCGGCCTCGACATCTCCAACGCCAACACGCTGATCGTGGAGCGGTCCGACGTCCTCGGCCTCTCCCAGCTCCACCAGCTGCGCGGTCGTGTCGGCCGAGGGCGCGAGCGGGCCTACTGCTACTTCCTCTACCCGCCGGAGAAGCCGATGACGGAGACGGCGCACGACCGCCTCCAGACCATGGCCAGCCACACCGACCTCGGCGCGGGCATCCAGATCGCGATGAAGGACCTCGAGATCCGCGGCGCGGGCAACCTGCTGGGCGGCGAGCAGTCCGGCCACATCGCCGGCGTCGGGTTCGACCTCTACGTCCGGCTCGTCGGCGAGGCCGTGGCCGAGTTCCGCGGCGACGGCGAGACCGCGCCGACCGAGATCAAGATCGAGCTGCCCGTCGACGCCCACCTGCCCCACGACTACGTGCCGGGGGAGCGGCTGCGGCTCGAGGCCTACAAGAAGCTCGCCAGCGTCGTCGACGAGGCGCAGCTGGGCGAGATCGAGGCCGAGCTGGTCGACCGCTACGGTCCGTTGCCCGAGCCGGTCCGCAACCTCATGGAGGTGGCCCGGCTGCGCACCGTGGCGCGGGCTGCCGGGGTGGGGGACATCTCCGTGCAGGGGAACTTCGTGCGGTTCGGCCCGGTCGACCTGCCGGAGTCCGCCCAGCTCCGGCTGCAGCGGCTCTACCCCAAGTCACTGGTCAAGGACACGGTGCATACGATTCTCGTGCCGAAGCCGATGACGGCGAGGGTGGCTGGCAAACCGCTGCGTGACACGGCAGTCTTGCAGTGGGCCAGCGACCTGATCCGCGCCGTCATGCTGGGCAGCGTCGCCGACGCCGCCCGGGTGGGCACCCGCGAGGGTGCGGTGCCGGCCCGGTGAGCGTGCACCTGTTGAGCACCTTTGTGAGCTTGGAGAGAGGGAAGTCGTGAAGGCATTTCGCGTCCTGCGTGGGTCGCTCGTGGCCGGGGTCGCCGTCGTCGTGCTGGGGGTGTCGGGCTGTGCGTCCGCCGACACCGCTGCCGTCGTCAACGGCCAGCGGATCACCGAGCAGGAGGCCCAGGAGGCGTCGCGGCAGATCCTCGAGGCGCAGCCCGACTCCGGCATCAGCACCGCCAACGCAGTGGCGAGCCTGGTCATGGCCCAGTTCATCAACACCGTCGCCGACGGCTCCGGCAAGGGGCTGTCGGACTCGGCCGCCCGCCAGGCCGTGGCCGCGATCGAGGACCCCTCGCCGGCCACGCTGCAGCTCGTCCGGGCCAGCCTGGCCTTCAACCAGATGACGAGCGAGGAGAAGGGCAGGGCGGTCGACCTCGCCTCCAAGGCCAAGATCACCATCAACCCGCGCTACGGCACGTTCGACCCCAAGAAGATCAGCTTCGACGCCAGCACCCCCAACTGGATCAAGGCCGAGCCCTCCGCCGCACCGCAGGGCTGACCACCCGGTGGCCCGGCGCCTGACCCTGCTCGTCGGCAGCCCGCGCATCGCCCCGGGACTGCTCACGCGTGCGGCGTGGCAGGCCCTCGACGCAGCGCAGGTCGTGCTGGCCCGCGACCCCGAGGAGCCCTTCGCCGACGCCCTCGTGCAGGCCGGCCTCGAGGTCGAGGCGGNGGTCTGGGTGGCCTCCCCCGACGGTGACCCCGGCCTCACCGACGCCGTCGCCTCCGAGGTCTCGCGCCTCGGCGACCCGCCTGAGGTCGAGGTGCTCGTCGGGTCGTGGGACGTCCCGGGCTCACGCCTCCTCGACGTCGTCGCCGTGATGGACCGGCTCCGCTCGCCCGGCGGCTGCCCATGGGACGCCGAGCAGACGCACGAGTCCCTGGTGAAGTACCTCATCGAGGAGGCGCACGAGGCGGCCGAGGCGATCGCGTCCGGCGACCTCGACCACATCCGCGAGGAGCTCGGCGACGTGCTGCTCCAGGTGGCGTTCCAGTCGCGGGTCGCGCAGGACGACCCCGTGGCGCCGTTCGACATCGACGACGTGGCGGGCGTGCTCGTCGACAAGCTCGTACGGCGCCACCCCCACGTGTTCGCCGACGGCGGCGCCTCGACCCCCGGTGAGGTCGAGGTCGCCTGGGAGCAGATCAAGGCGCAGGAGCGGGCGGCCAAGGCGCAGCACGGCGGCGGCGAGGCGGGGCACGAGGGGCTGCTGCACGGCATACCGAGCTCGCTGCCCGCCCTGCTCGCGGCGGAGAAGGTGGTGGCGCGATGGGAGCGCTCCGGGCGTGGGCCGCTCCCTGTCGGGCACGGCCTCGGCCACGAGCTGCTGGCGCTCGTGGCCCGGGCGAGGACCCAGGGCCTGGATGCCGAGGCAGAGCTGAGGGGGGCTGTCGCGGCGCTCGCTGCCACTCAGCCGCAGATCGACTGAGTGGGACGCCCCGGCAGGTAGCTGCGCCACTCGGCGACGGTGAGGTCGCGGCCGGCGGTGAGGCAGGCCGCCCGCACCCACTCGGCCGGGTCGAGGTCCCAGGTGTGGACACCGCCCTGGTCGTCGGCGACGTGCAGTCGTCGCCCGTCGTCGGAGAAGGCCACCGAGGCTGCGTCCGGGACCTTGATCGACCCCTGGAAGGTGCCACTGCGGTCCCACCACCCGACCTGTCCCTCGTTCGTCGTCGCCACGCGGCTGCCGTCCGGGGACCACACCACCGAGTACCCGGGGAAGGGAGGCACCGCAGCCGGCTGGGCCAGCCACCGTCGCCTCGCGGTGTCGACGATCCCCACCTCACCGCTGGAGGTGCCGACGAGGGCCCTGCCCCCCCGTGGTGCGAAGGCGATGGTGGCGCGGTCGCCGCCGTAGCCCAGGGGCGGCTCCACCACGCCGTCGACGTAGTCCACGACCCGGGTCTGGTCGCCGAAGGTGACGACGGTGCGCAGGTCCGGGCTGGGCTCGAGGCCCTGGACCGGCGGCGTCCTGCCGCCCTCCTTCGACGAGGTCACCTGCACGGGCTCGTGCACCGGCGCGAGGGTGCGCCCGTCGAGCACGTGCAGGCGGCCGGTCGTGCTGCCGACGAGCAGGAACCGGCCGTCGAGGGACCAGAACGCGATGCTCGCGCCCTCCGTCGCGCCCGTCGGGCCCGGTCGCGTGGTGCTGCCCTCCGCCTGGACCAGGGTGTGGGACGCGAGGTTGCGGCCGGTGGTGGCGTCCCAGATGCCCACCGTGCCATCACCCGTGGTGACGTTGAAGTGTCTGGAGTCCGGGCTCCAGGCGAGGTCGATCCAGCTCCGCTGGCGCAGCCTGACGTCGATCAACGGTCCCAGCGCCCCCGTGGCCCCGTCCCGCACCTGGACCGCGGCAGGGGAGCCCCACACGTAGCCGATCTTGCGGCGGTCGGGTGAGAAGCGGATGACCGCGGGCGCTTCGCGCGCGAGGGCCTCTCCCGGGTGCGTGCGCAGGAAGCTCCGATCACCGTCGAGGTCCCAGGCGAGCAGGAGGCCGCTCTGCTCCACGGTGTAGAGGGTCCTGGCGTCAGGGCTGAACCCGAGCGAGGCGCCGGACGGGTCCTCGTGGCGCAGCAGCTCGCGCGGCTGTCCGCCGGACAGGTCCCACGCCACAACCTCCTCCCCGGCGGAGGCCAGCCGACGGCCGTCCCGGGAGAAGGCCAGGGCGTCGGTCCGACCGTGGCCACTGAGGACCGCCCGGGTGGTGAGACTGTGCGTGTCGAGCAGCGCGACCTCGTCCCCGGCGCCCACCGCCAGCGTGCGCCCGTCGGGGTGCAGGCGCAGCTGGTCGCCGACCTCCCGGACGTCAAGGTCGGCCGCGTCCAGCATTACCGGTCCCCTGCCTCCGGCGAGGTCCACCACCCGCACGTGCCCACCTCCGGCGCCGTAGAGCGTGCGACCGTCGTCGGACACGACGGGTGAGTGGTCCTGGTCCCCGAGCTGCACGAGGGCGGCGGGCCTTCCGGGGGCGGTCAGGTCCCAGACCACGGTCACCGGTGGGGCTGCGCCCTCGCGGTGCAGCAGGCCGACGACGAGCCACCGGCCGTTGGGGCTGAACGACAGCTCCTGCTGCGCGTAGCGGTTGGACGGGACGCCACCGAGCTGGACGCTGCTCACGGCGCCGCGCTCGTCGAGCAGGGTGACCGCAGGTGGGTCGGAGGCTTCCCCGGTCAGCTCAGGCATCAGGGAGGCCGCGTACAGGTGGCCGTCCGGGCTCGACACGAGGCCCGGTCCGCGGACTTGGGGGTCGTGGTGCAGCTCCTGAAGGGTGCTCCCGTCGAACAGGGCCACCCCGTCGAAGGGCATCGCCAGGGCCACCTGGCCGGTCGCGGGATTCACCGTGAGGTTCACGGCCGTGCCGGTGCGGTGGGTCCGGAGCAGCTGGTGGGCCCGGTCGAGCGTCGCGAGCAGGTTCGTACGGGTGTCGACCGAGTCGTGGAGCCGGACCCCGGCTGCCGACAGCAGCAGGGAGCGGTCGAGGTCTGCCGCCCGCAGGCCCTCGGCACCCAGTCGACGCGCGTCGGCGGTGAGTGCCTGCTCGTCCGCGGCCACGGCCTGCTGGTCCGCGCGGTTCGCGGCGTTCTTCGCCAGGGCGCCTGCGACGATGGCCACGGCGAGAAGGACCGCGACGGTGGCCAGGCCTGCCCGCAGTCGTTGGTTCGACCTGCGCTCGGTGCGCACCTGGGCCTCGGTGGCCTCCTGCTCTGCGGTGTGCAGCCGGTCGGACGCGTCCAGGAAGTCCTGCTCCACCGCTGACAACGAGGGGTGGGTCCGTTCGCGCCACTCCTGCGCCGCGGCCCTGCGGACACCGCGGTAGAGCTCGCTGTCGGGACGGCCAAGCCCGTCCCAGCTCGTGGCCGCGAGGGTGAGCTGGCGCACGATGCGCAGTCCGTCGACGTCGTCGTCCAGCCAGGACCGCAGCCTCGGCCACGCCACGGCCAGGGTCTCATGAGCGATCTCGACGGTGTCGCCGTCGGCACTGAGCAGGCGCGCCGACACCAGCCGCTGCACCACCAGGCTGTGGTCCTCGTCGGTCTCGACGGCCCGGCGCGGCAGCCGCTGTCGGACCGGCTTGCCCGAGTCGTCCCGCCCCACCAGTCGGACCATGAGGTCCCGGAGGACCCGTCGCTGCGCCGCGGTGAGCTCCCCGAAGAGGCTCTCCGCGGAGTGCGAGATGGCACCCTGGATCCCACCGGTGGACTGGTATCCCGCGACGGTGAGGGTCTGCCCCTCCCGGCGACGCCAGGTCTGCCTCAGCACGTGCGAGAGCATCGGCAGGGCCGACGGCTCCCCTGCCACCTCACGGACGAGCAGGTCGACGAGCCCGGGTTCGAGCCGGAGCCCGGCCTGCTGTGCGGGCCCCTCGATGGCCAACCGGAGGTCGGGTGGGGTCATGGCTCCCAGGAGGTAGAGCCCGCGCTCGACGAGCCGGGCGAAGTCGGGGTGGGTGGCGAGCTCGCCGAGCCGGTCCGCGCGCAGCGACACGACGAGGAGACACCGGCCGTTGTCGGCGATCTCGCCGAGACGGTCGAAGAACTCGGCTCGGTCGGGCGAGTCGGAGTCGGCGTTGAAGGCCTCTTCGCACTGGTCGACGACGAGGGCATCGAGGGCAGCGAGGTCGACCGCCTCGAGGGAGATCAGGGGATCGACGCCCGGTGTCATGACCGTCACTCGTCGGCCGTCGGCCGTCAGGGCCGCTGCGACGCCGGCGCGGACCAGGGAGGACTTGCCGCAGCCGGACGGCCCCACGACGGCCAGCGCCCCCGTCCCGTCCAGTCGCCGGAGGCACGCCGCGGTGTCGGGCCGACGTCCGAAGAAGCCGGGCGCATCGTCGATGTCGTAGGCCGCGAGCCCCAGGTAGGGGCACTCGGTGCTCGTCGGTGGGACGGCCGGCGGCGGCAGCAGAGCGGGGTCCTGCCGCAGGATCCCCGTCTCCAGGTCGGTCAGGTCTCGACCGGGGTCCACGCCGAGCTCGTCGACGAGCAGGGCCTTGGCGCGCTGCAGGGTCTGCAGCGCGTCACCCTGGCGCCCGGCCTGGTACTGCGCCAGGGCCAGGAGACCCCAGCGGCGCTCCCGCTGCGGCTCCTCGGCCACGAGCCGGACTGCCTCGCCGAGGACGTCCTCGTAGCGGCCGACCCTGAGCAGGGCCTCTGCGTGCAGCTCCTCGGTGTCGCGCCACAGCTCCGTGAGCTGCTCGGCGGCGATCCGCCCCGGAGCCCAGTCGGCGAGGTCGACCAAGGGTTCGCCCCTCCACAGCCCACGCGCCAGACCGGTCACGTACAGGGCGCGCTCGGGGTTCCCGTCGGCCAACAGGTCGCGAGCCCTGGACACCAGGTGCTCGAAGTAGAGGTGGTCCAGCTCGTCCCGGTGCATGAGCAGCCGGTACCCGCGCGGAGAGGTCTGGATCGCGTCGGCACCGACGGCCTTGCGCAGGCGGACGATGCACCCCTGGACGACCTTGTGCCACGTCTCGGGCACGTGCTCGCCCCAGAGGCAGTCGGCCAGGGCCTCGGGGCTCACGTCCGTCCCGGGCCGGACGGCCAGGGCCTGCAGGACCACCCGGTCACGCTTGCCGAGGGTCGTGCGACCGCCGTCGACCTCGAGGGAACCGAGCAGCGCTATGCGCACGCTCATGACAGTGGTCCTGCGCAGGACGTGCGTCAACCGGTTTGCGAACCGGTCGTCATGCGCTGCCCGTCGCCGAAAACCGCTGGAGCACAACGGCACTCGACGTTATGCGGACGTACGGGAGGATGCTGCCAAAGGCCTCATGCCCTCCGATGCACCCACACATCGGCGGTTACCCGTCCTCGGCCGACCACGTCTGGTGCCAGACCTGACACCGGACTGACACCGGTCCGGAGCCGCCCCGGAACCGGTCCGTGCCACAACGGTCGTGGACACCCCGTCCGGCACGACACGACCACCCACGAAGAGGACAGGACCATGTCGCACACCACCAACATCCGCCGGGCGGCCTCCATCGCCGGAGCCACCGGCCTCGTAGCCCTTTCCATGGCCGGGCCGGCCAGCGCCCGCCCGGACCCCGGGAGCGGCAGCCCGGGCGAGCAGCACTGCACCACCTCCTGCTTCGAAGGAGGGACGGTCGGCGGCTCCTCCGGCGTAGGGACGGTCCTGACCGTCAACGACAACGGCGTGCAGGTCCTGCAGATCGGCGCCGGGCTCCTGGCCGGCGTCGCCCTCGCAGGTGCCGGGATGGCCGTCGTCTCGCGGCGCAGCCACGCCCACGCGGCGCACCCGGCCTGAGTCGGGACCAGGCGGCCCGCGGCCCGGTGCCCTCGGCGCCGGGCCGCCGGCTGCCGCGCTCCGACCAGTGGCCGCTGCGGCGGGGGCTCCCGGTCAGGGCAGGTTCGGGAGGGGCACGTGCCGACCCGTGCCGCTGTCGATGAGCGCCGCCCGCACGGCGCGGCCCTCGAGGGGGAGCACGTCGAACGCGTGGACGGCGGCCGTCGGCAGCAGGTCCTGGCTGGTCCCGGTGGTGAGGCTGCAGTGCGGCACCCAGCGCCCCGGCCGGTAGTGCCAGTGCAGGTCGGCGCCGGTGCCAGTGACGGCCTCGACGACCGCCTCCTGCCGCGCGAGCAGAGCGGGCGTGACTGCGGGGAGCAGGGCGGCTCGGCCGCGGGGGAAGAGCCCGACGGTGTCGAAGCGCAGGGCCAGCGGCGGCCCGTCGGGCAGCGCATCCACGGCGGCGGCCACGCGGTCCTCGTCGAACGTGCGCAGCACCGCATACGAGACGTGCGGCACGTGGCGGCGGTGGGTGTGCGTCAGCAGGGTCGGGATGCCGGCCGCCTCGAGCCCCGACCAGAGCCGGCGGACGGCGTGGTCGGTGTCGGGGTCGAGCAGCAGGCAGACCGCGAGTGCCACGGGTGCAGTCTGGCCGTGGAGTGGAGCGCGTGGCTACTTGCTTGATGTTCCAAGCAAGCCTTAGAGTTTCAAGCATGGGACTGACCGAGCGCGAGCGGGAGATCGTGGACCTCCTGCGGGCCGAGCCGCTCCTCGACGCCGCTGCCCTGGCCGAGCGCACCGGGTCCACCCGGGCAGCCGTCTCCGTGCACCTGTCCAACCTCACCCGCAAGGGCGCGATCCTCGGCCGGGGCTACCTCGTGCGGCCCGAGACCAGGTCCGTGGTCGTGGTCGGCGGGGCCAACATGGACATCAAGGCGCACTCGAGCCGCGCGGTCGAGCTGCACACCTCCAACCCCGGTGCGACCACCAGCACGCCGGGTGGGGTGGGGCGCAACATCGCCGAGAACCTCGCGCGGCTGGGCAGCCCGACCCACCTCGTCGCTCCCATCGGCCGCGACGCGTTCGGCGAGGAGGTCCTCGAGGCCACCCGTGCGGCAGGGGTGGTCGTCGACCACGTGGTGGCTACCCCCGAGGCGACCGGCACCTACCTCGCGGTGCTCGACGCCTCGGGCGAGCTCGTCGTGGCCGTCTCCAGCATGCGCGCGACGGACCTGCTGACCGTCGCCCAGCTCCTGCGCTCGCGGGACCTCATCGGCCACGCCGACCTGGTGGTGCTCGACGGCAACGTCCCCGCGGAAGCCGCCACGTGGGTCCTCGACCAGGCGGCTGCCGGTGGCGTACCGGTCGTGGTCGACCCCGTGAGCGTCGCCAAGGCGAGGCCGCTGGCCACCGTGCTGTCCCCCGAGCGGCCCGTGCTCGCCCTCACCCCCAACCTCGACGAGCTCGGCGCGATCGTGGGGGAGCCGGTCGCGCAGGCCCGGCCAGCGATCGCCCGGGCTGCGCGGCAGCTCCACGAGCGCGGCGTCGAGCACGTGTGGGTCCGCCGCGGCGTCCGCGGCAGCCTGCTCAGCTCACGCGAGCCCGGCGGCCGCGTCGCCGTGACCGTCATGCCCGCGCCCGGCGCGGAGGTCGTCGACGTGACGGGTGCGGGCGACTCGATGACGGCGGCGTTCGTGCACGCGCTGCTGCGCGGGGACTCCCCGGTCGACGCCGCACGGTTCGGCCAGGCGGCCGCCGCCCTCACCGTGGCGAGCGACCGGACGGTGCGGCCCGACCTCACCGCCCGTCTCGTCGACGCCGAGCTGCGTACGGCGCAGGGCTCCTGACGCCCGCGCCGAACCGGTCCGCCCACGACCCCGCCCCAGCCACGACCCCACCCCAGCCACACCACACCACAACCACACCAGACCAGACCAGACCAGGAGAACCGATGACCACGCCCCACCCCGCACTGCGCCTCTCGACCGAGGTCGCCCAGGCCCTGGCCGCAGGCCGCCCCGTGGTGGCGCTGGAGAGCACCATCATCAGCCACGGCATGCCCTACCCGCGCAACGTCGCGATGGCCGTCGAGGTGGAGCAGATCATCCGCGACGGGGGTGCGACTCCCGCCACGATCGCGGTCCTCGACGGCGTACCGCGCATCGGCCTGGACCGCGACGAGCTCGAGACCCTCGCCACCCACCCCGACGTCGCCAAGGTGAGCCTGCGCGACCTCCCGTACGTCGTGGCCCGCAAGGCGCACGGCGCGACCACGGTCGCCGCGACCATGCGGCTGGCTGCGCTGGCGGGGATCCGGGTCTTCGTCACGGGCGGCCTGGGTGGCGTGCACCGTGGCGCCGAGACCTCCTTCGACATCTCCGCCGACCTCACCGAGCTGGGCCAGACCGACGTCGCCGTCGTGTCGGCCGGGGTGAAGTCGATCCTCGACATCGGGCTCACCCTGGAGAAGCTGGAGACCCTCGGGGTGCCGGTCGTCGTCCACGGCAGCGACGAGTTCCCGTCGTTCTACTCCCGCTCCAGCGGCCACGCGGCGCCCCTGCGCGCCGACTCGGCCGACGAGCTGGCAGCGATGATGCAGGCCAAGTGGGACCTCGGCCTGCACGGCGCCCTCGCCGTGGCCAACCCCGTCCCCGTCGAGGACGAGATCCCGGCCGACGAGATCGGCGTCCTCATCGACCGGGCGCTCGCGGAGTGCGACGAGCGCGGGATCCACGGCAAGGACATCACGCCGTTCCTGCTCGGGCGCATCGTCGAGCTGTCCCAGGGCCGCTCGCTCGACACCAACATCGCCCTGGTGCGCAGCAACGCCCGCCTCGGCGCCGCGCTCGCCGTCGCATACCAGCGCGTCTCCTGAGGCTGGAGGACCTGGTCGCAGAGCACTGGTCACGGCCGGCCCGGCTCCGATTCGCAGGGTGAGGAAGGCTGTTGGCAGACTGGTCAGGCCGCGTTACCTTCGGGGCATGGACTCCGGGGTGGCCTCGTTGGTCAGCGGGTTCGGCGGGGCTGGGCTGGGGGCGCTCATCGGAGGCGGAGCGTCTTGGCTCACCATGCGCCATCAAGCTTCACTGGACGCGCATCGCCGCAGGATGGACAGGCTTGACGATGCTGCTGCAGAGCTCTCCCGGGCCGCGAACAGGGTCTGGACGGAACCAGACGGGCGGGCCGTCGCCCAGCTTCAGGAGCTGGTGCTCCTGGCCATGGGGCGCGCGCACGTTCCCAGTCCTGCTCTTGCGCAGAACCTCTCGAAACTCGTTCTACTTTTGGGTCGCGGCCGCAGTGCGGACGAGCTGAGGGAGGGAGCGCTGCGAATCTCGCTCGAAGTCAGCGCTTGGCTTGGTGATCCGGAGCGCTACGAGCGCCGGGGTGGAACTATCACCGCTGCCGAGACCGGGGATGCGTGACAGCACGGACGCGACCCACGCGCAGCACCCCGCCGTGCGCCGTCCGGCCTGCGGGTCGGTCGCCGACGGGGGGGCGGGCAGCGGGTAGCCTCGTGACGTACCCCTGTCCGGCACCCAGTTCAAGCACCGATGGAGAAGTCTGTGGCCACCATTGACGCAGTAGGCGCCCGCGAGATCCTCGACTCCCGGGGCAACCCCACGGTCGAGGTCGAGGTGGCCCTCGACGACGGCACCATCGCCCGGGCCGCGGTGCCCTCTGGCGCCTCCACGGGCGCGTTCGAGGCCGTCGAGCGCCGTGACGGCGACAAGAAGCGTTACCTCGGCAAGGGTGTCGAGCAGGCGGTGGACGCGGTCCTCGACGAGATCAACCCCAAGCTCGTCGGCTACGAGGCGAGCGAGCAGCGCATCATCGACGGCGTCATGCTCGACCTCGACGGCTCCGACAACAAGGGCAAGCTGGGCGCCAACGCGATCCTCGGGGTGTCCCTGGCCGTCGCCCGTGCCGCCGCGGAGTCCTCGGGCCTGCCGCTGTTCCGCTACGTCGGTGGCCCCAACGCGCACGTGCTGCCCGTCCCGATGATGAACATCCTCAACGGTGGCAGCCACGCCGACTCCAACGTCGACATCCAGGAGTTCATGATCGCCCCCATCGGCGCGGGCTCCTTCAAGGAGGCGCTGCGCTGGGGCGCGGAGGTCTACCACTCGCTCAAGGGCGTCCTCAAGGAGAAGGGCTTGGCCACCGGCCTCGGCGACGAGGGCGGTTTCGCCCCCAACCTCGAGTCCAACCGCGCCGCCCTCGACCTCATCCTCGAGGCCGTCGAGAAGGCCGGCTACGAGGTGGGCACCCAGATCGCCCTCGCCCTCGACGTCGCCGCCAGCGAGTTCCACAACGAGGACGGCACCTACCAGTTCGAGGGTGTCGCGAAGACCTCGGCCGAGATGGTCGACTACTACGCCGACCTCGTCGACTCCTACCCGCTGGTCTCCATCGAGGACCCGCTCGACGAGGAGGACTGGGACGGCTGGAAGGCCATGACCGACCGCCTCGGTGAGCGCGTCCAGATCGTCGGCGACGACCTCTTCGTCACCAACCCCGTGCGCCTGCAGCGCGGCATCGACTCCCGCACCGCCAACGCGCTCCTCGTCAAGGTCAACCAGATCGGCTCGCTGACCGAGACCCTCGACGCCGTCGACCTGGCCCACCGCAACGGCTACCGCTGCATGATGAGCCACCGTTCCGGCGAGACCGAGGACGTCACGATCGCCGACCTCGCCGTCGCCACCAACTGCGGCCAGATCAAGACCGGTGCCCCCGCGCGCTCCGAGCGGGTCGCCAAGTACAACCAGCTCCTGCGCATCGAGGAGGAGCTCGACGACGCCGCCCGCTACGCCGGCGCCGGCGCCTTCCCGCGCTTCACGCCCAAGGCCTGAGCCCGGCACGACCGGACCGGCAGACACGACCGAGGGGACCCATGGCAGGCACGGGACACGGCACGAACGGGCAGGGCAGGCAGCCCGCCCGTCGTCCGTCCGCACCCCGCTCCGGTGCAGGTGCACGGGGTACGGCGCGAGGCACCTCCGCGCGCCCCGGCGCCGGCCCGGGCCGGTCGCGTGCCACGGCCTCGGGTGCCGTCCGCAAGGCGGCGTCCGCGCAGGTCGCCACCGAGCGCAAGGCCTCCCGTGCCGTGCTGCGCGGCGTGGTGCTGGCCTCGATCGTGGTCCTGCTGGCCGTCATGCTGGTGCCGACGCTGCGCTCCTACCTGCGCCAGCAGGGCGAGATCGACGCGCTGCGCGGACAGGTCGGCGACCAGCGCTCGCAGGTCAGCGACCTGCAGAAGGAGCAGGCCCGCTGGAACGACGACGCCTACGTCCAGCAGCAGGCCCGTGAGCGGCTGAAGTTCGTCAAGGTCGGCGAGAAGTCCTACACCGTCATCGACGGCAAGCCCTCCGCGAAGGCGCTCCCCGGCGTGGCCAAGGCCCCCGCCGCCTCGAGCGACCACCCCTGGTACGGCCAGCTGTGGGAGTCGGTGAAGGTGGCCGACTCCGGACCCGCGGCGACCGGTACCGCCCCGTGACCGAGCAGCCCGGCACTCCCGCGGACGCACCCACCCAAGCCGACCTCGACGCCGTCGACGCCCAGCTCGGCCGCGTCCCGCGCGGCGTCGTGGCGGTGGCGCACCGCTGCCCGTGCGGACGGCCCGACGTGCTCACCACTGCGCCGCGGCTGCCCGACGGCACGCCCTTCCCCACGACCTTCTACGCCACGTGCCCCAAGCTGACCGGTGCCATCTCCACGCTCGAGACGAGCGGGCTGATGAAGGAGATGACCGAGCGGCTGGGCGCCGACGAGGAACTCGCCGCACGGTATGCCGCCGCGCACGAGGACTACCTCACCCGCCGATCCCGGCTCGGCACCGTCGCAGAGATCGAGGGCACGTCGGCCGGCGGCATGCCGACCCGCGTCAAGTGCCTGCACGTGCTGGTGGCCCACTCGCTCGCGGCCGGGCCGGGGGTCAACCCCCTCGGCGACGAGGCGCTCGCGCTGCTCGGCGACTGGTGGGCCGCGGGCTCGTGCGTCCCCGACGCGGCCGGCCCCCAGACGTGACCCACGACGTGACCCGAGTGACCCGCGTCGGCGCCGTCGACTGCGGCACCAACTCGATCCGCCTGCTCGTCGCGGACGTCGACCCCGGCACCGGCGCGCTGACGGACGTCCTGCGCCGCATGGAGGTCGTACGGCTCGGCCACGGCGTCGACCGCACCGGCCGGATAGACCCCGAGGCCATGCGACGCACGCTGTCCATGGCGGCCGAGTACGCCGCGCAGTGCCGCGAGCTCGGGGCCTCGGCCGTGCGCTTCGTGGCCACCTCCGCCTCCCGCGACGCCGACAACGCCGACGAGTTCGTGGCCGGGGTGCGCGACGCCTTCGCCCACTACGGCACCGCCCCGGAGGTCGTCTCCGGCGACGAGGAGGCGGCGCTGTCCTTCCGTGGCGCCACGGGCGACCTGCGCGCGGCCGGCATCCCCGGCCCCTACCTCGTCGTCGACCTCGGCGGCGGCTCGACCGAGCTCGTGCGCGGGGAGTCGACGGTGGAGGCGGCCAGGTCGGTCGACATCGGCTGCGTCCGCCTGACCGAGCGCCACCTGCACTCCGACCCGCCCTCGGAGGCGGAGCTCGCTGCGGCCACCCGCGACGTCGACGACGCCCTCGACCTCGCCGCCGAGCGCGTCCCGCTCGAGGGCGTCGCGACGCTGGTCGGCCTCGCCGGCAGCGTCACCACCGTGACCGCGCACGCCCTGCACCTGACGGAGTACGAGCCCGGCCGCATCCACCTCGCCGCGCTCACCCCGGCCGAGATGGTGGCAGCCTGCGACTCCCTGGTCCACCTGCCCCGCGCCGAGCGGGCCGCCCTGGGCTTCATGCACCCCGGCCGGGTCGACGTCATCGGCGCCGGTGCGCTCGTCTGGCGCGAGATCGTCCAGCGGCTCGCCGGCCTCGGGGTCGAGCGTGTGGTCGCCTCCGAGCACGACATCCTCGACGGCATCGCGCTGTCCGTGGCCGACGCAGACGCGACCACCTCTCGGGGGCCGGCCGCATAACCTTCGACCTCTCCTTCTCGTTGGCGTGGTGAGGCACATCACGCAGCGAAGGGTGGTGAGGTCCGGTCGACCAGCGCACCCGACCGGTGCCGGGGCACGGCGACGCCGACCCCGGGCGGCTGCGGGCTGCCCCGCTGCCGACCACACCACGGTCGCCGCTCGGGCCCGCGACCGGTGGCCTGGCGCGGTTGGGTGACCGGACGTACGGCGTGGTCTTCCTCCTCGTCGTCGGGCTGCTCTGCTCGCTGTCCGTCGCGGCGTACGGCCACGCCTTCACCCGCGTCGTCCGCGTGACGCTCGAGACCGACCGGATCGGCTCGCAGTTGCAGGAGGCCTCCGACGTCAAGCTGCGAGGGGTCATCGTGGGGGAGGTGCGTTCGATCGAGGTGACTGCGAGGGGGGCGCGGTTGGGGTTGGCGTTGAAGCCGGAGATGGTGGGGATGGTCCCGGCGGGTGTGTCGGCG